>NZ_BSTN01000002.1 GCF_030269545.1 Actinomadura sp. NBRC 104425 | reverse complement strand
TCACCCGTTCGCCGCTCGAGTACCCCCGAAGGGGCCTTTCCGCTCGACTTGCATGTGTTAAGCACGCCGCCAGCGTTCGTCCTGAGCCAGGATCAAACTCTCCATCAAGGTCCAAACACCCACCACACCGTGGCAGGCCAAACCTCAAGAGAAATCCCAGCACGACAGCCCCAGAAGGGACTGCCTGCCTCAAAGAAACCCCACCCCGAAACCAACAGTCCCAGGGCTAACAGGGGCGGCCAGACGTCGAACGTCCAGCCGACTAAAAGGCACTGGCTTTTAACACGCTGTTGAGTTCTCAAGAAACGGACACCCACCGCGCGGAACCCGCTCTCGCAGGCCCCGACTCCGGGGCAACCCTTCCATGCTACCGGAACCTTCCCGCCTGTCAACCCAGACCATCCGATCCGGTCTCCAGACCCAGCCCGGCCTCCGCACACCGACCACCCGGACGACCAAGATCGCCCAAAAGATCACTTACGGAGGAGTCCCGCGGGCCGGCCACCGCACACGCGATGTCCCGCATCCCGTCCAGACTGGTCCCCCCAGACCACAACGACCCGAACCAGACTCCGAATCGTTTTCCCGCTGGGAGAAGGTTCCCCGGGGCCGTCCGCCGTGCTGTCCGGCGTCCCGCATCCCCTCGGGGCAGGAAGAAGATTAGGGAGGTCCGACGGAGTCGTCAAATCAGCCCGCGCGGGCCGCGCCCGCCCTCGCGGGACGAGGGGTAGCTCGGCACCGTCCCCGATGCCGGCCGGGCCAGTAGACGGTCCGTCGGCGAGGCGGCATTCCGGCCACCGCGACGCTGGACGGCCGGTCGCCTTCCGGGTGAGCCTGCTGGCGCGCAACCACGACCTGGTGCTGCCGGCTAAACATCCTCGGCCGTGTCTGCGGCGACACCCGGGAGGTGCTGGACAACATCGTGATGTACGAGGAGTACTGCGCCGAGCAGCGCTGCCCGGACCGGCCGCGCCTCCTCCCCTCCGACCATGCCCGGTGCGAGCGCCGTGCCGGCCTCTGGCTGGGCGAGCGTTGGCGCCGGAGCAGAAGCGAGCCGTGCACATCAACGAACATTGCCCGCATACAGACGCGTGCGATCAAGGCCTGGCCACCATGCTGATCACGGCTGGCCGGGCCGACGTCCACCGCCAGGCCCGAAACGCACTTGCGACGCCCGGCTCGCCGCACGGTGGCCTTACGCCATGCCCCTACTGATGCGCTCCAGGCGCTCGCCGTCTGCTCTGCGCATGCGCAGGACGGCACCGCCAGCCATGCGGAACACACGGCACGACCACCTCATGCGCCCGCAGCCTTCGGCGAAAGCGCACCCCAGCCCACAACCCGTGTGATCAAGCACAGGCGGCCAAGCTGATCGCGGCTGGCCACACCCTGCTTCGCTGCCAGGCCGGAACACGCTTGCTGCTTCGCCGCTAATGGCCTGACGGCCGTGCCGCCTCTCCCGCGTCCCATGTGCTCTCTGTCGTCCGGCCGGTACGTGCGACGGCACGGCGATCGCCGATCAGGCGGGACGCACGGTACGGGCACCTCGCACATCCACGAACGTGCTCGCCCAGACGCGTGCGATCAGGCCTTGGCCGCCTTGTATGATCACCTCTGCCCTGGCAGCCGTTCTCCCACTGCCACGCTGGAAATGCGCTTGCGCCCCTCAGCTCCGCGGTGCCCTGACGCCAGGCCCCTCCTGATGCACCCCATGTGCTCACCATCTGGTCGGCGTATGCGCGGCACGGCACCGACCTCGGGCCGCAACGCGCGCGATCAAGCCTGGGCGGTCACGCTGCTCGCCGCTGACCGGGCCGCCGATCTCCGCCGCCAAGCCCATGGACGCGCTTGCGCCCGCCGGCTCGCCGCACGGTGGCCCAACTCCGCGCCGTTTCAGACCGTCCTATGTGCTCGCCGTCTGACCGGCACATGCGACGGCACGGCACACGCAGCCACGCCGAGCGCCCGGCC
Source organism: Actinomadura sp. NBRC 104425 (assembly GCF_030269545.1). Classification (GTDB taxonomy): domain Bacteria; phylum Actinomycetota; class Actinomycetes; order Streptosporangiales; family Streptosporangiaceae; genus Spirillospora; species Spirillospora keratinilytica. Next base: position 599,049 of record NZ_BSTN01000002.1, on the reverse strand, counting down.
CGCACCCGCCGCACCAGAAGACACGCACCGACACATGTGATCAGGCCCGGCCGCCATGTCGACTGCAACCTGCCGACCCGCGCATCTCCACCACCAAGCCCTCAACACACTCGCGGCACTCGGCTCACCCACAGCCACCCAACGTCGCACCCTCAAATGCGCCCATCGCGCTCACCACCAGGCCAGCACATGCGAGGCCACGCCACCCGCCGGACACTTGAGGCGCCGCCGGTACGGAGACCTGCGTGCCCGCACCCCGTCGCACCAGAAAACACGCACCGACGCACGTGATCAGGCCCGGCCGCCATGTCGACTGCAACCTGCCGACCCGCGCATCTCCACCACCAAGCCCTCAACACACTCGCGGCACTCGGCTCACCCACAGCCACCCAACGTCGCACCCTCAAATGCGCCCATCGCGCTCACCACCAGGCCAGCACATGCGAGGCCACGCCACCCGCCGGACACTTGAGGCGCCGCCGGTACGGAGACCTGCGTGCCCGCACCCCGTCGCACCAGAAAACACGCACCGACGCACGTGATCAGGCCCGGCCGCCATGTCGACTGCAACCTGCCGACCCGCGCATCTCCACCACCAAGCCCTCAACACACTCGCGGCACTCGGCTCACCCCCCGTCGCGACCCCGGCCCAACACCTCATGTGATCAAGCATTCGCGGCCAAGCCGATCGCAGCTGACCAGGTCACCGACCCCCACCGCCAGGCGCGAGACGCGCTTATGGGAGGTCGGCTCGTCGTCGGGGCCCGGCGCCGACGACGCTCCTGATGCGCCCATGCGCTCGCCGTCTGGTGGGCATGGGTGGTGGGCTGTTCGGTACGGGCGGCTCGCTCGTCAGCGAGGGTGTGCGCGCGGTGACGCGTCCGCTGACCTTCACGGCCGCGGCCTTGCGGGTGCCGGCGGCGTGGCCCTTTGTCACCGGGTGGGTCTGCGGCCGCCCGCAACCAAGCGGGCGGCCGCAGACCGTGCCGGGGTCAGGGGTGGACGACCTCCACGCCGCCGATGTTGCGCTTGCCTCGGCGCAGGACCAGGAAGCGGCCGTGCAGCAGGTCGTCGGGGGACGGGACGGCGTCCTCGGCCTCGACCTTGGTGTTGTTGAGGTACGCGCCGCCCTGGGTGATCGTGCGGCGGGCCTCGGACTTGCTCTTGCACAGGCCGGAGGAGGCGAGCAGGTCGGCCACCGGCGGCAGTTCGCCGGGCCGGACCTCGGCGCGCGGGACCTCGGCCAGGGCCGCCTGCAGGGTCCGCTCGTCCAGGTCCCGCAGCTCGCCCTGGCCGAACAGGGCCCGGGACGCGGCGATCACGCGGGCGCACTCCTCGGCACCGTGCACCAGGGTGGTGACCTCCTCGGCGAGCGCGCGCTGCGGGATGCGGGCGGCGGGCCGTTCGGCGCCCTGCTTGACCAGGTCCTCGATCTCCTCCCGGGGGCGGAAGCTGAAGACCTTCAGGTAGCGCTCCACGTCCCGGTCGTCGGCGTTGATCCAGAACTGGTAGAAGGCGTACGGCGAGGTCAGCTCGGGGTCGAGCCAGTAGGTCTCGCCGCCGGCGGTCTTGCCGAACTTGCTGCCGTCGGCCTTGGTCAGCAGCGGGGTGGTCAAGGCGTGCGCGGTGCCGCCCTCGACGCGCCGGATGAGGTCGACGCCGGCGGTGAGGTTGCCCCACTGGTCGCTGCCGCCGGTCTGCAGGCGGCAGCCGTACCGGCGGTACAGCTCCAGGTAGTCCATCGCCTGCAGCAGCACGTAGCTGAACTCGGTGTAGCTCATGCCCGTGGTGTCCAGGCGCTTGCGGACGGTCTCGCGGGCCAGCATCCGGTTGACCGGGAAGTGCTTGCCGATGTCGCGCAGGAACTCGATCGCGCTCATCGGGCCGGCCCAGTCGAGGTTGCTGACCATGAGGGCGCCGGTCGGGCCCTCGTCGAAGTCCAGGAACCGGGCCACCTGGCCGCGGATGCGCTCCACCCAGCCGGCGACGGTCTCCTCGGAGTTCAGGACGCGTTCGGCGCTCTTGCCGCTGGGGTCGCCGATCAGCCCGGTGGCGCCGCCGACCAGCCCGATCGGCCGGTGCCCGGCCTGCTGGAAGCGCCGCAGGGTGAGGAGCTGGATGAGGTTGCCCAGGTGCAGCGACGGCGCGGTCGGATCGAACCCGCAATACAGCGTGACCGGCCCCGCGGCGAGCAGCGTCCGCAGGTCATCCAGATCGGTGGACTGCGCGATCAGGTCGCGCCACGCCAGATCGTTCAGGATGTCGGTCACGTTCTTCCTCGTTCTCGGATTCGTCGATCTCGATGCCGGACCGCCGGCGGCGGAGCCCGGGCACCTGGATACCCTACGGCTTCAACACGGCTGATGCTTCATTGATTTCACCGCCCGAGGGGGCTGCGCGCACCGGCCGTGGCCTCCTCGGATGCCCCGCGCGGGTCAGGCGCGGGCGGTGGGCGCCGAACGGCGGCGCGGGACGTGGGGGCGGTAGGGGGAGACGGTGGGGTCGCCGTCGATCCAGAAGCGCCACGGGGTCTCCTTGCCGCCGTTCACGCCGACGCGCGGGCCCGTCCGCACCGAGGACGGGTCGACGGGGCCGTCCCCCGCCAGGATCCGCAGCCGTCCGCCGGGCGAGCAGGCGTCCAGGCCGTTCTGCTCGCGGGCGATGGCCAGGGCCTGGCAGAGCCGCGCGGGGCCGCGGGCCAGGTCCCGGACGGTCGACCGCGGGCGGCGCAGGCGCGCCAGGTCCTCGCCCGCGACGATCCGGCCGGCGCGCAGCAGGACGGCCGAGGCGGTGCCGTCCGGGCCGCACACCAGGTTGACGCAGAAGTGCATGCCGTAGGTGAAGTACACGTAGGCGTGCCCGGGCGGGCCGAACATCACCGCGGTGCGGGGCGTCATCCCCCGGTAGGCGTGGGAGGCGGGGTCCAGGGGGCCCGCGTACGCCTCCACCTCGGTGAGCCGCACCGCGACCTCGCCCTCGTCCGTGCGGTGCGCGAGCACGCGTCCGAGCAGGTCGGGTGCGACTTCTTCGACCGGGCGGTCGAAGAAGTCCCGTGACAGCAGAACCTCGTCCATGACCTCACCGTGATGCCGCCCGGGCGCCTGGGGCGCCCGGGGTGCGCGTCGGCCTGCCACCGTACCGCCTGCGGGGCGGCGAGGGGGTCAGCTCTCGTCGGGGCCCGCGGCCCATGCGGCGTGCTCGTTGACGAGAGTGCGCAGCGCGGTCAGCTGCTCGCGGACCCGGTCGGGGGCGGTGCCGCCGTAGGCCTTGCGGGACGCCAGCGCCCCCTGGACGTCCAGGACCTCCCGCACGTCCGGGGTGAGGTGCGGCGACACCTTGGCCAGGTCCTCGTCGGTGAGGTCGCCGAAGTCCTTGTCGTTGACCTGGCACCACACCACCAGGTGGCCGACGACCTCGTGCGCCTCGCGGAACGGGACGCCGCGCCGCACCAGCAGCTCGGCCAGGTCGGTGGCCAGGGCGAACCCGTCGGGCGCGGTGGCCTCCAGCCGCTCGGTGTTGACCCGCATCGTGGCGATCAGCCCGGACATCGCGGGCAGGACCAGCAGCAGGGTCTCGACGGCGTCGAAGGCGCCCTCCTTGTCCTCCTGCAGGTCGCGGTTGTAGGTGAGGGGCAGGCCCTTGAGGGTGGTGAGCAGGCCCACCAGGTGGCCGATGAGCCGTCCGGCCTTGCCGCGGGCCAGCTCGGCGACGTCGGGGTTCTTCTTCTGCGGCATGATGGACGACCCGGTGGCGTAGGTGTCGTCCATCTCGATCCAGCGGAACTCCTGCGAGGCCCACAGGCAGATCTCCTCGCCCAGCCGCGACAGGTGCACCCCGATCAGCGCGGCGGCGAACAGGAACTCGGCGACGAAGTCGCGGTCGGCGACGGCGTCCATGGAGTTGGGCGCGGCGGAGTCGAAGCCCAGTTCCTCGGCGGTGGCCTGCGGGTCCAGCGGCAGCGACGAGCCGGCCAGGGCGCCCGAGCCGAGCGGGGAGACGGCGGCGCGCCGGTCCCAGTCGCGCAGCCGGTCGATGTCGCGGGTCAGCGGCTGCACGTGCGCCAGCAGCTGGTGGGAGAACAGCACGGGCTGGGCGTGCTGCAGGTGGGTCATGCCGGGCGCGGCCACGCCCAGGTTGCGCTCGGCCTGGCCGATCAGCGCGTTCTCCAGCTCGACCAGCCGGTGCACGATCTGCCGGACGTGGTCGCGCAGGTACAGGCGCAGGTCGGTGGCGACCTGGTCGTTGCGGCTGCGGCCGGCGCGCAGCTTGCCGCCGAGGGTGCCGAGGCGCTCCAGCAGGCCGCGTTCCAGCGCCGTGTGGACGTCCTCGTCGGCGACGGTGGGCCGGAACTCGCCGGACCGGCACGCCCGCTCCAGGTCGTCCAGCGCGCCGAGCATGCGGTCGAGTTCCTCGTCGGTGAGCAGGCCCGCCCGGTTGAGCACGCGGGCGTGCGCGCGCGACCCCATGAGGTCGTAGGGGGCCAGCCGCCAGTCGAACTGGACGCTCACCGAGAGCCGCGCGAGCGCGTCCGACGGACCGCCCTCGAACCGTCCGCCCCACAGTCGCGTCGGTGCCTTGGTCACGAAAATCCTCTTCCCACCGTCATGGCTGAGTTTCTGGCCACCGCGTCGGCTGCCCCCGGGCCGTCTCGGGCCGGGGCACGCGGGATGTCCCGCATCAGCGTACGACCACTGCGCCGGTGAGGGCGGCATGCCCCGTCCCATGCGGGCCCGGTCCCGGCCGGACGCGGTCAGGTGCTCGTGCGGGGGGGGCGCTGGGGTCCCTAGGCTCGTCGGTCGCGTCCGTTCGTCAGGCGCAGCAGGGCCTGGGCGACCTCCTCACCGCCGTCCGGGTCGCGGGCGATCACCAGGACGGTGTCGTCGCCGGCGACCGTCCCGAGGATGGTGGGCCACTCGGCGTGGTCGATCGCCGAGGCCAGGTACTGCGCGGCGCCCGCCGGGGTGCGCAGGACCACCAGGTTGGCCGAGGCCTCGGCGGACACCAGCAGTTCGGCGGCCACCCGGGCGAGCCGCCCGGTGAAGGTCTCGGTGCCGGTGGCGGCGCGGCGGATGCGCTCGCCGCCCTCGCCGGGCACCGCGTAGATGAGGCTGCCGTCCTGGGCGCGCAGCTTGACCGCCCCGATCTCCACCAGGTCGCGCGACAGCGTCGCCTGCGTGACCTCGACGCCCTCGTCGGCCAGCAGCTTGGCCAGCTCCGCCTGGGAGTGCACGGGGTGCCGGGTGAGCAGCTCGACCACCCGGGCCTGGCGGGCGGTCTTGGTGAGCGGGGTGGTCATGGTCAGTGCTCCAGCAGCCAGGTGAGCAGGGCCTTCTGGGCGTGCAGGCGGTTCTCGGCCTCGTCCCACACCACGCTGTGCGGCCCGTCCAGGACGGCGGCGGAGATCTCCTTGCCGCGGTAGGCGGGCAGGCAGTGCAGCACGCAGGCGTCGGGGGCGGCCTGGGCGAGCAGGGCCTCGTCGATCGCGTACGGCTCGTAGGCGGAGGTGTCCTTGCCCTCCTGGCCCATGGACACCCACGTGTCGGTGGCCAGCACGTCGGCGCCGGCGGCGGCGCGCTTGGCGTCGGCGGTGACGGTGACCGACCCGCCGGTGGCCGCGGCGATCTCGGTGGCGCGTTCGACGACGGCGGGGTCCGGCGGGAGCTGCTCGGGCGCGGCGATCCGCACGTGCAGGCCGGCGGTGGCGCCGCCCAGCAGGTAGGAGTGGGCCATGTTGTTGGCGCCGTCGCCAAAGTAGGCGAGGGTGAGGCCGGCGAGGGAGCCCTTGGCCTCCTTGACGGTCTGCAGGTCGGCCAGCACCTGGCAGGGGTGGAACCGGTCGGTGAGGGCGTTGACGACGGGCACGGTGGTGCCGTCGGCCATCTCCTCGATGCGCTCCTGCCCGGAGGTGCGCCACACGATCGCGCTGACCTGCCGTTCCAGCACGCGGGCGGTGTCGGCGATGGGCTCGCCGCGGCCGAGCTGGCTGGCGCCGGCGTCCATGATCAGGGCATGGCCGCCCAGCTCGGCGATGCCGACGGCGAACGACACGCGGGTGCGGGTGGACGGCTTGTCGAACAGCACCGCCACCGACCGCGGGCCCTCCAGGGGGCGGCGGGCGAACCGGTCGCGCTTGAGCTCGGCGGCCAGGTCCAGGACCTCGGCCTGCTCGGCGGGGGTCAGGTCGTCGTCGCGCAGGAAGTGCCGGACCATCGGTCAGTTCTCCTTACCGGCGGGTGCGGCCTCGGTGGCCGCATCGAGGATCGCCGGGAGCGCGTCGACGAACGACCGCGCCTCGCCGACGGTGAGGATCAGGGGCGGGGCCAGGCGCACCGCGTCCGGCTGCACGGCGTTGACCAGGAAGCCGGCGTCGCGGGCGGCGGCCTCCACGGCGGCGGCGACCGGGGCGCTCAGCACCACGCCCAGCCACAGGCCGCGGCCGCGCACGCCCGCCAGCAGCGGGTGGGAGACCGCCGCGATGCCGTCGGCCAGCACCTTGCCGACCTCGGCGGCGTTGGCGAGCAGGCCGTCGCGTTCGATGGTGTCCAGGACGGCCAGGGCGGCGGCGGCGCTGACGGGGTTGCCGCCGAAGGTGGAGCCGTGGTCGCCCTTGGCGAACACCTCGCCGTAGGGGCCGAGGGCGATGCACGCGCCGATCGGCAGGCCGCCGCCCAGGCCCTTGGCGAGGGTGAGCACGTCGGGGCGGACGCCGTCGTGCTGGTGGGCGAACCAGGCGCCGGTGCGGCCGATCCCCGACTGGATCTCGTCGGCCACCAGCAGCGCGCCGGCGGCGTCGCAGATCCGCCGCGCCTCGGCGAAGTAGCCCTCGGGCGGCGGGACGACCCCCGCCTCGCCCTGGGCGGGCTCCAGGAACACCGCCGCGCACTCGGCGGTGACGGCGGCCTCCAGGGCTTCGGCGTCGCCGTAGGGGACGAACCGCACGTCCCAGCCGAACGGCCCGAACGGCTCGCGGATGGACGCCTTTCCGGTCAGCGCCAGCGCGCCCATGGTGCGGCCGTGAAACCCGTTCTCGGTGGCGACGAGGTAGGTGCGGCCGTGCGCCCCGCCGTGCTTGACGGCGATTTTGAGCGCGCATTCGTTGGCCTCGGTGCCGCTGTTGGCGAAGAACACCCGGCCGTCGCCGCCGAGCAGGCCGCGCAGCCGCTCGGCCAGCAGCACCTCCGGCTCGTGCAGGAACAGGTTGGAGGAGTGGGCCAGCCGCGCGACCTGCGCGGTGACCGCCTCGACCAGGGCGGGGTGGCCGTGGCCCAGGGAGCTGACGGCGATGCCCGCGATCAGGTCGAGGTAGGCGTTGCCGTCGGCGTCCCACACGCGGCTGCCCTCGCCGCGCGCCAGCGCCAGCGGGGGCACGCCGTAGTTGGGCATGAAGGCGGCCTCGAACCGCTTTCTCAGCTCGTCGTTCACTTGTCCGCCTCCATGGGGCTGGGCAGGACCATCGTCCCGATCCCCTCCTCGGTGAAGATCTCCAGCAGCAGCGAGTGGGGCACGCGGCCGTCCAGCACGTGCGCGCGCGGCACCCCGCCGCGCACCGCGTGCAGGCACGCCTCCATCTTGGGCACCATGCCGGAGGACAGGTTCGGCAGCAGCGCGGCCAGCTCGTCGGTGGTGAGGCGGTCGATGACGTCGTCGCTGTCGGGCCAGTCGGCGTACAGGCCCTCCACGTCGGTGAGCACGACCAGCTTGGCGGCGTCGAGCGCGACGGCCAGCGCGGCGGCGGCGGTGTCGGCGTTGACGTTGTAGATCTCGCCGTCGTCGCCGCGGGCGACGCTGGACACCACGGGGATGCGGCCGTCGTCCAGCAGCGCCCGCACCGCGCCGACCTGCACCTCGACGATCTCGCCGACCTGGCCGATGTCGACCGGCTCGCCGTCCACGACGGCGTGCTTGCGTTCGGCGGTGAACAGGTTGGCGTCCTCGCCGGACATGCCGACGGCGAACGGGCCGTGCCGGTTGATCAGCCCGACCACGTCCCGGCCGACCTGCCCGACCAGCACCATCCGCACCACCTCCATGGCCTCGGGGGTGGTGACGCGCAGCCCGGCGGTGAAGGTGGACTCGATGCCCTGCTTGTCGAGGGCGGCGTTGATCTGCGGGCCGCCGCCGTGCACGATCACCGGGCGCAGCCCGGCGTACCGCAGGAACACCACGTCCTCGGCGAACGAGGAGCGCAGCGCCTCGTCGGTCATGGCGTGCCCGCCGTACTTGATCACGACGGTCTTGCCGTGGAAGCGCTCCAGCCACGGCAGGGCCTTGATCAGGGTCTCCGCCTTGTCCAGGACCCCGGCCCGGTTCTTGCGCATCCGCGCTCCGGAGACGATGTCGCTCATGTCGAGTAGGCCGAGTTCTCGTGGACGTAGTCGGCGGTCAGGTCGGTGGTCCAGACGGTGGCGCTGTGCGGGCCGGACGCCAGGTCGACGGTGATGGTGACGTCGCGGGGCCGCAGGTCCACCTTGTCGCGGTCGTCGCCGACCGCGCCGTTGCGGCACACCCACACGCCGTTGATGGCGACGTTGAGGTGGTCGGGCTCGAACACCGCGTCGGTGGTGCCGACGGCCGACAGCACCCGGCCCCAGTTGGGGTCCTCGCCGTGGATGGCGCACTTGAGCAGGTTGTTGCGGGCGATGGAGCGGCCCACGGTGACCGCGTCGTCCTCGCTGGCGGCGCCGACGACCTCGATGGCGATGGCCTTGGCCGCGCCCTCGGCGTCGACTAGCAGCTGCCGGGCCAGGTCGGCGCACAGGTCGGTGAGCAGCTCGGTGAACGCCGCCTCGTCCGGTGCGGTGCCGGCGGCGCCGGACGCCAGCAGCAGCACGGTGTCGTTGGTGGACATGCAGCCGTCGGTGTCCAGCCGGTCGAAGGTGACGGACGTGGCGGCGCGCAGCGCCCGGTCGAGGGCGGCGGCGTCCAGGTCGGCGTCGGTGGTCAGCACGCACAGCATGGTGGCCAGCGACGGCGCCAGCATGCCCGCGCCCTTGGCCATGCCGCCGATCATGTAGCCGTCGCCCGACCGGAAGGCGATCTTGGCGACGGTGTCGGTGGTGCGGATGGCGTCGGCGGCGGCCAGGCCCCCGTCGCCGCGCGACAGCTCGGCCACGGCGGTCTCCACGCCGGGCAGCAGCCTGTCCATGGGCAGCCGCTCGCCGATCAGGCCGGTGGAGCACACCGCGATCTCGCCGGCCGAGTCGGCCAGCAGCTCGGCGGCCTTCTCGGCGGTGGCGTGGGTGTCCTGGAACCCGGGCGCGCCGGTGCAGGCGTTGGCGCCGCCGGAGTTGAGCACCACCGCGCGCACGCGGCCGCCTTTGAGGACCTGCTGGGACCACAGGACGGGGGCGGCCTTCACGCGGTTGCGGGTGAAGACGCCGGCCGCCGCGCGGGAGGGGCCGTCGTTGACGACCAGGGCCAGGTCGCGGGTTCCGCCGTCCTTGAGCCCGGCGACGACGCCGGCGGCGCGGAATCCGCGGGGGGCGGTGACGCTCACGGGGACACTCCGATCGTGGTGAGTCCGAGTTCTTCGGGCAGGCCGAGGGCGAGGTTGGCGCTCTGCACGGCGCCTCCGGCGGTGCCCTTGGCGAGGTTGTCGATGGCGGCGACCACGACGAGGCGTCCGGCGCGCTCGTCGAGGGCGGTCTGCACGAGCGCGGTGTTCGCGCCCAGGGTCATGGACGTGGCGGGCCAGGTGCCCTCGGGCAGCAGCCCGACGAACGGCTCGCCCGCGTAGGCGCTCTCGTAGGCGGCGCGCAGCGTTTCGGCGGTGACGCCGGGCCGGGCGCGGGCGGTGCAGGTGGCCAGGATGCCGCGGCTCATGGGCGCCAGCGTGGGCGTGAACGACACGGTGACCGGCTCGCCGGCGACGGCGCCGAGGCCCTGCGCCATCTCGGGGGTGTGCCGGTGGACGCCGCCGACGCCGTAGGCGCTGACCGAGCCCATGACCTCGCTGCCCAGCAGGTGCGGTTTGGGGGCGCGGCCCGCGCCGGAGGCGCCGGACGCGGCGACGACCACGACGTCGGGCTCGGCCAGCCCGGCGGCGAACGCCGGGTACATCGCCAGCAGCACGGCCGTCGGGTAGCAGCCGGGCACGGCGATGCGGCGGGTGCCGCGCAGGCGTTCGCGGTGGCCGGGCAGTTCGGGCAGCCCGTAGGGCCAGGTGCCGGCGTGCGGGGTGCCGTAGAAGTGCTCCCAGTCGGCGGGGTCGGCCAGGCGGAAGTCGGCACCGCAGTCGACCACCAGCACGTCGTCGCCCAGTTGCTCGGCGATCGCCGCGGACTGGCCGTGCGGCAGCGCCAGGAAGACCGCGTCGTGCCCGGCCAGGACGTCCGGTGTGGTCTCGGCCAGGACCCGCCCGGCCAGCGGACGCAGGTGCGGCTGGTGCGCGCCCAGCGGCGTGCCCGCGTTGGCGCCCGCCGTCACCGTGCCGATCTCGAACTCGGGGTGGCCCGCCAGGATCCGCAGGATCTCTCCGCCCGCGTAGCCGCTGGCTCCCGCCACCGCCGCCCGGATGCCCATCCGCACCCCGCCCTTCTCTCACCCTTGTTCGGCAAGAGTATGCATCATGATGGATGAATATGCAAAGGCGAGGGCGTCATTACACCCCGTCGGCGGCGGCAGGAGACCGTATCGTTCCGGGTCATACCCGTTCATATCCAGCTCATATCCGGCTCACATGGGATCGACCTCCGACAGTCCGGCGGCAGCGTCCATGCGCAGCCAGCGGGTGATGCCCAGCGTCCGCAGGAACGGCAGGTCGTGGCTGACCACGATCAGCGCGCCCCGGTAGGCGTCCAGCGCCTCCCCAAGCCTGCGCACGCTGGCCATGTCCAGGTTGTTGGTCGGCTCGTCCAGCAGCAGCAGCCGCGGGGCGGGCTCGGCCAGCAGCAGCGCCGCCAGCACCGCCCGGAACCGCTCGCCGCCCGACAGCGTGCCCGCGAGCCGGTCGGCGCGGGCGCCGCGGAACAGGAACCGCGCCAGCCCGGCCCGCACCGCGTTCACCGACGCCGACGGGGCGAAGGCCCGCACGTTGTCGACCACGCTGAGCCCGTCGTCCAGGACGTCGAGGCGCTGCGGCAGGTACCGCACGCCCGCCACGCCCGTCCGGACGGCCGTGCCCGCCGCGACCGCCCCCGCCTCGGGCGGCGCCTCGGGCACCGCCGCGTCGGCGATCGCGCGCAGCAGCGTCGTCTTGCCCGAGCCGTTCGGACCGACCAGCGCGATGCGCTCCGGACCCCGCACGACCAGCTCCGCCAGGGAGCCCGGCTCCGGCGCGCGCAGCCCGGTGACGGTCAGCACCGTGCGGCCCGCCGGGACCTCGGTGGCGGGCAGCTCGACCCGGATCTCCTCGTCCTCGCGGACCGCCTCCTCGGCCTCGGCGAGCCGCTCGCGCGCGTCGGCCAGGCGTTGCTCGTGCATGATGCGGTGCTTGCCCGCCGACACCTGCGCCTCCCGCTTGCGCGAGTTCATGACGACCTTCGGCTCCCGCTTGTTGTCGTACATCTTGTCGCCGTAGCGGACGCGGCGGGCCAGCTTCACCCGCGCCTCCTCCAGCTCGCGCCGCTGCCGCCGCAGATGCGACTCGGCCGAGCGGACGGCGCGTTCGGCCGCCTCCCGCTCCACCGCCAGCACCTCCTCGTAGGCCGGCAGGTTGCCGCCGAACGTGCGGACGGCGCCGTCGCGCAGGTCGGCGATCTCGTCGACCAGCTCCAGCAGCCGCCGGTCGTGGCTGACCACCACCAGCACGCCCGGCCAGGCGGCGACCGCGTCGTACAGGCGGCGCCGGGCGTCCAGGTCCAGGTTGTTGGTGGGCTCGTCCAGCAGCAGGACGTCGGGACGGGCCAGCAGCAGCGCGGCCAGCCCCACCATGACCGCCTCCCCGCCCGACAGCGCCGCCACCGTGCGGTCCAGGCCGAGGTGCGCCAGGCCGAGTCGGTCGAGCTGGGCGCGGGCGCGTTCCTCCACGTCCCAGTCGTCGCCGACGGCGGCGAAGTGCTCCTCGGTGACCTCGCCCCGCTCGATGGCATGCAGCGCCCGGCGGGTCGCGGTGATCCCGAGCAGGTCGGACACGGTGCGGGCGGTGCCGAGCGGCAGGTTCTGCGGCAGGTGGCCGACCCGCCCGGCCACCCGCACCGTCCCGGACGCCGGCCGCAGCTCCCCGGCGATCAGCCGCAGCAGCGTGGACTTGCCGGACCCGTTGACGCCGATCAGGCCGGTGCGGCCGGTGCCGAACGCGGCGTCCAGCCCGTCCAGCACGACGGTGCCGTCCGGCCAGGCGAACGACAGGTCCGAACAGACGATGGAAAAAGACATCAGGGGCGGCCCTCCATGAACGCGTCGACATCGGATGCGGAACACGTGGAGACACCGCGGGACGCGCGCACGGACGGCGCGCGGGCAGCAAAAAAGCCCGGGACGGAAGGTCCTCGCCTGAGATCGCGTGCGCGCGTCACGCCTTGGGCGTGGTGCCGCGCGGTGTCGGCGACCTCAGTTCTCCAACGGACTCCCCTGCCGGGCGACGATAAGACCGATCCAGTGTAGCCGGACGCCCCTTCCAACACAAAGGTTTCAGGGGTTGTTCCCGGGCGCAGAAGAAAAAACGGCCCCGCACCGCGCAGCAGGGTGCGGGGCCGTTTGCCTCGTCGCGTCGAAACCCCCTCAGAGGGCGGGGCTCACGCACCGCGCAGGACGGCGCCGGTGCGCTCGGCGGCCAGGGCCACGGCCGCGTCGCGGGCGGCGCCCGCCTCCTCGGCGGTCAGCGTGCGGTCGGGGGCGCGGAACCGCAGCGTGTAGGCCAGGGACCGGCGCCCCTCCCCCACCTGCTCGCCGGTGTAGACGTCGAACAGCCGCACCGACTCCAGCAGCTCCCCGGCGCCCTCGCGCAGCGCCGCCTCGACCTGCGCCGCGGGCACGTCCGCGTCGACGATCAGCGCCACGTCCTGGGTCGCGACCGGGTAGGACGACACGAGCGGCGCCCGCGTCGCGCCCGGCTCGCCCAGGCGGCGCACCTCCAGCTCCATCGCGCAGGTGCGGGGCGGCAGGCCGTACGCCTTGACGGTGCGCGGGTGCAGCTCGCCGGCGTGCCCCACCAGCGTGTCGCCGACGTACAGGGCGGCGCAGCGGCCCGGGTGCCACGGCGCGTGCTGGTCGGCCTTGACCGTCAGCTCGACCCCGGCCTCGCGCGCCACCACGCGGGCGGCCTCGATCGCGTCGGCCCACCCGGCGGGGCGGCCCGGACCCCACCAGCCGGCGCGGTCCCGCTCGCCCGCCAGCACCACGGCGGCGCGCAGCGGCTGGTCGGGCAGTGCGACCTCCAGCGAGGCGAGCTCCTCGGCGGTCGGCCCGCGGTCGACCGGCAGCCGCGGCGCCCGCTCCGGCGCGCCCGGACGCGGCCGGAACACCAGGCCGAGCTCGAACAGCGCCACGTCGGGGAAGCCGCGGCCCACGTTGCGGGCGAGCGTGCGCAGCAGCCCCGGCAGCAGCGTGGTGCGCAGCAGCGGCTCGTCCTCCGACAGCGGGTTGGCCAGCCGCAGCGCCGTGCGCCGCGGGTCGTCTGCGGGCAGCTGCAGCGCCTCCCAGTCGCGTTCGGCGACGAACGGGAAGTTCAGCGTTTCGACGTAGCCCGCGCCCGCCAGCGCCCGGCCGATGCGGCGGCGCAGCCGCTGGGCGGGGGTCAGGCCGCGCCCGGCGACGGGACGCGGCGGCCGCGCCGGGATGTTCTCGTAGCCCTCCAGCCGGATGACCTCTTCGGCGAGGTCGTTGGGGTCGGTGAGGTCGGGGCGCCACGACGGCGGCGTCACCGTCAGCACGTCCCCGCCTTCCACCGTGCAGCCGACCTGCTCCAGGCGGCGCACCACCGCCGCCCGGTCGTAGGCGACCCCCGCGACGCGCCCCGGGTGGTCGGCCCGCATGGTGACGGTGGCCGCGGGGGCCGGGGACTGCACGTGCGTGACGCCCGGGACGATCTCGGCGCCGCCCAGCTCGGCCAGCATCCGCACCGCCCGGTACGAGGCGTACAGCGGCAGCTCGCGGTCGACGCCGCGCTCGAACCGGTACGACGCCTCGCTGTGCAGCTTGTGCCGGCGGACCATGCGCGCCACGCCGATGTCGTCGAAGTGCGCCGCCTCGATCACCATGTCGGTCGACGCCTCGTCGATCTCGGTGGCCAGGCCGCCCATGGTGCCGGCCAGGCCGATCGGCCCGGAGTCGTCGGTGATGAGGATGTCCTCGGGGTGCAGGTCGCGCTTGACGTGGTCGAGCGTCTCCAGGCTCTCGCCCTCGCGGGCGCGGCGCACCACGATCGGGCCGGCCAGCTTGCCGCCGTCGTAGGCGTGCAGCGGCTGGCCCAGCTCCAGCATCACGTAGTTGGTGACGTCCACCGCCAGCGACACCGGCCGCATCCCGGCGCGGAACAGCCGCACCTGCATCCACATGGGCGTGCGCGCGCTCGGGTCGAGGCCGCGCACCCGGCGCAGCACCAGCCGGTCGCAGGCGGTCGGGTCGGCGACGCCCGCCGGGTGGGCCTCGGCGGTGTCGTCGGGCGGCTCGACGTCGGCCGGATCGCGGAACGGCACGTCGTAGGCGATGGCGGCCTCGCGCGCCACGCCGCGGATCGACAGCGCGTAGCCGCGGTCGGGCGTGACGGCGATGTCGAGCACGTCGTCACGCAGGCCGAGCAGCTCGATCGCGTCGGCGCCGACCGGCGCGTCGGGCGGCAGCACCAGGATGCCGGCGTGGTCGTCGCCGATGCCCAGCTCGCGCACCGAGCAGATCATGCCCTCGGACATGCGCCCGTAGGTCTTGCGCGCGCCGATCCGGAACCCGCCGGGCAGCACGCCGCCGGGCAGGACCACCACGACGCGGTCGCCGACGGCGAAGTTGGTGGCGCCGCAGATGATGTTCTGCGGCTCGCCGGTGCCGTTGGCCCGCCCCACATCGACCCGGCAGTACCGGATCGGCTTTTTGAACCCGGTCAGCTCCTCGATGGCCAGCACCTCGCCGACCACCAGCGGGCCGACGACGTCGGCGCCGGCCTGCTCGACCGTCTCGACCTCCAGGCCCGCCTCGATCAGCCGGGCGGCCAGGTCGCGGCCGGTGACGTCCGCGGGCAGCTCGACGAACTCCCGCAGCCACGAAAGCGGGACCCGCATCAGATCTCCATCCCGAACGGAAGGGTGAACCGCACGTCACCCTCGACCATGTCGTGCATGTCCTCGACGCCGTGGCGGAACATCAGCGTCCGCTCGACGCCCAGCCCGAACGCCCAGCCGCTGTAGCGCTCGGTGTCGATGCCGCAGGCCACCAGCACCCGCGGGTTGACCATGCCGCAGCCGCCCAGCTCGATCCAGCCCTCCGAGGAGCAGGTGCGGCACGGCTCGGCGCCCCGTTCGACCGACGCGCCCCGGCAGACGAAGCACTGCATGTCCACCTCGGCCGACGGCTCGGTGAACGGGAAGTACGACGGGCGGAACCGCGTCGCCAGGCCCTCCCCGAACATGCCGCCGACGAACGCGTCGATCGCGCCGCGCAGGTCGGCCATGGTCAGGCCCTCGTCGACCGCCAGGCCCTCCAGCTGGTGGAAGACCGGGCTGTGCGTGGCGTCCAGCTCGTCGGTGCGGTACGTGCGGCCCGGCACCACCACGTACACCGGCAGGTCGCGCTCCAGCAGCGAGCGCACCTGCACCGGCGAGGTGTGGGTGCGCAGCACCAGGTCGGTGTCCTCCGAGCCGACGAAGAAGGTGTCCTGCATGGTGCGCGCCGGGTGGTCGGGTTTGAAGTTCAGCGCGTCGAAGTTGAACCAGCCCGCCTCGACCTCGGGCCCCTCGGCGATCTCGAAGCCCATGGAGACGAACACGTCGGCCATGCGCTCGGCGATCGTGGTCAGCGGGTGCCGGGCGCCGCGCGGGGCGCGGTCCCACGGCAGCGTGACGTCGACGGTCTCCTCGATCAGCACGCGCCGGTCGCGCTCGGCCTCCAGCTCGGCCTGGCGCTCCTTGAGGGCCTTGCCGACCGCGCCGCGGGCGGCGCCGACGCGCTTGCCCGCCTCGGCCCGGGCCGCGGGGGGCAGCGCGCCGATCTCGCGGTTGGCCAGGGCCAGCGGGGAGCGGTCGCCGGCGTGCGCCAGGCGGACCTGCTTGAGCTCGTCGAGGTCGGCGGCCGCGGCGATGGCGGCCAGCGCCTCGTCGCGGGCCCGCTCGACCTCCTCGGGCGCCAGCGCGGACACCTCGACAGGGTCGTAGGACTTGTTGGGTGCAGACATGGTGGTTGACAACTCCGGTCGGCGTGGAACGCCCCGAGTCTAGTGGCGCCATCTGCGGCGCGATCCCGGGACGCGGCGGAAACGATCTCCGGTGTCGGCCCGCTCGGCGGCTCGCGGCGCCGCTTCAGACGGCGTAGTCGGGAGCCCCGGCGGGCAAGGTAAATCGGAACTCGGCGCCGCCGCCCGGGGCGCGCTGCACGGTGATCGTGCCGCCGTGCGCCTCCACCAGGCCTTTGACGATGTAGAGGCCGAGGCCGGTGCCGCGGCGCCGGTTGCCTCCGGGGCCGCGCCAGAACTGCCGGAAGACGCGCTGCGCGGCCTCGGGCGGGATGCCCTCGCCCTCGTCGCGCACCGACACGACCGCTCCCTCCCCGTGCACGTCCGGCTCCACCACTATGGTGACCGTTCCGGCGCCGTGCCGCACCGCGTTTTCCACCAAGTTACCGATGATCTGCCCGATCTTGTCCGGGTCGAGCCACATTTCCGGGAGAGGGCCGCGCGTCTGGAACCGGAACCGGTCTTCGGAGTCGCCGGCCGCGACCCGTCCGGCGATCACCTTGCGGACCTCCTCGGCCAGATCGACCACCTGGCGGCGCATCTCCAGCCGCCCGGCCTCGATGCGCGAGACGTCCAGCAGCTCGGTGATCAGCCGGGTGACGCGGTCGGCGTCGGCGTTGACCGTCTCCAGCATGACCCGCTTCTGGTCGTCGTTGAAGCGGTGCCAGCGGGCCAGCAGCGTGGCGGTGAACCCCTTGACGCTGGTCAGCGGGGAGCGCAGCTCGTGCGCGACGGTGGACACCAGGTCGGCGCGGTCGCGTTCGCGGCGGGCGCGCTGGGCGGCGTCGCGCAGGCACACGGTGAACCGTTCCACCCGCCGGCCCTCGCCGCGCCGGTAGCCGGCGGTCACCAGCAGCTCGGTGCCGTCGGGCAGGTACAGCGACCGCTCGGGGTGCCGGGTGCGGGTCGCCAGGCCCTCGTAGGGGGCCAGGCACTTCCACCAGTCGCGGCCCTCGGCGTCGCGCAGCGGCAGCACGTCGCGGAAGTCGCGGCCGAGTGCCGCGCGCACCGGGACGCCGGTCATCCGCGCGGCGGCGGCGTTGAACGCCACGACCCGCCCGGTGCGGTCGGCCACCAGCACCCCGTCGGGCAGATCGTCGAGAGCCTCGCGCCCGGACAGCTCCGGGGAGCGCTCTCCGCCCACGACGGCCTCCAGTCACCGGTTGGGAATCGCGGCCTTTCCGAGTCTTTACGAGAGGAGACTCTAGCCGCACACCGGCGTCTCACGGCACCCGCAGGCCCCGCCCCGGCAAGCTATTTGTGTCCCCGGCGTACATGCCGCCGGCCGGCGCTACCCCGCGGATGCGGTGGAGGAGCGGGCGGCGGCGACCGCCTCGGCCAGGTCGTCGTGGGTGGGGAACAGCCGGTCCAGGCCGGTGATGCGCAGCAGCCGCGCCTGCTGCGGGCGGACGCGGGCCAGGCGGATGCGGCCGCCGCCGGCGGTCACCCGGTTGTGCGCGGCGACCAGCGCGCCCAGGCCGCTGGCGTCGCAGAAGCGCACCCCGGCGAAGTCGACCACCAGGCCGCGGCGGCCCGCGGCGTGCAGGGCCAGCAGCTCGCCGCGCAGCGTCGCGGCGGTGCCCAGGTCGATCTCGCCCTCGACGGTCACGACGGCGGCGTCGGTGAAGACGTCGGCGACGCTCACCCGCAGCCCCGGCGCCGCGCCCGGCGGCCTTCGGACCGCCCCCGCCCTGCACCGCATCTCCGGGCGCCGCCGTCCCAGGCGCGCGCGCCGCGTCGGCCTGCAATCGTCGGTCATCATGTCCGCCCCCATATTCCGCGGCCTCGTCGCCGCTCTCGCCCCTCACGGTAGGCATCGGGTACGACGCCTGAGATCCGCCGTCCGGGTGGTTCCCGCTCCTCCTCCGGAACGAGCCCGAACGCGCGCCGATTCCCCCGCGGCGCCGCCCGGCGGGAAACCATCTTCCCAGTTCACCCGGGTTTCGGCGGGGCCAATGGCGGCCGCATCCGGCCACCGGTAATAGTGCGCACAGACGGCGCGGAACTAGCCCTCCCGGCCCGCGCGCTGGGCGCGGGCGGAGGCGTACAGGCATACGGCCGCGGCCGTGGCCAGGTTGAGGCTCTCGGCGCGGCCGTAGATCGGCACGCGCACCACGTCGTCGACGCTGTCGAGGATCTCCTCGGGCAGCCCCCACGCCTCGTTGCCGAACACCCAGGCGGCGGGGCGGGCCAGCAGCCCGTCGTCGATCGCCTCGTCCAGGGTGCGCTTGCCCGCCCCGTCGGCGGCCAGCACGGTCAGGCCGGCGCCGCGCAGCGCGGGCATCAGGTCGCCGAACCGCGGCCCGACGACGACGGGCAGGTGGAACAGGCTGCCCGCCGAGGCCCGCACGCACTTGCCGTTGTAGGGGTCCACCGAGGCGTCGGTGAAGATCACTGATTCGGATCCGGCGGCGTCGGCGGTGCGCAGCACCGTGCCGGCGTTGCCCGGGTCGCGCACGTGCGCGAGCACCGTCACCAGCCGGGGCGCGGCGTTCAGCGCGCCCTCCAGCGGGACGTCCACGAACTCGCACACCGCCAGCAGGCCCTGCGGGGTGACGGTCTGCGCGAGCTCGGCCATGACCTCGCCGCTGACCCGCAGCACCGGCACGCCGGCCCGTTCGGCGGCGCGCACCAGGTCGCGGTGCCGCGACTCGGCCTCGGCGGTGGTGAACAGCTCGGCCAGGCGCCCGGGGACCTCCAGGGCCTCGCGCACCGCCTGCGGTCCCTCCGCCAGGAAGCGGCGGTCGCGGCGCCGGAACGCGCGTTTGGCGAGCCGGCGAGCCGCCTTGACCCGGGGAGACCGGACGGAGGTCAGCTCGCCGCTCGCCATCGTCGGTCCGGGCCCGGTCAGGCGGCCGCCGAGCCCTGCGCCGGCAGCGCCTTCTTGGCCACCTGCACGAGGGCGGCGAACGCCGCGGCGTCGTTGACCGCCAGCTCGGCCAGCATGCGCCGGTCGACGTCCACCTCGGCGGCCTTCAGGCCCTGGATGAACCGGTTGTAGGTCATGCCGTTGGCGCGGGCGGCGGCGTTGATGCGCTGGATCCACAGCCTCCGGAACTGGCCCTTGCGGTCCTTGCGGTCCCGGAAGGCGTAGGTCATCGAGTGGAGCTGCTGCTCCTTGGCCTTGCGGTACAGGCGCGACCGCTGACCGCGGTAGCCGCTCGACCGCTCCAGGACGACCCGACGCTTCTTGGCGGCGTTCACCGCCCGCTTCACGCGTGCCACGTGACTACTCCTTCGTGGGGGCCGGGGCAGCCTGGCCCTCGGCCGGTCGTACAGATCCGGTGGGCGCGGCCACTACTTGCGCAGCAGCTTCTTGAGGTTCTTGGCGTCGGCCTGGGACACCACGACCGTGCCGTCCAGGCGCCGGGTCCGCTTGCTGGGCTTGTGCTCGAGCAGGTGGTTGCGGTTGGCGCGGCGGCGGATCACCTTGCCGGAGCCGGTCAGCTTGAACCGCTTCTTGGCGCCGCTGTGCGTCTTGGTCTTCGGCATGGTCGCCGTCGTCTCCCTCAACTCCGGGCCCCCGGGTGCACGGGGGCGCGCCTGACCGGCGCGCCCCACGGGTCCCGTTGGGGACGCGCCTGGATCAGGCTTCAATGTACGTGCGTCTCGACCCTGCATGAGCGCAGGGTCCACACGGAACGGCCGGACGGCCGTCCGCGCGGCCCGGCCGCGCCGCCGGAGGGCGGCGTGCGGCGGGGCCGAGGCGGGACCGGCTCAGGCCGAACCGGACCCCGGCTTCTGCGAGCGGGCCGCCGCGCGCTCGGCCCGGGCCTCCGCCTTCTTCTTGTGCGGCCCGATCACCATGATCATATTCCGCCCGTCCTGCTTGGGCCGGGACTCGACGAAACCGAGTTCCTCGACGTCGTCGGCGAGCCGCTGCAGCAGGCGGAAGCCCAGTTCGGGCCGGGACTGCTCGCGGCCACGGAACATGATCGTGACCTTGACCTTGTCGCCGGCCTTGAGGAACCGCACCACGTGACCCTTCTTGGTCTCGTAGTCGTGCGGGTCGATCTTCGGTCGGAGCTTGATCTCCTTGATGACCGTGTGCGCCTGGTTCTTGCGCGCCTCTCGCGCCTTCATCGCGGACTCGTACTTGAACTTGCCGTAGTCCATGAGCTTGGCGACGGGCGGGCGCGCCGTGGGGGCCACCTCGACGAGGTCGAGGTCGGCCTCGCGCGCGAGTTCAAGGGCCTTGGCGATGGGCACGATGCCCACCTGTTCGCCGTTCGGACCGACGAGCCGGACCTCGGGCACTCGGATGCGCTCGTTGATACGCGGTTCGGCGCTGATGGGACCTCCTAGGGGCCGTTGCTCCAAGTCTTCGGACCGGTCGTACCCAGGGCCTCCCATACGAAAAGCCCCGCACGGCATCGCATGCGGGGCCACCTTCGGCCGCCCTCGGGACGATGCCCGGGGACGACGGCGTGCCGGACGCCTCCGGCGCCCGTCCGCCGAACCGAGACCCACCGGCCTGCAACGGCCGGTCAGGTGGGAGGTGGCCTCCGCTTGCGCCCGGCCCGGGTGAACACTCGGACACCCATGCCGGATCGGTCGACCACCAAGACTATCACCTACCGGGTCCTGATGCGCCCCACCCGGCGTCGCCGCCCGATCGACAAGCGGGCCGGAACGCGTGCGTCATGCCGTGTTGTACGTCACTGTGGCAAACCTCCGGCACGCCCCGTTCATTCCCGTTCGGCCGCCGCAGGGGGCACAACCGGCTTCCCGTGAAAGGCACATCAGAACTGACCGGCGCGCCCTGTGCCGCCGGCGGCGCCCTTGTTACCTTGGTGCTGCCCAGGGGACGCCGTGGGCCGGCCGCACGGAAAGAATTCCCGCGATGCCCGTTTTCAGGAGCGAGGCCGTCACGACCGCCGACCTGACCGGCTCCCCGGTCCGGCTGGAGTTCGCACAGAAGGCCTTCATCGTCCATGACGACCGGCTGCTGCTGGTGCGCAAGTCCGTCTCCGACCCGCTGCATCCGGGCCGGTGGGAGGTGCCGGGCGGCCGTCTGGAGGTGGCCGGCGACCTGGACCTCGACGACCACATCCGGCGCGAGGTGTGGGAGGAGGTCGGCCTCAAGGTCGATCCGGGGCCGCCGTTCCACATGTGGCAGTGGTTCATGCCCGGCCGGGCGCCCGCGGGCCGGCACGGCGGCCGACACGGCGGGCCGCCGGACCCGGACGGCGGGCGCGTGCTGGTCAGGGTGGTGGCGGTCGCCCGCACCTGCCGCGCGGTGACCACGGAGATCACCATGGAGCACCAGATGCCCGACGACCACCTGAGCGAACCGGCCTGGGTGCCGCTGGGCCTGCTGGCCGGGTTCGACCTGATCCCCGACCTGCGGCCGGTGATGCGGGCGTTCCTGCGGCTGCACCCGGCGGCAGGGTGACCGGGGACTGCTCCGGGGCGGCCCCCTCCCCCGGCGGCCGGGCCGTTTCCCCAGGCGGCCGGGCGGCCGCGTCCTCGCCCGTCGCGTGGCCGGGGCTGGACGGCGCCGCCGAGCGCCGGTTCCGCCTGGTCGTGCTGGGCGACGTGATGATCGAGGCGCGGGCGGACCTGCCCGGCGTGCGCTTCGCCGACGTGGCCGCCGACCGGCTGGCCTACGCCCCGGCCCGGGCGGTGGTGGCGGGCACCGCGGTGAACATGGCCCGGTGCGCCGCCGGCTACTTCCGCCGGGTGGCGGTGCTGGGCAAGATCGGCGACGATGCGTTCACCCCGGTGATCCGGCGCGAGCTGCGGCGGATGGGCGTGCGCGACCTGCTGTGCGTGGAGCCGGGCGCGGCCAACGGCGTGGCGGTGATGCTGCGCGACGGGGCCGAGCCGCCCGCGCGCGGCCGGGGCGACGGCCGGGGCGGGCCGGACGGGCGGCGCGGGGTGCGGCTGCTGGTGGTGGACGACCACGGCCCGGGCCGCCGCCTGACCGAGAGCGAGGTGCACCGGGCGGCCCCGGCGATCCGGCGCGCGGACGCCCTGTTCGCCGACGGCTACGCCCTGCTGGCGCCGGTGTCGCGGGCGGCGCTGCGGGCGGCGGTGCGCATCGCGCGGGAGGCCGGCACGCTGGTGGCGTTCGACCTGGTGCCGCACGACGTCGACCGCAGGCTGCCCGCCGCCGAGGCGGTGCCGGTGCTGGAGGCGGCCGACGTGGTGATCACCGAGGTGCCGACGCTGGCCCGGCTGCTGGGGCTGCCGGTGCCGTGCGACGCGTCCGGCGTGCGGGACATGCTGCCGGTGCTGGACCGCATGGTGGGGGGACGGCCGCTGTGGCTGCTGCGCCACGGCCCCAGCTCGCTGGAGGACGTGGTGGCGTACCGGCGCGAGCACGTGCTCGTGGAGTACCCGACGGGCTACGGGCCGGGGGTGCGCCGCACGGGGTTCGGTGACCGGCTGGCGGCCGGGGAGCTCTACTGGTGGCTGTCGTTGCGTTCCAGCGGGGGCGTACCGGGGAGGCGCTGACCCGCCCCGTGGGGGCCGGCCGCCGCGACGGCCGCGCGCATGGCGGCGAGCGTGCGCAGGAAGCGGTCCCTGCTCTGCGGCAGGCCGAACATCTCCTGCCAGCGCCACACGTCCGGTGCCGTGCCGCCGGTGCGGCGGCTCAGCGCCACGGCGGCGGCCCAGCGCAGGTACTGGCGCGGGACTCCGTCCGCCGGGTACATGACGGCGTGGCCGCGTTCCTCCACCAGAAGGTAGGAGCGGCGGGCACGGAAGCATGCGCGCAGCGCCCGGTGCGTGGCGGTCTCGCCGCGCAGCCCCTGCTCCTCCAGCACGGCCCGTACGCTCGCCGTGGTCGGCAGCATGTGCCAGTGGGCGTGGTCGATGCACGCGCCTCCGCCCTGGGGGCTGCCGGGGCCGTGCTCCATGACCAGCATGTCGGCGGCGCCGTAGGCGGCCGTGTAGAGGCGGGCGACGTGGCGGCGCCAGCGCAGCGCGCGCCCCCACAGGGACGCGCTGAACGCCGCCGCGCACTGGTGGTGGCCGGTCGTCACCAGCAGCAGGTGCCCGTCGGTGAGCGGCGCCAGGTCGGGCATGAGCAGGAACACGTCGTCGGCGGCCAGGACGCAGCCGTGTCCGGGCAGGTCGGCCATGGCGTTGAAGCGGAATCGGAGCGGGGGGCACAGGACGCAGTCCGTCTGGGGGCCGGTTCGGGGGTCGGCGCGCATCGCGGGTTCGGCCACGACGCCTCCTGGGAGCATGAACGGGACGGGGGCGTCCCAGAACGTGCCCTGCGGCGTGCTACTGATGCGGTAGATCTACCTCTCCGTGAGGTGCGGCCGGCCAGAGCCTGCGCACGTCGGGGGTGCAGAACCATGGCCTAACGGGAACATACACAAGAGATGACGGCCATGTTGACAAAGATCGCTTCACCGTGACGACCTCACCGACCGCCGGCGCCTCCCCCAGCATCGACATGGCCGTGCTCCACGCCCGGCTGAACGAGTCGCTCGACGTGCTGCGCCGCACCTACGCCCCGGACGACGACGTCGGCGGCGGCTGGTACCACGACCTGACGCGCCCCGACCCGGGGGCGACCGCGACGGCGGTGGGCCTGCTGGCGTTCACGGAGGCGGGCCGGTCGTTCGAGCACTTCGACGAGGGGCTGGCGTATCTGGCCGCGCGCCAGACATCCTCCGCCGACCGCCTCAGGGACGGCGGCTGGGCCACCCGGACCAGCCTGGGCCTGCCCGTCGTGGAGGCGACGGCGTGGATCGCGCGGTTTCTGGCATGCGCGCGCTGCGACCTGCGCGACGACGCACCCGACATCCGGCGCGCCTACCGGTGGCTGCTGAACAACCAGAATCCGGACGGCGGCTGGGGGTCGCTGTACGGGTGTCCGTCGCGGGTGTGGCAGACGTGCCTGGCCCTGCGCGCGTTGACCCGGCTCAACCCGTACCATCCCGCGGTCGAGCGGGGCGTGGAGTGGCTGACGTCCGACCGTACGAGCAGGCGCCCGGCGTGGGGGCCGACGCGGGCGGCGGGCCCGACCGTCACGCACACCGCGTTCGCGCTGCTGACCCTGGCGGAGGCGCGTCCCGGGCAGCGCGACGACCGGTTGCTGGCCGCCTACGACTGGCTGCGCGCCAACCTGGACGCCGAGGACTCGCACACCTGGATCGAGACCTACGACGTGGCGCCCAACGGGCCGGACACGCGGCCGGTGTGGCGGCTGGCGCTGTGGCATTTCGGCCTGCCGATCGCGTTGTCGGCGCTGCTGCGCGACCCGCGCGGCGTGCACGGCCCCACGGTGGGCCGCGCGTTCCGCACGCTGGTGCACGGCGAGGTGGCCGCGCCCCGGTGGAACGGCCTGCCCGGCAACGGCCGCACGTCGCTGTGGACGCTGTGGTGGCGTCTGGAGGCGCTGGTGGATCTGACCCGGATGCCGTTGGCCGGGTCCGGGGACGTGCTTCACTGGCTTCCGGACGCGGCCGTGGTGCAGCGCTCGCACGCCCGCGACCGCCCCCTGGCGGCCCTGCTCCCCTCCCAGGGGCTGCGGGTCCAGGTGGTGCCGTATCTGCGGCGCAACTGGAGCAGGGTGCTGCTCGCCCTGGTGGCGGTGGGCAGCCTGGGCGGCGTGGCCACCGGCACGTGGGGGTGGAAGGACTTCTGGCTGAGCGTCATTCTGCCGATGGTGATGACGACCGCGCACGAGACGGCCAAGCGGCGCCGTTCCCCGCCGCCTGCGCTTCCCGCGCCCGGACAGCAGGGCGCGGAGCCGCCGCCGATCGCCCAGTGAGGGGGACGGCGGCGCAGGCGGCGGGGGCGGCGTCAGGCGTCCTGGGGGACGCGCGCGCGGCGGCGCAGCTCGGCGGTGCCGGCGGCGCGCATCGCCTCGACCGGCACGTCGTCGCGTCCGGTCATCAGCCGCACCTGCTGCACGGCCTGGTGGAGCAGCATGGGGAAGCCGTCGACGACCGTGGCGCCGGCGCTTCGCACCGCTCCGGTCAGCCGCGTCGGCCGCCCGTACGCCACGTCGAACAGGGCGGCGCCGGACCCGGCCACCGGGTCGGCGTAGGGGTCGGCGGCGCCCGCGGGCAGCGTCGAGACCACCAGGTCGACGGCGAGCAGGTCGGACAGCCGGTCGAGCGGGGCGACCTCGACGGCCAGGCCGAACCGCCGTCCGGCCTCGGCGGCGCCGCGGGCGCGTTCGGGGCGGCGCGCCGCGAGCCGCGCCCCGGTGACGCCGAGCTGCGCCAGCGCGGCCAGGGCGGACGCGGCCGTCGCGCCGCCGCCCAGCACCAGCACCGACGCGGGCTCGCCCAGCCCGGCCTCGGTGAGCGCGGTGACGATGCCGTACACGTCGGTGTTGTCGGCGTGCAGGCCGCCGTCGCGCGGCACCAGGGTGTTGGCGGCGCCCACCGCGGCCGCCAGGTCCGACACCGTGTCGGCCGACGCCAGCGCCGCCCGCTTGAGCGGCATGGTGAGCGACAGCCCGGCCCAGCCGGGGCCGAGCCCGC
Source organism: Actinomadura sp. NBRC 104425 (assembly GCF_030269545.1). Lineage (GTDB taxonomy): Bacteria > Actinomycetota > Actinomycetes > Streptosporangiales > Streptosporangiaceae > Spirillospora > Spirillospora keratinilytica. The sequence goes on along the minus strand of NZ_BSTN01000002.1, from coordinate 573,276 downwards.
CGAGAAGGGCGCGCAGGCCCTCCTCGGCGCACTCGACCGCGTCGTACGTCCAGTCGTCCAGGCCCATCGCGGCGTACGCGGCCCGGTGCAGCACCGGGGACAGCGAGTGCGCGATCGGGGAGCCCGCGACGAGGGCGTGCGGCACTAGTTCCCCCCGTTCCTCTGCAGGTACGCGTTCAGCTTGGCGCGCAGCCGGTTGAACTCGGCCTCGGTGTCGGCGTACTCGGTGATCCGGTTCTTGGGGTCGGTGGCGACGAACCACAGCCAGTCGCCCGGCTCGGGCTCGAACACCGCCTCGATGGCCGATTCGCCCGGGTTGGAGATCGCGCCCGGCGGCAGCCCCGGATGCTGGTAGGTGTTGTACGGGCTCTGCGAGCGGATGTCCGAGCTGCTGGCCACGTACCCGAACTTGTTCAGCCCGTACAGCGTGGTGCTGTCGAGCTTGAGGTACATCGGCTCGGGCTCGTGCTGCAGCCGGTTGTAGATGACCCGGGAGATCTTCGGCATATCCGAGTCCCGGCCGCTTTCGGCCTGGATCAGGCTGGCCATGATGACCACCGAGCCGGGCGACATGGGGATCTCCGCGGACTTGGCCCGGTTCTCCAGGTCCAGCCGGTCGGCGGCCTGCTTGAACCGGTCCACCATCTGCTTGAGGATCTCCTCCGCCGAGGCGTTGGGGTTCAGGTCGTAGCGGCCCGGCCACAGGTAGCCCTCGACGTTGCCCTTGGCGTACGAAGGCAGGCCCAGCCCGGTCGGCCTCCGCAGCACCTTGGTGAACTCGGACTGCGGGATGCCGGTCTTGCGGGACAGCTGCTGGACGACCTGGGTCGCGCGCAGCCCCTCGGGGATGGTGATCTGGTTGCTCGCCCGCGACTTGGGGTCGAGCAGCAGCGCCATCGCCGCGGCCGACGACATCCGCTTGCGCATCTGGTAGAAGCCCGGCTGGATGGTGGCCGCCTTGGGCTCCTTGCCGTACACCTTCACGAACGCGCGGGCGCTCTTGACCACGCCGTGGGTCTGCAGGGCGGCGGCGATGCTCGAACCGCTGTCGCCCTCCTTGATCTGGACCGTGACAGAGCCCGTGCCCGAGCCCTCGTAGTCCGGCGGATGCAGCCGGGCGTCCACCCAGGCCAGGCCGAGCACCCCGCCGGTGCCGCCCACCGCGACCAGGAACGCCAGCGCGAACAGCACGGCGGCGCGGCTGTTGCGGCGCTTGCGGCGCTGCCGCCTGCGGGCGGCGCGGCGGCCGCCGGGCGGCGGCGCCTGCCGCCGCCGCGCTGCCTCGTCGTAGCCCCCGTGCCCCCGGGGGCTGTCCCCGTAGGGGTCGGAGAACAGATCCAAGTCGTTCATGAGCCTCCCCGGACGATCTCGCCTGGGGGGCGCCCCGTCAACCTTTCCCCGTCCAGGGCCGATTGCAACAGAACAGCGGCGGCCGTCTGGTCGACGACCTGGCGGCGCGCCCGGCCGCGCACGCCCCCGGCGCGCAGTCCGGCCTCCGCCGTGACGGTGGTGAGCCGCTCGTCGCACAGCCGGACGGTGCCGGGGGCCAGCCGCTCGGCGAGCTCGGCGGCGAACCGCCGGGCCGCCTCGGCGGCGGGCCCCTCCCGTCCCGACAGCGACGTGGGCAGGCCCACGACCACCTCGATGGCCTCGTTCTCCGCGGCGAGCGCGGCAAGGCGGTCCAGGTCGCCCTTGCCGCGCCGCACCGTCTCCAGCGGCGAGGCGAGTATGCCGGCGGGATCGCTGCGGGCGACGCCGATGCGGACGGTGCCCACGTCGATGCCGAGCCGGACGCCCTGCCTCATGGCCGTGCTCCGCTCCGCCGCGGACGGCGCTCCCGTGAGCGGCGTCCCGGGCGGCGCCCGCGGGCGGGGTGCGCGCCCATGCCGTGCCCTCGCGCGACCATGGCGCTCACGCGGCCCCTACGGCCCGTTCCACGGCGGCCAGCGCCTCGCCGACGGCGCCGGCGTCGGAGCCGCCGCCCTGGGCGAGGTCGTCCTTGCCGCCACCGCCGCCGCCGAGCGCCTTGGCGGCCACGCCGACCAGCGCGCCCGCCTTCAGGCCGCGCTCGCGCGCGCCCTCGGTGACGGCGACGACCACGACCGGACGGTCCTTGGGCACGCCCGCGACCATGACGACGGCGGGCCGGGCGGCCAGCCGCCCGCGCACGTCCACGGCGAGCTTGCGCAGGTCGTCGGCGACGGTGCCGTCGGGCGCGCGGTGCCCGACGAACGCCACGCCGCCCACGTCCCGGGCGCCGTCGGCCAGCGACCCGGCGACGGCCAGCACCTGCTGCGAGCGCAGCCGCTCCAGTTCCTTTTCGGCCTCGCGCAGCCGCGCCACCACGCCGGAGATCCGCTCGGGCAGCTCCTCCTTGCGCGCCTTCATCTGCTCGGCCAGCTGCGCGACCAGCACGCTCTCGCGGGCCAGGAAGCGGAAGGCGTCGATGCCGACCAGCGCCTCGACCCGGCGCACCCCGGCGCCGATGGACGACTCGCCGAGGATCTTGACCAGGCCGAGCTGCCCGGACCGGTGCACGTGGGTGCCGCCGCACAGCTCGCGCGAGTAGTCGCCGATCTCCACGACGCGGACCTCGTCGCCGTACTTCTCGCCGAACAGCGCCAGCGCGCCCATGGCCCGTGCCTGGTCGAGGGAGGTGTGGAAGGCCCGCACGTCCAGGTCGTCCACCAGCACGGCGTTGACCTCGTCCTCGACGTCGCGCAGCACGCTGTGCGGCACGGCCCCGGCGGCGGTGAAGTCGAACCGGAACCGGCCCGGGGAGTTCTCCGAACCCGCCTGCGCGGCCGACTCGCCGAGCGCGCGGCGGAACCCGGCGTGCACCATGTGGGTGGCCGAGTGCGACCGGGAGATCGCCCGGCGCCGCTCCACGTCGATCTCGGCGTAGGCGGAGTCGCCGACCTGGGCCTCGCCGCCGGCCACCACGCCGCGGTGCACGATCAGCCCGGCCAGCGGCGACTGCACGTCGCGGACCTCGATGACCGCGCCGTTGCCGAGCCGGATGACGCCCTGGTCGGCGAGCTGGCCGCCGCCCTCGGCGTAGAACGGGGTGCGGTCGAGCACCGCCTCGACCTCGGTGCCCTCGCCCGCGGCGGGCACGCCCGCGCCGCCGACCAGCAGGCCGACCAGCCGGGCCTCGCCGGTGACGCTCTCGTAGCCGACGAAGTCGACCCGGCCGCCCGCGCTGGTGAGCAGCTCGTCCAGCACCGACACGTCCAGGTTGCCGGTCTTCTTGGCGGCCGCGTCGCGCTTGGCCCGCTCCCGCTGCTCGGCCATCAGCCGGCGGAAGCCCGCCTCGTCGACGGTCAGGCCCTGCTCGGCGGCCATCTCCAGGGTGAGGTCGATGGGGAAGCCGTAGGTGTCGTGCAGCTTGAACGCCTGCTCGCCCGGCAGCGTGCTGCCGCCCGCGCGGCGGGTCTCCGCCACCGCGGTGTCGAAGATCGCGGTGCCGGTGCGCAGGGTCGCCAGGAACGACTCCTCCTCGGCGTCGATCACCGTGTGGATGTTGGCGGCGGTGCGGACCAGCTCGGGGTACTGCTCGCCCATGACGGAGATCGCCACCGCGGTCAGCTCGTGCATCAGCCCGGCGTCCTGGCCGCCCAGCAGCCGCAGGTTGCGGATGGAGCGGCGCAGGATGCGGCGCAGCACATAGCCGCGGCCCTCGTTGCCGGGCCGGATGCCGTCGGCGACCATCATCGTGCCGCTGCGCACGTGGTCGGCGACGACCCGCAGGGACACGTCGGCGCGGGCGTCGCGGCCGTACCGGGCGCCGGTCAGCTCGGCGGCGCGGTCGAGGATCTTGCGCAGGGTGTCGGTCTCGTAGATGTTGTCGACGCCCTGCAGGATCGCGGCCATGCGCTCCAGGCCCATGCCGGTGTCGATGTTCTTGGCGGGCAGGTCGCCCTCGATGTCGAAGTCGGTCTTGCTGCGCACCGCCGCCAGCTGCGACTGCATGAAGACCAGGTTCCAGACCTCGAGGTAGCGGTCCTCGTCGGCGACCGGCCCGCCCTCGCGGCCGTAGTCGGGGCCGCGGTCGTAGTAGATCTCCGAGCAGGGGCCGCCGGGCCCGGGCACGCCCATGTGCCAGTAGTTGTCGGCCAGCCCGCGGCGCTGGATGCGCTCAACCGGCACGCCCACCTTGGTGTGCCAGATGTCGGCGGCCTCGTCGTCGTCCTGGAAGACGGTGACCCACAGCCTGTCCTCGGGGAAGCCGAACCCGCCGTCGGACTGCGGCGTGGTCAGCAGCTCCCACGCGAAGGGGATCGCCCCCTCCTTGAAGTAGTCGCCGATGGAGAAGTTGCCCAGCATCTGGAAGAAGGTGGCGTGCCTGGTGGTCTTGCCGACCTCGTCGATGTCCGGGGTGCGCACGCACTTCTGGGCGCTGGTCATCCGCTGCGAGGGCGGAGTGCGCTGGCCGAGGAAGTACGGCTTGAACGGGACCATGCCGGCGTTCACCAGCAGCAGGGTCGGGTCCTCGGCGACCAGGCTGGCCGAGGGCACCACGGTGTGCCCGCGCCGTTCGAAGAACGAAAGGAAGCGGCGTGCGACTTCTGCCGACTCCATGATCAGTGGCCATCCTTGTCGTCGTCGATGATCGTGTAACGCGCCTTGAGCACCCGGCGCCGCCGGGTCGGATCCGGCCCGGGGTCGATCGGCACGGTGTCGATCTGCACGGCCTCCCGCAGTTCCGCCTCGCGGTTCCGCATCTCTCTACGGACGTCGTCGGCGAAATGCCTCAGCCGATCCCCCATGTCGTGTCCGGCGGTGACGGCGCGGGCCGCCACGCCCTCGGGCGACCAGGTGCGCACCAGGCGCTCCATCCGGCGTCTGACCCGGTGGCTGGCGTAGATGCCGGCGCCCGCGCCGACCGAGAGCCAGAACAGCCTTTTCATCGCCCGCGCCCCCTGCTCCTGGCGCCGTTGCGGGAGGGGGCGGGCGCCAGCTCGGACCGGCCGGCGGCGCGGCCCGCCTCGGAGCGGGCGGCCAGCGCCTTGCGGACCCCGTAGGAGAACGCCGCCGCCTTCACCAGCGGGCCGCCCACCACGGAGGTCATCACGGTGGTGACGGCCGAGACGTTCTGGGTGACGCCCGCGACCTGCTTGGTGATCACGTCGGTGCGGCCGAGCTGCTCGTTGGCGCGGCGCACCGTGCGGGTCATGTCCTCCATGAGCGGACCGGCCTGGTCGGCGATGTCGGCGACCAGGTCGCCGGCCTCGCGCAGCAGCCGGGCGAGCCGCAGCAGCGTGTAGGCGAGGAAGGAGACGAGCACGGCCCAGAACACGGCCACGATGAGGCCCGCGAGCTGTCCACCTGTGAGCATCAGGACTTCCGTTCGCTGTGTCTTTCGGGCTGGCTGGTCCGGTCTGACAGACCTTACCGTGGGCACCGGCCGGCGGAGCGCGGGTGCGCGGCCGCCGGGGGCGCGCAACGCGGCGGCCCGCCGCGGGCGGACCGGGGCGCCGCGGTCCCGTGTGACCGGGGTGTCGCAGGGCAGGTTATCGGGCGAACACCGGCGATGCCCGAATGAATTCCTACATCGCGTCGCCGGGGCGCCGGGGGCCGCCTCGACGGGGCTGCGCGGGGGCCGCGCGGGGCCGTGCGAGGGGCGCGGCCGGCGGGCTCCGGGCGGCGGGTCAGCGGGCTCCGGGCGGTGTGTCGCGGGCGCGGCCGCGCAGCACGGAGCGGATGCGGTCGACGATCTCCGAGAAGCGGGCCTCGGCGCCGTGGCGGGTGGGCCGGTAGTACTCGCGTCCCCGCACCGGGTCGGGCGCGTACTGCTGGCGCACGACGCCGCCGGGGTAGTCGTGGGCGTACTTGTAGCCCTCTCCGTGCCCGATCTTGGCGGCTCCTTTGTAGTGGGTGTCGCGCAGGTGGGCGGGGACGGGGCCGACCAGGCCGCGGCGGACGTCGCCGACCGCCTCGTCCACGGCGGTGACCACGGCGTTGGACTTGGGCGCGACGGCCAGGTGGATGACGGCCTGGGCCAGGTTGATGCGGGCCTCGGGCAGCCCGACGAACTCCACGGCCTGCGCGGCGGCGACGGCGGTCTGCAGGGCGGTGGGGTCGGCCATGCCGATGTCCTCGCTGGCGTGCACGATCAGCCGGCGGGCGATGAACCGGGCGTCCTCCCCCGCCTCCAGCATGCGGGCCAGGTAGTGCAGGGCGGCGTCGACGTCGCTGCCGCGGATGCTCTTGATGAACGCGCTGACGACGTCGTAGTGCTGGTCGCCCTCGCGGTCGTAGCGCACCGCGGCCCGGTCGACCGCCTTCTCCAGCACCGCGACGGTGATCGGCCGGCCGTCCCCGGCGACCAGGGCGGCGGCCTCCAGGTAGGTCAGGGCGCGCCGGGCGTCGCCGCCGGCCAGGCGGATGAGGTGGTCCTCGGCGGCGGCCTCCAGGCTCGTCGCCCCGGCCAGGCCGCGTTCGTCGGTCAGCGCGCGGCGCACCACCTCGCGCAGCTCGTCCTCGCCGAGCGGCTCCAGGGTGAGCAGCAGCGACCGGGACAGCAGCGGGCTGATCACCGAGAAGAACGGGTTCTCGGTGGTGGCGCCGATGAACGACACCCAGCGGTTCTCCACCGCGGGCAGCAGCGCGTCCTGCTGGGCCTTGTTGAAGCGGTGCACCTCGTCGACGAACAGGACGGTCTGCCGGCCGGTCATGCCCAGCTCGCGGCGGGCCAGGTCGATCTCGGCGCGGACCCGCTTGACGCCGTCGGTCACGGCGGAGATCTCCACGAAGCGGCGCCGGGTGACGCGGCTGACCACGGTGGCGAGGGTGGTCTTGCCGGTGCCGGGCGGGCCCCACAGCACCAGCGACATGGGCTGGTCGCGGTCGACGAGCCGGCGGATCGGGGTGCCCGGGCCGAGCAGGTGCGACTGGCCGACCACCTCGTCCAGGCCGCGCGGGCGCATCCGCACCGCCAGCGGCTCGCGGGCGCCGGCCGGGTGCGCGCCCGCCGGACCCGCTGCACCCGCGGCGGACGGCGCGGCGGCGGCCGGTTCGGCCGCGCGACCGCCCGCGATCTCCTCCAGCGGGTCGTCGAAAAGCCCCTCCGGCTGGTCTGGTCGCGCCCTGCTCACCCTCCGAACACTATCCCGCCGGCCCGACATCTCCGGCAGGGCTCCTGGCGCCCCCGGAGGGCGGGACAGCACTGCCCGGAATGACGGTACCGTTCCGATATCGACCGGTCCGGCCCCGCGCGGCGGGGAACTCGGCACCGCGGCGCGGCGTTGATCGCTCGGCCGGGTCCGTCAGGCCGGTCGTGCCGGTCACGCCGAGCGCCGTGACCGCGTTGGCCGTGACCGCGTTGGCATCGCCCGGAGGTGAATCGGTGACCCGCACGGCGGCCGCCGCCTCGCAGCGGCGCCACGGGCTGGCCGGCCTGCTCGTGGCGCTGTTCGTGGTGGCCGGGCTCCTGTCCAGCTACGGGTTGGGGCACGGGGCGCCGCTGCGCGTGTGCACCCAGCACGCCCTGTCGGTGCCGTCCGCGGCCGCCGCCGCGCAGGCCGGCGGCCCCTCGCAGCGGGCGCACCCCGCGCATCCCGCGACGGCGCCCCTGGCGACGACCCTGAAGGCCCCGGTCGACCTCCCTCCGCTGAGCCCCGCCCACGCGTGCCTGGGCCTCGCCGTGCTGATCAGCCTGGTGACGCTCGCGCTGACCGTGGGGCGGCTGCGCACGCGCGGGTTCCGGGTGCCCCGGGGGCACCGGGTCCTCGCCCCTCCGGCGACCGGTCCGCCCTCCCCGCCTTCCCTCGCCGCTCTCCAGGTGCTGAGGCTGTGACGGCCCGGCCGTAGGGCCAGGGCCTTCCCCGCTCGCCGCATACGCCGTGCGGCCCTGCCGCCCTACGGCCATGCCGCCGTTTCCTGCCTCATCCCAAGTTCCCTTGGAGAGACTGCGAATGTCCAAGAGCGCCCGTACGCGGGCCCGCAACCAGAACCAGCGCAACAACCAGCAGAACCGCAGCCGCGGCCGGAAGAACGCGCTCACCAAGCGGGAGGTCCCGTGGGGAGGCATCGTCTTCTTCACGGTGATCGGCGTCGTGGCGGTGGTGGCCATCGCGTTCGCCTTCATGCAGACCCGGGAGCCGTCCGCCTCGGAGACGGCGGCGATCTCCGGCGTGGTGGAGAAGGACGGGCTCAGCCGCGACCACACCAGCGGCACCGTGCAATACGACACCGACCCGCCCATGGGCGGCGCCCACGACCCCGTCTGGCAGAACTGCGACGGACGGGTCTACGACCAGCCGCTGCGCAACGAGAACGCCGTCCACTCCCTGGAGCACGGCGCGGTCTGGATCACCTACCGCCCCGGCCTGGCCGGTGACCAGCTCGACCGGCTCAAGGACAGGGTGGAGGGCACCGACTACACGATGCTGAGCCCGTACCCGGGCCTGGACGCCCCGATCGCCCTCAGCGCCTGGGGCAGGCAGCTGAAGGTGCAGGACGCCTCCGACGCGCGGATCGACGCGTTCCTGCGCGCCTACGTGAAGGGCCCGCAGACCCCCGAGCCGGGTGCCGCCTGCGACGGCGCCAAGGACACGCCGTGAGCGAGGCCGAGGCCGGCGCGGCCGTCCGCCCGCCCCGCCCGGAGCAGGCGGACGGCCCGTCCGGCGCCACCGGTGCACGCCGCCTCACCGTGGTGCTGGCGGTTCTGGTGCTGCTGGCCGCGGCGGTGCTGGCCGCCCTGGCGATGCGGCGGTCCGGCCACCCCGGCACCGACTCGGCGGAGGCGGGCTTCGCCCGCGACATGAGCACCCACCACGCGCAGGCGGTGCGGATGTCGTTCATCGTCCGCGACCGCACCGACGACGAGCCGGTGCGGCTGCTGGCGTACGACATCATCACCACCCAGCAGGCGCAGATCGGCATGATGACCGCCTGGCTGGACGAATGGGGCCTGCCCAAGACCGATCCGGCGGGCCACATGCGCTGGATGGGCGGGCACCACGGCGGCGCCTCGCCCGCCCCCCAGGCCGGTTCGCAAACCGGCGCGGACGGGGCCGTCATGCCGGGCATGGCGACGCGCACGCAGCTGAGGGAGCTGGAGGCGGCGTCCGGACGCGACGCCGAGGTCCGCTACCTGCGGCTGATGATCGCGCACCACCGGGCGGGCGTGGAGATGGCCCGGGCCGTCCTGGAGCGCACGGACCTCCCCCGGGTCCGCAGGCTGGCGCAGAGCATGGTGAACGGGCAGCAGTCGGAGATCACCCTGATGACCCGGATGCTCGCCGAACGCGGCGCAACCCCGTGAACGCCGGCGGCGCGGCCCCGCGGTGGGGCCGCGCCGCCGCGTCACGTCCGCGTCACGTCCGCGTCACGTCCGCGTCACCTCTGCATCACCTCGCATCGCGCGCCCCGGCAGCCGCGACCGGGGGCCGGCGCGGGGCGCGTCAGCGGGAGAACTCGGCCAGGGTGCGCTCGGCCTCCTCCAGCCAGGCGCGGCGGGCCGTCAGGGCCTCCTCGGTCTCCTTGACGTCCTTGTCCCGCCCGGCGTCGCGGGCCTTGGCCAGCCGCTTCTCCAGCTGGTCGATGGAGCTGCGCAGCTGCGCCACCGTCGCCTCGGCGCGCGCCCGCGCCTCGGGGTTGGTGCGCCGCCACTCGGCCTCCTCGGCGCCGCGGACCGCTTCCTCGACCTTGCGCAGCCGCCCCTCCAGGCGGTCGCGCTGGTCGCGCGGCACCGGGCCGACCGCCTCCCAGCGCTCCTGGATCGACCGCAGCGCCTGCCGTGCGGCCCGCACGTCGCCGACCGGCACCAGCCGCTCGGCCTCGGCCAGCAGCTCCTCCTTCGCCTCGGCGTTCACCCGCAGCTCGGCGTCGCGCTCGGCGAACGCGGCGTTGCGGGCGTGGAAGAACACGTCCTGGGCCGCCTTGAAGCGGGCCCACAGCTGCTCCTCCACGTCGCGGGCCGCCCGCCCCGCCAGCTTCCAGCGGCGCATCAGGTCGCGGTAGGCCGCGGCGGTCTCGCCCCAGTCGGTGGAGTCCTGCATGGCCTCGGCCTCGGCGACCAGGCGCTCCTTCTCCCGCCGGGCCTCCTCGCGCTGGTCGTCCAGCGACGCGAAGTAGGCCTTGCGGCGCTTGGTGAAGGCGTTGCGCGCCGCCGACAGCCGCTTCCACAGCGCGGTCTCGGTGGGCTTGTCGATCCGCTCGGCCGCCTTCCACTCCTCCACCAGCCGGCGCAGCCGCTCGCCGCCGTGCTTCCAGTGCGTCTCCTCGGCGGCGATGCGCTCGGCCTCGGCGACGATCCGCTCCTTGATCGCGCGGGCCTCGTCGCGGGCGTGCTCGCGCACCGCCCGCAGCTCCTCGCGCCGCCGCTCCACCTCTTCGTCCAGCGCGTCGAGGCGGCGCAGCAGGGCGTCCAGGTCGCCGACCGCGTGGGCGTCGCGCACCGCCTCGCGCAGCCGCTGGATGCTCTGCCGGGCCTGGCCCGGCTGCAGGTCGGTGGTGCGCACCCGCTGCTCCAGCAGGCCCACCTCGGTGACCAGAGCGTCGTACTTGCGCCGGAAGTAGGCCAGGGCCTCCTCGGGGGCGCCGGCCTGCCAGGAACCGACGACCCGCTCACCGTCCGCCGTCCGCACATAGACGGTGCCGTCCTCGTCCACCCGGCCCCAGGGATCGGTCGCGCTGGACACCCTTGCCTCCTGAATCACGGTCCGATCGTGCTCACACTCACCGGACCCTCCACACCTTAGTATCCCGTTCGCCTAATTCCCGGCGATCGCGACGTCCTGAATCGTCACCTTTGTCGTCGGCTTACCGTCGCCCTTCGGCTCGGAGCCGCCCTTGGCGATCTTTTCGACCACGTCCAGCCCCGAGGTGATCTTGCCGAACACCGTGTAGTCGGCGGGCAGGCTGGTGGAGTCGGCGTACACGATGAAGAACTGGCTGCCGTTGGTGTCCGGGCCGGAGTTGGCCATGGCCAGGGTGCCCTTGACGTACTTGGCGCCCTCGGTGTTCTCGTTGGCGAACTGGTAGCCCGGGCCGCCCGTGCCGTCCCCCTTGGGGTCGCCGCACTGCAGGACGTTCAGCTCGCCGCTGGTCAGCCGGTGGCAGTCGGTCTTGTCGAAGTAGTTCTTCTTCGCCAGGTAGGCGAAGGAGTTGACGGTGCAGGGGGCCTTCTTGCCGTCCAGCTCCAGCTCCACCTCGCCCTGGTTGGTCTTCAGGGTCGCCTCGACGGTCTTGTCGTACGCGGGCTTGGCGGGCGGCTTGCCGACGTCCTTGGCCGCATCGCCCGCGTCGTTGTAGGCGCACTCGCCCGGCTTGGCCGAGCTCGTCCGCGCGCTGGGCGACGCCTGGGGACTGGCCGCGGCGTCGGCCTTGGAGTCGTCGTCGCGTCCCACCAGCGCCACGACGCCCGTCACGCCGCCCGCGACGACGGCCACCGCGAGCACCGAGCCGATGATCTTCACGCGGCGGGCCCGGGCCTCCTGGGCCCTGCGGCGCTGCTGCTGCCGCTCGTAGCGCTGGCGCGCCAGTTGCTTCTTGCGGTCCTTCCCCGCCACGTGCTGCCCCTCCCGGTGATGCGGATCCGTCGCGTCGAACCGTCCGCCCCGCCCCCGGCGCACCCCGCCGAGGATGTGATCAGGGGAACGTGCAGCGCATAGTAGCGGTACCGGCATATGGCCCGTGTATGGCCAAGCCCCCCGCATGCGACTTCTTTCACCAGGGCCGGCCCGCCGGGCGCGGGTTCGGCCCGGCGACACGGCGAACGGCCGATCTCGTTCGCTATGCCCCTGGCCTCGCCGGTACCCTCGAAACGCCGCCGCCTGCGCCGCCGGGCCGCCCGGCCGGACGATCCCTCGGACGCCCGGCCCCGGACGACCCGCCGCGACGGGCGGCCGGGCACGGCCCCGCCGGTGGCGGCGCGGGCCGGCAGCACAGGCTCGAAGGGAAGGACGACCGTGCTCGTCGCCGGGTTCCCCGCAGGATCGTTCGCCGCGAACTGCTATGTCGTGGCGCCCGCCGCGGGCGAGGAGTGCGTGATCGTCGATCCCGGCCAGGACGCCGAGGCCGGCATCGACGAGCTGCTGCGCGAGCACCGGCTCAAGCCGGTCGCCGTCCTGCTCACGCACGGCCATCTCGACCACGTCTGGTCGGTGGCGCCGGTGTGCGGCGCCAAGGACGTGCCCGCCTACGTCCATCCGGACGACCGCGAGCTGCTCACCGACCCCGCCAAGGGCCTGGGCCTGGGCCCCGGGCAGCAGCTGTTCGGCGGGCTGGAGCTCAGCGAGCCCGACGACGTGCGCGAGCTGTCGGACGGCGCGGTGATCGAGCTGGCCGGGCTGCGCCTGACCGTGGACCACGCGCCGGGCCATACGCCGGGCTCGGTGACGTTCCGCACGCCCGCCGAGGGCGGCGCACCCGACGTGATCTTCACCGGCGACCTGCTGTTCGCCGGCTCCATCGGGCGCACCGACCTGCCGGGCGGCTCCTACGAGCAGATCCTGCAGAGCCTGTCGCGGGTGTGCCTGACGCTGCCGGACGAGACCGCCGTCCTGCCCGGCCACGGCCCGCAGACCACCATCGGCCGCGAACGCGCGACCAACCCGTTCCTGGCGGACCTGGCGCCCGCCGACGGTCCCCGCACGGGGATGTGACCCAACAAAGGACCATGAGTTCGAGCTTCCAGGCCCCCAAGGGGGTCAGCGAGTACGTCCCGCCGCGCGCGGACCTGCTGCAGGCCGTACGGCAGCGGTTCGCCGAGCAGGCCCGGCTGGCCGGATACGGCTATCTGGAGCTGGCGGTCTTCGAGGACACCAACCTGTTCCGGCGCGGCGTCGGCGAGTCCACCGACGTGGTCAGCAAGGAGATGTACACCTTCACCGACCGCGGCGGCCGCTCCCTGACGCTGCGCCCGGAGTTCACCGCCGGGGTGCTGCGCGCCGTGCTGGAGCACGGCCTGCACAAGCGCGGCGGGCTGCCGGTCAAGGTGTGGACGACGGGCCCGGCGTTCCGCGCCGAACGCCCCCAGCAGGGCCGCTACCGGCAGTTCTACCAGCTGGACCTGGAGGCGATCGGCAGCGAGGACCCGCAGGTCGACGCCGAGACCATCGCGATCGCCTGGAACTGGTACCGCTCGCTCGGGCTGACCCGGGTGCGGCTGCTGCTCAACTCGCTGGGGTGCCGCGAGTGCCGCCCGGCCTACCGCGCCCGCCTGCAGGAGTTCCTGCGCGGCCTGGACCTGGACGAGGCCACCCGCGCCCGCGTCGAGATCAACCCGCTGCGCGTGCTGGACGACAAGCGCCCTCAGGTCCGCGCTCAGCTCGAAGGGGCGCCGCTGGTGGCCGACCACCTGTGCGCGGCGTGCAAGACCCACCACGACCGGGTCCGCGGCCTGCTGTCCGACCTCGGCATCCCCTGGGAGGACACGCCCACGCTGGTGCGCGGCCTGGACTACTACACCCGCACCACCTACGAGTTCGACCACCCGCTGCTGGGCGCCCAGTCGGGCATCGGCGGCGGCGGACGCTACGACGGGCTGTCGGAGGACATCGGCGGCCCGCCGCTGCCGGGCATCGGATTCGGCCTCGGCCTCGACCGCACCCTGCTCGCGCTGGAGGCCGAGCAGGAGGAGGACGAGGAGGCCGCGTTCACCGCGCCGCCGCGCTGCCAGGTGTTCGGCGTCGCCCTCGGCGAGGAGGCCGAGCGCAGGCTGTTCGGCCTGGTCGCCGAGCTGCGCGCCGCGGGGGTGGCGGCCGACATGGCCTACGGCGGCAAGAAGCTCAAGGGCGCCATGAAGGACGCCGACCGGTCCGGCGCCCGGTACGCCGTGATCCTCGGCGAGCGAGATATCGCCGCCGGGTCCGTCCAGCTGAAGGACCTGGCCGGCGGCGACCAGACCGCCGTACCGCTCACCGAGATCGTCACGACGTTGAGGGAGAGGCTCGCACGATGATCCGCTCGCACGAGGCGGGGACGCTCCGCCGGGAGCACGCCGGGCAGCAGGTCACGTTGGCCGGCTGGGTGGCCCGCCGCCGCGACCACGGCGGGGTCACGTTCATCGACCTGCGCGACGCGTCCGGCGTCGCCCAGGTGGTCTTCCGCGAGGAGGACACCGCGCACGACCTGCGCTCGGAGTACTGCGTCAAGGTCACCGGCGAGGTGCGGGTGCGCCCGGCCGGCAACGAGAACCCCGAGCTGCCCACCGGCGAGGTGGAGGTCGCCGCCACCGACATCGAGGTGCTGTCGGAGTCCGCGCCGCTGCCGTTCCCGATCGAGGGGGACGTCAACGTCAACGAGGAGGTCCGGCTCAAGTACCGCTACCTCGACATCCGCCGCGACAGCGTCGCCCGCGCCGTGCGGATCCGCTCCGAGGCGTCGTTCGTGGTGCACGACGTGATGCGCGAGCACGGGTTCGTCAACGTCGAGACGCCCACGCTGACCCGCTCGACGCCCGAGGGCGCCCGCGACTTCCTGGTGCCGGTGCGGCTGCGGCCCGGCCACTGGTACGCGCTGCCGCAGTCGCCGCAGCTGTTCAAGCAGCTGCTCATGGTGGGCGGCGTGGAGCGGTACTACCAGCTCGCCCGCTGCTACCGGGACGAGGACTTCCGCGCCGACCGGCAGCCGGAGTTCACCCAGATCGACATCGAGATGTCGTTCGTCACCCAGGAGGACGTGCTGCGGGTCGCCGAGGACCTGGTGTCCCGGCTGTGGCAGGACATCGCCGGGTACGAGATCCCGCGGCCGATCCCCCACCTCACCTACGCCGAGGCGATGGCGCGGTACGGGTCGGACAAGCCCGACCTGCGGTTCGGCCTGGAGCTGACCGACATGACCGAGTACTTCTCGGGCACGTCGTTCCGCGTCTTCCAGGCCCCGTACGTGGGCGCCGTGGTGATGCCGGGCGGGGCGTCCCAGACCCGCAAGGAGCTGGACGCCTGGCAGGACTGGGCCCGGGCCCGGGGCGCCCGCGGGCTGGCCTACGTGCTGGTCCAGCAGGACGGGACGCTGGGCGGCCCGGTCGCCAAGAACCTGTCGGACGCCGAGCGGGAGGGCCTGGCCGGCAAGGTCGGCGCATCCCCCGGCGACGCGGTGTTCTTCGCCGCGGGCCGTCCGCAGGAGTCCCGCGAGCTGCTGGGCGCCGCCCGCCTGGAGATCGGCCGCCGCTGCGGCCTGATCGACGAGTCGGCGTGGGCGTTCGCCTGGGTGGTCGACGCCCCGGTGTTCGAACCGCTGTACGACGACAAGGGCGAGCAGATCGGCTGGACGCCCGTCCACCACCCGTTCACCGCGCCCAAGCCCGAGTTCGCCGACGACTTCCAGGACCGTCCCGGCGAGGCCCTGGCCAACGCCTACGACCTGGTCTGCAACGGCTACGAGATCGGCGGCGGCTCCATCCGAATCCACCGGGCGGAGATGCAGCAGCGGGTGTTCGACGTGCTCGGCATGACCAAGGAGGAGGCCGAGTCCAAGTTCGGCTGGCTGCTGGAGGCGTTCAAGTACGGGCCGCCGCCGCACGGCGGCATCGCGTTCGGCTGGGACCGCATCGTGATGCTCCTGGCGGGCGGCGACTCGATCCGCGACGTGATCACCTTCCCGAAGGCCGCGTCCGGGTTCGACCCGCTCACCTCGGCGCCCACCACCATCACCCCGCAGCAGCGGGCCGAGGCCGGCGTCGACGTCATCCCCGAAGAGGAGGAGGACGCCCGGTCCTGACGGCCCCCGGGCCGTGAACGGCAAAGGGCGGTCGGCGCGTCGGCGCCGGCCGCCCTTCGGGTTCGCCGGGGTCTTGAAGGTCTGCGGGACTTGCGGGTTTTCGGATCTGCGGGTCAGCGGTGGGTGCCGCTGGTGATGCGGTAGACGTCGTAGACGCCGTCGATGAAGCGGACGGCCTTCAGCACGTGCCCCAGGTGCTTGGGGTCGCCCATCTCGAAGGTGAAGCGGCTGACGGCGACGCGGTCGCGGCTGGTGGTGACCGAGGCGGACAGGATGTTGACGTGCTGGTCGGACAGCACGCGGGTGACGTCCGACAGCAGGCGGGGCCGGTCCAGGGCCTCCACCTGGATGGCGACCAGGAACACCGAGTCCTCGGTGGGCGACCACTTGACGTCGATCAGCCGGTCCGGCTGGGAGCGCAGCTGGACGACGTTGGCGCAGTCGGCGCGGTGCACCGACACGCCGTGCCCCCGGGTGACGAAACCGACGATGTCGTCGCCGGGCACCGGGGTGCAGCAGCGCGACAGCCGCACCCACACGTCCGGGTCGCCGGCCACCACGACCCCCGGGTCGCCCGCCGGGCGGACCCGCTTGCGGCGGGTCGGCAGGGCGATCTCGGCCAGGTCCTCCTCGGCGCTCTCCACCCCGCCCAGGGCGTCCACCAGGCGCTGCACGACGTGCTGGGCCGAGACGTGGCCCTCGCCGACCGCGGCGTACAGGGACGACACGTCGGCGTAGTTCATGTCGCGGGCCAGCGCCAGCAGGGCCTCGCCGGACATCATGCGCTGCAGCGGCATGTTCTGCTTGCGCATGGCACGGGCGATCGACTCCTTGCCGGACTCGATCGCGGTGTCGCGGCGCTCCTTGGAGAACCAGTGCTTGATCTTGTTGCGGGCGCGGGCGCTCTTGACGAACCCCAGCCAGTCGCGGCTGGGCCCGGCGTCGGGCGACTTGGAGGTGAACACCTCGACGGTGTCGCCGTTGTCCAGCGCGGACTCCAGCGGCACCAGCCGGCCGTTGACGCGGGCGCCGATGCAGCGGTGCCCGACCTCGGTGTGGATGGCGTAGGCGAAGTCGACGGGCGTGGCGCCCTGCGGCAGCGCGATCACGTCGCCCTTGGGGGTGAAGACGAAGACCTCCGAGACCGACAGGTCGAACCGCAGCGACTCCAGGAACTCGGCCGGGTCGGCGGTCTCCTTCTGCCAGTCCAGCAGCTGGCGCAGCCACTGCATGTCGCCCGCCTTGCGGCCGGCGACCGTCTCCTCCTTGTACTTCCAGTGCGCGGCGACGCCGTACTCGGCGCGGCGGTGCATGCCCCAGGTGCGGATCTGCAGCTCGACCGGCTTGCCCTCCGGGCCGATCACCGTGGTGTGCAGCGACTGGTACATGTTGAATTTCGGCATCGCGATGTAGTCCTTGAACCGGCCGGGGACCGGGTTCCATCGCGCGTGCACCGAGCCGAGGGCGGCGTAGCAGTCGCGGACGCTGTCGACCAGGACGCGGATGCCGACGAGGTCGTAGATGTCGTCGAAACTGACGTCCCGGGCGATCATCTTCTGGTAGATCGAGTAGTAGTGCTTGGGGCGGCCGGTCACGGTCGCCTTGATCCGCGCCTCGCGCAGGTCGGCGGAGACGTTCTCGATCACTTCCTGCAGGTAGACGTCGCGGCGCGGGGCCCGTTCGGACACCAGCCGGGCGATCTCGTCGAACCGCTTGGGGTAGAGGGTGGCGAACGCCAGGTCCTCCAGCTCCCACTTGAGGGTGTTCATGCCGAGCCGGTGCGCCAGCGGAGCGAAGATCTCCAGCGTCTCCCGGGCCTTGCGCTCCTGCTTGTGCCGGGGCAGGTAGCGCAGCGTGCGCATGTTGTGCAGCCGGTCGGCCAGCTTGATGACCAGCACCCGGATGTCGCGCGACATCGCCACGACCATCTTGCGGACGGTCTCGGCCTCGGCCGCGTCGCCGTACTTGACCTTGTCGAGCTTGGTCACCCCGTCGACCAGCGCGGCGATCTCGTCGCCGAAGTCGGCGCGCAGCTCCTCCAGGGTGTAGGGGGTGTCCTCGACGGTGTCGTGCAGCAGCGCCGCGCACAGCGTCTCGGTGTTCATGCCGAGCTCGGCGAGGATGGTGGCGACGGCGAGCGGGTGGGTGATGTAGGGGTCGCCGCTCTTGCGCTTCTGGTCGCGGTGGTAGTGCGCGGCGACGTCGTAGGCGCGTTCGATCAGCCGCAGATCCGCTTTGGGATGGGTGTTGCGGACGGTCTTGATCAGTGGTTCCAGTACCGGGTTCATAGGAGTGCCGCGCTGGGCCCCCAGCCGGGCGAGCCTGCGGCGTACCCGGACGGCGGACGGCGGGGTCGGGGCCGGTGAAGGCCGGGTCGGGACGGTGGGGGCGGAGGCGGCGGATGCGGGCTGTTTCGCGGCGGAGGCGGCGGGCTGCGGGCGGTCGCGCCGGGGCTCGGCGGGGCGGGCCGGGCCGGCGCCGCCCTCGCCTTTCAGCCGCCTCTTGTCGTGTGTCGGCTCGTCTTTGGCCGGCTCGTCTTTCGCCGGCGCGGCTTTCGGCGCCTCGCCGTTCAGCGCTCTCTCTTTCGGCCCGTCGGCTTTCGGCCCGTCGTGCCGGGCTCCGCCGCGGGCCGCGGCGCCCGCGCCCGAGGCCCGCGGTCCGGCGGCGCGGGCCGGGACGGCGCGCTCCGCGGGACGGCCGGCGGCGTCGTCCGCCCCGTTCACCGCGGCGCCGTTCACCGCGTCGGTCGATACCACCTCACCCGGCACCCGGCCTCCCTAGTCCAGTGGACGCCGTCCCCGTCGGTACCGCCCCGCGCGGGCGGCGCCCGCCCCACCGGCTCCTGATTCCCGCCAGTCTATCCACCCATGTCCGGTTCCATGCCCGCGACCAGGGCCGTCAGACCGTGACCAGGGTGTGCACGTCCAGGTCGCCGAGCCGGTCGCGGCCGTGCAGGAAGGACAGCTCCAGCAGCACCGACAGGCCCACCACCTGGGCGCCCGCCCGGCCCACCAGCTCGGCGGCCGCTCGCGCGGTGCCCCCGGTGGCCAGGACGTCGTCGACGATCAGAACCCGTTCTCCGGGACCGAAGGCGTCTGCGTGCACCTCGATGGTCTCGGTCCCGTACTCGAGATCATAGGTCTCCTCGTACGTCCGCGCGGGCAGCTTTCCCTTTTTTCGCACCGGAACGAATCCGGCGCCGAAGTGGTAGGCCACGGGCGCGGCCAGGATGAAACCGCGCGCCTCGATGCCGACGATCTTGTCGATGGTGCCGCGGCCGTGGTGGTTGACGATCGCGTCGACCACGCCGGCGAACGCCACGTGGTCGGCCAGCAGGGGGGTGATGTCCTTGAACAGCACGCCCGGCTTGGGGTAGTCGGGCACGTCGCGGATCCGGTCGTGGATCAGCTTCTCGAGGTCCACAGGCGGTGTTCTCCTGCTCATGCGGCGGCCGTGTGCGGGCCTTCGGGGGGTAGCCCGCACACGGCCGGTTGCCGGTTGATTGCGCGCCCGGCGGTGCCGGGCGACGATCCGAGGACCGCTCAGGCGGTCATCTGCCGCGGCGGCGCTGCTGGCGGGTGCCCCGCTTGGGCTGCTGCCGGGGCCCCTGCTGGACGACCTTGCGCACCGTGACCGTCACGGGCACCTCCTCGGCGGCCTGCTCGCCGCCGCCGGACCGGGCGCCGTTCGGCGCGGCCCCGTCGGAGCCCGGGGAGTCGCCGGACGGCGCGTCGTCCTCGCCGTCGGCGACCGCGGCCCGGGTCCGGGCGGTCTTGGCCTGCCGCTTGGCGCTGGCCTCGCGGCGGGCGATGTTCTCGCGCAGCTGCCGGTACCGGGGCTCGCGCTCCTTGAGCTGCACCAGCAGCGGGGTGGCGACGCAGATCGAGGAGTAGGTGCCGACGATCATGCCGACGAACAGGGCCAGCGACAGGTCCTTCAGCGTCCCGGCGCCGAACAGCGTGGTGCCGATGAACAGGATCGCCGCCACCGGCAGGATCGCCACCAGCGAGGTGTTCAGGGAGCGCACCAGGGTGCTGCTGAGCGCCCGGTTGGCCGCCTGGCTGTAGGTGATCTTGGAGGTGGGGCCGAGCGGCCGGGTGACCTCCTTGATCATGTCGAAGACCACGACCGCGTCGTACAGCGAGTAGCCCAGAATGGTCAGGAAGCCCAGCAGCGTCGCCGGGGTGACCTCGAACCCGGACCAGGCGTAGATGCCCGCCGTGATGATCAGGTCGTGCACCAGCGCCACCAGCGCGGCCAGCGCCATCCGCCATTCGAAGGCGAGGCTGAGATAGGCGATGATCAGCACCATGAAGACGGCGAGCGCCTGCCAGGCCTTGGCCGAGACCTCGCCGCCCCAGGACGCCCCGACCACCTGCGTGCTGACCTTGGCGGCGGGCACCCCGAGGTCCTCGGAGATGCTCTTTTTGACCTCGTTGACCTCGGCGGAGCTGAGGCTCTCGGTGGTGACCCGCCAGTCGCCGCCGGCCTTCTGCACGATGGCCTGGTGGGCGCCGCCGCCCTGGACCGCACCGCGCACGTCCTCGATGGAGTGGCCGGGCGCGCCGAAGGTGAACACCGATCCGCCGCGGAACTCCACGCCGAAGTTCAGGCCCTGGACCACCAGCCCGGCGATGGACAGCACCAGCAGCAGGCCGGAGATCGAGTACCACAGCTTCGGCCGGCCGACGATGTCGGCGCTGATCTCGCCCCGGTAGATCCGGGATATGACTGCGCGCAGCCCCAGCATCACGCCTCCTGGCCGGTCGGGGTCGTGGTGGTCGTGGTCGTCCTGCGCAGCCGCTTGGCGTCCAGGCCCGACAGCGGATGGCCGCGGCCGAAGAACTTCGTCCGCGACAGCAGCGCCACCAGCGGCTTGGTGAAGAAGAACACCACCACCACGTCGATCAGCGTGGTCAGCCCCATGGCGAACGCGAAGCCGCGGACCCCGCCGACGGCCAGGAAGTACAGCACCAGGGCGGCCAGGAACGTCACCGCGTCGGCGACCAGGATGGTGCGCCGGGCCCGGCGCCAGGCGGTCTCCACCGACGGCCGGAACGTGCGGCCGGCGCGCAGCTCGTCGCGCAGCCGCTCGAAGTAGACGATGAACGAGTCGGCGGTGATGCCGATGGAGACGATCAGGCCGATGATGTGCGGCAGCGACAGGCGGAAGCCCATGTTCTCGCCCAGGATCACCACCGACACGTAGGTGATGGCGGTGGCCACCAGCAGGCTGCCGACCGCGACCAGGCCGAGGCCCCGGTAGTACAGCAGGCAGTACAGCACCACCAGTGCCAGGCCGATGGCGCCGGCGATCAGGCCGCCGCGCAGCTGGTCGGAGCCGAGCGTGGAGGACACCTCGTCGATGGAGCTCTGGGTGAACTCCAGCGGCAGCGCGCCGTACTTGAGCACGTTGGCCAGGTCGGTGGCGTAGCTCTGGGTGAAGCTCTCCGGCGGGCCGTAGATGCTGGCGGTGCCGCCGGTGATCGCGCCGTTGTCGATGCTCGGCGCGGAGATCACCTGGCCGTCCAGCACGATCGCGACCTGCCGCTGCGGGCTGCCCGCCGGGGCCTGGTAGGCCTCGCTGGTCACCTGGCCGAACTGGCGGGCGCCCTGCGACTTGAATTTCAGCGCGACCGTCCAGCTGCTCTGGCCCTGCTGGGCGTCCGGCGGCAGGGCGTTGGCGTCGGAGACCTGGGTGCCCTCCACCCGCACCGGGCCGAGGATGTACTTGGCCGTGCCGTCCTGGTCGCAGGCCGCCACCCACTTGCGGTTGGGGTCGTTGGCGCCCGGGGCGCGCTTGTCGGCGCCCGTGCAGTCCAGCTTCTCGAACTGCTCGATCACGGCCCTGTCGTCGATGGCGCTGTAGTCCTGCCCGGTGAGCAGGTCGCTCGGCAGCGCCGACGGCGAGGCCGACGGGGACGCCGAGGCCGACGCCGAGGTCGACGGGGACGCGCCGCCGCTGGACGAGGCGGACGGCGACGGCGCCGCCAGCGCCTCCGGCACCGCCCTGCCGCGCGGCGTGGCCGACCCCGACGGGCTCGGCGAGGAGCTCGCCGAAGAGCTCGCCGACGGCTTGGCGCTGCCGCTCGTACTGGGCGTGGGGCTCGGTGAGGTCCCCGTGGTCGGCGTGCCGTCGGCGACGGCGAACACCTGCCGGAACTGCAGCTTGGCCGTGGTCCCGATGAGCTGGACGACGCGGTCCTGGCCCTCTCCGGGGACGTTGACGACGATGTTGCGGTTGCCCTGCTTGGCGACCTCGGCGTCGGACACGCCCAGCCCGTTGACCCGCTGCGTCATGATCTTGACGGCCTGGGTCATCTGGGCGTCGGGCGGTGTCGCGCCGCTTTCGGTCCTGGCGGTGAGCGTGACGGTGGTTCCGCCGGCGAGGTCCAGCCCCAGCTTGGGCGTGGGCTGCCCCTGGAGGAACATCACGCAGGTCAGGACCGCCATGACCGCGAACAGCCCGAGGAGCGTGCGCCCGGGCTTGGAAACGTTGCTACGAGGCGGAGCCACTGGTCGTTGTACTTCCCGTGTCGGTGGTACGCCGTACGGCGTCGGGCGGCGGCGTCGCGTCCTCCCCCGGCCGCGCGAGCGCCCGCGCGCGACGGACGGGCGGTCGTTCGAAGCGGCGGACGGAGGAGCGCCGCGTCAGGACGACGTCTTGCCCGCGGCCTTGGCCTTGGGGGTCTCCTCGGTCTCGGCGTCCTCGGCCTTCTCGGGCTTCTCGGCGTCGCCGGCGTCCTTCTTGGACAGGTCGATCCGGTCGTCGGAGTCGCCGGTCTCGCCGCTGTCATCGGCGTCGTCGGCGTCGTCGTCCAGCTCGTCGTCCGCGCTGTCGGTCTCGGTGACGACCTGCATCACGGCCTGCTTGACGAACCGCGCCTCGACCCCGGGCGCGATCTCCAGGACCACGCCGTCGTCGTCCACCGCGACCACGGTGGCGTACATGCCGCTGGTCGTCATCACCCGCACGCCCGGCCGCAGGGAGCTCTGCATCTGCAGCTGCTCCTTGCGCCGCTTGCTCTGCGGCCGGATCAACAGGAAGTAGAAGATCACGGGGATCGCGAGCAGCAGCAGCAGGTTCAGGGGCCCGCTGCTGCTCTGCTCTGCTGCAAAATTCATGTCGCTGCCCTTCGCTCGGGCATCCTTCCGATGTGCTGTGCCAGCCGGTCGCCGGAAATCGGCCTCGTCACAGGTTCGGCGGCTGGAGAGGTGACCAAGTCCCGGAGTCTAGAGAGTACGTCAGACCCCGGCAACGACGTGACGAGCGACGCACGCCGGAAGTTCCCAACCCGTTATCAGCTGATCACCGAGTCCTGGTCATCGCCGTCACCGAGGTCGAACAGCGTGCCCGCCATCGGCGCGGTGGGCGGGGGCGTCAGGCCCAGGTGCGCCCAGGCCGCGGGGGTGGCGATGCGGCCGCGCGGGGTGCGGGCCAGCAGCCCCTGCCGCACCAGGAACGGTTCGGCCACCACCTCCACCGTCTCCGGCTCCTCCCCCACCGACACCGCCAGCGTCGACAGGCCCACCGGCCCCCCGCCGAACTTGCGCAGCAGCGAGCTCAGCACGGCCCGGTCGAGGCGGTCCAGGCCGCGTTCGTCGACCTCGTAGAGGGTCAGCGCGTCGCGGGCGAGCTCGCGGGTGATCACGCCGTCGGCGCGCACCTCGGCGTAGTCGCGGACGCGGCGCAGCAGCCGGTTGGCGATGCGGGGGGTGCCGCGCGAGCGCCCGGCCACCTCGGCGGCCCCGTCGTCGGTGATCCGCACGTCCAGCAGCCGGGCCGACCGCTTGACGATGACCTCCAGCTCGGCGGGCTCGTAGAAGTCCATGTGCGCGACGAACCCGAACCGGTCGCGCAGCGGGCCGGGCAGCATGCCCGCCCGGGTGGTGGCGCCGACCAGGGTGAACGGGGCGATGTCGAGGGGGATCGCGGTGGCTCCGGGGCCCTTGCCGACGACCACGTCGACCCGGAAGTCCTCCATCGCCATGTAGAGCATCTCCTCGGCGGGCCGCGCCATGCGGTGGATCTCGTCGAGGAACAGCACCTCGCCCTCGGACAGGGTGGACAGCACGGCGGCCAGGTCGCCGGCGCGTTCGATGGCCGGGCCGGAGGTGATCCGCAGCGGCTTGCCCAGCTCCGCCGCGATGATCATGGCGAGGGTGGTCTTGCCGAGGCCCGGGCCGCCCGACAGCAGCACGTGGTCGGGGGTGCGGCCGCGCCGCAGCGCGCTGTGCAGCACCAGCGACAGCTGCTCGCGGACGCGCTGCTGGCCGATGAAGTCGTCCAGCCGCTTGGGCCGCAGCGCCGCCTCGATGACCTGCTCGTCGGGCCCGCCGGCGTCGGCCGAGACGAGCCGTTCCTCCGCGCTCATCGCGCGCCCCTCCCCGCCGTGTCGATCACTTGCTCAGCTTCTTGAGGGCGGCCCGCAGCAGGGCGGAGACCGGCGGCGGGTCGCCGCCGTCGGCGTCGGCGGCGAGGTCGGCGGCGACGGCCGAGACCGCGGCCTCGGCGTCCTTGGCGGACCAGCCCAGGTTGACCAGCCCGGTGCGGACCTGCTCGCGCCACGGTTCGGCGCGGGCCGGGGCGGGCGCGCCGGGCCCGTCGCCGGACGGGGCGCCGAGGCGGTCGCGCAGCTCCAGCACGATGCGCTGGGCGCCCTTCCTGCCGATGCCGGGGACCTTGGTCAGCGCGGCCACGTCCTCGGCGGCGACGGCGCGGCGCAGGGCGTCCGGCGAGTGCACGGCCAGCATCGCCAGCGCCAGCCGGGGTCCGACGCCGCTGGCGGTCTGCAGCAGCTCGAACACGGCGCGCTCGTCCTCGTCGGCGAACCCGAACAGGGTGAGGGAGTCCTCGCGGACCACCAGCGAGGTCGGCACCCGCGCCTGCTCGCCGACCCGCAGCCCGGCCAGGGTGGCGGGCGTGCACTGCACCGCCAGGCCCACGCCGTGCACGTCGATCACGGCCGTGTCGGGTCC
Organism: Actinomadura sp. NBRC 104425; assembly: GCF_030269545.1. Lineage (GTDB taxonomy): Bacteria > Actinomycetota > Actinomycetes > Streptosporangiales > Streptosporangiaceae > Spirillospora > Spirillospora keratinilytica. Next base: position 548,628 of record NZ_BSTN01000002.1, on the reverse strand, counting down.
GGTGGCCGCGACCCGGCCGCTGACGAACGCGATCACTGCGTCGCTCCTCCTCTGCTCCTGCCGTGGACGGGGGCCGCGCCGGGCAGGGCGCCGCGGCGGGCGGCGGCCAGCCGGGCCTGCGCGCCGCCGCGCCACACGTGGCAGATCGCCAGCGCCAGCGCGTCGGCGGCGTCGGCGGGCCGGGGCGCGGCGTCCAGCCGCAGCAGCCGCGTCACCATCTTGGTCACCTGGGCCTTGTCGGCGCGGCCGCTGCCGGTGACGGCGGCCTTGGCCTCGCTGGGGGTGTGCAGGGCGACCGGCAGGCCGCGCCGGGCGGCCGCCAGCATGGCCACGCCCGCCGCCTGCGCGGTGCCCATGACGGTGCGCACGTTGTGCTGGGAGAAGACGCGTTCGACGGCCACGGCGTCGGGCCGCACCTCGTCCAGCAGCGCCTCGAGGCCCGCCTCGATGCCCAGCAGCCGCACCGGGACCTCGTCGTCGTGGCTGGTGCGGATCACGTCCACCGCCACCAGCGTCAGCGGCGTGCCCGGCGCGCCGTCCACCACGCCGACTCCGCATCTGGTGAGACCGGGGTCGACTCCCAGCACCCGCACGGCCGCTCCTTCGATCATCTGTTCGGTGTTGGCCACCGTACCGAACGCCCCGGACATCGTCGCGCACCGGCGGCCGCCGTGTCCCCCGCGCCCGGTGTCCCCCGCGCCCGGCCGCCGGTGCGGCGAACGCGAGCAGCGGCCCCTCCGCCGCGCGGAGGGGCCGCTGCTCCCGCCGGTGGAAGGCCCCCGGAGGCCAGGGCTCAGGCCTCGACCTTGGCCATGACCTCGTCGGAGACGTCGAAGTTGGCGAAGACCTCCTGCACGTCGTCGGAGTCCTCCAGGGCCTCCAGCAGGCGGAAGACCTTCCTGGCGTTCTCCTCGTCCAGCGGGACGGTGACGCTGGGCAGCCAGTTGGTGTCGGCCGACTCGTAGTCGATGCCGGCGTCCTGCAGCGCGCTGCGCACCGCGATCAGGTCGCCCGCCTCGCAGACCACCTCGAAGTTCTCGCCGAGATCGTTGACCTCCTCGGCGCCGGCGTCCAGCACCGCCAGCATCAGGTCGTCCTCGGTGGTGCCCGCCTTGGGGACGATGATGACGCCCTTGCGGTTGAACAGGTACGAGACCGAGCCCGGGTCGGCCATCGAGCCGCCGTTGCGGGTGACGGCGGTGCGCACCTCGGAGGCGGCGCGGTTGCGGTTGTCGGTCAGGCACTCGATCAGCAGGGCGACGCCGCCGGGGGCGTACCCCTCGTACATGATCGTCTGCCAGTCGGCGCCGCCGGCCTCCTCGCCGGCGCCGCGGCGCCGGGCCCGCTCGATGTTGTCGTTGGGGACCGAGTTCTTCTTGGCCTTGTAGATGGCGTCGTACAGCGTGGGGTTGGCGTCGGGGTCCCCGCCGCCGGTCCGCGCCGCGACCTCGATGTTCTTGATCAGCTTGGCGAAGAGCTTGCCCCGCTTGGCGTCGAGGGCGGCCTTCTTGTGCTTGGTCGTCGCCCATTTGGAATGGCCGGACATCCGTCAACCCTCCTGCTCAGTGCTCATTCCGACCCCCTCATGGGGGACCCACCCCCGGCCGCCGCCCGGCGCACCAGGTCGGCGAAGTAGCGATGCACGCGAAAGTCGCCCGTCAGTTCAGGGTGGAAGGCGGTCGCCAACAGGCGGCCCTGACGGACCGCGACGATCCTACCGGCGTTCGGGCCGCTCTCGGCGCGGCCGAGGACCTCCACACCGTCGCCGACCGACTCCACCCAGGGAGCGCGGATGAACACCGCGTGGTAGGGCGTATCGCCCATGCCCGCCAGCCGCACAGGGCTCTCGAAGGAGTCGACCTGGCGGCCGAAGGCGTTGCGCCGCACGGTCATGTCGATGCCGCCGATCGTCTCCTGCCCGGCCACGCCGCCGCGGATGCGGTCCGCGAGCATGATCATGCCGGCGCAGGAGCCGTAGGCGGGCATGCCCGCCTCGATCCGCTTGCGCAGCGGCTCCAGCAGCTCGAAGGCGCGGGCCAGGCGCCACATGGTGGTGGACTCCCCGCCGGGGATGACCAGGGCGTCGCAGCGTTCCAGCTCCCCGGGGCGGCGGACGGCGAGCGTCCGCGCGCCCGCGGCCTCCAGGGCGCGGGCGTGCTCGCGCACGTCGCCCTGGAGGGCGAGCACGCCGATCGTCGGCTCAGACGGCACGGTCGGCACAGCAGTCACCGATGAACCTTCCGGGAGGTACGCGTGGACGGGCACGGGGGCGTCAGGGCAGAACCCTAGCCGTTCCTTACAACGCCCCCGGCATCGCCGCTCTTCCGGGGGCGGGGTCGGCACGGCTCGGATCGGCCGGTCCGGATCAGCACAGTTTGAAGCGGCGCAGGGGCAGTTCGAGGGGCAGGAAGCCGTCGGTGCCGCGGTCGGCGATGCCGCGTCCGAACATGTGGGAGCGGGCCAGCGCCAGGCCGAAGTCCTCGGGGTCGAACGGTAGCGGGACGTCCCCGGCGCCCTGGTCGATGGCCGTCCAGAACGGGCGTTCGACGGGCAGCCGCTCGCCCTGGTCGACCACGACGCCGTCCTCCTTGGTGACGAACACGTCGCGGCGCAGCGCGCCCCCCTCGTACCAGCGGAACCAGCAGCCGGAGATGACGCTGTGCAGGACGAGCACGCCGCAGCGCGCCCCGGGCAGGGCCGCGGCGACCGAGTCGGCGACGCGGCGGGCGTCGTCGTCGAGGCAGAACAGGCGCCGGTCGCACAGCAGCAGGGCGCGCCGGCCGTAGGCGCCGACGAACAGCTCGTCCTCGTACGGCCACAGCGCGAAGTCGAGCACCGTGTCGCCGGTCTCGACCAGGGTCGCGGCCGGGTAGAGCCCGTGCGCCAGCCGGGCCGCCGCGTCCGGATCGGGCCGCAGCCCCGGGCCGAACACCTCGGCGGGCTCCCCCGCGCTGGCGCAGGCGAGCGCGACCGACCAAGCCATCGTCGTCCCCTCCCACGGCCGGAGCCGCCCGGGGGCGTGGCAGCCCCCGACCGGCCGCGCGGCCAGCGTAAACCTTCCGGTGGCACCGTGTGGAGGGGGGAGCGGGTCCGCAGTCACTCCCCCGCGGCGGTCACCAGCCGCGGCCGGCGTACTTCTGATCCTCGCCGAGCGAGGCGACGTTGATGCCGACCATGGCCTCGCCGAGGCCGCGGGAGGCCTTGGCGACCACGTCGGGGTCGTCGTAGAAGGTGGTGGCCTTGACGATCGCCTCGGCGCGCTTGACCGGGTCGCCGGACTTGAAGATGCCCGAGCCGACGAACACGCCCTCGGCGCCCAGCTGCATCATCATGGCGGCGTCGGCGGGGGTGGCGATGCCGCCGGCGGTGAACAGCACGACCGGCAGCTTGCCTGCCTGCGCGACCTCCTTGACCAGCTCGTAGGGGGCCTGCAGCTCCTTGGCGGCCACGTACAGCTCGTCCTCGGGCAGCGACTGCAGCCGCCGGATCTCGGCGCGGATGCGGCGCATGTGGGTGGTGGCGTTGGAGACGTCGCCGGTGCCGGCCTCGCCCTTGGAGCGGATCATCGCGGCGCCCTCGGTGATGCGGCGCAGCGCCTCGCCGAGGTTGGTGGCGCCGCACACGAACGGCACGGTGAAGGCCCACTTGTCGATGTGGTTGTCGTAGTCGGCGGGGGTGAGCACCTCGGACTCGTCGATGTAGTCGACGCCGAGGGCCTGCAGCACCTGCGCCTCGACGAAGTGGCCGATCCGCGCCTTGGCCATGACGGGGATGGACACCGCCTCGATGATGCTCTCGATCATGTCGGGGTCGCTCATCCGGGCGACGCCGCCCTGGGCGCGGATGTCGGCGGGAACGCGCTCCAGTGCCATGACCGCCACCGCGCCCGCGTCCTCGGCGATCTTCGCCTGCTCGGGTGTGACGACGTCCATGATCACGCCGCCCTTGAGCATCTCCGCCATGCCGCGCTTGACGCGGGCGGTCCCGGTCTCGGGGGCGGCGTTCGCGGTGGCGGGGACGTCGGTAGTGGACACGGGCATTCCTCACATGGAAGGGACGACAACGTCATTTCCCATGATATTGCCTGCTCGGGCGAGAAACGGACCCGCCAGTGCGTCATCCTGCGCGCCGCCGCCTTTACGCCCTGTCGGCCCCGGGAGGCTGGGGCATGTCCAGGGCATGTCCAGGGCATGTCCAGGGCACGTCTAGGGCATGTAGGGTCGGCCGTCGTTGACCAGGACCACCCACACCTGGCCCGTGGCGAACGTCATGGGCTTGCCGTCGGCGGTGGTGAATGTGGTGCCCTGCGTCTCGGAGGGGCGCGACCAGCGCACGTCGTAGGCCATGCCGTCGCGCAGCACCGTCGCGCGCCCCGTGCCCGTGGTCTGGATCAGCGGCGTGTAGCTGCCGAGGAAGTCGTGGAACTGCGACCGGGTGGTCTTGGCGTACTGGACGACGATGGTGCGGCCGCCCAGGACGTCGCCCTCGGCGCCCACGTCGACGCGTCCGCCGAACGACGCCAGCCACCGCTTCTTTTCGGCCGACCAGGTGAACGCCATGGTCGCCGACGGCCAGCGCGCGGTGAAGGTCTTGGTGGGCCTGCCGCCCGCGGGGGCGGGGCCGAACCGGAAGCCGATGTCGCGGGGCGGCTCGGCGCGGGGGGCCAGTTTGAGCAGGTTCCTGGGGTCGGCGTACAGGTTGTAGGGGATCGGCTTGGGCCCGGCCCGGAAGTAGGCGGACCCGCCGTTCTCCTGCGACACGTCGTACACCGGCGCCCGGCGCACGTACGGCTTCATCTTGCTCTGCACGCCGGAGAAGGCGAACGCGGGCCGGCCGAACTGCGGCAGGATGTGCAGGTCGGAGATGCGGGCGCTGCGCACCGGGCCGACGCGGCGCGGATACCGGGACGAGTACACCGCCATCAGCCGGGTCTCGCCGCCCTCCACCTGCTCGACGTAGACGATGTCGGCCGCGGTCACGCCGTACTGGGGCATCGCCGGACGGGTGTTCTCGATCTTCACGGCCAGCACGGGGTTGCGCAGCCCGCGCGTGCCGCCGGTGAACGGGTGGGTCGCCGGGGTCGGCGAGCTGGTCGCGCCCGCCGACGGGGCGGTGCCGCCGGACGCGACGGGCGGCGCGGCGTCCTCGGCGCCGCGCCCGGAGCAGCCCGCCAGGACCCCGCCCAGGACGGCGGCGCAGGCCAGCCCCGCGGCCGCCCGGCCGCCTCGCGTGCTCCGCACAACCCCTGCGAATCGCACGATGTCCCTCCTCCTGCGACCCGCCCGAGGGTAGCGAACCGGCATATTGCAGGCCCCGCCCGGACGGAAGCGGCCGTACCGGGGTACGGACGGCGCGGCCGGGCGGCTCGGCCCCGGCGCCGTCGGTCCGTCCCCGGGGCGCCTGGTCACAGGCGGGGCGGGTCGTCGTCGATCTCGAAGAAGTCCGGCAGGGGCGCCTTGCCCGCCAGCGGCAGCACCCGGATCAGCAGCTTGCGGCGGGCGATGCGGGCGGCGGCGACGGCGTCGTTGTAGAAGCGGCGGGCGTAGACGACCTTGGCCGCGGCGCCCGCCAGCTCCTCCAGCACGGCCTTGCCGTCGTCGCGGGCCGCCACGGCGGCGGCGAACCCGGGCTGGTCGGCCACGGCCCGCAGCGCGCGCGACAGGTCGCTCTCGGCGAACTCGCGGGACTCGGCGTCGGCGGTGCGGGCCTCGTGCGCGGCCGTGGCCAGCAGCAGGCTCGTCGCGGGGTCCAGAAGCCGCGAGGCCGCCAGCTCCAGGGCGACCGCCGCGCGGCGCACCAGCGCGGCGTCCAGCGCGGCCCGGGCGGTCTCCACGCGCACGTGCAGCCGGTCCAGGCGGGTGGCACGCCAGGACACGTACACGCCGACCAGGAACACGACGGCGATCCAGAGCAGGACGTCGATGATCCAGTCGTAGCTCACGGCCGCGCCTCACGCCCGGCCCGGCCGGCGCCGGGCGACTCCACGACCCCGGCGCCGTCCAGGGCGACCGTCTCGTACACGCGCAGCACGTCGCGCGCGACGGCGGACCAGTCGTAGCGCCGGACCGCCGCGCGCGCCTCGGCCGACAGCTGCTTGCGCCGCGGCGCGTCGTCCAGCAGCTCCCCGGCGACCCGGGCGAGGGCCTCGTGGTCGCCCACCGGGAACAGGGCCCCGGCGCGCCCGCCCAGCAGCACCCGGTCGAACGCCTCCAGGTCGCTGGCCACGATCGGGGCGCCCGCCGACATCGCCTCGGCCAGCACGATGCCGAAGCTCTCGCCGCCGGTGTTGGGCGCCACGAACACGTCCACCGAGTGGTAGGCGCGGATCTTGTCCTCCTCGCTGACCATGCCGAGCGTCACGACCCGGTCGCGCAGCTCGCGCGGGACCCGGCCGAGGACCTCCTCGGCGTCGCCGGGTCCGGCCAGAAGCAGCCGCAGGCCGGGCCGCCGGCGGCCCAGGATCTCGAAGGCGCGCAGCAGCACCGGCAGGCCCTTGCGGGGCTCGTCCATGCGGCCCAGGAAGCCCAGGGTCTGCACGCCGTCGGAGCGGCCCGGCTGCCAGCCCGGCAGCGGCTCGGCCATCGCGTACCGCTCGGTGGCCACCCCGTTGGGGATCAGCACCGCGTCGCCGCCGAGGTGCTCGACGAGGGTCTTGCGGGCCGCCTCCGACACCGCGATCCGCCCGGTGATCTTCTCCAGGGCGCTCTGCAGGATCGGCGCGGTCACCGCCACCACCCGCGAGCGCTCGTAGGAGGCGTGGAAGGTGCCGACGATCGGGCCGTCGGCCGCCCAGCACGCCAGGATGCCCAGCGACGGCGCGGCGGGCTCGTGGACGTGCAGCACGTCGAACCGGCCCTCGTTGATCCACCGCCGGACCCGGCTCGCCGACAGGGGCCCGAACGCCACGCGCCCCACCGACCCGTTGTACGGGACGGGCACGGCGCGGCCCGTCGACACCGCGTACGGCGGGAGGGCCGCGTCGTCGTCGGCGGGGGTGATGACCGACACGTGGTGGCCGAACCCGATGAGCGCCTCGGCCAGGTCGCGGATGTGCTGCTGCACGCCGCCCGGGACGTTCCAGGTGTACGGGCACACGATGCCGATCCTCACCGGGCGCCCTCCCCGGCGGGGCGGCCGTCGGCGGCCATGTCCTCCACCCACACCTTCTGCAGCATGTGCCAGTCCTCGGGATGGGCGGCGATGCCCGCCTCGAACTCCCGCGCCAGCCGCTGCGTCACGGCCCGGGTGCGCTCGCGCCTGTCCCCCTCCTCGGGCACCGGGATCTCCTCGTGCACCCGGGCCGCCCAGTAGTCGCCCTCGTACCAGAGGGTCACCGGGAACAGCGCGGCGCCCGTGCGCATGGCCAGCGCGGCGGTCACCGCGGGCATGCGCGCGGTGGCGCCGAAGAACTCCACCTCGACCCCCGTCTCGGTGAGGTCGCGGTCGACGACCAGGCAGACCGCGCCGCCGGCGCGCAGCCGCCGGGCCATCCGGCCGAACGCCGACGCGCCCCGGTGGGCCAGCACCTCCATGCCCAGGCTCTCGCGGAAGGCGACGAACCGGTCGAACAGCGACTCGGGTCGGAGGCGTTCGGCGACGGTGGTGAACGGGTGGCCGTGGTGCACCAGCCACGCCCCGGCCGCCTCGTAGTTGCCCATGTGCGGCAGGGCCAGGATCGCGCCGCGTTTCGACTCCAGCGCCGCGAACACCTTCTCCGCGCCCTGCACCCGGGAGCGGCCGATGATGCGGTCGCGGCCGTACTCGGGCAGCCGGAAGACCTCCAGCCAGTACCGGAAGTACGAGCGCATCACCTTCTTGCTGAGCACCCGCACCTCGTCGTCCACGGCGGACTTGCCCAGGACGCGGCACAGGTTCCGCTCCAGCTGCCGGACGCCCCGGCCGTGCTGCTGCCAGGTGTGGTCGGCGAGGGCCCGGAACACCACGCGGGCCGCCGGTTCGGGGGTCTTGCGGACGACCGTCCACCCCAGGGCGTACGCGACGTCCATGGCCTCGTCGCGCAGGCCCGTCCTCATGGTCGTGGCTCCGAGGCCGAGTCGAGCCTGCGCACGTGCCACCTGCGCCGTCCGCCGTTCTCGGCCCGCGCGGCGCCGCCCTCGCGGGCGTCCCCGGCGGCCTTCTCGGGGGCCTTGCCGGAGGCGTTGCCGGACGGCCGGTCCCGGCGGCGCCCGGCGTCCGGGGACGGCGCCGGCGCGGCGGGCCGGGGGTCGGTGTCGGCGAGGGCCTGCGCGCGCACGGTCGCGAACCGCTGCCCCACGGTGACGGTGCTGAGCACGGCCAGCACCCACAGCGCCGCGGCCAGCACGTACGGCACGCCGAGGCCGTCCAGCCCGGTGGCCACCAGGATCACGATCAGGCGTTCGGCCCGTTCGGCGATGCCCACGTTGCAGGTGTAGCCCAGGCCCTCCGCGCGCGCCTTGGCGTACGACACCACCACGCCCGCGACCAGGCAGTACAGGGCGACCCCGGCCAGCTGCTCCTGGCCGTCCCGGTACAGGCCGATCATCACCCCGGAGAAGATCGCCGCGTCGGCGACCCGGTCCATGGTGGAGTCCAGGAAGGCGCCCCATTTGGAAATCTTCCCGGTCACCCTGGCGACCGCGCCGTCCAGCATGTCGAACAGCACGAACGCGGTGATGAGCATGACGCCCCAGAAGAACTCGCCGCGCGGGAAGAAGCCGAGGGCCCCCGCCACCACGCCCGCGGTTCCGATGATCGTGATGGCGTTGGGCGTGACCCCGGTGCGCGCGATGGTCCGGCCGACGGGGGTCAGGACGCGTCCCAGCGCGGGCCGCACTTTATTGAGCATCGCCGTCCGATCTTCTCGTATCCGTCTGAAGCCGAGGGCCCACGGCCCGCGCAGGGGGCCATCGTAGTGCGACCGATCACCCCCGGGGTGCGCGCGAGCCGCGGAGGTCACCACGGAGTGCACGCGGTTGTGCACGAACCGCACAGGGTCGGAATGCCTACCGACCCCCGCAACCCAGGCACCTGCTAATAAGTCTGACGCAATCCCCACGCGCACGGTCGCAGGCCCCCATACCCCGCAACAAGCAACATGCGCCCGCCCAACGGACGGCGTCGCGGCGGGAACGCCGGGGTGACCAAGAGATGGCACGGTTTGCCGCCCACCCCTTGAGATCCGGCCCCTCACGGGAAATGGTGGTGCTACGGGTGTGACGCCGGTCACGCACGTCATGAAGGTGGCCCAGCGCCGCACTCGGGCGTCAGGGCCGGGCCCGCGCGGCCCGGCTCCGTTCCAGACGGCCCCGCACGGGGCGGTCCGAGGAGGTGGAGCTATGGCGGACAAGGGAGGCCACGCGGGAGGCCCCGGCAGGGCACCGGAGGCCGGCCGGCCCGACAAGGTGCGCAACGTCGCGCTGGTCGGCCACTCGGGGGCGGGCAAGACCACGCTGGTCGAGGCGCTGCTCGCCGCGACCGGCACCATCCAGCGGCGCGGGCGCGTCGAGGACGGCACCACGGTCAGCGACTTCGACGACGTCGAGATGCGCCAGCAGCGCTCGGTCAACCTCGCCCTGGCCCCGCTGGTCCACGCGGGCATCAAGGTCAACCTCATCGACACCCCCGGATACGCCGACTTCGTGGGCGACCTGCGCGCCGGGCTGCGCGCCGCCGACGCGGCGCTGTTCGTGATCTCCGCGGTGGACGGCATCGACGGCCTCACCCGCCAGCTGTGGGAGGAGTGCGCGGCGGTCGGCATGCCCCGCGCGGTCGTCATCACCAAGGTCGACCAGCAGCGCGGCGACTTCGACGACGTGGTGATGACCTGCCAGGACGTCTTCGGCGAGGGCGTGGCGCCGGTGTACTTCCCGATCGGCTCGAAGGACGGGCTGCGCGGCCTGATCGGGCTGCTGACGCGGCGCTGCTTCGACTACTCCACCGGCGAGCGGGTGGAGTGCGAGCCCGACCCCGAGTTCCTCGACCAGATCGCCGAGCAGCGCGCCGCGCTGATCGAGGGGATCATCCAGGAGAGCGAGGACGAGACCCTCATGGACCGGTACCTGGCCGGCGAGGAGATCGACGTCAAGGCGCTCACCCAGGACCTGGAGACCGCGGTCGCGCGCGGCAGCTTCTACCCGGTGCTGGCCACCGCGGTCCCGCACGGCGCCGACGCCGGGCCGGCCGTCGGGATGCTGGAGCTGCTGGAGGTCATCACCCAGGCGTTTCCGTCCCCGCCGGAGCACGGCATCCCCGCCGTGACCGCCGTCGGCGGCGGCTCCCCCGAGCAGGTGCGGTGCGACCCCGACGGCCCCCTGGTGGCCGAGATCGTCAAGACCGTCTCCGACCCGTACGTGGGGCGCATCTCGCTGGTGCGGGTGTTCTCCGGGACGCTGCGCCCCGACACGGTGGTGCACCTGTCCGGGCACGGGCTGGAGGACCGCGGGCACGAGGACCACGACGTGGACGAGCGCGTCGGCGCGCTGTCGTCCCCGCTCGGCAAGCACCAGCGCCCCATCTCGGCGTGCGTGGCGGGCGACATCTGCGCGGTCGCCAAGCTGGGCCGCGCCGAGACCGGCGACACCCTGTCCGACCCCGCGCACCCCGTGGTGATGGCGCCGTGGACGATGCCCGACCCGCTGCTGCCGGTGGCGATCCAGGCGCGCTCCAAGGCCGACGAGGACAAGCTCAGCCAGTCGCTGGGGCGGCTGGTCGCCGAAGACCCCACGCTGCGCCTGGAGAACAACTCCGAGACCCGCCAGCTGGTGCTGTGGTGCATGGGCGAGGCGCACGCCGACGTGCTCATCGACCGGCTCAGCTCCCGCTACGGCGTGGAGGTGGAGCGGATCGACCTGCGCATTCCGCTGCGCGAGACGTTCGGCGCCCCCGCCAAAGGCCTCGGCCGGCACGTCAAGCAGAGCGGCGGGCACGGCCAGTACGGCATCTGCCACATCGAGGTGGAGCCGCTGCCGTCCGGCGCGGGCTTCGAGTTCGTCGACAAGATCGTCGGCGGGGTGATCCCCCGCCAGTTCATCCCGTCGGTGGAGAAGGGGCTGCGCCAGCAGATGGCCCGCGGCGTCTCCGCCGGCTACCCGGTGGTCGACATCCGGGTGACCCTGTACGACGGCAAGGCCCACTCGGTGGACTCCTCCGACATGGCGTTCCAGGCCGCGGGCGCGCTGGCGCTCAAGGACGCCGCCGCCAAGGTGCCGATCCTGCTGCTGGAGCCGGTGGACGAGGTGGGCGTGCTGGTCGCCGACGAGTACGTCGGGGCGGTCATGTCCGACCTGACCGCCCGCCGCGGCCGGGTCCTCGGCTCGGAGTCGGTGCCGGGCGGCCGCACGATGATCAGGGCCGAGGTGCCGCAGCTGGAGATCGTCCGGTACGCGGTCGACCTGCGGTCGCTGTCGCAGGGCACCGGCACGTTCAGCCGCACCTTCCTGCGGTACGAGCCGCTGCCGTCGCACCTGGCCGACAAGGTCGCCGCCGCCTCCGGCTGACCCCGCCGCCTCCGGCGCCGTCCGTCCCGCCACCGGGGCGGACGACGCCCCCGGCCGGCGCCCTTGATCGCGCTACCCTGCTGCCGTGGATCCGGGGGTCTTCCGACTCAGCACGCCCGGCCGCCTGTGGCGCACCCTCGCCGCCGCCACGGTGATCGGCACGCTGCTCTACACCACTGCGCGCGGGACCGACGACGACTTCCCGCTGGGGCCGATGACGCAGTTCGCGTTCTCGGTCAAGGACGACGGCGGTGAGATCCACTCGCACTGGCTGGAGGCCGACACCGCCGCGGGGACGCATGTCAAGCTGCCGATGGACGCCGTGGGGGCCGGCATGAAACGCGCCGAGATCGAAGGCCAGATGACCCGGATCGTGCGCGACCCGTCGCTGCTGCAGGGCATCGCCGACGCCCAGCGGCGGCTGCACCCGGGCCGCCCCCCGCTGACCCGGATCTACCTGGTGCACCAGGTCAAGACGCTGCGCGACGGCAAGGTCGCCTCCACCAGCGTCCGCAACCGCGCCGTGTGGACCGTGCGGTGACCGCGGCCACCCCCTGGGGCCGCTGGTGGTACGCCCCGATCCCGCGCGCCCGCGTCGCCTGGCTGCGCCTGCTGGCCTACGGGTTCCTGCCGGTCGACATGCTGCTGTTCACCAACAGCGCGCTCGCGCACGCCCGGCTGCCCGGCGACCTGTACCAGCCCGTGCGGCTGGCGCGCTGGCTGCACCTGCCCGCCCCCACCCCCGCCGCGATGTACACGCTGCTCGCGGTCACGCTGGCGGCGGGTCTGGTCGCCGCGACGGGGCGTCTGGCGCCGCGCGCGTCCGGCTTCGTCGCCGCGGGCGGGTACCTGTGGTGGGTCACGGTCAGCATGTCCTACGGCAAGGTCGACCACGACCATCTGGCGCTGGTCGTCGCGCTGTTCGTGCTGCCCACCGTGGGCCGGGCCCGCCTCGGCGACCCCGCGCCGTGCGAGGCGTCCGGCTGGTCGGTGCGGTGCGTGCAGGTGGCGGTGGTGGCCGCCTACTTCCTGTCGGCGTGGGCGAAGGTCCGCATCGGCGGGTTCCCGGACTGGCCGAACGGCTCCACCGTGCAGTGGGCCCTCGACCGCCGCGGCACCCCGCTGGGCCGCGTCCTGCTCGACCACCCGCTGCCGCTGAAGGCCGGCCAGTGGATCATGTTCGTGGCGGAGCTGGCCTCACCGCTGCTGCTGTTCGCGCGCGGCCGCCCGCTGTACGCGGGCGTGGTGTTCTTCGCGGGGTTCCACCTGGTCACCTACGCGCTGCTGGCCATCCACTTCCTGCCGCACACGATCTGGCTGCTGGCGTTCCTGCCGCTGGAGCGGCTGCCGCTGCCGCGCGTGCGGGCGCTGCGCCGGACCGCCGGGGCCCCCGCCGCGTCCGCCGGCAAGGAGCCGCTGCCGTCCTGAACGCCGGCCCGCCTCCCGGGCGGGACGGGGCGCCGGTCTGGTCAGCCGTGCTGCCGCGCCCCGGGGCGCTGGGCGGCGGGCAGCGCGCACGCGGCGGTGCCGCCCGGCATGCGGTGGCGGTTGGCGGCCACGAGCCGGTACACGCCGTGGGCGATCCACCGCACCGGCGGCACCCGCAGCACCGCGCCCACCGGCCGCCACGGCCCGCCCGCGTCCATCAGCAGCCGCGCGATGGCCTGCGCCCCGCCGCTCACCCGGCCCGCCCGGTCCACCCACAGGACCTCGTACTCGGCCCGCTCGGCGGTGGTGCCGAGCGCGTCCAGATCCGCGAACTGGAACGCGACGATCTGCGCGGACGTCGGGATACGGCGCTCGATGAACCGCACCGACGTGGTGCAGAATCCGCAGTCGCCGTCGTAGACCAGCACCGGCCGCTCGCGTCGTGTCATGCCCCCATCATCACCGATCGCGGGGCTCACGCCTGCGGCCAGGCGTCGGCCAGGATCTGCCGGGTCTCGCGCAGCAGCTGCGGCAGCACCCGGGTGCGCCCGACCACCGGCATGAAGTTGGTGTCGCCGCCCCAGCGCGGCACCACGTGCTGGTGCAGGTGCGCGGCGATGCCCGCCCCCGCGACCTGGCCGAGGTTCATGCCGACGTTGAAGCCGTGGGCGCCGCTGGCCTTGCGCAGCGCGGTCAGGGCGCTGCGGGTCAGCTCGGCCAGCTCGGTGTACTCGGCCGCGTCGAGCTCGGTGTAGTCGGCGACGTGCCGGTAGGGGACGACCATCAGGTGGCCGGAGTTGTACGGGTAGAGGTTGAGGACCGCGTACACCGACGCGCCGCGGGCCACGATCAGGCCCTCCTCGTCGGTCATCTTCGGTATCTCGCAGAACGGGCAGCCGTCCTCGGCCCCCGCGCCCGAAGGCTTGTTCTCGCCCTTGATGTAGGCCATGCGGTGCGGGGTCCACAGCCGCTGGAAGCTGTCCGGGACGCCCGCTCCGCCGCGTTCCTCCTCGACGACGGGCTCTTTCCCGGGGCTCTTCCCCGACTCGGGCGCGTCCTTGCGCGCCTCCTCCACCACGGGCTCCTCCGGCTCTACGCTCAAGGCGGCGCTCTCCTTATTGTCCACGGCCTGACCAGCAGCATAGAGAGGCAAGCCGGACGGCCTGAAGCCGGGGATGCCGGCCGGCCCGCCCCGCCGCGGCCCCGCGCGGGCAGCCGTTCGGCGTCCGCTTCGCGTGACGTGACAGGCGCGCCTACGCCACCATGGACTTCCTGTCAGAAAGGGTGGACCGATCGATGACCGATCTCGACAAGGGCCGCCCCGGGGAGGGCGGGGACGCGCCGCACCCGGAGGTCCGGTCCGCGCCCTTCTTCCCCGGCCTCGGCGGACGCGCCGGCGGCGTCCCCTCCTCGGCCGGGGTGCCGCTGAGCTCCCCGCCGCCGGTGCCGCCCCCGGCCTCCGGTTCACCCCCGGCGGCCCCCGCTCCGCCGCGTGCGGAGGCCGGGCGGCCGCCCGCGCCGGATTCCGGGCCCGCCGACCGGCCCGCGGGCGAGGACGCCCCGCCCTCCCCCGGCACGACCGCGACGGTGAAGGGCCGCGTGACGATCGAGGACGAGGTCGTCGAGAAGATCGCAAGGCTGGCCGCGCTGGAGGTCGGCGGGGTCGCCGGGCTGGCGGGCGGCCCGGAGCGGGCCGGCCGGCCGGGCACCCCCGGCGTGCGGATCCACCTGCGGGACAACGCGGTCACCCTGGACCTGGCCGTCGCGGTCGAGTACGGCAGCGTGATCATGGACGTGGCCAAGGCGGTCAAGGCGAACGTGGCGCGCGTCATCGGGCTGATGCTCGGCATGCGCGTGCTGGCCGTCAACGTGTCGGTCGAGGACGTGCGCGTGCCCGAGTGAGCCGCCGGTGTAGGCCACCCCGAGAGGGTCACCGGGGGATCACGCCGCGGGACGCGCGTAGCACGTCTGCGTGGACACTCCGACCGAGATCGTGGTGACCTTCACGTGCTCCACCTCGGCCGCCGGGACGCCGGTGAACTGGAACGTGTGCGGGACGCCGCTGCGGACCGTGGCCTGCTTGTCGGCGGTGTACCCGCTGCGCAGCGACACCTGCGCCCGCGCGAACCCGCTGGCCGACGCGTTCACCGTCACCTCCAGGCCGCCGTCGCCGGCGCGGTACACCGCGCTGCCCTCCGGGCACCAGGTGACGGTGGTGCCGGTCTGCTGCTCGGGGCTCGGCCCGGACTGCTGCCGCGGGGCGGACGGGCCCGTCCCGCCCTGCCGGGACGCGGTGGCCGTCGGCGTCGGCGTCGCCGCCGGGTCGGCCGCCGGGGCGGCGCCGTCCGACGGCGCCCGGCTCCCGGAGGCGGTGGCCTCGGGGGTCATCCGGTCGGCCGCCTCGCTGGACGCCGCCCCGCGCCCGCCGTCGAACAGCGGCATGAGCAGCACCACGACGGCCGCCACGGCCAGCACCACGGACCCGCCGTACCCGAGCACCCGGACCACGACCGGACGGTGCGCCGTCCCCGGCCGCCGCGTGGTTCTCATCGCGCCGTCTCCCGCTCGTCGAAACCGCCCGCTGAGGCTACCAACTTGCGCGCGCGGCGGGTGGCCGCTCGGAGACGGTCGCGCGGACGGCGGGTCAGCCGTCGTCGCGCAGGGCCCGGTCCATGCAGGCGAAGATCTCGGCGGCGGTGGGGTCTCCGGCGTCGCAGGTGCGGCAGTAGGTGACCGGGATGGCCGCCACGCCCGCGGTGTCGGGGTCCAGGGGGACGGCGGCGGTGATCTGGTCGTGTCCGCCGCAGCCGGGGCAGGCGGCGGGGGCGTCGGCCTGCGCGATGAGCCGGGCGACTTCCTCGATGTAGCGATCGTCCATGACGGGGGCGCCCCTTCGGATGGGCTTGCTTACGCAGAGTGTCTCGCGCCGAGGGGGCGCCGCGCGGGCAAACCGCGCAACGATCATGCGGCGGCCCGGGCACGGTGCGGGCCCGGGCCGCCGCGGCAGGGCCGGAGCGGGCCCGGTGCGGGCCCGGGTCAGATCTGGATGCGGGCCTCGACCGCCTTGACGATCTCCTCGACCGCCTCGTCGATCGGGACCCCGTTCTTCTGCTCCCCGCTGCGGTAGCGGAACGACACCGCGTCCTTGGACACGTCGTCGTCGCCCGCCAGCAGCATGTACGGCACCTTCTGCTTCTGCGCGTTGCGAATCTTCTTCTGCATCCGGTCGGCGGAGGCGTCGACCTCCACCCGGATGCCGCGCTCGCGCAGCCGCGCCGCGACCTTCTCCAGGTGCGGCACGTGGGCGTCGCCGATCGGGATGCCGACCACCTGCACCGGGGACAGCCACGGCGGCATGGCGCCGGCGTAGTGCTCCAGCAGCACGCCGAAGAACCGCTCGATCGACCCGAACAGCGCGCGGTGCAGCATGACCGGGCGCTGCCGCGAACCGTCGGCGGCCTGGTACTCCAGGTCGAACCGGTCGGGCTGGTTGAGGTCCACCTGGATGGTGGACAGCTGCCAGGTGCGGCCGATGGCGTCCTTGGCCTGCACGGAGATCTTCGGGCCGTAGAACGCCGCGCCGCCCGGGTCGTCCACCAGCTCCAGGCCGGAGTCGGCGGCGGCCTCGCGCAGCGCCGCGGTCGACTGCTCCCAGTACTCGTCGGAGCCGATGAACTTCTCCGAGTCGTCCCGGGTGGACAGCTCCAGGTAGAACTCGCTGAGGCCGAAGTCGCGCAGCAGGTCCAGCACGAACGCGAGCAGGTTCTTGATCTCGCCGACCATCTGCTCGCGGGTGCAGTAGATGTGCGCGTCGTCCTGGGTCATGCCGCGCACCCGGGTGAGGCCGTGCACCACGCCGGACTTCTCGTACCGGTAGACGTTGCCGAACTCGAACAGCCGCAGCGGCAGCTCCCGGTACGACCGCCCCCGCGCCCGGTAGATCAGGTTGTGCATGGGGCAGTTCATCGGCTTGAGGTAGTACTCGCCGCCGTCCACCTCCATGGCGGGGAACATGTCGTCCTTGTACCAGCCGAGGTGCCCGGAGGTCTCGAACAGGGCGCCCTTGGTGATGTGCGGGGTGTTGACGAACTCGTACCCGGCCTCCTCGTGGCGGCGCCGGGAGTAGTCCTCCATCACCTTGCGGACCACGCCGCCCTTGGGATGGAAGACGGCCAGGCCGCTGCCGATCTCGTTGGGGAAGGAGAACAGGTCCAGCTCGGCGCCGAGCTTGCGGTGGTCGCGCTTCTCGGCCTCCTCCAGGAACTTCAGGTACTCGTCCTGCCGCTCCCGGGACTCCCAGGCGGTGCCGTAGATGCGCTGCAGCTGCGGGTTCTTCTCGCTGCCGCGCCAGTACGCCCCGCCCGAGCGCATCAGCTTGAACGCGGGGATGGCCTTGGTGGTGGGCACGTGCGGGCCCCGGCACAGGTCCTTCCAGCGCAGCTCGCCGCTCCCCGCGTCGAGGTTGTCGTAGATGGTCAGCTGGCCGGCGCCCACCTCGACGTCCGCGCCGTCGTCCGAACCCGCGGCCCCCTTGAGGCCGATGAGCTCCAGCTTGTACGGCTCGTCGGCCAGCTCCCGGCGGGCCTGCTCGTCGCTGACGGGGCGGCGGCAGAACCGCTGCCCCTGCTTGACGATCTCGCGCATGCGCTTCTCGATGCGCTTGAGGTCGTCGGGGGTGAACGGCTCGGCGACGTCGAAGTCGTAGTAGAAGCCGTTCTCGACGGGCGGGCCGATGCCGAGGCGGGCCTCGGGGAACAGGTCCTGCACGGCCTGGGCGAGCACGTGCGCGGTGGAGTGGCGCATGATGGCGCGGCCGTCCGCGGAGCCGATCTCGACGGGCTCCACCACGGCGCCGTCGCTCAGTTCGTGGTCCAGGTCGCGCAGCTCGCCGTCCACCCGCGCGGCGATCACGGTCCGGCCGTCGGCCTGCAGGGCCTGCCCGGCGGTGGTTCCGGCCGGCACCACCCGCTCGTCGCCGTCGAGGGTGATGCGCAGTTCGGACACGGTGGACACGGATTCTCCTCGCGATGGTGGGACGGGATCGGCGGGTTTCGATGCTAGCGACTCGGCGGCCGCGTCGGACGCATCCGGCTCCATGGTCGGGCTCCTGTCGTCGGGTCGGGCGGGGCCCGGGAGGCGCCGGCGGCCCGGAACGCGGCAGGGCCCCGGGAGCACCTCCCGGGGCCCTGCCGCTTGCGATGTCTAAGGCATGCGGTCGTCGCGCCGGGAGTCGCCCGGCGTCGTCGTCAGTGCGCGGTTCGCGCCCGCCGCCGGCGGACGGGTCACCGCCTGTGACACGACCAGCATGGGCTCATGCTACCCGACGGCGCAGGTGGCCGCCCGGCGGTCGGCGGTCCCGTCAGGCCGGGGTGCGGCCGCGGCGCCCGGCGGTGAGGCCGTCCATGTCCTCCAGTTCGCGGCCCCTGGTCTCGGGGACGGCGCGGAACACGAACACCAGGGCCAGCACGGCGAACAGCGTGTAGAGGCCGTAGGCCAGGCCCAGGGACGCGCCGGACAGCCCGGGGAAGGTCGTGGTGATCACCCAGTTGGCGATCCACTGGGCGGCGGCGGCCACGGCCAGCGCCGCGGCGCGGATGAAGTTGTCGAACATCTCGCCGAGCATGACCCACACCACCGGGCCCCAGGACGCGGCGAACGAGAAGACGTAGAGGTTGGCGGCGGCCAGCGGGACCATGCCGGCGGGGCCGCCCAGCCGCGGTTCGCCGTCCACGACGGGCGCGGCGGCGAAGCAGAGCGTCAGGGTGCCCAGGGTGACCGCCATCCCGGCGGCGCCGGTCAGCAGCAGCGGGCGCCGGCCGACCCGGTCGACCAGCGCGATCGCCACCAGCGTGGCCGCCACGTTGACGGTCGAATTGATCACCGAGGTGAGCATGGCGTCGTTCTCGGTGAAGCCGACCGCCCGCCACAGCGAGTTCGAGTAGTAGAAGATCACGTTGATGCCGACGAACTGCTGGAAGACCGACAGCAGGATGCCCGTCCACACGATCGGCAGCAGGCCGAACCGGCGGCCGCGCAGGTCGCGCAGGCGGACGGGCCTGTCGGCGGCGATCGACCGGGCGATCTCGCCGATCCTGGTGTCGACGTCGCCGCGGCCCATCACCCTGGCCAGCACCTGCCGGGCGCTGCCGAGCCGGTGCTTTTTGACCAGGTAGCGGGGCGACTCGGGGATGGTGGTGGCGATCACCCCGTACAGCACGGCGGGCACGATGGCGCTGGCGAACATCCACCGCCAGGCGGTGCCGCCCCACGGGAACCGCCCGGACGCGCCGCCGTCCGACACCCGGGCGATGAGGTAGTCGGCCGCCAGCGCCGCGAAGATGCCCAGCACGATCGCCATCTGCTGCAGCGAGCCGAGCCTGCCGCGCAGCCGCGCGGGGGCGATCTCGGCGATGTAGGCGGGCGCGATGACGGACGCCGCGCCGATCGCCAGCCCGCCCACCACCCGCCAGAACGTCAGGTCGGCGGCGCCGACCGCCAGCGCCGAGCCCAGCGCGCCGGCGACGAACAGCGCCGCGGCCACCAGCATGGTGCGGACCCGGCCGATGCGGTCGGCCAGCGGCCCGGCGGACCAGGCGCCGGCCGCGCAGCCGAGCAGCGCCGACGACACCACCAGGCCCACCGCCACCGGGTTCAGGTGGAACTGGGAACGCAGCGCGTCGACGGCGCCGTTGACGACCGACGAGTCGTAGCCGAACAGGAAGCCGCCCAGCGCGGCCGCGCCCGCCAGCAGGACGGCGGTCGCGGCCGCGTGGGACGGCCCCGTCGCTTCGTGCGCGGCTTCGTGCGCGGCTTCGTGCGCGGCGTCGTCGGCCGGTCTTCCGCTGTCTCCTGCGGTCATGCGAGCGGATCTTCCCAGCGAGACGACTCCGATGCGGCGCGGCGCCAACGTCCCGGCCGGCCTGCCCTCACACGGCGGCCTGCGCCTCCGGCGGGTCGCCGGTGAGGCCCCGGCGGCGCAGCTCGGGCAGCACGCCCTCGCCGAACCAGTACGCCTCCTCCAGGTGGGGGTAGCCGGACAGGATGAACTCCTCGATGCCGAGCTGGGCGTACTGCTCGACCAGGTCGGCGACCTCGGTGTGGGAGCCGACCAGGGCGGTGCCCGCGCCGCTGCGCACCAGCCCGACGCCCGCCCACAGCCCGGGGTGGATCTCCAGGTCGCGGGGCGAGCCGCTCTTGCGGTACTTCTCGTGCAGCTGCACCATGCGCCGCTGGCCGACCGACTCGCTGGCGGCCAGGGTGCGCTGGGCCTGCTCGATGTGGGCGGGGTCCAAACGGTCCAGCAGGCGGCCGGCCTCGGCCCAGGCGGCCTCGGAGGTGTCGCGGCTGATGGTGTGCAGGCGGATGCCGAAGCGCAGCCGGCGCCCCTGCTCGGCGGCCAGCCCGCGGATCCAGGCGATCTTCTCGGCGACCTGGTCCGGCGGTTCGCCCCAGGTGAGGTAGACGTCCACGTGCCGGGCCGCGACCGGGCCCGCGGCCTGCGACGAGCCGCCGAAGTACAGCTGCGGCGGCGGCTGCGGCGGGCGCGCCACCAGGGCGCCCTCGACGTGGTAGTGCTCGCCCTTGAAGTCGAACGGCTCGCCGGTCCAGGCGCCGCGCACGATGGTCAGGAACTCGTCGGTGCGCGCGTAGCGTTCGCCGTGCGGCAGGTGGTCGCCGAAGCGGCGCTGCTCGGCCGACTCGCCGCCGGTGACGACGTTCAGCAGCAGGCGGCCGCGCGAGATGCGCTGGTAGGTGGCGGCCATCTGCGCGGCCAGCGTGGGCGAGACGAATCCGGGCCGGAACGCCACCAGGAACTTCAGCCGGGACGTCTCGCGCAGCAGCGCGGCGGTGACCAGCCAGGCGTCCTCGCACCAGGTGCCGGTCGGGGTGAGCACGGCCTCGAAGCCGAGCTGCTCGGCCGACCGGGCGATCTGCGCCAGGTAGTCGATGTCCGGCGGGCGGACCTGGTCGGCGGTGCCGGGGCGGGGCTGCGGCCGCCCCACCCCGCGCGGGATGCCGTGGCCGCCGCCGACCAGGGCGCGGCTGTCGCCGGTGGTGGGCAGGAACCAGTGGAAGCGCAGCGTCATCGCGGTGTCCTCGTCGCTCGCGGTGCGGGGGTCACGGTGCGGGGGTCACGGTGCGGGGGTCACTTGGCCTGGATGTCGATGTCGTTGAAGCGGCGGTCGACGAAGTCGGCCATCTCGACCCGGCCGGGGATCAGCTTCTGGTCGGCGAAGGCGTCGGCGATCTGCTGTTCGTTGCGCACCAGCGTGTCGTCGACCTGGATGAGCCGGGCGGCGCGGCGTTCGGCGGCCTTCTCGGCGATGGCGACCGGCAGGCCGGTGTCCTTGGCCCACACCGCGCCCCACTCCTTGACGTGGTCGTTGGCCCACAGCAGGGCGCGCCGCTGCCGGGCGAGGTAGTCGCGCAGCGCGGCCGCCTTCGCCTTGTCGGAGAGGGCGCGGTCGGCGGCGACGATCGCCTGGTAGCCGGTGGTGTAGCCGCGGGCGTCGACGAGGATCCGGGCGCCGGCCTGGGCCTCGCCCTGGGCGGTGTAGGGGTCCCAGATCGCCCAGGCGTCGATCTTGCCGGAGCTGAGCGCGGCCAGCGCGTCGGGCGGCGCCAGGTACTGCGGCTGGATGTCGGCGAAGGTCAGCCCGGCCCGCTTCAGCACGGTCAGCAGGTGGTAGTGGGACGAGCTGCCCTTGGCGACGGCGATCCGCTTGCCCTCGAGCTCGGCGGGGGTGCGGATGGGCGAGTCCTTCGGCACCAGCACGGCCTGCCCGGTGAGCCCGATGTCGGCGGCGGCGATGATCTTGATCTTGGAGCCGGCCGCCGCGGCGAACACCGGCGGAGTGTTGCCGACCGCGCCGACGTCCAGCGCCCCGGCGTTGACCGCCTCCAGCAGCGGCGGCCCGGAGGTGAACTGCTTCCACTCGATCCGGTACTTGACGCCGTCGAGCTCCCCGGCGGCGCCGAGCAGGGCGCGCTGGCCGCCCTTCTGGTCGCCGACGCGCAGCGTGACCTTGGACAGGTCGACCGAGCCGTCCGCGCCGACCGCCGCCCCGTCGCCGTCCGTCCCGCCGCCGCAGCCCGCCGCCACGGCCAGGGCGGTCGCGGTGAGCAGGGACGCCAGCAGTGTGCTGAGCCGGTTCATGCGGTTCCTTCCTCGGGGGTGACGCCGAGCTGGGCGAGCAGCGCGGCGCGCAGCGCGGTGAGGTCGGGGTGGTCGCGGCGGCGGGGGCGGTCCAGGCCGACGCGGGACTCGTGGGCGATGGCGCCGCCGTCCAGCACCAGGACGCGGTCGGCGAGCAGCAGCGCCTCGTCCACGTCGTGGGTGACCAGCAGGATGCCGGGGCGGTGCCGCTCCCACAGGTCCGAGACGAGCCGGTGCATGGTGATGCGGGTGAGCGCGTCCAGGGCGCTGAACGGCTCGTCGAGCAGCAGCAGGTCGGGTTCGCGCACCAGGGCGCGGGCCAGGGAGGCGCGCTGGGCCTCGCCGCCGGACAGGGTGAGCGGCCAGGCGTCGCCGCGTTCGGTCAGGCCGACCTCGGCGAGCGCCCGGTCGGCGGCGGCGCGCGGGTCCGGGCCCCGCAGGCCGAGCGTGACGTTGGCCCGCACCCGCTTCCACGGGACCAGGCGCGGCTCCTGGAAGGCCACGGCCACGGTGCCGTCGACCGACAGCTCGCCGCCGGTGTCGCGGTCCAGGCCGGCCAGGGCGCGCAGCAGGGTGGACTTGCCCGAGCCGCTGCGGCCGAGCAGGGCGACGAACTCGCCGCGGTCGATGTCGAGGTCGGCGCCGTCCAGGACGGCGCGTTCGCCGAACCTCCTGGTCAGGCCGCGCACCCGCACGACCGGCCGGGCGGCCGCCGCGGCGGGCGGGTCGGTCCGCTCGGTCACACCGGGAAGCCCTTGCGCCATGTCAGCGCCCTCCTTTCCAGCAGCCGGACCAGCGCGTCGGTGAGCAGGCCGAGCGCCGCGTACACCACGAGCCCGAGCACCACCACGTCGGTGCGCAGGAACTCGCGGGCGTTGTTGATCATGAAGCCGAGGCCGGACGAGGCGTTGATCTGCTCGGCGACGATCAGCGCCAGCCAGGCGATGCCGAGGCTCTGCCGCAGCCCGACCAGCGCCTGGGGCAGCGCGCCGGGCAGCACGATGTGCCGGACCAGGCCCCACCGGCCGAGCCGCAGCACGTCCGCGACCTCGGCGAGCCTGCCGTCGACGCCGCGGATGCCGGAGAAGGTGTTGAGGTAGAGCGGGAACGCCACGCCGAGCGCGACCAGCGCCACCTTGGGCGTCTCGCCGATGCCGAACCACAGGATGAACAGCGGGATCAGCCCGAACAGCGGGAGCGCCCGCAGCATCTGCATCAGCGGGTCGACGGCGTGCTCGCCGAGGCGGCTGAGCCCGGCGAGGACCGCCAGGCCCACCCCGGCGGCCGCGCCGAGCAGGAAGCCGACGGCGGCGCGGCGCACCGACACCGAGATCGCGTCGGGCAGGGTGCCGTCGCGGATCAGGTCGAGGCCGGTGGAGGCGATGGTGGTGGGCGCGGGGAGCAGGCGTTCGGGCAGCAGCCCGGTGCCCGCGGCGGCCTGCCAGAGCACCAGCAGCACCAGGGGCGCGACGAGGCGGGCGAGCGCGGCCCGCTGCCGTCTGGCGAGGCCGGGGGCCGGGCGCGCGCGGCTCGGGGCGCGGGCGAGGGACGGCGGGCTGGACGCGGCGGACGTGGACCCGGAAGACGGTGACGCGGAAGACGGTGACGCGGAAGACGGTGACACGGGCGACGGTGACACGGAGGACGTTGACACGGCGGAACGGACCCTTCGCAGGCGGTCGCTTGCAGGGACTCGGTGTTCGGGGGACGCCGCGGCTGCGGGCGGCGGAAGGGCGTGCTCGGGCTTGCGCTCAGGCGGACCGACACAGGCTGCTCGCCTGCCGCCGGAGGTCGACGTGCAGGCGCGCCACGAGGGTTGCGGTGCGGCTCACGCGATCAAGACTGACCCAGATTTCCTATTAAGTCAATCAGGAATATATGGAAGCGAGCGGGCTGATACCCGGGGACCGGACGGCATCTCCCTCCTGCGGGTCACGCCCCGCCGCCGCGCAGCGCCTAGGCTCGGCGTCAAATGAACGTCTCCGTCCCTCCGCGGCACCTCGGCCTGTCCCTGCTGCGCGTCCTGCGCCCGGCGGTGAGCCGGGACACCGCCGAGCCGCCCGGCCTGCTGATGCCCGCGACGCCCTGGCTGCGCGCCGCGCTGCTGGCGCTGCTGTTCGCCATGACGGTCGGGTTCACCGGCGGTGCGATCGCCATTCCGCTCAACGTCTTCGAGCCGCGGCCGGCGCCGATGGTCGCCGCGGTGCTGGGGCTGCTGCAGGCGGCGCCGCTGCTGTTCGCGGTGCGCTGGCCGCTGCGGGCCTGGCGGGTGAGCGCGGCCGGCTTCCTGCTGGGCGCGTTCCTGCTGCAGGAGCGGTACTTCTGGCCGTGGCCGGTCACCTCGTGGCTGGCGTTCGTGGTGATCGTGTTCCTCACCGCGGTCGGGCACGAGCGCCGCGTCACCGCGGGGGTCGGGCTGATCAGCGTCGGCGGGCTGATCGTGCCGGCCGTGGTGATCGGGGCCATGCCCGACTGGTACGGCCTCATCCTGGCCGGCATCGTGGCGCTGGCGCTGGCCTTCGGCGATGCGATCCACGCCCGCTTCGTCGCCGAGCTGACCCTGCGCGAGCAGGCCGAGCTGCGGCGGCAGGACCTGGCCCGGCAGGCGGTGCTGGAGGAGCGCGCCCGCATCGCCCGCGAGCTGCACGACGTCGTCGCCCACCACATGTCGGTGATCGCGATGCAGGCGGAGGCCGCCCCCTACAAGATCCCGGACCTGCCGGAGGAGGCGCGCCGGACCTTCGCGGTGGTGCGCGACGCGGCGCGCGAGGCGCTGACCGAGACGCGGCGGGTGGTGGGGCTGCTGAGGTCCGACGGCGACGCCGCCGAGCGGACGCCGCGGCCGGGCCTGGACCGGCTCGACGACCTGGTCGCCGCGGCCCGCCGGTCCGGCCTGAAGGTCACCTCGGCGATCGTGGGCGTGCCGCGTCCGGTGCCCGCCGGGGTGGACCTGTCGGCGTACCGCATCGTCCAGGAGTCGCTGAGCAACGCGGCGCGCTACGCGCCCGGCTCGCAGGTGCGCATCGAGGTGCGCTACGGGAGCGACCTGCTGCGGCTGGCGGTCACCGACGACGGCCCGCGCGAGACGCCCGAGGAGTCGCACGGCGGCGGCCACGGCCTGGTCGGCATGCGCGAGCGCGTCGCGATGCTGGGCGGCACGCTGGAGGCGGGCCCGCACGAGGGGGGTGGCTGGTCGGTCGTCGCGGACCTGCCCTACGGCGCCCCGTAGCGGCCGCCGGCTCCGGAAACCGAGCATCGGCGGGCGAGGGCGGCCATAGGGTGCTGTCGTGACGATTCGGGTGCTGATCGCTGACGACCAGGTGATGATCCGCGACGGGCTGGCCGCGCTGCTGGCCTCCGATCCGCAGATCGAGGTGATCGGGCAGGCGGGCAACGGCCGGGAGGCGGTGGAGCTGGCCCGCGCCCTGGACCCCGACGTGGTGGTCATGGACATCCGGATGCCGGAGATGGACGGGCTGGCCGCCACCGCCGAACTGGTCGGCGGCCCGGTGCCGGCCGGCGCCGACCCGGCCGAGCAGCGCCCCAAGGTGCTGGTGCTGACCACCTTCGACCTGGACGAGTACGTCTACGAGGCGCTCGGCTCGGGGGCCAGCGGCTTCCTGCTCAAGGACGCCTCCGCCGCCGACCTGATCAACGGGGTGCGGGTGGTGGCGGGCGGGGACGCGCTGCTCGCCCCGTCGGTCACCCGCCGGCTGATCGGCGACTTCGCCCGGCGCCGCCGCCACCAGCGGCCCAACCCGGCGGCGGCCGCCGCGCTGACCCCGCGCGAGCTGGACGTGCTGCGGCTGATCGCGCGGGGCCTGTCCAACGCGGAGATCGCCGCCGAGCTGGTGCTGGCCGAGCAGACCGTCAAGACCCACGTCGGCCACGTGCTGACCAAGCTGTCGCTGCGCGACCGCACCCAGGCGGTCGTCTACGCCTACGAGAACGGCCTGGCGGGCTCCTGAGGCGCCCCGGCCCCGGGCGGGCCGGCCCCGGGCGGGCGCCCGCTCAGCGGGACGGGTCGAGGACGAGCTTGCCGGTGGTGCGGCGCGCCCGCAGGTCCTCGTGCGCGCGGCGGGCCTCCGACAGCCCGTACTCGCCGCCGTTGACGACCCGGATGCGGCCGTCGGCGGCCAGGGCGAACAGCTCGTCCAGCGCGGTGCGCATCAGGTCGCCGCGGGCCTGGAACACGTGCGCCAGCCACATCCCGGCGATGGTGGTCGAGTGCCGCAGCAGGTTGGCGGGCTTGACCGGCTTGGCGTCCTGCCGCGAGGCCATCCCGTAGTAGGCCAGGCGGCCGAAGGGGGCCAGCGCGGCCAGGCTCTGGTCGGTGACCGGGCCGCCGGTCATCTCCAGCACCACGTCCACGCGGTCGCCGCCGTTGGCGTCGATGAGCGCGGCCTTCAGGTCCGGCTCGGCCGGGTCCACGGCCGCGTCGGCGCCCAGCTCCAGCGCCAGCTCCCGCTTCTGCTTGGACGAGGCGGTGGCGATCACCCGTCCCGCGCCCCACGCCTTGGCCAGTTGCACCGCCAGCGTGCCGACCCCGCCCGCGGCGGCGTGCACCACGACCGACTCGCCCGGCTCCAGGTGGACGCTCTTGCGCAGCAGCACCCACGCCGTCGCGCCCTGGATGACCATGCCGAGGGCGGTCACGTCGTCGATGCCGTCGGGGACGTCCCAGGCCAGGGCCTCGGCCGCCACCGCCTTCTCGGCGTATCCGCCGGTGCCGGTGAGGGCGACGACCCGGCGGCCGCCGGGCGTGCGGCCGACGACCTCGCCGCCCGGCACCAGCGGCAGCGACGTGGCCGACAGGTAGCTGTTGTCGGCCTGGTGGGTGTCGGCGTAGTTGATCCCGGCCCGGGACACCTCCACCAGCACCTGGCCCGGCCCGGGCTCGGGGTCGGGCAGGTCGGTGAGGGTCAGCACCTCGGGGCCGCCGAACTCGGTGATCTGGATCGCGCGCATCGTGTTCCTCCTGCGTGGTCGGTGGCCCGCTCAGCGCGGACCGGGGACGCCGCGGAACCGGAACGGCCCGGGTTCGCGGCCGGGCACGACGTACCAGGCCTCGCCGGTCCCGTCGGCGGCCAGCAGCGCCATGAACGCCTCCACCACGTCGGCGACGTCCAGGATCGGGAAGCCGGTCTGCCGCAGGTGGTCCCGGAGCGGGCCGATGATGTCGGTGTCGGCGAACGACGGGCACAGCGCGTTGATCCGGATGCCCTCGGCGGCGTGGTTGGGGCCGAGGGCGCGGACCAGGCCGACCACCGCGGCCTTGTTGGCGCCGTAGACCGGGTCGAACGGCGTGGCGGTCAGGGCGGCCATGCTGGCGGTGGCGATGATGTTCCCGCCGCCGCGGGCGCGCAGCGCGGGCAGCGCGGCGTGCACCCCGTACACGACGCCGTCGACGTTGATCGCCATGGCGCGCCGGTACAGCTCGGGGTCGAAGTCGCCGTCCAGGCCGCAGCCGCTGGCCACGCCCGCGTTGAGGAAGGCCAGGTCCAGGCCGCCGAACCGGTCCGTCGCGGCGGCGACCGCGGCGCGGCTGTCGGCCGGCTCGCGCACGTCGCAGCGGACGAACACGGCGTCCAGCTCCGTGGCCAGCGCGGCGCCGTGCTCGGCGTCGACGTCGGCCAGCACCAGCCGGGCGCCCTCGGCGGCCAGCCGGCGGGCCACGGCCGCGCCGATGCCGTTGGCCCCGCCGGTGATCAGTGCCACGGTTCCGTCCAGGCCGGGCCGGCCCTGCGGGGCGCCCGGTGCGGCGCCTGCGGCGTCGTTCGGGGTCATGCGACGACTCCCCTCCACAACTGACTGACTCGTCAGTTACTCTAACCGAATGGACTTCGGTTTGAGCGAACGGGCCCGCGACCATCTCGCCCGGCTGCAGGACTTCATGGATGCCCACGTCTACCCGGCCGAACCCGTCTACGCGCAGCAGCGGCGCGAGCTGCGCGCCGCGGGCCGGGAGCACGCCCTTCCGCCGATCGTCGAAGAGCTCAAGGCCGAGGCGCGCCGGCGCGGCCTGTGGAACCTGTTCCTGCCCGCCCGGCACCCCGGCGGCCAGGAACCGCTGCACCCGCCGGTGTGCGAGGAGGAGACGCCCTCGCACGGCCTGAGCGTGGTCGACTACGCGTCCCTGGCCGAGGTCACCGGCCGCGTCCCGCACATCGCGCCCGAGGCGCTCAACTGCTCGGCGCCCGACACCGGCAACATGGAGGTGCTGCACCTGTTCGGCACCCCCGAGCAGAAGAAGCGCTGGCTGGTCCCGCTGCTCAACGGCGAGATCCGCAGCGCCTTCGCCATGACCGAGCCGGACGTGGCCAGCTCCGACGCCCGCAACATCTCCACCCGGATCGAGCGCGACGGCGACCACTACGTCATCAACGGCCGCAAGTGGTGGATCAGCGGCTCGGCCGACCCCCGCTGCAAGATCCTGATCGTGATGGGCAAGACCGACCCGGACGGGCCCGCGTACCGGCAGCAGTCCATGGTGCTGGTGCCGGTGGACACGCCCGGGGTGGAGATCGTCCGGTCGCTGCCCGTGTTCGGCTACTCCGACCAGGAGGGCCACTGCGAGATCCGCTTCACCGACGTGCGGGTGCCGGTGGAGAACCTGGTCGGCGAGGAGGGCGGCGGCTTCGCCATCGCGCAGGCCCGGCTCGGCCCCGGCCGCATCCACCACTGCATGCGCGCCCTGGGCATGGCCGAGCGGGCCCTGGAGCTGATGTGCGAGCGGGCGGTGTCGCGCGTGGCGTTCGGCAAGGAGCTGGCCCGGCAGGGCGTCATCCAGCAGTGGATCGCCGAGTCGCGGATGGCGATCGAGCAGGCCCGGCTGCTCACCCTCAAGACCGCCTGGCTGATCGACACCGAGGGCGTCCGGGCGGCCCGCTCGGAGGTCTCGGCGATCAAGGTGGTCGCGCCGCGCGTCGCGCTGGACGTGCTGGACAAGGCGATCCAGGTGCACGGCGGCGCGGGCGTCAGCGACGACACGCCGCTGGCGGCCATGTGGGCCGGGGCGCGCACGCTGCGCCTGGCCGACGGCCCCGACGAGGTGCACGTGCGGTCGGTGGCGCGCACCGAGCTGGGGAAGTACCTCGGCCGATGACGGACGGTACGGGGGACGCCGGGGACGCCGGGGACGCTGCGGCCGCTCCGGACGAGGGGCCGGAGGCGGCCGCCCTGGCGGCGGGCGCTGCGGCGGGCGCTGCGGCGGGCGCTGCGGCGGGCGCAGGGGCGGGCGCGCGGCGGCGGATGTCGCACGCCCGCCGCCGCGAGCAGCTGCTCGCGGCGGCCCTGGGCGAGTTCGGGCGGCGCGGCTACCACCTGACCCAGATGGACCACGTGGCGGCCGCCGCCCGGGTCTCCAAGGCGCTGCTCTACCAGCACTTCGGCTCCAAGGAGGAGCTGTTCGTCGAGGTGACCGAGATGATCGTCACCGAGCTGACGGGGCGGCTCAACGCGGCCGTGGCGCCCGCCCGCGAGAGCGTCGACAACATCGCCGCGATCGTGGGGGCGCTGTTCGACTACGCCACCGAGGAGCCGGACGCCTGGGCGCTGGTGATCCGGCACCTGGA
Source organism: Actinomadura sp. NBRC 104425 (assembly GCF_030269545.1). Lineage (GTDB taxonomy): Bacteria > Actinomycetota > Actinomycetes > Streptosporangiales > Streptosporangiaceae > Spirillospora > Spirillospora keratinilytica. Next base: position 518,992 of record NZ_BSTN01000002.1, on the reverse strand, counting down.
CAAGCCGGAGGTCGGGCCGGGCCTGCACGAGCTGCGCGAGCGGATGGGCACCGCGCTGGCCGACATCCTGCTGCGCCGCCGCCGCGCCGACCCCGCCCTGTCGCCCGCCGCGCTGGAGGTCAACGAGCGGCGGGCGCGGCTGCTGGTGCCGCTGATGTACGGGGCGATGCTGTCGATGGTGTCGTGGTGGCTGGAGCACCCCGACACGCCCCGCGAGCGGGCCGAGCGGATGGCGGTGGAGTTCATCTGGCTCGGCCTGGACCGGCTGCGCCACGGCGAGCGCCTGGACCGATCCAGGAAGGCCTGAGGCGCGGCGTCGGCGCCGGCGTCGGCGCAGCGTCGTCAGTGGAGCAGGGCCGCCAGGGCCTCGGCGGCGCGGTGGCAGTCGGCGAACGTGTTGTACAGCGGCGCCGGGGCCAGGCGCACCACGTCGGGCTCGCGGGCGTCGGCGATCACCCCGGCCTCGTCGGCCAGCCGGCGGACCAGGCCCGCGGCGTCGGCCACCCGGACCGACAGCTGGCAGCCGCGCCGGGCCGGGTCGGACGGCGTGACCACCTCCAGGCCGCCGATCCCGGCGAGCCGGCCGGCCAGGTAGCCGGTCAGCCGGCGGCTCTTGGCGCGCAGCGCGTCCATGCCGACCCGGTCGAAGATCCGCAGCGAGGCCAGCACGGGCGCCATCGCCAGGATCGGCGGGTTGGACAGCTGCCAGGCGTCGGCCGAGGCGACCGGCGCGAAGTCCGGCCGCATCGCAAAGCGGGTGGCCGGGTCGTTGCCCCACCAGCCGGACAGGCGCGGCAGCGCGGCGTTGCGGGCGTGGCGTTCGTGCACGAAGCAGCCCGCCACCGCGCCGGGCCCGCCGTTGAGGTACTTGTAGGAGCACCAGGCGGCGAAGTCGACGTCCCAGTCGTGCAGGCGCAGCGGGACGTTCCCGGCGGCGTGCGCCAGGTCCCAGCCGACGGCGGCGCCGGCGGCCCGGCCCGCCTTGGTGATCGTCGGGATGTCCATGAGCTGCCCGGTCAGGTAGTTGACGCCGCCGAGCAGGACCAGCGCGACCCGGTCGCCCTCGCGTTCCAGATGGCCGACGACGTCCTCGGTGCGCAGGTGCTGCTCGCCGGGGCGGGGGCGCAGCCGCACCACCGCCTCCGCCGGGTCGAGGCCGTGGTGCGCCGCCTGGCTGGCCACCGCGTAGGAGTCGGACGGGAACGCCGAGTCCTCGATCAGGATGCGGGTGCGGTCCCCGGCCGGCCGGTAGAAGGTGGCCATCATCAGGTGCAGGTTGACCGTCAGCGAGTTCATCGCGACGACCTCGTGCGGCAGCGCGCCGACCAGGCGGGCCGCGGGCTCGCGCAACAGCTCGTGGTAGGCGATCCAGGGGCGGCGCGCGCGGTGGTGGCCCTCGACGGCCAGCCGCGCCCAGTCCGCCAGCTCCTCGCCGACCAGCTCCGCGGCGGCGCGGGGCTGCAGGCCCAGGGAGTTGCCGGCGAAGTAGGCGGCCTCGCCGCCGTCCGGGGCGGCCGGGACGTGGAACTCGGCGCGCAGGGTCGGCAGCGGGTCGGTCTCGTCCAGCCGCCGCGCCTCGGCGGCGCCGGAATCCTCGGACGACAAAGACTGCATATGGGGCATTCTCGCTAGTTCGTGTTCTCGGGGGCGGTCGCGGGGTGGCGGGGCGCTGCCCGTCAGGGGGCGTCCAGGGCGAAGAAGGCGCGGGCGTTGCCGCCGAGCAGGGCGGCGCACTCGTCGTCGGTGAGCCCGGCGCAGGCGCGGATGGCCGCGCCGGGCTCCCCCTCGCCCAACGGGAAGGGGAAGTCGGTGCCGAGCATCACCCGGTCGGCGCCCATGACGTCCACCAGCAGCCGCAGCGCCCGCGGGTCGAACACGGCCGAGTCGACGTGGAAGCGGCCGGTGTAGGCCGAGGGCGGGCGGGGCGAGTCGCGGCGGACGATGTCGCGGTTGCGCCAGGCGTTGTCGGCGCGTCCCAGCAGGTAGGCGAAGCTGCCGCCGCCGTGGCAGAAGCACAGCCGCAGCGTTTCGGGCAGCCGATCGAACGCGCCGGACAGGATGAGCGTCAGGATCGACAGCTGCGTCTCGGCGGCCATGCCGACCAGCCACGGGAGCATGTAGCGGCCGTGCATGCGGTCGCCGCCGAGCATGTCCCAGGGGTGGACGAGGACGGGCACGCCCTCGGCGGCGCAGTGCGCCAGGAAGTCGACGATCGCCGCGTCGTCGAGGTACCGGGCGCCGACGTGGTTGCCGATGTGCACGCCGCGGTGCCCGGCCGCCGCCGCCTTGGTGACCATGGCGCAGGCCGTCTCGACGTCCTGCAGCGGCACCTGGCACAGGGGCACCAGGCGTCCGGGGGCCTGCGCGCAGAAGTCGAGGATGCGTTCGTTGACCAGCTCGCACCAGTCCGCCGCGCGCGCGGGCTCGGCGGCGTAGCCGAACATCAGCGGCGTGGACGACACCACCTGCACGTCCACCCCGGAACGGTCCATCGCGGCCAGGCGCGCGTCCGCGTCCCACAGCTCGGCGCGCACGGGGCGGTACTCGTCGCCGCCGCTCATCATCATCCCGGTGCCGTCGCCGTGCTCGCGCAGCCACGGCTCCCCCGCGCCCGCCAGCAGCCGGGCCTCGGCGCGCGACACGCGGGGGAAGACGTGGGCGTGGACGTCGATGACGCAGGGGGCGGACGTCGGCGCGTTCATCGGGTCCGGGGGCGCATGTGCTCGGGCCACTCCTTGCCGGGGTGGACGGCGCCGCAGTGGGGGCAGCGGCGGTCGCCGTCGTAGAAGCCCTGGAACACGGGGGGCAGGTCGTCCACGATCGACCGCACCTGCAGTTCGGCGCGGTGCACCAGGCGGTGGCACTCGGTGCAGTACCACTCGAACGCCTCGTGCAGCCCCTCGGGGCGGGCGATCTCCACGACCAGGCCGATGCTGCCCGGCTCGGGGCGCTGGGGCGAGTGGCGCACGTGCGGGGGCAGGAGGAACACCTCGCCCTCGCCGATCCGCACGTCGACCGGGGGCCGCCCTTCCTCCTCCATGACGCGCAGCACCATGGTGCCCTTGAGCTGGTAGAAGAACTCCTCGGTGGGGTCGTCGTGGAAGTCGGTGCGCTGGTTGGGGCCGCCGACGACCATGACGATCATCCCGGCGTCGTCCCAGACCTGGACGTTGCCGACCGGCGGCCTGAGCAGGTCGCGGTGGTCCTCGATCCAGCGGGCGAAGTCGAACGGGCGGCCGTGCGACAGTTTCGGCAGTGTCCTGGGCATGGTCATGTTCCGGCCTCCTCGTGGGGGCTGCGGTCCCGTCCGGGGTCGCCGTCCCGGACGGGGTCGGGGGCGCGGTCCCGGGGGATGTGGGCCACGCACGACATCTCGATGAGCAGGTGCGGATGCGGCAGCTGGTGCACCGCGACGGTGGTGCGGGCCGGGCCGGTCTGGTCGAAGTACTCGCCGTAGACCTCGTTGTACCCGCCGAAGTCGTTCATGTTCACCAGGTACGCGGTGACGCTGACCAGGTCGGACAGGTCTCCCCCGGCGGCGCGCAGCAGGTCGCGGACGTTCTCGATGACCGCCCGGGTCTGCTCCCTGATGTCCAGGTCGGTGACGCCCATGGCGTCGGCGCGCGCCCCGGCGAACGTGCCGTCGGGCCGCCGCGAGCTCGTCCCGGACACGAACACCAGGTCGCCCGCCCGCTTGAGGTGCGGGAACCGGCCGCGCGGCCGGGCCTTGCCGTCGACCAGGTACGCCTCGTTCACCGGGCGGTCACCTCCACGGCGCCCAGGCCCGCGCCGGTGACGCGGACGTGGGCGCCCCGGGCCAGCGGGACGGCGGCGGTGGCGGCCCCGGCGAGCACGATCCATCCCGGTTCCAGGACGATCCCCGACGCGGCGGCCAGGCGGGCCGCGGCGCGCAGCGACCGGACCGGGTCGCCCAGGATCGCCGCCGACGAGCCGGTCTGCGCGGGCCGCCCGTCGATCTCCAGCAGCAGCCCGATATTGGACACGTCGCGGGGCCGGTGCCAGGGCCCGACGCCGAACCGGGCGGCCGAGGCGTTGTCGGCGATCACGTCGGGCAGGGTGAAGGAGAAGCCCTCGTACCGGGAGTCGAGGATCTCGTAGCCGACCGCGACGGCGTCGACCGCGGCGTCCGCCTCGGCGGGCGAGCGGACCTCCCGGCCGATCAGGAAGACGATCTCCGGTTCGATCCGGGGGTGGATGAGCCGGGCGGCGTCCACGTCCGGCCCGGCCGCCATCGCGTCGGTGAGCAGGCCCCAGATCACGTCGTCGACGCCCATCTGGGCCATCTTGGCGCGGCTGGTGAAGCCCATCTTGACGCCGGCGGGCCGTTCGCCGCGGGCCCGGCGCCGCTCGACGACGGCGTGCTGGACGGCGTACGCGGTGGGCACGTCCAGTTCCACCGAGTCGGTGAGCCTCGGAATGGGCCGCACGTCGCGTTCGGCCGCCTCCAGCGCGTCGGCCAGCGCGTTCACATCGGTCACGACCCCTCCCCGGCGGACTCTTCGGCGGGCTGTTCGGCGGGCTCTTTCGCGAAGGCGACGCGGACGTCGCCGAGGCCGTCGATGCGGGCCTCCAGCACGTCCCCGGGCTCCGGGGGGACCATCGGGCCGAGCGCCCCGGTCAGCACGGTGTCGCCCGCGCGCAGCGGGCTGCCGAGGGCGACCATCGCGTCGGCCAGCCACAGCGCCGCGTTGAGCGGGTGGCCCAGGCAGGCGGCGCCGGTGCCGGTGGACACCTGCTCGCCGCGCCGCTCCAGCACCATGCCGCACAGCCGAAGGTCCACGTCCGCCAGCCGGACGGGCCGGTTGCCCAGCACGTACACGCCGGAGGAGGCGTTGTCGGCGACGGTGTCCTCGAGCGAGATGTCCCAGTCGCGGATGCGGCTGCCGGCGACCTCGATGGCCGGCAGCGCGAACGCGGTGGCGCGGATCAGGTCGGCGACGGTGTGCCGCTCGTGCGTCAGGTCGCGCTCCAGCACGAGCGCGACCTCGGCCTCGGCGCGGGGCTGCAGCACCGTCCCGGCCGGGATCTCCGCGCCGTCCGGCACGGCCATGTCGGCGAACAGCGCGCCGCAGTCGGGGCTGTCCACGCCGAGCTGCTCCTGCACGGCCCGCGACGTCAGGCCGATCTTGCGGCCGGTCAGGCGGCGGCCGGCGGCCAGCCACCGCTGGATGAGGCGGCGCTGCACGGCGTACGCGGCGTCGGGGCCGTCGATCAGGTCGCGGACGGGCTCGCACGGGGTGCCGGCGGCGTGGGCGGCGAGGATGCGGTCGGCGGCCTCCTGGACGCCGGCGGCGGTCTGGTGTGCGGTGCGGTGTGTCGTCTCGGTCACGGGTTCGCTCTCTAGATCTGCACGCAGACGTTCACGGGCTCGGAGAAGAAGTCCAGGGAGTACTCTCCCCCCTCGCGGCCGATCCCGGACGCCTTGACCCCGCCGAACGGGGTGCGCAGGTCGCGCAGGTTCCAGCAGTTCACCCAGACGATGCCCGCCTCGACGCGCGGCGCCACCCGGTGCGCCCGCGAAAGGTCGCTCGTCCACACGGTGGCGGCCAGGCCGTAGCGGCTGCCGTTGGCCAGGCGCAGCGCCTCCTCCTCGGTGTCGAACGGCGCGACGTGGCACACCGGCCCGAAGATCTCCTCGCGGACGGTCCGGGCCGTCTCGGGCAGCCCGGTCAGCACGGTCGGCTCGACGTAGAAGCCGCCGTCGCGCCGGTCGCCGAACACGGGGACGCCGCCGCCCGCCCGCACCGCGGCGCCCTCCTCCACCGCGAGCCGGTAGTACGACAGCACCTTGTCGCGGTGCGCGGCGGAGATCATCGGGCCGTAGCCGCGCAGCGCGCGGGCGCGTTCGGCGAGCGCGGCGGTGAACTCGGGGAAGACCGGGCGTTCGACGTAGACGCGCTCGGTGCACAGGCAGATCTGCCCGGAGTGGGTGAACGTCGAGCGGACCGTGCCGTCCAGGGCCTTGTCCAGGTCGGCGTCGGCGAAGACCAGCGCCGGGTTCTTGCCGCCCAGCTCGAACGAGACGGGCGTGACGTGCTCGGCGGCGCTGCGCATGATCGCCGCGCCGGTGGCCGACTCGCCGGTGAACGCGATCGCGTCCACGCCGGGGTGGCCGGCCAGGAACTCCCCCGCCGCGCCCGGGCCGTGCCCGTGCACGAGGTTGAACACCCCGTCCGGCAGCCCGGTCCCGTGGATCACGTCGGCCAGCAGCGTGGCGGTGGACGGCGTCAGCTCCGACGGCTTGGCCACCACCGCGTTGCCGGCGGCCAGCGCGGGCGCGACCTTCCAGGTGAGCAGCAGCAGCGGCAGGTTCCACGGGGAGATGACCGCGACCACGCCGAGCGGGCGGCGCACGGTGTAGTTGAGCGCCTCGCCGGTGCCGCCGCTCCAGCCCGGCACCCGCGTGGTGTAGGCGCGCTCGCTCCGCCCGTACAGCAGGTCGGCGTAGGCGCGGAAGTTGCCGACGGCGCGGGGGATGTCGACGGTGGCGGCCAGTTCGCGGGGCTTGCCGGTGTCGGCGGCCTCGGCGTCCGCGAACTCCTCGAACCGCGCCTCGATGCCGTCGGCGATCTCGCGCAGGACGGCGGCGCGGTCCTGCGGACAGGCGTCGCCCCAGGGGCCCCGGAGCGCCCGCCGGGCGGCGAGGACGGCCGCGTCGACCGTCTCGCGGGACGCCTCGGGCACCCGGCCCCGCTCGGTGCCGTCCACCGGGTCGATGAGCGGGAAGCCGCGCTCGCCGTCCCCGGTGAACGCGCCGCCGACGTAGTGCTCAGCCTTCACGGTGCTCAGCCTTCATGGTCATCCCTCGGACGGTTCCCCGTGCACGGGCCGGACGACTGCGATGATGCGCCCCGCCAGATATACCTGACAAATACTCTTTGCCTTCGCGGCTATCACGGGACGGTGATAGGAGGGCGGCATGCGGCCGATCGACCTGCTCAACGGGCGGCTGAAACTGCGGCATCTGGTCTTGGTGGTGGCGGTCGCCGACCACGGCAGCGTGCTGCGCGCCGCCCGGCACCTGCGGCTGGCGCAGCCCGCGGCGACCCGCAGCCTGCGCGAGGTCGAGGACCTGCTCGGCGTGGAGCTGTTCACCCGGGGGCCGCGCGGGGTGACGCCCACCGTGTTCGGCGAGGCGTTCGTCGAGCACGCCCGCGCCGTGCTGGCCGAGCTGCGCCGCGCCGGGGAGCGCATCGCCGAGCTGGCCGACGCGCGGGCCGGCACGGTCACCATCGGCACCCTGCTCGCCGGGTCCAACGTGCTGCTGCCGCGCGCCATCGCCGCGCTGAAGCGCGACCGCCCCGGCATCACCGTGATCGTGCGGGAGGCAACGTTCGACGCCCAGGCGCCGCGCCTGCTGGACGGCGAGCTGGACATGATCGTGGGTCGCCTCAACCCGATCGGCGACCTGCGCGGGCTGCGGCAGATCACCCTGTACGGCGAGCCGGTCCGCCTGGTCGCCCGGCGCGGCCACCCCGCCCGGCGGCGCCGCGGCCTCGCCCTGCGCGACCTGCTGGACTACCCGTGGGTGCTGCCCCTGGAGCAGACCGCGCTGCGCCGGGAGCTGGAGCAGGTGTTCCGCGACGAGGGCCTGCCGCCGCCGTCCGACCTGGTGGAGTGCACGTCGATCCTCACCGTGCGCACCCTGGTCCGCGACACCGACATGATCGCGGCGCTGCCCGAGCTGGTGGCGGCGACCGACGGGGAGATCGCCCCGCTGCCCGTGCCGCTGGAGCCGGTGCGCCGCCAGGTCGGCGTGACGCTGCCGGACGGGCGCCCGCTGACGCCCTCGGCGCGGCTGATGCTCGACCACCTCCGGCGGGAGGCGGCCGCGCTCACCGGCCGGTTCGGGCGATGAGCCCGAGCAGCGCCCGGCTCGCCGCCGAGCCGGCGTCGGCCAGGTCCAGCACCACGTCGAAGTGGTTGCGCCCCGGCACGACCAGCAGTTCGGCCGCCTCGCCCCAGTGCCGGTGGAACGCGCGCGACTGCTCGACGAACCCGGTGCCGTCGTCCTCGGCCACCGCCACCACCGCCGGGCAGCGCCGCCGCGCCGGCAGCAGCGCGGGGCTGAGCCGGGCCGCCCGCGGCACGTCCAGGCCGAGCCACTCGTTGACGTAGACGCGCACCAGGGGCCGGATGTCGAACAGCCCGCTGAACGGCATGGCCGCCTTGACCGCGTCCGGAGGCAGCCCGAACGCCTCCTGCCAGCCGTCCACCATGAGCATCCCGGTCAGGTGCCCGCCCGCCGAGCTGCCGCCCACCACGATGCGCTCCGGGTCGAGCCCGTGGCCCGCACCCTCGCGGTGCACCCAGGCGACCGCCGCCCGCACCTGCCGGACGATCTCCTCCAGCGTCGCCGCGGGCGCCAGCGTGTAGTCGGGCACGACGGTCGCGACGCCCTGCTCCCACAGCATCCGCGCCATGAACGCCGAGTCGTGCCGCGACAGCGCCCGCCAGTAGCCGCCGTGGACGAACACGAACACCGGCCTGCGCTCCGGTCCGGTGCCCCAGACGTCGAGGCGCTCACCGCTGGTCTCGTCGTACACGACGCCCGGATGCCCGGGCAGCCCGTCGACGGCCTCGTCCGACATCCGGCGGTAGCGGGCCATGAGGCGCGCGAACTCGTCCTCCCCCGCCTTGCGGCGCACGTTGTAGGCGACGTCGAGCTCCTCGTCGGACAGCTCCCGCCCCGGCCAGTCCTCCAGCGACACGGTCATGCCCCCACCCTCCGCCGCCCGGCCGACGCACGCAAATACCGTTCCGGACGTCCGCTATAACGAACCGGGCAGCTCCCGGCCCGCCGGCCCCCTCCCCGCGCGAAAGGGAGTCGCACAACGACAGGCTCGTCCGGAAAGATGAGCCTTGACGCCGCCGCGGTGCCCCCGCATGCCGGCCGGCGCCTGCCGCGGCGCCGGGCGGCGCGTGCCGCGCGGCGGCCGCCGCCGGACCGGCGGTCACCGGGCCGCATCGGTTCGGCGGGCCCGTCCCCCGACCGCCGCGGACGCCGTTAACATTCCACGGAGTGCCAAGATCCCCCGTTGGCATGACCTGTACTGGAACGGCGTGACATGGATGACCTCGACGAACTCCGGCACCAGCTGCCGGGCGGCCTGGCGCAGCTGTTCGCCGACCCGAGCGTCGAACGGTCGCTGTCCACGCCGCTGCCCGACGGCGACCTGGTGTGGCCGGACCCCGGCTACCCGCAGCGGCAGATCGTCCGGCGTCCCGCGTTCTGGGTGAGCGACGACCCGGTGTCCGGCGAGCTGTGGGCGCGGCTGCGCGCCGAGCATCCCGTCTCGGGCCTGTGGCCGCTGCTGCTGGACGAGTCCGCGCAGCCGTGGGCGGCGGGGCAGATCGCCCCCGAACCGGTCGAGGAGATCGCCAACTACGCCCCCGACGCCTTCATGTACGAGGTGTGGTCCGACTGGGTGGAGCAGGCCACCGAGGAGGACCTGGAGGACCTGGCCCCGTTCGGCGCGCACTGCCCCGGCACGGCGCCGCCCGCGCGGCTGCTGGACGACCCCGGCGCCGTCGCCGACCGCAACGCCCGCTCGCTGGCCGCGCGGGGCCTGTCGCTCGGCCTGGTCGCGGTGGACCGCGGCGCCGACGCGCTGGCCGCGGTGGGCTGGCAGGGCGCGCTGAACCACAACGAGTGGACCGCGCCGCTGGCCGCCGTGGTGCGCGGGTGGGAGGACCGGTTCGGCGCCCGCGTCGTCGGCCTCGGCTTCAACACCCTGGAGCTGAGCGTGGCCGCGCCGCCCGTCACCACCCGGCACGCCCTGCACGTGGCCGCCGAGCACTGGGCGTTCTGCCCCGACATCCTGTTCCAGGGCCCGGGGACGCTGGCCGGGTACGCCGAGGAGATCCGCGGCAAGACCTGGTGGTCGTTCTGGTGGGACTGATCCCGAACTGACACGGTCCGGCACCCTGGTGGACCGGTCCCACGCGGGGCCGGACACTGGTCCGGCGCGGCCGCGTCTGTTTACTATGCGGACCACATGCCCACCGGAGCCGAGCCCGCCCTCGCTCCGCCGCCATGCAGTTCCGCAGAGCACGCTCGGAAGGGAAACCAGTGCGGACACGGGGGTCAGTCAGGTCCGGCACTCAACGGCGCGCGGCCGCACGCCACCGGGTTCTCCCCGCGGTCATCGCCACCGCGGCCGCCGCCACCCTGGTCGCGGACGTGGCGGTCGTCGCGTCCGGTGCACTGCACGACTCCGGCGGCACGGGGGGAACCGGCCGTCTGGTCTCCATCGACACCGGCACGGCGACACCGGCCGTCGCGCCGCTCACCAAGCTGCTCACCCCCGGCCTGCTGGTCGCGGCCGACACCGCGCTGCCGACCGACGCGGTCGAACGCGCACGCCGGCTCGAGGGCGTCGCGGGCCTGACGGTCGTGGACGCGGCCCAGGCGCAGGTGGCGGGACGGCGCGTCGGGCTGCTGGGCGTCGACCCGTCGGGCTTCCGCGCGTTCACCCCGCGGCAGTCGGCCGAGTCGGACGCGCTGTGGCGGAGCGTGGCGGCCGGCGGCCTGGCGGTGTCATTCGACCTGAGCCGCGACGGGTCGGTGCCGCTCGGCGGAGTCGTGCCGGCGGGCAGCGCCGCCGCCCCCGGCGACCTGCGGGTCGCAGCGTACGCGTCGCTGGGCATCCAGAACGTGGACGCGGTGGTGTCGCACGCGCAGGCCCGCGCCCTGGGCATGCCGCAGGGCAACGCCCTGGTGGTCGCCGCCGCCGGCAAGACCTCCGCCGCGACGCTGGCCAAGCGGCTGAAGAAGGTGCTGCCGTCCGGCACCCGCGTCGCGGTGCTGCAGGACGATCCGCGGCCCCGCGCGTCGGCCGCCAAGGCGAACAAGGCGCCCAAGCAGTCGGGCCCGCGCGTCACGGGGCGGCCGGACGGGGTGACCGGCTCCCGCAGCACCGTCGCCGGCAACCTGATGACCGCGACCATGCGCGACCTGGTGATGGAGATCGACCAGATCTTCGGCCCGTTCCCCACCATCGGCTGCTACCGCGGCGGCGCCGACGCGCAGGACCACGCCGTCGGGCGGGCCTGCGACTTCATGGAGGGCCCGATCGGCCGCATGCCGAGCGCGTCGGCGCAGCGGCACGGCGACCAGGTCGCCGCGTACGCCGTCGCCAACGCCCGCCGTCTCGGCGTCTCCTACGTCATCTGGAAGCAGCACATCTGGAACGTGCGCTTCCCCGGCTGGCGCCGCATGGAGGACCGCGGCAGCATCACCCAGAACCACTACGACCACGTGCACATCTCCGTGCTGCGCTGACCGCGGCGCTCACAGCTCCTGCTCGGCCCAGACGACCTTGCCGGCGGGCGTGCGGCGCACGCCCCAGCGGCGGGCGATGCGGCCGACGACGTGCAGGCCCCGGCCGGACTCGGCGTCGAGCAGCGCGTCGCCGGCGTGGCGGTTGACGCGGGGCCGGGCGTCGGAGGAGTCGAACACCTCGCACACCAGCCCGCCCTCGCGGACCAGCCGCAGCGTGATCCGGCCGCCCGCGTGCCGGACCGCGTTGGTGACCAGCTCGGAGGCCAGCAGCACGGTCGAGTCGGCCAGCTCGGCCAGGCCCCAGCGGTGCAGGCGGTCGCGGACCAGGCCGCGGGCGCGGCGGATCGCGGCCGGGTCGCCGGGCAGTTCCCAGGAGACGTGGTCGTCGGCGGGGATGCGCCGCAGCCGCGCGACGAGCATGGCGATGTCGTCGCGGTGCCGGTCGTCGTACACGCCGTCCAGACCGGCCTGGCACAGGGCCTCCAGGGACCGGCCGCGCGCGCCGGGGCCGAACACCGCGCGCAGCCGCGCCAGCCCGTCGTCGATGTCGCGGGTGCGGTTCTCCACCAGCCCGTCGGTGTACAGCACGAGCAGGGTGCCGTCCTCGACGGCGAACTCGCGGCTGACGATGGTGCCGGCGCCGACCCCGAGCGGCGGGGCGGGCCGCACGTCCAGGTAGGAGGCGGGTCCGCCGGGCGGGACGAGCAGCGGCGGCAGGTGCCCGGCGCTGGCGACCTCGCACCGCCCGGTGACGGCGTCGTAGACGGCGTACGCGCAGGTGGCGAAGTGCGGTTCGCGTTCGCCGAGCGAGCCCATGAGCGAGTCGAGGCGCTCCAGGGCCTCGGCCGGGGGCAGGTCCAGCCCGGCCAGGGTGTGCAGGGCGGTGCGCAGCCGCCCCATCGTCACGGCCGCGCGCACGCCGTGCCCGGCGACGTCGCCGACGACCAGGGCGACGCGGGCGCCGGGCAGTGCGATCGACTCGTACCAGTCGCCGCCGATCTCGATGAGGCTGCTGCCCGGCAGGTAGCGGTGGTGCACCTGCACCGTGGACGGCGCCGACAGGCCGGTGGGCAGCAGGCTGCGCTGCAGGGTGAGGGCGGTGGCGCGCTCGCGCGAGTAGCGGCGGGCGCTCTCGATGAGGATGGCGGCGCGGGCGGCGAACTCCATGCCGATATCGACGTCATAGGCGTCGAACGGGCGGTGCGCCGCGCCGCGCAGGCACACGAAGAAGCCGAGCGCCGCCCCGTCCGACACGATCGGCAGCAGCAGCATGGACGCCCCGTCGAGCACTTCCGCCACGGGCGCCCGGTGCCACGCCTCGGAGATGCGTGCGACGCGGTCGGCGCCGAACTCGGCCAGCACGGGCGAGGCGGTGTCCAGGCACCGCCGGTACGGCGTGCCGGGCGGGCAGGGGACGGTCTCGCCGGTGGGGAACGTGCCGGCCCACATCGGGTCGCCGTCCTCGAAGCCGACCGCCATGCGGCGCAGCAGCGGCGGGTCGCCGGTCTCGCCGCCGGGTTCGTCGGGGTCGGCGACGCTCTCCCGCAGCAGCAGGCCGCCGACGGTGCAGAAGTGCGGCACCACCACGTCCATCAGGCCGCGGGCGAGCTGGTCGAGGTCGAGGGTGGCGCCGATGCGCGGGAGGGCGTCCTCCAGCAGGGCGCGGCGGACCACCGCCGGGTCCAGGTAGCGGTCGGCGACGGGCACGGGCACGCGGATGACGGCCAGCGCCGCCAGGCCGGGCAGGTCCCCGGACATCGGGTGGACGGTGACGACGGCGTCGTGCCGGGCGCCGTCGGCGGTGCCGAGCACGACCATGGCGGTGCGTTCGCGGCCCTCCCGCACCGCGGCCAGCAGGCGGTCCGGCGCGTCCCCCTCCGCACCGACGATCACGTCGCCGAGGGCCGTCACCGGCATGCCGTCCGGGCCCCCGCCGAGAACCGCCGCGGCGTTGCGATCGAACTGAACTATTTTCCCCGAAGAATCCAGACCGACTAGCAGTATTCGGGTGGAGGACTGCATCGCTCGATTATGGGACATTTTTCGACGGGATGCTGGAGATAGCCGACAAGATGCACCGCACGCATGCAACACCCATGCAACACGCCGCGGCCGCACAACGCGAGGAGGCCGCGCGACGCCCGTTTGATCGGCCCTCGCCGGGGTGCATGTGCGTTTGCACGGGCGCAGGCCCGCGGCGCCGATCGTCCCGCACGCGCGCCTTCCCGCCCGCCGAGATCGGCGAACTCGGCGCGCACATCGCCTGGTCAAACGAAGTCGCCCGGCGCGCGGAACGATGACGATGTGCACGTCGAACTCCATTCGGGAGAACGCGAGTCGTTCGCATAAGTCGTCGGCTGCGACGTCATCGCAGACGACGGGAATCGCCGGGCGTACCGTTCCCCGGCCGCCCCGACCCGGCGGCGGCTCCTAGGGGCGGCCGAACACCTGGTCGGGCGGGACGGGCGCGCTGACGTGCTCCCCGTCCTCGATGGGACGGGCCCCGGCGGCGAATCCGGCCAGGTCGCCGCCGGTCATCAGCCGCGCCCGGACCGCGCCGCCGGCGGCGCGCCGGGTCAGCCCGTCGACCGGAAGCGGCCGCTGGGACGCCGCGACGACCAGGTTTCCGAACCGGCGCCCCCGCAGCACCCCCGGCTCCCCCAGCAGCAGCACATGCTCGAACACCGACCGCACCGTGGCCACCACCCGCCTGGCGTAGGCCAGGCGGAACCCGTCGGCCACGTTCATCAGCAGCACGCCGCCGGGCCGCAGCACCCGCGCCGCGTCCCGGGTGAACTCGAGGGTCGCCAGCTCGACCGGCATGGACGCCTCGGCGAACGCGTCCACCACCAGCAGGTCGTCGGCGTCGTCGGCCAGCGCCGCCGTCCCCGCGCGGCCGTCCACGATGCGGATCTTCAGCCCGGGGACGTTCTTGACCGGCAGCCGCTCGCGCACCAGCCGCACCAGCGGCCCGTCCGGCTCGAACACCACCTGGCGCGACCCGGGGCGGGTGGCCGCCAGGTACCGGGGCAGCGTGCACGCGGCGCCGCCGATGTGCACCGCGTCCAGGGCCTGGCCCTCCATGGCCATCAGGTCGACCACGTCGCCCATCAGCCGCATGTACTCGAAGTCCAGGTAGGTGGGGTCGGTCAGGTCGACGTACGACTGGGGCACGCCGCCGATCAGCAGCATCCAGCCGCCGTCGCGGTCGGCGTCGCGGAGCAGTTCCGCCTCGCCCCCGGCGACCTCGAACACGCCGGACCTCGGCCCCGCTCCGCCTCTCGACCTGCGCCCCATGGGCCCACTCTACGGACCGCCGCCGGCCGCCTGGACGCCCATCGGCGACGACCGCACCGCCGCTATCCCTCCGCCGCGTCCTTTGCGGCCTCCGCCGGGAAGTGGCACGCGCTGGGGTGCGCCGAGCCGTCCCGCACCCGCAGGTCCGGCTCGCGCTCGGCGCACACGTCGGCGGCCTTCCAGCAGCGGGTGCGGAACCGGCAGCCGGAGGGCGGGTCGATCGGCGACGGCGGCTCGCCCTCCAGCGCGACGCCACCGGCCCACCCGCCGGGCGCCTCCGGGTCCGGGACGGGCGCGGCCGACAGCAGCGCCTGCGTGTAGGGGTGCGCGGGATGCTCGTAGATCCGCGCCTCGTCCCCCGTCTCGACGATCTTCCCGAGGTACATGACCGCGATCCGGTCCGAGATGTGCCGGACGGCGGCCAGGTCGTGCGCGATGAACACGTACGCCAGGCCCAGCTCGCGCTGCAGCTCGGCCAGCAGGTTCATCACCTGCGCCTGCACCGACACGTCCAGCGCCGACACCGGCTCGTCGCACACGATCACCTCCGGCCGCAGCGCCAGCGCGCGGGCGATGCCGATGCGCTGGCGCTGCCCGCCGGAGAACTGGTGCGGGTAGCGGTTGACGTGCCCGGGGTCGAGGCCGACGAGCTCCAGCAGCTCCCGGACCCGCGCCCGCCGCTCCCCCTTGGGCGCCGCCTCCGGGTGGATCTCGAACGGCTCCCCCACGATGTCGCCGACGGTCATGCGGGGGTTGAGGGACGAGTACGGGTCCTGCAGCACCATCTGGATGCGGCGGCGCAGCGCCCGCAGCTCGCGGCGCGGCAGTGCGAACACGTCGCGTCCGTCGAACCGCACCGTCCCGGCCGTGGGGCGCTCGGCCGCCAGCAGCAGCCTGGCCAGCGTCGACTTGCCGCACCCCGACTCGCCGACGACGCCGAGCGTCTCGCCCCGCCGCAGTTCCAGGTCCACGCCGTCGACCGCCTTCACCCGCCCCACGGTCCGTTTGAACAGCACGCCCTGCGTGACGGGATAGTGCTTGACCAGCCCCTCCACCTGCAGGATCGGAGCATCCTCGCTACCGGGCACCGCGCACCTCCCCGGCGAAGTGGCAGGCGGCGGTGTGCCCCGGCCCGCCGACCTCCACCACGGGCGGGCGCTCCGCCGCGCACACCGCCTCGGCGCGCGGGCAGCGCGGATGGAACGGGCAGCCCGGCGGCAGCGCGGCCGGGTCCGGCGGCGCGCCCTTGATCGGGACGAGCGGCGCGCCCTTGCGGTCCAGGCGCGGCACCGACGCCAGCAGCCCGGCCGTGTACGGGTGGGCCGGCCGCGCGTACAGCTCCCGGGCCGCGGCCTGCTCGACCACCGACCCGGCGTACATCACCGCGATCCGGTCGGCGATGCCGGCCACCACCCCCAGGTCGTGGGTGATGAGCACCATGCCCATGCGCAGCTCGTCCCGCAGTTCGGCCAGCAGCCGCATGATCTGCGCCTGGACGGTCACGTCGAGCGCCGTGGTGGGCTCGTCGGCGATCAGCACGTCCGGTTCCAGCGCCAGCGCCATGGCGATCATGATGCGCTGGCGCATGCCGCCGGAGAACTGGTGCGGATGGTCGCCCAGCCGGGTGCGGGCGGCCGGGATGCGCACCCGCTCCATCAGCTCCACCGCCCGCGCCCTGGCCTCGCGGCGCTTCATCCCCCGGTGCACCTGGAACATCTCCGCCAGCTGGTCGCCGACGGTGAACACCGGGTTCAGCGCGGTCAGCGCGTCCTGGAAGATCATGGAGATGCGGGCGCCCCGGTAGGCGCGGCGGCGCCGCTCGGGCAGGCCGAGCAGCTCCTCGCCGCGCAGCCGCACCGACCCGCCGGTGATCCGGGCCGGCGGGGTGTCCAGGATGCCCATGACGGCCTGCGCGGCCACGCTCTTGCCCGAGCCGGACTCGCCCAGGATCGCCACGGTCTCGCCCTCGCCGAGGGTGTACGACAGGCCGTTGACGGCCCGCACCGTCTGCCCGCGGACGGCGAACTCCACGCTCAGGTCCGTCACTTCCAGCAGCGCGGCCGCCCGTTCCGGTGCGGCCTGCTGCGGCCCGGCGGCCTGCGCCGGGCCGGTCGCCTCGGGTACTTCGGTCACCTTGTCACCGCAGCCTGGGGTCGAGGGCGTCGCGGACGGCATCGCCGAGCATCAGGAAGCTCAGCACGGTCGCCGACAGGAACACCGCGGGGAAGATCAGCAGATGCGGGTGGTCGACGAAGTAGGACTGCGCCTGGTTGAGCTGCAAACCCCACGACACCTGCGGGTACTGCAGGCCCACGCCGAGGAAGTCCAGCGTCGCCTCCCCCGCGATCACGTTGCCGACGTTGAGGGTGGCCACCACGACCACCGGGGCGATCGCATTGGGCAGGATGTGCCGGCGCATGATCCGCAGGTCGGAGGCGCCGAGCAGCCGCGCCGCCTGCACGTAGTCGGCGTCCCGCACCGCGATCACCTGCGCCCGCATGATGCGGATCATGGTGGTCCAGCCGAGCAGCACCAGCACCAGCGTCATCGCGCCGATGCCGTGGCCGGGGAAGGCCACCAGGATCACCGTGGCGCCGAGCACGAACGGCAGCCCGAAGAACACGTCGGTGACGCGGGCGATCAGGGCGTCCAGCACGCCGCCGTAGTAGCCCGCCAGCATCCCGAACACCACGGCGATGACCAGCGCGAACGCCGTCACCGCCACACCGATCAGCAGGGTCGGGCGGGCGCCGTGGACGACATGGGCGAAGTAGTCGCAGCCCGACACGTCGGTGCCGAACAGGTGCCCGCCGCCCGGCGGCAGCTTGGCGGCGTTCGGGTCGCAGTCCTCGTTCTTGCCGCGGTCGGTGAACAGCCCCGGCGCCGCCGCCATGGCGCCCACCAGCAGCAGGATCGCCGCCGACGCCCAGAACAGCCGGCGGCGCCGCAGGTCGTGCCAGGCGTCCTGCCACAGCGAAGCCCCCGCGACCGGGCCGCCGGCCTGGGCGGCGACCGCCGCCGGCGTGCCGGGGACGACCGCGCCCGCGTCCGGCGCGTCGGGCGCCCCCGGCTCGGGCGGCGCGCCCTCCGGGTCTGCGATCTTGTCAGTCATAGCGGATCCTCGGGTCCAGCAGCCCGTACAGCAGGTCCACCAGCAGGTTGACGGCCAGGAAGATCAGCACCAGCAGGGTGACCGCGCCGACGACCACCGGCCCCTCCTTGAGCTGGATCGACTCGAACACCTGCTGCCCGATGCCGGGCAGGTTGAAGATGCCCTCGGTGACGATGGCGCCGCCCATCAGCGAGCCGAAGTCGACGCCGAGGTAGGTCACCACGGGGATCAGCGAGTTGCGCAGCGTGTGCCGTCCCACGACACGCGCCTTGGTCAGCCCCTTGGCGCGGGCGGTGCGCACGTAGTCGGCGCGCAGGTTCTCGGCCAGGCTGGTGCGGGTCAGCCGCGCCACGTACGACAGGCCCAGCGACCCGAGCACCAGCCCCGGCAGCACGTAGCTCATCGGCCACCCGTCGTCGGTGCCCGCCGTGGGGAACCACCCGAGGTTCAGGCCGAGGACGATCTGCGCGGTGTAGCCGAGGACGAACACCGGCACGGCGATGACCAGGGTGGTGCCGCCCAGCACGAGCGTGTCGGCCAGCCGCCCGCGCCGCAGTCCGGCCCACACCCCGAGCGCGATCCCGACGACCAGCTCGAACAGCCATGCGGTGAGGGCGAGCTGCGCGGTGACCGTCCAGCGGCCCGCCAGCACGCCGGCGACGTCCTGCCCGTCGAAGGTCTCGCCGAGGTCGCCCCGCAGCAGCCCGCCCAGGTACTTGGCGTACTGCACGAGCAGCGGGTCGTCGAGGTTGTAGCGCTCCCGCAGCGCGTGCACCACCGACGGGGCCAGGGGCTTCTCCCCGGCCAGCGCCTGGATCGGGTCGCCGGGCAGGGCGAACACCATGGCGTAGATCAGGAACGTGGTGCCCAGGAAGACCGGGACCGCCTGCAGCACCCGCCGCGCGACATAGCGCCACATGCCCGGCTACTTCACCGTCACTTCGTGGGCGACCAGGCCCGTGGCGTAGGGGGTGATGGTGACGTCGGCCACCTTGTCGGACCTGCCGCCGAAGCCCTGCCAGACCCACAGCGGGACCATCGGCGCCTCGCGCAGCGCCACGTCCTCGGCCTGGTTGTAGTAGCCGATCGCCGCCTGCTCGGTCGGGGCGGCGTTGCCCTTGGCGATCAGGTCGTCGAACTCCCTGCTGGTCCAGCCCATGCGGTTCTTGGCGGAGTGGAACTGCGGCTCCAGGTAGTTCTGCGCGCTGGGGTAGTCGGCCTCCCAGTTCTGCCGGTACGGGCCCTTCTCCTCGCGGGCGCGCAGCATCGACAGGTAGTCCGACACCGGGATCTTGCGGAACTGGATGTCCTGGATGCCGAGGTTCTGCTTGAGCTGGTTGGCGACGATCTGCATCCACTGCTCGTAGCTGGGCTGGGCGTTGGAGAAGTACAGCTCCAGCGTCCCGGAGAAACCGCCCGCCTTGTCGAACAGCTGCTTGGCCTTGGCGGGGTTGTAGGTGCACAGCTCGCCGCAGGCGCCCTTGCGGTGGCCCTTGATCAGCGGCGGCAGCAGCGAGTCGGCCACGGTGTAGGTGCCGTCGAAGACCGCCTTGTTGATGCCGTTGCGGTCGATCGCCATGGAGATCGCGCGGCGCAGGTCGGGATCGGCGAACCGCTTGTCGAACACCGGGAAGCCCAAATAGTCGAACGTGCCGGTCCGGCGGGGCAGCACCCGGTCGCCGAGGATCCGCCGCGCCTCGGACACCTTGGCCGCGGGGATCGACTGCATCACGTCGATGCGGCCCGCGCGCAGGTCGGTGTAGGCGGTGTCGGCGCTGGCGTAGCTCTTCCAGGTGACGCCCTTGTTGCGGGGCTTGCGCGGGCCGGTGTACCCGGGGAACACCTTGAGCTTGATCTGCCGGTTGCGTTCCCAGGAGCCGTCCATCATGTACGGCCCGTTGCCGATCGGCTTGTTGTCGAAGGCCTTGATGTCGGTGAACGCGACTTTGGGCAGCGGTGCGTAGGCGGGGTGGGTGAGCAGCAGTTTGAACTGGCTGAACGGGGCGTCCAGGGTGACCTGCAGGGTCAGGTCGTCGACGACCTTGACACCCGACAGCCTGTCGGCCTCGGGCTCGGCGCCGTCGTCTTCGGGGTTGAGGTCGGCGTACCCCTGGATCTGGGAGAAGTAGTCGTTGCCCTGGAATCCGTGGGGGCCGTAGGCGGCGTAGTTCCAGGCGTCGGCGAAGCTCTGGGCGGTGACCGGCTCGCCGTTGTGGAACTTCTGCCCGGGGCGCAGTCTGATCGTCCAGACCTTCTGGTCGGACGACTCGACCGACTGGGCGGCCTGCTCGACGAGGTTGCCGTTCTCGTCCAGGCCGAGCAGGTTCTCGAACAGTTCGTCGGTGACGTCCCAGGAGTAGCTGCTGGTGGTGTTGCTCGGGATGAGGTGGTCGGGTTCGGGGTGGCCGGCGACGAACGTGCCGTCGCTCGATCCGCTGTCGCCTCCGCAGGCCGCGGTGCCGACGGCCAGTGTCATCAGCACCGCGCAGAACCCGGCCGCCCGCCGGGTCGCCCCCTTGCGACTGGTCATGGTCCTCCCCTCGGGCACCGCCCTCCGGCGCGGGCGCGGCACGGAATGGTCCCCGCCAGGATCGGGCGCGTTGCACGCAGCGTCGTACCACTGGAACGATTTCGGTACGCCGATGAACGATTCGTCACCGGATCGAAATATGGATCGCGGACCATTGGCATCGGTATCGGACGACGTCAGCGCACGACGAAAACGAAGGAAAGCGGCGAAAGGCGGTTTTCGATGACCCAGGCCCCGGCACGTGCGCGCACGGCGGCGCAGGAGGTGGCCGAGCTGTGCGCCACCCTGATCCGCTTCGCCACGGTCAACCGCGGCGAGGGCGACGCGCACCCCGAACGGCCCGCCGCCGAGTACGTGGCCGGGCTGCTGGACGAGGTCGGCGCCGAGTCCGTCGTGGTGGAGTCGGAGCCGGGCCGGGCGAGCACGCTGGCCCGCATCTCCGGCACCGACCCGTCGGCCCCGGCCTTCCTGATCCACGGGCATCTGGACGTGGTGCCCGCCGACCCGTCCGAGTGGACGGTGCACCCGTTCTCCGGCGAGGTGCGCGACGGGTGCGTGTGGGGGCGCGGCGCCGTCGACATGAAGGGCTCGCTCGCCATGACGCTGGCGGTGGTGCGGCAGCGGCTGCGCGAGGGCCGCCGCACGCGCGGCGACCTGGTGCTGGCGTTCCTGGCCGACGAGGAGTGCACCGGCCGCCTCGGCTCCTACCACGTGGTGCGCGAGCACCGCGACTTGTTCACCGGCGTCGCCGAGGCGATCAGCGAGTCCGGCGGGTTCAGCGTCACGCCGCACACGGCCGACGGGTCCCCGGCCGGCAAGCGCATCTACCCGATCGCCACCGGGGAGCGCGGCACCACGTGGATGCGGCTGACCGCGCGCGGCACGGCCGGGCACGGCTCCAAGCCCGCGCCCGACAACGCCGTCGCCGAGCTGTGCCACGCGGTGTCGCGGCTGGCCTCCTACGAGTGGCCGGTGCGGCTCACCCCGGGCGTGCGGGCGCTGCTGGACGGCCTGGCCGAGGCGCTCGGCACCACGATCGACCACGACCGGCTGGACGAGGAGGCCCGGCGGCTCGGCCGGGTCGGCCGGCTGTTCGCCGGCACGATCCGCAACTCGCTGAACCCGACCCGGCTGGACGCCGGCTACAAGGTCAACGTGGTGCCGGGGGTGGCGACCGCGCAGGTGGACGGGCGCTTCCTGCCCGGCACCAAGGAGGAGTTCCTGGCCACCGTGGACCGGCTGCTCGGCCCGTCGGTGACGCGCGAGTTCATCAACGAGGACGACGCGCCGTCCGCCGACCCGGCCGGGCCGACGTTCGCGGCGCTGGCCGACGCGCTGCGGGCCGAGGACCCGGCCGCGCACCCGGTGCCGTACGTGATGTCGGGCGGCACCGACGCCAAGGCGTTCCACCGGATCGGCATCCGCTCCTTCGGGTTCGCGCCGCTGCTGCTCGGACCGGAGCTGGACTACCAGGGCATGTTCCACGGCGTGGACGAGCGCGTCCCGGTGGAGGGCCTGCGGTTCGGCACCCGCGTCCTGGACCGCTTCCTCGACACCCGCTGAGGCGGCCGGTGACCGCGACCCCCAATTTAGAACGTGATTCTGGGATGAGGTACCGTCACCCGTGGACGTCGCGGCGGAGAAGCTGGAGGAACGCAAGGTGGCGGTACCGGCCCTGGAGCAGCCCGCGGACTGGACCGAGCCGGGCGCGCACCCGGTCGCCCCGGGCGTCCACCGCATCCCCCTTCCGCTGCCCGTCGCGTCCCTGCACGCCGTCAACGTCTACGTGATCGAGGACCCGGGCGGGCCGGTCGTGGTGGACTCCGGCTGGGCGATGCCGGACGCCCGCAGGTCCCTGGAAGGGGCGCTGCGCCTGCTGGGGCACCGCGTCGACGACGTGGCGCAGTTCCTGGTCACCCACGCCCACTGGGACCACTACTCGCAGGCCCTGGCGCTGCGCGAGGAGTTCGGCACCCGGGTGCGCATCGGCCGCGGCGAGCGGCACTCCCTCGAGGCGTTCGACGTGCGCAAGGGCCTGCATCCGCGGCAAGTGGAGCTGCTGCGCCGGTGCGGCGCGTCGGCGATCGCCGACGAGGTCGCGGCGATGGGCGTGCGGGCGGAGGAGCGCGACGTGCCGCACACGCTGCCCGACGCGTGGCTGGACGACGGCGAGCGCCTCGCGCTGACCGGCCGGGAGCTGGAGGTGTTCGCCACGCCCGGCCACACCCGCGGCCACGTCGTGCTGCGCGACGCCGCGGCCGGGCTGCTGTTCTCCGGCGACCACGTGCTGCCGCACATCACCCCGTCGATCGGGCTGGAGACCGAGCCGGAGCCCAAGCCGCTGCGCAGCTACCTGGCGTCGCTGCGGCTCGTCCGCGACATGCCCGACACGCTGCTGCTGCCCGCGCACGGCCCGGTCGCGCCGAGCACCCACGCCCGGGTGGAGGAGCTGCTGCGCCACCACGAGGAGCGGCTCGACACCGCCGCCCGGCAGGTGCGCGCGGGGCGGTCCACGGCGTTCGAGGTGGCCGCCGCCATGCCGTGGACGCGGCGGCGCCGCACGCTGGGCGAGCTGGACGTGTTCAGCCGCATGCTCGCCGTCCTGGAGATCGACGCGCATCTCGACGTGCTCGCCGACCAGGGCGTGCTCGAGGTGTCCGAGGACGGCGGCGTGCGCCGCTACGCCGTCCGCGCCTGAGCCGGCCCCGCCGCGGAAAACCTGTTGACGGCCCGGGTCGCGGGCCGCGACGGTGTGGCGCCATGACGAACGACACCCCGCCCCTGGACGGCCGCGTCGCGATCGTGACGGGGGTGAGCCGCCGCCGGGGCATCGGGTTCGCCGTGGCGCGCGAGCTGCTGGCGGCCGGCGCCCGCGTGCTGGTGCACTCGTGGGCGCCCGCGGACGCCGAGCAGCCCTGGGGCGCCGACCCCGCCGGGATCGACGGCGTGCTGGAGGAGCTGGGCGGCACCGGTCCGCGCCTGGCGCACCTCGCCGCCGACCTCGCCGACCCCGACGCGCCCGCGCGGGTCGTGGCCCGCGCGGTCGAGACGTTCGGCGCGGTGGACGTGCTGGTGGTCAACCACGCGCGCAGCTCGTACCGGACGCTGGCCGAGGTCACCGCCGAGGAGCTGGACCTGGCCTGGGCGGTGAACACGCGCGCCGGCGTGCTGCTCGTCCAGGCGTTCGCCGCCGCGCACGACGACGCGCGCCCCGGCGGCCGCGTGGTGCTGTTCACCTCCGGCCAGCACCTGGCGCCGATGAGCGGGGAGCTGCCGTACGCGATCAGCAAGGGCGCGGTCCACCAGATGACGCTGAGCCTGTCGGACGCGCTGATCGACCGGGGCATCACCGTGAACGCGGTCAACCCCGGCCCGGTGGACACCGGCTGGGCCGACGAGGAGCTGACCCGGCGGGTGGGCCGGGCGCTGCCCGCCGGGCGCTGGGGCCGGCCCGAGGACGCGGCGCGGCTGGTGCGCTGGCTGGTGTCCGACGACGCCGCGTGGATCACCGGGCAGGTGATCAACAGCGAGGGCGGCTTCCGCCGCTGGGCGATGTAGGGCGTTCGGCGCTTCTCGCTCGTCCGCCCCCGGCCCCGCCCCGGGAAGCCGCCCGGACCTGCGACTGTTTGGCAGACGCTGACAGCAGTGTCCGTTGCGCTTACATTTGTCCGGTGGCCGCGCCCGGCCACGCGCTCGGGAGGAGGTTCGGTGTCGGACGACGCGTACAGTGATCCGCAGCCGGCGGGGGGCGGGCTCGCCTCGTCCCGCCGCGCGCTGAGCGTCCAGCTGGCCTCCCTGGCGCGGGCGCCCGAGCCCGGGCCGGACGAGATGGCGCCGGGGCCGACCGTGGCGCGCATGCTGCTGGGGGCGCGGCTGCGCGCGCTGCGGGAGGAGCGCGGCGTCAGCCGCGCGGAGGCGGGCGAGCTGATCCGCGGCTCCGAATCCAAGATCAGCCGGATGGAGACCGGCCGGACCGGGTTCAAGGAGCGCGACCTGGCCGACCTGCTCGCCCTGTACGGGGTGACCGACGAGGCCGAGCGGGCGGTGCTGCTGGCGCTGGCCGAGCAGGCGGGGACGCCGGGCTGGTGGCAGCCCTACCACGAGATCATCCCGCAGTGGTACGAGACGTACCTGGGGCTGGAGCAGTCCGCCGAGGTGATCCGCTGCCACGAGTCGCACGTGGTGCCCGAGCTGCTGCAGACGCCCGACTACGCCCGCGCGGTGATCGCGCTGACCCACGGCGGCGAGCCCGCCGAGACCGTCGAGCGCCGGGTGGAGCTGCGGATGCGGCGCAGCCGGATGTTGGAGCGGTCCCGCCCGCCGCACCTGTGGGTGATGATCGACGAGGCCGTGCTGCGCCGCCCGTTCGGCGGGGCCGAGGTGATGCGCGAGCAGCTGCGGCACCTGGCCGAGACGGCCCGGCTGCCGCACGTCACCGTGCAGGTGATGCCGTTCGCCGCGGGCGGCTACCCGGGCGTGGGCGGCCCGATCACGCTGCTGCGCCAGTCCGAGGCCGAACTGCCGGACGTGGTGTACCTGGCGCGGCCGAACGGCGCCGAGTACGTCGACAAGCCCGAGGACGTCGAGGCCTTCCGGCACACCCTCAACCAGATGGCCACGCTGGCCGAGCCCGCCACCGAGACCCCGCGGATCCTGCAGGCCGTCATCGACGGGTTTTGAGCCGGCAGCCGAGCCGGCATTCGGCCCGGCCCGGCGTCAGCCGCCGGCGAGCAGGTCCAGGACGGTGGCGGCCGTCCAGGCGAAGCCGGTGGAGCCGTGCCCCTCGCCGGTCAGCGGGTCGATGTACTCGGCGAAGTCCGACCGGCCGGCCGCGTTCAGCATCGAGGCGCGCAGCGCGTCCGCCCGCGCGGTCTCGCCGTGTTCGAGCAGCCCCATATGGACGAGCCGGCTCATGTTGAACCAGCTCGGCCCGCGCCAGTAGCGGGCGGGCTCGAACGCGTGGCCGGTCAGGTCGTAGCTGGGCACCATGTGCACGCGGCCCAGCCCGAACCGCTCGCCGACCGCGGTGCGCACCAGGTCGGCGGCGACCGGCAGCCCGGGCACGGCCAGCGGCACCAGCCCGCCGACGCCGTGCTCGCGGATCGGCCCGCCGCCGACGAGGTCGCGGCACAGGAACAGGCCGCTCGGCGCGTCCCACAGCCGGTCCAGCAGCGCCGCGGTGACCTGCTCGGCGCGCCTGCGGTGCGGGGCCGGGTCGGCGCCGACCGCCTCGGCGATGCGCGCCAGGGCCAGTTCGGACAGCACCAGCAGCGCGTTGAACGCCGGGTCCTCGACGGCGAACGCGTGCGGCGCGGCGGCGTCGTCGTAGCCGTGGTCGCGGTAGTCGCGGGCCAGCCGCACGTACCTGCCGTAGTCGCGGTCGGTGGGGCGGTCGGCCGAGGCGGCGTGGTCGAGGTCGCGGCGCCGGAAGCGGGACGGCGGCACCGGCTCGACGCGGGCCAGCGGGCCGTCCCAGCACGGGCTGTTGTCCATGCCCGACTCCCACGGGTGGACGATCGCCGCCAGGCCGTGTCCGCCCAGGTCGCGGCAGGTGCCCAGGTAGCGGTGCCAGGCGGCCAGCCGCGGGTAGGCGCGGGCCAGGAAGCCGCGGCGGGCGGCCTCGGCCGGGTCGGCCCGGTGCACCCGCCACGCGGCCAGGGCGTGCACGGGCGGCTGGACGATCCCGGAGGTGCGCACCTTCGGGGACGGGCCCGCGCGCCAGAAGTCCGGGCCGGGGAAGTAGGCGTCCGCCGGGGTCGCCGCGTCGAAGACGATGTGCGGCAGGCGCCCGTCGTCCCACTGGGCGCCCAGCAGCGTCTCCAGCTCGACTTGCGCCCGGCGCGGCGACAGGTGCCGCAGGCCCAGCGCGATGAACGCCGAGTCCCAGCTCCACTGGTGCGGGTACAGGGTGCGGGACGGCACGGTCGACGAGCCCGTCCAGTTCGCCAGCAGGACGCGGGCGGCGGCCCGGCGCAGGCCGGCGGCGTCCAGGGGCTCCGGGCGGGTCGCCCGCACGGTCGCGGGGAAGGTCACGGCACTGTCCTTTCCGGCCGGAGCGGCGCCCGCCGCGGGAGGGCACGGACCAGGGCCGCGGCCTCCTCCGGCTCGTCCGGTATCCGGGCCACGTCAGCAGTCCAGCACGTTGCGCGGCGCGCGTCCGGCGGACTGGACGGCTCTTTCCACGGGCACCCCTCCACCGCGCCACTATGGCGCGGCAGTCCGGCGGTAGTGGTCGATTTTCGACCGGAAACATCCTGACTTATGACTTCTCGTAACACATAAGTAATCCTTCCACGCCGGCGACGGCAAGCCCGCGGCGGCCCGGTGGCCGACCCCGGACGCGTGAGGAGAGCGATGCGCGGGCCCCGGGAAGACGCTCGCGGCGGCGGTGGTGTTCGTCCGGCTCATGGCCGCCGCCGGCCCGTGCGTCCCTATGATCGCCTGGAACGCGTACCCGAGACGGCGCCGCCGAACGGGCGCGGTGCGGCGCGTGCGCGCCGGGGCGGGTGCCGGCAAAGGGCTGAAGGTTCGGAGGGCGGGCCATGACGGGTGGTGCGGCGCCGGCGACGTCGGGGCAGCTGCTGGCGCTCGTCCGCAGCGGGCGGGCCCGCACCCGCGGCGAGCTGCAGGCCGCCACCGGCCTGTCGCGCTCGACGCTCGGGCAGCGGCTCGAACCGCTGCTGCGGGCGGGGTGGCTGCGCGAGTCGGGCGTGGCGTCGTCGACGGGCGGGCGTCCCCCGACCCGGCTGGTGTTCGCCGAGGACCACGCCGTGGTGCTCGCCGCCGACCTGGACACCACCCACGCCCGCGCCGCCGTGCTGGACCTGGGCGGGCGGCCGCTGGCCGAGCACACCGGGCCGCTGCACATCGCCGACGGGCCGCAGCGCGTCCTGGACGAGCTGAGCGTGTGGTTCACCGGGCTGCTGCACTCGGCCGGACGCAGCCCGGACGAGGTCTGCGGCATCGGCGTGGCCGTCCCCGGGCCGGTCGACTTCGGCACCGGCCGGGTCGTCGAACCGCCGATCATGCCGGGCTGGGACGGCTACCCGATCCGCGAGCACCTGCGCCGCTCGTTCGACGTGCCGGTGCTGGTCGACAACGACGCCAACGTGATGGCGCTCGGCGAGCAGTCCGCCGCCCACCCCGACTGCCGGGCGTTCGTGCTGGTGAAGGCGTCCACCGGGATCGGCGCCGGGGTGGTGGTCGACGGCGCGGTGTACCGGGGCGTCGACGGCGGGGCAGGCGACATCGGCCATATCCGCCTGCCCGACAGCCAGGCGCGCTGCATGTGCGGCATGCACGGCTGCCTGGCCGCGGTCGCCGGCGGCGGCGCGCTGGCCCGGCGGCTCACCGCGCTCGGCGTGCCGGCCGAGTCGGGCGCGCGGGTGCGCGAGCACCTGCTGGCCGGGCGTCCCGAGGCGGTGCGGCTGGCGCGCGAGGCCGGGCGCCGCGTCGGCGAGGTGCTCACCACCGTCGTGTGCACGCTCAACCCCGGCATCCTGATGATCGCCGGGGACCTCGCCGAGACGCACTTCGTCACCGGCGTCCGCGAGACCCTCTACCGGCGGGCGCTGCCCCGCGCCACCCGCCACCTGCAGGTGGTCACCGGCACGCTCGGCGACCGCGCCGGCATCCGCGGCGCGGCCGTGCTGGTGGTGGAGCACCTGTACTCCCCCGCCGAGGCCGACGCCCGCCTCGCCGCCCTGGCCTGACCCCCGCGCCGCGCGTCCGGCCGGGAGGGGTCAGGGGGTCTGCGGGGCGGGGCGGCTGGAGGCGCGTTCGACCAGGGTGGGCGCCAGGCGGCGGGAGCGGGCGGTGCCGCCCTCGATGAGTTTGATGACGGCCGCGGCGGCGGCGCGGCCCATCTCCCGCATGGGCGAGCGGACGGTGGTCAGGGACACCGGCAGGTCGGCGGCGATCGACACGTCGTTGTAGCCGACGACCGAGACGTCCTCGCCGACCCGCAGGCCGGCGGCGCGGATGGTGCCCATGGCGCCGATGGCGGCGAAGTCGTTGACCGCGTACAGGGCGGTGGGGCGCGGGTCGAGCGCGAGCAGGGCCTCGGCGGCGCGCCGCCCGCCCTCGGCGTCGAACGGGGAGGTCAGCACGTACTCGTCGGGGACGGGCACGCCCGCCTCGGCGTAGACCTCGCGGAACCCCCGGGTGCGTTCGATGCCCGTGGACGCGTACGGCCGGCCGGCGATGATCCCGACCCGGCGGTGGCCGAGGGCCAGCAGGTGCCGTCCGGCCAGGCGGCCGCCCTCCAGGTCGTCGCAGGTGACCGACACCGCGCCGGGCAGCCGGCGAGACGTCAGCACCACCTTGACGCCCTGTTTGCGCAGGTCGTGCACCAGGTCGGAGTCGGTGCGGGCGTCGCCGAGGATCAGGCCGTCCACGCGCATGCCGAGCAGCGTCTCGGTGCGCAGCCGCTGGGTGGCGACGTCGTCGCCGCTGTTGGCGACGACGGTCTGGTATCCGGCGGCGGCCGCGCCCTCCTCGATGCCCTCGTAGATGGTGGCCAGCACGATGTCGGTCAGCCGCGGCACCACCACGCCGATCATCTTCGACCGGCCGGTGCGCAGGCTGGTGGCCGCCGGGTGGGGGGCGTAGCCGAGCTCGGCGGCCACGCGGCGGATCCGCTCGGCGGTCTCCTCCCCCACGCCTTCGCTGCCCCGAAGGGCCCGCGACGCGGTGGTGATATGCACGCCGGCGGCGCGAGCCACATCGGACAGCCGGGGTCGGTCGGGCAAGGGGTTCTCCTTCGGGGCGGACGTCCCCCACATTGTGGCCGACGGCGCCGCCGCCCGTTACGCGGCCGATGCCGTCGCGTTGATTCCGTGTTCCGCCGGGTTCAGGGTCTTGACGTGCGCCGTTGCGGTCTCCACTATGTACGCAATCGTTAGCGCAAACGTTAGCGGAGTTCGGGGAGGGTGTGTGCGTCAACTGATGCTGGTGGGGACGGGCGGAACCATCGCCACCACCGACGCGCCGGGCGGCAGGCGGGTGGGCGTGCCCACCGCGGACCTGCTGGCGGCGTCCCGGGCCGTGTGGGCGGACCCGGGCGTGCGCGTCGGGGTGCGCGAGCTGCGCCGGACGGCCAGCTTCGCCGCCTCGGTCGCCGACGCGCTGGCGCTGGCCGCCGAACTCCGCGACGCGGCCCGCGCCGCCGACGGAGTCGTCGTCACGCACGGCACCGACACGCTCGAGGAGGTCGCCTTCCTGCTGGGACTGGCGCACGACTCGGACGTGCCGGTGGTGCTCACGGGGGCGCAGCGGCCCTTCGACGACCCCGCCGCGGACGGCCCGCGCAATCTGGCGGCGGCGCTGCGCTGGGCCGCGTCCGACGCCGCCCGCGGCACCGGCGTGACCGTGGTGTTCGACGACCGGGTGTGGCCCGCCACCGGGGTCCGCAAGGTCAGCAGCCTGTCGCCGGCCGCGTTCGCCGCGCCGGGGCGCGGACCGCTGGCCCGGGTGGACGAGGCGGGGGTGCGGCCGCACGCCGTCCCGGCGCTGCCCCGGCCGCTGCTGACCGGGCACCACGCCGACCTGCCGCGGGTCGACGTCGTGGCGCAGTACCTCGGCGCGGACGCCACCGCCGTGCGCGCGGCCCGGGACGCGGGGGCCCGGGGTGTCGTGGTCGCCGGGTTCGGCGCCGGGAACGCCACCCCGGAGACGACGGCCGCGTGCCTGGACCTGCTGCGGGAAGGCATCCCGGTGGCGGTCGCCAGCCGCGTCGGCGAGGGCGCCGTGGTCGGCCTCTACGCCGGGGGCGGCGCCGACCTGGCCGCCGCGGGGGCGCTGTTCGCCGGCGACCTGTCGCCCTGGCAGGCGCGGCTGCTGCTGGCGGCGGCCATCGCGGCCGACCCGTCCGGGTCGCCGGCGCAGGTGGCCGCGCGCTGCCGGACCTGGCTCGTCGAGGCGGGGGCGCTCGGCCGCCCCGCGTCGCCGGCGCGGTCGCTGACGACCGAAACCGTCTGAGAGAGGGAGATCATGGCAAAGGAAATCCTGGTCGCGTACGGCGTGGACGTCGACGCGGTGGGCGGCTGGCTCGGATCGTACGGCGGGGAGGACTCCCCCTGCGACATCTCCCGCGGCCTGTTCGCCGGCGAGGTCGGCGTGCCGCGGCTGCTGGAGCTGTTCCGCCGCCACGAGCTGCCGTCCACCTGGTTCTGGCCGGGCCACTCGATCGAGACGTTCCCCGCGGAGTTCGACGCCTGCGTGGCGGCCGGGCACGAGATCGGCGTGCACGGCTACAGCCACGAGAACCCGATCGCGATGAGCCGGGAGCAGGAGGCCGCGATCCTGGACCGCTGCATCGAGCTGATCGAGGGCCGCGCGGGCCGGCGCCCCACCGGCTACGTGGCGCCCTGGTGGGAGTTCTCGCCGGTCACCAACGAGCTGCTGCTGGAGCGCGGCATCAAGTACGACCACTCGCTGATGCACCGCGACTTCGAGCCGTACTACATCCGCGTCGGCGACTCCTGGACGAAGATCGACTACGACAGGCCGGCCGAGGAGTGGATGCGGCCGCTGGAGCGCGGCGAGGAGACCGCGCTGATCGAGATCCCGGCGTCCTGGTACCTGGACGACCTGCCCCCGATGATGTTCATCAAGGCCAGCCCGAACAGCCACGGCTTCGTCAATCCCCGCGACATCGAGCAGATGTGGCTGGACCAGTTCGACTGGGTGCACCGCGAGTGCGACTACGCGGTGTTCACGATGACGATCCACCCGGACGTGTCGGGCCGTCCGCAGACCCTGCTCATGCACGAGCGGATCATCGAGCACATCAACAAGCACGACGGCGTCCGCTGGGTGACCTTCGACGAGATCGCCGACGACTTCGCCCGGCGCAACCCGCGCTGACCCGCGCCGACCGGCGCCGCCCCGACCGCCCGGCGCGGATCGACCCGTCCGCGCCGGGGCCCGCACCGCCCCGCCACCCCGTTGCCCCGCTTCCCCGCGGCTCAGCGGCGAGCCGCGCCCTCCCTTCCCTCATCCCTGACACGAAGGCTGCCCATGTCCGGAAAATCCGTGTCTCTGCCCCCCGGGGGCGAGCCGCTCGCCCCGGCGGCCGTGCGCCGCGTCTCCATCGTCTGCTTCTTCGCCTGGGTGTTCAGCGTGTTCGACTACACGCTGTTCGGCACCCTGCTGCCCGCCATCTCCGACGACTACGGCTGGAGCTCCAGCACCGCCACGAACGTGTCCACCTGGATCACCCTGGGCACGTTCGTCGTCTCGCTGGTCGTCGGGCCGCTGCTGGACCGCTGGGGCCGCCGCAGCGCCCTGGCCGTCACCACCGCGGGCGCCGCGGTGGTGTCCGGGCTGACCGCGCTGGCCGGCGGCAAGCTGTCCATGATCCTCATCCGGGCGCTGTCCGGCCTGGGCTACTCGGAGGAGGTCGTCAACAGCGTCTATCTCAACGAGGTGTACGGCGACAACCGGCGCCGGGGTTTCATGTACAGCTTCGTGCAGTCGGGATGGCCGGTCGGCGCGCTGCTGTCGGCGCTGGTGTCGGCGCTGCTGCTGTCCTCGCTCGGCTGGCACGGGGTGTTCCTGATCGCCACCTTCCCGGCCTTGGTGATCGTCGTGCTGGTGCGGCGGCTGCCGGAGTCCCCCGTCTTCGTCAACCTCAAGCGGGTGCGCGAGCTGCGCGCCGAGGGCCGCGAGACCGAGGCGGTCGCGCTGGCCAGGGCGGCGGGCGTGGACGCCGGCGAGGCGGGCAGGCTGCGCGACATCTTCACCCCGCAGCTGCGCCGGCACACCCTGTGCCTGTCGGCGGCGTGGCTGCTGAACTGGATGGGCATCCAGGTGTTCTCCGTGCTCGGCACCACCGTGCTCACCGAGGCCAAGGGCGTGTCGTTCGACAGCGCGCTGCTGGTGCTGATCCTGGCCAACGCCGCCGGGTTCGCCGGGTACATCACCCACGGCTACATCGGCGACCGCTTCGGCCGCCGCCCGACGATCATCGCCGGCTGGCTGCTGGGCGGCGTGGCGATGACGCTGATGCTGATCGGCCCGTCGTCGCCCGCGTTCGTCGTCCCCCTGTACATGCTGGGCCTGTTCTTCCTGCTCGGCCCGTACGCGGCGCTGCTGTTCTACATGGGCGAGTCGTACCCGGCCAAGGTGCGCGGCATCGGCCCGAACACCGCGCACATCATGGGCCCGATCGGCGCGATCGCCGGGTCCGCGGTGCTGTCGGTGCTGCTGGGCGCGGACCTGTCGATGGGCACCGCGGCGTTCTTCGCCGGCGCCGTGGGGATCTTCCTGTCCGGCGTGGTCATGCTCGGCACCCGCCGCACCGACCAGGAGCTGCGCCGTCCGGCCGGGCGGCCCGCCCCCGCCGGCACGCCGGCCGCCTGACGCGGTGCGAGGGGGCCCGGGGACCGCCCGGCCCCCTCGCACCGACCCTCCCACCGACCGAACCACGAGGAGCCATCCATGACGAGAGTCGCCGTGATCAGCGGCGGGGCCAGCGGCATCGGCCGCGCGCTCGCCGCCGCCTACGCCCGGGAGGGCGTGGCCAGCGTGATCGGCTACTACCCGGGCGACCCGCACGACCCGCAGGTGGTCGTGGACGAGGTGGCCGCGCTGGGCGGCCGGGCGGTCGCCGTGCCCGCCGACGTGCGCGACTCGACGGCGGTCGAGGCGCTGGTGCGCACCGCCGTCGACGCCTTCGGGCGCCTGGACATCGCGGTGGCGGCCGCGGGCGTGCTGCGCCGCGCCCCGCTCGCCGAGCTCACCGACGAGGCCTGGGACGACATGCTCGGCGTCGACCTCACCGGCGTGCTGCGGGTGTTCCGGTCGGCCGCCGCGGCGATGGGGCAGGGCGGCGCGATGGTCGCGATCTCCTCCATCGCCGGCGGCGTGTACGGGTGGGACGACCACGCCCACTACGCGGCGGCCAAGGCGGGCGTGCTGGGGCTGGTGCGGTCGCTGGCAGTGGAGCTGGCGCCGCGCGGCATCCGGGTCAACGCGCTCATCCCCGGGCTGATCGAGACGCCGCAGTCGCTGGACGAGCGCAACTCGCTCGGCCCCGAGGGGCTGCGCGCGGCCGCCCGGGGCATTCCGGCGGGACGGGTGGGCCGCGCGTCGGAGGTGGCGACCGCGATCCGCTTCCTGACCTCCGACGACGCCTCCTACGTCACCGGCCAGCAGCTCGTGGTGGACGGCGGCCTGACCGTCCGGTTCCCCGACTGAGACCCCCTGGAGGACGACATGACGGTTCTGAACGGGCGCCGCGCCCTGATCACCGGCGCCGCCAGCGGCATCGGCGCCGCCATCGCCCGCGCCTACGCCGAGGCGGGCGCCGCGCTGGCCCTGGCGGACCTGGACGGCGACGGGCTGGCGAAGGTCGCCGCCGGACTGCCCGCGGGCACCGCCGTCACCCGGCACACGGTGGACGTCACCGACGCGGATGCCGTCCGCGCCATGGCCGAGGCGGCGATCGACGCGCACGGCGGCATCGACGTGCTGGTCAACTGCGCGGGCATCCTCACCGAGGTGCCGCTGGTGGAGATGGACCCGGCCACCTGGGACCGGATGCTGGACGTCGACCTGCGCAGCGTGTTCCTGTGCTGCCGCTACGTCGTCCCGCACATGGTCGAGGCGGGCGGCGGCCGGGTCGTCAACGTGGCCTCGCAGCTGGGGCTCAAGGGCGGCGAGGGGCTGACGCACTACTGCGCGGCCAAGGCCGGGGTGATCGGCTTCACCAAGGCGCTGGCGCGGGAGGTGGCGCGGCACGGCGTGCTGGTCAACGCCATCGCGCCCGGCCCGATCGTGACGCCGCTGATCGACGGGCTGAGCCCGCAGTGGCAGGCGGCCAAGGAGGCCGAGCTCCCGCTGGGCCGCTTCGGCCGGCCGGAGGAGGTCGCGCCGACCGCCGTCCTGCTGGCCTCGGACCCGGGCGGCAACCTCTACACGGGGCAGACGCTCGGCCCCAACAGCGGCGACGTGATGCCGTAGGCGCGCCGTGTGCGGAATGTGCGGTTCGGCCGCCACCTGGACGGAGCGGATCGCCCCGCTGGAGGGGGGCGGGGCGGTCCGGCGGCAGCGTGCGCTGGCCGCCCTGCTGGCCCGCGCGCCGTCGCCCGGCCTGCGGCGGGTGAAGGCGGTCCCGTGGCCGGGCGGGGGCTGGCGTCTGGCCGCCCCCGACGGCCTGCGCTTCGCCCGTTCGCTGGACGAGGCCGTGGCGGTGCTGACCGGCCGCTACGGCCCGCTGGTCGTCGCCGGGCCCGGCGACGCGTCCACGGCGGCGCGCCTCCCGGAGGGGGCGTCCGGTCACGCCCTGGCGGTGTGGGCCGCCGCGCTGCGCCACGCCGGGTTCTCCGCCGAGATCACGACCGCGCAGTTCACTCTGGCGGTGTCCCCGTCCGACGTGCACGTCGTCCCCTGCTCCGGCCCGCCGCCGGAGGGGGCGTGCGTGGCGGCCGCGGCCGGGGCGCGGAGCCTCGCCGGCTGGCTGGAGGTGGCCGCGGGACTCGCGGAGGGGCCCACGGGGCCGCCGACGCGGTGACGCGGCGCCCGGGAACCCGGCGCCGACGTGCGGGGCGCGGCCGGGACGTCCCCCGGCAGGGGGCCGCGTCCCGTCTCCGCACCGCCCGCAGTACGCTGGCGGCCCCCGGAACGGAGGACGCGATGCGGGACGGCTTCGTTGAGGTCACCTCGGAGGACGAGTTGCGCGCCCTGGTGGGTCCGCCCAAGCCGCGGGCCGTCACCAAGGAACGCACGCGGCTGCACCGCTGGGACCGCGAATGGCTGGCGCACTCGCCGTTCTGCCTGGTCGCCACCAGCGGCGCCGACGGCTCCTGCGACGTGTCCCCCAAGGGCGACCCGCCCGGCTTCACCCACGTCATCGACGACGCCACCATCGCCCTCCCGGACCGCCCCGGCAACCGGCGGGTCGACGGCTTCCGCAACGTGCTGGCCAACCCGCACGTCGGCCTGATCTACCTGGTGCCCGGCCGGACCGAGACGCTGCGCATCAACGGGCGCGCCCGGCTGGTGCGCGACGCGCCGTTCTTCGACGAGATGATCGTCAAGGGCCACCGCCCGGATCTGGCGCTGGTGGTGGAGATCGAGCAGATCTTCTTCCACTGCCCCAAGGCGCTGCTGCGGGCGCAGCTGTGGCAGCCCGGCACCTGGCGGCCGGACGCGCTGCCCTCGCACGCCCGCATGGTCAAGAGCGTCCAGGTCACCGAGGAGACCTTGGAGCAGCTGGAGAGCTACTACGGGCGGAGCTACGCCGAGCGGCTCTACTCGCGCTGACCTTGGTCCGGCGGGAGGCCGCGGCCGGACCGTTCCGAGACGCACCACCCGGGGCGCTTCGCGCCTAATGTCCCCCGATTTCGTTGCAACTACTGATCACACCGGGTTCGTTCGTCTAAAGTGCTCGCGATGAACCACGCGACGCCCAGAGCCGAAGCCCATCCGCCGCTGGAACAGCTCGCGGTCGAACCGCTGATCTGCCGCGACTACGAACAGCGCCCCGCCTTCTACTACGAGCGGCTGCGCGCCGCGCACGGGCCGGTCGCCCCGGTCGACGTGCTCGGCGTGCCCATCTGGCTGGTCATCGGATACCCGCAGGTGCTGGACGTCCTGCGGGACCCGCGCGACATCTGGAGCAAGCGCCTGGACAACTGGCGCGCCTACACCGAGGGCCGGGTCCCGGCCGACTGGCCGCTGATGCCCGCCATGCAGGCCGACAACTCGATCTTCCGGGACGGCGCCGAGCTGTCGCGGCTGCGCGGTGCGTGGATCGCGGGGCTGCGGCCGTTCCAGGAGCGCGGCCGCCCGCAGGCCCGCGAGCTGGAGCACGCCATCTCCCAGTACGCCGACGACCTGATCACGGTGCTCGGCGAGGGGAGCGGACGCGCCGGCATGGCCGACCTGGCCGCGCAGTACGCCCGCCCGCTGCCGCTGATGATCAGCAACCGGCTGCTCGGCTTCACCGACGGCCGGGGCGAGGAACTGCTGATGGACATGTGGCGCCTGGTGGACGCCGGTCCGGACGCGGCCGAGGCGCAGGCGCGGCTGCTGGCCGCCGTGCGCGACCTGTGCGCGCGGGCGAAGACGAACCCCGGCGACGACCTGCCCGGCCACATGGCCGCCGCGGCGCCCGACCTGACCGTCGAGGAGCTGACCCGCGAGCTGTTCATGGTGGTCGCGCTGATCGGCGACTACTGCGGGACGCTCATCACCGGCACCGTGCTGGAGGTCATCGGCGGGGAGTCCGGAGCGCGCGACAGCCTGTCCGCCGGGCTGATCCAGGAGGCGGTCAACCGGGCCGCCCTCGCCAGCCCGCCCATGGCCAACCTGACCCTCCGCTTCCCCCGCACGGACGTGCGGATGGGCCGGTACACCATCGCGGCGGGCGACCCGGTCATCCTGTCGGTAGCGGCCGCGCACGGCGACCCGGCGTTCACCGGCGGCCAGACGCCCGACTCGGTCTACAGCTCGCGCGCGCACGTCGCCTGGGGCGCGGGCCCGCACGCCTGCGTGGCCCGCGACCTGGCCACCACGATCACCACGATCGCGGTGGGCCGGCTGTTCGAGCGGTTCTCCATGCTGCGGCTGGCGCTGCCGCCCGACCAGTTGCCGTGGCGGTCGTCGCCGCTGATGCGCAGTCTGCGCTCGCTGCCGGTGCACTACGAGCTGGCCGAGCGCCGCACCGCCCCGGCGTCCGGCGGCGCGGCGCCGACCCCGCCCGCCGAGCCGCGGACGGAGCGCGAGGCGCAGCAGCAGGAGGCGCGGCTGTCGCTGACGCGCCGCTTCCTGCGCGCCCTGCGCATCGGCTGACCCGCGCGGCCCTCCCGCCGGCCGCCCATTCCTCACATGCTGCGCACAAGCCGCTGACGCCCCCGGTAAAGTTGATCAAGTCGGGGGCGTCTCGGGGGTGTGCTGCAGATCTGAGGACGGAGTTCGGGCATGAAGCTGGACGGGAGGGTCGCGGCCGTCACCGGCGGCACCCGCGGCATCGGCAAGGGCATCGCCGAGGCGTTCCTGCGGGAGGGCGCCACGGTCGTGCTGAACGGGCGCAGCCAGGCCAAGGGCGAGCAGGCGCTCAAGGAGCTGGACGCCGGCGACCGCGCGGTCTTCGTGCCGGGGGACGTGACCCGCAAGGCCGACGTGGAGCGGCTGATCGACCAGACCGTCTCCCGGTTCGGCCGCATCGACGTGCTGGTCAACAACGCCGGCGGATCGTCCGACCCGGCGCCGGTCGCCGACACCACCGACGAGGAGTGGGAGAAGGTCCTGCGCTGGAACCTGTACTCCACGTTCTGGGCCACCCGCGCGGCGCTGCCGCACATGACCGCCCGCAAGTACGGCCGGATCATCAACATCTCCTCGGTGGAGGGCAAGCACGGCAAGCCGGGCATCGGCCCGTACGTGGCGGCCAAGCACGCCGTCAACGGCCTCACCAAGAGCGTGGCGCGCGAGGTGGGCACGTCCGGCGTGACCGTCAACGCCATCTGCCCGGGCCTGGTCATCACCGACGTCGTCCAGGAGACCGGCCCGGCGGCCGCCGCGGCGATGGGCCTGACCTACGAGGGCATGGTGGAGCTGTTCGCCCAGGAGTCGTCCCTCAAGCGGCCCACCACCGTGGAGGAGGTCGCGGCGGTCGCCGTGCTGCTGGCCTCCGACGAGGGCGGCGGCATCACCGGCGCGGCGATCAGCGTCGACGGCGGCACCGCCGCCTACTGAGCCGCCCCGCCTACCGGGCCGCTGCCTCCCGCTCGATCGCGCGGGCCTCCTCGACGATCCGCCGCCACGCGGACCGCACGTGCTCCTCCCGCGTGGCGGGGGCGCCGATCGCCATGCGCAGCAGCACCCGCCCGCCGGCCTTGGTGTGGGTGAGGTACAGGTCGCCGGACGCGTTGAGCCGCTCCATCAGGCGCAGCGTCGCCGCGTCCGCCTCGTCCTCGGGCAGGCCGTCCCAGGCCGGGCGGAAGCACACCAGGCTCAGCGGGTGGTGGTCGAACAGCACGAACCCGGGCTCGTCGCGGATCCACCCGGCGAGCCGCTGCGCCAGCGCCACGCCGGTGCGGATGTGCTCGCGCAGCCCCTCGGCGCCGTACCAGCGGATCACCGACCACAGCTTCAGCGCGCGGAACCGCCGGCCGAGCGGGATCTGCCAGTCGCGGTAGTCGATGACCTCGCCGGACTCGGTGGCCCGGTTGCGCAGGTACTCCGGCAGGATCGACAGCGCCCCGGTCAGCGGCCCGCGGTCGGCCACCCACAGCAGGTTGCAGTCGAAGTTGGTCAGCAGCCACTTGTGCGGGTTGGTGGCGTAGGAGTCGGCGTACTCGGCCAGGCCGTCGTTCAGCCACCGCAGTTCGGGGCAGACGGCGGCCACGCCCGCGTACGCGGCGTCGACGTGCAGCCAGACGCCGTGCCGGCGGCACACCTCGCCGACGGCGGCGACCGGGTCGATCGCGGTGGTGGACGTGGTGCCGACCGTCGCGCACACCAGCGTGGGCACCAGGCCCGCGGCGGCGTCCTCGGCGATCAGGGCGTCCAGGTGCGCCGGGTCCATCGCCAGGGTCGCCGGGTCGACGTCCACCGTCCGCACTCGCGCCGTGCCGATACCGGTGATCTTGGCGGCCTTCTCCAGGGACGAGTGCGTCTGCGAGCTGACGTAGAGCGTGTGCCGCCCGGTGAGGCCGTCGCGTCCGGCGCGTCCGCCGCTGGCGCGTTCCAGCGCGGCCAGGATCGCCACCAGGGCGGCGCTGGACGCCGAGTCCTCGATCACCCCGCCGCCGGGGCCGTCGCTGCGGAACTTGGCGGGCAGGCCCAGCAGTTCGGCCGTCCAGTCGGCCATGCGGGTCTCCAGCTCGGTGCAGGCCGGGCTGGTCGCCCACAGCATGCCCTGCACGCCGAGCCCGGCCGACAGCAGGTCCCCCAGGATCGCCGGGCCGCTGGCGTTGGCCGGGAAATAGGCGAAGAACGAGGGGTGCTGCCAGTGCGTGATCCCCGGCATGACGATGCGTTCCAGGTCGGCCAGGACGTTCTCGTACCCCTCCCCCTGCTCGGGCGGGTGCACGGGCAGCGACGCCAGCACCTCGCCCGGCCGCGCCTGCGACAGCACCGGGTACTTCTCGATCCTCTCCTGGTAGTCGGCGATCCAGTCGACGACCTGCCTGCCGTACCGGCGGAACTCCTCGGGGGTCATGTGTGCGGCCACGCCTTGCTCCTTACGACGAACCTCGGCCCCCCAAGATATGGCCGGGCGGGACCGGCTTCGCAGGGGCCGAGGCTTGCCGGGCGAGGTCAGCCCACGATCAGGTGGGCGACGACCGGGTAGTGGTCGGACGGGTACTGTCCGTTCTTCTCGTAGGTGTCGATCTCGGTCCAGAGGGTGCGGACCTTGCCGCGCGACAGGATCCAGTCGATGCGGTCGCCGCCCGGCACGGGCGGCTTCCAGCCGCCGAAGGTGTTGTAGGCGGGGCCGCGGCGCTCGGCCGTCTCCCAGGTGTCGGCGAAGGCGTCGTCGCCGGTCAGGATCGTGTACGGGTCGCTCTTGCCGGCGGCCACGTTGAAGTCGCCGGTGAGCACCACCGGGACGCCCGCCTCGAAGCCGCGCACGCGCTGCAGCACCAGCTCGGCGCTCTTGACACGGGCGTTCTGCGACTGGTGGTCGAAGTGGGTGTTGACGTGGTAGAACACCCGGCCGGTGCGACGGTCGCGGAACTTGGCCCAGGTGACCATGCGGGTGATGGTGTTGCCCCAGGTGGCCGAGCCGATGACCAGCGGGGTGTCGGACAGCCAGAAGTGGTCGAAGTCAAGGACCTCGAAGCGGTCCTTGCGGTAGAAGATCGCCGAGAACTCGTCGCGGGTGCCGCCCTGGCGGCCCATGCCGATCCAGTCGTGCCCGGGCAGCGCCGCGTCCAGGTCGCGCATCTGCGGCCACGTCGCCTCCTGCACGCCCAGCAGGTCGGGCCGCTGCCGGCGCAGCACCTGCTTCATCAGCGGCAGGCGGGAGGCCCAGTCGCGGGGCGGCGCGTCGGCGTCCAGCCGGATGTTGTAGGTCATGACGCGCAGCCGCGCGTCCCCGGCCGACGCGGGGGCGGACGCCGCCACGGCGACCGCGCCGAAGACGAGCGCCACCAGGACGGCCAGCAGGCCGAGGAAGGAGAGGCGGGCACGCCGGTACGTACCACCTGAAAGGGGGTTAGGGGGCATGTCACTCCTTTTCGGGAGCATATCCGGAGCAAACGCCCAGTATGTGATCACGACCGGGTGTACCCCGGGCGACCTCCGCCGGTACGCGCCGGTTCCCGGCCGTGGCCACCGGGTGACCCGGGCTCCCGGGGACGCCGGCATGCCGCTCGCGGCGGCCCGGTCATCGTCCCGTTTAGGCGGCCTGGCTGGGGAACGCCACGGATCGTGGACGAGGCGCCCGTACGACGACGCGCCGTGGCCATGGGGATCTCCCGGAGCGATGGAGACGGAGGCAACGACCATGCCTGAGGGTGACCGGACCGGCAAGCACGGCCCGAAGCTGGACGACGAGATGGGCCGCGAGGCGGAAGGCATGGTGCGCGGCGGCGGCCACGCCGAGGAGTGGCGGCAGCCGGAGCCGGTGTCCGACGACCTCGGACGCGACCCCACGTCCCGGGGCGCCTCGATGCCACCCGGGTCGCCGCCCGGCATGGACCCCGACGACGTGCAGACGCGCAGCGCCGTCGCGCAGTCGCTGCTGGGGGTGCGCTACCCGGCGTCGCGCAGCGAGCTGATCGACCACGCCGCCGCGGGGCACGCCACCGACACGATCATGTCCATGCTGGAGCGGCTGCCCGACCGCGACTACGAGAACATGGCCGACGTGGGCGAGGCGCTCGGCCTCGGCCGCGAACGCCACCGCTTCTGACCCCGCCGCTTCGACGGCGCCGCCGCCTCCGGCCGGGGGCCGCCGCGGGGCCTCCCCGCGGGCGGCTCATCCCCCGCGCCCGCCCGGGGTCGGCTCGGGCCGGGGTCCGGCGGGGCCGGACGGCCGCACGTGCGGGACGTGTTCGGCGGGCGGCCCGCACCAGCGGGCCAGGGCCTCGCGGATCGCGGCGGCGCGCAGGTCGGGCGAGGTCTCGTCGGACGCCCACGCGATGTACCCGTCGGGACGGACCAGCACGGTGGTGCGGGTCGCGCCGCCGGCGGTGGCGCAGCACACCCGGTCGGCCCACAGCTTGGTCGTCAGGTACATCACGGCCGGGTCGTTGGCGGCGGCGACCAGCACGAACCGCCCGGCGCGCAGCGCCTCGTACAGCCGTCCGGGCGGGCCGGCGAGCCGCACGTCGGGCGCCCGGCGGCCGGTCAGCCGGTGCGCGCCGTGCGGCGCCGGATACGCCACGGCCAGGCCCGACAGCGCCAGCGCCAGCCGCCGCCGGACCGGTCGGATCCGGGTGGCGGCGGCGAGGGCGACGGTGCGGGCGGCGCGCAGCACGGGCGACCCGGTCAGCGCCAGCCGCACGAGCGCGCCGCTGCCGCGCAGCACCGCGCGGCCGACCGGGTGCCGCTCGTCGTGGTAGGTGTCCAGCAGTCCGGGCGGCGCCCAGCCGTGCAGCTCGGCGGCCAGCTTCCAGCCGAGGTTGGCGGCGTCCTGGATGCCGGTGTTCATGCCCTGCCCGCCCGCCGGGGAGTGGACGTGCGCGGCGTCCCCGGCCAGGAACACCCGCCCCACCCGGTAGCACGGCACCTGCCGCTCGTCGCTGTGGAAGCGGGACGTCCAGCGCGGGTCGCGCATGCCGTGGTCGGTGCCGAGCGCCCGCCGCATCGTCGCGCGCAGCTCGTCGAAGTCGACCGGTTCGGAGTCGGGCTCCTGGCGGTTCCGGTCCCAGGCGATCGCCCGGTACCAGCCGTCGCCGAACGGCACCACGAACGCGAACGCATCGCCGACCGCGCCCACCGACAGCACCTCCCCCGGCGGGTCGTCCAGGCGCACGTCGGCCAGCATCACCGACCGCACGATCGAGCGGCCGGGGAACGGCAGGGCCAGGGCGCGACGCACCGTGCTGCGCACCCCGTCGCAGCCGACCACGTAGGCGGCGCGCCGCGTGCGGGTGCCGTCGGCGGTGCTGACGACCAGGTCGACGCCGTCCGGGTCCTGCCGGACGTCCACCACCTCGGCGCCCTCGACGATCTCGGCCCCGGCGGCGCGGGCCCGCCCGGCCAGCACCCGCTCGGTCTCGTACTGCGGGGTGACCAGCACGAACGGGAACCGTCCGGGCAGCCCGGACAGGTCCAGGCGGGCGGATCCCCCGAACAGCGCCAGGCGGCCCACCCGGGTGCCGGTGGCCAGCAGCTCGTCGGCGATGCCGCGCGCGTCCAGCAGTTCCAGCGTGCGGGCGTGCACGGCGAACGCCCGGGTCAGCGACGACCCTCCGGCCCGGCGTTCCAGCACCGTGCAGCCGATCCCGGCCGCGGCCAGGTCGCCGGCCAGCATCAGGCCGGTCGGCCCCGCCCCCACGATCACCACGTCCCTGCTGGCAGGCATCGCGCCCCTCCGGTCCAGATCGCCGACTGTGCCTGCGGCCATTCCCGGCACCCTGGGGGGCTACGCACGTTGCGGCCGCATTTGTCCGCCCGGCCGCGGAGTCAGCCGAGCGCGGCCCGGTGCGGGGACTCCAGGCCCAGGTGGATGCGGTAGCGGTCGGCGCGGTAGGTGGTGAGGGCGACCTCGATGCAGGCGCCCCGGCTGAACGTGCGCTGCTGCACCAGGAACACCGGGCTGCCCGGTTCGATCTCCAGCAGCGCCGCCTCCCGCTCCCCCGCCGCAACGGCCTCGATGGTCTGCTCGCCGGCGTCCAGCACGATGCCGTACTCCTCCTCCAGCACCCGGTACAGGGAGGCGTTCGGCGGGCGGCGCTCCAGCAGGCCGGGCGCGCGGGCGGCCAGGATGTGCGAGCGCTCCACCGCCATCGGCTCGCCGTCGGCCAGCCGCAGCCGCTCCAGCACGTGCACCTCGGCGCCGCGGTCGGCGCCGAACAGCCGGGCCAGCCGCGCGTCGGCCTCCACGGTGCGCCCGGCCAGGTCGAGTGAGCCGGGCCGCATGCCGCGGGCGCGCATGTCCTCGGTGAACGACACCAGCTCCTTGGGCATCTGCACCTTCGGCCGGGCCACGAACGTGCCCTTGCCGGGGATGCGGCGCAGCCGGTCCTCGGCGACCAGCTGGTCGACCGCCTGCCGCACCGTCATCCGGGACACCCCGAAGCGGCGGCACAGCTCGCGTTCGGACGGCACCGGCGCGTCGACCGGCAGCCGCTCCTCCTCGATCATCTCAAGCAGGATGGCCCGAAGCTGGAGGTACTTCGGCAACGGCGCCGACGGATCGATCACACCCCATTCTTATCCGATCCGCGGCCCCCGCCCGGCCGGGCGGCCGCTATGCGCGCCGGCGGATGCGCCGGGCCCTCGCCTTGACCGCGGACCGCCCCCGCCCACATACTGAACCGACATTCAGTGAACTGATATTCAGTGAATCAAGGTTCAGAGG
Organism: Actinomadura sp. NBRC 104425; assembly: GCF_030269545.1. GTDB lineage: Bacteria > Actinomycetota > Actinomycetes > Streptosporangiales > Streptosporangiaceae > Spirillospora > Spirillospora keratinilytica. The sequence continues at coordinate 475,263 of NZ_BSTN01000002.1, read as the reverse complement.
AGGCGGAACCATGCATGTGATCGTGGCGGGCGGCGGTGTGGCCGGGGCGGCGAGCGCGATCGCGCTGCGCCGGATCGGCGCGCAGGTGACGGTGTACGAGGCGTACGCCGACCCGGCCGGATCGGTCGGCTCGTTCCTCAGCCTGGCCCGCAACGGGCTGGGGGCGCTGGAGACGCTCGGCTGCCTCGACGCCGTCCGGCGGGCGGGCTTCGAGGTCGACCGGCAGCTGATGTGGTCGGCGTCGGGACGGCTGCTCGGCGACATGCCGCGCGGCCGCCCGTCCGGCGACCCGGTCCGCAGCATCACGCTGATGCGCGGCCGGCTGGTGGAGGAGCTGCGCGCCGCGGCACAGCGCGCCGGCGCCCGCATCATCACCGGCGAACGGCTCACGGACGCCGAGACCGTGCCCGGCGGCGTGCGGGCCGCGTTCGCCGGCGGCCGCACCGCCGAGGCGGACCTGCTGGTCGGTGCCGACGGCATCTGGTCGGCCACCCGCCGCATCCTCGACCCCGGCGCGCCCGAACCGGCCTACGCGGGCTTCTACAGCGCCTCGGGGGTCTCGGCGGGCGTCCCCGGCATCGCCCCGGGGACGTTCAACATGACCTTCGGCCGCAACGGCGTGTTCGTGCACATCGCGGTGCCCGACGGCACCGTCTGGTGGACGGCGCAGGTCAGCGTCCCGACCCCGCCGGACCTGGACCAGATCGACCTGGAGGCGGTCGCGCGGCTGTACCGGGAGGAGGAGATGCCCGCCGCCGTGCTGCGTGCCACGACCGACTGGCACCGCCCGACCCTCAACCACACCATGCCGGTGATCCCGGTGTGGCGCGACGACCGGACGGTGCTGGTGGGCGACGCCAAGCACCCCGTGGGCTCCGGCCAGGGCGCGTCGATGGCGCTGGAGGACGCCGTGGTGCTGGCGACCGCGCTGCACACCGCCGGATCCGTGCCGCAGGCCCTGGCCGACTACGAGGCGCGGCGGCGCGCGCGCATGGCCAGGATGGCCAAGGCCGCCGGCCTCAACCGCGAGGCCAAGACGGCGGGCCCGATCGGCCGCCACGTCCGCAGCCTCGTGCTGCCGCTGCTGTTCCGGTACGGCTACGAGCGGGCCACCGCCTGGCTCTACACCGAGGCCCCCGGCCCGCTGCCCGTGTGAGGGGATTGCGCCGGTACAGGGGATGCGCCTGACGGGCGTCCGGGGCGTCCCGCTTGCGGCTTGCGGCCCGTGCGCCCGGCGGGTGCTCCTCGCCGGGCGCACGGGCGGAGGTCAGCGAGGAGTCAGGTTGAGGCCCAGGGCGCGGAACTGCTCGACCGGCCGGTGGTAGCCGCGTTCGATGTGGTGGACGCCGCGCAGCCTGGAGGGCCCCTCGGCGACGGCCGCCGCGAGCACGGCCGAGAACCCCGCGCGGATGTCCGGCATCGTCACCTCGCCGCCGCGCAGCTTGGTCACCCCGCGCACGACCGCCGAGTGCACCGCGGCCGTGTCGTGGTACCGGCACGCGGGCCCGCCCAGGCAGGTGTCGTACACCTCGATCTCCGCGCCCATGCTCTGCAGCGCCGGCACGTACGCCAGGCGGTTCTCGTACACGGTCTCGTGCAGCACCGACATCCCGTCGGCCTGGGTGAACAGCACCATCAGCGGCGTCTGCCAGTCGGTGGCGAACCCGGGATGGGTGTCGGTCTGCACGGCCGCGGGCCGCAGCCCGTCCGGCGCCGACGCCATGATCCACTCATCGGTGATCTCGAACCGGGCGCCCATCCGGTCCAGCGTGGTGATCGCGGTGACCAGCCGGTCCTGCGGGCAGCCGTGCACCCGCACCTCGCCCCGCGTGACCAGCCCGGCGACCAGGTAGGAGAACGCCTCGATCCGGTCCCCCGCCAGCCGGGTCCGCGCCCCGCCCAGCCGCGGCACGCCCTCCACCTCGATCCGCCGGTCGGGGGCGAACGCGATCCGCGCCCCCATCCGCTGCAGGAACAGCGCCAGCTCGACGATCTCCGGCTCGGTGGCGGCGCCCCGGATCACCGTCTTGCCTTCGGCGCGCACGGCGGCCAGCAGCACCGTCTCGGTGGCGCCCACACTCGGATAGGGCAGGTCGATCCGCGTGCCCACCAGCCGTGCGGCGCTGGCGTGGATCCCGTCCTCGGCGACCTCCACCTGGGCGCCGAACGCCCGCAGCGCCTCCACGTGGAAGTCGATGGGCCGGCGTCCGATGGGATCGCCCCCCACCAGCGGCACGAACGCCTCCCCCGCCAGATGCAGCAGCGGGCCGAGCAGCAGGATCGGAATGCGGTTCAGCCCGGTGAACGCCTTCGGCACCTTCGGATCGGCCACCGCCCCGGGCACCACGGTGATCTCGTCCCCGGACCGCTCCACCGCCATGCCCAGGTGCCGCAGCATCGCCGCGGTGATCTCCACCTCGCCGACCTCGGGGGCGTTGCCGATGGTGCTGGGCCCGTCCCCCAGCATCGCCGCCACCATGTGCTTGCTGACCGCGTTCTTCGCCCCGCGCACCGTCACGTCCCCGCGCAACGGCCCGGAAGGTTCGATCTCCCACACCTTTTCGCTCACCCGAGCAGACTATGACCCGCCCCCGCCGGCACCAACCACGCCGAATCCGCCGCCGCGCACTCCCGGGCCCGCCCGCCGCCGGTAATTCGTTCGCATCCGCCGCGGGCGGGCCGGAAGAATGCTCGGGTGCTGAGTTTCGCGGACTTCGACGCACGCGGTTACCGGATGGTGGACGTCCGGACCGGCTACGGGCAGTGGGTGACGACGTACGACGACACGGTCGAGGACGTGATGGACCTCGCGCTCCTGGAGGACCTGTCCGAGCCGTCCTGGCACACTGTGCGCCGCGCCGTGGACCTGGGCTGCGGCACCGGCCGCACCGCCGCGTGGCTGCGCCGCCACGGCGTCTGCGCGATCGACGGCGTCGACCTGACGCCCGAGATGCTGGCCGTCGCACGGTCCCGGAAGGTGCACGACAGCCTCCGCGAGGCCGATGTCACCGACACGGGGCTCGAGGACGGCGCCTACGACCTGGTGATCGCGTCGCTCATCGACGAGCACCTGCCCGACCTGAACCCGCTGTACGCGGAGGCGTGGCGGATCGCCGAACCGGGCGCCCTGCTGGTGATCGTGGCCTTCCATCCGCACTTCATCATGACGAGCGGCATGCCCACGCACTTCACCAGCGCCTCGGGGGAGCCCATCGCCATCGCGACCCACGTCCACCTGATCAGCGACCACGTCATGGCGGGGGTCCGCGCCGGCTGGACCCTGACGGAGATGCGCGAGGGCATCATCGACGACCGCTGGATCGCGCTGAAGCCCAAATGGGAACGGTTCCGCAACCACCCCGTCTCCGCCGCCCTCGTCTGGCGCAGACCCGACTGACGAGCACCGGGCCGCCGGACGGCGTCGCGGCCGTCGAGCCCCGGCGGCCGACACGCCGCCGGCCTCACGTTGTAGATCAACGCGAGGTCCCCGGTACGGCGTACCGGGGACCTCATCAGAGGGGGTTGGAGCCCTCGGCCGGATTCGCACCCGGCCTGCCGCCTACGAGGCGGTGCCCTGGAAGGTCCAGGTGCCCGAGCCGACGGTGCGGGTCGGGCCGCCGGGCACGTGCACCTCCGCGGTGCTGTTCGGCGGGACGGTGACCGTCAGGGTGATCCGGCCGTCCTTCTTGGTCCAGGACGTGCGGGCCTGGCCGTACGGGGTCTGCCGGGTGGCGGAGGCGCCGGTCAGGTCGCCGACGACGGACGGCTTGACCAGCAGCTTGCCGAAGCCGACCGAGTCCGGCGCCTGGTCCAGCCCGGCCAGCCGGCTGCTGAACCAGGAGTCGATCGTGCCGAGCATGAAGTGGTTCTGCGACTGGCCGCTGCCGCCGTCCCACATCTCGCCGAGCGCGGTGTTGCCGTGCACGACCTGGTAGCCGTAGCTGGGGCTGTCGGTCCGCGTGGCGATCTTGTAGACGACGTCGTCGCGGCCGTTCTCCGACAGCACGCGGATCGCCGAGGGCAGGGAGATCTCGCCCAGCAGCAGGTGCCAGTCCGCCTGCTCGATGCCGTCGACGAGCTGGTCGAGCATCCGCTGCTTGTACTCGGCCGGGACGGCGCCCATGTCGAGGGCGAGGGCCGTGGCGCCCTGCCCGCCGCCGCCGAACTTCCCGGTGGACGGGTCGTACTGCCGCTCCCACAGCGCCCGCTGCGACTGCGCCGCCTTGGCGCGGTAGGCCGCGGCGTCCTGCGGCTTGCCGAGCGTGTCGGCGATCTTGGCGAGGGTGTCCAGGACGCGCCAGTACCCGTAGGTGGCCGACACCATCTTCGGGAACGTGGTGTCCGGGGTGATCCAGTCGCCGAGGCTGTAGTCGGTGACGCCGTCCTGGGCGCGCGCCTCCAGGTACTGCTGGTAGCGCTGCATGGCCGGGTAGTAGGTGCGCATCGTCTCGGTGTCGCCGTAGGCGCGGTACAGCTGCCACGGCACGACGACGAACGCGCCGCCCCAGTTGGCGTCGTCCCGGTACGCGCCCGCGAGGGTGACGTAGTCGGGCACGGTGGACGGGATGAGGCCGGTGTCGGTCTGCGCGTCGGCCATGTCCTGCACCATCTTGCGCAGCAGGCTGTGCACGTCGTAGTTGGCGGACAGGGTGTCGCCGACCAGGTGGGTCTGCTCCAGCCAGCCGAGCTTCTCGCGGCTCGGGCAGTCGGTGAAGATGCTCATCATGTTGCCCTCGACGGCGCGGCGGATCAGGCCGTGGATGCCGTTGATGAGCTCGTTGGAGGACGTGAACGACCCGGCCGAGGCGTTGTCGGTGTGCAGGACGTGGCCCCGCACGGAGATGGTGGCGCCCTCCGGCAGGCCGCGCACCTCCAGGTAGCGGAAGCCGTGGTAGCTGAACCGCGGGTGCCAGGTCTCCGCCGCCGCGCCGCCGGTCGTGTACTGGTCCCAGATGGGGGCGCCGACGTTGCTGGTGAGCTGGTAGACGCGCCCGTCCTTGAGCGCTTCGGCGGGCAGGACGCGCACGGTGGTGCCCGCGGGCGCCTTGACGGTGATCTCGGGCCAGCCCGCGATGTTGCGTCCCACGTCGAACACCTTGTAGCCGTCGCCCTCGCCGACGAGCCTGCCCTGCAGGGTCTCGATGACTCGGACGGGTTCGGCGGTGCGTCCGCTGAGCGTCCGGGTGGGCGAGGCGACGGTGACGGCGGAGCGCCAGCCGGGGCGGGCCGCGCCGGGGCGGTCCCAGTTCGGCGTCTCGCGGCGGGCGTCGTAGTCCTCTCCCCCGTACCAGTTGGAGAAGGTGGTGGGGCCGAGGGTGGTGCGCCAGTCCGCGCCGCTCGTGACGCGGACCCGGCGGCCGTCGTCCAGGGTGACCTCCAGCTGCGCGGTGAACTCGGGGTCGCTGATGGTCCCGGCGAACTTGCGGTAGCGGTCGGCGGTGGAGATGACGTTGGCGGTGCCGTTGCCGAGTTCCACGCTGATCGCGTTGGCGCCGCGGCGCAGCATCTTCGTCACGTCGTAAGTGGCGTACTGGACGCGGTCCGCGTAGTCGGTGTTGGCCGGTTCCAGGACGGCGTCGCCGACGCGCTTGCCGTTCAGCCCGACCTCGTAGACGCCCAGGCCGCCGATGTACAGGCGGGCGCTGCGCGCGTTGCGCGGCAGGGTGAAGTCCTTGGCGAACTGCGGCATCGCCACGGGCACGGGCGACTGCGGCGGCTTCTGCCCGGTGACCGCGGCCAGCCGCGTGTACGGGCCGTCGGCGGCGTCGGACGCCGAGACGGTGAAGTCGACCGGCGCGTAGGGCACTTCGCCGGTGTCGGCGGGCTGGTCGGTGCGCGGGTACAGCAGGACCTGGTCGAAGGCCTGCGCCGACTTCAAATCGACGGTGAGGGTGATCGGCTTGTCGGAGACGTCGGCGGTGGTGTAGGCGGAGCTGGACCAGCCCGCGAACTCCTGGTTGGTGGTCTGGGTGCCGTCGGTGAGGTACCGGGGCAGCCACTTGCGGTTGACGTTCCCGCCGGTGTCGGACGCGGTGACGGTCCTCCCGGCGGCCAGGTTGGTGTCCGGGGCGGCCGAGTCGCGCACCTCGATCTCGGCGAGCTGCAGGCGCCACGTCTTGTCCGGCAGGTTCTCCACCAGGGGCAGGCCCAGCTTGGTGACGTCGATCCGGACGTAGCGGGCGGTCGTCCTGGGCAGCTCGACCGCGATGGGCGCGGGCTTCTTCTCCTTGATGCGCCAGTCCGGGTGGGTGATCCAGGACGCCGACCAGTCGGCGGGCGCCAGGCCCGTCTCGAACCAGGACGGCGACGACCACGCCGAGGCCTTGCCGCCGGTCCACACGCGCACCCGCCAGTACACGCGGGTGCGGCCGGCCACCGCCTTCCCGGCGTAGTCGACGCGCTGGGCGGCGGAGCCGACCTTCCCGGTGTCCCACAGGTCGGGGCGGCCGCGGCGGAGCAGGTCGGCGCTGGTGGCGGCCTGGATCCGGTAGGCGGTCTGGGTGACGCCGCGGCCGGCGGCGCGCAGCCGCCAGGTGAGCGGCGGGGTGGTGTCGTCGATGCCGAGGGCGGTGGTCAGGTCGGCGGCGCGCAGGTCGGTGACGCCGGCGGCGCCGGCGGCCGCCACTGCGGAGTCGGCCAGCGAGGACGGGGCCGGCCCCCAGGCGACCATGCTCAGCGCCGCGGCGGCGGCGACGGGACGGACGATGACGGGAATGCGCACGTCAGGCTCCCTGGGTCTCGGAGTGCAGCGCGGCGATGGCCGCGGCGGTCAGGGCGTGGTCGTAGACGCGGAAGTCGCGCACCCGGCCCTTCAGGAAGGGGTGGCGGGTGTCCTGCGACCGGCCGAGGAAGTTCTGGGACGTGGCGCCGAGCGCGAGGGGGCTCATGATCAGGCCGTCCTTGCGTCCGGTCTCGGCGCCGTCCAGATACAGCACGGCCGCGTCGCGGCTCACGGTGACCGCGACGTGGACCCAGCGTCCGGTGGGCAGCGCGCCGGCCGCGTCGACGTAGTCCTCGCCGTCCATGCCGTAGGTCTTCATGGAGAAGCGGGCGCGGCCGAGGCCGGTGCGCGAGTTGACGTAGAAGAACGTGCGGCGGTTGAAGCCGAGGTCGAACACCCGGGCGTTGTCGCTGATCGCGTCGGCGTTCACCCACACGGCGACGGTGAGTTCGGCCAGTCCCGTGATGAGACCGCGGGGCAGGGCGACGTGCCCGCCCGCGCCGTCGAGGACCGCCGCCGAGCCGTCGTCGGCCCAGGCGGCGCCCTGGGCGAGGGTCGCGTCGGCCCACCGTCCCGAGGCCTCCTCGGCCGTGCCGTCGAGCGGGTAATGCGCCACGAGCCGGTTGCGGCTGCGCGGGGCCGGGGTGAGCCAGTAGACGTTGTAGCGCTGGTGGTGGATCTCGGAGAACGGGCTCAGCGTCACCTCGACGCCGTCGGCGCGCGCCGTGTACCGCAGCGGCTCGCCGCCGCGGCGCAGGGAGCGCGGGTCGATGGCGGGGAAGGTGTTGAGCTCGGTGTCGCCGTAGGCTCCCGCCAGCACGACGGGCCCGTGGGTGACGGCCTGGATGTAGGGGTTGTCGGGCGCCTTGCGCCAGACGGGCGTCATCGGCATCGTCAGCTCGACCACGTCGCCCTTGCGCCAGCGCCGCTCGACGGTGGCGTACGTGCCGGGACGCGCGGTCACCGGCACCGCCTTGCCGTTCACGCGGATCTTCGCCCGGCCGCCGCCCCGCGCGTCCAGCCAGCCGGGGATGCGGATCCGCAGGGCGAAGCGGGCGTCGCCGTCGGCGACGGTGAGCCGGGTCGTCTCCTCGTGCGGGTAGGAGGTCTGCTGGCGCAGGACGATGCCGCGTTCCCGCCACCGCACCTCGGATGGGATGAACAGGTTGACGTACAGCTCGTCGTCGCCGTGGAAGTAGATGGTGTCGCCGAACTTGGTGTGCGTCTCCATGCCCGTGCCGTGGTCGCACGAGAAGTTGTCGTAGTCGCTGCTGTAGCTGCCGGGCGCCGCGCCCAGGCCGCTCTTCGGCTGGCGGTACGAGCCGGGCCACAGGCCGGTGTAGTAGGTGCAGAAGCCGTGCTCGGAGTCGGGGTCCTGCTCGCCCAGCATCTGGTTGAGCAGCGTCCACTCGTAGTAGTCCATGTACGGCGCCTGGGCGGGGTCGTGCAGGAACAGCGACCGCGTCAGCTTGAGCATGTTGTAGGAGTTGCAGTTCTCGCAGGTGACGTCGCTCAGGCGGCTCACCACCTGGCCCGGCGGGCCGAAGAGCTCCTCGTTGCTGTTGCCGCCGATGACGTAGCTGTGGTCCTCGACCACGGTCTGCCAGAAGAACTCGGCGATGGCGCGGTAGCGGGACTCGCCGGTCGCCTCGTACTCGCGCACCGCGCCGACGATCTTGGGGATCTGGGTGTTGGCGTGGTAGCCGTCCAGCGCGTCGCGGCGTTCGGCGAGCGGGCCGTAGATCTCCTCGTGGTCGAAGCGGCGGGCCGCGCGCAGGTGCTCGGGGTCGCCGGTGACCAGGTACAGCTCGGCGAGCACGTCGTTCATGCCGCCGAACTCGACGCGCAGCACCTGCTGCATCCGGTCGGTGGCGAGCCTCGCCGTGCGGGCGGCGACCCACGACGCCATGCCGGTCAGCACGTCCAGGGCCTGCCGGTTGCCGCTCAGCCGGTACTGGTCGAGCAGCCCCGCCATGATCTTGTGGATGGTGTAGTACGGCGCCCACGGCTTCTCGCCCGCCTCCAGGCGGTCGAAGACCTGCTCCTCGAACGCCGACAGGTAGCCGCGGGAGTATCCCGCCGACGGCGACGCCGCCTGGCACTTGGCCAGCTCGGCGACCAGGTAGCGGGCCTTGGCGGCGTAGGCGTCGTCGCCGGTGGCGGCGTGCGCCTGCGCCAGCGCCGACAGCAGGTGGCCGGTGGAGTGGCCGCGCAGCTGGACGTCGGGCGCCTCCCAGCCGCCGCACGGTTCGGCCGACGACGGCAGGCCGACGTTCAGGCGGAAGGTGTGCAGCAGCCGGTCGGCGTCGATGAACTTCAGGTAGGCGCAGGTGCGCGCCATGTTGTCGCGGAACGGGCCGTCCAGCAGCGTGACCGCCGACAGGGGGAACGCGGACAGGACGGGCGCACGGCGCGCGCGGCCCTTGGCGGTTCCGGCGTCGGTGTCCGCGGCGGCGGAGGCGGGACGCGCAACGACCGCCGCGGTGGCGGTCGCACCGGCGGTGCCCAGGAAGGCACGGCGGCTGACGTGTGCGTTCATGCGCGCTCACCTCGGATCGTGTGGGTGCCGTGCAGGTTCTTGACGTAGACGTACTCGCCGTCGCTGTAGGCCTGGTTGCCTCTGGCCTTGCGGCCGTCCCACACCAGGCGGCCGTCCAGGTAGACCTTCATGCGGGTGCCGAAGGTCGGCACGCCCGCGCGGCCCGCCGCTCCGGGGGGCGCGGTGAGGCGTGCGGTGTAGGTGCCGCCGGCGACCTTCCAGGAGGCGTCCACCGCGCCGCGCGTGGTGGTCAGGCGGCCCTGGGCGAACCGCAGGTCGGCCGTGTGCGGGACGAAGTCGAACGTCCGTCCCCCGGGCGAGGTGGGGCGCAGGCCCAGCACGTAGTTGGTGAGGGCGGGCGTGGGTCCGGTGGCCCAGGCGTGGGCGAGGCTGACGTAGGAGCTGCAGAAGACGCAGCCGTCCTCGGGGTTGCGGAACGACTCCCAGAACGTGCTGCGCGTGCCCTGGGGGTGGTTGAGCATGTAGCCCCACTGGCGGCGAATGATGTCCACACCGGCCTGGTCGGCGGCCTGCCCGCCGGCGGCGAAGTGGGCGTTGACCTCCATCGACCCGGAGAACACTCCGGGGTTGCCCTTGTTCTCGGGGGCGGTGCTGGTGATGGAGTTCCAGTTGCCGGTGAGGTTGGTGCTGATGCGGCGGGCCTTGGCGGTGCCGGCCATGCCGTACCAGACGGCCAGGGAGTTGCCGTCCTGGGGGTGGACCGTGGAGTCGGGGTACTGCTTGTAGGCCCCGGCGGCCTCGTCCCACAGGTGGGTGTCGATGGCGGTGCGCAGCGCCTCGGCCCGCTGGGCGTAGGACGCGGCCAGGGCCTTGTCCTTCTGCACCTGGGCGAGCTGCGCCCCGGTGGTGAGCACCCGCCACAGCAGCACGTTGGCGGTCAGGTTCTCGCCCTTGGCCAGGATCCGCACCGAGTCGGACGTCCCGGTGATGGACACCAGGCCGCGTTCGCTGAGCTTGGCCTCGGTGTAGTCGACGGCCTTGCGGTAGGCGTCCCAGACGGTGGACAGCCAGGCGCGGTCGCCGGTGTACAGGTAGTAGTCCCAGGTGGCCGCGAGCGTCCACAGGTGGTAGGTGTCCGAGCCGTACTTGTTCAGCTCGGGCCCGGCGTAGGGCAGTTCCCCGGTGTCGCGCTGGTGCTGGTAGACGGTGGTGAGGGCGTTGCGGGCCGACTCGGTGTCGTTGAACGCCGCGTACGCCGACGGCACCTCGATGCCCAGGTCGCCGGGCCACACCGTGCGGTCGCGCTTGGCGCCGTCCACCAGGATCGTGTCGCCGACCCCGATGTCCCCGGTGTTGTCCCACAGCTCGGCCGGGGCCTCCCAGACGCGGCCGGTCTTGGGCGAGATGGTGTTGAGCTGGATGGTGTAGGCGCCCGCGTACCAGATCCTGTTGAGCAGGTCGTCGCTGGAGTAGAAGTAGTTGGCGTAGTCGGCGGGGTTCTTCATCTTGGGGGCGGCCGTGTAGTGCACGGACACGCCGTCCAGGTCGACGCTTCCGGCGGTCTCCAGGAACACCGTCAGGTAGCGGAAGCCGCCGCGCAGGTACTTGGCCGGGGTCGTGTAGGTGGTCCTGCCGTCGACGTCGACCATGACGGCCCCGTCGCGGCTGCGGGGGCCGCCGGTCGAGGCGTCGCTGGTGACGTCGATGTACTCGGAGGACTCGGAGAACGCCAGCCCGACCCGTTGCGCCCCCTGGGAGGAGGCGAAGCTCACGGTGGTCAGGCCGGTGACGTCCTTGCCGAAGTCGAGGGTGACGTAGGAGCCCGCCCCGGTGATCGTGGTCCGGCGCCCCGACAGCACGTTCTGCGCCCCGGTGACCGTGCCGTTGGTGAGCTCGCGGGGCACGTGTGGACGGCGACCGGGCGCAGGGTGCGGGACGTGGGCGACAGGTTGTAGGCGTCCCACGGCCGCACCTTCTGGCCGTTCTGGGGGGCGGCGGTGGCGGGCGGGGCGGTGAGGGTGAGGGGCACCGTCACGGCGGCCGCGGCGAGGGTCGCCGTGGCTCTGGCATGGCGTCGCCTGGCTACGCTGTGGAGCATGAATTCCTCGCAATCAGAGGGTTGAAGGGGTTCATCGTGCGGGAGGGCGGGGGCATCGCCCTCCCGCACTTGTTCTCAGGGGCCGCAAAGCCCCCCGGGGGTCAGCGGATCGTGGCCTCGCCGTACGGGACGAGCCGCACCGGCCCGATCAGCCCGTAGGCCTGCCGGGACGCCGCGCCGTAGACGTCCGGGTCCGACACCCGCAGCCGGTTGTTGAGCGTCGTGGCGACCTCCACCTCGATGGTGTTGGCGCCCTTCCGCAGGTAGGGGCCGACGTCCACGACCGGGTTCATCAGGTCGACCGGCGGCAGGACCCGCCCGTTGACGATCACTCGGCTGGTGTCGAACACCTGGCCGAGCTCCAGGTAGGCCCCGGCGCAGGCGCCCGCGGACCACTCCTTGCCGAGCTGGACGGTGGTGCGGTACCGGCCGACGCCGGACACGTCCGCCAGTTCGGGGATGTCCGGCCACGCCTTGAGGCCGTCCAGGTCCACCTCCCGCCGGGTCACGGCGGTCTCCGTCGCCGTCTTCCCCGGGCCCCAGTCCTCCACCTGGAGTTTCCAGGAGGTGAGGGTGAGGGCCTCCGGCAGCTCGCCGACCGCGGTGGAGACGGTGCGGCCGGTGGACAGCGTGGTGGTGTAGGTGCCGGGCTCGGTGGTGCGGACGACGAGGCGGCCGCCGTCGTAGCGCACCTCGTCCGCGTCGGTGCGGGTGGCGTGCGCGAGGCCGGTGCCGCGGCCCAGGGCGATGACGGCGGCCTCGCTGGGCTGCAGGGCGATCCGCACGGTCACCTTGTCGCCGTCCTCGGTGTAGACGGCGATCCGCTCGGCCTCGCCCGTCCAGGGGTCGAGGCGGAACGGCACGGCGCGCCGGTCGGTGCGCGTGAACGTGACCTCGTGGTCGATGGCGGCCACGGGGGGCTTGACCGTTTCGGCGTGCTTGCCGTTGCACAGGTAGTAGTAGTCGACGTCGCCGGCGACGCGGTGCCCGTTGAGCAGGGTGGAGCTCTGGGCGTACTTGACGTCCGGCTCCACGCCCAGCTCGGCCAGCGCGCCCGGCACCTCGGCGTCCGTGGCGACGACGCGGACCTTGGGCTGGGCGAACAGCTCGGTGAGGACGGCGCGCAGCCGCTCGACCTCCCCCGCCTTCGGCACGCCGGGGACGGTCGCGGCCGACCAGTCCCCCAGGAACACGATCGGCAGCCCCGCCTTGGTGAGCTTCAGCAGCTTCTCGGCCGACCGCACCGGAATGGTGCGGTCCCCCGAGGAGAAGCGGTCGGCCTCCACGAAGACCGCCTTGTAGGCGGGGCCCTTCGGGTTGAGCCGGCCGCCCTTCACCGTGGCGCCGGGCAGTTCCATGGAGGCGGCGCTGATGAACTGGTGCGTCCACCCCAGCGGCACGCCGGTGCCGGTGAACCAGCCCGCGCCGATGCCGGTCTTGGTGTAGCCCTTCTGCCGGAACACCGCGATGTCGATGCGGTTCGTGCCGGACTGCATCACCTGGTGGATGCGGCCCAGGTAGGCGGCGATGTCGGGGGCGTGCCGCCAGGTCGGCTGGCGCGGCCCCCACGACTCGGCGTACCCGATGCCCCCGTTGTAGGGGGTGAACCCGGCGAACCCCGGCCACTTCACCCCGGGGGCGGTCGCGTAGGAGAAGCCGTGCAGGACCGTCTGGTTGAGCCCGGCCGCGTACGCCCCGCCCATGGTGCGCAGCAGCTTGTTCCAGGTGGTGTTGTAGGCGCCGCCCTGGTACGCGCCCGCCTCGCACGACAGGATCTTGCGGCCGCCCATGTCGCGGCCCCCGGCCAGGACGCGGTAGTCGTCCAGGTTCTTGAAGCCCAGCGACTCGCCTTCGGGCACGTCGATGATCGCGGCGGTCTCGATCGCGTCGGTCTGCAGTCCGTACGGCTGGGCGCGCAGTTCCAGGCCGATCGAGTGCGCCCACTTCGTGAGCGCGGTGAAGTGGTGCTCGTTGAACAGGTCCGACACGGTGAGCCAGAAGTCGTGCCGGGCCTGCCGGGTGATCTCGGGCTCGTAGGAGTACAGCGTCTTCTCCTTGAGCTGCACGATCACCGGCAGGTACGGCCACAGCGGGTAGCCGCGGCGGCGGGCGAACTCCTCCGGCAGGTTCGGCGTCCAGTTCAGCGCCTGGGTCTCCAGCTCGATGGAGTCCTCGAACAGCGTGCCGCCCGCCTGCTTGAGCAGCGTGCGGATCCGCTTGGTCAGCAGCGCCGACTCCCAGTAGTCGATGACCGCCTCGGTCCCGGCGGGGCTGAAGTGGTCGACGACCGTGCAGTCGGGCGCCGAGTGCGGGCCGGACTCGGGGCGCTGCCCGCTGCCGCGCCGCCAGTACGACAGCAGCACCCACGACCCGTCGCCGGGGGCCGTCCACTCGATCCGCCCGTCCCGGACCGATCCGGTGAGGTCGGTGAACGAGTCGCGGGCCAGGCCCGTCTCGGTGCGCGTGGAGTTGGCGGTGTCGATGCGGACGGCGTGCACGGCGACCAGGTGCCGGACGTTCACGTCCTCCTCGGCCGCGGCGGCGGGCTCGGGCACGGGGCCGCTGTAGGTCTCCCCGCCGTTCACGGTGGCGCTGCCGTGCGCCAGCTCCTGCACGGCGGCCGGGCTGTCAGGGGTGATCGTCGGGACGGCGGCGGGCCAGGCCGGGCCGATCGTCAGGTCGACGGTGATGCCGCGCTTGCGGGCCTGGTCGAGCGCGGCCTCGACGCCCGCGTTCCACGCCGCGGTGCCCCAGCCGTGCCCCTCGGGGTCCAGGACGGACTTGTCGCGGATGCTGTGGTGCACGGCGACGATCTCGGCGCCGCCGAATCCGGCGGCGGCGATCTGGTCGATCTCCCGCCGGATCTCCGCCGGGTCGACCAGCCCGTCCGGCCACCACCAGCGGAACCTGGGCCGGACCGCGGTGCCCGGCCGGGCGAACGCGGCGAACGACGGGGCGGCGGCGTCCGCCCGCGCGGTGCCCGCGCCGCCCAGCGGCGAGTTCAGCGCCACGGCCGCGCTCGCCCCCGTCACGGCCGTGTACTGGATGAAACGCCGGCGGCTGACGCCGGTGCCGTCGTGCTTGCTCAAACGGAACTCCTGGTCATACGGGGTGGGTGGATGTGATGCCGACCCCCGCGCCGCGCGGCCGGGGTGGCCGTCCGCGCGGCGCGGGAACCGTGTCGGCTCCCCCTGGGTCAGCGGGAGTGGTCAACGGGAGTGGAAGGTGAGGCGGCCGGAGCCGACCTGGTAGACGGCGTAGCCGTCGCGCATTCCGGTGAACCGGGCGGTGGACGCGGCGGGCCCGGTGACGCGGACGCCGGCGGCGGCGCGGGCCGGGACGTGCACCTCGGCGGTCACGTTGACCGGGACGTCCACCGTCATCTGGAAGGCGGCGCCGCTGCGGGCCCAGTCCACGCCCACGTCGCCGCGCTGCACCGGCACGGTGCCCGACGCGCGGTCCAGCCCGGACAGCGGCGGCCGCACCCGCACCCGCGCGGAGCCGGGCGCGGTGACCGACACGCCGAGCAGGGACTCCTGGACGTCCACGAGCGCGACCGACCCCCACGGGTGGGAGCGGCTCTGCCCGGTCTCCGGCGCGTCCCACGACTCCCAGGTGAACGTGCCGCCGCGGGCCAGGATGTTTCCCCAGCCGGGGCCCTCGGTGTCGGTGAGGCGTTCGACGACCTTGTCGGGGCGGTCGGCGAGGGCCTTCATCAGACCGTGGGAGGTGAACGGCCCCATCTGCATGCCGAGGCCGGCGACGTAGGACACGACGCGGTCGCGGTCGGCCGCCGGGGCGACGCCGTAGGCGACGGCGTAGGCGTTGGCGATCTGCGAGGCGTGCGTGCTCTGCGTGCCGTCGCTCTTGAGGCCGTCGATGTAGACGCCGTCGGGGCGGCGCAGTTCGGCGTTGACGGCGGCGGCGAGGTTCTGCGCGTCGCGGCGCAGCGCGGCGGCGTCGGCGCTCTTGCCTAGGGCGTCGGCGGCGCGTGCGGTGGCGTTGAACACGTCGACGCCGAGCGCGTTGATGACCGTGCGGGCGGCGGTGTCCATGTCGTGGCCGTAGCGCATGGTCGCGGGCCAGTCGATGATGCCGTACTGGTACTGGCCCGAGCCGCCGCTCAGGCGGGTCACCAGGCCGGTGCCGGAGTCGATGTGGCGGCGCACGTAGTCGGCCACGGCGGTCATCACCGGGTACGCGGCGGCCAGGGTGCGCGCGTCGCCGGACCGCAGGTAGTACTCCCACACCCAGCCGGGGAACATCTCGGTGTAGTCGGGGATGTCGCGCTTGCCGTCGCCGTTGGGGTACACGGCGTTGAGGCGGCCGTCGGGCCAGTAGCGGGCCTGCGACTCGATGAACTCGGTGATGGCCTGCCGGGTGAGGCGGCGCTCCCCGTAGGCCGACATGGTGGCCAGGGACGTGTCCACCGCGTCGCCGAGGAACTGGCCCTTCTCCCGGGTGGGGGTGTCCAGGAACTGCCACTGCGACCCGAACAGCGCCGAGCGCCGCATCAGGTCGTAGGCGGCGTCCACCCCCTTGTCGGACGTGCGCAGCCGCGCGGTGCGCGACGGGTCCACCTCGGTGTGCTGGACGACCGCGCTGATGTCCTCGGGGCGGACGCCCGCACCCGGTTCGATCTCGAAGTAGCGGAAGCCCATGTAGGTGAACGACCGGAACGTCTGGTCGCCGTCGCGCTGGGTGTGCCCGTAGGTCAGGTCGGTGCTCTGGTTGTCGTCCTTCGACCGCGACACCGACCCGTCGGACGCCAGCACGTACCCGGCGTGCATGGCGACGTGGCGGCCCGCCTCGCCGTTGCGGAACCGCACGACCGGCATCGCCGGGACGATCTCGCCGAAGTCGGCGACCAGCGCGCCCGACGCCAGCCGCGTCACCTTCCGCGGGCGGATCACGCTGTAGGACAGGTCGGTCTCCTGGCCGGTGAGGGACTGGAACGGTCCCGCGGGGTGGGCGCCGACGACCTGCGGCGCCTGCCAGGACGAGTCGTCGAACCCGGGGCGGTCCCAGCCGACCGGCTCGGCGGTGGCGTCGTACTCCTCCACGTAGTCGCCGCCGTCGCCGTTGCGGCGCGGGGCCGTCTTCCAGGGGCCGCGCGTCACCTTCCACGACCCGTCGGTGACGACGACCTGCCGGGTGCCGTCGGCGTGCTCGACCTCCAGCCGCACCAGCAGGCCGGGCTCGCTCTTGGGGCGGCCCTGCCCGGCCCCGTACCAGTGGTACTGCACGCCCAGCGCGGCGGGGCGGCCCTCCTGCAGCCGCGACGTGACGTCCACGGTGCGGTAGTAGCCGCTGTCGGGGTACTCGTAGGCGGGGCCGTGGTCGATGACCTCGCCGTTGAGGTGCAGCGCGTACTGGTGGCTTGCGGAGATGTGCACCCGGGCACGGACGATGCGGGAGGAGCCGACGGCGAACTCCTTGCGGGCCAGGGTGTAGTCGTCGGCCTCGGCGGTGGTGCGGCGGATCCAGTCGGCCTGCCAGTCCTGGTCGCGCAGGCCGGTGTCGAACTGCGCCGGGCGCGACCAGGGGGAGACCTCGCCGGTGCGGTCCCAGGTCCGCACGGTCCAGGTGTAGCCGGTGTCGGGGGTGAGGGCGGGGCCGGTGTAGGGCACGTACTCCTGGCTCGCCGACGCGACCTTGCCGCTGTCCCACACGCGGGCGCCGCCGTCGGCGCGCACGACGATCTGGTAGGCGGTCTGCGTCTCGCCGGGGTCGACGTCGCGGGGCCGCCAGCCGAACAGCGGCGCGCCCTCCACGTTGAGGGGGCGGGTGCGGTCGCCGACGGTCAGCTCGACGGGGGCCTTGGGCGCGTGGCCCGCGGCCTTGACGGCGGCCGCGGCGGTCGAGCCCGGCAGCGCGGCCGTGACCAGGGTCAGCGCCCCCGCCGCGACGGCCAGGGAACGATGCGGGATGGCACGCATGGAACTCCTCGGGGGTGGTGCGAGCGCACTTGAGGGTGGACACGCTCGGCGGGGTGAGCGCGCCGGTTCGTCGTTGCCGGGCGGGGCGGTCGGGACCGCCGCGCCGTCCTCCATGCGGGTGAGGCGGGCCCCGTCCCGGGGCGCCTCCTCCGCACGCCGGGCCGCCGGCTCAGCCGGGGCGCAGCGCGTCGAAGCGGGCGGGGACGGGTGATGGTCGGAACGGGAATCGCCGCATGGCTCCTCCGGTTTTCAGGCGCCGTCGGGCGCCGCGTGCACGGATCCCCCGATCACGTTCACGTGAGTCCGCGGCGTGGGCCGCGTCAGGAAGGCGCTAGGGCTCGACCACGACGAGTTCGACGTCCATCAGGTCGGCCAGGGCCTTCAGGTCGGGCACCAGGTGGCCGGTGGCCAGGGCCCAGTGGTGCGAGATGCCGGTGGCGCTCCACGCGTCGGTCCACTCCCCCGGGTCGCAGCCGAAGTCGACCCGCGAGGTGGTGTTGCCGATCTCCAGCAGCGGCCCGTCGACGACCTCGCCCTCGGACGCGGCGAACGCGAACCGCCCGTCCCGCCGCTGGATGATCCCGAACGCGGTGACCGGGCCGTGCTTGACGTCGAACTCGACCGACACGCCGTAGCCGCGCTTGCCGTGGTACACGCCGAGGCCGCGCAGCAGCGGGCGGCGCGCGCTGATCGCCAGGTGCGCGGGGCCGTCGTGCCCCATCTCGACGTGCCCCCGCGTGAAGTCGAGCGCCTGCAGCTCGGTGAACGAGCCGCCCGCCCCGAGCCGGTCGGCGATCAGCATGGCCAGGGAGGTGCGCAGCTCGAACTCGCCCGCCGCGGGGATGCCGCGCGCGGTCAGCAGCGACGCGCCGAGGATCATCCCGGCGCCCAGCCGCTCGTGCACCTCGCCGTCCAGCCCGCGGTGGTAGTAGGCCAGCGAGTCCAGCGCGAAGTCCTCCACCAGCCGGTCCAGGCCCACCGACACGCGCGCCGCCCAGGTCAGGTCGGTGTCGTTGACGGACTCGGCGAACTCGAACACCTCCCGGGCCTGCTTCTTGCGGGCCTCGGTCTCGGCGTCGGTGACCTTGTCCACCCGCACCCGCAGGTCGTCGAACTCCAGCACCTCGACGTGCCCGCCGAAGTTGGCGGCGACCAGCGTCAGGTCGGTGGACACGTCCAGCATGCCCGGGTACAGGTGCCCCATCAGGCCGTGCCGGCCGCGGCGCAGCGCGGCCCGCACCCCGGCCGCGCGCACCCACCGGCCGATCTTCGCCCAGGCCCGCTCGTCCTCCAGGTAGCCCGACACCGACCGGAACGGCACGCCGCAGCGGGCGAACGCGTTGGCCATCTCCGGCAGCGGGCAGGCGCCGCAGTACGCCAGCCACTGCCCGGTGTCGAAGGCGGCGTGGTCCATCGACTCGGTGGGCTGCAGGTTGATCAGCAGCACCGGGGCGCCGGACCGCTGCGCGACCGGCACCAGCATCGTCGCGGTCATGTAGGTGGTGAGGAAGCCGACGATCAGGTCGCAGCCGGCCTCCCGCAGCCGCTCGGCGGCGGCGGCGCCCTCCCGCTCGTCGGAGATGAAGCCGGCGTCGACGACCTCGGCGCCGAGGCCGCGCATCCGCTCCGCCACGCGCTCGGCCGACCGTTTCAGCTGGGGCAGCAGGCCGGGGAACTGGGGCCAGTACGCCCCCAGCCCGCCGGCGACGAGCCCGACCCGCACGGGCGGGGCGGTGATGCGGTCTGCGGTCGGGTCCAGGTGTGCCGTCACGGTTCGGTCCTCCTAGGAACGTGCGGCTGGGGTGGGACGACGGGGCCGGCGCGGCTCCTGCGCGACCTGCGCCGGCCCCGTCGGGTCTGGTGCCGGCGGCCGCTACCGCAGGAACGCGGCGGCGACGCCCGCGTCCACGGGCACGTGCAGGCCCGTGGTGTGGGTCAGGTCCCCGCCGGTAAGGGCGAAGACGGCGGCGGCGACGTGCTCGGGCAGCACCTCGCGCTTGAGCAGCGTGCGCTGGGCGTAGAACTCGCCGAGCTTCTCCTCCTCCACGCCGTAGACGGCGGCGCGCTGGGCGCCCCAGCCGCCGGCGAAGATGCCCGACCCGCGCACCACGCCGTCGGGGTTGACGCCGTTGACGCGGATGCCGTGCCCGCCGAGCTCGGCCGCCAGCAGCCGCACCTGGTGCGCCTGGTCGGCCTTGGTGGCGCCGTAGGCGATGTTGTTGGGCCCGGCGAACACGCCGTTCTTGGACACGATGTAGACGATGTCGCCGCCCATGCCCTGCTCGATCATGACGCGGGCGGTCTCCCGGGACACCAGGAACGAGCCGCGCGCCATCACGTCATGCTGCAGGTCCCAGTCGGCGGCCGTGGTCTCCAGCAGCGGCTTGGAGATCGACAGGCCGGCGTTGTTGACGACCAGGTCGACGCCGCCGAACGCCAGCACGGCGGCGCGCACGGCCGCGGCGATCTGCTCCTCGTCGGTGACGTCCACGGCGACGGCGGTGGCGACGTCGCCGGGCTGCAGCGCCTTGGCCGCGTCGGCGATCTCCGCGGCGACCTTCTCGGCCGCGGCCGCGTCCCGGTCGGCGACGACCACGCACGCGCCCTCGGCGGCCAGGCGGCGGGCGGTGGCCGCGCCGATGCCCGACCCGCCGCCGGTGACCAGCGCGACCCGCGTGGCCAGCGGCTTGGGCTTGGGCATGCGGCGGAGCTTGGCCTCCTCCAGCTCCCAGTACTCGATGCGGAACTTCTCCGACTCGGGGATCGGCCGGTAGGTGGACAGCGCCTCGGCGCCGCGCATCACGTTGATGGCGTTGACGTAGAACTCACCGGCGACGCGGGCGGTCTGCTTGTTGGCGCCGAAGCTGAACATGCCCACGCCCGGGACGAGCACGATCGCCGGGTCGGCGCCGCGCATCGGCGGGGAGTCGGGGGTGGCGTGCCGCCGGTAGTAGGCGGCGTACTCCTCGCGGTAGGCGGCGTGCAGCTCGCGCAGCCGCGCCTTGACGTCCTCCAGCGGCGCCGACGGCGGCAGGTCCAGCACCATCGGCGCGACCTTGGTGCGCAGGAAGTGGTCCGGGCAGGACGTGCCGAGCCCGGCCAGCCGGGGGTGCTCGGCGCGGGAGACGAAGTCCAGCACCTCGGGGCTGTCGGTGTAGTGGCCCACCTGCGGCCGGTCCGTGGATGCCAGGCCGCGGATCAGCGGGAACAGCTCGGCGGCGCGGGCGTGCCGCTCGGCCTCGGGCAGCGGCTCGTAGCCGTCGATCATCGGGCCGAACGGCTCGGCCTTGCCGTTGCGGGCGATGTACTCCTCGGCGGTGCGGATGATCTCCAGCGAGTTGGCCTGGCACTCCTCGCTGGTGGCGCCCCAGGCGGTGATGCCGTGCCCGCCGAGGATCACCCCGATGGCCTGCGGGTTGTCCTTCTTGATCTGGGCGATGTCCAGGCCGAGCTGGAAGCCGGGCCGCCGCCACGGCACCCACAGCACCCGGTCGCCGAAGATCCGCCGGGTCAGCTCCTCGCCGTCGGCGGCGGTGGCGATCGCGATGCCGGAGTCGGGGTGCAGGTGGTCGACGTGCGCGGCGTCCACCAGCCCGTGCATGGCCGTGTCGATGGACGGGGCGGCGCCGCCCTTGCCGTGCAGGCAGAAGTCGAACGCGGCGACCATCTCGTCCTCGCGCTCGACGCCCGGGTAGACGTCGACGAGCGCGCGCATGCGGTCCAGGCGCAGCACGGCCAGGCCGGCCTCGGTGAGGGTGCCCAGGTCGCCGCCCGAGCCCTTCACCCACATCAGCTCGACGTCCTGGGCGGTCACCGGGTCGGTGACGGTGCCCTTGGCGGAGGCGTTGCCGCCCGCGTAGTTGGTGTTGCGCGGGTCCGAGCCCAGGGTGTGGGCCCGTTCCAGCAGCTGCTCCACTTCGCGTGGAGTGGAGGTCATTATTCGCTTCCCCTCGTCGTGAACTTTGTCGGTGCCCGGGCCGGTCTCGACCCGGTCGGTGCCGTCGCCGCCCGCGTCCGGGACGCGGACGACGCGCGCGGCGGTCAGTGCGGAGCCGTCGTCGGTGCCGGCCCCCGCGGACGCCGCCGGGGCGTCCGCGTCCGGCGGCCGGGGTCGCAGCGGGTGGCGCGGACGGCGGAGTCCGCGTTCACTGCCGCGTTCACTGCCACAGGGTCGGTGGGGGGCACGTCCGTCGCCTTCCGTCGGTCAGGAGAGCTTGAAGTCGATCACGCGGATGGATGAGGGGGTGGTCCCGGAGGACTTGCGCTGGTACATCACCGACAGCACGCCGTCGGTGGCGACCCGTGAGTCGTCGACGAGGACCTCGCCGAACGCGTTGAGGGTGCGGCCGCCGTCGTAGAAGGTGCCGTCGAACAGCAGCTTCCAGTCCGTCCAGCCGCTGGCCCTGCTCGCGGCGACGACCCGGCCGAACGGCATGACGACGTAGACGTTGTCGTGCTCGTCGAACACGATGCGGGAGCGGCCGAACGCCTCGACCGGCACGGGGATCTCCACCTTGCGCCACTTGCCGGACGCGTCGCGGGTCAGGTGGAACGCCCGCGAGTAGGCCTTGCGCTGGGCGGTGAAGTCGGTGACGCACTGGGTGAACCGGCCCGGCACGTAGCTGATGATCACGTGCGGGGCGCCGGTCGAGTCGACCGCCTGGCTCTCCTGGTTCATCAGCGCGTGGTTCGGGTCGAGCGGGTCGACCACCAGGCCCGGGTCGTCCAGCGCCACCAGGTCGTCGGTGCCGGTGGTCGCGACGGTCTGACCCGCGTCGTTGCGCCAGGTGCGGCCCCGGTCGTCGGAGTAGACGTAGCCGGTGTCGTGGTTGGACAGGCCGCCCGGATGGCACAGCACGCCGAAGTTCTGCTCCCGCCAGGTGAACGCGGCGTGCAGCCTGCCGTCCTTGCCGTAGGTGATGCCGTGGACGTACATGTTGCGGGCGTTGCTGGTCTGCCCGTTGCCCGAGTACGTGCCGGCGGCGCTGGACCACTTGCCGAGCTTGGTCCACGTGCCGTTGTCGTATTCGGCGATCTCGTTGGTGCCGTTGCCCGAGCCGCCCGTCCGGTACACCAGCTGCAGCTTCTTCTCGGGCGTGACGGCGAACTGCGGGTAGGTGATGTCGCCGAGGTCGACGCCGTCCAGGTCGCGCCGCACCTCGCCGAACCGGGAGGCGTCCCACCGGCTCGGCGACGGCTTGGACACCAGGCCCGGCTCGGACTTGGTGTAGTACACGCGGTTGTTGTGGGTGTCCATCGCCACGTGCAGGCGGCCGTCCTGCGGCGACACCCCCAGCGAGATGACGTTGTGGGAGTCGTCGACCGACAGCTTGTGCGGCAGCACCACCTTCTGCCACGCGCCGTTCGGCAGGTGGCGGCGCGCGATCACGGCGCTGCGGTCGGCGGTGTACCAGGCGGCGTACTGGTACCCGGCGTAGGTGAGGATGCCGCTCTGCTGGAACGACCCGTTGTTGACCAGGCCGTCGTAGGACACGAAGTACAGCGCCTGCGGGTCCAGCTCGGTGTCGCGCAGCCGCTTGAGCGACGGCGTCCCGTCGGCCTTGGCGGCGGCCGCCTGCGCACCGGCCGTCGCGGTCGCGGCGGCCGCGGGCACGCAGGCGAGGGCGAGCAGGGCGGCCGCGCCGAGCGTCACCGCGCGCGCCCGGCGGCCGGCCGCCCCGCGCAGCAGGACGGTCACGCTCCCCACCCCGCCTGCGTGCCGCCGACCCGCTCGGCGACGATCCGCTCGAAGTAGCCGGACGCCTTGTAGGCGGCGACCGGGTCCGGGTGCAGGCCCATCTCCTCGCGCAGCTCGGCCAGCAGCGGCCGCACGTCGGTGTTGAACGCGTCCATGAACACCGCGTTCGCGCCGAGCACGTCGCCGGACCGCTGCGCCTCCCGCAGCGCCTCGGCGTCCACCAGCAGCGCCTTGGCGGTGGCCTCCTGCACGTTCATCACCGAGCGGATCTGCCCCTGGATCTTCGGCTCGATGTTGTGGCACTGGTCGAGCATGAACGCCACCCCGGAGTCCGGCTCGTAGCCGCCGCCCCGCACCACCTCGTACATGATCCGGAACAGCTGGAACGGGTCGGCCGAGCCCACCATCAGGTCGTCGTCGGCGTAGAAGCGGGAGTTGAAGTCGAACCCGCCGAGCTTGCCCTCGCGCAGCAGGAACGCCACGATGAACTCGATGTTGGTGCCGGGCGCGTGGTGCCCGGTGTCCACCACCACCTGCGCCTTGGGGCCCAGCTTGAGGCAGTGCGCGTAGGAGGTGCCCCAGTCCGGCACGTCGGTGGTGTAGAACGCCGGCTCGAACAGCTTGTACTCCAGCAGCATCCGCTGGTCGTCGCCGAGCCGCTCGTACACCGCCTGCAGCGCCTCGAACAGGCGGTCCTGGCGCTCGCGGATGTCGTCCTGGCCCGGGTAGTTGGTGCCGTCGGAGAACCACAGCTTCAGGTCGCGCGATCCGGTGGCGTCCATGATGTCGACGCACTCCAGCAGGTGGTTCAGCGCCTTCTTGCGGACGGCCGGGTCGGGGTTGGTGACGCTGCCCAGCTTGTAGTCGTCGTCCTGGAAGACGTTGGAGTTGATCGCCCCGATCCGCACGCCGCGCTCCTGCGCGTAGGCGGCGAGGGCGGCGTAGTCGTCGACCGTGTCCCACGGGATGTGCAGGGCCACGCTCGGCGCCACCCCGGTGAAGCGGTGCACCTGCGCCGCGTCGTCGATCTTCTCCTGGGGTGTGCGCGGCACGCCCGGCTGGGGGAACACCTTGAAACGCGTCCCGGAGTTGCCGTAGGCCCAGGACGGAGTCTCGATGTGCTGGCGGCGCAGGGCGTCCTTCACCGCGCTGATCTCAGTCATGTGTTCCTTTCCCCGGTCCCCGGTCTCCCGGTGCCCGGTCTGCGGGCCGTCCCGGGCGCCCCGGGACGGCCCGGTCCGATCGTCTCAGTCCAGGTGGAAGACCTCGGTGAGCGGCAGCATCCCCTGGTCGGGGGCGCGGCCGTCCAGATCCTCGAACAACGGCGCCATCTCGGCCTGCCAGCGGGCGTTGACCTCGGTGCGGGCCATGCCTTCCAGCGCCTTGTCGAAGTCCTCGGTCTCCAGGTAGCCGACCAGCAGCCCGTCGTCGCGCAGGAAGAGCGAGTAGTTGCGCCAGCCGGTGTCGCGCAGGGCGGCCTGCATCTCCGGCCAGACGGCGGCGTGCCGCTCCCGGTACTCCTCGATCCGGTCCTGTTTGACCTTCAGGAGGAAACACACGCGTCGCATGGGCGCTCTCTCCCCCGGCTCAGAAGTCGTACTGGTCGATGTTGCTCTTGTCGAAGACGGTGGGCGGGCCGAGGATGACCTCGCCGTCCTTGCCGATGGTGCGCGAGCCGAGCTTGCCGGCCTTGAACGTCTGGCCCTCGGCGCCGGTGATCTGCCCGGACGCCAGCGCGGCGGCCGCGTAGGAGGCCAGGTAGCCCAGGTTCTTGGGGTCCCACAGGGCGAACTTCTCGACGGTGCCGTCCTTGACGAACTTGCGCATCTGGTTCGGCGTGCCCAGGCCGGTCAGCACGACCTTGCCCTTGTACTTGGACCCGGAGATGTAGCGGGCGGCCGCGGCGATGCCCACGGTGGTCGGCGAGATGATGCCCTTGAGGTTCGGGTAGGCCTGCAGCAGGCCCTGGGTCTGCTGGAACGACTTCTGGTCGTCGTCGTCACCGTAGGCGATCTTGACGAGCTTCATCCCGGAGTACTCCGGCTTCTTCAGCTCGTCCTGCATGTACTTGATCCAGGTGTTCTGGTTGGTGGCGTTGGCCGTGGCGGACAGGATCGCGATCTCGCCCTTGCCGCCGATCTGGTCGGCCAGCAGTTTGACCTGGCTGCG
This sequence comes from Actinomadura sp. NBRC 104425, assembly GCF_030269545.1. Classification (GTDB taxonomy): domain Bacteria; phylum Actinomycetota; class Actinomycetes; order Streptosporangiales; family Streptosporangiaceae; genus Spirillospora; species Spirillospora keratinilytica. Next base: position 450,138 of record NZ_BSTN01000002.1, on the reverse strand, counting down.
GCCGATCTCCTCGGAGCTGGCCTGGTTGATGAACAGGTTGCGGCAGTCCTTGGAGGTGTCGGAGTCGTAGGCGACGACCTTGATGCCGCGGGACATGGCCTGCTTGAGCGGGCCGCACACGGCGTTGGGGTCGTTGGCGGCGATGAGGATGGCGTCCTGCCGCTGCTGCACCAGCGTGTTGATGTAGGACACCTGGGAGGACGCCGCCGCGTCGGACGGGCCGACCTCCTTGGCCTCGCCGGCGTACTCCTTGGCCGCGGCGATCCCGGCCTCGTCGACGATCTTCTCGTACGGGTTGTTGATCTGCTTGGGCAGGAAGGCGATCTTCAGGCCCTTCTTGATCTCCGCGTTGGGGTTGGCGGAGGCCGTGGCCGCGGCGGCCCCGCCCGCGGCGGACTCGGTGGACTCCTTGGTGGTGCCGCCGCAGGCGGCCAGGCCGAGCGCGAGCACGCTCGCGCTCGCGATGGCGCTCACCGAACGCCGGGTGAGGACGGAACGGAAGGTCATCTGTCGTGCCTTTCGCAAAGTCGCATCGGCGATGCGATCGGGGTGGGTGATGTGCAGCGGGGAGCGGGAGTGAAGTCGCTGGGAGGCGGCCTTCTCGCTAGGAGGCGGCCTTCGCCGCGGCGGGGGCGCCGGAGCCGCCGCCCCGGGATCTGACCTCGCGGACGATGGCGATCACCCGCGGGGTGAGCACCGACACCACCAGCAGCAGCCCGGTCACGATCGACTGGATCTCGTTGGCGACGTCGTTGAGCATCAGCAGGTTGCGCATCACGCCGATCAGCAGGACCCCGGCGAGCACGCCGCCCAGGGTGCCCTTGCCGCCGTCGAAGTCCACGCCGCCCAGCAGCACCGCCGCGATGACGGTGAGCTCCAGGCCCAGGCCGTTGTCGGCGCGGGCGCTGCCGTAGCGCAGCGTGTAGACGATCCCGGCGAACGAGGCGACCAGCCCGGACAGCACGAACAGGATCAGCTTCAGGCGCTTGACGCGGATCCCGGCGAAGTAGGCGGCCTCCTCCTGCGCGCCGATGGCGAACAGGGAGCGGCCCACGCCGGTGGCGTGCAGGACGACGGCGGTCGTCAGCGCCAGCACGGCGAACAGCGCGATCGGGTACGGGATCGGGGTGCCCGGCACGTTGTTGACGGCCAGGTCGGTGTACTGCTGCGGGAACTGCGAGACGGCCTCGGTGCCCAGCACCACGTACGCCAGCCCGCGGTACAGCGTCATCGTGCCGATGGTGACGGCCAGCGACGGCAGTCCGAGCCGGGTCACCAGCACGCCGTTGACCAGCCCGCACACCAGGCCGACCACCAGCACCAGCGGGATGATCGTCTCGATCGCCATGCCGCCGTCCCACAGCTTGCCGACCAGCGCGCTGGACAGGCCGAGCACGGAGGCGACCGACAGGTCCACCTGCCCGCACACCACCAGCAGCGTCATCGGCAGCGCGATCAGCGCGATCTCGCTGAGGTCGCCGAGGGCGAAGGAGATGTTGTCGGTGTTGCCGAAGTCGGGCGACAGGCCGACGCCGCCGAAGAAGACCACGATGAGCAGCGCGGCGACGACCACGTCCCAGCGCACCAGGCGGCCGACCTCGAATCCGCCCTGCTTGCTTCCAGCCGTGTTCCCGGTGGGGGGACGACCCCCCACAGCCCCCCGGTCAGCCGTGTTCCCGGTGGGGGGACGACCCCCCACAGCCCCCCGGTCAGCCCTGTTCCCGGTGGGGGGACGACCCCCCACAGCCCCCCGGTCAGCCATGACGGCGGCTCCTCTTCTTCAAGGCCTGCGTGACGCGCAGCGCCAGCACCCGGTCCACGCTGATCGCCAGCAGGAGCAGCAGGCCGGTGATGGCGTCCTGCCAGAAGGAATTGATCTTCAGGACCACCAGGGCGCTGCCGATGGTGGTGATGAGCAGGGCGCCGAGCGCGGCGCCGTAGACGGTGCCGACCCCGCCGGTGATCGCCACGCCGCCGACCACGACGGCGCTGACCACTTGCAGCTCCCAGCCGTTGGCGTTGTCGGCGACGACGGTGCCGAAGCGGGCCAGCCACAGCACCCCGGCCAGCCCGGCCAGCACTCCGCTGACCAGGTAGGCGGTGAAGACCCGGCGGCGGATCGGCACGCCCGCCAGGCGCGCCGCCTCCGGGTTGGAGCCGATGGCGTAGAACTCCCGGCCCGAGGAGTAGGAGCGCAGGTAGTACCCGACCGCCAGCATGATCAGGATGGTGATCAGCGGCAGGTAGGGCACGCCCAGCAGGCTGCCGTTGCCGAGGTCGAGGATGCTCTGCGGCACGTTGGCGGCGTTGATCTGCTCGCCGTGCGCGATGTAGTAGTCGATGCCCTGGATCACGTACAGCATGCCGAGCGTGACCACCAGGGCGGGCACCCGCAGGAAGCTGATCAGCAGGCCGTTGACGACCCCGCACAGCGCGCCGATCCCGATGCCGACGGCCAGCGCCGACGGCAGCCCGTGGTCGGTGCCGGAGACGAAGTCGCCGACGACGAACGCCACCAGGCCGACCACCGAGCCGACCGACAGGTCGATGTTGCGGGTGACGACCACCAGCGTCTGCCCGACGGCCAGCAGCGCCAGGATCGAGGCGTTGAGGAAGATGTCCTTGACGCCCTGCTCGGACAGAAAGCGCGGGTTGGCGATCGTGGTGCCGAGCACCAGCACCACCAGCGCCGCGGCGATGCTCAGCTCGCGGGCGCGCAGCACCAGATCGACCAGCCGGCCGCTGCGCCCGCCGTTGTCCGCCGCCGACGGCGCCCCCGGCGACTTGGTAAGGGTCGTACTCACGCGGCCTCCCCCACGGCGCCGGTGCGGCCGGTGGCGGCGGCCATGACCGACTCCTCGGTGGCCTCGGCGCGCGGGATCTCGGCGGTGAGCCGTCCCTCGTGCATGACCAGGACCCGGTCGGCCATGCCGAGCACCTCCGGCAGGTCGGACGAGATCATCAGGATGGCCAGGTTCTGCGCGGCCAGCTCCGACAGCAGCCGGTGCACCTCGGCCTTGGTGCCGACGTCGATGCCGCGGGTGGGCTCGTCGACGATCAGCACCGCCGGGTCGGTGGCCAGCCACTTGGCCAGCACGACCTTCTGCTGGTTGCCGCCGGACAGCACGCCCACCACGTCGCTCAGCCGGGCGTACTTCAGCTGCAGGCGCAGCGCCCAGTCGGCGGCGCGGTCGCGCTCCACCCGCCGGGAGATCAGCGGGCCGCGGCCGGTGGCGCGGCGCAGCGAGCGCAGCTGGGTCAGGCCCATGTTGCGCTCGATCGACATGTCCATGACCAGGCCCTGCTGGCGGCGGTCCTCGGGGACCAGCGCGATCCCGGCGGCCATGGCCGCGGTGGGGCTGCCCGGGGGCAGCGCGGTGCCGTTCACCTCGACCGCGCCGGCGTCCCAGCGGTCCACGCCGAAGATCGCGCGGGCGACCTCGCTGCGGCCCGCGCCGACCAGCCCGGCCAGTGCCACGATCTCGCCGCGGCGCACCTCGAACGACACGTCGGTGAACACGCCCTCGCGGGTCAGCCGGGACACCTTGAGCGCCACCTCGCCCGGTGTCACGTCCTGCTTGGGGTACAGCGCCTCCACCTCGCGGCCGACCATGCGCTGCACCAGGTCGTCGGGGGTGAGGTCGGCGACGTCCTCGGTGCCGATGTAGGTGCCGTCGCGCAGGGTGGTGACCCGCTGGCAGATCTCGAAGATCTCCTCCAGCCGGTGCGAGATGAACAGCACCGCGCAGCCCTGGTCGCGCAGCGTCCGGGTGACGGCGAACAGCCGGGCGACCTCCTGGCCGGTGAGCGCGGCGGTCGGCTCGTCCATGATCAGTACCCGGGCCTTGCGGGAGATGGCCTTGGCGATCTCGACGACCTGCTGGTCGGCGATGGACAGGCCGCGCGCGGGCTGCTGCGGGTCCAGGGCCACGCCGAGCCGCTCGAACAGCTCGGCGGTCCGGGCGTGCATGGCGCGGCGGTCGATGCGGCCGAGGGCGGTGCGGGGCTGGCGGCCCATGAAGATGTTCTCGGCGACCGACAGGTCGGGGAACAGCGTGGGCTCCTGGTAGATGACCGCGACGCCGGCGGCCTGCGCGTCGGCGGGGCCGTGGAAGGTCACCGGACGGCCCTCGACCCGCACCTCCCCGGTGTCGGGGCGGTGCACGCCTGCGAACGTTTTTACGACGGTCGACTTGCCGGCTCCGTTCTCGCCCGCCAGCGCGTGCACCTCGCCCGCGTGGAGCTCGATGGTCACGCCCTGCAGGGCTCGCACGGCGCCGAACGACTTGCTCACGTTGACCAGCGCCAGTGTCGGCGGAGCCGACCGAGCGGGTGCGCTCACGGCCGCCCTCCTCGGATGGGGTTTCGATGTCTCGTAGATGAAAAACGTTTTAAGGTGATGTTGCGGAGGACGGTAGATGTGACTCAACGCACTCGTCAAGAGGGCACTTGCCGGAAAATCGCTGGATCCCCGGTGGGACAGGGGCTAACGAGTCTTCGGGAGCGGCGGGGCCGAGGAGGCGCCGACCGCGCCGCTGCTTCCAAGATCGCCACTGCGGGGTTGACACGTTTTAACGGCATGACCCAAAGTGAGCGGGCACACACCACAGACGCAGACCGACCCGGGGGCGGCAGATGAGCACAGACGGCACCGGCGAGGTCCCCGCACCGCGCCGGTCCGCGAGGAGACGTCCGGCCACGCGCAACGGTGCCGGGGGCCCGGCGACCGTGGGCATCAAGCAGGTGGCGCAGCACGCGGGAGTGTCTCCCGGCACCGTCTCCAACGTGCTCAACCGCCCCGAGCGGGTGGCCCCCGCCACCCGCGCCCGGGTCGAGCAGGCCATCCGCGAGCTGGGGTTCGTCCGCCACGGTTCGGCGTCGACGCTGCGCGCCGGGCACAGCCGCACGGTCGGGCTCATGGTGCTCGACCTGTCCAACCCGTTCTTCACCGAGGTCGCCCGCGGCGTGGAGGACGCGGCCAGCGAGCACGGCTACGCGGTGCTGCTGTCGTCGTCCGCCGAGTCCGAGGAGCGCGAGCAGCGCAACCTGCGCGTGTTCGCCGAGCAGCGGGTCCGCGGCGTGCTGGTCACGCCGGTGGACGACGGGCGGCAGGCCGACCGGCTGCGCGAGCGCGACATCCCGGTCGTCCTGCTGGACCACCCCACCCCCCGCGCGAACCAGTGCTCGGTGGCGGTGGACGACGTGGCGGGCGGCGAGCTGGCGGTCGGCCGGCTGCTGGCCGACGGCGCCCGCACGCTGGGCTTCGTCACCGGCCCCTCCGCGCTGCGGCAGTGCGCCGACCGGCGCAGGGGCGCGCTGCGGGCGCTGCGCGCGGCCGGGATGCCGCGCGAGGCGATGCGGGAGCTGACCGTCCCGGCGATGAACGCCCGCGCCGGCCAGGAGGCGGCGCGGCGGCTGCTGGCCGACGGCACCCTGCCCGACGCCATCTTCTGCGCCAACGACCTGCTCGCCCTCGGGGTGATGCGGGTGCTGCTGCAGGCGGGGGTGCAGGTGCCCGCCGACGTGGCGCTCATCGGCTACGACGACATCGAGTTCTCCGCCGCGGCCGCGGTGCCGCTCAGCTCGGTGCGCCAGCCCACCTACCAACTGGGCCGCATCGCCACCGAACTGCTGCTGGAGGAGTGCGACGACCCCGAGGGGCACGCCCACCAGCAGGTGATGTTCCAGCCGGAGCTGGTGGTGCGCGAGTCAAGCCGCCGCGTCGGCGCGGAGGACTCCGGCCTCCCGGAGATCTCCGTCGGCGCGGGCGGCTCCGAGGAGGAGCGATGAAGGTCGCGCTGTTCATCACGTGTCTGAACGACACGATGTTCCCCGGCACGGGCAAGGCGGTCGTGCGGCTGCTCAACCGGCTGGGGCACGAGGTCGACTTCCCGCAGGCCCAGACCTGCTGCGGGCAGATGCACTTCAACACCGGCTACCGCAGGCAGGCCCTGCCGCTGGTGCGCGGGTTCGCCGACGCGTTCGCCGGCTACGACGCGGTGGTGACCCCGTCGGCGTCGTGCGGGGCGATGGTGCGCGACTGGCACCCCAGGCTGGCGGCCGACTCCGGCGACCGCGCCCTGGCCGCGCGCGTGCAGGCGCTGACGCCCAAGGTGTACGAGCTGTCGGAGTTCCTGGTCGACGTGCTCGGCGTGACCGACGTGGGCGCCTACTTCCCGCACCGCGTCACCTACCACCCCACCTGCCACTCGATGCGCATGCTGCACGTGGGCGACCGGCCGCTGCGGCTGCTGCGCGCCGTGCGCGGCATCGACCTGGTGGAACTGCCCGAGGCGGCCGAGTGCTGCGGCTTCGGCGGCACGTTCGCCCTCAAGAACTCCGAGGTGTCGGCCGCGATGTGCGCCGACAAGGTGACCAACGTGCGCCGCACCGGCGCCGAGGCGCTGTGCGCGGCCGACAACTCCTGCCTGATGCACATCGGCGGGGCGCTGTCGCGCACCCGGTCCGGCGTGCGCACGGTGCACCTGGCCGAAATCCTCGCCTCCACGGAGGAGGACCGAACATGAGCAGCGGCACCGACAGCGGCACCGCCGCCCGCATGCCGACCTACCTGGGGATGCCGGCGTTCCCGGACGCGGCGCGCCGCGCGGTGGGCGACACCCGGCTGCGCCGCAACCTGGCGCACGCCACGTCCACGATCCGCCGGCGCCGCGCCGAGGCCGTCGCCGAGCTGGACGACTGGGCGGCGCTGCGCGAGGCGGGCCGGCAGATCAAGGACCACGTCCTGGCGAACCTCGGGCACTACCTGCGCCTGCTGGAGGAGAAGGTCACCGAGGCCGGCGGCACGGTGCACTGGGCGCGCGACGCCGCCGAGGCCAACCGGATCGTCACCGACCTGGTCCGGGCGACCGGCGAGACCGAGGTGGTCAAGGTCAAGTCGATGGCCACCCAGGAGATCGGGCTGAACGAGGCGCTGGCCGAGGCGGGCATCACCGCCCACGAGACCGACCTGGCCGAGCTGATCGTGCAGCTCGGCGACGACCGCCCGTCGCACATCCTGGTCCCGGCCATCCACCGCAACCGCGCCGACATCCGCGACATCTTCCGCCGCACCATGCCGGACGCGCCGGCCGGGCTGTCCGACTCGCCCGCCGAGCTGGCCGAGGCGGCGCGGCGGCACCTGCGCGCCAAGTTCCTGTCGGCGAAGGTGGCGGTGTCCGGGGTCAACTTCGCCGTCGCCGACACCGGCACGCTGGTGGTGCTGGAGTCGGAGGGCAACGGGCGGATGTGCCTGACGCTGCCCGAGACGCTGATCTCGGTGATGGGCATCGAGAAGATCGTGCCGAGCTGGCGCGACCTGGAGGTGTTCCTGCAGCTGCTGCCCCGCTCCTCGACGGCGGAGCGGATGAACCCCTACACCTCCGCCTGGACCGGCATCACCCCCGGCGACGGGCCGTCGGACTTCCATCTGGTCCTGCTGGACAACGGCCGCACCGCGACGCTGGCCGACGAGGTCGGGCGGCAGGCGCTGCGCTGCATCCGCTGCTCGGCGTGCCTGAACGTGTGCCCCGTCTACGCGCGGGCCGGCGGGCACGCCTACGGCTCGCCCTACCCGGGGCCGATCGGCGCGATCCTGTCGCCGCAGATCCGCGGCATCGGCTCGGACGTGGACTCCTCGCTGCCCTACGCGTCGTCGCTGTGCGGGGCGTGCTTCGAGGCGTGCCCGGTGGCCATCGACATCCCCGAGGTGCTGGTGCATCTGCGCGCCCGCGCCGTGGAGAAGGGGCGCAAGCATCCGCTGGAGCGCGCGGTGATGGACGTCGCGGGGTGGACGCTGCGTTCGCCCGCCCGGCTGGCGCTGGCGCAGCGCGCCGCGTCCGCCGGCCGGCACGTGGTGGGGCGGCGCGGCCGCATCCGGCGCCTGCCCGGGCCGCTGAGCGCGTGGACCGACACCCGGGACGCGCCGGCGCCGCCGGAGGAGTCGTTCCGCGCCTGGTGGAACCGCACCGGAGGGAAGGGCGAATGAGCGGGCGGGCAGGCGCGAACGCGCGCGAGGAGATCCTCGGCCGCATCGAGCGGATCACGGGTCGGCGCACGGCCGCCGACGTGGCCGAGTCCTACGCCCGGATCGACCGCGGCTACCTGCGGCGCCACCACGGCGAGCGGACCCTGGAGCTGTTCGCCGAACGGGTCGCCGACTACCGCGCCGCGGTGCGGCTGGTGTCCGCCGGCGAACTGCCCGGCGCGGTGGCCGAGGCGCTGGCCGCGCGCGCCGAGGCGCTGGCCGCGCGCGGCGAGGCGCTGGCCGCGCGCGCCGAGTCCCCGGCCGCGCGAGGCGAGTCCCCGGCCGCGCGCGGCGGCGGGGCGTTCGCGGTGCCGTCCGGACTGCCGGACGAGTGGCTGGCGCACGTCCCGCCGGAGCGGATCGCGCGCGACCCGTCCGCGGCCGAACTGGACGGGCTGGCGGGCGCGGTCACCGGCTGCGCCGCCGCGATCGCCGAGACCGGCACGATCGTGCTGGACCACGGGCCCGGCCAGGGGCCGCGGGCGCTGTCCCTGGTGCCCGACTACCACCTGATCGTGGTCACCGCCGGCCAGGTCGCGGCCGACGTGCCCGAGGCGCTGGAGCGGCTCGACCCGTCCCGTCCCCTCACCTTCGTGTCCGGCCCCTCGGCGACCAGCGACATCGAGCTGTCGCGCGTCGAGGGCGTGCACGGCCCCCGCACCCTGGAGGTACTGCTCGTCCCATGAACGCTTCATCTGCGGTGTTCGCCGCCGTCGACTTCGGGGCGTCCAGCGGTCGGGTGATGGCCGCGCGCGTCGGGCCGGGGACGCTGGAGCTGGAGGAGCTGCGGCGCTTCCCCAACCGGCCCGTGCGGGTCGCGGGCACGCTGCACTGGGACATCCTGGGCCTGTACGGCAACGTGCTCGACGGGCTGCGCGCGGCGCCGCCCGGCCTGGTGTCGGTGGGCATCGACTCGTGGGCCGTCGACTACGGGCTGCTGGACGAGCGCGGCGCGCTGCTCGGCAACCCCGTGCACTACCGCGACGCGCGCACCGACGGCGTCATGGAGCGGGTGCGGGCCGAACTCGGCGACGACCACCTGTACCAGGTGTCGGGCCTGCAGTTCCTGCCGTTCAACACCGTCTACCAGCTCGCGGCCGAATCGGCGGACGTGCTCAAGCGCGCGCGGACGCTGCTGCTGATCCCGGACCTGGTGGGGTACTGGCTGACCGGGCGGATCGGCGCCGAACGCACCAACGCGTCCACGACGGGGCTGCTCGACGTGCGCGCGGGCGCGTGGTCGCGGCCCCTGCTGGACCGCCTGGGTCTTCCCGCGCAGCTGCTGCCCGACCTGCGCGAGCCGGGCGACGTGGTGGGGACGCTGCGCGCCGACGTGGCCGAGGAGACGGGGCTGCGCGCGGACCTGCCGGTGACGGCGGTCGCGTCCCACGACACCGCCTCGGCCGTGGCCGCGGTCCCCGCCTCGGGGGAGCGCTTCGGCTACATCTCCTGCGGCACCTGGTCCCTGGTGGGTGTGGAGCTGCCCGAGCCGGTGCTGACCGAGGCCAGCCGCGAGGCCAACTTCACCAACGAGGGCGGGGTGGACGGCACCGTCCGCTACCTGCGCAATGTGATGGGGCTGTGGCTGCTGCAGGAGTGCCTGCGCGCCTGGGACTCCCCCGACCTGTCGTCGCTGCTGGCGGAGGCGGCGCGGGTTCCGGCGCTGCGTTCGCTGATCGACCCGGACGACCCCGAGTTCCTGCCGCCGGGCGGCATGCCCGAGCGGATCGCCGCGCACTGCCGCCGCCGCGGCATGCCCGAGCCGGGCACCCGCGCCGAGACCGTACGCTGCGTTCTCGACAGCCTGGCGCTGGCGCACCGCGCGGCCATCCGGCAGGCGGCGCGGCTGTCCGGCCGCGAGGTGGAGGTGGTGCACCTGGTCGGCGGCGGCTCCCGCAACGAGCTGCTGTGCCAGCTGACCGCGGACGCGTGCGGGCTGCCCGTCGTCGCCGGGCCGGTGGAGGCCACCGCGCTGGGCAACGCCCTGGTGCAGGCGCGCGCGCACGGGGTCGTGGGCGACCTGGCGGAGATGCGGGCGCTGGTCGCCGGGACGCAGCCGCTGCGCCGCTACGAGCCGCGCGGCGACGAGTCCGCCTGGTCGGATGCGGCCGCCCGCATCGGCCTGAGCTGAGCGGTCACCGGTACCCGGGTGGTCGGCGCTTTCTGACTGACCGCCGATATCGGTGTTTACCACGATGTGAGAGACGCCTGCGAACGAAGATCATTACAGTGATCTCCGGTGCGGATCCGACCGGAGTGGCGCGGCGGCCCCACTCCGCCGCGCTCCGGTGAACGCCATCTCGAAGGATCTCCTCCCCGGAGATCCCGTGCAGGAGTCTCGATGCCCGCTCCCCCCGGTCTGCGCCTGCCTCCGCCGCTGCAGGTGGCCTGGCTCGTCGCCGACCCGATGCGGTTCTTCGCCGCCGGGCGCCGCCTCGGGCCCGTCTTTGCGATCCGGCTCCCCGGCATGCCGCCGGAGGTGTGCGTGGCCACCGCCGACCTGGCCGAACAGGTGCTGGCCGCCGACGGCTCCGGGGGGCGCGCGGGGGCGGTGCGGCGCGGGCTGCTCGGGCCGCTGGTCGGCGAGGCGTCACTGCTGACGCTGGACGAGGAGCCGTGGTGGCGGCACCGGCGGCTGCTCGGCCCGCCGCTGCACGGGCGGGCGGTGGCGCGCTGGGGCGAGCGGGTGGCCGAGATCGCCGCCGCCGACATCGACCGGTGGCCGCTCGGCGAACCGTTCGCGCTGCGCCCCCGGATGGAGCGCATCACCCTCGAAGTGATCATGCGGGTGGTGTTCGGCATCCGCGACGCCGGGCGGCTGCGCCGCCTGCGCGTCCTGCTGCCGCGGCTGGTGGCGCTCGGCGGGAACGCCGCCGTGGTGCGCCTGCCGCCCCGGCCGCGCGAGTGGCTGCTGACCGCCCCGGCGGCGCGGCGCGCCGCGTTCCTGCCCACCACCCGGTTCGCGCGGGTCCGCGCGCAGGTCGACGCGATCCTCTACGACGAGATGGCCCGGCGCCGCCGCGACGGCGACCCGGGCGCCTGCGACGTGCTGTCGCAGCTGCTGGCGGCGCGGGACGAGGCGGGCGAGCCGCTGACCGACCGGGAGGTGCGCGACGAGCTGATCACTTTGCTGGTCGCCGGGCACGAGACCACGGCCACCGCCCTGGCCTGGACGTTCGAGCGCCTGGTGCGGACGCCCCGGGTGCTGGAGCGGCTGCGCGACGAGCCGGCGGACGGCGACGACGGCCGCGCCTACCTGGACGCAGTGATCAAAGAGTCGCTGCGGGTCCGCCCGGTGGTGCCGGCCACGCCCCGGGTGCTGGCCGAGCCGATGGTGGTCGGCGGCCACCGGATTCCCGCCGGATGGTGCGTGGCGGCGGTCATCCCGCTGGTGCACACCGATCCGGATGTGTTCCCCGACCCCGGGGTGTTCCGGCCCGAGCGGTTCCTCGGCCCGGAGGCGGCGAAGGCCAACCGGGCCTGGCTGCCGTTCGGCGGCGGCCGCCGCTACTGCGCGGGCGCCCAGCTGGCGCTGCTGGAGATGCGGATGATCGTCGCCGAGGTGCTGCGCCGGGTGGAGCTGCGTCCCGCCGACCCCGCGCCCGAGCGCGTCCGGCTCAGGGCGGTCACGCTGGTTCCGGCGAGGTCGGCGCGCGTCGTGGCCGCCCGGCGGGGTTCGGCGGCGGCCCGGCCGTGGCCGGGATGAGTGAGCAGAACGCGAGTAGAAGGGTGACGGGTAGGCAACGCCTAACTGAAGACTGTTGACATCCCCTTGGTTAAGGCGGTTGATGGCAGAGAGCGACCGCGGGGGGACGCGACCGCGGCGGTCCGGGCTGCGCAGGCCGGACCGCGGGTTCGGCCATGCCATCGGCCGAATCGGTAAAGTGTCCCCTGCGGCTGCCTGAAGATCGAGGCAAGACACCGGCTGGACGTCTTCGTCGCGGCGTGTCGACCGCCTTGTCACTACTGGTGGGGTGTGGACATGGAGGGTCGTACGGACCACCAGCCCGACGTCCTTCCGGCGGCCCTGCCGCTGGTGGGGCGCCAGGGCGTGCTGCGTGCCCTGGAGGAGGCGCTGGACGCCACGGCCGAGGGCGCGTTCCGGTTCGTCGCCCTCGTCGGCGAGCCGGGGGCGGGCAAGACCCGGCTGCTGAGCGAGCTGTCGGGGGCCGCCGCGGCGCGCAAGCTGCCCACCCGCGCGGGCCGCGCCGCCGAGTTCGAGCAGGAGATGCCGTTCGGCGCCGTCGTCGACGCCCTCGACGACCATCTGGAGGAGCATCTGCCCGACCTCGGGCCGGACGCGACCCGGCTGCTGTCGGCGGTGTTCCCGGCCCTGGCCGCCGCGCCCGCCGCCACCGGACCGGCCGCCGTGACCGCCGACGGGCGGCAGGTGGCCCGCTACCAGCTGTACCGGACCGTGCGGCGGCTGCTGGAGGAGCTGGCCGCCGCGTCCGGCCTGGCGCTGATGCTGGACGACCTGCACTGGGCCGACGAGGCCACCATCGAGCTGCTGGACCACCTGGTGCGGCACCCGCCGCGGGCGCGGGTGGCGCTCGCCGTGGCGTACCGGCCGGCGCAGGCGTCGCCGCGGCTGGCCGCGCTGGTCGAGGACGCGGTGCAGAACGGCCGCGGCCTGCGCGTCCCGGTGGACCCGCTCACCGAGCAGGAGGTCGCGCAGCTGCTCGGCCTGCGGGTGCCCGACGCGCGCTGCCGCGAGCTGTACCGCGCCAGCGGCGGCAACCCCTTCTACCTCGAGGCGCTGGCGCGCAGCCCGCAGCGGCCGGTCGCCGGCCCGGGCGACGGCGACCTGCCGCCCGCGGTGCAGGCCGCCCTGATGCTGGAGCTGAGCGGCCTGTCGCGGACCGCGCTGCTGGTGGCGCAGGGCGCGGCGGTCGCCGCCGACGAGTTCGACCCGGCACTGGCCGCGGTGGCCGCCGAGGTGTCGGAGGACGACACGCTGTCGGCGCTGGACGAGCTGGTCGCCCGCGACATCGTGCGGCCGATGGCCGAGCGGTTCCGGTTCCGCCACCCCCTGGTGCGGCACGCCGCCTACGGGTCGGCCGCGGCCGGGTGGCGGCTGGCCGCGCACGGCCGCATCGCCGCCTACCTGGCGCGGATCGGTGCGCCCGCCGCGGTGCGCGCCCGGCATGTGGAGCGGTCGGGGCGGGTCGGCGACCCGGCGGCGATCGCCACGCTGGTGGAGGCGGCCCGCACGTTCACCGCGCAGGCCCCGGTCACCGCGGCGCACTGGCTGCGCGCCGCGCTGCGGCTGATGCCGGAGAACATGCCCGAGCCGCCCGCGGCGGCGCAGGGCCGCCGGCCGCTGCCGTCCCGGCTGGAGCTGCTGCTGGAGCTGGCGCAGGTGGAGTCGCTCGGCGGGCGGCTGGCCGAGGGGCGCGAGACGGCCCGCACGCTGCTGCGGCTGCTGCCGACCGACGACTACGACCGCCGCGTCACGGCGGCGCGGCTGTGCGCGCTGATGGAGCGGCTGCTGGGCCGTCCGCACGAGGCGCGGGCGCTGCTGCTGGACGAGCTGCGCCGCATCCCCGACCCGGCGTCGCCGACCGGTGTTCCGCTGCGGCTGCGGCTGGTGGCCGAGAGCCTGTTCCGCGGCGACTTCCGCGCGGCCCGCGCCGTCCTGGAGAACATGCCCGAGAACGGCGGGGAGGGCTGGCCGCCCGCGGTGCGGATGGCGGTCACCGCGCTGCGGCCGATGTCGTCGTTCCTGTCCGGCGACCTGGCCGCCGCCGTCCGGTACGCCGAGACCGCCGACCGGCTGGTGGCCGAGGCGACCGACGACGAACTGGCCGAATGGCTGGACGCGGTGGCCTGGCTGTGCTGGGCCGAGCACATGATGGGCCGCTACGCCGCGTCCCGGCGGCACTTCGAGCGCGCGGTGTCGGTCGCCCGCGCCACCGGGCAGACCTACATCCTGGCCACCCTGCTGACCGGGCAGGCCCGCGCGTCCACGATGGAGGGCCGGCTCACCGAGGCCATGATGATCGCCGAGGAGGCGGCCGAGACGGCGCGGCTGCTGGGCGCGGCGCCGCAGCTGGCGGGGGCGCTGACCCAGCAGTCCCTGACGGTCGGCCTGGCCGGGGACGCCAAGGAGGCGCTGCGGCTGGCCGACGAGGCGATGCGCGCCGGCGCCGACGGCGGCGAGTGGTACGGCGCGCAGGCCCAGTACGCGCGGGCGCGGGCGCTGCTCGGCCTGTCGCGGGTGGACGAGGGCGTCGAGGCCATGATGGAGGCCTGCAACGGCTTCGGCGAGGTGATCCTGCTCGACCCCGACGCCCGCCTGGCCTGCTGCGAGACCATGGCCGAGGTCGCCGCGCAGCAGGGCCGCGACGAGGACGCCGCGCTGTGGGCCGGGCGCGCCGAGCAGGTCGCCCACCCGCAGCTCGACAGCGACCGGGCGCGGGCCATGCTGGCGCGCGCGCACGCGGCGATGTCCGCCGACCCGAAGACCGCCGCGGGCCTGGCCCGCGAGGCCGCCGCGCTGTTCGAGGCGTGCTACGCCCGCGTGGACGTGGGGCGGGCGCGGCTGGCCGCCGGGGTCGCCGCGGCCAGGGCCAAGGACCGCGCCGCGGCCCGCGACGACCTGCGCGCCGCCGCCGAGATCTTCGCCGCGTGCGGGGCCCGCCTGCTGCACTCCCGGGCCACGCTGGAGCAGCGGCGCGTCGGCATCCGCACGCCCGGCCCGGCGGGACGCGGCGCGTCGGGGCGGCGGGGCGGCGACGAGCAGTTCGGCCTGTCCCAGCGGGAGTTCGAGGTCGCCATGCTCGTCTCCGACGGCCTCACCAACCAGCAGATCGCCGAGCGGCTGTTCATCAGCGTCCGCACCGTCGAGACGCACCTGTCGCACATCTTCTCCAAGCTGGACATCACCTCCCGGGTGAACCTGGTGAAGGCGCTGGCCCGGCTGCAGACCGACGCGCAGGAGTAGCGCCCCCGCCACACGGCGGGAGAGGGTTGACGTGGCGCTCGCGGGCGGGGCCGGCGCACCGTTGAAACGGGCGCGGTCCGCGGTGCGTCACATGACGCTGAAGGGCCCTCCGGAGAATCACGCACGACACGTCCTCCGGAACGGCACCGTGGAAGTCAGGGTTTACCACGATGTCCCCGCGCCCGAGGGGACGCCATGGTTGTTGCCGAGCTGGGGAGGTCGATGGACATGCAGCGTCCCGTCGCGCGCTACACGCTGGACGGCGTGGAGAAGGCCGAGATCTCGGTGCACCCGTTCGCCACCGAGGACGGTCTCGGGCTGCACCTGACGCGCTTCCACCGCGCCGACTGCGACGACGTGGTGCTGCTCCTGCACGGCCTGCCGGCGTCCAGCGACATGTTCATCATGCCCGAGCACTACAACATGGTGAACTTCCTGCTGGACAACGGGTTCACCGACGTCTGGACGCTGGACTTCCGGATGAGCAACCGGTACCCGTACAACGCCGAGACCAACGGGTACAGCCTCGACGACATCGCGCTGTACGACCACCCCGCCGCCATGCGCGAGCTGCGCCGCCACATCGGCGACCGGCGGGTGCACGTCGTCGCGCAGTGCCTGGGCGCGGTGTCGTTCTTCATGAGCATGTCCGCGGGCCTGATCACCGACGTCACCAGCGCGGTGTCCAACAGCGTCTCGCTGGTCACCCGGGTGCCGGCGTGGTCGCGGCTGAAGCTGAACTTCGGCCCCGCCATCGTCGAGTACGGGTTCGGGGTGTCGGTGCTGGACGCCTACTCGGCGCGGGCGGGCCGCTTCACCCGCAACCGGATGATCTCCCGGCTGGTGTCGGCGGTGCACCGCGAGTGCGACAACCCCGACTGCCACATGGTCAGCTTCATGTGGGGCACCGGCTTCCCGGCGATGTTCTACGACCACGACAGCCTGGCGCCCGAGACGCACCAGCGGTGGGCCGACCTTTTCCCGGTGACGGGGCTGAGCTACTACCGGCACATCCGCAAGATGGTCAAGGCCGGGTACGCGGTGAAGAACCGTCCGGGCGACCCGCGCTACGCCGCGCTGCCCGACAACTACCTGCGCGACGCCCCCGAGAACCTGCCGCCCAGCCTGTTCTTGACCGGTTCGGACAACCGCGTGTTCACCGACTCCAACATCGTCTGCCACCGCGTCCTGTCGCGCCGGGCGCCCGGCAGGCACTCGCTGAAGGTCCTGCCCCGGTACTCCCACGTGGACCCGATCGTCGGCCGCAACGCGCACGCCGACGTGTTCCCGGCCATCCTGGAGCACCTGCGCAAGCACAGCCGCGACCGGCAGGTGGCCTGATGGAGCACGTCGACACGGTGGTCGTCGGGTCCGGGTTCGGCGGCTCGGTGGCCGCGTACCGGATGGCCGAGGCCGGACGGTCGGTGGTGGTGCTGGAGCGCGGCCGCGCGTACCCGCCCGGCACCTTCCCCCGCTCCCCCGCCGAGATCGGCCGGGCGTTCTGGGACCCCGAGGCCGGGCTGTACGGGATGTTCGACGTCTGGAGCTTCAAGGGCTTCGACTCGGTGGTGTCGTCCGGTCTGGGCGGCGGGTCGCTCATCTACGCCAACGTGCTGCTGCGCAAGGACGAGCGGTGGTTCGTCACCGACCTGCCCGGCGGGCGGCACGAGGAGTGGCCGGTGAGCCGCGCGGACCTCGACCCGCACTACGACGCGGTCGAGAAGATGATCGGCACCGCCGTCTACCCGCTCGACCGGCCGCCGTACGACCACACGCCCAAGGCGCACGCGATACAGGACGCGGCCGCCGAGCTGGGGCTGCACTACAGCCGGCCGCCGCTGGGGATCAGCTTCGCCCCGTCGCCCGGTGCCGAGCCGGGAGTCGGCCTGCCGCTCGCCGAGCCGTCCTACGGCAACGTGCACGGCGTGCCGCGGCGCACGTGCCGGCTGTGCGGCGAGTGCGACATCGGCTGCAACGACGGCGCCAAGAACAGCCTCGACCACACCTACCTGTCGGCGGCCGCGTTCCACGGGGCCGACCTGCGCACCGAGCACGAGGTCAAGGGGATCCGGCCGCGGCCCGGCGGCGGCTACGAGGTCGACTACGTCCACCACGACGTGAACGTCCGCAAGGACAGGCGGCCGGTCCGCACGATCGCGTGCGAGCGGCTGGTCCTGGCGGCGGGCACGTACGGCACGACGTACCTGCTGCTGAAGTCGCGGGCGGCGCTGCCGGGGCTGAGCGGGGCGCTCGGCACCCGGTTCAGCGGCAACGGCGACCTGCTGACGTTCCTGCTCAAGGCCAAGGACCGCGACCGGGTGCGGCCGCTGGACGCCAGCCGCGGCCCGGTCATCACCAGCGCGATCCGGCTGCCGGACGCCCTGGACGGCGCGCCGGGCGCCGGGCCCGGCGCCTACATCCAGGACGGCGGCTACCCCTCGTTCGTCGACTGGATGGTGCCGGGGCTGGAGCCCGACGAGCAGATCGTGCGGGTCGTGAAGTTCCTGTGGCAGCGGTTCGTGGAGTTCTTCAAGGACGCGCCCGACACCAACGTGTCGGCGGAGCTGTCGGACCTGATCGGCGACGGGGCGCTGTCGGTCAGCTCGCTGCCGCTGCTGGGCATGGGCCGCGACGCCGCCGACGGCCGGCTGGAGCTGCGGGGCGGGCGGCTGAACGCCAGGTGGAGCGCCGAGTCCAGCCGGGCGCACTACGCGCGGCTGCGCAAGACCATGCGGGCCATCGCCGACGTGCTCGGCGCGGAGTACGCCGACAACCCGATCTGGTTCCGCAAGCGGGTCATCACGGTGCACCCGCTGGGCGGCGCGCCGATGGGACGGCACGAGGGCGAGGGCGTCTGCGACGCCTTCGGCGAGGTGTTCGGCCACCCCGGCCTGTACATCGCCGACGGGGCGGCGATGCCCGGGCCGGTGGGCCCGAACCCTTCCCTGACGATCGCGGCGATGGCCGACCGCCTGAGCACCCGGGCGCTGGAGAACGCCGCGAGCCGGGGCAGGAGCACGCACACCCCGCCGCGCGACGGCGCACAGCGGACGCACGACGCACCGGACACGGGGGCCGGGCCGGCCTCGGGGGAGGCCGGCCCGTCTGGAGGGGCGGGGAACGGCACGGCGTATGAGGCGGACTCGGGGCGCCCCGAGCGGGACCGGGGGACGTCCCCCGGGGCGGACGCCCGTACGTCGTTGTCGTTCACCGAGGTGATGAAGGGGTTCGTGACGTTCGGCGAGGACGACCCGCGCGCGGGCGAGCTCGCCGGGGCGCGCGAGCGCATCACGTTGCGCCTCACCATCACCGCCGACGACGTCGACCGCTTCCTCGACGAGCCCGAGCACACCGCGCGGGCCGACGGGTGGGTGGAGTCCGCCGGCTGCGGGGGCCGGCGGGCCGTCCTGCGGGGCTGGTTCAACTGCCTGGCGCCCGCGGGCGCGGAGGACCGCCGCCTGATGAAGTACCGGCTGCACTTCACCGACGGCGAGGGCCGGCCGCGCACCCTGACCGGGCAGAAGAACGTCCTGCACGGCCCGCCCACGCGGATCTGGCCGGACACCTCGACCCTGTACGTGCGGATCCTGGACGGGCACGTGCCCGAGGGCGGGGACGCGGACGCCGAGGTGCTGGCGGCCGGGGTGATGCACATCCGGCTGCCCGATTTCGCCCGCCAGCTGACCACGTTCCGCACGTCCGGTCCGGACTGCGCGGCGGCGCTGGTGCGGTTCGGCCGGTTCTTCGCCGGCGAGCTGTGGGAGGTGTACGGCCCCGACGCGGCGTGACGGGGATCGCGTCAGGGCCGGACAAACGCGCGGCGCGAGGGAACTGCGGGGTGCCCTCGCGCCGCGCCTTTTTCTTCAGCGCAGCTGCCTTGCGGATCCGGTGCGCGGACCGTTGAACCCTTTCCGCCGGGCGCCCCGTACTGCCTTCCGACGCGGCACACGCCACAGCGGAGGAGGCACATGAACGTCCGGGGACGGGGCGTCCTCATGGGGACCGCGGTCGCGGCGGCCTGCGCGACGCTCGCGGGCTGCGGCCTGTACGGCGGGGCCTCGCAGGGCGCGGCGCCCGCCGGTACGGCCACGGGCGGCGCCGCGGGGGCCGCCGGCGAGCAGCCGGCCTCGGGCGGATGGCCCTGGAAGGGGACGCCCACCATCGAGCCCCGGGGCGCCGCGAGCCCGACCGGGCTGCGCGCGATGCAGGACTACCAACTCGGCGCGATCCTGGTCGACAACCGGGGACGCGCCGTCTACCGGTACGACCGCGACAGCGCCCGCCCGTCGCTGTCCCGGTGCGTGGGGACGTGCGCGCAGACCTGGCCGCCCGTGCTGTGGACGCCGACGCTGGACGTCACGGGGGTGGAGCGGGCCAGGATCGGCCGGATCAGGCGGTCCGACGGTGCCCTGCAGGTCACCGTGGGCGGCTGGCCGCTCTACCACTACTCCCAGGACACCTCCCCCGGCGACGAGAACGGCCACGGCGTGAACAACCTCTGGTTCGTCGTCCGGCCCAACGGCACCAAGGCCCAGGCGGGCACCGGCACGGCAGTCGGCACCGGGACGACCGTCGGCCTCGGCGCCGGGGCGGGCGGCGGCTCCGGCGGCGCACCCGGCGGCTGACCCGCATCCCTGCCCGACCTCCCGACTACCCCCATCAGCGGAGATTGCCGAATGGCACACAGATCCTCGACCACCGTGGCGGCGCGCCGCCGCCCGCGCGGCGGTGACGGCGGCTCCGGCCCGTGGAGCTGGTTCCGCGGCCCCCGCCCCGCCGACGCCGTGGACGACCAGGTGATCGTCACCGAGCTGTACCGCGTGTACGGCCGCCCGCTGCTGTCGTTCGTCCTGCGGCTGACCGGCGGCGACCGGCACTGGGCCGAGGACGTCGTCCAGGAGACGATGATCCGGGCCTGGCGCAGCGCACACCAGCTGGACGCCAACGCGACGTCGATGCTGCCGTGGCTGGCCACCGTCGCACGCCGGATCGTCATCGACGACCAGCGCCGCAAGAACGCCCGGCCGCAGGAGGCGGGCGAGGGCCCGCTGGAGAACATGCGCGCCCCCGACGGGTTGGAGGATCTCCTGCGATCAGTCGTCGTGTCCGAGGCGCTCCAGTCGCTGTCCCCCGCGCACCGCGAAATCCTCAACGAGACCTTCTTCCGGGACCGCTCGGTCAACGAGGCCGCCAAGCAGCTCGGCATCCCCGTCGGCACCGTCAAGTCCCGGGTCTACTACGCGCTCCGGGCGCTGCGCGTGGCCCTGGAGGAAAGGGGCGTCACGCCGTGACGACCGGCCCATCGCACATCGACGTCGGCGCCTACGCCCTCGGCCTGCTGGAGGAGCCGGACCGGCGCGCGTTCGAGGCCCACCTGTCCACCTGCCTGCCCTGCAACGAGGAGCTGACCGTGCTGCGCGGGGTCGCGGCGCAGCTGCACGGCATGCCGCCCATCGAGGACCCGCGCGACGCCACGCCCGTCCCGCCGCCCCCCGAGGTGGTGACCGACCTGCTGCGGCACCGGGCGCGGAAGATGCGGCGCGGCCGGGTCCGGCGCGCGCTGGTCGGCGCCGCGGCCGGGGTGGTGCTGCTCGCGGGCGCGTTCGGCACCGGGCTCACCATGTCCGGCGACGCGGGCGGCGGGGGCGCAGCGGCCGCCGGTGCCGGCCCGTCGGTGCGGGTCGTGGACGGCAGCGTCGAAGCGCTCATGCGGGACGGGCAGCGCGTCACCGCCTCCGACCCCGGCACCGGTGTGACGGGCACGGTCGCGGTGGAGTCCAAGCTGTGGGGCAGCCGGGTGGGGCTGCGCCTGTCCAAGGTGCGCGGCCCGCTGCAGTGCGAGCTGGTCGCCATCGACCGGACGGGCCGCGCGCACACGGTGGCGGGCTGGTCGGTGCCCGCCAAGGGCTACGGGGTGCCGGGCTCCCCCGACCCGCTGACGCTGCAGGGCGGCACCGCGCTGTCGTCCGACGAGATCGCCCGCTTCGAGGTGCGGACGATCGGTCAGGGCGGCGGCCGCACCCTGCTCACCGTGCCGGTCTGAGCCCGCGGGGAGGCGCCGTGTGCCGCCCGCCCCGCGGCGGTGCCTCCCCGCCTTCCGAACCCGGTCCCGGAGCGCTGCCCGGGTCGGTGTCCGGCCTGTCCCCCGCCATGGTCCGGACGCCGCCCTTTCCGGGGCGCCGGGTGACGGCTGCACGGCCACGATCCGTCCTCGTGGCCGTGCAGCCCGTTCATTCGGCCGTTCGATTGCGCGGGGGCGTCTCCCCGGCAAGCAGGGCGGCGCGGTGCCGGGCGAGGGCCAGCGCGGGATAGCACTCGGGGGCAAGCCGGTCGGCGTCGGCGAGGGCGGCGCGCAGCCTGGCGCCGACGGCCGCCGGGTCGTGGGGCTGCACGACGCACAGTTCGGCCTGCATCGCCCGGCGGGCGGCGGCCATGAGCGCGGGCACGTCCCCCACGACGACGACCTCGCTCGGGACGTCGCCGTATCCGAGCCGTACGGCGAGGGCGTGCAGCCCGGATCCGTCGAAGGTGTAGCGGAACTCGCAGACCAGCCTGTCGCCGTCCAGGGGCCCCTCCTGGATGAGCCACACCTGCCCTGGGGCGACCCGGCCGAGCCGCCGCGCCCACGGCGGTTCGCCGCCTTCGGGGGTGCGGGGCGCGCGCCGGGCGGCGCGGGCGGCCGCCGGGCGGGCCTCGGCCGGTCCGACCGCGGCGAGCGCGCGCAGGAACAGGCGCGCGCCGGGCGTCCCGGCGGACCCCAGCACGGTGATCAGGTCGGCGAGGGCGGCGCGGCGCGCGGCGGCGTTCGGGGCCGCCGCCTCCAGCGTGCCGAGCTGCGCGGACGTCCACACCTCGGCCCGCAGCGCGTCGGGCAGCCCGGGCAGTTCGCCGGCCGCCCGCACGTAGGCCTCGTAGACCTCGCGCAGGGCGGGCAGCATGAGCCGGGGGCGGCCGCCGGGCGGGGCGGCCGGTCGAGTGGCGCTCATCGCTCCAGGTTAGGCGCCCCGGCGGGCGGACGGGTCCGCGCAGCCGCGGACGCGGACGCACCGGTGCTTTGCGAGGATGCCGAGTACGGCGGCGCCGTCGGCCCCGAGCACGCCTTCGAGTCCGGCCCGGGCCGGGTGCCGGACGGCGTCGAGGTGCTGATCCGCTCCCGCGCCGGCAGCGCCTGATCCCCGTCTCGCGTCCGGTGGCGGGATCAGCGGGCGCGGCGGGCCTTGGCGTGCCGGGTCGGCTCGGCCGTCACGGGGTCCTCCGGCCACGGGTGGCGCGGGTAGCGGCCGCGCAGTTCCGCCCGCACGGCCCGGTAGCCGTCCCGCCAGAACGAAGCCAGGTCGGCGGTGACGGCGGCGGGCCGCCCGGCCGGCGACAGCAGGTGCACCACCAGCGGGACGCGCCCGCCGGCCAGCCGCGGCGCGGCGTCCCAGCCGAACAGCACCTGCAGTTTGACCGCCAGCACGGGCTGCTCCCCGGAGTAGTCGACGCGGATCCGGGACCCCGACGGCACCTCGATCCGCTCGGGCGCCAGCTCGTCCAGCCGCGCCGCGCACTCCCAGGGCGGCAGGGCGCGCAGCGCGGCGGCCACGTCGATGCGGGCCAGGTCGGCGCGGCGGCGGGCCCCGGCCGCGGTGATCCAGTCTGCGGCGTGCTCGATCAGGGCCCCGTCGTCCACCCGCGGCCACGGGTCCCCGAGCGCGCGGCGGCAGAACGCCAGCCGCTCGCGCAGCGCGACGGCCGCGGGCGTCCAGGTGAGCAGGCCCGGCCCCTCGGCGCGCAGGCCGTCCAGCAGCGCCGCCCGCACCCGCTGCGGGTCGGGCTCGGGCAGCGGACGCACCGTCAGCTCGATCGCGCCGAGCCGTTCGACGCGCCGGGCGGCCACGTCGCCGTCCCGCCAGGCGACCTCCTCGTCCTGCGCCAGCAGCGGCGCGGCGGCCGGCCGGGCGATGTCCTCGTCGATGACGACGGCCCGCCGGATGCGGGCGGTGGCGGCCCCGGCGGGCCGGTCGGCCTCCGCGACGGCCAGCCATTCGGCGCGGGCCGCCGCCAGCGCCGACCCGTCGGCCAGGGCGGCGCCGGTGCCCGAGGCCATCAGGTAGCCGCCGTCGGGCCGCCTGCGCGCCACGCGCTCGGGGAACGCCAGCGCGACCACGGTGCCCGCCACCGCGTCGTCATGCCCCTTGACATGCCCCTCCAGATGCCCCTCCACATGCGCCTCCGCCGGCGGCGGGTCGTGCGGGAGGGCGTTGCGCAGGCGTCCGGCCTCGTCGCGCCAGCGGGCGGCGTAGGCGTCGGCGGGCGGGCCGGGGCGGCGCAGCGTGCGCCACAGCGCGGTGAGGTCGTCGCCCGCGCCGCGCGGCGGCGGCTCCGACAGCATCGCCACCACCTGGGCGGCGGCGCG
The DNA here is from genome assembly GCF_030269545.1 of Actinomadura sp. NBRC 104425. Classification (GTDB taxonomy): domain Bacteria; phylum Actinomycetota; class Actinomycetes; order Streptosporangiales; family Streptosporangiaceae; genus Spirillospora; species Spirillospora keratinilytica. The sequence goes on along the minus strand of NZ_BSTN01000002.1, from coordinate 426,768 downwards.
GGCCCCGACCCGTTCGGCGCCGTCCACCAGCGCCCGCGCCAGGCGCGGGTGGACGCCGACGCGGGCGAGGACGCGTCCACGCTCGGTGGCCCGGCCGTCGCCGTCCACCGCGCCGATGGCGCGCAGCGTGCGGCGCGCGGCGCGCATCGCCGCCTGCGGAGGGGCGTCCAGCAGCGCGAGCCCGGCCGCGTCCGGGTCGCCCCAGCAGGCGGCGTGCAGGGCGAACGCGGTCAGGTCGGCCAGTTCGATCTCGGGGCGGGGGCGGGCGGGCAGCCGTTCGTGCTCGGCCCGGCTCCAGCAGCGGTAGACGGTGCCGGGGGCCTCCCGCCCGGCGCGTCCGGCGCGCTGCTCGGCCGCGGCGCGCGAGACCCGCACGGTGGTCAGGGCGCCGAGGCCGCGGGCGTGGTCGGTGCGGGGCTCGCGCGCCAGTCCGGAGTCGACGACGACGCGCACGCCCGGCACGGTGAGGCTGGACTCGGCCACCGAGGTCGCCAGCACCACCCGCCGCCGCTCCCCCGGCGCGAGCACGGCGTCCTGCACGGCGGCCGGCGCCTGGCCGTGCACCTGCAGCACGTCCGCGCCCGCGCCGGACAGCAGCCCCGCCACCCGGGCGATCTCGCCGGCGCCCGGCAGGAAGCACAGCACGTCGCCGTCGCGTTCGGCGAGGGCCCGGCGCACGGTCGCGGCGACGTGGTCCAGCAGCGCCGGATCGACGCGCATGCCGTGCGGTGGCGCGGGCGGCCGCTGCGGCGCCGCCCAGACCACCTCCACCGGGTGCAGCGCCGCCTCGGTCTCCACGACGGGGGCGGGCGCGCCGTCGCCGCCGAGCAGGCGCGCCCACGGCTCGGTGTCGGCGGTGGCGGACGCGGCGACCAGGCGCAGTTCGGGGCGCAGGGCGGCGCGCACGTCGAGGAGGAAGGCCATCGCGGTGTCGGCGTCCAGGTGCCGTTCGTGGCACTCGTCGAGGACGACCGCGGCGATGTCGGCCAGTTCCGGCTCGTCCTGCAGCCGCCGCAGCAGCACGCCCGTGGTCACCACCTCGACCCGCGTGCCGGGGCGGTGCTCGCCGCGCACGCTGACGCCGACCCGGCCGCCGACCCGTTCGCCCAGCAGCCACGCCATGCGGCGCGCGGCGGCCCGCGCGGCCAGGCGCCGCGGCTCCACCACGACCACCTTGCCGTCCGGGGCGGCGGGCCCGTCCGACGGCGTCAGCCCCGCCAGCGCGAGCGGGACCAGCGTCGTCTTGCCCGTGCCGGGAGGCGCCGCCAGCACGGCGACGCCGTGTTCGCGCAACGCCGCGCGCAGCCCGGGCAGCGCTCGGCGGACGGGCAGTTCGGTCAGGGCCGCTCGGAGACGTTCGTCAGGCACCGCACCAGTGTGCCGGGCGCCGGGTGGCGCTCTCGCCGCCGCGTCGTACATCATGTGAGAAACACCACGCGGAAAATGGGCGTCCGACTCTTGCGGTGATAGTTGCACTGCGTATTTCAGCCGGGTGCCTAGAACGTTCTAAAGCAACCGCCGAGAACATGCGGCAGATGCTTCACCGCATCCCGGTGACCTGCCAAATCTCTTTCACCGCGGTCGCTTTCCGGACGCAAGCCCCGCACCGGGGGACGACAGCGGGCCGGAGCTCAGGTATCCCGATAATCGAGTCGTCATCGCAGGCGCAGGGAAGGACTCGGGATGTTCGGCAGCTCCATCTACTTCCGCGACCGGGAGGCCTTCACCGGCGGATCCCCGCAGGCGGTGTACGCAGAACTGTGGCAGCGCGACCGAAAGAGCAGGTTGCGCATCCGCGCCATTCTCGCCGGTGTGGCGCTTGTGCTGGGCGTGCTCTTGGTGAACGGTGTTTTCGGTGTCGTCATGGCGTTGCTGGTCGCGACGGCCGACGCGGCCCTGCACTGGTGGCTGTACCACCGATCCCACGTGTGGCGGCGCGGGCTGCGCGGCGACCAGCAGATGGCCCGGCTGCTGTGGTTCACGCTGGAGCGGCGCGGGCACCGCGTGCTGCACGCCCGCATCGTTCCCGGCCACGGCGAGGCCGACCAGATACTCGTCGGTCCCGGCGGGGTGTGGCTGATCCGCAACGACGCCTGGCACCCCGACACCGAGATCAGCAAGCACGGCGGCCGGCTGTTCATCGACGGGCGCACCCGCACCGCCATGACGCGCGAGCTGAAGGAGGCCGCCGCCACCGCCGGACGGCTCATCTCCGAGCGCGCCGACATGGAGCTGAAGGTGGTGCCCGTGCACGCGGTGCACGGCGGCAAGCTGCGCAAGAGCCCGTTCGTCGCCGACGGCATCCTGTTCGCCCGGCCGCTGCGGCTGCTGTGGTGGATCCGCCGGCACCCGCACGCCGTCCTGTCCCCCGAGGACGTCGACACGGTCGCCCGCGCGACCGTGCACGCGCTCCCCATCGGGGGCCGCACGATGACGTCCGAGGCCGCCTGACCGTCCGTACGCCCCCGGATGCGCCGCAAGCGGCCGCCCGGAACGGCGACACGCGAGGCGACGACCTTGATCCCTCCTGGGCGCGGCCGCCGGTCACGGGCGGCCGCGCCGGGATCCGGTCAGCCCGTGCGGCGGCCGCTGCGCCACAGCCAGTACAGGCCGATGACGGGCAGCACCAGGGGGACGAACCCGTAGCCCTGGCCGTAGACCGACCACACCGTCTCGTCGGGGAACGCCTCCTTGTCGGCGAGGCTCAGCGTCCCGACGGCGAGCACTCCGGCCAGCTCGATCGAGCAGGACACCAGCGCCACGCGCCGCGACGTGCGTCCGCCCAGGGCGAGCGCCACGGTGGCCAGCACGTACACCACCGCGGCGAACGCCGACAGCGAGTAGGCGACGGGCGCGTCGGAGAAGCGGGTCGCCATCTGCACCCCGGCGCGCGCCCCGGCCGCCAGCGCGAAGATCCCGTACACGGCGACCAGGATCCGCCCGGGGCCGCTGCCCGTCCCGGCGGTCTGCGCGGTCTTTCCGCTCACGTCCTCAGCCAACGGTGCCCTCCCACAGCTGCCCGAGACGCACCACCATCACCGACACGGCCAGGCACGCCACCACGATGACGCCCGGGCCCCAGCGGGTCCGCTCGAGCAGGCCCCAGCCCGCGCTGAGGACGGGGACGAGCAGGGCGCCGATGAGGTAGCCGACGAAGGTGGCGGTGTCGTCGGGCCCCTCGTCGCCGGACAGCTTGACCAAGCCCACCGCCATCTGGGCGACCAGCAGCACCTCCAGGACGCCCAGCGCGGCCAGGTGGTCCCAGCCCATCGCCCGGTCGCGCAGGGCCGTCACCAGGCTGTAGACGGCCGCCAGCAGCGACACGACGATGATCACGGTGGAGAGGGCGCTCGACATGGCGGTCCCGAGACTACTACCGCCTGTAGAGCACCGGCCGTCCGGTCCCGTGGAATCATGAACGGCGTGAACGCGCTCGACGGCCTCATCCTGACCCGGCACGGGGAGAGCACCGCCAACGCCGCCTACCGCGCGGTGCAGGGCACCGACGTCGAGGAGGTCGGTCTCCCCGAACGCGACGCCGACATCCCCCTCACCGACACCGGACGGCGCCAGGCCGCCGCGCTCGGCCGCTGGCTGGCGGACCTGCCCGACGACGAGCGCCCCACCAGGGTCGTCACGTCCCCCTACCTGCGCGCCCGGGACACCGCCCGCATCGCCCTCGCGCAGACCCCGTTCGGCCCGGACGAGCCGGGCGGGCTGCGCATCGAGGTGGACGAACGGCTGCGCGACCGCGAGCAGGGCATCCTGGAGGGCCTGACCCCCGTCGGCGTGCGCCGCCGCCATCCGCAGGAGGCCGCGCGCATGCGGCGCCTGGGCAAGTTCTACTACCGGCCCCCGGGCGGCGAGTCCTGGACGGACCTGGCCCTGCGGCTGCGCAGCTTCTACCGCGACCTGGGCCTGTCGTCGCCGGACGCCCGCATCCTGGTGGTCGCGCACGACGCGATCGTGGTGATGACCCGGTACATCGTCGAGGAGCTGTCCGAGCAGGAGATCATGGAGATCGAGAAGGATCCCATCGGCAACTGCTCGGTGACCCGCTGGCGGCGCGACGGAGGCGCGCTGCGCCCCACGGCCTTCAACGACTGCGCCCACCTCCTGGACGCCGACCCCGCCCACCGCTGACCTCCGCCCGACCCCCGACACGCCGACGGCCCCGGCCTCCGCCTGGGGCTCAGGACCAATGCCCGCGCGGCGAGGGGCAGCGCCTCGAGGCCCGGCACACCGAAGCGCGCTCCCTGCGACCGGGGTCGGTGCCCGGGGCGGGTGATCGTGATCCCGGTGGCGGGCGCTCTCCCGCGGACGTGCAGAATATGCGCATGGTCCAGTTGTCGGCCGTGAGCGGTCGGGTGATCGTGGTGACGGGCGCGGGCGGTCCCGCGGGCCGGGCCGTGGTGCGCCGGCTGGCGGCGGACGGCGCGCGGGTCGTGGCGGCGGACGTGCGGCCGCAGCGCTGGGCCGAAGCGAACGTGTTCCCCGCGGTCATCGACCTGCTCGACGCCGACGGCACCCGCGCCTGGGCGGACGGGGTCGCCGCCGAGCACGGCGCCGCGGACGGGCTGATCCACCTGGTGGGCGGCTGGCGCGGCGCCGAATCGTTCGCCGACACCGACCTGGCCGACTGGGCGCTGCTGCACGATCTGCTGATCCGCACTCTGCAGCACGCCACGCTGGCGTTCCACCGGCAGTTGCGCCGCTCCCCCGCAGGTCGGTTCGCGATCGTGTCGCAGCCCGCCGCACGGCGTCCCACCCAGGGCGACGCCGTGTACGCCACCGCCAAGGCGGCGGCCGAGACGTGGACGCTGGCGCTGGCCGACGCGCTGTCCGGCAGCTCCGCGGCGGCGACGATCCTCGTCGTCGAGGCTCTGCTGACCGACGCCATGAGGCGGGACGACCCGGACGCCGACTACTCCCGGCACACCCACGTCGACGACCTCGCCGACGCCGTGGCCGCGCTGTGGAACCGCCCCGCCGACGAGCTGAACGGACGACGCGTTGACCTCACCGGTTCCTGACGGCCCCCGCACGCCGGACGCCGGCTTCGCCAGCGACAACTGCGCGGGGGCGCACCCGGAGATCCTCGCCGCCCTGACCGCGGCGAACGAGGGCTACCAGGGCGCCTACGGCGACGACGCGTACACCGCGCGGCTGCGCGACGTCGTGCGGCGGCACTTCGGCGACCAGGCCGAGGCGTTCTGCGTCTTCAACGGCACCGGCGCCAACGTCGTCGCCCTCCAGTCGATGTCGGAGCGGTGGAGCTCGGTGATCTGCGCCGAGGGATCCCATATCAACGTGGACGAGTGCGGCGCCGCCGAGAAGGTCGCCGGGCTCAAGCTGGTCCCGGTGCCCGCGCCGGACGGCAGGCTGACCCCCGAACTGGTCGACCGGTACGCCTGGGGCTGGGGCGACGTGCACCACGCGCAGCCCGGCGTCGTGTCCCTGACGCAGAGCACGGAGCTGGGGACCGTCTACACCCCCGAGCAGATCGCGGCGCTCACCGCGCACGCCCACGAACGCGGCATGCGCGTGCACATGGACGGCGCCCGTCTCGCCAACGCCGCGGCCTCACTCGGCGTCCCCCTCCGCGCCCTCACCACCGACGCGGGGGTGGACGTGCTGTCGTTCGGCGGCACCAAGAACGGCCTGCTGATGGGCGAGGCCGTCGTCGTGCTCGACCCCGCGGCGGTGCGCGGCCTGCCGTTCCTGCGCAAGGCGGGGATGCAGCTGGCGTCCAAGATGCGCTTCATCTCCGCCCAGCTCGTCGCGCTCCTCGACGGCGACCTGTGGTTGCGCAACGCCCGCCACGCCAACGCGATGGCCCGGCGCCTGGCCGAGGCCGTCCGCCCCCTCCCCGGAGTGCGCATCACCCGCCCCGTCGAAGCGAACGCCGTCTTCGCCGCCCTCTCCGCCGAGGCCGCCGCCCGCCTGCGCGAACAGTACTCCTTCGCCACCTGGGACGAGCGGACCGGCGAGGTCCGCTGGATGTGCTCCTTCGCCACCACGGAAGACGAGGTCCGAGCCTTCACCTCCGCCCTCGCCAAAGCCCTCACCCCCTGACACACCCTGCACCAGGCCAACGAACCACCCGCCCGCGAGCCCCCGCGACGCGATGAGACGGAGCGCCCCGCTCGATCAGCCGGGTCGCTCGCGCACGGATCGAACGCCGAGGTCAGAGCGCTGTGCCACCACGCCCGGCTCCGCAGGGCCGAGGCAAGGCTCAGGCCAGGCAGGAGCACCAGACCAGGGACGTGCCGCCCGGCGGCGACGGCGAACACCAGAGCGATGCCCATGAAGAGGGCCGAAACGTCGCAGCCGCATCCATCGGCACAGGCGGCGCGACCCGGCATGCCGTGGCGGTCGGCGCCCAGCGACCTGCCATCGTCCGGAGCCGCACCAACCCCCGCCCGCATAAAAAGGTCAAGGCCCTGCGCCACCACGCCCGGCTCCGCACAACCCGGCAGCCAAAGCGCCCCCATCGACCAGGTGCCGCCCCCAGCGCCAAGCGCAACCGACAGGCGGGCCGCCCCGATCGCACCCCCGGGGCGGCCCCACCGGCCGGCGCAAACAGGTTTTGGTCGTGTTCTGGGCGTTGATGGTGGGGGCCGCCGACCTCTCGCAGCGGGCGGATCAGTCGCGGATCAGTTCTTCCAGGCAGTCCTGGAACTCCGGCGTGATCTGAACGGTCAGCGAGCTGTCCGCCGACTGTTCCACCGTCCCCGCCAGCGACAGCTCGCCCTCATGCCACCGGTAGATGTGCGGCTGCACCGAACGCGGACCCTGCCGGTACTCCGTCCAGGCGAGGCCGATGAGCTTGTTGATGGCGTCGGGGACCGCCGCCCCCTCCAGCGGCGCCGCGTGCACCACGCTCTGTGTGGGGACGGCGAGCAGTGCGCCGTACGGCCCGGTCACCGGGTAGTCCCCCACCCACAGGGCGTGCCCGGTGACATAGGCGGTGTCGCCGTACAGGGACGCGAGCCGGGTGCCGCCGACGGGCTGCACGTGGGCGTCCAGTGGACCGTCCGACCGGACGTTCTCCCGCGCCACCCGGAACAGCTCGTCCCAGTCGACCGGCCACTCCTTGGCGATCTCGGCGGTCAGCACCATCAGCGTCGTGGGCTTGTCGATCACCACGACCTCGCAGAGCCCGGGCGCCACGGCACGGCACACGAGGTCCAGTTCGTCGTCGATGTCCTCGGCGTAAAGGCGCATCCGCAGCAGCGACCGCACCGACGCGTAGTCGTCGAGGTCCAGGGCGCCGTCGTTCAGGTCGGCCTCGGTGGCGGCGATGAGGCTGCCGAGGAAGTCGGAGACCAGCGCGGGCCACTGGTCGCGCGGCTCGCGCGCGGTCCACTGCCGCAGGTTGGTGAGCCGGATGCGGTAGGGGTTGACGTCGGCGCGGTCCGGCCGTGAGACCTCGACCTCGTCCGCGCTGATCAGCGTGCAGGCGTAGCCGTAGTGCTCCAGCACCGCCAGCACCAATGGGAGAAGCGGGTCGTCCCCGACGACGGAACCGGCGTCCCCGTCGTGAGAACCCATGTGACCCCCCAGCAGCACGGACCATCCGATGTGAGGGACAGCCTACGTGATCGAGCTGCCCGCCACGGCGCCTCGGTGCATGCCGGGCGCCGGGTGGGCCCGTCCGGCGACCGATGCGGCGGCGCATCGCGGCGTCGGAGCGGAGGTGACGGCCCGGTGCCGCGGCGGCGACCTTCTGCGGCGCCCACGCCGGTACGGCCGCGCCGCGGGCGGCATCCGCCTTACTGCTGCGGCATCGTTCCGGCTGCTGCGGTGGCCGTCGCGTGCTGCCGGCCACGGCGATGCGCCCGCCGGGGGCCGTGGACGGCGCCGCACTACGCCGGGCCGCCATGGGGCAGGTCGCCGCCCCGGCGAGCAGCGTTCTCAACGCCAGGGCCAGGCGTCGGAGAAGCCCGATGGCCAGGTGCACCCCCGAGTCGGTGACGCGTCACGGCGTGCGTCGGGTCCTGACGCGGCGGTCCAGGCGGGTGGCGATGCGGTTCAGCGTGGCGTCGCCGGGGGTCCAGCCACGTTGCAGGAGGGCGGTGAGCAAGGCCTCCAGGTAGGGAGCAGGCCGGGCGAACATGCCCTTGGTGACGGGGATGATCTCCCATCCCATCTCCTTTCGCAGCCATCGGCGCCGGCGTTCGTCGTGCGCCCGGGCCCGGGCGCCGCTGTGGTGGCGTTCGCCGTCGTATTCCAGACCCACGCGTAACTGCTCGTAACCGAGGTCGACGAACAGCGGCTCCCCGTAGGGGCCGGCGACGGGGATCTGCGTGCGGGGGCGGGGGAAGCCAGCGTCGACGACCATCACCCGCGTCCAGCTCTCACCGGGGGAGGCGGCGGCGCCGTCGCCGAGGCGCAGTACGTCGCGCAGTCGCCGGGCGTTGGGGCGTCCGGCGAGGTCGCGGGCCATGGCCGCCAGGGACGCCGGGTCGACGCCGCGCCGCAGGAACTGGTCGAGCGCCGCCACCGCCTCCAGGCGCGGCAGCCAGCGGGCGCAGTCGAGCGCCGTGCGCGCCATGGAGGTCACCCTGACACCGGCCTGCTCCACGATGTGCTCGGCCGGCAGTTCGTCCGGCGGCAGATCGCGGCCGGGCCACATCAGTTCCACGTCCCACTGCCACTCGTGCACTCCGGGAGGCAGCACGTCCAGCTCCCAGATCCAGGCGGCGGTCCTGCGGGTGACGACCGCGTGCGGCGCCAGCAGACGGCTGATCATCGACGCTCGGGCGGTCAGTGAGTCCGCCCGGCCGGATGCGGGGCCGGTGTCATCGGTGACAGGGACGGCGAGCCCGTCCGGAACGCGCCTCCAGGTGAGGTTGCCGGCGTGTCCGCCGGCCGGTGTGAACGTTTTCATGGTGACGAGAATGCGATTTCACGATGCTCCGGCGGAAGGCATCGCCGCATCTGTGGATAACTTCGCGGCGCACAAGGAAAATGCCTGATTCGGCTCGTTATAGTGATCTTCATAGCGTTTTGCACGTCAATTCACGGCTCGCCCCGGACACGGTCGTGCCGATCGGGTGGACGGCCGCAGGAGATCCGGCGCAGTCGTTCTCCCCCGAGCAGCACGACCAGCCGTGGGAGGTGCAACGGGACCTGGATTTCCCGGGCACCGTGTACGGCGTCCCCCCGGGGGACGCCGCTGCGGGAGATCATGGCCCGGCAGGTCGATCTCTACGGCGCGCACAAGGGGGATCGTCGCGTCGGGTAGCGCGACCCGCCGGGCGCGCCGACACGGTCGCCGGTCTGCCCGGGCTCAGGACGCGGCCGCGGCCCACTCCCCGATCTTCTTGATCAGCGCAGGTGGCGCGGCGGCCTCCGCGTGGCCGAACGAGGGCTCGATCCAGAGTTCTCGCGGGTCACGCGCCGCCTCGTACAGCTGGTGGGCGTGTTCGAGGGGGAAGAACGGGTCGGCGTCCCCGTGCACCACCAGCAGCGGTGTCGGGGCGATCCGGCCTGCGACCTCGTAGGGCGCCTCGGGGACGGGATCCCACCCCTCGGCCGCGATCCGGGTACGGCGGGCGAGCCTGACCGCCAGGCGCCCCGTGCGCCGTTCGATCGCCCAGTGGACGCGTCGCATCGGCACCGTCCCTCGGTAGTACCAGCGGGCGGGCGCGCTGATGGACGCGACGCAGTCCACGCCCCCGTGCAACGCCGCGTGCCTGACGGCGACCGCTCCTCCCATGGAGAACCCGGCCACGGCGACACGCTCGTACCCCCGTCTGCGTGCCGCCGCGACGGCCGCCTCCACGTCCAGCACCTCGCGGTCGCCGACCGTCGACAGGCCGCCGGACCTGCCGTGGCCGCGGAAGTCGAGGCCGATGACCCCGCCGTAGTGGTTGAGCACGCCGGCGATGCGGCGTAGCGCCGGCTTCCGCCAGGAGCAGGTGAACCCGTGCGCCAGCACGAAGCACAGGCCCTTGTCCCCGGGCAGATGGGCGGCGTCGAGGCGTACGGCGTCACCGGTGTAGAGCGTCATGGGTTCCAGCGATGGCACACAGACATGATCCGCCATCGTCTGGGGCCTCCTGCACGAACCTGGGCCGCCCCGGGCTGACGGCCCCGGCCGGGGTGCGCATCGTCCGCCGTCCGCACGGACGGGCCGGGGCCCGCACGCCTCCCGTGACGTGACCACGGCAGCACCGGCTGCTCTATGGGACCTCACCGCAGGGGACGTGCCAGGCCGCCGTCGAGACGGCCCGCCAGATGTCGCCGGCGCAGCCGTCCACGGCATTGCCTGTGACGTCCCGGCACGGGCTCATCAGCCATCGGCGGCGAGCCGAGCGCGGCCCTTGTATGAGGCGCTCGCCGCGCGCCAGGCGCACGCGGGTGGGGCTCCGCGCGGGGCTTAGCCGGGCTGAGCCGCGTGGGAGCGGGATTCGGAGGAGCGTTCGGCGTGGAGGGGGTGGGGCGGGCGTCCGGTCCTTGCGGCCAACTCGGCGAGGTGGCGGGTCCCCCACTCGCCCAGTGCGTCCAGCGCCTCGGTCAGTGAGACGCCCAGCGGAGTCAGGGAGTACTCCACGCGCGGCGGTATCTCGTGGAAGGACTCGCGGTGCACCACGCCGTGGCCCTGCAGTTCCTTGAGCTGCTGGATCAGCATCTTCTCGCTGATGCCCGGGATCTCCCGGCGGAGCTCCCCGAAGCGCACCGGGCCGTCCTGGAGCGCCCAGAGGATCAGTGCCTTCCACTTACCGCCGACCACGTCCATCGCGGCGTCCAAGCCGCAGGTGTACGGACCGGGACCGGCCATCCGAGTCTCCATTTCTGAGGTTTCGGTAAGTACCGAACCTTTAAGTCGGTACTTGCCGAGCGTAACGCCGGCTTCCGACACTTGAGCGGCGGGCGCCGCTCGGCCCCGCTTCGACGTCACCCCTTGTCAACAGTGGAGTTCGGCATGCCTTCGAAGCCTTCCGTCGCGCTGCTCGGGCTCGGTGCCATGGGCACCGCGCTCGCCGACGCGCTGCTCGCCGCCGGTCACCGCCTCACCGTGTGGAACCGCACGCCCGCACGCGCGGACGCGCTCGTGGAACGCGGGGCGGTGCGCGCCGGTACGCCCGCCGAGGCCTTCGCGTCGGCCGACGTGTCGATCATCTGCATCCTCGACTACGCCGACGTGCACACGCTCGTCGACGAGGCCGGGCAGGCGCTGCGCGGGCGAACGCTGGTCAACCTCACCAACGGTGCGCCGGCGGAGGCGCGGACGCTGGCCGAAAAGGTGAGCGCGCTCGGCGCCGAGTACCTGGACGGCGGCATCATGGCCGTCCCCGAGATGATCGCCCAGCCCGTGGCCACGCTGTTGTACAGCGGATCGGCGGCGGCGTTCGAGAAGCACCGCGAGGTGCTGGACGTGTTCGGCCGCAGCGTGTACCTCGGTGACGACCCGGGCACCGCCCCGCTGCACGATCTGGCGCTGCTCAGCGGGATGTACGGGATGATCGGCGGGTTCCTGCACGCGGCCGCGCTGGTGCGTGCGTCCGGCGGCGAGGTCGCGGAGTTCGCGCGTGACGAGCTCGTTCCGTGGCTGCGGGCCATGCTGGGGGCGGTCCCCGCGTGGGCGGCGCAGGTGGACGCGCGCGACTACGCCGAGACCGGTTCCAACCTGGCCATGCAGGTGTCGCACGACGCCATCGGCGACCTCAGCCGGGCCCAGGGCGTCAGCACCGAGCTGTGGGACCCGATCCTGCAGTTGATGAAGCGCCGCGTCGCCGACGGTCACGGCGCCGAGGGCCTGCCCGGGCTGGTCGAGCTCCTCGTCAAGGACTGATCCGTGAACCACCGGCCCGTGCCCGGCGGGACACGGGCCGGTGCCGACGCGGGCGCTGGGGGGCGGCGGACCTTCGCGGTTCAGACAGGGGCCGGTTCCGCAAGGACAGGTTGCGACACCTGACGCCCCTGCCGGCCCTGAGTCTCCGGTTTCACCGGCGCCGTCCGCACCGGCCTCCGGCCCTTGTTTTATCCTCGACTGGCGAGGAAATATCGGGGAGGGGCTCATGCGAGACCTGGCGGAGGCGGCGGCGGTCCTGTTCGACATGGACGGCACGCTGGTCGACTCCGACGCGGCCGTGGAGCGTGCATGGCGCACGTGGGCCGCCGAGAACGGCGTGCCGGTCGCGGACGTGCTGGCGATCATGCACGGCAGTCCGGGCGAGCGCACCGTGCGGCGGCTGCTGCCCCACCTGGACGACGACGCGGTCGCCGCGTCGGCGGCGCGGCAGCTCGCGCTGGAGTACGACGACCTGGACGACATCACGCCCATCGCGGGCGCGGCCGACCTGCTGGCGCTGCTCGCCCGGTGGGAGGTGCCCTGGGCGGTGGTGACCAGTGCCGATGTGCGGCTGGCCAAGGCGCGGCTGGGCGCGGCGGGCCTGCCCGAACCGCCGCTGCTGATCACCATCGAGGACGTCCGGCGGGGCAAGCCCGACCCGGAGGGGTACCTGCGGGCGGCCGAGCTGCTGGGGGTCGATCCGGCGCGCTGCCTGGTCGTCGAGGACAGCATGCCGGGCATCGAGGCGGGCCGGGCGGCCGGCGCCGCCGTGGCGGCGCTGCGCGGCCTGCCCGGCGATCTGCGGATCGGCGACCTCGGCGAGCTCGCGCAACTGATGGCGCGGGCGCGGCAGGAAGGCTGACGCCCGTCCCCGACCACGGCTCCGACGCGGGCCGCCCCGACGGGCCCGGCCGGACAGCTCCGGCTGGACAAGGCGCACGTGGCGCCGGAGGGTCTCGCCGGGTGGATCAGCCCGCGGTGGCGAGCCAGGACTCCAGGCCCTCCTCGGTGAGCAGGACGTCGAAGGCGGCCTCGGCGGCGCCGGTGACCGGGCTGAGCGGGCCGAGCGTCGACGTCAGCAGCGGCGGCGGGGCGGCGCGACGGAAGCGCATCAGGCCCGCCAGGTAGCCGGCGTTCAGCTCGTCCGGTGCCGTCGCGGCCAGGTCGATGGCCAGCCCGGACAGGCTCACCATGTCCGGGTCGAGGGCGTTGACCAGGCCGCCGACGCCGCGTCCCAGCGCGCGGGCGGCGGCGGCCACGGCGGCGCGGGCGGACGGGTCGCCGCCCGCGGCGGCCCGGAGGGCGCGTTCGGCGGCGGTGCGGGGGTCGCGCGGCGGCGGCTGGCCGAGCAGCCGCGCCATGGCGCGACCGTCGACCTCCAGGTCCCAGCAGCCGTGCGCGCCGCACGGGCAGGCACGCGCGGGGTCGCCGAACGGCATGTGCCCGAACTCGCCGCCCGCGCCGGTGGCGCCGTCGACGGGCCGCCCGTCCACGACGAGGATGCCGCCGACGCCGACCTCGACGGTCAGGTGCAGCACCACGCGGGCGCCGGCGCCGACGCCGCGCCGCGCCTCGGCCAGCCCGGCCAGGGACGCGTCGTTGCCGACCAGCAGGGGCGTGCGGGAGCCTGACGGCAGCAACTGCAGGTCCACCTCGCTCCAGCCCATCCCGGAGGCCTGCACGACCGTGCCGCCCCGCACCGTGCCCGCGACCGCGACCGACACGGCGCGCACGCGCGGGCCGTACCGCCGCCGTACGGCAGCGACCCTGCCGCGCAGGCGAGCGAGGACGGCGCCGGCGTCGCGGTCGGCATGCCGCCCGGACTCCAGGCCGGCGATGCCCCCGCCCAGTTCGACCGTCGCCACGCGCCAGTGCTCGTGGCCGATGTCGACGACGCACACCAGCGGACCGCGCGGGTGGGCCACCAGGGCGGGCGAGGGACGGCCCCGCTCGCCGGTGGGACGCGGGTCGGCCTCGGCGACCAGCCGCGCCGCCTTCAGCCGCGCGGTGATCTCGGTGGCCGAGCCGCTGCTGAGGCCGAGGGCGCGCGCCACGTCGGCCCGGGTGGCCGCGGGGTGCGCGTGGACGTGGCGGAGCACCGCCAGCGCCCCCTGCCACCGCTGGCTGCGGGCCCGGTGCGCGGTCTGCTGCATGGTGACATCCTCGCCCCCGCTTTTATCCTCGTACCACGAGCATATTCCGGGTGAGCCCGCACATAGAACGGCTTCGCTCCGGCTTTTCCACTAGGTTTTCCATTGAGCGGAAAAGTAGGCTTCGCCCATGTGGCCCCGACCACAATGCTGGAGCGGCATGACCTTCACCCGACAGCTGCTGATCGCAGGCGAGGACGTGCCCGCCCGGTCGGGCCGCACGACGCGGGACGTCGCCCCCTACACGGGCGAGACGTACGCGACCGTGGCGGCCGCCGGACCCGAGGACGTGACGCTCGCCGTCGACGCCGCGCAGGCCGCCTTCGAGGGCTGGGCCGCGGTCACCCCCTCCGTCCGCCGGGCGATCTTTCTCAAGGCCGCCGACCTGCTGGAGGAGCGCGCCGAGCAGGCCGCCGACCTGATGGCGGGCGAGGTGGGCGGCACCCGGCCGTGGGCGCACTTCAACGTGGCGCTGGCCGCCGGCATGCTGCGGGAGGCCGCCGCCGCGGTCACCGCGCCGCGCGGCGATGTGCTCTCGGCGCAGGAGGAGGGTGCGCTCGGGCTGGCGGTGCGCGAGCCGGTCGGCGTGGTCGCCGCGTTCTCCCCGTGGAACGCCCCGATCATCCTGGGGGTGCGGGCGGTGGCGGCGGCGCTGGCGGCGGGCAACTCGGTGGTGCTCAAGCCCAGTGAGGACGCCCCGCTGGCCTGCGGTTACTTCGTGGCCGACGTGCTGCGCGACGCCGGGCTGCCGGCCGGGGCGCTCAACGTGGTCAGCAACGACCCGGCCGACGCGCCCGCGGTCGCCGACGCGCTCATCGCCGACCCGCGGGTGCGCGCGGTCAACTTCACCGGCTCGACGAACGTGGGCCGGATCATCGGCGAGAAGGCGGCCCGCCACCTCAAGCCCGCGGTGCTGGAGCTGGGCGGCAAGAACGCCATCATCGTGCTGGACGACGCCGACGTGGACTACGCCGTCGACGCCGCCGCGTTCGGGGTGTTCATGAACGCCGGGCAGATCTGCATGTCCGGCGACCGGGTGCTGGTGCACGAGTCGCTGGCCGAGGAGTTCACCGCCAAGTTCACCGCGAAGGCGGCCGGGCTGCCGTCCGGCTCCCCGGACGACCCCGCCACCGTCATCGGCCCGCTGATCTCGGCGGACGCGGCGCGCCGCGTGGCGGCCCTGGTCCGCGACGCGGTCGGCAAGGGCGCCCGGGTGCTGGCCGGCGGCGGCGAACCGGACGGGGCGGTGCACCCGGCGACCGTGCTGACCGGCGTGCCCAAGGAGGCCGACCTGTACTACGCCGAGGCGTTCGGCCCGGTCTGCGTGGTGGAGAGCTTCGCCACCGACGACGAGGCCGTGGCGCTGGCCAACGACACCGACAACGGGCTCACCGCGGGCGTCATCACCGAGAACGCCACGCACGGGCTGAAGGTGGCGCGGCGCATCCGCACCGGCATCGTGCACGTCAACGACCAGTCGGTGGCCGACGAGCCGCAGGCCCCGTTCGGCGGGTTCAAGGCCTCCGGGTACGGGCGGTTCGGCGGGCGGTGGGGCATCGAGGCGTTCACCAACACCCGCTGGGTCACGGTCGCCACGCAGCACGCCCACTACCCGTTCTGAGCCAACGGCCGGGCCGCCGCGGCCCACGGCCCCGGGCCGCGGCGCAAGCGCGGGGGCGGCCGGCCTCGTCGGGCGCCGGGATCCGGATCCCGTTGCGGCGCCGGTCCCGGGAGACTGACGCCGGCCGGTGCTCTCCAGTAGCATCGGCCGGAAACTCACGGGACCGCATGTTTGTCGACGGGGGGCCGCCGCCATGCCCGCGCCGGACGCGTCCGCGATCACCCGGCTCGCCGTGTTCACACCGCTGGACAGCCTGGGCCGGGCCGAGCTGATCACACGGCGGCTGGCCGACGCGATCTGCCTCGGGCTGCTGGCCGACGGCGAGCAGCTGCCCAGCGAGGCCGACCTGGCCGACCAGCTCGGCGTGGCCATCGCCACGGTCCGCGAGGCGCTCGGCGAGCTGCGCCGCCAGGGGCTGATCGTCACCCGCCGCGGCCGGGGCGGCGGCAGCTTCGTGCGCGGGCCGTCGCCCCGCGAGACCGCGGCCCACCGGCGCGCACGGCTGCGCGGGCTGTCCGTGGAGGACCTGCGCGACCTCGGCGACCACTACGCCGCGCTGGCCGCCGGCGCCGCGCTGCTGGCCGCCGACCGCGCCTCGCCCGAGGACGTGCGGCGCCTGTCGGACGCCGCCGAGGCGTTCGCCGCCGCGCACGACCCCGAGCGGCGGCACCGCACCGACGGCCGCTTCCACGTCGAGGTGGCCGCCGCGGCCCACTCGGCCCGGCTGACCCGCGCCGAGATCGCCATGCAGACCGAGATCGGCCCGCTGCTGTGGCTGCCGGGCGCCGGCGCCGCCGCCCGCGGCCGGATGGCCGAGCAGCACCGCCGGATCGCCGGGGCGATCGGGGCGGGCGAGGGCGAGCGCGCCGCGCGGCTGGCCCGCGAGCACGTGACCGAGGCCGTCGAGCGGCTCATCGGGCTGCACCTCGACCTGGTGGGGCGGTGAGAGCGGTGACGCGGGCATCGGCGCAGGAACGAGAGCAGGCCGCCGCCGCAAGCCGGCGCGTCGGCGCCGTCTTCGACGCGGTGCTGGACTCGGTGGAGGCCTTCGGCGCCCGCGCCGCGGCGCTGATCCGCGCGGCCGGCCGGCCCGACCGCGGCGCCGCGGCGCCGCTGCGCGAGGACGCGGCGGCGCTGATCGCACGGCACGCCGAGCTGGTCAGCGGGGCCGGGTTCGTGGCCGCGCCGGACGTGCCGGCGGACGCGCCGATGTGGCTGGAGTGGTGGCAGACCGCCGACGGCTCCGGCGCGCCCGAACGCCTGGTCGTCGACCTGGACCCGGCCGGCCCGGGATTCTACGACTACACGCGGCACGGCTGGTTCACGGTGCCGCGCGACAGCGGCCGCGCCCACGTGCACGGCCCGTACGTCGACTACTACGGCACCGACCAGTACATCCTCACGATGTCGGCACCCGTGCTGGACGGGGCGCGCTTTCTGGGCGTCACCGGCGCGGACCTGTTCGTGCGCCGCCTGGAGGGCCCGGTGCTGCCGCTGATGCCGTCCGGCACCGTGCTGGCCAATGCGCAGGGGCGGATCATCGTGTCCGCGTCGGCCCGCCATGTGACCGGCGCCCTGCTGCGCGGCCCGGCGGCGGAGGCCGTCCGAGAAGCCGGGGACGGCGTGCGCGCGGCGGCCCGTTGCGGCCGGCTGCCCTTCTACCTGGTGACGATCACCTGACTCCACCCGGATTGACGATAATCGCCGCATTATCCGGATATAAACGGCGCCATCCACGAAAGTTGCAGCGACCATTTCGCTGCCATTTTTCTTGATCATTATTCGCGGGCCGCTTTCTCCAGGCCGAAATCGCCTCATCCCCCTTCTCAGACGCGGCGAATTCGCTACTGTATGTCGCCCATCAGCCCCCGCGTGTGGAGGATGCCCATGCCCGGCCCGCCGCATCAGCACCCCGGAGGTGTCCCGACGGATACCGCGACGGGCACCGCGACCGTGGTGCAGCCGTGGCTGCTGGTGCTGCCCACCGCCGCGATGGCGGTGCTGGCGTGGGTGACCGCGATACTGCTGGTGGTGGCCGACCCGTCGGCCACCGGCACCCGCGTGGTGCTGGCCATCGCGGGCACGGGCACCGTCGTGCTGCTCGGCGCCACCGTGTACGGGGCCCGCGACACCGCGCGCCGCGTCCGGCAGCGGGTGGACGCGCTGCGTGCGCTCAGCGCCCACGGCCGCGCCGACCTGCGTGCGCTGATGACCCGGCTGGAGAACGGCGAGCGCCCCACGCCGCGCCGCGTGGCCCCGCCCCCCGCCGAGGCCGCCGACCGCGACCCGTTCACGCTGCTCGCGCTGGATCTGCACCGGGAGCGGCACGCCGCGCGCGAGGCGGTGATGCGGGCGGCGAGCCTGCGGTCCGGCACCGGCGCCGACCGGCAGGTGGAGGTGTTCGTCAACGTGGCGCGGCGGATGCAGTCGCTGGTGCACCGCGAGATCGGGCTGCTGGACGAGCTGGAGGCCCGGGTGGAGGACCCCGAACTGCTCAAGGGCCTGTTCACCATCGACCACCTGGCCACCCGGATGCGCCGCCAGTCCGAGAGCCTGGCGGTGCTCGGCGGCGCGTCGTCCCGGCGGCAGTGGACCCGCCCGGTGGACATGTACGAGGTGCTGCGCTCGTCGGTCGCCGAGGTGGAGCAGTACCCGCGGGTCAAGGTCGTGCCGCCGGTGCTGGGGGCGCTGCGCGGCGACGCGGTCGCCGACGTGATCCACCTGGTGGCCGAGCTGATCGAGAACGCCACCCGGTTCTCCCCGCCGCACACCCATGTGCTGCTGCGCACCGAGCGGGTCGCCGCCGGGCTGGCGGTCGAGGTGGAGGACCGCGGCCTCGGCATGGCGGCCGCCGAGCAGCGCCGGATGAACGAGCTGCTGGCCGACCCCGACCGGGTCAGCGTCGACGAGCTGCTGCGCGACGGCCGCATCGGCCTGTTCGTGGTGGCCTCGCTGGCCCGCCGGCACGGGGTGCGGGTGCGGCTGCGCAGCAACGTCTTCGGCGGCACGCAGGCGGTGGCCGTCCTGCCGAACGAACTGGTCACCCTGGTGCCGCGCGAGACCGCGGCGGCGGCGCCGGCCCCGGCGGCGGGCGCGCAGGGCACGCAGGGCGGCTCTCCGGCCCCGACGCCCGCCGCCCACGCACGGCCGGTCGAGCCGCGGTACGCCTCGGCGGCGCGCGAGGTCCCGGCCGCCCCCGTCGCGCACGCGGGCGGTCCGGGTGCGGAGGCGGCGTCCGGCGGTGCTGGCGCGGCTCCGCCGGACGCTCCGCCCCCGCCCTCCCCCGCCGACTCCGCCCCTGGCTCCCCGCCCGCCGATCGGGGCGAGCGGCCGCCCCTGCCCGAACGCCGGGCGCAGACGCATCTGGCGCCGCAGCTGCGGGAGCCGCCCGCGCCCAGGCGCGAGGAGGAGGGGCCGCTGCACTCCCCCGGTCTGATGGCGGCGTTCCGCGGCGGTGTCAGGCGCGCCGAACGGGAGGACGGCGGCCACGACCCCGGCGGCTCCGCGGGCCCTCCCGGCACGTCCGGCTGACCGGCTGACCGTCCCGCCGAAGCGAGCGTCCCACGCGGCAAAGGAGTCCTTCCATCATGGTGAGCGCTGTGCCCCCGAGCCAGGAAACCGATCTGACCTGGCTGCTGAGCGACCTGGTCCAGCGGGTCCGCCACACCCGCGGCGCCGTGCTGCTGTCGTCCGACGGGCTGACCAAGGCCGTGCACGGGCTGAACCAGGACGGCGCCGAGCGGATGGCGGCCATCGCCTCCGGGCTGATCTCGCTGGCCCGCAGCGCCGGCGCCGAGTTCGGCGGCGGCGACCTGGTGCGCCAGGTGGTGGCCGAACTGGAGGAGGCGCTGCTGTTCGTCTCCTCGGCCGGGTTCGGTTCGGTGCTGGCGGTGCTGGCCGGGCGGGAGGCGGACGCGGGCGTGCTCGGCTACGAGATGGCCCAGCTGATCAAGAGCGTCCGCCCGTTCCTGGCCACCCCGGCGCGGGAGACGGCCGCCGGCGCCGCACGTCCCCCGGTCCGGTGAGCCGTGGCCGTCTCGGGGCAGGAGCCGTGGCTGGACGGCAACGCCGGGCGGCTGGTGCGCCCGTACCAGGTGAGCGGCGGACGCACCCGTCCCGCCCATCCGCTGAACCTGCTGTCGCTGGTGAAGGCGACCGGACGGGAGGCGGCGCCGCGGCACGGCCCCGAACACGCCCGGATCCTGGAGCTGTGCCGCCGCGCGCCGGTCCCGGTGGCCGAGCTCGCCGCGCATCTGCGGCTGCCGGTGGCGGTGACGAAGGTGCTGGTGGCCGACCTGATCGACCACGGCGCCGTGCAGACCCGGCATCCGGGCGCGGCGACCGACCCGTCCGACCCCATCGTCTTGGAGGCGCTCCTCGATGGCCTGCGGCAACGCCTGTGACGACGAGTTCCCCGCGGCGGCCAAGGTGCTGGTCGCCGGCGGGTTCGGCGTGGGCAAGACGACCTTCATCGGCGCGGTCAGCGAGATCACCCCGCTGAGCACCGAGGAGTTGATCACCGCGGCGAGCGTCGGCACCGACAGCCTGGCGGGCGTGGCCGGCAAGTCCACCACCACGGTGGCGTTCGACTTCGGCCGCATCACCGTGGACGCGCGGCATGTGCTGTACCTGTTCGGCACGCCCGGGCAGGAGCGGTTCTGGTTCCTGTGGAACGAGTTGTCCAACGGTGCGCTGGGCGCGGTGGTGCTGGTGGACACCCGCCGGCTGACCGGCTCGTTCGAGGCGGTGGACTTCTTCGAGCGCCGAGGCATCCCGTTCCTGGTCGCGATCAACGAGTTCGACGGGGCGTTCCGCTACGAGCCCGAGGAGGTGCGGGCGGCGCTGCGCCTCGGCCCGGACGTGCCGGTGGTGCCGTGCGACGCCCGGGCCGCGCGTTCGGCCACGTCGGTGCTGGTGGCGCTGGTGCGCCATCTGCTCGCCCGCGCGGTGTCGTCCCGTCCCGTCTAGTCCGGTCCCCCGATGTCCGAGGAGCCCCCTGCCATGTTCTACGAGCGACTGCTGACCCCCGTCGACGAGGAGGCGCCGCGCCGCGTGCTGCGGCTGCGCGAGCTTCGGCTCGGCGACGTGGCCGACCCCGAGTTCGACGCGTTCGCCCGCGACCTGGCCCAGGTCACCGGCACCCCGTTCGCCATGGTCAACTTCATCGACGAGCAGCGCCAGTTCTTCGCCGGGCTGTACGTGGCGCCCGGCGTCGAAGCGGTGTCGGGGGGCGGCGAGCCGATCGAGATGGGCCGGGAGATGGCCCGCGACCACGGCTGGTGCCCGCATGTGGTCGTCCGGCGGCTGCCGCTGGTGCTGGACGACGTGTGCGACTATCCGCGGTTCGCCGGGAACCCGGTGGTCGACACGATCGGCATCCGCTCGTACATGGGCGCGCCGCTGATCGACCGGTGCGGGGTCGCGCTCGGCACGATCTGCGTGGTGGACCGGGAGCCGCGGCCGTGGGGCCGGCCCGGCCTAGAGCTGATCAAGGCGCGGGCGGCGGAGATGGTGGAGCTGATCCACCGCCGCGAGGACCTGGCCACCGGCTGATCCGGCCCGCCTTTGCCGGCCGGCCGCGGCGCCGCCCGCGCCGTGCGGGCGGTCACCCGCGGCCTGCGAGCGCTCCCGCGAAGGCGTCGGCGTCCAGCGGGGCGGCGAACCGGCGCGACCACTGCCCCTTGGACGTGCCGAGCGCCACCTCGCCGAGCCGCAGCAGCTGCACCTCGGACGTCCCGGCGGGCGCGAAGATGTGGAAGGCGTCGCGCAGGTACCGCTCGACGGGCCGGTCGGTGAACAGCCCGCATGCGGCGTGCACCTCCATCGCGTCGCGGGCGCTGTCGATGGCGTGCTCGACGTTGACGAGCTTGGCGTTCATCAGCTCGGCGTCGCACGGCTCGCCCAGGTCCAGCAGGTGGACGGCGTGGTAGGCGGCGATCCGGGCGGTCATCAGCCGCGACTGCATCCGCCCCAGCTTCAGCTTGACCGACGGCAGTTCGGCCAGCGGCCTGCCGTAGCGGTGCCGCTGGGCGGTGAACGCGCCGGTGTCCTCGACGACGGCGCGGTGGATGCCGAGGGACACCGCGGTCAGGTTGGGCCGCCCGTACAGGACGCTGGAGGAGTACGCCACGTGCAGGCCGTCGCCCTCGGCGCCGAGCCGGTTGGCGGCCGGCACGCGGCAGCCGTCGAAGCGCAGCTCGCCGAAGCCGAAGCCGTGCAGGCCCATGGCCGGGCGGTGCGGGACGACGGTCAGCCCGGGCCGGTCGGCCTCCACCAGGAACGCCGACAGCCCGTTCGAGCCCGGGCCGGTGCGCACCACCACGCCGTGCAGGTCGCCGATGTGGCTGTTGCCGACGTACACCTTGCGGCCGTTGAGGATGTAGTCGTCGCCGTCGCGGACGGCGCTGGAGGTCATGCCGAGGACGTGGCCGCCGGAGTCCGGCTCGGTCACCGCGATGGTGGGCAGGCACTCGCCCGCGGCGATCGCGGGCAGCCAGGTCTTCTTCTGCTCCTCGCTGCCGAAGTGCACGATCTTGGCCACGCCCAGCTGGGAGGCCTGCACCATGGCGCCCATGGCGGCGCTGACCCGCGACAGCTCCTCGATGATGATGGTCTTGGCGAGGTGCCCCTGGCCCATGCCGCCGTACCGACGGGTGATCGTCGCACCGATCCAGCCCTGCCGGGCGATCAGCCTGGCCAGCCGGTGCTGGACGGTGCGGGACTCCTCCATCTGGCGGACGCGGGGCCGCACCTCGGCCTCCGCGAACTCGCTGACCTGCCGCCGCAGCCGCTCGTGACGCTCCGTGGTGAACGGGGTCACCATGCGGTTCTCCTCACCGTTGTCTGAAGCCCCCTGATTTCGGACGCCCCAGACTATATAGCTACGCACAGTGACCAATGTGTCACAGAAGCATGACCGCGTGGGAGTTGCAGTTTGACGGCGCCGCCAGAGTGCCCAGGCCCGGGCGCACGGTTTCGCGCGGGGCGGCGCCGGCCGCCCCGCGGGAAACATGCGTCACACCCGTTGGACGGCGACGGTGACCGGGTCGCCGTCGCCGACCTCGCCGGTGTGGACGGCGCCGTCCGGGACGTCGCCGAAGCTCAGCTTCTCGGCGAGGGTCTCGCGCGCGATGAACTCGCCGTGCTCCTGCACGGCCTCGGCCACGTCGGACGAGCCGCCGACGGCGACGGTGATCCGGTCGGAGACGTGCAGGCCGCTCTCGCGGCGGGCGGTCTGGATGACGCGCACCAGGTCGCGGGCCAGGCCCTCGGCGCGCAGCTCGGGGGTGACCTCGGTGTCCAGGACGACCACGCCGTCGCCGATCAGCGCGGCCTGGCCGGAGTCGCGCGGCACCAGGCGCGTCTCGTACTCGCCCTCCTCCAGCTCGACGCCCCCGGCGACGATGCGGCCGTCGCGCTCCTGCCAGTCGCCGCTCTTGACGGCGCGGATGACCTTCTGGGTGTCCTTGCCCAGGCGGGGGCCGAGCACGCGGGGCAGCACGGTCAGCACGCGCTCGGCGTGCCCGGCGGCGTCGTCGCTGAGCTCGACGCTCTTGACGTTCACCTCGTCGGCGACCAGGTCCAGGTACGGGCGCAGCGTGTCGGCGTCGGCGGCGGCCACCGTGAGGGTGCGCAGCGGCAGCCGGACCCGCACGTCGGCGGCCTTGCGCAGCGACAGCGCGGCCGAGCAGACCTCGCGGGCGCGGTCCATGCCGTCGGCGAGCGCGTCGTCGGCCGGGAAGGCGCCGTCGTCCGGCCAGTCGGTCAGGTGCACCGACTCGCCGCCGGTCAGGCCGCGCCACGCCTTCTCGGTGGTCAGCGGCAGCAGCGGCGCCGCCACCCGCAGCAGCGTCTCCAGCACCGTGTAGAGGGTGTCGAAGGCGTCGGCGTCGCCGTCCCAGAACCGGGCGCGGGAGCGGCGCACGTACCAGTTGGTCAGCGTGTCGAGGAACTGGCGGACGCGCTGGCAGGCGGCGCCGAGCGCGTAGCCGTCCAGGTCGGCGCGCACCTCGCGCACCAGCCGCCCGGTCTTGACGAGGATGTAGCGGTCGAGGACGTGCTCGGAGTCGGTGCGCAGCCGCGCCTCGTAGGGGGTGGCGTTGGCGTAGAGGGCGAAGAAGTGCCAGGCGTTCCACATCGGCTTGATCACCTGGCGGACGGCGTCGCGGATGCCCGCCTCGGTCACCGGCATGTCCCCGCCCGACACCACCGGCGAGCTGAGCAGGAACCAGCGCATGGCGTCTGCGCCGTACCGGTCGAACATCTCGTAGACGTCCGGGTAGTTGCGCAGCTTCTTGGACATCTTGCGGCCGTCCTCGCCGAGGAGGATGCCGTGCGCCAGGCAGGTGCGGAACGCGGGCCGGTCGAACAGGGCCGTGGCCAGCACGTGCAGGTAGTAGAACCAGGCGCGGGTCTGGCCCTGGTACTCGACGATGAAGTCGCCCGGGTAGTGGTCGTCGAACCACTCGCCGTTCTCGAAGGGGTAGTGCACCTGCGCGAACGGCATGGAGCCCGACTCGAACCAGCAGTCCAGCACCGCCGGGACGCGGCGCATCATGGACTTGCCGGTGGGGTCGTCGGGGTTGGGCCGCACGAGCTCGTCGACGCCGGGCCGGTGCAGGTCGGCGGGGCGCACGCCGAAGTCGCGTTCGATCTCGTCGAGCGAGCCGTACACGTCGACGCGCGGGTAGTCGGGGTTGTCGGACTTCCAGACCGGGATGGGCGAGCCCCAGAACCGGTTGCGGCTGATCGACCAGTCCCGGGCGCCCTCCAGCCACTTGCCGAACGCGCCCTTCTTGACGTGCCCGGGCACCCAGTCGATCTGCTCGTTCAGCTCGACCATCCGGTCGCGGAACTTGGTGACGGCCACGAACCAGCTGGACATGGCCTTGTAGATCAGCGGGGTGTCGCAGCGCCAGCAGTGCG
Organism: Actinomadura sp. NBRC 104425; assembly: GCF_030269545.1. GTDB lineage: Bacteria > Actinomycetota > Actinomycetes > Streptosporangiales > Streptosporangiaceae > Spirillospora > Spirillospora keratinilytica. Next base: position 402,269 of record NZ_BSTN01000002.1, on the reverse strand, counting down.
GGTAGGAGTGGGTGTAGGAGTCGTGCCGCAGCAGCGCGCCGCGGGCCCGCAGGTCGCGCACGATCTGCTTGTTGGCGTCGAAGACCTGCTGCCCGGCGTAGTCGGGCACCTGGCTGGTGAAGCGGGCGGCGTCGTCGACGGTGACCACGGTGGGGATGCCGGCGGCGGAGCAGGCCCGCTGGTCGTCCTCGCCGAACGCGGGCGCCATGTGCACGATGCCGGTGCCGCTGTCGGTGGTGACGAAGTCGCCGGCGAGCACCCGGAAGGCGTTCTCGGTGCCCGCGAGGAAGTCGAACGGGGGCCGGTAGGAGCGGCCGACGAGGTCGGCGCCGCGCAGCCGGCGCACGACGTCCGGCTCGGCGCCCTCGGCGGCCAGCTGCCTGCGGTACTCGCCGAGGCGGGCCTCGGCGATGATGTACTCCTTGCCGTCGTGGGCGACGACCGCGTAGTCGATGTCGGGGCCGACGGCGACGGCGAGGTTGCTGGGCAGCGTCCAGGGGGTGGTGGTCCACACCAGCAGGGTCTCGCCGGTCTCCAGCTCGAAGCCGACCGTGACGGACGGGTCGACGCGTTCGCGGTAGGAGTCGTCCATGCCGGTCTCGGCGTTGGACAGCGGCGTCTCGCAGCGCCAGCAGTACGCCAGCACCTGGAAGCCCTCGTAGATCAGGCCCTTGTCGTAGAGGGTCTTGAACGCCCACATGACGCTCTCCATGAAGTTCAGGTCGAGCGTCTTGTAGTCGTTGTCGAAGTCGACCCAGCGGGCCTGGCGGGTCACATAGCGTTCCCACTCCTCCACGTACCGCAGGACCGATTCGCGGCAGGCGTCGTTGAACCGCTTGACGCCCATGTCGAGGATCTCGGTCTTGGTGGAGATGCCGAGCTGCTTCTCGGCCTCGACCTCGGCGGGCAGGCCGTGGCAGTCCCAGCCGAAGCGGCGCTCCACGCGGCGGCCGAGCATGGTGCGGTAGCGGGGGATGACGTCCTTGATGTACCCGGTCAGCAGGTGGCCGTAGTGGGGCAGGCCGTTGGCGAACGGCGGCCCGTCGTAGAACACGTACTCGTTGGAGCCGCTCTGCCCGGCCGGGCGCGCCTCCACCGAGCGGCGGAAGGTGTCGCCCTCGGCCCAGAGGTCGAGAATCTCGCGCTCGACCTGGGGAAAGGACGGGCTCCCCTCGACCGCGTTCCCTCGGCCGTCCCTGGGATACATGGACGTCACCCTCCTCACGGACTTCGCCCGCCCCGCCGAGGGCGGGCGGACACGAAAAGGACCGGCGCCGAGCCGGTCGAAACAGGGATAAGGCGGGGGCCGAGATGCGGCGCCCCGTCTCCGGCCGCGTCACCGCACAGAGCACGGCCGATCACCCATGATAGCCAGGCCCCGTGCCTGTCTGCGGGTGGAACGACCCGCGTCGGCCGGTACGCCCGGGCCGTACTCGGGAGACCGAATAGTGTGCGGGTATGGGCGATATCGCTGCCGCGTTGGAACGTGTCCTCCCCGCCGACCGGGTCGTCACCGACCCCGAGATCTTGGCGTCCTATGCCCGCGACCAGGCCGCCTGGGCGCCTTACGAGACGCCGGCCGCGGTGGTGCGGCCGCGGGAGACCGCCGAGGTGGCCGCCGTGGTGGCGTGCTGCGCCGAGCGCGGCGCGCCGGTGGTGCCGCGCGGGGCGGGCACCGGGCTGTCGGGCGGCGCCAACGCCGTCGCGGGCTGCGTGGTGATCTCGTTCGAGGCGATGGACCGGATCCTGCGCATCGACCCGGACGAGCGGCTGGCGGTGGTGCAGCCCGGTGTGGTGAACGACGACCTGCGCGCGGCGTGCGCGGAGCACGGGCTGTGGTATCCGCCGGATCCGGCCAGCTCCCCGTGGTCGACGATCGGCGGGAACGTCGCCACCAACGCGGGCGGGGTGTGCTGCGTGAAGTACGGCGTCACCCGGGACTACGTGCTGGCCCTGGAGGCGGTCATGGGCCGCGGCGAGACGGTGCGGCTGGGCCGCCGCACCGCCAAGGGCGTGGCCGGGTACGACCTGGCCGGGCTGCTGGTCGGGTCGGAGGGCACGCTCGGCGTGATCACCGAGGTGACGGTGCGGCTGCGCGGCGCGCGGGCCGCCGAGCGCACCGTCGTCGGCTGCTTCGGGGCGCTGACCGATGCGGGGCGGGCCGTGGCCGCCGTGACGTCCCGCGGGGTGGTGCCGAGCGCGCTGGAGCTGGTGGACCGGTACTGCCTGCGCGCGGTCGACGACTGGAAGAACATGGGGCTGGCCGACAGCGGCGATTTTCTGCTGCTGGCGCGCTGCGACGCGCCGGGCGCGGCCGGGGACGAGGAGGCCGACGCGGTCCTGGCGTGCTTCGAGGAGGCGGGCGCGATGTGGAGCGCGCGGTCCACCGACCAGGCGGAGGCGGACGCGCTGTTCGCGGCGCGGCGCCTGGCCTATCCGGCGCTGGAGCGGCTCGGGCCGGTGCTGACCAAGGACGTGTGCGTGCCGCGCATGCTGGTGCCGGAGATGCTGGGCCGGATCGAGCGGATCGGCGCCGAGGAGGAGATCCGGATCGCCAACATCGCGCACGCCGGGGACGGCAACCTGCACCCGCTGATGATCGTCCCGGCGGGCGACGAGGCGGCGCGGGCGCGGGCGCAGCGAGCGTTCGACCGGATCATCGACGCGGCGCTGGAGCTGGGCGGGACCGTGACCGGGGAGCACGGGGTGGGGCTGCTGAAGATGCGCGGGCTGGCCGCCGAGGCGGGCCCGGCGGTGCTGGCCCTGCACCGCGCCGTCAAGGACGCCCTCGACCCGGCCGGGATCTTCAACCCGGGCAAGGTGTTCGGCTGAGGCCGGCGCGGCCGTCCGCGCCGGTCCGGTGGCCGCCGGCCGCACCGCAGGTTTTGGATCGCTCGATCCAAAACGTGGTAGCGTGCCGGCATGGCGCGACCGAGACAGTTCGACGAGGACCGGGCGGTGGAGGCGGCGATGCGCGCCTTCTGGACCGCCGGGTACGAGGCGACCTCCACCGAGGACCTGTGCGCGGCCACGGGCCTGGGCCGCAGCAGCGTCTACAACACCTTCCGCAGCAAGCGCGACCTGTTCGGCAGGGTCCTGCGCCGCTACGCCCAGGCCAAGGACGCCGACATGATGGAGGTGCTGGAGTCCGACCTGCCCACCAGGGAGAAGGTGCGGACGCTGATGTGGCGGGCCGTCGAGCCCGACCCGGACGACCCGGCGGGCTGCCTGGTGGTCAACTCGCTCGTCGAACTGGGCCCGCGCGACCCCGAGACCGCCGCGTGGCTGCGCCGCAACTACGACCTGCGCTTCGAGGCGCTGCGCACGGCGATCGACCGGGGACGCCGCAGCGGCGAGATCGACCCCGGCAAGGACCCCGACGCCCTGGCCCACTTCGTCATCGCCACCATCAGCGGGATGCGGGTGGCCGCGCGGGGCGGCGCCGGGCGCGACGTCCTGGAGGCGATCGCCCGCACCGCGCTGGACGCGCTGTGAGGCCCGGGCGGCCCTGACCGCCGTGAGCGCCGGGCGGCCGCCGTGCCGCCCTTTCTTTCGCCCTCATATTGAACTGATCAATCCAAAACAGAAGGGACCCCCCATGCCACCGGCCGTCTACGTCCTGGGCCTGGCGATCTTCGCCCAGGGCACCTCGGAGCTGATGCTCGCCGGGCTGCTGCCCGGCATGGCCGCCGATCTCGGCGTGTCCGTCCCGCAGGCGGGCCTGCTGATCTCGGCGTTCGCCGCCGGGATGCTGGTCGGCGCGCCGCTGCTGGCGGTGGTGACCCTGCGCTGGCCCCGCCGCGCCACCCTGCCGGCCTTCCTGGCGGTCTTCGCACTGACCCACGTTGCGGGGGCACTGGCCCCCGGCTACGGCGCGCTGCTGGCGACCCGCGCGCTCGGCGCGTTCGTGTACGCGGGGTTCTGGGCGGTCGCCTCGGTCACGGCGGTGGGGCTGGTGGCGGAGAACGCGCGCGGCAAGGCGATGAGCGTCGTCGCGGGCGGGCTGACCGTCGCCACCATCGTCGGGCTGCCCGGCGGCACGCTCATCGGCCAGAACCTCGGCTGGCGGGCGGCGTTCTGGGCGGTGGCCGCCCTGTCGGCGCTCGCCATGGTCGGGGTGCCGGCGACGCTGCCGGGCGGCCGTCCCGACCCGGACGCCGTGCCCCGGCTGGGCGAGGAGCTGCGCGCCATGGCCAACCCGCGGCTCTGGCTCGCCTACGGCACGACCGCGCTGTCCACGGGAGCGCTGCTGGTGACGTTCAGCTACCTGGGCGCGATGCTCACCGACACCACCGGGCTGGCCGAACGCTGGGTGCCCGCCGTGCTGGTGCTGTACGGGGTCGGGTCCTTCCTCGGCATCGCCGTCGGCGGCCGCACGTCCGACCGGCACCCCTTCGGCACGCTGTACATCGGCGTGTCGGGGACCGTCGTCGTCTCCGCGGCCCTGGCGCTGTCACTGGGCACGCCCGCGCCGGCCGTTCCGCTGGTCTTCCTGCTGGGCGCGTTCGGCTTCGCCACCAACCCGGCGCTTAACGCCCGGGTGTTCGCCCTGGCCGGCCGGGCGCCGACGCTGGCCGCCGCCACCAACTTCTCGGCGTTCAACGTCGGGATCACCGCGGGCCCCTGGCTGGGCGGTCTGGCGATCGGCGCGGGCGCCGGGTACCCGGCGGTCGGGTGGATCGGCGCCGGGCTGGGCGCCGCCGCGCTCGCCACGGTGGCGCTCGGCCACGCCCTCAACCGCCGCCCCGGGGCCGCGCCCGCCGCGGCGCGGGAGCCGGTGAGTACCGCGGCGCCCACTGCCTAGGTACTTGTACGGGGGCGGAACCCCGTCGCACGGCGGATGTCCCCGCGCCCCCGCGGCACGCACACTTCCTTCCAGACGTTGACGGACGCACCGACAGGAAGGTGATCATGGCTAGGGAGGATGCGGGGGCGCGGCTGTCGCCCCGGCTGGGACCGCTCACGCCGCGCGAGCGCTGGCGCCGGGCCCGGTTGCAGGCGTGCTCCTGGTTGCTGACCGGCGTGTACCGGAGCGCCGCGGCGCATCCGGCGGTGTGGCGGTTCACCGCCCGCCGCTACCATCCGGCGCTCGACCGGCTGGCCGCCCGCCACGCGCGGCTGGCGTGCGCGTTCGCCGCCGTCGACGTGCCCGCCTACCGGGACTTCGTGCGGCGCACGTGCGCCCGCCGGCCCCGCCGCCTGGCCGACTTCCCCGAGACGAGCAAGCAGAACTACGCGAGCGTCTACGACGAGGCCAGCCGGTGCCAGGAGGGGCGGCTGCACCGGCCCGGCGTGATCGTGGACGAGTCGTCCGGCTCCACCGGCAAGCCGTACAACTGGGTGCGCGGCCCGCGCGAGCTCAAAGGGATCTACCGCAACGCCGCCGGGTACATCGAGCTGGTCTTCCCCGGCCGGCGGCTTTTTGTGATCAACGCGTACTCGATGGGCGCGTGGGCGACCGGCACCACCACCGGCGCGGCGCTGGCCCGCATCGCGATGGTCAAGAACACCGGCCCCGACCTGGACAAGATCGTCGACACGCTGGAGCACTTCGGCCCCGGCTACGACTACATCGTCGCCGCCTACCCGCCGTTCCTCAAGCACCTGGTGGACCGGCTGGACGCGCTCGGCTTCCCCTGGAAGGAGTACCGGATCCGGGGCATGGTCGGCGGCGAGGGGATGACCGAGGCGCTGCGCGACTACCTGGAGCGGCGCCTGGAGGAGGTCCGCTCCGGCTACGGCGCCAGCGACCTGACGATCGGGATGGGCGCCGAAAGCGCGTTCACGGTGTGGCTGCGCAAGCGGCTGGCCGTCGACGCCGAGCTGCGCCGCGAGCTGCTGGGCGAGCACGAGCAGCGGCTGCCGATGATCTTCCACTACAACCCGCTGGAGACGTACCTGGAGGTCAACGCGCGCGGCGAGCTGCTGTGCACGCTCACCAGCAAGGCCTGCCTGCAGCCCAAGCTGCGCTACAACGTGGGCGACGAGGCGCTGCTGCACCCGCTGCACCGGGTCCGCAAGATCATCCGGCGGGACCCGCAGCGGTGGGCCGAGTGCCGGCGCGCCACCGGCGACGAGAAGATGACGCTGCCGCTGCTGTTCCTGTTCGGACGGGCCGACAGCACGATCTCCTACATGGGCGCCAACCTCTACCCGCAGGACGTGGAGTACGGCCTGTACGAGGGCAACCCCTACGCCGCCGACATCGCGCGGTTCTGCCTGTCGCTGGAGGAGCAGCCGGACCTGGAGTCGCGGCCCGTCGTCAACATCGAGCTGCGGGAGGACGCGGACATGGACGAGACGGCGGTCGCCCGGCTGGCGCGAATCTGCCGCGACGGCGTCCGCGACCATCTGGCCGCGGTGTCCCGCGACTTCGCCGCGTCGCTGAAGGAGGACCCGGCGGCCGGCGACCTGCGGGTGCGGGTGTTCGGTCCGGGCGAGGGCCCGTTCGCGGGCGCCGGCGGGCTCAAGAACGTCTACCTGGTGAAGGACGCCCCGGCGGCGGACGCCGGGCGGCACGCGAGGGCCTGCTGATGCGCACCGCCGACTTCAGCAGGGCGCCCCGGCAGGCGCAGGCGACCGCGATGTTCGTCGGCGCCACCCGCTACCGCGGCCCGCTGTCGGTCCTCACCCTGAGCCTGACCTGGTTCCGGCTGGTCCGCGACATGAAGCGGATGCGCGGCTACTGCTGGCACAAGGTGTACTGGGAGTTCCCGTTCACGCTGGGCACCCTGGCGTTCTTCGAGGACCGCGACTCGCTGCTGCTGTTCGCGCGCAGCCGCCACCACCGCAGGCTGATGCGCTGGGTGACCGACGGCACCAGGAACGCCACCGGCGGCTACATCCGCATCTACAACGCCGAGCCGGAGGGCTACAGCAACGGCGTGTGGCGCGCCGAGGGCGACGTCATGGCGCACATCTGCGAGTTCACTCCGCTCAGCCACGAGGAGCAGGGCCCGCCGGTCGCCCGTGAGCGCCGATGACCTTCACCTTCGAGCACGTGCGGACGCGGCGCGCTCTGCGCGAGTTCATCGAGTTCGCCCGGCGCGTCCACGGCGGGGACCCGCGGTTCGTGCCGCCGCTGCGGCAGCAGATCCGCGGCTGGTACCGCGGCGAGGTCCCGGGCGTGCGGCTGTACGTGCTGCGCGACGCGGCCGGCCGGGTGGTGGCGCGCACCACCCTGCACACCGACGCCGCGTTCGACGCCAAGATCGGCCGTCCGGCGCAGCTGTTCGGGCTCACCGAGTTCACCGACGACGAGCGCGCCGCACGCGCGCTGTTCGACGCGATCCGCGCGGCGGGGGCGGAGGCGGGGAAGGCCGCGGCGTTCGGGCCGGTGTCGCTGCTGCCCAACCAGTCCGGCGGCGTCATCACCTCGGGGTTCTCCGAGCGCGGGTTCATCGACAGCGCGTGGAACCCCGCGTACTACCCGCGCGCCTACGAGGCGTACGGGTTCGCGCGGCGGTTCGAGTCCGACACGTGGATCTGCCCGGTGACCGCCGACCCCGACGCGGTGTTCGGCTTCGACGACGCCCGTCTGGCCGCCGAGGACCTGGCGGTGCACCGCGGCTCGCGCCGGCGGTTCGGCGAGCAGCTGCCGATGCTGCGGGAGATGCTGAACGCCTCGTTCGCCGGGCTCGGCTACTACACGGAGATCTCGGCCGAGCAGCTGGACCGGGCCACCGACGGGCTGGCCCACCTGATCGACGAGTCGCTGCTGCTCTACCTGACCAAGGCGGGGCGTCCCATCGCGTTCGTGCTGTGCGTGCCGGACATCTCCGAGTTCGTGGCGGGTGTGGACGGCGACCTCGGCCCGCGCAACCAGGTGCGGCTGCTGCTGACCCGCTCCCGGTACCGCCGCGACGCCGTCCTGATCGTCAAGGGCACGGTGCCGGACGAGCAGGGGCGCGGGTACATGCGGCTGCTGTCCCGGGAGCTGCTGCGCAACCTGCGCGCCGGCGGCTACCGGACGCTGCGCAGCACGTTCGTGGAACGCACCAATCCGGGGTCGGCCGCCCAGTACGTCGCGATGGGCGGCAGGCCGCTGCACGGCTACACGTTCTACGAAATGGAGATCCGGTGAACCTGGGCGATCTGCGCGCGCTGGAGCCCGACTTCTGGCGGGCGCCCAGCGCGCACAACACCCAGCCGTGGACGCTGCGCTACCGCGGCGACCGGGTCGAGATCGGCTGGGATCCGGCGTGTGCGCTGCCGGCGGCCGACCCGACCGGGCGGGACCTGCGGCTGGGGCTGGGCGCGTTCACCGAGACGTGCCTGATCGTGTGCGCCGATGCGGGTCTGCCGGTCGGGTTCCGCCCCGGCTACGACCGGGCGCGGCGGCTGGTCGGTGCTCTGGTGGCCGCCGGCGAGCCGTACGCCACCCCGTTCACCGCGGACGACGTGCGCGCCCGCCGCACCGGCCGCGTCCCCTACCGGCCCGGGCGGCTCGACGACGCGGTGTTCGGGGCCGCCGCCGAGCAGGCCGAGGCGGCCGGGGCCCGCACGCTGCGGCTGCCGTGCCGCCGGCTGGCCGGGCTGCTGTACGACGCCGACCGGCACATGTTCGGCGACCCCGCCGTGACGTTCGAGCTGCGCGCCTGGCTGCGACTGAGCCCCCGCGACCCCCGCTACGGCCTCGACGGCCTCACCGACCGGGCCCTGCGGCTCGGCCGCGCCGAGGCGCTCGGGCTGCGCGCCGTCCTGTCGCCGCGGGCGTATCCGGTGCTGCGCCGCGCGGGCCTGCCGCGTCTGCTCGCGGCGGCCTCCCGGGGCCTGCTCGACCACGACGGCGACGTGCTCGTGCTCGTCGGCCCGGCCGGCTGCCCGCCCGAGGGGGAGATCGCGATGGGGCGGGTGCTGATGCGGCAGTGGCTGGCGCTTTCCCGCCTCGGCCACACCGTCCACCCGCTGAGCCAGATCATCGACGCGCCCGCCACGCGCGCCGCGCTCGCCCGCATGCTGGACGTGGACGACCCGGCGCGGCTGCTCAGCGTCGTGCGGGTCGGGCGGCCCGCCGAGCCGCCGCCCCGGTCGGCCCGCCGCGTCCGGTGACCGGGGTCCCGGGTGGTCAGGCGGGGGGCGCGGTGACGGCGCGGCCCGTGCGCAGTGCCGTGGCGACGCTGTCGCGCAGGGCCCGTTCGGCGCGGCGGGCGTCGTCGGCCAGCCGCTCGATCTCCTCGCGGGCCAGGTCGTGGCCGACGGTGCGGGCCAGCAGGTCCTGGTAGCGGGCGTTCTGCTCGGGCAGCCGCCGCAGCACCCGCCACTCGTGGAAGGCGTCGTCGGCCTGCCGGGCCCGCCGGGCGTACTCCTCCAGCGCCTCGATCCGCTGGGTGATCGCACGCACCGACAGCTCCAGGGCGCGGCGCTGCGGCTCCAGCAGCTCGCGCACGGTCTCGGTCAGCCGCTCGGGCTGCTGGGCGCGGCGCTCGCGGCGCAGCCGGGTGTGCTCGGCCAGCGCGCAGGCGACCGCCCACTCCTGGCGGGGCAGCACCACCGCGTTGTTGACGTCGTCGAGCAGCCCGACGCGGTGCGCCGCGGAGCCCAGCACCGTGTCGATCGCCCGCTGGGCCCGCACCAGCAGCCGGGCGGCGGGCCGGTCGAAGTCGGCGGGCAGCAGGTAGCGGCCGTGGTGCTCGCGGGCCGCCCGGGACGCGGCGGGCTCGCGCAGGTGCCGCACGGCGCCGACCGCCCAGGCGGCGAAGCTGACCGCCGCCAGCGCGACCGCGGCCTCGCCCATGCCCAGCAGGATCAGCACGACCTGCACGGCGGGGGTGAGCATCATCGCCGCGACCGCCGTGCGGCCCCACCGGAACACCCCGCCCATCAGGTCGTCCTCGTCCAGCGAGGCCAGGAAGAACAGGCGCAGCCAGCCGCCGGGCAGCACGCCGTAGAAGAACGCGAACAGCGGGATCCAGACCGCCCGGGCCGCGAGCACGGCGGCGCTCGGGCGGGGCGGGGGCGGAACGGGCAGGCTCGCCGGGGTCAGCCGTTCCGGCGCCGCCGCCAGCAGCGCCCGGTCGCCGCTGGGGATGGCCGGGTCGAAGACGGGACGGGGACATTTCTCGTCGGTCATGGGCACTCCCGGCGGGTAGGGAAAACCGTGCAACCGATGCCCTGTCGCTCCCGTCGCGCGTGACGGGACTCCCTCCAGCATGCCAAGCGGCCCCGCCCGTTGGCACCCCTCGTCGCCCCCTCGTCACCCCCCGCTCGGCCCCGGCGGCACGGGCGCGGCGCGCCCTCCCCGAGTGGCGGACGGGAGATCGGGGATATGCAGGGTTCCGGGAGCCCTCTGCAGGAGGGAGGTTCGGTGGACCTGGCGCTCGGGCTGCCGGCGGTCGTGGCGCTGACGGCCGCGACCGGGTACTTCGTGGCCCAGGAGTTCGTCTTCGTCACCGCGGACCGGCCCACGCTGGAGGCGATGGCGGCGCGGGGCGACCGGCGCGCGGCCCGCGCCGTGCGGGTGATGGAGCGGTTGTCGTTCATGCTGTCCGGCGCCCAGCTCGGCATCACCGTGACCGCCCTGGTCGTGGGGTTCATCGCCAAGCCGGCGCTGGCCGGGCTGATCGCCCCGGCGCTGGCGGCGGCCGGGGTCCCGGCGGGCGCGACCGGCGGGATCGCCCTGGCCCTCGGCTTCCTGATCGCCACGGTGATCCAGATGGTGCTGGGCGAGCTGTTCCCCAAGAACCTCGCGCTGTCCAGAGCCGATGCGATGGCCCGCGCGCTGGCCTCGTCCACCCTGGTGTACCTGGCGGTGGCGGCGCCGCTGATCCGGCTGTTCGACGCCTCGGCCAACCGGCTGCTGCGCGCGGCCGGCATCGAGCCGGTGCAGGAGCTGCGGCACGGCGCCACGCTGGAGGAGCTCGGCCACATCATCGGCGAGTCCGGCGAGCAGCTGGAGGAGCAGCACGCCGAGCTGCTGGAGCGGGCGCTGGCGTTCTCCGACCGCACCGCCGGGGAGGCGATGGTGCCGCGGGTGGACGTGGTCACCGTCCCGGGCGGGACGCCGGTCGCCCGGATGGCCGAGGTGATCGCCGAGGCCGGGCACAGCCGCTACCCGGTGGTCGGCGACAGCGTCGACGACGTGCTGGGCGTGGTCGGCCTGGAGGAGCTGGTGCGGCTGCCGCCGGACGCGCCCGTCCCCGTGCGGAAGGCGGCGCGTCCGGCGCTGCTGCTGCCGGCCACGCTGCCGCTGCCGGAGGTGGTGCTGCGCCTGCGGGCCGGCGGCACCGCCATGGCGCTGGTGATCGACGAGTACGGCGGGTTCGCGGGCCTGATCACCTGGGAGGACGCGGCCGAGGAGCTGGTCGGGGAGATCGCCGACGAGCTGGAGGCGGCCGACGTCCCGGCGCGGCGGCGCGGCCGGTGGTGGATCACCGATGCGGGGCTGCGGGTGGACGAGGTGGCGCACGAGACCGGCATCGCGCTGCCCGAGGGCGACTACGAGACGGTGGCCGGGCTGCTGCTGCGGCGCCTGGGCCGGGTCGCAGAGCCGGGCGACGTCGTCACCGTGGACCTGCCGCCGGCCCGCCTGGACGAGCCGCCGCGCCGCGCGGTGGTCGAGGTGGTGACGGTGCACCGGCACGTCCCCGAGACGATCCGGCTGCGGGTGACGGCCGCGGTGCCGGAGGGCGAGGAGAGGGGCGCGGAATGAACCTGTCCACGGGCCTTGCGGTGACGGCGGCGCTGCTGGCGGGCAACGGGTTCTTCGTCGCCTCGGAGTTCGCGCTGGTGGCGGCGAGGCGGCCGCGGCTGGAACGGGCGGCGGCGCGCGGCAGCCGGGCCGCCGCGTCGGCGGTGGCGGGCGTCCGCGAGCTGTCGCTGATGCTGGCCGGAGCGCAGCTGGGCGTCACCATGTGCTCGCTGGGGCTGGGCCTGGTGTCCGAGCCGGTGATCGCGCACACGCTGGCGCCGCTCGCGCGCGCGGCGGGGCTGCCGTCCGCGGCCGCGCACGCCGCGGCGTTCGTGGTGGCGCTCGGCCTGGTGACGTTCCTGCACATGGTGCTGGGCGAGATGGCGCCCAAGTCGTGGGCGATCACGCATCCGGAGCGGTCGGCGATGCTGCTGGCGCCGCCGTTCCGGGCGTTCTCGGCGGCGACCCGGCCGGTGCTGGCGGTGCTGAACGCCGCCACCAACCTGCTGCTGCGCCTGGTCGGCGTCCCGGCGCGGGACACCGCGAGCGTGTCGCGCACGCCCGAGCAGCTGCGCAGCCTGGTGGTGGAGTCGCGGCGGCTGGGGCTGATCGGGGAGACGGACCTGCGGCTGCTGACCGCCGCGCTGGACGCGCCGCGCGCCCCGCTGGCGGGCCTGGTGACACCGATCGGCGGCATCGTCGCGGTGCCGGCCGCCGCCACCCCGCGGGAGATCGTCGACACCGCCGCCCGGCACGGCCTGGTCCGCCTGATGGTCCGGGGCCCGGGCCGGGACGGCGCCGCGCGCATGGTGCACGTGCGGGACGCGTACGTGGCGCGGGCCCGGGGCGTGCGGACGACCGCGGGCGAGCTGGCCCACCCGGTGCCCGCCCTGCCGATCGGCGCCCCGGTCGCCGAGGCGGTGGCGACGCTGCGCGCCCACCGCAGCCGGCTGGGCCTGGTGCTGGCCTCCGACGGCCGCCCCGCCGGGTTGATCGACCTGGATGATCTGCTGACCCCCCTGCTCACCCCGGCCTGACGTCCACCCGGATTGTGTCAACTCAGGTTGACAACCTCCGGATTGTCAACCTACATTGACAGCATGGACGACGGAGTGAAGCTCGCCACGCAGGCGGGCAGCCAGGACCCGGCCATCGGGCTGCGGGCCGTGCGCGCACTGCGCGAACTGGCCGAACGGCTGGAGGCGCTGCAGGTGGCCAACGCCCGCGAACGCGGCTGGTCCTGGCAGGAGATCGCGGTGTGCCTGGGGGTGAGCCGCCAGGCGGTCCACAAGAAGTACGGCGGCGGCCGGCGGATCCTGTCGAAGGAGCGATGAGGCGATGTTCGAACGGTTCACCAAGGACGCCCGGGCGGTCGTGACGCTGGCCCGGGAGGAGGCGGTGCGGGAACTGGGCCACCGGCACATCGGCCCGGAGCACCTGCTGCTCGCCCTCGTCCAGGACGACGGCCCGGCGGGCCGGGCGCTGCGCGGGCAGGGGCTGGAGGCCCGCGAGCTGCGGGCCCGGCTCGCCCGCACCGCGGCCGGCGGGGACCCCCTCGACCCCGAGGCGCTGCGCTCCATCGGCATCGACCTGGACGCGGTGCGGCGGGCGGCGGAGGAGACGTTCGGCGAGGGCGCCCTGGACGCCCCGCCCGGCCGGTGGCGGCGGGGCGAGCGGGGGCACGTGCCGTTCAACAAGGGCGCCAAAAAGTCCCTGGAGCTGAGCCTGCGGCACGCGATCAGCCTCAAGCACAACCACATCGCGGCCGGCCACGTCCTCCTGGGCGTGCTGCACGACCGGGACAACCCCGCCGTGTGGATCCTGAAGACCTCCGGCGTGGACGTGGACTCCCTGCGCACCGAGGTGACGCGGCTGATCACCAGCGAGGCCGCCTGACTCGGGGCCGGCATCCCGCCCCCGGGCCGGGGGCGGGACGCATGGGCGCGGCGCGGCGGGGTACGGCGAAAAGAACCCGACCGCCGACAGCGCAAGGAGGCGATCATGCGGGTCGTCGTCGTGGGGGCCACGGGCAACGTGGGCACCAGCACCGCGCAGGCGCTGGCCGCGGACGTCCGGATCACCTCGATCCTGGGCATCGCCCGCCGCCGTCCCCGGCTGAGGATCGACAAGACCGAGTGGGCGCGGGCCGACGTCGCCGACGCCGACCTCGCGGGCCTGTTCCGCGGCGCGGACGCCGTCGTCCACCTCGCCTGGCTGTTCCAGCCCACGCACACCCCGGCGATCACCTGGCGGGCCAACGTGGCGGGCAGCGCCCGGGTGTTCCAGGCGGTGGCCGACGCGGGCGTGCCCGCGCTGGTGTACGCCTCGTCCGTCGGCGCCTACTCCCCCGGGCCCCGCGACGACCGCCCGGTGGACGAGTCGTGGCCCACGCACAGCTGGCCCACCGCCGCCTACGGCCGGGAGAAGGCGTACGTGGAGCGGATGCTGGACGCCTTCCAGGCCGAGCACCCCGACCGCCGGGTGGTGCGGATGCGCCCCGGGTTCATCTTCAAACGGGAGTCGGCGTCCGGCCAGCGGCGGTTGTTCGCCGGGCCGTTCCTGCCGAACCCGCTGGTGCGACCGGGCCTGATCCCGGTCGTGCCGGACGTGCCCGGGCTGCGGTTCCAGGCACTGCACACCGACGACGCCGCCGAGGCGTACCGGCTGGCGGTGACCGAGGACGTGCGGGGCCCGTTCAACTTGGCCGCCGACCCGGTGATCGGCCCGGACGAGCTGGCGCAGCTGCTGCACGCGCGCAGGATCCGCCTGCCCGCGCGCGGGGCCAAGGCCGCGCTGAGCATCGCGTGGGAGCTCGGCCTGGTGCCGGCCTCCCCGCAGCTGCTCGACCTGGCCCTGCACCTGCCCGTCATGGACACCACCCGGGCCCGCACCGAACTGGGCTGGACGCCCCGGTACAGCGCGCTGGACGCGCTGCGCCAGTTCCTCGACGGGCTGCGCAGCGGCGCGGGCATGGACACTCCCCCGCTGTCGCCCGAGACCGGCGGGCCGATGCGCCTGCGCGAGCTGGTGACCGGGGTGGGGCGGCGCCTTTAGCGGCGTTCCGGGCCGGGCGCAGGGCCGGGCGGGTGGTCAGGTGCGGGGCGCGACAGTGAAGCGGCGCAGCTCCAACGCCGGGTTCGTCGCCCGCACCGCGGCGATCCGCTCGGCCGACACCGGGGCGACCGCCGTTCCGGTGCCCTCGCCCAGCGACGCCACGACCACGCCCATCGGATCGACGATCATGCTGTTGCCGGCGCCGGTCGGGGCGTGCTGGTCGGCCGCGGCCACGTAGACGGTGTTCTCGATGGCGCGGGCGCGCACCAGGGTCCGCCAGTGGTCCTCCTTGAGCGGGCCCGGCACCCAGTCGGCGGGCAGCGCCAGCACGTCCACGCCCGCGTCCACCAGCCGCCGCGTCACCTCCGGGAACCGCACGTCGTAGCAGGTCTGCATGCCGAACCGCAGGCCGTCGACGGTGAACGTCTCCGGCTCGGCGATCTCGCCGGGGCGGATCACGTCCGACTCGCGCATGCCGAACGCGTCATACAGGTGGATCTTCCGGTAGGTCGCGGCGATCTTCCCGTCCGGGCCCACGGCCAGCAGCGTGTTGGAGATGCGGCCGGGGTCGTCGGTGCGCTCGTTCATTCCGGCGACGACGTGCACGCCGTGCCGCCGGGCGGTCTCGGCCAGCCCGGTGGCGAACGGCCCGTCCAGGTCCTCGGCGGACGCGACGAACCGCTCGTCCACGCGCGGCGCGGCGAACATCGAGTACTCCGGCAGCACCACCACCCGGGCGCCCCGGGCCGCCGCCTCCCCGACCAGCTCCCGCACGCCGGCCAGGTTGCGCTCCTTGTCGAGCCCGGCCGCGAACTGCGCGACGGCCACCTGGACCATGGAACCCCTCCCAGATCTAGAGCCGGTCGACGCCGGTGACGCGGACGACCGCCTCGCCCGCCTCGTCCGAGGCTGTCAGATCCACCTCGGCGTCGATACCCCAGTCGTGGTGGCCCTCCGGGTCGTCGAAGACCTGCCGGACCCGCCACAGGGACTCCTCCGGCACCTCCTCGATCATCAGCAGCTTCGGGCCGCGCGCGTCCGGGCCGGTGAGCAGGTCGTCGTGCTCGTCCCAGTACGCCTGCATCGCCGCGGCCCACCCGTCGGCGCCCAGCTCCGGGTCCAGCTCGCCCAGTTCGTCGTACTTCTCCAGCGCGGCCAGCTCCACCCGGCGGAACATCGCGTTGCGCACCAGCACCCGGAACGCCCGCGCGTTGGCGGTGACCTTGGCGACCTTCTCCTCGACCGGCTGGCGGACGGGCCCGTCCTCGGGATGGGCGAGCTGCTCCCACTCGTCCAGCAGGCTGGAGTCGACCTGGCGGACCAGCTCGCCCAGCCAGGCGATCAGGTCCATCAGCTCGTCGGTCTTGATCGACTCGGGGACGGTCTGCTGCAGCGCCTTGTAGGCGCCCGACAGGTAGCGCAGCAGCAGCCCCTCCGCCCGGGCCAGCTCGTAGTGGGCGATGTACTCGGTGAACGTCATCGCCCGCTCGTACATGTCCCGCACGATCGACTTGGGGCTGAGCGGATGGTCGCCGACCCACGGGTGCCCGGTCCGGTACGTCTCGTACGCCGCCGCCAGCTCCTCCTCCAGCGGCATGGGGTAGGTGACGTCCTGGAGCAGCTCCATCCGCTCCTCGTACTCGATGCCCTCGGCCTTCATCTCGGCGACGGCCTCGCCGCGGGCCTTGTTCTCCTGCGCGGCCAGGATCTGCCGCGGATCGTCCAGCGTCGCCTCGATCACCGACAGCACGTCCAGCGCGTACGTGGGCGAGGCGGGGTCCAGGATCTCGAACGCGGCCAGCGCGAACGTCGACAGCGCCTGGTTGAGCGCGAAGTCCTCCTGCAGGTCGACGGTGATGCGCGCGTAGCGGCCCTGCTCGTCGGGCTCGTCCAGCACCTCCACGATCCCGCCCGCCAGCAGCGACCGGTAGATCGCGATGGCCCGGGAGATGTGCCGGCGCTGCGCGGCCCGGTCCTCGTGGTTGTCGGTGAGCAGCTTCTTCATCGCCTGGAACGCGTTGCCCGGGCGGGCGATCACCGACAGCAGCATGGCGTGGCTGACCTGGAACCGCGAGGTGAGCTTCTCCGGCTCGGCGGTCTGCAGCTTGCGGAAGGTGTCCTCGTCCCAGCCGACGAACCCCTCCGGGGGCTTCTTGCGCTGCACCTTGCGCCGCTTCTTGGGGTCGTCGCCCGCCTTGGCCAGCGCCCTTTCGTTCTCGACGACGTGCTCGGGGGCCTGCGCCACCACGTACCCGACGGTGTCGAACCCGGCGCGCCCGGCCCGCCCGGCGATCTGGTGGAACTCGCGGGCCCGCAGCCGCCGCACCCGGTGCCCGTCGTACTTGCTCAGCGCCGTGAACACCACCGTGCGGATCGGCACGTTCACGCCGACGCCGAGTGTGTCGGTGCCGCAGATCACCTTCAGCAGCCCCGCCTGCGCCAGCCGCTCCACCAGCCGCCGGTACTTGGGCAGCATCCCGGCATGGTGCACGCCGATGCCGTGCCGCACGAACCGCGACAGGTTGCGCCCGAACTTGGTGGTGAACCGGAAGTCGCCGATCATCTCGGCGATCTGCCGCTTCTCCGCCTTGGAGCACACGTTGACGCTCATCAGCGCCTGCGCCCGCTCGATCGCCGCGGCCTGGGTGAAATGCACCAGGTAGATCGGTGCCTTCTGCTCGCCCAGCAGCTCCTCGATCGTCTCGTGCAGCGGGGTGGTGCGGTACTCGTAGATCAGCGGGACGGGCCGCTCGGCCGACGTCACCAGCGCGGTCTGGCGCCCGGTGCGCCGGGTCAGGTCCTTCTGGAAGAACGACACGTCGCCGAGCGTCGCCGACATCAGCAGGAACTGCGCCTGCGGCAGCTCCAGCAGCGGAATCTGCCACGCCCACCCGCGCTCGGGCTCGGCGTAGAAGTGGAACTCGTCCATCACCACCACGCCGATGTCGGCGTCGGCGCCGTCGCGCAGCGCGATGTTGGCCAGCACCTCGGCGGTGCAGCAGATGATCGGCGCGTCGGCGTTGACGCTGGCGTCGCCGGTCATCATGCCGACGTTCTCCCGCCCGAACATCTCGCACAGGTCGAAGAACTTCTCCGATACCAGCGCCTTGATCGGCGCGGTGTAGAACCCGACCTCGTCGCGCGCCAGAGCCGCGAACAGCGCCCCCGCCGCCACCAGGCTCTTACCCGACCCGGTGGGCGTCGCCAGGATCACGTTGGCGCCGGACACCACCTCGATCAGCGCCTCCTCCTGCGCGGGATACAAGGTGATCCCGCGCCCGGACACCCACCGTTCGAACGCCTCGAACAGCGAGTCGGCGTCGACGTCGGCACCCGAGGGAAGATGATCGATGAGGTTCACACCTTCCATCCTGCCCGTGCCCGGAGGGTGCCCGCGCCAATACCGCCACAACCCCCACCCCCACAGGCCCGCCCGCCCCGTTCACCACCCGGTGACACCACAGCCCACCCTGTTCAACAGATCTCAAGGCTGGCCCAGACCCACTTGCCGCCGGTCGGTTCGGGGGTGCAGCCGCAGTTGGCGGCGAGGGTGGAGACGATGGGCAGACCCCAGCCACCGAGGTCATGGGAGCCCTCGGACGACAGGGCCGAGACATCCGCCCCCAGGTCCGGAGATGGCCTCACCTGAGGCAGCCGATTGCTGGAGTCCCACACCGCGATCAGTTCAAATGCAACAAAAACGACGTTGTCCACCTGTGAATGCGGCCGCTTCATAGCGTCGAGCTCGGCAAGACCCAAGGCCACTGCCGATTCAGGCGGGAAAGTTTGACGCAAAGTCCGCTTTGTCCGATAACCTTCTGACTTCGTTTTCATCACTTCCCTTACTCGATGGGCGATCGAAAGTACACTCGCTCATGCCTGCCATAGCACGGAACATTGGGGCAGACGATGAGTGATGAGCGGGCCAGCCAATGCACCGGCCGCAACTCGCGATCTTCCACAGAGACCCCCGGAAGATCAGATTGCCAGGAAGATCAAGGCGTAAGCAGGCGACCAGTGCTCGCGCGGTTCAGGCATGAGGGACCACGGCTAGGCGACACCCCAGGCGCTCACCCATGGCGGATCCTGATCGACCAGTCGGCCTGCCTGGCCATCGGTGAACTGGAACTGTCTACGGCCCGCAGCGGCCGGACGGTGCTGTCATGGCCGGACCGCGGGCCATGACGCTGTGATCTGCGATTTTATTCTGGGCATCATCAAAACCTTCACAAGCGGTGAGCGGGGCGTCGTCCCTAAGTGTGGGAAGGAAGGCAAGTGGGGAAGCACTCGAAGCAGCCGGCGTGCGGTTCGTGTGGCGGCAAGGGCTACACGGTGATCAATCTGGACAACAAAGAGCAGAAGATCACGTGCGGGTCCTGCAACGGGACGGGCCAGGCGTCGTCGTGACCAGGTTCCCTGGGCTGCCGTGTATCGATCGGCGGGTATTCATCCCGGAAACCGTGTGGGTGGTTCGGGATGCTCAGTTGGTGGCGCTGTCTCGCCGCGACGAGCCGGAGGAATGGGAACGGCTGGTGGCGTCGGACGAGCCGATCATGACGCAGATCAAGGACGGAATGTGGCCTACGTCGTCTTCGTCGGCTCCATCGGTCATGGCAAAGATGATCGGCGCTTTGCGGGTTGACGCGGGCATGCGCGTGCTGGAGATCGGCACGGGGACCGGGTACAACGCCGCATGCCTGGCGGCCCTGGGGGCCGAGGTGGTGTCGATGGAGATCGATCCGTCGGCGGCGGACCATGCTCGTCACGCCCTGCGGGTCGCGGGCTTCGGCGATGTGACCGTGATCACGGGAGACGGGGAGAAGGGGGCGCCCGCGCATGCGCCGTTCGACCGCGTGATCTGCACGGCGGCGGCGCATACCGTGCCGTATGCCTGGGTGGAGCAGACTCGGCCGGGCGGGGTGATCGTGGTTCCCTGGGCGGCGACGTTCCACCCGGCCGGGCCGCTGGCTGTGTTGGAGGTGCGCGCGGACGGAACGGCTGAGGGGCCGTTCGTCTCCCCGGCGTACTTCATGCCGCTGCGCGGGCAGGGGATACCGCAGGCGGTACGCCACGAGACCGAGGAGCGATGGATCAAGGCCGGACGCCCCGACTGCACCCGGTTCTGGGTGACCGTCACCCTCGAAGGGCAACGCGTCTGGCTGGACTCGCCCGACAATCCGATCGCCGAGTCGGCTCGAACGGTGGCTGATCGGGAAGGGTGAAGCGTCGCGGCTGCCACAGTGTGGGCCGATGTGTCCGGTCGGGGTGGCAGAGTGCGGTCATTCCTCGCCGGAAAAGCGTTCCCATGCCGCCTGGCGGGAGATGCCCAAGGCGGCTCCGATCCTCGCCCAGGTCACCCCTCGCCGACGCAGCTCCTGGACCCAGGAGCGCAGGTTGGCTTCGACCTGATCGGCCGCCGCCGCGACGCGGGGAATGTGGTCGAGCATCTGCTCGTCCGTCAGCGACTCCCACGTCGGCAAGCGGACCTCGACCGGCTTGTCGCGGTACTCCTCGATGATGGCCGCGGACAGGTCCACGCACTCGTTGCAGATGTACAAGCCGGGCCCGGCGACCAGCTTGGCCACCTCGGTATGCGACTTGTTGCAGAACGAGCACCGGAGGTCCTCGGGTGTTGTACTCAACGCACTCAAACCGCCCTCCTGTCAGGGTTGCCTTGACGGGAGCATAAGCGCGTCAGGTTGACCTTGACAACTTCTGGGAGAGGTGCTGCGCGCCTTGGCTGCCAGGTACGGCGGTGGCGATGGTCGAGTTGTCGCGCAGGGGCTCGCCCCAGGTGCGAGCATGGCGGTGTTGTGGTCGGACACCGCTATCGGCAAGGGCGAAATCTATGAGCGCTACCGGCGTGGAGGGCGGTGGGCGGCTGCGGTGAAGGGGTTCGCGCGGCGGGAGTTCCAGCTCGTTCTGCTTCGGCGGATGGCCGACTACCAGCCGGACCTCGTGGCCGAGGCGGTGCGGTCGGTGGGGGCGTCCCGCACGGAGATGCGCGAGGTGAACGCGCGGTGGCAGCGGATCGTGCGGTCGCGGACGTTCCCGCGCGGGCGGGCCCGCTACGAGGCGGTGCTCGGTCCTCCGGCGGGTACGCGCGAGCAGCGGATCGGGGACGTGGTGTGCGAGGCGGCGTGGTGGCCGCCGTTCGCGTTGTGGCCGGATCTGCGGTTCGAGATCCTCGCCGGCCCCGGCGGGGCGGTGCTGCATGAGTGGCTGGTCAGGGACGACGAGGCGGCGGCGCCGGAGTTGGCAAGTGTCGAGGATCTCCGGCCGTGGGGGTGTGTCGTCGGCGACCTGGAGCGGTGTTTCGGCGCCGTGCGGCATCACCCGGGTGAGGTGCCGAGCCGTTGGCGCGTGGAGTTCACCACGTCCGACGGCGAGTCGTACGTGGCGCATTTCGTGTGGGGTCTGCTGCAGCAGGTCGTCAGCGTCGGCTGACGGTCAGCGCAGGGTGGCGAGGAAGGCGTCCACGAGCCCGTCGAGGAAGTCGTCGTCGAGCGGTTCGCCGGTGACCAGGACGCGGTAGTAGACGGGGCCGACGAGGCGTTCGGTCTCGGCGGCCAGGTCCAGGTCGGCGGGCAGTTCGCCGCGCCGGGCAGCGCGTTCCAGCGGCAGGCGGTCCAGGGCGCGCTGCCGGTCGAGGTAGCGGGCGCGGAAGTCGGCGGCGAACGCCGGGTCGTGCTGGGCCTGGGCGATCAGGGCGCGGAACACGGCGCCGGCTTCGGTGCGTCCGAGGAAGTCGGCCAGCCAGCGCACGTGGGCGCGCAGGTCGCGGGCGAGGTCGCCGTGGTCGGGGGGCATCGGGCCCTCGTCCAGGTCCTCCAGGAAGGCCTCCACCAGGATGTCGGTCTTGGTCTTCCACCAGCGGTAGACGGTCTGCTTGGCGACACCGGCGCGCGCGGCGATGCCCTCGATCGTGACCCCCGCGAACCCCTTCTCCACGAGCAGGCCGTCCGCCGCCTCCAGGACGGCCCGGCGGGCCGGCTCGCTGCGGCCGTGCCGGTTGCCGTGGTGCCGCCGGGCCGGTTCCGGCCGGGCGGTGTGCGCTGCGCTCGTCATGTCCTCCCTCACCCGAGAGGCAAGAATAGCCCGGCTAGACTAGACGCAACGTTGCGTCTAGTCTAGCCCGCATGACACACACCAGCACGCTCACCGACCCGCGCGTCGCGGGCGCACTCGACCGGATGTTCGCGGCCGCCGACCGCGACGGGGAGGCCTTCGCCGAGATCGACTTCGACGCGCTCGCCGCGATGACCGTGGCCGAACGCGCCGACGTGGCCTCGGGCATCTACATGCCGATCTCCGAGCCCGGGGGCAGGCTGCTCTACAGCCTGGTGCGCGCCGCCCGCCCGGCCCTCGTGGTCGAGTTCGGCACGTCGTACGGGATCTCCACGCTGTTTCTGGCCGCCGCGGTGCGCGACAACGGCACCGGACGCGTCGTCACCACCGAGCTCAGCGCGGAGAAGGCCGCCGCGGCGCGCCGCACCTTCGCCGAGACCGGCCTGGACGACGTGATCACCCTCCTGGAGGGGGACGCCCTGGAGACTCTCGCCGCCCTGGACGAACCCGCCGGGTTCGTCCTGCTCGACGGCTGGAAGGAGCTGTGCCTGCCGGTGCTGCGGCTGCTGGAGCCGCGCCTGGCCCCCGGCACCCTGGTCGTGGCCGACGACGTCGACATGGAGGAGCTGGCGCCCTACCTGGAGTACGTCCGCGACCCCGCCAACGGGTACCACAGCCTGACGTTCCCCTACGACGAGGGCATGGAGATCAGCTGCCGGCTCTGACACCCCGAGTTGAGGTTCTCGACGGGTGCACACACCAGTGAGCAGGGAGAG
Source organism: Actinomadura sp. NBRC 104425 (assembly GCF_030269545.1). Classification (GTDB taxonomy): domain Bacteria; phylum Actinomycetota; class Actinomycetes; order Streptosporangiales; family Streptosporangiaceae; genus Spirillospora; species Spirillospora keratinilytica. Next base: position 379,742 of record NZ_BSTN01000002.1, on the reverse strand, counting down.
CGCCTCTCAAAAGCCCAACAAGCACTTCAATGAGACGATTGAAGGGCACGGAACATGCCGAGAAAGAGGGGTCCGGCCGGTGAAATTCGTTCTCGAAGTCGATATGGGCGAGACGGCGTTCGACGGTGACGCCGCCGAAGAGCTGGGGCGCATCCTGCGCTACTGGGGCGGCAACCTGAAGCACTACGCCCTTCAGCCCGGCGACGGGTCGGAGATCTACGACTCGGCGTACCGGCCGGTCGGGCGGTGGGCGGTCGTCCAGGAGCAGGCCACCGCGTGAGAAAAAGCCGTCCCCCGGGCGCACGCGAGGCGCCCGGGGGACGGTACGGCTCAGGCCTCGACTTCGGAGCGGTCGCCGCCCCAGAGGGTGTGGAAGGAGCCGTCGCGGTCGACGCGCCGGTAGGTGTGGGCGCCGAAGAAGTCGCGCTGCCCCTGGGTGAGGGCGGCGGGCAGGCGCTCGGCGCGCAGCGAGTCGTAGTAGGCCAGCGCGCTGGAGAAGCCCGGCGCCGGGATGCCCAGCTGCGCGGCGGTGGCGACGACGCGGCGCCAGGCGTCCTGGGCCGCGCCGACCGCCTCGGCGAAGTGGTCGTCGGTCAGCAGCGTCGGCGTGCGCGGGTCGGCCTCGTAGGCGGCCCGGATCCGGTCCAGGAAGCGGGCGCGGATGATGCAGCCGCCGCGCCAGATCGTGGCCATCTGCCCCAGGTCGATGTTCCAGCCGTATTCTTCGCTGCCCGCCTGGATCTGGTGGAAGCCCTGCGCGTACGCGACGACCTTCGAGGCGTACAGGGCCTGCTCGACGTCGTCGGCGAACCCGGACAGGTAGCGCACGTCGTTCTTGGGGCCGGGCAGGTTGCGGGCGGCGCGGCGCAGGCCGGCATGGCCGGAGACCGAGCGGGCGAACACGGCCTCGGCGATGCCCGAGACCGGGACGCCCAGGTCGAGGGCGGTCTGCACGGTCCAGCGGCCGGTGCCCTTCTGCTCGGCCTGGTCCAGCACCACGTCGACGAACGGGCGGCCGGTGGCGGCGTCGGTGTGCGCCAGCACCTCGGCGGTGATCTCGATGAGGTAGGACTCCAGCCGCCCGGTGTTCCAGGTGCGGAACACCTCGGCGATCTCGGCCGGGGACAGCCCGGCGGCGTGCCGCAGCAGGTCGTAGGACTCGGCGATCAGCTGCATGTCGGCGTACTCGATGCCGTTGTGCACCATCTTCACGAAGTGCCCGGCGCCGTCCGGTCCGACGTGCACGCAGCACGGCGTGCCGTCGACCTTGGCGGCGATGTCCTCCAGCAGCGGGCCGAGCGCCTCGTAGGACTCGGCCGACCCGCCCGGCATGATGCTCGGGCCGTGCAGCGCGCCCTCCTCGCCGCCGGAGATGCCGGTGCCGACGAAGTGCAGGCCGCGTTCGCGCAGCGCCGCCTCGCGCCGCCGGGTGTCGGCGAAGTGCGCGTTCCCCCCGTCGACGATCATGTCGCCCGGCTCCAGCAGCGGCGCGAACTCCTCGATGACCGCATCGGTCGGCGCCCCCGCCTTCACCATGATCACCAGACGGCGGGGGCGTTCCAGCGAGGCCACGAACTCCTCGGGCGTCTCGGCGGGGATGAAGGTACCCTCGTCCCCGAACTCTTCCACCAGCGCCTTGGTGCGGGCGGCGGTGCGGTTGTGCACGGCAACGGGATGCCCGTGCCGGGCGAGGTTGCGGGCCAGGTTCCGGCCCATCACCGCCAACCCGGTGACACCTATGCGCGCCTTGCTCATCGACTCGTCTCCTCTTCGTTCAGGCCCCACACCCGTGGGTACGCGGGTGAGGTCGCCCGCTGTTCGGTCAACCGGGCGGCCGCATGTCCTTGTTCCATCCAGGGAACGGGACGCATCGTAGAGATCACCGAACCCGCGAGGGGGAAGCCATGCTGGGACTGCCGCAACCGGTCGGCGCCTGCCTGTTCGACCTGGACGGCGTACTTACCCGTACAGCCGCGGTGCACGCCGCCGCGTGGAAGCGGATGTTCGACGAGTACCTGAAGGCGCGGGCGGAGGCGACCGGTACGCAGTTCGTCCCGTTCGACGAGGCCGGCGACTACGGCAAGTACGTCGACGGCAAGCGCCGCGAGGACGGGACGCGCTCGTTCCTGGCCTCCCGCGGCATCACGCTGCCCGAGGGCGGCCCCGACGACCCGCCCGACGCCGAGACCGTGTACGGCCTCGGCAACCGCAAGAACGAGCTCGTGCTCAAGCTGCTGGAGGACGACGGCGTCGAGGTGTACGACGGGTCGGTGGCGTACGTGCGGGCCTGCCGGGACGCCGGGCTGCGGACCGCCGTGGTGTCGTCCAGCGCCAACACCGTGCAGGTGCTGGCCGCCGCGGGCATCGCCGACCTGTTCGACACCCGCGTCGACGGGGTGGTCGCCCGAGAGCGCGACCTGCCCGGCAAGCCGGCGCCCGACATGTTCCTGGCGGGGGCGGAGGCGGTCGGGGTGCCGGCGGCGCGCGCGGCGGTGTTCGAGGACGCGCTGGCAGGTGTGGAGGCGGGCCGCGCGGGGGACTTCGCCTACGTCGTGGGCGTGGACCGGGTCGGCGGGGGCCACCGGGAGGCGCTGGCGCGGCACGGGGCCGACATCGTCGTCGGGGACCTATCGGAACTTCTGGAGGACAAGTGAGCGACGGGCGCGGGGGCCGTCACACCACCACCAACGTGGACCTGCCGGTGTTCACGGTCGAGCCGTGGTGCGTGCGGGAACCGGAACTGCGGCTGGACCGCCTGGCGCAGAGCGAGTCGGTCTTCGCTCTGTCGAACGGGCACATGGGGTTGCGCGGCAACCTGGACGAGGGCGACCCGCACGGGCTGCCCGGCAGCTACCTCAACTCGTTCTACGAGCTGCGGCCGCTGCCGCACGCCGAGGCCGGGTACGGCTACCCCGAGTCGGGGCAGACCGTGATCAACGTCACCAACGGCAAGCTGATCCGGCTGCTGGTGGACGACGAGCCGTTCGACGTGCGGTACGGGCGGCTCGACTCGCACGAGCGCATCCTGGACATGCGGGCGGGCACGCTGACCCGGCAGGTGGAGTGGACCTCCCCCGCCGGGCGCTCGGTGCGGATCACCTCGGTGCGGCTGGTGTCGCTGACCCAACGCGCCATCGCCGCGATCTGCTACGACGTCGAGCCGCTGGACCACTCGGTGCGGGTGGTGGCGCAGTCGGAGCTGGTGGCCAACGAGTCGCTGCCCGACCTCGGCCGCGATCCGCGCACCGCCGCGGTGCTGGAGTCGCCGCTGGTCAGCGAGGAGCACGTCACCAACCACACCAAGGCGGTCATGGTGCACCGCACCCGGCACAGCGGGCTGCGCATGGCCGCCGCGATGGACCACCAGATCGAGGGTCCCGGGCACATGGCGACCGACATCGAGAGCTTCCCGGACGTCGCGCGGCTGACCGTGGCCACGCGGCTGGAGCCGGGGCAGCGGCTGCGGATCGTCAAGTACCTGGCGTACGGGTGGTCGAGCCGGCGGTCCCGTCCCGCGCTGCACGACCAGGTGGTGGCGGCGCTGGCGGCGGCCCGGCACACCGGCTGGGAGGGCCTGCTGGACGAGCAGCGCACCTATCTCGACGAGTTCTGGAGCGGCGCCGACGTCGAGGTGGACGGCGACGCCGAGGTGCAGCAGGCGGTGCGGTTCGGGCTGTTCCACATCCTGCAGGCCGGCGCGCGCGCCGAACGCCGGATGATCCCCGCCAAGGGCCTGACCGGGCCCGGGTACGACGGGCACACCTTCTGGGACACCGAGACGTTCGTGCTGCCCGTGCTGACCTACACGCACCCGTCGTCGGCGGCCGACGCGCTGCGGTGGCGGCACATGACGCTGGGCCTGGCCCGCGAGCGCGCCCGCCAGCTCGGCCTGGCGGGGGCGGCGTTCCCGTGGCGCACGATCCGCGGGCAGGAGTGCTCGGGCTACTGGCCCGCGGGCACCGCCGCGTTCCACATCAACGCCGACATCGCCGACGCCGTCGTGCGGTACGTGGACGCCACCGGCGACGAGGAGTTCGAACGCGAGGTCGGCCTGGAGCTGCTGGTGGAGACGGCGCGGCTGTGGCGCGGCCTCGGCCACCACGACGTGGAGGGCGTGTTCCGCATCGACGGCGTCACCGGGCCCGACGAGTACAGCTCGATCGCCGACAACAACGTCTACACCAACCTGATGGCGCAGCGGAACCTGCGGGAGGCCGCGGCGATGGCGATGCGCCATCCGGACCTGGCCGAGCGGCTCGGCGTCACCACCGAGGAGGCCGCGTCGTGGCGGGACGCGGCGGCGGCCATGATGATCCCCTACGACGAGCGGCTGGGCGTGCACCCGCAGAGCGAGGGGTTCACCAACCACGCGCGGTGGGACTTCGCGTCCACCAAGCCCGAGCACTACCCGCTGCTGCTGAACTACCCGTACTTCGACCTGTACCGCAAGCAGGTCGTCAAGCAGGCCGACCTGGTGCTGGCCATGCACATGTGCGGGGAGGCGTTCACCTACGAGCAGAAGGTCCGCAACTTCCACTACTACGAGGCGCTGACGGTGCGGGACTCCTCGCTGTCCGCGCAGACCCAGGCGGTGATCGCCGCCGAGGTGGGGCAGCTGGACCTGGCGCACGACTACCTCGGCGAGACCGCGCTGATGGACCTGCACGACCTCAACCGCAACACCCGCGACGGCCTGCACATCGCCTCGATGGCGGGCGCGTGGAGCGGGCTGGTCGCCGGGTTCGGCGGGATGCGCGCGGCGCACGGCAGGCTGCGGTTCGCGCCGCGGCTGCCCGGCGGCATCAGCCGGCTGGCGTTCTCCATGCGCTACCGGGGCAACCGGCTGAAGGTCACCGTGACCGGCGAGTCGGCCCGCTACGAGCTGCTGGAGGGCGAGGGCCTGCTGCTCCACCACTACGACCAGGAGTTCGAGCTGGCCGACAAGCCGGTGGAGATGGACGTGCCGCACGTGCCGAGCAGCCCGCGGCCCAGCCAGCCGGTGGGGCGGGAGCCGGCGCCGCGCCGCGTCGACCCGCACGGCCGCGACCGCAACCACCGGGCGTTCCAGCAGCCGCGCACGCCGCGGGCCCGCTGACGGCAGCGCCTGCGGTGCCGTGCCGTCGCCGGCCGGCGGCGGAGCGGGTTCAGGTGCAGCCGACGCAGCCGGCGGCGGCCTCCTCGCGGGAGTCCTCGCGGGCGGCGTCCCCATGGGCGTCATCTCCATGGGCGGCGCGCGTGTCGCGGGGGCGCTCGCCGCGGCGGACGAGCAGGCGGCGGGGGCCCGGGCCCTCGTCGCCGAGCCGGTCGTAGGGGTTGGCCAGCGCGCACTTGTTCAACGACAGGCAGCCGCAGCCGATGCACTCGGTGAGGTCGTCGCGCAGGCGCTCGAGCTGCGCGATGCGCTCGTCGAGGTCGGCCCGCCACGTCTCGGACAGGCGGGCCCAGTCCTCCACCGTGGGGGTGCGGCCCTCGGGGAGCGTGGCCAGCGCCTTCTTGATCTCGCTGAGCGGGATGCCGATCCGCTGGGACACCTTGATGAAGGAGACCCGGCGCAGCGTGTCGCGGCTGAAGCGGCGCTGGTTGCCCGCGGTGCGGCGGCTGCTGATCAGCCCCTTGGACTCGTAGAAGTGCAGCGCCGACACCGACACGCCGCTGCGTTCGGCGAGCTGGCCGACGGTGAGCTCGTGCACTCTGTGCTCCAGCCGCGTCATGGCACGCATCCTAAACGACCGGAAATGCCGGCCGAACGGCTCCGATGCGGCCGGCGCCGGAAAAGGCAGCGAGGTCACACCGGGGGTGTGACCTCGCTGCCGGCGTCCTGCGCCCGCCGCGTTCCCGGGACCCTGGGCGGGGCGGCGGGCAGCGGACGTCACTCGCCGAGGCGGTGCTTCAGGGCGCGGTACTCGTCCCACAGCTCCTTGGGCAGGTGGTCGCCGAAGGTCTCGAAGAACGCCGGGACCAGGTCGGCCTCCTGCTTCCACACCTCGCGGTCGACGCTGAGCAGCAGGTCCAGGGCGGCGTCGTCCAGGTCCAGGCCCTCGGTGTCCAGCGACTCGCGGGTGGGCAGGTGGCCGATCGGGGACTTGACCGCGTCGGCCCGGCCGTTGAGCCGGTCGACGATCCACTTGAGGACCCGGCTGTTCTCGCCGAAGCCCGGCCAGATGAACTTGCCGTCGGCGTCCTTGCGGAACCAGTTGACGTAGTAGATGCGCGGCAGCTTCTCGGGCTCGGTGGAGCGGCCGATCTTCAGCCAGTGGCCGAAGTAGTCGCCCATGTTGTAGCCGCAGAACGGCAGCATGGCGAACGGGTCGCGGCGCAGCTCGCCGACGGTGCCCTCGGCCGCGGCGGTCTTCTCCGAGGCCACGTTGGCGCCCAGGAACACCCCGTGCTGCCAGTCGAACGACTCGATGACCAGCGGCACGGCGGTGGCGCGGCGGCCGCCGAACAGGATCGCCGAGATCGGCACGCCCTTGGGGTCCTCCCACTCCGGCGCGATGATCGGGCACTGCCCGGCCGGGGTGGTGAAGCGGGCGTTCGGGTGCGCCGCCGGGGTGTCCGAGTCGGGCGTCCAGTCGTTGCCCCGCCAGTCGGTCAGGTGCGCGGGCGGCTCCTCGGTCAGGCCCTCCCACCACACGTCGCCGTCGTCGGTGAGCGCGACGTTGGTAAAGATGCTGTTGCCCCACAGCGTCTTGACGGCGTTGGCGTTGGTGCCCTCGCCGGTGCCGGGGGCGACGCCGAAGAACCCGGCCTCGGGGTTGATCGCGTACAGCCGGCCGTCCTCGCCGAAGCGCATCCAGGCGATGTCGTCGCCGATCGTCTCGACCTTCCAGCCCGGGATGGTGGGCTGCAGCATGGCCAGGTTCGTCTTGCCGCAGGCGGACGGGAATGCGGCGGCGACGTAGCGGACCTCGCCGTCCGGCGGGGTCAGCTTGAGGATCAGCATGTGCTCGGCCAGCCAGCCCTCGTCGCGGGCCATGGTGGAGGCGATGCGCAGCGCGTAGCACTTCTTGCCCAGCAGCGCGTTGCCGCCGTAGCCGGACCCGTAGGACCAGATCTCCCGGGTCTCGGGGAAGTGCGAGATGTACTTGGTGCTGTTGCACGGCCAGGGCACGTCCTTCTGGCCGGGCTCCAGCGGCGCGCCGACCGAGTGGACGCACTTGACGAACGAGCGGCGCTCCTCGATCAGCCGCAGCGCCTCGGTGCCCATCCGCGTCATGATCCGCATCGACACCGCGACGTACGGCGAGTCGGTGATCTCCACCCCGAGCTGGGAGATGTTGCCGCCGAGCGGCCCCATGCAGAACGGCACCACGTACATGGTGCGGCCGCGCATGCAGCCGTCGAACAGCTCCCGGAAGGTGGCGCGCATCTCGTCCGGGGCGATCCAGTTGTTGGTGGGACCGGCGTCCTCCTCCTTTTCGGAGCAGATGAAGGTGCGGTCCTCGACGCGGGCCACGTCGCTGGGATCGGAGGCGGCGTAGAAGCTGTTGGGCCGCTTGGCGGGATTGAGCCGTTTGAAGGTGCCCTGTTCGACGAGAAGGTCGGTCAGGCGCTCCCATTCCGCGTCCGAGCCGTCACACCATTCGATCCGATCGGGACGGGTGAGCTCGGCGATCCCGCGCACCCAGTCAATCAGCTCGCGGTGACTGGTCGGGGCCTGGTCCGGGCCGGTGGCCGAGGACGCGGTGACCTGGTGGGACACGGGCTACTCCTTCAGCAGTTCGCAGGATCTCTGCATCATGAACAAACCCGCACGTTTTTTCCATTTGGTCTGGACCACTTGCAGCGGGTCGGGTGCGACAGACCTACCCATTTGTGACCGAAATCACCGGTCAGGACCGATGGAAAGCGCTTCCATCACGCCGCCGGATGCGAAGGATCAAGCCGGGTAAACCCGAGTTTCGGTCGCCTTCAAGGACGCCCAAACCGCGCTGCCCGGGGCCAATTCGAGTTCGGCGACGGCGGCCGGCGTCACATCGGCGGCCGCGGCGAGCGGCGGCCCGTCGAGGCGCACGCGCACGCGGTCGCCCTGCCGCTCCACCGCCGCCACCCGCGCCCGCCACACGTTGCGGGGGCTGCCCTCGGGGCGGGACCGGTACAACGCGACCGCTGCCGGCTCAAAAGCCAGGAAAACCTCTCCTTGGAGATGGTCAACCGTGTCCAGCACCATGCCGCCGCCGTCCCCGTCCCCGATCCGCACCGAGGTGCCCTCGGCACGGCCCCGGTAGAGGTTGAGCCCCACCAGGCGCGCCACGTACTCGGTGCGGGGATGCCGGGCCACGTCGGCGGGGCGCCCCTGCTGCACCGGCCGCCCGTTCTCCAGCACCACCAGCCGGCCGGCCAGCACCATCGCGTCCAGCGGGTCGTGCGTCACCAGCACGGCCGCGCCCTCGAACCCCTCCAGGCGGCGCCGCAGCGCGGACCGGATCTCCAGCCGGGTGTGGGCGTCCAGCGCCGACAGCGGCTCGTCCAGCAGCAGCAGGCTCGGCCCCACGGCCAGGGCGCGCGCCAGCGCCACCCGCTGGGCCTGGCCCCCCGACAGCTGCCGCGGCCGCGCCGAGGCGTACTCGGCCAGACCGACCTGCTCCAGCCACTGCGCGGCGACGCGCCGCGCCTCGCGCTTGCGCATGCCCTGGCAGCGCAGCCCGAACGCGACGTTCTCCAAGGCGCTCAGATGCGGGAACAGCAGGTAGTCCTGGAACACCATGCCGATGCCGCGCCGCTCCGGCGGCAGCGGGCGCAGGTCCCTGCCGTCCACGCGGATGTGCCCGCCCGCCGTCGGGACGAGCCCGGCCAGCGCGCGCAGCGCGGTGCTCTTGCCCGCCCCGTTGGGCCCCAGCAGGGCCACCACCTCGCCGGGCCCGGCCGTCAGCCCGAGGTCCAGCTCGAAGCCGCCGCGCCGCACCACCAGCCGCGCGTCGAGCCCGCTGCGGCCGGCGTCCCCCTCCCGCCGGTACGGCGTCACCGGTGCGCCGGGACGGCTCATGCGTTCACCCACCGGTCGCGCAGGGCGGCCAGGACGATCACCGACACCGCCAGCAGCACCAGGCTCAGCACGATCGCCGCCTGCGGGTCGGTCTCCAGGGCCAGGTAGACGGCCAGCGGCATGGTCTGGGTGCGGCCGGGGAAGTTGCCCGCGAACGTGATGGTCGCGCCGAACTCGCCCAGCGCCCGCGCCCAGCACAGGATGGCGCCCGCCAGCACGCCCGGGGCGACCAGCGGCAGCGTCACCCGGCGGAACGTCGTCCAGCGGGTGGCGCCCAGCGTGGCCGCCGCCTCCTCGTAGCGCAGGTCGGCGGCGCGCAGCGCGCCCTCCACGCTGATCACCAGGAACGGCATCGCCACGAACGTCTCGGCGAGCACCACGCCGGCGGTGGTGAACGGCAGCGTGATGCCGAACGCCTCGTCCAGCCACCGCCCGACCAGCCCGCGGCGCCCCAGCGCCAGCAGCAGCGCCACACCGCCGACCACGGGCGGCAGCACCAGCGGGACGGTCACCAGGGCCCGCACGAGCCGGGCGCCGGGGAACGGCACGCGCGCCAGCAGCCACGCCAGCGGCACGCCCAGCACCAGGCACACGCCGGTGGCGGCGGTCGCGCTGACCAGCGACAGCCGCAGCGCCTCCAGCACCTGCGGCTCGGCCAGGCGGGTGCCCAGCGTCGACCACGGCGTGCGCACCAGCAGCCCGGCCAGCGGCAGCACCAGGAACGCCAGGCCGAGCAGCGCGGGCAGCACCAGCATCCACGGCGGCCGCCCCAGCCCGCGGTCGCGGTCCGGCCCGGCCGCGGGGGGCCGGGCGGTGCCGGGCGGCCGGGTCACGGCGCCTCGAACCCCGCCCGGGTCAGCACCGTGCGGCCCTGCTGCGACAGCACCAGCCCGACGAACTCCTTGGCCAGGGCGGGCTGCGGCGCCTCGGCCAGCGGCGCGATCGGGTAGTCGTTGACCGCCTTGGCCGACTCGGCGAACTCCACGCCCTTCACCTGACCGGACGCGGCCCGCACGTCGGTGCGGTAGACCAGTCCGGCGTCGGCCTCGCCCATCCGGACCTTGGTGAGCACGGCCTTGACGTCCTGCTCGCGCGACACCGGCGTGACCTTCACGCCGGCCGCCTGCAGCGCCTTGTCGGCGGCGGAGCCGCACGGCACCTGGGTGGCGCACAGCACGACCTTCAGCCCGCGGTCGGCCAGGTCGGACAGCCCCTTGACCTTGCTCTCGCCGCTCCCGGAGACGGCGATGACCAGCCGGTTCCTGGCGAACACCGTCGGCTGCCCGGACGCGGCGCCCCGGTCGGTGACGGTCTTCATCGTGGTGGTGTTGGCGGCGGCGAACACGTCCGCCGGGGCGCCCTGGACGATCTGCTGCGCGAGGGTGGAGCTGCCGCCGAAGTTGAACCGCACCTTCACGCCCGGATGCGAGCTCTCGAACGTCTTGCCCAGCGAGGTGAACGTCTCGGTGAGGGACGCCGCGGCGAACACCGTGAGGGTCTTGCCGCCCTTGTCGGCGCCCGCGGAGGCACTGCCGCCGTCGTCGACGTCGCCGCAGCCGGACAGGGCCAGTGCGGCGGCGGCCAGCAGGGCCGGCGCCGCGGCCGGGATGGGGAGGCGCTTCATCACGGTCATGGGGTCCTCTCGTGTTGGCCGAGCCGGTACGGGCGGGCTCAGCCGAGGTCGGGCAGTTCGACGACGACGTTGGTGGACTTCACGACGGCCTCGGCGACCACCCCGACCTCCAGGGCCAGTTCGTCGGCCGCCTCCCGGCTCATCAGCGACACCACGCGGAACGGACCGGCCTGCATCTCCACCTGGGCCATCACCCCGTCCCGGCGCACGTCGGTGACGATGCCGCGCATCCGGTTGCGTGCGGAGGAGAACCGCTCCCCCGGCTCGCCGTCGCCCCCGCGCCGCCCCTGCTCGCGGACGAACGCGGCGAGCTCGGCGCCGGGGACGCGACGGTGCCCGTGCTCGTCGCGGACGGCCGACAGCCGCCCGCCGTCCACCCAGCGGCGGACCGTGTCCGCGCTGACCCCCAGCAGCGCGGCCGCCTCACTGATCCGGAACATCGTCACGCGGCAAGCGTAGCCCGCGGCAGATGCCAAGGGAATATGGCGGTTCTCACCGCATTTGCGGGACCTTTTTCCCTATCTCTCTCGCAGATGCGATGGTGAGGCGTAGCCGTTCCCGGTCCCGGGGGGCCCGCCCGCCGCGGCAGGCGGGCGGCGCGCGACGACGACGCCCTCGCCGCCCACGATCACTTCCCCGCAATGCCGTCCCTTTTGTGGGGCTTACATGCCAAATGACGTGCTTGGGGGCGGGTCTTACGGGTAGAGGGGGTCCGACACGCACATCACGGTTAGCCCGGTCAGGAGGAGATCATGACTGGGACCATGCGGGCTCCGCGGACCCGGGGCCTCCTCAGCGGCGCCCTTCTCGTGCTGCTGGGCCTGTGGGGCGCGCTGCTGCCGTTCGTCGGCCCCTACGCCCACTTCGGCTTCGCACCCGACGAGCCCTGGGTGTACACCGCGGCGCGGCTGCAACTGAGCGTGCTGCCCGGGATCGCCACGGTCATCGGCGGGCTGGTCCTGCTCGTCAGCGCCAACCGCGCGGCCGCGATGTTCGGGGCCTGGCTGGCCGCCCTCGCCGGCGCCTGGTTCGTCGTGGGCCACACGCTCGGAGCGCTCTGGGGCCTCGGCACCGCCGGCGCGCCCCTCGGAACGTCCACCGCCCAGCGCGTGACCGAGCAGATCGCGGGGTTCAGCGGCCTCGGCGTGGTGACCGTGTTCCTCTCCGCGTTCGCCCTGGGCCGCTTCGCCGTGGTCGGCGTGCGGGAGACCCGGCGGGCCGCGAAGACCGCGGCCGCTCGCGAAGCCGCCCGCGGCGCCCCGGCACGGCCCGGCGCAGGCCCGGCTCAGCCGGCCGTTCCGCCCCGCGGACGCTACGGCCGGACGTCCGGAACCGGACCACCGCCGAGCCCGGGCGGCGCGCCGCCCGCCTACGGACCCCCGGGACAGCAGGCGCCCAGACCCGGCGCGCCCGGACGCAGCACACCCGGATCCGGCACACCCGGCCCCGGCGCGCCCGGGCCGGAAGGCGCGGGCCCGGCGCCCGCCGAACGGCACGACGAGCGGGTCGCCGGTGAACGCCGCGACCGGCCCCACCCCTGACCCGGCGGGCGCGCCGCGCGCCGGGCACGAGCAACCGCTCCGTGCGGGACGTCCGCGCTCCCCGCACGGAGCGGCGCCACGCCCCCGGCGGCCGCGCCGTCAGCGGTCGCGGGCGCGCATGTTGCGGACGGTCTTGGTGGGCTCGTAGGCGCGCTTCTCGTCGTCCACCGGGACGTCGTCGCGGTCGGTGAACATCGCCGCGAAGGCGACCAGGAGGCCGACGGCGCCGAGCCACGGCTCGCGCCAGGCGAAGCCGAGCGCCGCGCAGCCCGCCGCGCACCCGAGCAACAGCAGGAACCTCACCCGCAAAAGAGAACATGTTCTCGTCGCCTCGTCAACGAGAACATGTCCCTCACTTGCGCTTGCCGCGCTTCTCCCGGATGCGCATCGTGATGTCGATGGGCGTGCCGGCGAAGCCGAACTCCTCGCGCAGGCGCCGTTCGATGAACCGGCGGTAGCCCTCCTCCAAAAACCCGGTGGTGAACAGCACGAACTTGGGCGGCCGCACGCTCGGCTGGGTGGCGAACAGCACCCGGGGCTGCCTGCCGCCCCGGATCGGGTGCGGGTGCGCGGCCACCAGGTCGGTGAAGAACTGGTTGAGCTTGGACGTGGGCACGCGGGTGCCCCAGCCCTCCAGCGCCGTGTCCAGGGCGGGCACCAGCTTGTCCACGTGCCGCCCGGTGCGGGCGGAGATGTTGACGCGCGGCGCCCACCGGGCGTTGTGCATCTGCCGGTCGATCTCGCGTTCGAGGTAGTGGCGGCGCTCCTCGTCCAGCAGGTCCCACTTGTTGTAGGCGATCACCAGGGCCCGGCCGGACTCGATCACCATCGACACGATCCGCAGGTCCTGCTCGGCCAGCGGCTCGGACGCGTCGATCAGCACCACCGCCACCTCGGCCCGCTCCAGCGCCGACTGGGTGCGCAGCGTGGCGTAGAAGTCGGCGCCCTGGTTCTCCCGGTGGCGCCGCCGGATGCCCGCGGTGTCGATGAACCGCCACTCGCGGCCGCCCAGCTCGATCAGCTCGTCCACCGGGTCGCGGGTGGTGCCGGCGACCGAGTCGACCACGGCGCGCTTCTCCCCCGCCAGCTGGTTGAGCAGGCTGGACTTGCCGACGTTGGGGCGGCCCAGCAGCGCCACCCGCCGCGGCCCCCCGGCCGCGGCGAACGTCTCGGGCGGCGGCTCGGCTGGCAGCGCGTCCAGCACCGCGTCCAGCAGGTCGCCGCTGCCGCGGCCGTGCAGGGCGCTGACCGGGTGCGGCTCGCCGATGCCCAGCGACCACAGCATGGCCGCGTCGGCCTCGGTGGCCACGTCGTCCACCTTGTTGGCGACCAGCACCACCGGCTTGCCGGAGCGGCGCAGGATGTCCACCACGGCCTCGTCGACGTCGGTGGCGCCCACCGTCGCGTCCACCACGAACATCACCACGTCGGCCAGGTCGACCGCCAGCCGCGCCTGCTCGGCGATCGCGGCGGCCAGGCCGGAGGCGTCCGGCAGCCAGCCGCCGGTGTCGACGACGGTGAAGCGGCGGCCGCTCCAGTTGGCCTCGTAGGCGACGCGGTCGCGGGTCACGCCCGGCACGTCCTCCACGACCGCCTCCCGGCGGCCCAGAATCCGGTTGACCAGGGTCGACTTGCCCACGTTGGGACGGCCCACCACGGCCACGACCGGGGGCGGCGCCGCCTCCCGGTCCGCGGCCGCCGGGCCGTCCACCGTCTCGATCTCGTATTCGCTCACTGTCTTCCGCTCGCCTCCGGGGCGCCGCGCGCGGCGCCGGCCGCCCTCCTCGTCGTCCGCTCCGCGGACCGCACCCGTGCCCGGCCGTGCGGCCCGGCCGTGCGGCCCGGTTAGGACGCGTCCTTCGCCAGCCGCACGACCTTCTCGATCACCTCGTCCAGGGTCAGCTCGGTCGAGTCGATCTCGTGCGCGTCCGGGGCCTTGGTCAGCGGCGAGGCAGCCCGGGTGGAGTCGAGCCGGTCGCGGCGGGCCTGCTCGGCGCGCGTCACCGTCACCGTGGCGGCGGGGTCGTCGGCCAGGTCCTTGGCGCGGCGGGCCGCCCGGGCCTCCTCGCTGGCCGTCAGGAAGATCTTGACGGGCGCGTCGGGCGCCACCACGGTGCCGATGTCGCGTCCCTCCACGACGATGCCGCCCGCGCCGATGATCTCGCGCTGCAGCGCCACCAGCCGCTCGCGCACCTGCGGCACGGCGCTGACCGCGCTGACCGCGTTGGTCACCTCGCGGGTGCGGATCGGGCCGGACACGTCCGTGCCGTCCACCGCGATGGTGGGCGCGTCGGGGTCGGTGCCGGACTCGATCACCGGCTCCCCGGCGCGGGCCGCGACCGCCTCGGCGTCCTCCACCGGCACGCCCGCCCGCAGCATCCACCAGGTCATGGCGCGGTACATCGCGCCGGTGTCGAGGTAGCGCAGCCCGAGCGCGCGGGCCACGCCCTTGGAGGCGCTGGACTTGCCCGACCCCGAGGGGCCGTCCATGGCGATGACGAGCGGCACGATCGCTCCCTTTCCGTGATGCGGCGGCTTGCCCGCGGGTTTCCGCGGCGGGCGCGCGGACGGCCCCGGGGGGTGCCGGGGGCCGTGTTCCCCCGTCGCGTCAGCGTACCCGTGTGCGCGGCCCCGTCGGGCCCGCTGCGGGCCGCCGCGGACGCCTCGGGAGGCGCTATGCCAGGCCGGGGACCGACCAGCCGCGCGAACGCAGTTCCTCGGCCAGCTTCTGGGCGGCCTCGGGCTTGACCGAGATCTCCAGCACGCCCAGCGGGCGGCCCGGGGAGTGCTCGATCGAGACGTCCTCGATGTTGACCCCGGCCACGCCCGCCGCCTGGAAGATCATGGCCAGCTCGCCGGGGCGGTCGGGGATGACCACCTGCACCGTGGCGTACGCCGACGGGGCGCCGCCGTGCTTGCCGGGGATGCGCGAGCGGCCCGCGTTGCCGCGCAGCAGCAGGTCGGCGACGTGGGTGGCGGCCTGCTCGCTGCCGTCGCGCAGCAGCGAGGCCGCCACGGCCAGATCGGTGGCCACGGCCTCCAGCACGTCGGCGACGGGGGCGGCGTTGCCGGTCAGGATGCCGATCCACAGCCGCGGGTCGCCGGCGGCGATGCGGGTGACGTCCCGCAGGCCCTGCCCGGCCAGGCCGAGCGTCATGTCGTCGGCGCCGGTCAGCCGGGCGGCGACCGCGGCCGACACCACGTGCGGGGCGTGCGAGACCAGCGCGACGGCGCGGTCGTGCTCCTCGGCGTCGACGGTGACCGGCTCGGCGCCGCACGCCCGGGCCAGCGCGGCCACCGCCTCGACGGCCTCCGGCGCCGCCTCGGCCGGCGGGCACAGCGCCCAGGAGCGGCCGAGGAACAGGTCGGCACGGGCCGCCGCCGGGCCGGAGCGCTCCCGCCCGGCCATCGGATGGCCCGGCACGAACGCGCCCAGGTCGCAGCCCAGGTCGCGCGCCTGCCGCAGCGGCAGCGCCTTGACGCTGGCCACGTCGGTGTAGACCTTGGCCAGCCCGCGCTTCTGCGCGTCCGCCAGGGTGACGGCCACGGCGGCGGGCGGGACGGCCAGCACCGCCAGGTCGGCGGGCCCCGCGCCGGGGTCGGCGGGGCCGTCGCCGTCCGGCAGGGCCGTGCCCGCGCCCAGCTCTACGGCCATCGCCAGCGCGGCGGCGTCGCGGTCGGCCAACTGCACCTCGGCGCCGCGTTCGCGCATGGCCAGGGCGATCGAGGTGCCGATCAGCCCGGCCCCGATCACCACGATCCGCCGTGGAAAGCCCTCTTCAGCCACGCGACAAGGGTAGCGGCCCCGGGTGCACCGCCGTGCCGCGCCGCGGAACCGCACGCCCCGCCCGGCCCGGCGTGCCCGTCCTGTCGCGCCGGGCTCACTGCGCGATGTCGAGCCGCAGCGCGGCCGCGCCGCGCAGGTACACGTGCTGGATCTGCGAGCGGGGACGGTCGGTCTCCACGTGCGCCATCAGCCGGATCACCCGGGGCAGCGCATGCGGCACGCCGATCTCGCTGGCGCACAGCAGCGGGACCTCGTGGAAGCCCAGCTTGCGCGCCGCCAGCGCCGGGAACTCGCCGGTCAGGTCGGGCGTCGCGGTGAAGATCACACTGATGACGTCGTCGGTCGTCAGCGCGTTGCGCGTCATCACCTCGGTCACCAGCTCGGTGGTGGCCGCCAGGATCTGGTCCCGGTCGTCGGCGTCCACCTGCGTCGCCCCGCGGATCGCGCGTACCGCCACGTTCACACCTCCTACAGGCCCACGGCCTTGTACAGCTCGCCGATCTCCCGGACCGTCAGCGCCCGGAGTGTGCCGGGACGCAGCTGGCCGAGTTTGATCGGCCCGAACTCGACGCGGGCCAGCTGCTGCACGGGGAACCCGACCTGCTTGAGCATCCGCCGCACGATGTGCTTGCGGCCCTCGTGCAGGGCGATCTCCACCAGCACCCGCTTGCCCACCTGGTCGAACACCCGGAACCGGTCGGCCTTGGCGAGCCCGTCCTCCAGCGCGACGCCGGCCTTCAGCCGCCGCCCCAGGTCCCGCGGGATCGGCCCGTGGATCTCGGCCAGGTAGGTCTTCTGCACGCCGTAGCTGGGGTGCATGAGGCGGTGCGCCAGCTCCCCGTCGTTGGTGAGCAGGATCAACCCCTCGGTGTCGGTGTCCAGGCGGCCGACGTGGAACAGCCGCTCGGGCACGTCCACGAAGTCGGCCAGCGATTTGCGGCCCCGCTCGTCGGACATGGTGCTGACCACGCCGCGCGGCTTGTTGACGGCGTAGTAGCGCATCTCGGCGCGGGTCTCCACGCGCCGGCCGTCGACGTGGATGACGTCGCGTTCGGGGTCCACGCGCTCACCGAAGCGGAACACCTTCCGGCCGTTGACGCTGACACGGCCCTCGCCGATCAGCTCCTCGCAGTGGCGGCGGCTGCCGATTCCGGCGTCGGCGAGCACCTTCTGCAACCGTACGCCCTGGTTGTCGGTCACTTTTCCTCAACTGTGTCGTCTGGCAGGTCTTCGGGGAGGTAGGGGGCGAGGTCGGGCAGCTCGTCCAGGCTGCGCAACCCCAGCCGCTCCAAGAAGTACCCCGTGGTCCGGTACAGGTTCGCGTGCGACTCGGGGTCCTGGCCCGCCTCCTCGATCAGCCCCCGCAGCAGCAGCGTGCGGATCACCCCGTCGCTGTTGACGCCGCGGATCGCCGAGACGCGGGCCCGGCTCACCGGCTGGCGGTAGGCCACCACCGCCAGGGTCTCCAGCGCCGCCTGGGTGAGGCGGGCCTGCTGACCGTCGGTGACGAACCGCTCGACCACCGGGGCGCACACGTCCCGAGTGTAGAAACGCCAGCCCCCTGCCACCTCCCGAAGGTCGAACCCGCGGCCCTGGGCGGTGTATTCCGCAGACAGCTCCCGCAGCGTGGCGGCGATCTCCTGGCGGGGGCGCTCCAGCAGCTGGGCGAGCGTGACCTCGCTCACCGGCTCGTCCACCACCAGCAGGATCGCCTCGATCGAGGCGCGCAGCCCCGGGCCCTGGTCCTCCGCGGACGGGGCGGGGCCTGCGTCCCCGGGCGGCGCGTCCCCGGGCGCGTCCTCAGCCGGCGGGGGCGGCGGGGCGGGTTCGTCGGGGACGCCCTCGGGGGCGTCCTCGCGGGGCGGTTCAGTCATCGGTCTTGTCTTTCTCCGGCTCCCGGGAGCCTTCGTAGTCGTCGCCGACGACGACGTCGCCGTCGTCGGTCCCGGTCCAGGTGATGTGCAGCTCGCCCAGCGGCTCGGCCTGCTCGAACGCGACCGCCTTCTCGCGGTACAGCTCCAGCAGCGCCAGGAACCGCGCGACCACCTCGAAGGTGCCCGCGCAGTCCTCGGTGAGCACGCGGAAGGTGGTGGCGCGCAGCTCGCGCAGCCGCTCCACCACGATCGCGGCCTGCTCGCGGACGCTGGCCTTGGGCTGGTACATGTGCTCGACCGAGACGGTCGGGGGCGCCTTGGGGGTGAGGGCCTTGGCGGCCAGGCGGGCGAACTCGGCGGGCCCGAGCCCCAGCAGCACCTCCGGCAGCAGGTTGGCGAAGCGGGGCTCCATCGGCACCATGCGCGGGTACCGCCGCCCCTGCTCGGCCATCCGGCCCGCCAGGAACCGGGCGACCTCCTTGAACGCCCGGTACTGCAGCAGCCGCGCGAACAGCATGTCGCGGGCCTCCAGCAGGGCCAGGTCCTCCTCGTCGTCGACCTCGCCGGTCGGCAGCAGCCGGGCCGCCTTGAGGTCCAGCAGGGTGGCGGCGACCAGCAGGAAGTGGCTGGCCTGGTCCAGGTCCCAGTCCTTGCCGTGCGAGCGGATGTGGGCGATGAAGTCGTCGGTGACCTTGGCCAGCGACACCTCGGTGATGTCCAGCTTGTGCTTGGAGATCAGGCCGAGCAGCAGGTCGAACGGGCCCTCGAAGTTGTCCAGGTGAACGCGGAAGCCACGGCCCTCCTCGGCCTGCGGCTCCTGCGACGTCCGGTCCACCTCGCTCACGGTAGCGGAGTCGGGACGCGGCCGCGTCCACCGGCCGCGGCGGACGTCCGGGCAGGCGGGGGCACGTCCTCACTCCCGGGAGCGAGGACGGGGCGTCACCTGGCGGCGGCCTCGGCCGCGGCCCAGCGCTGCAGCACCTCGCGGGCCAGGCTGCGGTAGGCGTTGGCGCCCATCGAGGTCGGGTCGAAGTAGGTGATCGGCTCGCCCGCGACGGTGGCGTCGGGGAACCGCACCGTGCGGTTGATGACGGTGTGGAACACCTTGTCGCCGAACGCCTCGACGATGCGGCCGAGCACCTCGCGGGTGTGCAGGGTGCGCGAGTCGTACATGGTGCCGAGCACCCCGTCGATCTGCAGCTCGGAGTTGATGCGCGACTGGACCTTGTCGATGGTCTCCATCAGCAGCGCCACGCCCCGCATCGCGAAGTACTCGCACTCCAGCGGGATCAGCACGCCCTGGCTGGCGGCCAGCGCGTTGACGGTGAGCAGGCCGAGCGACGGCTGGCAGTCGATGAGGATGTAGTCGTAGTGCGACACCGCCGACTTCAGCGCGCCCGCCAGGATGTACTCGCGCCCCACCTCGTGCACCAGCTGGACCTCGGCGCCGGACAGGTCGATGTTGCTGGGCAGCAGGTCCATGCCGTCGACGCCGGTGTCGATGACGACGTCCTCCCACTCGGTGTCGTGCTCCAGCAGGAGGTTGTAGATCGTCATGTCGAGCTGGCGCGGATCGCCCTTGCCCAGCCCGACCGACAGCGCGCCCTGCGGGTCGAAGTCCACCAGCAGCACGCGGCGGCCGTACTCGGCCAGCGCGGCGCCGAGGTTGATGGTGGTGGTGGTCTTGCCGACCCCGCCCTTCTGGTTGCAGATCGACACCACGCGGGCCGGTCCGTGCTCGTCCAGCGGCTCGGGCTCGGGGAAGTTGGGCACCGGCCGCTGCGTCGGTCCGAGGGCAAGAGTCGGATCGGTCTCAATGGTGGCGGAGGACAGGACGCCCCCCGCAGCCTCTGTGCTGGTCACCAGATCCCTCCCCGGGCGGCCCGGTAAATGCCATCCAGGTCCGGGACTCTAGGGGTTGACACGGCGCCTCTCAAGCCGACGCGCGCCAATGGGCGTGTTTTGTCTGGCCCCGATACGTCCTGTTCATCCGCCGGCCTCATCCGCGGGCGCGGGGGTGTGACGTGGCGTACACCTCGCGCAGCATCTGCACGGTGACGAGCGTGTAGACCTGCGTGGTGGTCACCGACGCGTGCCCCAGCAGCTCCTGCACCACCCGCACGTCCGCGCCGCCGTCGAGCAGGTGCGTGGCGAACGAGTGCCGCAGTGTGTGCGGGGACACGTTCTTCAGGTCGGCGCGTTCGGCGGCGGCGCGCAGCACCATCCAGGCGCCCTGCCGCGACAGCCGCCCGCCGCGCGCGTTCAGAAACAGCGCGGGGCCGCCGCGTCCCGCCGCGCTCAGCTCGGGGCGGGCCCGCACCAGGTACGCCTCGACGGCGCGCCGGGCGTAGTCGCCGATCGGCACCACGCGGGTCTTGCCGCCCTTGCCGCGCACGCGGGCGATCCCCTCGTCCAGGTCCAGGTCGTCGACGTCCAGGCCGACGGCCTCGGAGATGCGCACGCCCGACCCGTACAGCAGCTCCAGCAGCGCCCGGTCGCGCAGCCCGCGCGCGGTGGCGTCGCCGCCGGGGCCCGCGGCCGCGGCCAGCAGCCGTTCGACGTCGTCGATGGAGATGGCCTTGGGCAGCCGCCGCGGCGGCGTGGGCGGGCGGACGTCGCGGGCCGGGTCGCCGGGGGCCAGCCCCTCGCGCAGCGCGAAGCGGTGCAGCCCGCGCACGGCCACCACCGCGCGGGCCGCCGACCCGGCCGACAGCGGCGGGTGGTCGGCGTCGCCCTCGCGCAGCCCGACCAGGAACGCGCGCACGTCGTCCTCGCCGACCTGGTCGATGGCGGTGCGGCCGCGGGCGGTCAGCACCGCCAGGTAGCGGCGCAGGTCGCGGCGGTAGGAGCTGAGGGTGTTGGCGGCCAGGCCCCGTTCCACGGCCAGGTGCCCCAGGTAGGTGAGCACGGCCGAGCGCAGCGCGGACGCGCCGCCGTCCGGGCCGCCGTCGGGACCGAGGGCGCCGTCGAGGTCGTCGGCGGCGCCCTGTCCGGCGGGCTGCCCGGCAGGCCGCGGTGCGTCGCGCCGTGCGCCGTCCTGTCCGGCTCCAGGGGGCGCGGCGTTCCGGCCGGGCGTGCTCGGTGACAGTGCGGACCTCTTCCGGGCGGGATGACCGACAGGGACCTGCCCATCATGCCGCCTCCGACGGCGCCGCGAGACCCGATCGACACGCCGCCGGGCCGCATGTCGCGCCCGCCCGCGCCGCGGTCGGCCCCGCGGGGCGCCCGGTCAGTCCTCGGGGGCGTCGACGGGGCGCAGGTCGCGGAAGCCGCGCGCCCGCGCCGCCTGCACGGCCAGCACGCCCAGCGAGGCGATCATGTTGTGGATCTCCCCGGCCAGCACCTTGCGGACCGCCTCGTCCAGCGGCACCCACACCACCGGCATGTCGGCCTCCTCGTGCACCCGCTCGAAGCCGATCTCCTCGGCGGGCACCTCGGTGAGGTCGCGGGCCAGGAAGATGCGGATCCGCTCGTCGGACATGCCGGGGGACGGCAGCACGTCGGCCAGGGTGTCCCAGCGGCCGGCGCGGCACCCGGCCTCCTCCAGCAGCTCGCGCTCGGCCAGCTCGTGCAGCGGCTCGCCGGGCACGTCACGCAGCCCGGCGGGCGCCTCCCACAGCAGCCGGCCCACCGGGTGCCGGTACTGGCGCAGCAGCAGCACCCGGTCGGCGTCGTCGAGCGCGATGACGCCGACCGAGCCGGGATGCTCCACGACGTCCCGCTGGGCGATCTCCATGCGGTCGCCGTTGGGCATGCGGACGCGGTCGCGGCGCACCCGGATCACGTGCCCGCGGTACTCCTCGTCGCTGCCGACGACCTCCCACCGCTCGGGCCGGTCGCGCACGTCGTCCGGGCCGAGCCGGGCGCCGCCGGAGCCGCCGGTCACGGGGCGGTCACCGCGTCCGCGCGGCCCCGCGCGGCGGCGTAGTCCAGCGCCGCGGAGATCAGGCCGGCGAACAGCGGGTGCGGATGGGTCGGGCGGGACCGGAACTCCGGGTGCGCCTGCGTGCCGACGAAGAACGGGTGCGCCTCGCGCGGCAGCTCCACGTACTCCACCAGGCGGCCGTCCGGCGACAGCCCGGAGAAGACCAGCCCGGCCCGCTCCAGCCGCTCGCGGTAGGCGTTGTTGACCTCGTAGCGGTGCCGGTGCCGCTCGGCCGCCTTGGCCTCCCCGTACAGCTCGCGCACGATCGAGCCCTCGGCCAGGTCGGCCGGGTACAGGCCGAGGCGCATCGTGCCGCCCATGTCGCGCTCGCCGGCGACCACGTCGACCTGGTCGGCCATGGTCGCCACCACCGGGTGCGGGGTGGCCGGGTCGAACTCGGCGCTGCCCGCGTCGGCCAGCCCGGCCAGCGACCGGGCCGCCTCGATCACCATGCACTGCAGGCCCAGGCAGATGCCCAGCAGCGGGATGCGGTTCTCCCGGGCGTGCCGCACCGCGCCGATCTTGCCCTCGATGCCGCGCACGCCGAACCCGCCGGGGATCAGCACGCCGTCGACGCCGTCCAGCTCGCGGCCGGCGCCCTCGGGGGTCTCGCAGTCGTCGCTCTTGACCCAGCGGATGTTGACGCGCGCGTCGTTGCCGAACCCGCCGTGCCGCAGCGCCTCGGTCACCGACAGGTACGCGTCGGGCAGGTCGATGTACTTGCCGACCAGCGCGATGGTGACCTCGCGGGCGGGCCGGTGCACCCGGCGCAGCAGCTCGTCCCAGGCGCCCCAGTCGACGTCGCGGAACGGCAGCCCCAGCCGGCGCACCACGTAGGCGTCCAGGCCCTCGGCGTGCAGGACCTTGGGGATGTCGTAGATGCTGGCGGCGTCCACCGCCGACACCACGGCCTCGCGGTCGACGTCGCACATCAGGCTGATCTTGTTGCGCAGCCCGTCGGTGATCGGCCGGTCCGAGCGGCACACGATCGCGTCGGGCTGGATGCCGATGGAGCGCAGCGCCGACACCGAGTGCTGGGTCGGCTTGGTCTTCAGCTCCCCGGACGGGCCGATGTAGGGCAGCAGCGACACGTGCAGGAAGAAGCAGTTCTCCCGGCCGATCTCGTGCCGGATCTGCCGCACCGCCTCCAGGAACGGCAGCGACTCGATGTCGCCGACCGTGCCGCCGACCTCGGTGATGACGATGTCGACGTCGCCGTCGGCCATGCCGCGGATGCGGTCCTTGATCTCGTTGGTGATGTGCGGGATCACCTGCACGGTGTCGCCGAGGTACTCGCCGCGCCGCTCCTTGGCGATCACGTTGGAGTAGACCTGGCCGGTGGTGACGTTGGCCGAGCCGTGCAGTTCGGTGTCGAGGAAGCGTTCGTAGTGCCCGATGTCCAGGTCGGTCTCGGCGCCGTCGTCGGTCACGAAGACCTCGCCGTGCTGGAACGGGTTCATGGTGCCGGGGTCGACGTTGAGGTACGGGTCCAGCTTCTGCATGGTGACCCGCAGGCCCCGCAGGGCCAGAAGCCGCCCCAGGCTCGACGCCGTCAGTCCCTTGCCGAGGCTGGAGGCGACACCGCCGGTGACGAACAGATGCTTGGTAGGACGTGATCTACCAGTGGCTGCCGATGGCAAGAAGGGGCTCCCGTGGTCGCTGCTGAGGCGGCGTTCATCGCGTGTTCATCGCAAGATGTCCACCGCACTGTCCACGGGCCACCAGGATATCAGCCGCGCGTGCCACCGCCGTCCAGGACGCGTGCCCGGACCCGCCCGCGGCCCGCGGTCGAAAAGGAAGGCCCCCGCCCGTGGCCGATCCCGGCCTCGGGACGGGGGCACCGCCGTCGATCCGGCGACCGGAACGCGGACCGGACCCGGCCGCGGCGTCCGCGGCCCTCGACCAGCAGGCCCGCGGCGGTCAGATCCGCGGGGCCGCGGTCGGCATGATCGTGCGCAGCTGCCGGGTGAGCTCGTCGATCAGCGAGCGGGCCTGGTCGGCGGCGTTGCGGGCGCTGTCGCGCTCCTGCGACAGCTCGGCGATGGCCGCGCGCTGCTCGGTGACCGCCTGCGCGAGCTGGTCGACCCACTGCTCGCGCTCGCCGAGCTTCTCGGCGACCGCGTCGCGCTCGGCGGCGATCTGCCGCATGCCCGCCAGGGCCTTGTCGCGCTCGCGCTCGGCGGTCTCGGCCCGGCCGCGCGCCAGCGTCAGCTCCGACTCGGCCTGCGCCTGCGCCTGCAGCGCGGCGTCGCGCGCCCGCTCGGCCGCCTCCCGGGCCCGCTCGGCCGCCTCGCGCGCCTGCTCCAGCTGCGCGCGGGCCTGCTCCAGCTGGGCGCGGGCCGCGACGGCGGCGTCGCGCTCGCGCTCGGCCTTCTTGGCGGCCTCCAGCGACTGCGCCGCCGTGTCGAGGGCCTGCTCGCGCTCCTTGCCGGCCTGCTGCACCAGCCGGTCGGCCTCGGCCATCCGCCGGTCGGCGTCGGCGGCCCGCCGGTCGGCGTCCGCGGCGCGGCGCTCGGCCTCCTGGGCCCGCCGCTCGGACTCCTGCGCGCGCAGCTCGGCCTCCCCGGCGCGGCGCCGGGCGTCCTCGGACTCCTTGGCGGCCGCCGCGGCG
Organism: Actinomadura sp. NBRC 104425; assembly: GCF_030269545.1. Taxonomy (GTDB): domain Bacteria; phylum Actinomycetota; class Actinomycetes; order Streptosporangiales; family Streptosporangiaceae; genus Spirillospora; species Spirillospora keratinilytica. The sequence continues at coordinate 355,385 of NZ_BSTN01000002.1, read as the reverse complement.
ACCTGCTGCAGGTTCTTGGCGGTCAGCTCGGCGTCGGCGGCCTTGGCGCGCAGCGCCGACAGCTCGCCGTGCGCGCCCTCCAGCGCCCGCGACAGCTCGGCGGCCTGCTCGGCGAGCCGGTCGCGCTCGGCCTCGGCGGCGCGCCGCGCGGTGACGGCGTCCTCGACGGCGCGCAGGGCGTCGTCGCGGGCCTCGCTCATCGAGTCGCGCTGCGCCATGGCCTGCCGGACGGTGGCCTCGGCCTCGGCGACCCTGCGCTCGGCCTGCTCGGCCTGCGCCTGGGCCTGCTCCATCTGGGCGCGGGCCTGCTCGGCCTGCACGCGCGCCTGCTCCGCCTGGGCGAGGGCCTGCTCGGCTTGGGCGCGCGCCTGCTCGGCCTGGGCGCGCCCTTGCTGGGCCTGGTTCCAGGCGGCGGCGGCGTCGCGCTGGGCGGCCTCCTTCTCGGCCTGCATCGCGGCGATCTGGGACTGCGCCTCGCTCTGCGCCTCGGCCAGCCGCCGCTCGGCCTCCAGCGCACGCCGGTCGGCCTCCTCGGCCTGCCCCCGCGCACGCTGCACCTCGCCCCAGGCCGCCGCCGCGTCCCGCTGCGCCGACTCCTTCTCCGCCTGGAGCGCGGCGACCTGGTTCTGCTTGTCGGCCTGGAGCGCGGCGATCTGGGACTGCGCCTCGCTCTGCGCCTCGGCCAGCCGCCGCTCGGCCTCCAGCGCACGCCGGTCGGCCTCCTCGGCCTGCCCCCGCGCACGCTGCACCTCGCCCCAGGCCGCCGCCGCGTCCCGCTGCGCCGACTCCTTCTCGGCCTGCATCGCGGCGACCTGGTTCTGGGCGTCGTTGTGGGCCTCGGCGACCTTGCGCTCACCGGCGGCGAGCGCGTCCCCGATCAGGTCGGCCATCTGCCGCAGCCGCTCGACGATGTCCCACGGCTGCGCCTCGGCCAGGTCGGGGTCGCGCCGGCCGCCCGCCTCGCCCGCGCGCCCGGCGGCCTTGATCGGCTGCTGGGCCGCGGGAACGGGCCAGGGAGAGGCCGAGTCCGGGATCTTGCGTCCGCCGCCCGACCCGTTCAGCTCGCTCACTCCGGCCCTCCAAGTTCTCCTCGCCGTACTCGGCCGACCCGCCGGGCGGCGCGGGTGCGGAGCAACGGTCGCGGGGCTGCTGTGCTCATCTGTTCGCTGCACTCCTCGCCTGGCGGCTCGTCGCTTGGCACATGGAAGGCACTCTAGTGCCGATCACCACAGCGTTTGCCCTGTTTGGGGTTTAGTTTCTTGATCCTCACAGTCCTTTCCCGCAGATCAAGCCGCGGATGCGGCGTCTCACGGCCCCCCGCGTGAGATGAAACAATCACAGCCCATGGAGCTCGCAACCCTGTATCCGCCGATCGAACCGTACGATTCCGGGCTGCTGGACGTGGGCGACGGCAACCGGATCCACTGGGAGGTCTGCGGAAACCCCGACGGCAAGCCCGCGGTGATGGTGCACGGCGGGCCCGGCGCGGGCTGCACGCCCGCGCACCGCCGCCAGTTCGACCCGAAGGCGTACCGGATCGTGCTGTTCGACCAGCGCAACTGCGGGCGCAGCCTGCCGCACGCCGCCGACCCCGGGGTGTCGCTGGAGCACAACACCACCTGGCACCTGGTCGCCGACATGGAGAAGCTGCGCGAGCACCTGGGCATCGAACGGTGGCTGGTGTTCGGGGGGTCGTGGGGCAGCGCGCTGGCCCTGGCGTACGCGCAGACGCACCCCGACCGGGTCAGCGAGCTGGTGCTACGGGGCATCTTCACCCTCCGGCCGTTCGAGCTGTACTGGTTCTACCAGGAAGGCGCCTCGCTCATGTTCCCCGATCTGTGGGAGAAGTTCCTGGCGCCCATTCCCGAGGACGAGCGCGAGGACCTCCTGCGCGCCTACCACGAGCGCCTCAACTCCCCCGACCGGGACGTGCGCGTGGCCGCCGCACGGGCCTGGGCGCAGTGGGAGGCGGGCACGATGAAGCTGCGCCCCTCCCCCGACCTGGTCGAGTCGTTCGGCGACCCCGACTTCGCGGTGGCGTTCGCCCGCATCGAGAACCACTACTTCGTCAACGAGGGCTTCTTCGACCACGAGCAGCTGCTGCGCGACGTCGACAAGATCCGGCACATCCCGGCCGTCATCGTGCAGGGCCGCTACGACGTCTGCACGCCGCCCGCCACCGCGTGGGACCTGCACCGCGCCTGGCCCGAGGCCGAGTTCCACCTCGTGGACGATGCGGGCCACTCCTACGACGAGCCCGGCATCCTGCACCACCTCATCGAGGCCACCGACCGGTTCGCCCGCTGAGCCCTTTCCGCTGCGCCCCGACGCTTCTTCCCCTTCAGTGCCGCCCGCGGGCTCCTGTGGACGCCTGCGGGCGGGGCTGCGCCGCACCCTGAACGCCCGCGAGGGGCGCCGGCGAAGACCGCGCAGGGCCGCGTCTCGCCTGTCACTCAGACCGCGCGGCCACCGCGGGACACACCCCGACGCACTGCAGGGCCACACAGTTGTCACTACGGCCGAGTGATTTACCTCACACAATTGAAACATCGAGGTCGGGTGCTGTGCACGCCGCGTCACCCACGGTGGCGGGCGTGACGGGCGCCGGCGCGTCCGGTGCCCGTCACGCGGATTCCCCTGCGTGCGGCGGAGAACGGCGCGCTCGTCCCCCGCCGCCGCGCGCGCCGAACACGCCCGATTCGAACAAGCAATTTTCCCTACCCCGTCGCGGGAATGCCAAACATCTCGTCGATAACAATGCCCGCGGCGCGTTCAGGAACCTTCGCTAGGTTTCTCTCACATGGCAGCGCAATCCCTGCACTCGACATCCCCGCCGACAGGGAGCGAGCCGGCGTTCCGGCTCCGCGAGCCGGACCTGGCCGACGGTCCCGAGATGTGGCGGCTCGCGCGAGACTCGAACGTGCTGGACGTCAACTCGCCATACAGTTACGTGCTCTGGTGCCGCGATTTCTCCGGCACCTCCGTGGTGGCCCGGGCGGACGGCGCGGCGTGCGGTTTCGTCACCGGTTACGTGCGCCCCGGCCGGCGCGACACGCTGTTCGTGTGGCAGGTCGCGGTCGACCGCGCCCACCGCGGCCGGGGCCTCGCCCGGCGCATGCTGGACCGGCTCGGCGACCGGATGCCCGCGCTGGGCTGCCGGTACATGGAGGCGACGGTCACACCGGGCAACGCCGCCAGCGCGGCGATGTTCGAATCGTTCGCCCGGGGCCGCGGCTGCGCGGTGGTCCGCAGCCCGCTGTTCGGCGAGGCGCACCTTCCCGCCGGCCACGAACCCGAGATCCTTTTCCGCATCGGCCCGCTGAGCCGTTCCTGACGGCCACCGCGCGGAGCCCGCGGCGGCGTCCGCCCGGCCCTGCGCCCGGGCACCGCCGGGCGGTGCACGCAAGCCGGCGCGCGGCGCACCGGACCGGTCCACGCCCCCGATCCTGCGATCCCGGCCCGCTCCCCGTTCAGCCCGTTCTCAGATCCGCCCGGATTCCGATCCCGACCGTCCCGACGACCGCACGGCCGAGTTCTTCGACCGCCCATTCCCGAACCACCGGAGGCAGAGAAAACATGGACGTATTCGCTCGTCTCGAATCCGAGGTGCGCGGCTACTGCAGGGGCTGGCCCACGGTGTTCACCACCGCGCAGGGCAGCCATATCACCGACGAGGACGGAAAGACGTACCTGGACTTCTTCGCGGGCGCGGGCACGCTCAACTACGGGCACAACGACCCGGGGCTGAAACGCCGGCTGCTGGACTACCTGGCGAGTGACGCGATCGTGCACTCGCTCGACATGTACACCGCCGCCAAACGGCGGTTCCTGGAACGTTTCGACGAGGTGGTGCTCCGGCCGCGCGGCCTGGACTACAAGGTGCAGTTCCCCGGTCCGGCGGGCAACCATGCGGTGGAGGCCGCGCTGAAGCTGGCGCGCAAGTACACCGGCCGGGAGACGGTCGTCAGCTTCACCAACGCCTTCCACGGCATGACGCTGGGGGCGCTGGCGGTGACCGGCAACTCGATGAAGCGCACCGGCGCGGGCGTGCCGCTGGGCCACGGCGTGGCCATGCCCTACGACAACTACCTGGACGGCCGCACCCCCGACTTCCTGTTGTTCGAGACGATGCTGGAGGACAGCGGCAGCGGCCTGGACAAGCCCGCCGCCGTGATCGTCGAGACCGTGCAGGGCGAGGGCGGCGTCAACACCGCCAGCGCCGAGTGGCTGCGCGGCCTGCAGGACCTGTGCCGCCGCCACGACATCCTGCTGATCGTCGACGACGTGCAGATGGGCTGCGGCCGCACCGGCCCGTTCTTCAGCTTCGAGGAGGCCGGGCTCACCCCGGACATCGTCTGCCTGTCCAAGTCGCTGAGCGGCTACGGGCTGCCGCTGGCGGTGACGCTGCTGCGGCGGGAACTGGACGTGTGGGAGCCCGGCGAGCACAACGGCACCTTCCGCGGCTTCAACCCCGCGATGGTGACCGCCACCGGCGCACTGGAGGACTACTGGGCCGACGAGGGCCTGGAGAAGCAGACCCGGGCCAAGGGCGAGCAGGTGGAGCGGGCGCTGAACGAGATCGCGCTGGAGCATGCGGGCGCGGTGCACTCGGTGCGCGGGCGGGGCCTGGTGTGGGGCCTGGTCATGCGGGAGCCGGAGCTGGCGCCCAAGGTGTGCGCCGAGGCGTTCCGGCGCGGCCTGCTCATGGAGACCTCCGGGCCCGAGGGCGAGGTCGTCAAGCTGCTGCCGCCGCTGACCACCACCGAGGCGGACCTGGCCGCCGGCCTGGAGATCCTGGCCGACTCGGTCGAGGCCGTCCGCACCGCCGTGACCGCCTGAACCCGCGCCGCGTCCGCCGGAGAGGAGCAACGAATGATCGTCAGGTCACTGAAGGACGTCATCGGCACCGACCGCGATGTGAAGGCGCCGACCTGGGAGAGCCGCCGCCTGGTGCTGGCCAAAGAGGGCGTCGGCTTCTCCCTGCACGACACGGTGCTGTACGCGGGCACCGAGACGAGGATGTGGTACGCCCACCACATCGAGGCCGTCTACTGCATCGAGGGAGAGGGCGAGCTGGTCAACGAGGAGACCGGCGAGACGCACCGGATCGAACCGGGCGTCATGTACCTGCTCGACGGGCATGAGCACCACACGCTGCGCGCCCGCACCGACGTGCGCACGGTCTGCGTCTTCAACCCGCCCTGCACCGGCCGGGAGGTGCACGACGAGAACGGTGTCTACCCGCTGCTGACCGAGGAGGACGCGTGAGTGTCATCGAGTCCCATCCGACGAGCACCGACGCCTATCCCACCCGCAAGGCGGCCGAGCCCGCGCTGCTGTACCGGCAGGACCCCGTGGTGTACGGCGGCCCGGACGACGGCCCGATCGACGCCGAGACGCTGCGGTCGTACGAGGCCACCGGCTATCTGACGGTCGAGCGGCTGCTGGAGCCCGAGGAGGTGGAGACCTACCGGGCCGAGCTGCGCCGCCTGGCCTGCGACCCGAACATCCTGGCCGACGAGCGGACGGTCACCGAGCGCGACTCCGACGAGGTCCGCTCCATCTTCGAGGTGCACCGGATCAGCGAGGTGTTCGCCGGCCTGGTGCGCGACCCGCGGGTGGTCGGCCGGGCCCGGCAGATCCTCGGCGGCGACGTCTACGTGCACCAGAGCCGGGTCAACTACAAGCCCGGGTTCACCGGCAAGGACTTCTACTGGCACTCCGACTTCGAGACCTGGCACGCCGAGGACGGGATGCCGCGCATGCGCGCGGTGAGCATCTCCATCGCGCTCACCGAGAACTTCGTCCACAACGGCGGCCTGATGATCATGCCGGGGTCGCACAAGACGTTCGTGTCCTGCGTCGGGGAGACCCCGGCCGACCACTACAAGCAGTCGCTGCGCAACCAGGAGATCGGCACGCCCGACCAGGGCAGCCTGTCGGTCCTGGCCGAGCGGCACGGCATCGACCTGCTCACCGGCCCGCCCGGCTCGGCGACGATGTTCGACTGCAACTGCATGCACGGCTCCAACGGCAACATCACCCCCTTCCCCCGCTCGAACGTGTTCATCGTGTTCAACAGCGTCGACAACGCCTGCGTGGAGCCGTACTCCGCGCCCGCGCCGCGGCCGTCGTTCATCGGCGCACGCGACTTCACCCCCGTCCGCGACTGACCCGGACCGGGCCCGGCCGGCGGCGGGCCGGCCGGGCCCGGTCGCAGATCCGCGGCCCGTCCGCCGCCGCCCAGCCCCGGCAAGGCGCGGACGGGCCCGCGGCGGAACGGGCGGTCCCGCTCCGGCGCGGCCGCCCGTCCCGCACCCGACACGACCACCGGCAAGCCCGGCCCCGCGACCGTCGGCGCCGGGCCTCACCCTCCAGGAGTTCGACGATGACTTCCCCGACGAGACGCCACTTGCTGCGCACCGCGGCCGTGCTGGCCGGGGCGGTCCCGCTGGCCGCCGCCGGCTGCTCGCGGACCGATCCCGAGCAGGAGCTCCGGGGCGGGGGCACCCTGGAGCGCGCCCGGCAGGACGGCAAGATCAAGGTCGGCTTCGCCAACGAGGCCCCGTACGGCTACACCGACACCTCCGGCGAACTGACCGGGGAGGCGCCCGAGCTGGCCCGCGTCATCTTCAAGGAGCTGGGCATCGGCACGGTCGAGGGAGTCCAGGTCGACTTCGGCGGGCTGATCGGCGGCCTGAACGCCCGCCGCTTCGACGTGATCGCCGCCGGCATGTTCATCACCCCCGAACGCTGCTCGGCGGCGGCGTTCTCCGACCCCGAGTACATCGCCAAGAGCGCGTTCATGGTGCCCAAGGGCAACCCCGAGGGCATCGCCACGTTCGAGGACGCCGCCGCCAAGAACCTGCGCGTCGGCGTGCTGACCGGCGCCGTGGAGGCCGGGTACGCCGAGAAGCTCGGGGTGAAGAAGAGCAACATCAAGACCTTCCCCGACCAGCCCAGCGCCTACGAGGGGCTGAAGGCCGAGCGCATCGACTGCATCGCGCTGACCCGCATCTCGCTGGCCGACCTGCTGTCCAAGCACAAAGGCGAGCCGTTCGAGCTCACCGACGCCTTCACCCCCGTCATCGACGGCAAGGAGCAGAAGGGCGCGGGGGCGTTCGCGTTCCGCAAGGCCGACGGCGACCTGCTCAAGGCGTTCAACGACAAGCTCGCCGAGCTCAAACGCTCCAACCGGCTGCTGCCGATCCTGCAGCCGTTCGGGTTCACCCAGGCCGAGATGCCCGGCCCGGACGACACCGCCGCCGCGTACTGCCGGGGCTGATCGGTCATGTCGGACGTGCTCGACGCCTACCCGCAGCTGCTGCGCGGCACGTGGACCACCGTCCAGCTGACGGTGTACGGGGCGGCGCTGGCGCTGGTGCCGGCGCTGGTGTTCGGCCTGGCGGGCACCTCGCGGCACACCGCCGTCCGCGCGCTGAACCGGGTGTACGTGGAGTTCTTCCGCGGCACCGCAACGCTCGTGCTGATGTACTGGCTGTTCTACGCGCTGCCGCTGGTGGGGTTCCGGTTCACGCCGGTCGCCGCGGCGGTGCTGTCGCTCGGCCTCAACGTCGGCGCGTACGGCGCCGAGGTGGTGCGCGGCGCGGTCAACGCCGTGCCCAGGGCGCAGTACGAGGCGGCGGTCGCGCTGAACTTCACCCCGTGGCAGCGGATGCTGCGGGTGACGCTGCCGCAGGCGGTGGCGCTGATGCTGCCGCCGTTCGGCAACCTGCTGATCGAGCTGATGAAGGGCACCGCCCTGGTCTCCCTGATCACCATCGGGGACCTGACGTTCAACGCCCAGCGGATCCGCGCCGCCACCGGGGAGACGGCCGCGACGTTCCTGGTCATCTTGGTGGTGTACTTCGCGATCGCGCAGATGCTGCAGCTGGCCGTGCGGTACGCCGAGCGGCGCGTCGACCGCATGCTCGGCAGGCGGCCGGACCGGCGCGCGGCCGCGGCGGCGTCCGGTGCGGGGGCGGTGAAGGCCTGATGACCTGGGACTGGAACTACACCGGCGAGATCCTGCCGGACCTGCTGGACGGGCTGCGCGTCACCGTGCTGGCCACCGTGCTCGGCTACCTGATCGCGCTGGTGCTGGGCCTGGTGTGGACGCTGCTGCGGCGCACCCCCAGCCGGGCCGTCAACCAGGCGGTGCGGTGGGTGGTGGAGTTCATCCGCAGCACCCCGCTGCTGGTGCAGCTGTTCTTCATCTTCTACGTGCTGCCCTCCTGGGGGCTGACGCTCGGCGCGCTGACGGCGGGGGTGATCGGCCTGGGGCTGCACTACTCGACCTACACCTGCGAGGTGTACCGGGCCGGCATCGCCGACGTGCCGCGCGGCCAGTGGGAGGCGTGCGTGGCGCTGAACCTGCCGCGGCGGCGCGCCTGGCAGGACGTGATCCTGCCGCAGGCGGTGCGCAGGGTGGTGCCGAGCCTGGGCAACTACCTGATCGCCATGTTCAAGGACTCGCCGCTGCTGCTGGCGATCAGCGTCAGCGAGCTGCTCGGCGCCGCCTACCGGGCCGGCGCCGAGACGCTGCGCTACCTGGAGCCGATCACGGTCGTGGGCGTGCTGTTCGTGATCGTGAGCGTGCTGTCGTCCATCGTCGTCCGTCGCCTGGAGAGGCGCTATGCCACCTATTGACCCACCTGTCGACCCGCCTGTCGACCCGCCTGCTGACCCGCCTGCTGACCTCGCACCGTCCGCGTCCGTCCCCGAGGAGTCCCCGGAGGGCCGCCGCCTGCCCGCGCCCGGCCCGGCGCGGCCGGCCGACGGCGCGCCGGGCATCCGCTTCGAGAAGGTGGTCAAGCGGTTCGGCCGCAACGTGGTGCTGCGCGAGCTGGACTTCACGGTCGCGCCCGGCGAGCGGGTGACGCTGATCGGGCCGAGCGGCTCGGGCAAGACCACGATCCTGCGGCTGCTGATGACGCTGGAGAGGGTGGACGGCGGCGTCATCTGGGTCGGCGACCGGCCGCTGTCGCACATGCCGCGCGGCGGCCGGCTCGTCCCGGCCGGCGAGCGGCACCTGCACGAGATGCGCAAGCAGATCGGCATGGTGTTCCAGCAGTTCAACCTGTTCCCGAACATGAACGTGCTGCGCAACCTGACCGAGGCGCCGGTGCGCGTGCTGGGGCTGTCCAGGGACGAGGCGGTCGAGCGGGCCCGCCGCCTGCTGGACATGGTCGGGCTGGCCGACAAGATCGACGCGCATCCGTCTCAGCTGTCGGGCGGGCAGCAGCAGCGGGTCGCGATCGCCCGGGCGCTGGCCATGGAGCCCAAGGTGCTGCTGCTGGACGAGGTCACCTCGGCGCTGGACCCCGAGCTGGTCGTCGGCGTGCAGGACCTGCTGCGCGACATCGCCCGGGACAGCGACCTGACCATGCTGTGCGTGACACACGAGATGAACTTCGCGCGCGACATCTCCGACCGGGTGCTGATGTTCGACCGGGGGCGGATCGTCGAGGAGGGGCCGCCGGAGCGGATCTTCGAGGCGCCCGCCGAGCAGCGCACCCGCGACTTCCTGCATGCGGTGCTGGCGTCCTGACCGTCCGCGCCCCCTCCCCCACACCGACCAGAATCAGATTCGGTAACGTTTTCCGCAAGGACGGAAAGCGAAGGAGGGGGCGTGACGGGACCCACGTCGGGTGCCGCGATCGCGGGGCTGGGCATGACCGAACTCGGCAAGGTCTACGGGCGCAGCCCGCGCCGGCTCGCGGCCGAGGCGGTGCGGCGGGCCGTCGCCGACGCCGGGCTGGCCCTGGGCGACCTGGACGGCCTGCTGGTCAGCCACGGCATGAGCGGCTCGCCCGGCATCGAGCTGGCCGGCACGCTCGGCCTGCGCGACCTGCGGCTGCTGACCCAGATGAACGCGTTCGGCGCGACCGCCGGGGCGATGGTGGCGTACGCGGCGATGTCGGTGATCAGCGGCGCCGCCTCCACGGTCGCGTGCGTGTTCGCCGACGCGCCGCTGCGGCCCAAGCAGCCAGCGGGTTCGGCGTACCACCGCGACGCCCGCGAATGGTACGGGTACGGCGGCATGACCGCCGCGCTGGGATTCCGCAGCGTCAACGCGTTCTACGCGCTGGCCGCCCGGCGGCACATGGCCCGCTACGGCACCACCAGCGAGCAGCTCGGCGCGATCGCCGTCGCCACCCGGCAGTGGGCGGCGCGCAACCCGCTGGCGCAGATGCGCGAGCCGATCACCCTGGCCGACCACCAGAACTCCCGGTGGGTCGCCGAACCGCTGCACCTGCTGGACTGCTGCCTGGTGTCCAACGGCGCCATCGCCGTCGTCGTCACCGGCGCCGACCGCACCCGCGACCTGGCCCAGCCGCCCGTGCACCTGTGGGGATGGGGCCAGGGCCACCCCGGGCACGGCAGGGAGCGCGGCAGCGAGTTCGGGCTCACCACCGGCGCGGCCGTGTCCGGCCCGATCGCGATGAAGATGGCCGGGGTGGGCGTCGGCGACATCGACATGTGCCAGCTCTACGACTGCTACACCTACACGGTGCTGGTGTCGCTGGAGGACTACGGCTTCTGCGCCAAGGGCGAGGGCGGGCCGTTCGTCGAGTCCGGGGCGCTCGGGCCGGGCGGGGCGCTGCCGACCAACACCGGGGGCGGGCAGCTCTCCGCCTACTACATGTGGGGCATGACGCCCCTGTCGGAGGCGGTGATCCAGGCCCGCGGCCACGGCGGGGACCGGCAGGCCCCCCGCAACGACGTCATCCTGGTCAGCGGCAACGGCGGCGTCCTGGACCACCACTCCACGCTGATCGTCAGCCCGCATGCGAAGGGAGCCTGAGATGGACCTGGGCGTCCTGCGCCGCGACGGGCGCACCGACCCGTTCTTCGACGGCGCCGCGGCCGGCCGACTGGTCGTGCGGCGGTGCGACGCCTGCGACCGGTGGCTGGCGCCGGACGCCGGCGACTGCCCCGGCTGCGGCGGATCCGACCCCGCCTGGGCCGAGGCGAGCGGCGAGGCCACCCTGGTGACCTGGACCGTCCTGCACGGCCGCCCCGCCGGCGACGGCACCGTGCCGCCGCCGGTCTGCCTGGCGCTGGTGGAGCTGGCCGAGGGGCCGTGGCTGCACACCCGGCTCGTCGGCGCCGACCTGGCGGCGCTGCGCGAGGGGCTGCCGCTGCGCGCGGTGTTCGAGCACCCCGCCGAGGGCGAGTCCTACGTGCTGTTCCAGCCCGCCGCACCCTAGACCGAACGGCGTTCGGTCACCTAGCGTCGGGGCATGCGCACCGAGGTCTGCGAACGGTTCGGCATCGAGTTCCCGCTGTTCGCCTTCAGCCACTGCCGCGACGTGGTCGCCGCCGTCACCAACGCCGGGGGGTTCGGCGTGCTCGGCGCCGTCGCCTACACGCCCGAACGCCTGGAAGAGGAGCTGCGCTGGATCGACGACCACGTCGGCGGCCGCCCCTACGGCGTGGACGTCCTGGTCCCCGGCCGCATCGACGAGGCCGCCCGCAGCGGCTCGGGCGGACTCGGCGGCCTGCTGGCGGCCGTCCCCGAAGAGCACTGGAAGTTCCTGGCCGAGCTCTTCGACAAGTACGGGGTGCCGCGGCCGGAGTTCGACCGGGCCGGACGGTCCGGCGCGCGCGGCCCCGGCGTCACCGAACGCGGCGCCACCGAACTGGTCGAGGTCGCCCTCTCCCACCCCATCCGGCTGATCGCCAGCGCCCTCGGTCCGCCGCCGCCGCACATGGTGGAGGCCGCGCGGGCCGCCGGTGTCCCGGTGGCGGCGCTGGTCGGCACCGCCGAGCACGCCCGCCGCCAGGTCGCTGCGGGCGTGGACCTGATCGTCGCACAGGGCGGCGAGGCGGGCGGGCACACCGGCGAGATCTCCACCATGGTGCTCGTCCCCGAGGTCGTGGACACCGTGGCGCCCATCCCGGTGCTGGCCGCGGGCGGCATCGCCACCGGTCGGCAGATGGCCGCGGCGATGGCGCTGGGCGCCTCCGGCGTGTGGTGCGGCTCGGTGTGGCTGACCACCGAGGAGGCCGAGACGCCCCCGGTGGTCAAGAGCAAGCTGCTGGCCGCCACGTCCCGCGATACCGTCCGCTCCCGGTCGCGCACCGGCAAGCCCGCCCGCCAGCTGCGGTCGGCGTGGACCGAGGAGTGGGACGGCCCGGACAGCCCCGGCCCGCTCGGCATGCCGCTGCAGATGGTGCTCGCCGAGGGCGCGATGCGGCAGATCACCAAGGCGGCCGAGACCGGCAACCCGGGCGCCCGCGAGCTGGCCGGCTACTTCGTCGGGCAGTGCGTGGGCCTGATGAACTCCGTCCGGCCCGCCCGCCAGGTCGTCTACGACATGATCGAGGAGTTCGCCGACGCCATCGAGCGGCTCAACGCCCTCACCGAGGGCTGACCGGAGATCGTCGCGGAGACCGGCCGCCCGCTGCGGGCGTCAGCGGAACTGGTTGAGCGGGCGGCCGGGCCCCTTCCTGATCTGCTCGATGAACAGCTCCGCCAGCGCCCGGTGCCCCTCGACGGTGGGGTGGAAGCTGCGCGGCTCGGCCGACAGCCCGGCCAGGTTCACCGCCAGGCCGTTGACGTACGGGTCGAGACTGCCCGCCTCGTGCCCGGCGAACGCGCTGTAGGCGTCGACGAACTCCACGCTGCCCGGCGCGCGGTCGGCGGCCAGCCGCTCGTCGGCCTCCCGCACCGTCTGCCGGATCAGCTCGTTCAAATCGCGCGCCCGGGCGTTGAGCCAGCGCTGGTCGGCCACGTCGATGTTGTCGCCGGAGGCGTTGTCGACCTCGGAGAACAGCCGCGGATAGCCCATCACGACCACCCGGGCGCGCGGCGCCCGGTCGGTGATCTTGTCGAGCAGGGCGGGCAGGGTGCGGCGCAGTTCGGCCACCCGCGCGGCGATGTCGCCGCCCTGCTCCTGGCACCGGCGGCTCCACGGCAGCTTGACCACGCATCCGGCCAGCACCCGGGAGAAGCCGACGTCATTGCCGCCGATGCTGATCGTCACCAGGCTGGTGCCGGCGCCGATGCGGCCGAGCTGGGCGGGCTCGCCGGACTTGCCGTCCAGGACGTCGGCGGTGGTCGCACCCGAGCAGGCCCAGAACGCGGTTCCGCCGGCGAAACGGAACTCCCTGGCCACCTGGTGGTAGTAGGCGTTGGACGTGCGGTGGCAGCGGTTGAGCGGGTTGTGGTCGGCCGCCGTCGTCTCGGCGCCCAGGCCGGAGGAGTAGGAGTCGCCGAGCGCCACGTACGCGCCCCGCGTGGCGGCCTCCACCGGGGTCAGCGGGACGGCCTGGGTGGAGGTGACCGGCACGGCCTGCAGCGTGTGCACCGCCCGCGGGCAGCTTTTGCCGAAGACCTCGCAGCGCACCGCGGGGAACGCCGCCAGCGGCGTGAACACCGCCGCGATGAAGATGAGCAGGAGGGCGATGGCGAGACCCCTGTCACCGAGGCGGTCCCGTACCCGCCGCGGCCAGGAGCGCGGCCCCGTCATCGCCCTCCCTTCCCTCGTCCCCGCATGATCAGACGAACCTGCCGCGCCCCGAGTTCCCGCCCGATCCCACCCGGGCGCCGACCGTGCGCGGCCCCGCCGCGGCCTCGGCCGTTCCTGCGGAAACTCGGCGCATCCGTGCCCGGCGCACCAGGGGGCGTTCCACGGCACGCACCAGAAAGTGACCAGCGCCACACCGAGGGCCCCAACCCGGCCGGACACCGCCCGCAGCGACCGGGCGCCGCCCCCCTGGCGAACGTGGCCGCCGATGCGCTTGTCACGCCTCCGGGTAGCGCATCAGCCACGACATCGGCGGTTCACCGTAGTCGCCGGTGGGCGGGTTGGGGCCGAACTCCTGCGCGCAGTCGTCGGCCATCGCGGCGACCGTGCCGCGCACTTCGAGCCCGTCCCGCCACGCCTGCGGGAACGCCGCCGACCCGTACCGGGCGCCGAGCAGGTTCCCGCAGACGGCACCGGTCGAATCGCTGTCGCCGGAGTGGTTGACGGCCAGCAGCAGGCCGCGCCGTCCCACGGCCTCCGGCGCGCCCTCCCGCTCGGCGGCCAGGGCCGCGTACACGCCGATGGCCAGCGCCTCCTCCCCGGTCCAGCCGCCGCCGAGGGTCTCCAGCCGTTCCGGCGACGGCGGCTCGGCGGCCAGCTCGACCGCCCGGTCGAGGGCGCGGGAGGTCTCCCGGTGCCGCCGGTGCCCGCGCAGCAGCGCGCGGGCGGTGTCGAGGGCCTCCCGCAGCGCGGCGCCGCGCAGCAGGCCGTGCACCGTCGCGGCGAGCACCCCCGCGGGAAGCCGGCCGGTCGGGTGCCCGTGCGTCAGCGCCGCCGCCTGGCAGCCCAGCTCGAAGGCCCGCTCGGCGCTTGCCGCCGCGATCCCGCACGGCGCGGCCCGCACGACGCCCATGCACCCCTTGGAGTCGTTGATGGGGTCGTCGACCGTGCCCAGCGGCCAGCCGGGACGCTGCCGTTCGGCCGCCTTGAGCAGCGCGGACAGGACGGTCCGCCCGGGCGCCCGGCGGCTCGTCATGGCCGGGTCCATGTTCAGCGGGCCGTACAGCGAGTGCTGCGGCGGCATCCGCACGCCCTGCCCGGCGAGCCAGGTGAGGTACGCCGACTGCAGCAGGCCCAGCGTCGCCCCGCCGATGCCCCTGGCCCTGGCCCGCACGGACGCCTGTACCAGCGCCTGCGCGGTGAACATCGTCAGCTGCGTGTCATCGGTGATCGACCCGGCGGGCAGCCGCCCCGGGACGTACCCGGTGATCCCGCCGGCCCCGTACCGGCGGCGGATCTCCGCAAGGGGCATGCCCTCGACGGGCGCGCCGAGCGCGTCCCCGATGGCGCCGCCGAGCAGGCAGCCGAGCACGCGGTCGGGATCGGGATACGGCACGCGAACCTCCCAGGGTCATGTGGCGCGGAAAGCGTTGCGGTAGGCCTGCGGGGGCACGCCCACGAGCCTGCGGAAGTGCGGACGCAGCGCCACGCCGTCGGAGAACCCGGACCGCCGCGCCACCGCGTCGACGCCCAGGTCCGTGCTCTCCAACAGGTGCTGGGCGCGCAGCACCCGCTGGGTCAGCAGCCAGCGCAGCGGCGACACGCCGGTGGACTGGCGGAACCGCCGGTCGAACGTGCGGCGGCTCATGTGCGCCGCGGCGGCCAGCCGGGCGACGTCCAGGCGCGGATCGTCCAGGTGCGCCAGCGCGTACGCCACCGCGTCGCTGATCGCGTCGCCCACCGGCGGCTCGGGCACCGGACGCTCGATGAACTGGGCCTGCCCGCCGGTCCGCTGCGGCGCCACCACCAGCGCCCGCGCGACCGCGTTGGCCACCGCCGCGCCGTGCTCGCGCCGCAGCAGGTACAGGCAGGCGTCGATGCCGGCGGCGCTCCCCGCGCTGGTCACGATCGTGCCCTCGTCCACGTACAGCGCGTCGTCGACCACCGCCACGCCCGGGTACCCGGCGGCGAGGTCGGCGGTGTGGCGCCAGTGCGTGGTGGCCCGGCGCCCGTCCAGCAGGCCCGCCTCGGCCAGCACGAAGGCGCCCAGGCACAGCCCGACCACGATCGCCCCGTCGGCGTGGGCGGCGAGCAGCGCCTCCAGCACCGGCGGCGCGGCGGACGCCCGGTCCGGTTCCCGCCAGCCCGGGACGATCACCATGCCGGCCCGGTCCAGCGCCTCCAGCGGGTGCGGGGCGCTGACCCGGATGCCCGCGCTGGTCGTCAACGGGCCGGGACGCTCGGGGACGGCCACCACCTCGAACGCGGGGCCGCCGGGCACCGCCAGGCCGAACACCCGCTCGGGCACGGCGATCTCCAGCATCGGCGCGTCGTCGCCGAGCACCACGCCGATCGTCCTGGGGTCCCGGGGCATGGCCGGATCCTATCGCACCATGGCGTTCACGCCACTCCTGCGGCTCCGCCCGGCCCGGCACAGTACGTCCCATGACCATGACGATCCTGCCGGTCGGCGGCCCGACCGCCGTGCTGGAACTCGGCGGCCTGCGCCTGGTCACCGACCCCACCTTCGACCCGCCCGGCGACTACCCGATCGGCGACCACGTCCTGACCAAGTTGGCCCCGCCCGCCGTCGACGCCGCCGGGATCGGAGCCGTCGACGCCGTACTGCTCTCCCACGACCAGCACCCCGACAACCTCGACCACGCCGGCCGGGCCCTGCTCGGCACGGTCCCGCTGGTGCTGAGCACCACCGCCGCGGCGGGCCGCGTCCCCGGCGTCACCGCCCTGCGCCCGTGGCAATACCGCGACCTCGGCCCCGTACGGATCACCGCGGTGCCGGCTCTGCACGGCCCGCCGGGCACCGAGCACCTCACCGGAGAGGTCATCGGATTCGTGCTGACCGGCGCCGGCCTGCCGACCGTGTACGTCAGCGGCGACAACGCCTCCCTGGACGTCGTCCGCGAGATCGCGACGCGCTTCCCGCGCATCGACGTGGCACTGCTGTTCGGCGGCGCGGTCCGCACTCCCCCGATCGGCGACGCGCAGTTCACCCTGGGCGCCGCCGCGATGACCGAAGCCACCCGCATCCTCGGCGCCCGCCACGTCGTCCCACTGCACATCGAGGGCTGGACCCACTTCACCGAGGGCCCCGCCGACGTCGAGGCCGCCTTCACCAAGGCCGCCCTCGCCGACCGCCTCCACCTCCCGACCCCCGGCCGCCCCATCGCCCTGCCCCCGCCTGACGTCCGTTGAACGGCGGCTGCGTCGCCACCGGGATCCACCGCGGGCGCCTCGCGGCCGCCCAGCCGTTCGCACCGGCGTCGAGATCCCCGGAGTGACCGGTTAGGCGCATTCGGGGGCGCACGGGCGTGTGGCGGAAGGGCGGTCGGGGGCGGGTCAGCGGACGCCGGCCTCCTTCATCTCGCGCAGTTCGCGCTTCAGTTCCTTGATCTCGTCGCGGAGCCGGGCGGCGAGTTCGAACTGCAGGTCGGCGGCGGCCTGGTGCATTTGGGCGGTCATTTCCTCGATCAGCGACTCCAGCTCCTCGCGGGGGCGTTCGCCGACCAGGTCGGCGGCGTGGCGGCCGGCCTCGCGAGCGCGGGAGGCCAGGCCGGGCACGGGCGCCTTGCCGCGGCTCTGCTGGCGGGCCGCGCCGCCGATGAGGGTCTGGGTGTCGGCGTCCTCGCGGGCCAGGGAGTCGAGGATGTCGGCGATCCGCTTGCGCAGGGCGCGCGGTTCGATGCCGTGCTCGGCGTTGTAGGCCTGCTGCTTGGCGCGACGCCGGTTGGTCTCGTCGATCGCCCGCTGCATGGACGGGGTGACGGTGTCGGCGTACATGTGCACCTGGCCGGACACGTTGCGGGCGGCGCGGCCGATCGTCTGGATCAGCGAGGTCTCCGAGCGCAGGAAGCCCTCCTTGTCGGCGTCCAGGATCGCCACCAGCGACACCTCGGGCAGGTCCAGTCCCTCGCGCAGCAGGTTGATGCCGACCAGCACGTCGAACTCGCCGGAGCGCAGCTCGCGCAGCAGCTCGATGCGGCGCAGCGTGTCGACCTCGCTGTGCAGGTAGCGCACCTGGATGCCGAGCTCCAGCAGGTAGTCGGTGAGGTCCTCGGCCATCTTCTTGGTCAGCGTGGTGACCAGGACGCGCTCGTCGCGGGCGGTGCGTTCGCGGATCTCGTGCACCAGGTCGTCGATCTGGCCCTTGGTGGGCTTGACCACGATCTCCGGGTCGAGCAGGCCGGTGGGGCGGATGACCTGCTCGACGACGTCGCCCTGGACGCGCTCCATCTCGTAGGGGCCGGGGGTGGCCGACAGGTAGACGGTCTGCCCGATGCGCTCCAGGAACTCCTCCCACTTCAGCGGGCGGTTGTCCATGGCCGACGGCAGGCGGAAGCCGTGCTCGACCAGCATCCGCTTGCGGGAGGCGTCGCCCTCGTACATGGCGCCGATCTGCGGGACGGTCTGGTGGGACTCGTCGATGACCAGCAGGAAGTCCTCGGGGAAGAAGTCCAGCAGGGTGTTGGGCGCCGACCCGGCGGGGCGGCCGTCGATGTGCCGGGAGTAGTTCTCGATGCCCGAGCAGGTGCCGACCTGGCGCATCATCTCGATGTCGTAGGTGGTGCGCATGCGCAGCCGCTGCGCCTCCAGCAGCTTGCCCTGCCGCTCCAGCTCGGCCAGGCGCTCCTCCAGCTCGGCCTCGATGTCGCGGATGGCGCGCTCCATGCGCTCGGGCCCGGCGACGTAGTGGGAGGCGGGGAAGACGTAGACCTCCTCGTCCTCCGACAGGACCTCGCCGGTGAGCGGATGCAGGGTGGCCAGCTTCTCGATCTCGTCGCCGAACATCTCGATGCGGACGGCGAGCTCCTCGTACTGCGGGATGATCTCGATGGTGTCGCCGCGGACCCGGAACGTGCCGCGGGTGAACGACAGGTCGTTGCGGGTGTACTGCATCTCGACCAGCCGGCGCAGCAGCTCGTCGCGCTCGATCTCGTCGCCGACGCGCAGCGGGACCATCCGGTCGACGTACTCCTGCGGGGTGCCCAGGCCGTAGATGCACGACACCGAGGCGACCACGACGGTGTCGCGGCGGGTCAGCAGCGAGTTGGTGGCCGAGTGGCGCAGCCGGTCGACCTCGTCGTTGATCGAGGAGTCCTTCTCGATGTAGGTGTCGGTCTGCGGGATGTACGCCTCGGGCTGGTAGTAGTCGTAGTACGACACGAAGTACTCGACGGCGTTGTTCGGCAGCATCTCCCGCAGCTCGTTGGCGAACTGCGCGGCCAGCGTCTTGTTGGGCTGCATCACCAGGACGGGGCGCTGCAGCCTTTCGATCAGCCAGGCGATCGTGGCGGTCTTGCCGGTGCCGGTGGCGCCGAGCAGCACGACGTCCTTGTCGCCGCGCTCCACCCGCCGGGCCAGCTCGTTGATCGCCTCGGGCTGGTCCCCGGACGGCGTCATCTCCGTGACGACCTCGAACGGCGCGACCTTGCGCTGCAGGTCGGTGATCGGCCGCATTCCGCCTCCCCCCGTACCGGGTCCGCGGCGGACCGGGGTGATCCGCCGTTCCCCACTTTATGCAGCGGGTCCGACAATGTCGTACCGGAGGACGTTTCCCCAGGTCAGAGCCTTGATCAGTGCGGTGAGGAGGGGGCCGGGAGGGGCAGGTGGGCGCGGACGCGGAAGCCGCCGCCGTCGCACTGCCCGGCGGTGAACACCCCGCCGAGGGCGGTGACCCGCTCGCGCAGCCCGAGCAGGCCGTTGCCGCCGCTGGGCAGGCCGTGGGCGGGCGCCGCGCGCGGCGGGGCGTTGGTCACCTCGACCTCGACGGCCTCGGGCCGCAGCCGCAGGTCGACGCTGGTGTCGGCGTCGCCGGCGTGCTTGTGGACGTTGGTCAAAGCCTCCTGGACGAGCCGGTACACCGCGCGGCTGACCGCCGGGGGCATAGGCCGCTCCTCGCCCCGGACCCGCAGGTCGACGCGCAGGCCGGTGGCGCCGGACTGGTCGACCAGGTCGCGCACGTCGGCCAGCGTCGGGGAGGTCTGCGGCAGCACGTCTTCGCCGTGCCGCAGCACGCCGATGACCTGGCGCAGCTCCTCCAGGGCCTGCCGTCCCATGTCGCCGATGACGGCCGCCGTCTCGGCCGCCCGTGCGGGGTCGCGGGCGGCGACGGCCTTGAGCGCCCCCGCGTGCACCACCATGACGCTGATGCGGTTGGCGACGACGTCGTGCATCTCCCGGGCGATGCGGGTGCGTTCCTCGGCGCGCGCGCGTTCGGCGAGCAGGTGCTGCTCCAGTTCCAGGCGCTCGGCGCGTTCCTGCAGGGAGGCGAACAGCTGCTTGCGGGCGCCCATGTAGAGGCCCAGCAGCACCGGGGAGAAGATGAACGTGACGCCCGCGACCAGCAGGCCGAGGAAGGGTTCCTTGGCGGCGGTCGGGCCCGGCACCAGCAGGTAGGCGGCGAAGTTCAGCGCCGCGATGGCGAGCACGGTGCGCCGTGACGCGGTGTAGGCGCCCAGCGAGTAGAGGATCACGAGCGTCGAGAAGGCGCCCGCGCCCAGGGCCGCCCCGAAGGCGACGGCGAACAGGGCCAGGGCCACCGGGTGGCGGCGCCGCACCGCCAGCCCGAGGGCCAGCACCGCGCTGCACAGCGACACGGCAACGGGCGGAAGCCAGAAGCCGTCGGTGGCGAACCAGAGGAAGACCCCGTCGACGGCGGCGAGCGCGACGGCGAGGGACAGGTCGAGCGCCTGGGAGCGGCGGGTCGGCCACAGCTCCCACCACCACTCCCGAAAGCCCTCCCACCAGCCCCGGATTCGCATGGTGACGAGCCTATAGCCCAGGTCGATCGGCCCCGTCGTTTTTACGACGTTCCGGCGGTACCGCAGCGCGTGTGGCGGCACATCCGTAATAAGCGGTCCCGTTGTGCGGACGATCCGGCGCCGGTTTTTCCGGCGGGCCCCGGGCGGCCGCCCTCCTCGCGGCCCTACGGGCACATCGATCGGGCGCCGGGGACGGTGGCCCCGCTGTGGCGGTCTGGTTACGATGACGGCGCCGCCGATGGACGGGGAACTGTGCTGCGATGACGCGATTCGCGCTTTGGCTCGGGAAGAACGCCGACGCCCTCATCGCCCTGGTGCTGGCCGTCGCCGTCGCCGTGATCGGCCTCGGCGTGCGGGTGCCGGACGAGGTGACCGACAGCGCGATCCTGGCGGTGATCGGCCTGCTGGCCACCTCGGTGCTGCGTGACCGCGCCCGCCGCGTCCCGGTGGAGGCCGAGGTCCGCGACACGCTGCGGTCGTCCTCGGCCACCCTGGAAGAGCTGGGCGAGCGGCTGGCGCAGATCGAGCGTTTCGAGGGCGTCATGTCCGACACCAAGCGCGCCCTGGACGAGACGGCGGTGGTGCGGGTCATCGACGGCGCGCAGGTGGGGCAGGTGCTCGCCGAGGCCCGCCGCGACACCGACCGGTGGTTCTTCAAGGGCGGCACCGGCACCTACATCCGGGCGCGGACGCTGCCGGAGTGCGTGGCCGCGGCCCGCCGCGAGCGCCGCACCCTGCTGGTCCGGCTGGAGATCATCGACCCCACCAACGTGACCGTGTGCGAGTCCTACGCGCGGCACCGCCGGTCGGTGTCGGACCGGCCGGACGCCACGGGCGAGCCGTGGACGCTGGACCGCACCCGCAAGGAGGCCTACGCCACGATCCTGGCGGCCTGCTGGCACAAGCAGCGCTTCAACATGCTCGACATCGACATCGGCCTGTCACAGACGATGACGACGCTGCGCTACGACCTGGCCGCGTCCCGCCTGGTGATCACGCGGGACGATCCGCGCGGCGAGGCGCTGGTGGTCGACAGCGGCAAGTTCTTCTACGCCTGGTGCGCCGCCGAGCTGCAGACCAGCCTCGACCAGGCGCGCCGGGTGCCGGTCGAGCAGGCCCGGCTGGCGCCGCTGGACGACGAGCCGACCGTCGAGGAGGCGCGCAAGCTGTTCGAGGTCACCGGGATCGAACTGCCGGGCTCCTACACCGACCGCGACGTCATCGACATCATCCGCAAGGCGCTGCGCGCCAAGGACCCCTACGAGTGACGGTGATGCGCTTTCCGGACCTGCACGGCGGCGTCTACGGCGCCGTCTACGGCGAGATCGCCGCGGGCACCGCGGCGGGGTCGCTGCCCGCGTGGGCGCGCGACATCCTGGTGGACGTCGCGCAAGGGCGGTCCCCCATCGCCCCGGTGCGGCACCCGCTGGGCTTTCTGTGCCTGCCCGTGGAGCGGCGCGGCCAGCTGGGGGTGTGCCTGCACATCTGGTCCCCGCAGGTCACGCCCGCGCCGTCGACCACGTCGCTGGTGCACTGCCACAGCTGGGACCTGGTCAGCTTCGTCCTGTACGGAAAGGTGCGGAACATGCGGGCACGCGTCGTCGAGGAGGACCCGGCCACGCACCGGGTGTTCGAAGTGGTGAGCCGCGGCGGCGTGGACGAGCTGCGCGCCACCGGCCGCACCGTCCGGTACTCCCCCGGCGACGCCGCCACGCACCGCACCGGCGAGACCTACAGCCTGCCCGCGGGCGCGTTCCACAGCACCGTCATCGAGGGCGAGCCGGACGCCGCCACGGTGGCGCTGGGCCGGCAGATCCCCGACGGGGGCGACCTGTCCCTGGGCCCGCTCGACCTGCCCACGCACCAGGTGCGGCGGGCGAACTGCGACCCGGACGAGGCCGCCCGCGCCGCCCTGCGTTCGGCGCAGCGCATCGCCGCCGAGTACTCGCTGCCGCCGCGTTACGTCCGGGCCCCGGCCGCCGACGCCGCCCGTCCGGGGGGCACCGGCGCGGGCGCCGCACGCCAGACGTCCCCCGAACCCGCCCCGCCCCGTCCGGGGCCCGATGGCACCCCGGCACCGCGCCGCTCGGCGCGGCCCTAGCGTCCGCCCCCCGATTGGAGAGGTCCGATGAAAACCCCTCCCCCCGCCCAGGCCGATCCGGTCGACCTCGTCCAGGCCCGTCAGGTCGCCGTGGACGCCGCCGAGGCGGCGGGGGCGCTGCTGCGCGCACGCATGTGCGAGCCGCTGCGGATGCGCGCGAAAGGCGACCACGGCGACGTGGTCACCGACCTGGACACCGCGGCCGAGGAGCTGATCCTGCGCAGGCTGCGGGCCGTCTACCCGGGCCACCGCATCATCGCCGAGGAGTCGGGCGTCCTGGAGGGCGGCGACGGCATGGTGTGGCTGGTGGACCCGCTGGACGGCACGAACAACGTCGCGATCGGCATGCCCGTGTACGCGGTGGGACTGGCCCTGTGCAGGGGGTCGGTTCCGGTGCTGGGGGTCGTCCACGACCCCGTCACGGCGCGCACGTGGTCGGCGGCGCGCGGCCAGGGCGCCCACGGGCCGGACGGTGCGCGGCTGCGCCTGGACGGCCCGGGCCGCGTCGAGCACCCCGTCCTGGCCTGGACGCAAGGCCACGAGGTGGGGCGGGGCGACCCGGTCGCGCTGAGCATGCGCACGTCGCTGGAGGCCGGGTGCGGGCGCCTGCTGCAGCTGTGGGCGCCGCTGGTGGCGTGGGTGATGCTGGCCCGCGGCGACATCGACGGCATCGTCGGCTACCGGCCCGAGATGGTGGACCTTCCCGCCGGTGCGCTGCTGGCCGCCGAGGCGGGCGCGGAACTGCGCGGCCTGGACGGCTCCCCCTACGAGCTCGACATCGACCTGCCCGCGGAGCAGCGCGGCTTCGTGGCGGCCCGCGCGAACCTGCTGGACCGCCTCCTGGAGACCACCGCCGCCGCCACCGCCGTCAACGGCCTGCGCCTGTGACCGCCAGGGGTCAGTGCGCGAGCAGCAGGACGCCCACACCGGCGGCGCACCCCAGCACCGCCAGCAGCGCGCCGGTCGCCACGAACTTCACCATCGGCACCCGCACGTCCCACCGGCGGCACCACTCGAACCACAGCAGCGTCGCCAGCGACCCCCACGGCGTGATGACGGGGCCGACGTTCGTGCCGATCAGCAGCGCCAGCAGCTGGTCGTGGTTGGCCACCGGGACGGCCGACTCGCCCGCCACGTAGGCGGGCAGGTTGTTGATGGCGTTGGCCAGGCCGCCGCCGGCGAAGGCCGCCCGCAGCGCGCCGCCCAGGCCGTCGTCGGCGCCGACGAGCCCGCGCATCACCTCGTCCAGCCCGAACCGCTCCAGCGTCGGCTCGACCAGGAACAGCCCGGTGACGAACACCATCAGCTGCCAGGGGATCAGGGACGGCCGCAGCGCGGCGGGGGCGCGGACGGCGAACGCCGCCACGGCGACCACGGCGGCGGCGGTGGCGGCCAGACCCAGTGCGATCCCCGTGTGCACCCCCGCGAGGATCGAGCCGATGAACAGCATGCACGCCCCGCCCGTCGCCGCGAACAGCACCCGGTCGCGCACGGGGGCGGGCGGCGGCGGTTCGTAACGGTCGGCGCCCCGCATCCGGCGCCGCCAGTAGAACACCCACAGCAGCGTCATCGTCACCGCCAGCGCGGCCAGCTGCGGAGCCCACATGCGGGCGGCGAACTCGGGGGTCTCCAGGGCGACGCGGTCGGCCGCCAGCAGGTTCGTCAGGTTGGACACCGGCAGCAGCAGGCTGGCGGTGTTGGCCAGCCACACCGTCGTCATCGCCAGCGGCAGCGCCGCGATGCGCGCGTTGGCGGCCAGCGCCAGCATGACGGGGGTGAGCAGCACCGCGGTGGTGTCCAGGTTGAGGAACACGGTGGTGGCCGAGGCGAACGCCACGCACAGCAGGAACAGCGCCGGGTAGGCGCCGCGCCCCAGCCGCGCCATGCCCAGGGCGATGGCGTCGAAGACCCCCGCCTCCTTGGTCAGTTCCGCCAGCACGATGACGCTGAACAGGAACAGCAGCAGGGGGGCGATGCGTTCGATGCTGGCGCGGGCGTCGGCGCTGGGCAGCAGTCCGGTGACCACGAAGACCAGCCCCAGGAGCAGCAGGCCGATCCGGATCCAGTCGAGCACGCCGAGAGCGCCCAGAGCGCGCCTGATGGTCTGGCTGGATGGGGCCACGGCCGCCATGATCCCACAACAGCGCACCCCGTCCCACGCTCCGCGGCGGCCGGGCCCCGGGGGCCGCAGCCCCTACGGCGCGGGCGTTGCGGCGATGCGCGGGCCCGTCGGCGCGCGCGATACTGGCCGCATGACACCCCCTTCCGGCTCGTCCATGCAGGATCGCCCGACTGACTTCTTCATCAGTTACTCCCCTGCCGACGAGCGCTGGGCGGCGTGGATCGCCTGGCAGCTGGAGACGGCCGGGCACCGCACGATGATGCAGGCGTGGGACTTCGTCCCCGGCACCAACTTCATCGACTTCATGGACCGCGGCCTGTCGGAGGCCAAGGTGGTCATCGCGGTGCTGTCGCGCAACTACCTGCGGTCGCGGTACGGGCGGTGGGAGTGGATGACGGCGTTGCGCGCCGACCCCGACGACCCCGCGCGCAAGCTCGTCACGGTGCGCATCGAGGACTGCGACATCGACGGGCTGCTGTCGACCATCACCTACGTGGACCTGGTCGGGGTGGAGGACCCCGCGCAGGCGCGCGCGCTGCTGATGCGGCGCATCCAGGAGGCGCTGGCCGGGCACGCGCGGCCGGACTCCGGCCCGGCCTTCCCCGGCGCGCCGGGGGCGTCCCAGGAGCCCTCCGCGCAGCCGCCCGGCGGTGCGCTGCCCGAACCCACGGGCGAACGCGCGGCGCGCCGCACGCCCGTCGTGCCCCCCGCCTTCCCGGGCCGGGCCGACGACCCGGGGCCGCGCGAGCAGCTGAGCGTGCTGCACGTGTCCGGGCCCCGGTTCGGGCGCACCCTCGCCGAGCCGGACGAGCCCACCACCGCCACCGAACTGCAGGACCGCATCTGGAGCGATGTGACGCGGCTGGCCGACGCGGGCGTGCCGCGGCCCGACCTGCTGGTGGTGACGGGCGACCTGACCCACTCGGGCAGCCGCAAGGAGTTCGCCGAGGCGCTGTCGTTCCTGACCAGCCTGCGGGCGCTGCTGGGCCTTGAGGCGCAGCGGGTGGTGGTCGTGCCCGGCCCCCACGACGTCACCCGGGCGGCGTGCCAGGCGTACTTCTCCAGCTGCGAGGCCGACGACATCGAGCCGCAGCCGCCGTACTGGCCCAAGTGGCGGCACTTCGCGGCGCTGTTCAAGGACTTCTACCAGGGGCTGGACAGCCTCATCTTCGACAGCGCCCAGCCCTGGACGCTGTTCCCGGTCAACGACCTGAAGGTGGTCGTGGCCGGGCTCAACTCGACGCTGCCGCTCACCCACCGCCCGGAGGACCGCTACGGCGAGGTGGGGCGCGCCCAGGCCGCCTGGTTCACCGAACGGCTGCGGCACTTCGAGGACGAGGGCTGGCTGCGCCTGGGTGCCGTCGCGCACAGCCCCCTCGCCGGGGAGCGGGACGCCCTGCGCGACCCGGGCACCGTCGACTCCCTGCTGGGCGCCCACGTCAACCTGTTCTTCCAGGGGACGCCCTCGGAACTGGGCGCGATCGGGCTGATGCCGTCCCAGGCGCCGGTCGTGCCCGCGCTCGGCCCCGGCCGCCACCAGACCGTCGTCGTACGGCGCGACGGCCTGGAACGCTGGATCCCCGACCAGGCGGAGCGGCGCGGCCCCGAACGCCTGGAACGGTTCTGGGCCCGCGTCGACGGCACGTTCCCCCCGCTGCGCGCGCAGGTCGCGCCGCCCGCCCCCACCCCCCCGATCGAGCGGGCCGTCGACGACGGGCACGCCGAGCCCACGCCCGACCCCACGGCGCGGCTGCTGGGCCGCATCGCCGAAGCCTGCGAGACCCGGTTCGAACGCGCCCAGATCCGCCGCGTGGTGCCCGCGCCCCGCCCGGACGGGGGCCAGGACCCGCCGCACCTGCTGCTCACCCACCTGGAGGACGGCTTCGTCCGCCAGTACCGCATCGGCGCGCACGTGGGGCAGGTGACGGAGGCGGACGTGGACGCGTTCGTCCGGCACGTCCACGCCGACGGGTCCGACCACGGCTCGGAGCTGGTCTACGTGGGGCCGCCCCCGCCCCGGTCGCTGCGCGAGGACGCGCTCCGCCGCGGCATCCGCGTGCGCAGCCTCACCGAGTTCCAGGGGCTGCTGGACCTGTCGGAGTACGTGGCGGGCCAGACGGCGCGGCTGTCGTCGGGTCCCCTGTACCCGCCGTCCCTGTACGTGCCGCAGCGCTTCCGCGAGCTGGACCGGTCGCCCTCGGACGCCGAGGGCAGCGCCGTGCGCGACGACGTCGTCGAGGAGATGCTGCGCCTGCTGGCCGCCGACCACGGCCGGTTCCTGCTGCTGCTCGGCGACTTCGGGCGCGGTAAGACGTTCGCGCTGCGGGAGCTGGCCCGCCGCATCCCCGAGGAGCTGCCGCACGTCGTCCCGATCCTCATCGAGCTGCGCGCGCTGGACAAGGCGCACTCGGTGGACGGCCTGGTCGCCGCGCACCTGGCCAACCACGGCGAGGAGTTGATCGACCTCAAGGCGTTCCACTACATGCTGCGGCAGGGCCGCATCGTGCTGCTGTTCGACGGGTTCGACGAGCTGGTCACCCGCGTCACCTACGACCAGGCCGCCGACCACCTGGACACGCTGCTGCAGGCCGCCCAGGACAAGGCGAAGATCGTGGTGGCGAGCCGCACGCAGCACTTCAAGTCGCAGGCGCAGGTGTTCACCGCGCTGGGCGAGAAGGTGGGGGTGCTGCCGCACCGCCGGGTGCTGAGCCTGGAGGACTTCACCCCCGCGCAGGTCCGCGCGTACCTGGTCAACCGCTACGGCGACGAACGCGTGGCCGACGAGCGGCTGCGCATCCTGGCGGGCCTGGAGGAGCTGCTGGGCCTGACCAGCAACCCGCGCATGCTGAGCTTCATCGCCGACCTGCCCGAGGAGCGGCTGCGGGCGGTCGCGCACGCCCGCCACACCGTCAGCCCCGCGGACCTGTACCGGGAGATCCTGTCGTCGTGGCTGGCGTACGAGGCCGACCGGGTCCGCCACACCGGGGGCCCGGCCGGGCTCACCGTCGAGGCGATGTGGCAGGCGGTGGGGACGCTCGCGCTGCGGCTGTGGGAGACCAACGAGTCGTTCCTGCGCCTGGCGGAACTCGCCGACGTGGCCGACACGCTCACCGGCCTCACCGAGGGGCGCATGTCGCCGCACCAGGTGACGCACGCGGTCGGGGCGGGGAGCCTGCTGGTGCGCACCGACGAGGGCCTGTTCGGCTTCATCCACGGGTCGGTGGTGGAGTGGCTCGTCGCCCGGCACATCGCCGACGAGTTCGCCAAGGGCGCGGCCCCGCGCGCGCTCGCCTCCCGCGCGCTGTCGCAGCTGACCGTCGACTTCCTGTGCGACCTTGCGGACACGCGCGCCTGCCAGGAGTGGGCGGCCGGGGTGCTGGCGGACGCGAGCGCCGGCGACGTGGCCCGCTCCAACGCCATCAAGATCACCACGCGGCTGCGCACGTCCGCGCGCACCGACCTGCGCGGCGCCCGCCTGGCCGGCGAGGACCTGTCCTACCGCGACTTCCAGGGCGTCGACCTGACCGGCGCGGACCTGACCGACGCGCAGCTGGTCGGCGCCGACCTGTCGCGCGCGGTGCTGCGGGACGCGGCACTGGCCGGGGCGCGGCTGGACGGGGCCCGGCTGACCGGCGCGGACCTGCGCGGCGCGGACCTGTCGCGGGCGCGGCTGGCCCGCGCCGACCTGCGGGACGCGGCGGTGGACGGCAGCCGCTGGACCCGCGCCGCCCTCATCGACGCGAACCTGCCGGAACGCATCGCGTCCGCGCCCGAGCTGCGCGAGGCCGCCATCGCCCCCGGCCGCCCCGTGGACCTGCAGGTGGCCCCCGCCGGGATCGGCGTCCCCTACGGGTTCCACTTCGCCACCAGCCGGCTGCCGCAGCCGCTGGCCTACAGCCCGGGCGGGTCCATCCTGGCGGTGGGCGGCGAGGACGGCGGCGTGCTGGTGTGCGACGCGGTGACGGGTACTCCCCTGCGCACGCTCCTGGGCCACCGCGACCGCGCCTACGCGGTCGTGTTCGACACCACCGGCGACCTGCTGGCCACCGGATCGGCCGACGGCACGATCCGGCTGTGGGACCTGGCGACGGGCCGCTGCACGCACACGCTCACCGTGCACCCCGAAGGGGTGTGGCCCGTCGTCGTCGGCCCGCCCCATCCCGACGGCCCCCACCGGGGCGTGCTCCTGGCGGCGGGGGCGGCCGACGGCACCGTCCGCCTGTGGGACTGCGCCACCGGCGAGAAACGCCACGAGCTGCCCGGCCACACCGCGCCCATCTACACCGCGGTGTTCGACCCCGCCGGCACCGTGATGGTGACGGGCGACGCCGGGGGCGTCCTGCGCGTGTGGGACCTGGTGACGGGGCGGCTGCAACGCACGCTCACCGGCCACCGCGGCGCCGTCTACCGCGCGGTGTTCCACCCGGGGGGCTCGCTGCTGGCCGCGGGCGACGAGGCGGGCGTGGTGCGGCTGTGGGACATCCGCACCGGGGAGATCCGGCACGAACTGGTGGGCCACACCGGCCGCGTCTACGCCGTCGCGTTCCACCCCGGCGGCGACCTGATGGTGACCGGCGACACCGACCGCTCAGTGCGGCTGTGGCGGGACGGGCGCCTGCACCGCACCCTCACCGGCCACGGCGGCGCCATCTACCAGGCGACGTTCAGCCCCGATGGGGGGCGCCTGGCCACCGCCGACAGCGCCGGGACCATCCGCCTGTGGGACCCCGAGACCGGGCGGCTGCGCGTGGAACTGGCCGGGCACCGCGGGGCGGTGTGGCCGTTCGCGTTCCGCCCCGACGGCTCCCAGCTCGCCACCAGCAGCAACGACGGCACCGCCCGGCTGTGGGACGCCGAGACGGGGCAGTGCAGGGCCGTGCTGCGCGGACACGGCCGCCGCGTCACCGGCGTGTGCTTCTCCCCCGACGGCGGGCTGCTGGCCTCCAGCGGCAACGACGGCCTGGTACGGCTGTGGGAGCCGCGCACCGGACGCCTGGTGCGGGAACTGCGCGGCGCCGCCGACAACCTCACCTCCGCCGCGTTCAACCCCGCCGGGGCGCAGCTGGCCACCGCCACCAACGACGGCGGCGTCCACCTGTGGCAGGCCGGCACGGGCGTGTTCGAACGGGAGCTGAACGCCGAGACCGACCACGTGTGGGCGCAGGCGTTCAGCCCCGACGGGGACGTGCTGGCCACCGCCAACGACGACGACACCGTCCGGCTGTGGTACTGGACCACCGGCCGCGAGACCGTCAACCTGGCCGACCACCGCGGCCGGGTGCGGTCCATCGACTTCTCCCCCGACGGCCGCCTGGTCGCCACCGGCTGCGACGACAGCCTCGTCCGCCTGTGGGACGCCCGCACCGGCGAATGCGTCGTCACGCTGCGCGGCCACACCGACCGCGTCTACCGGGTGCAGTTCGACGCCACCGGCGACACCCTCGTCAGCGCCGGCAACGACGGCGCCGCCTGGCTGTGGGACCCGCACTCGGGGCAGGCGCGCCGCGTCCTGACCGGCCACGCCGGACGGCTGTGGTGCGCCGCGTTCCACCCCAGCGGCACGCTGCTGGCCACCGCCGGGGACGACCTGGTGGTGCGGCTGTGGGATCCGCGGGACGGACGCACTGTGCACACCCTTTCCGGCCACACCCGGCGCGTGTGGTCGCTGTCGTTCTCCCCCGACGGCACGCTGCTGGCCAGCGCGGGCGACGACGGCGCCATCATCCTGTGGGACGTGTCCGACCCCGCCGCCCCGGCCCGCCGCGTCACCCTGCTGGGGCTGCCCGCCGGTTGGGCCGCCCTGGCGCCGTCCGGCGACTACAAGTGGGAGGGCGACGCCACCTCCGAATTCTGGTACGCCATCGGCATGTGCCGCTTCGAGCCGGGCGAGCTGGACGCCTACCTTCCCGAGGTCCGCCGGATCCCCCTGGACGCCGAGTTCTGACCCTGCGGCCGGGGGACGGCCTCTACCGGCCCCTCTCGGCCCTCACCCCGCCTGGGCGGCGCGTGCGCGCCGGGTCAGCTCGTCCCACAGCGTGTCGACCTGGGCGCGTAGTTCGTCCAGGCTCCCGGAATTGTCGATGACGCGGTGGGCGAGCGCGAGGCGCTGCTCCCGGGTGGCCTGGGCGGCGATCCGGGCCCGCGCGTCCTCCTCGGTCATCCCGCGGTGCTCCACCAGCCGCCGGACCTGCGTCTCCACGGGGGCGTCCACGACCACCACCACGTCGTACATGCCGGCCAGGCCGTTCTCGGCCAGCAGCGGCACGTCGTACACCACCACCGCGCCCTCGGGGGCGGCCTCCATCAGCTCCGCCACCCGCTCCCCCACCAGGGGGTGGACGATCGCGTTCAGCGCGGCCAGCCGGTCCGGGTCGGAGAACACGATCGAGCCCAGCCGCTCGCGGTCCAGCGCGCCGTCGGGCCGCAGCACCTGCTCGCCGAACTCCTTCACCACCGCCGCCAGCCCGGGCGTGCCGGGCTCGACCACCTCCCGGGCGATCCGGTCCGCGTCGATGACCATCGCGCCGTGCGCGGCGAGCCGCGCCGACACCTCGCTTTTGCCCGATCCGATCCCGCCGGTCAGTCCCACCTTCAGCACGCCCCCACCCTAACGACCGCTCGATCGGCGGCGCAGGGGGCGGGGTCAGCCGGGAGCCACCGCGGGCACCAGGTCCTTGCGCATGTGCACCAGCGTCAGGTGGGCCGCGACGCGCTCGCGGTGCGTCTCCCGGTAGCCGAGCCGCCGGGCCAGCCGCAGGCCCGCCTCGCTGAGATGGCCGGTGAACAGCACGCACGCGTCGACACGGCCCGCCACCTGCTGCTCCAGCGCCGCCACCAGACGGCCGCCGATCCCGCGGCCCTGCGCGTCCGGCGCGACGACCAGCCGCCCGATCAGGCAGGTGTGCTCGCTGAACTGCGCCCGCACCGCCCCCACCAGGCGGTGCCCGGCCACCGCCTTCAGCACCACCGCGTCGCCGTCGAGCGCCGCGCGCAGCTGCTCCAGCGACTCCACCAGCGGAGGGAGGAACGGGTCGCCGTACAGCTGCGCCTCGGCCAGGTAGGCCGCGCGCTGCACGGTGAAGATCTCCCCGGCGTCCGCGGGCCCGGCCCGCTCGATCACGACCTGCGGCTCGTGCATGGGGCGACCCTAGCGGGGCCGCGGGCCCGCGGCCGGCTACCGCCCGATCCGGACGGTCACCACGATGGGATAGTGGTCCGACGCCCGCGACCGCACCACCTGGTAGTCGGAGAACGTCAGGTCGTCGGTGCCGAAGATCCAGTCGACCCGCTCGCCGGCGGCCGTGGTCGGCGACGGGTCGCCGCTGAATGCGGCGCTGCGCAGCTCGGTGCCGTCCAGCATCCGGCCGACCGCCGCGCTGCCCGGCCCGCCGTTGAAGTCGCCGCCGATGATCGTGCGGGGGGCGCCGCCCCAGGCCCGCAGCAGCGTGGCGACCTCGCGGACCCGTTCGGCGTCCTGGTCGGCGCCGCCCTCCAGGTGCGTGGACCACACGTCCATCGTGGTGCCGCCGACCGCCAGCCGCGCCCACACGTACCCGCGGATCTGCGACCAGTCGGCCTTGGCCATCCTCCCGGTGCCCGAGCTGCGCACCGGCAGCGACGTCAGGATCGCGTTGCCGAACTGCCCGTCGGCGGCCGGCCCCCACAGCAGCTTCATGCCGAGGCGGCGCGACAGCCACACCCCGACGTCGGTGGTGCCCGACAGCAGCGACCCGCGTCCGGCCTCCTGCAGCAGCACCACGTCGACGCGCTGCCGCTCGATCTCCCGCGCGATGCCCTCGGGGTCGAGACGGCCGTCCTGGTCGACCGCGTCGTGGATGTTGTAGGTCATCACCCGCACCTGCCCGGCCGACCGGGCCGCCGCGCCGGCCTCCCGGTTCGGGGTGGTGAACGTGAAGATCAGCGTGCCGAGCAGCAGCACCAGCGCGGCGGCCCCGGCGGTCAGCGCCCGCACCGGCGCCCGCGCCGGCAGCGGGCCGCCCCGCGCCGCCGCGATCGCCGCCAGCGCGCCCAGCAGGATTCCCGCCAGGCCGGGCAGCACGTTGTTCGGCACCGGTAGCGGCTCGATCGCGCTGACCTGGTACGGGATGAGGATCAGCGCGATGAGGAACCCGCCGAGCGCGGCGCCCGTGTCGATCCGCCACACCGGGCCGCCCGTCCCGGCGCGGCGCAGCGGCGCGCGGCACGCCACCGCCAGCAGCCACGCCGACAGCACCTGCCCGACGACCACCACCGGCACCACCTCGATGCCGCTGATCGCGTACGTTCCGGCGACCGCGCCCGCGCCGACGCCCAGCAGGGTGCCGCCGAGCACGCACACGCCGCCCGGCACCGCCCGCACCGCCAGGCCCGACGCCAGGAACGCCAGCGCCAGCCCCTGCCCGGCGACGACCGCCACGTGCGCGACGGTCAGCGACCGCCACCCCGACGACGCCACGAACGCCGGGCTGGACAGCACCAGCGTCTGCAGCGCCAGGAACGGCCCGATCGCCGAGGCGCCCAGCGCGTCCCGCCAGGAGATGCCCGGCGCCTCCACCGGCCCGGACGACAGCTCCCGGTACAGCGCGAAGGCGCCCAGGCCCACGAACGCCAGGCACGGCAGCCACGGCCAGACCCCGGGCCGCCACACCGGGTCCCAGGTGCCGAACGCCATGCGCACCGCGGTGTCGGCCGACAGGCCCGCGACCGTGGCGGTGGCGAAGCCCACCCCGGACAGGCCGCGCGCGCCCTCGTACAGCGCCGCCACCGCGACCATGCCGATCGCGGTGCCGAGGAACGCCAGCCACACGCGCGGCTCGACCGCCTCGGCGACAAGCCGCACCGCCAGCAGCCCGCCGACCCCGGCCAGCAGCAGCCCGCGGGGCCCGGCGGCCCGGCGCACCAGCGGCCCGGCGAACCCCGCCAGGAACACCACCAGCACGGCCGCACCGGCCACGCCGACGCCGGCGGAGTCGGCGAAGTGGTCGAACTGGGGCAGCGAAAAGCGCAGGGTCTGCGCGAGCACGGCGACGGTGACGGCGATCAGCACCAGCCGCGCCGGACCCTGCGGGACGATCGAGGGACCGGCCTGCGCGGGGCCGCCGGTCCGGGTGCCTACCTCTGTGCTGGCCAATTGAACGTGTGCTCCCCGGGGACGAGCAGGAAAACGGGCGGGACGAGCGGGCGGGCCGCCGACGGGGACCGGAGGGGTCCGGCGGGCGCCACAAGGATCACGGCCGAAGGCCGATCCACGAACCGCACCTCCGGCCGTTGATCCTATGACCCGCCGAGCGTCCCACGCCGCTACGACTCCCCAAAATTCACCACACCAGCGCCCTACCCGGGACGCGAAGGCGGAGCCAGGGGGCGCCGCAGCCCGACACGCGCCGGCCGCGCGGCCGCAACCGGACCGCCTCTCCCGTCGGCACGGGGCCGCCTGCCTCGCGGGTGGCCGCGGGCGGCAAGGCCCACGTCCCTGCGGCGAGGCCGACCCGGCGGCGTCCGATCCGGTCCCAGCGGACCCCGGCCTCTCGCAGGCGAGCCGTCAGGGCAGCAGGCCGCCCGCGCCGGTCCCGCGTATGGACGCCGGGCGGACGTCCGCAAGCCATCGCGGCAGTCCCGGCGTGCATGCGGCCGGCCGGGAGTACCGCCCAGGCCCCGCGGACCACCTGCCGAGCGCGAGGCGGGAGGCAGCAGGCCGCCTCGCGCGCCAACGCCGAGACCGCGCCGGCGTGGCGCGGGCCGGCCATGTGCTGCGTGCCTTCAGGCGGCCGGCGTCAGCCGGGCCACAGCCTGTACCAGCCTGCGTCTGCCTCTGCCGGACGGAGAACGTGCAACGGGCAGTCGCGATCTCACGCGCCCCCGGAGCCACTCACGGACGCGCACACGCACCAAACCGCCACACAGAGCACCACAGGCACCCCGGACCAGACCGGCCGGCATCCCGCAGTACGTCAACCGGCACGTCGCCGCGCCGGGTGCGTGCAGCAGGCGGCGCCGGCCGAATGACTCCCGGGGGCGCAGGGCGGCTCGCCAGCACCTGCGGAACGTCAGCGGCGACGCCCGACGCCGGTCTTGCGAGCACCTTGCCCCGGCCCGGGTTCAGCAGACGCCCCGCAGCACGCGCAGCGGCGGACTGCCGCGCGGACGTTCGAGGGCTTCCCCGACTCCGCCCGCGGGCGGCCTGCGTCGCGGGTCCGCCTGCGGGCGGGCCCCGTCACAGGTGGAGCGCCGACGGCAAGGACACCCCGACCGAAGCCCCAACAGGACAGCGCCGCGCACGCGCCCGCGGGCGACCGCCGTGAGCATGCGTGTGAGGCTGAGCCGGCGCTGTGGACCGCGTGGCCGGACGCCGAGCGTGCCCGCCGGGTCGGCCGCCTGCGAGGCGGGCTGCACGCAAGAGGCGGGCGCATCGGTCCGGGACGCGGTCCCCGGGGCGTCCCCTGGAACCACGTCCCGGACCGGCTGTCACAGGCCGTTCAGGACGCGGCGTGCGGGCCCTGAACGGGGTGCCGCCTACTGGCCGCCCGAGAGCTTCTCGCGCAGCGCGGCGAGGGCCTCGTCGGTGGCCAGGGCGCCGCCGGAGTCGCTCTCACCGCCGGAGTAGGAGGCGTCGCCGCCGAGGCCGCCCTCGGCCTCCGCCTCGGCCTTGCGGGCCTCCTCGATCTGGCGGCGGTGCGCCTCGAAGCGGGCGCGCGCCTCGGCGTACTGGCGCTCCCAGGTCTCCCGCTGCTGCTCGTAGCCGGGCAGCCACTCCCCGGTCTCCGGGTCGAAGCCCTCGGGGTACTTGTAGTTGCCCTGCTCGTCGTACTCGGCGGGCATGCCGTAGAGGGTGGGGTCGAAGTCCTCGTCCTCGATGCCCAGGGCGCCCTCGTTGGCCTGCTTGAGCGACAGGCTGATGCGGCGCCGGTCGAGGTCGATGTCGATGATCTTCACGAAGATCTCGTCGCCGACCTGGACCACCTGCTCGGGGATCTCCACGTGGCGCTCGGCCAGCTCGGAGATGTGCACCAGGCCCTCGATGCCCTCCTCGACGCGGACGAACGCGCCGAACGGCACCAGCTTGGTGACGCGGCCCGGCACGACCTGCCCGATCTGGTGGGTGCGGGCGAACTGCTGCCAGGGGTCCTCCTGGGTCGCCTTGAGCGACAGGGAGACCCGCTCGCGCTCCATGTCGACGTCGAGGACCTCGACGGTGACCTCCTGGCCGACCTCGACGACCTCCGACGGGTGGTCGATGTGCTTCCAGGACAGCTCGGAGACGTGCACCAGGCCGTCCACTCCGCCCAGGTCGACGAACGCGCCGAAGTTGACGATGGACGACACCACGCCCTTGCGGACCTGGCCCTTCTGCAGGGTGTTGAGGAAGGTCTGGCGGACCTCGCTCTGGGTCTGCTCGAGCCAGGCGCGGCGGGACAGGACCACGTTGTTGCGGTTCTTGTCCAGCTCGATGATCTTGGCCTCGAGCTCGCGGCCGACGTAGGGCTGCAGGTCGCGCACCCGGCGCATCTCGACCAGCGAGGCGGGCAGGAACCCGCGAAGGCCGATGTCGAGGATGAGACCGCCCTTGACGACCTCGATGACGGTACCGGTGACGATGCCGTCCTCGTCCTTGATCTTCTCGATCGTGCCCCAGGCGCGCTCGTACTGGGCGCGCTTCTTGGACAGGATCAGCCGGCCCTCCTTGTCCTCCTTCTGGAGGACCAGGGCCTCGACGTGGTCGCCCACGGCGACGACCTCGTTGGGGTCGACGTCGTGCTTGATGGACAGCTCTCGGGAGGGGATGACGCCCTCGGTCTTGTAGCCGATGTCGAGGAGAACCTCGTCACGATCGACCTTGACGACCGTCCCCTCCACAATGTCGCCGTCGCTGAAGTACTTGATGGTCTCGTCGATCGCGGCGAGGAAGGCATCCTCGGACCCGATGTCGTTGACCGCCACCTGCGGAGTGGTCGAGGTCGCCTCGGTGCTGCTCGTCATGTGTCGGCTGGCTCCGGATACGGACATGCGTAGTTGTCTGACGGATGCGCGGCGGGCCCATTTCCGCCCTGCCGAGGACCGGAAGGGACGCGGCGCAAGCCGCGTCAGTCATACCGAACCGATGTCGACGACCTGACCGAGCGCGAGCCTGCTCCGTCCGAGACACGCGCAGGCCCACAGCGCAGCGATCAGAATATGGGACGCACAGCGCGGGGTCAATCGGAGGGTATGGCCGAGCGGCGCTCAGTAGGCACGGGCGTACGCCCGGAACCTACTGGCCAGCTTGCCTTCCGCGGTCCTAGGGAACGAAATGGTATTCGGATCCCCATCAGAGATGTACCGTTCTCCGGGGTTTTTGTCCAACCAGTCGAGCCAGGCGGTGGAGCAGTACCGCTTGCAGTCGTCCTCGGCGATCTTGCCTTCGGACCGCACCCGGGGGATGCGCCGCCAGTCGAAGTCCCTGCTGAACGGGGACTCCGAGGGCCGCCAACCGGCCAGGAAGACCCCGTTGAACCGGTAGGAGCCCGGCTTGGCCTGCGCCCAGGCGGCCTCCTTCGGCTCGGACCCGAACGGGTAGGCCAGCGTCCTGGTGTGCACGCCGGCCAGCGACACGATCCGCCCCTCGATGTCGCCGATCTCCTTCTCGACGGCGGACCGCGACATCTCCGCCAGATTCTTGTGCGACAGGGTGTGGTTGCCCAGCTCGAACCCGTGCCGCACCAGCCACTTGAGCCCCTCGCCCGTCCGGGCGCCGAGCTGGAAGGGGTCCTTGTTCAGGTAGAACGTGGCCGTCGGCCGGAACCCGGGGTACTGCCGCGCCACCTCCAGCAGGACGGACACGGCGGTGTCGGGCGCGGGGTTGCCGTTGGCGTCCAGCGCGAAGTGCCCGGGCGTGCTGTCGTCGAACGTCAGCACCACCGGGTGCCGCCCGGCCGGGACGTCGATCCGCCCCGCCGCGAACTCGCCGGCCGTGATCGGGACGTACCCGGACTTGGCCAGCCGCGTGATCTCGTCCCGGAACTCCTGGACGGACCGGTCAAGCGACATCTCCGGCTTTTTAACGATCCGGTGATACATGAGCACCGGAATCTGCCCGAGCTCGTTGGCCCGGACCCGCGCGGCCTCCGGACGCGCCTGCGCGATCACCGTCACCGAGGGCGAAGGCCGGGCGGGCGTCGTGCGCTCCTGCCGCGCCGGCCGCGCCGGCGCGTCCTTCGCCGCCCCGCCGTCGGACGCCGAGTGCGCCCCGGCCCGCGCCGCCTCGCGCTCCGGCCCGGCCCCGCGCTCGTCCCGCGGAAGGACGAGCCCCAGGACCACGGCACAGACGATCACCAGACCGGCGATCTTGTGAAGAAGCGGCACGACCCCTCCAACGGCCCACGGAACGCGGCCAGAGAAAGCGTACGGCTCCTCCGTCCACGACGGACGAAGGACCGCCAACCCGACATGCCGGTAACTCTTACGCCCGCTCCGGCGGCCCCGCCCTGCTGAGATGTACGCGCCTTCCCGAATACCCCTCCGACCCGCCTTGATCGCCGAGCGTGGTCATCCGATGGCAAAATGTCACCAGCCCAGCGAAGATCACCACCCCGCCCCCGCGTGTCGCCTCGCCTGGCCGCCCCCGGCCAGGTCTCTCCGCCGACGACGCCGTACCCGTCTGCCGACGCGCCCCTGAACGACCGGGAGGGCCGCACCGGCCGAGCGGGACGACACCCCGACGCACCACCCGAGACAGCGCCCACGCAAACGACGCCCAGAGGGCGCCTCAGCGGCTCCGCCGCCCGGGTCGCCGGTCGCACCGCAGGCACGGGCCCTGCCCCCTGTCAAGGCAAGCCAGCATGCAGAACGGACAACCCAAAAGAGGGCGCGGCCCACAGCCAAAACCCACAGCGGTCGACACGGGCACGACAACGCACCGCCCGGCTCAGGCACACGACCAGCTTCGGCCAAGGAACCGTCACCCCAGCCCAGTCGACGCCGGACCGGCCCGCTGACGTCCCCTGGACGACCGTAAGGGGCCCGCCGACCGGGTGGGACACCCGGGAGCACCGTCCGCGCAAACGATGCCCAAAGGGCGCCTCAGCGGCTCCGCCGCCCGGATCGCTGGTCGCACCGCAGGCACGGGGCCCGCCCCTTGTGAGGGCAGACTGGCGCGCAGGGCGGGCAGCCCTGGGCACGCCCCCTCAACCAGCCCCACAGTGACCGACACGCGCACCACTGCGAGCCGACCGGCACGGGCGGACATGGCCCGCACCCCCAGCTTCGCGCCCCGAGGGGCCCGTCACACCGGCCGGTCCGCCGCACCTGTTCGCTGACGCGCCCCTCGACGAGCCGGCGTGTCGCGCCGACCACCGGGACGAGACCCGAACCGCAACGGTGGCATCGCCCACCGCGGCGACGCACGAGGGCACCACGGCCCCCGCCGGTTGCGGTCGCTCCGCCCGGTCGGGGCCTGCCCCTCGCCGGGGCAGGCCGGCGCGCCGAGTCAGTGGGCGGCGTCCTGCCAGGTTCGGCCGGTGCCCATGGAGACCTCCAAGGGGGCGCGCAGGTCGTAGGCGCCGACCATCTCCTCGCGGACGAGGTCCTGGAGGCGTTCGAGCTCGCCCGGGGCGACCTCGAAGACCAGTTCGTCGTGCACCTGCAGGAGCATGCGCGAACGCAGGCCGTGCTCGCGCAGGGCGCGGTCGACGTTGAGGCTGGCGACCTTGATGATGTCGGCGGCCGACCCCTGGATCGGGGCGTTGAGGGCCATCCGCTCGGCCATCTCGCGCCGCTGTCGGTTGTCCGACGTCAGGTCGGGCAGATAGCGGCGGCGGCCGAGGATGGTCTCGGTGTAGCCGTCCTGGCGGGCGCGGGCCACCACCTCGCGCAGATAGTCGCGGACGCCGCCGAACTGCTGGAAGTACTCCTCCATCAGCTCGCGGGCCTCGTCGGCCGAAATGTGCAGCTGCTGCGACAGCCCGTACGCCGACAGGCCGTAGGCCAGGCCGTAGTTCATCGCCTTGATCCGGGCGCGCAGCTCCGAGTCGATCTCCTCGGGCGGCAGGCCGAACACGCGGGAGGCGGTGATCGTGTGGAAGTCGGCGCGCTGGCGGAACGCCTCCAGCAGCGCCTCGTCCTCCGACAGGTGCGCCATGATCCGCAGCTCGATCTGGCTGTAGTCGGCGGTGAGCAGGCACTCGTAGCCCTCGCCGACGACGAACGCCTCGCGGATCTGCCGGCCCTCGGCGGTGCGGATCGGGATGTTCTGCAGGTTCGGGTCCGTGGACGACAGCCGCCCGGTCGCGGCGATCATCTGGTTGAAGGTGGTGTGGATGCGCCCGGCGTCGTCGGCCATCGGGATCAGCGAGTCGACGATGCTCTTGAGCTTGGCCGCCTCGCGCCAGCGCAGGATGTGCTCCAGGACGGGGTGCGCCTCCTTGGCCAGCAGGTTCGTCAGCGCCTCGGAGTCGGTGGTGTAGCCGGTCTTGGTGCGCTTGGTCTTGGGCAGCTTCAGCTCGTCGAACAGCACCTGCTGCACCTGCTTGGGCGACCCCAGGTTGAACTCGTGGCCGACGGCGGCGTGCGCCTGCTGCTCGACCTCCTTGACCTGGCCGCCCAGCGAGGACGACAGCCCCGCCAGATGCCCGGCGTCCACGGCGATGCCCGCGCGCTCCATGTCGGCCAGCACGCCGACCAGCGGCAGCTCGACCTGGTGCAGCAGCCGGGTGGCGCCGCGGCGCTCCAGGTCGCGGTCGAGGGCGTCGGCGAGCTCGGCGACGGCGCGGGCGCGCACGGCCAGGTCGCGGGCGGCCTCGGCCTCACCGGAGCCGTCCAGGGTCAGCTGCCCGGAGTCGTCGGACTCGTCGCGCAGCTCGCGATGCAGGTAGCGCAGCACCAGGTCGCCCAGGTCGAACGTGCGCTGCCCCGGCAGGGCCAGATAGGCGGCCAGGGCGGTGTCGCTGGTGACGCCCGCCAGCGACAGCCCGCGGGCGGCCAGCGCCAGCATCGGGCCCTTGGCGTCGTGGATCGCCTTGGGGCGGGACGCGTCGGCCAGCCACGCGGCCAGCGCGCGCTCGTCGTCCTCGATCAGCTCGGCCGGGTCCAGGTACACCGCCGGGCCCTTGGGGGACGCCAGCGCCAGCGCCGTGACCTCGCCGGTGCCGCGGCCCCACGAGCCGGACACCGCCAGGCCGGTGCGGTCGGCGCCGGCGGCGTGCTCGGCCAGCCACGCCCCCAGCCCGCCCGGCTCCAGCTCGGCCAGCTCCACCTCGAAGCCCTCGTCGGCCTCGGGCTCCACCGACGACAGCGTCGCGTACAGCCGCTCGCGCAGCACTCGGAACTGCAGCGAGTCGAACAGGGTGTGGATCTCGTCGCGGTCCCAGCGGCCCATGGTCAGCTGCGGCGGCGTCAGCTCCAGGCCGACCTCGCGGTCGAGCTTGTTGATCTGCTGGTTGCGCAGCACCTGGGCGAGATGCTCGCGCAGGTTGTCGCCCGCCTTGCCCTTGATCTCGTCCACGTGGGCGACCAGGGTGTCCAGGTCGCCGTACTTGTTGAGCCACTTGGCCGCGGTCTTGGGGCCGAC
The DNA here is from genome assembly GCF_030269545.1 of Actinomadura sp. NBRC 104425. Taxonomy (GTDB): domain Bacteria; phylum Actinomycetota; class Actinomycetes; order Streptosporangiales; family Streptosporangiaceae; genus Spirillospora; species Spirillospora keratinilytica. Next base: position 314,368 of record NZ_BSTN01000002.1, on the reverse strand, counting down.
GCCGGGCACGCCCGGCAGGTTGTCGCTGCTCTCGCCCACCAGCGCGGCCAGCTCGCGGTACCGCTCGGGCGGGACGCCGTAGCGCTGCTCCACCGCGGCCGGGTCGTAGCGGGTCAGCTCCGACACCCCGCGCACCGGGTACAGCACCGTGACGTTGTCGTCGACGAGCTGGAAGGCGTCCCGGTCGCCGGTGACCACCAGCGTCTGCATGCCCGCGGCGGTGGCCTGGGTGGCCAGCGTGGCGATGATGTCGTCGGCCTCGTACCCGGCCACCGACAGCCGCGGGATGCGCAGCGCGTCCAGCACCTCGAAGATCAGGCTGACCTGGCTGCGGAACTCGTCGGGCGTCTTCTGCCGGCCCGCCTTGTACTCCACGTACTGCTCGTGCCGGAACGTGGGCTCGGACCGGTCGAACGCCACCGCGATGTGGGTGGGCTGCTCGTCGCGCAGCACGTTGATCAGCATCGAGGTGAAGCCGTACACCGCGTTGGTGGGCTGCCCGTCGGTGGTGCTGAAGTTCTCCACCGGCAGGGCGAAGAACGCCCGGTAGGCCAGCGAGTGGCCGTCGAGCAGAAGGAGCCGGTCTTGCTGCTTGTCAGGGGTCGATTCTTGGGTCGCCACAGCTTGACTCTAGTCTGCGCGTACGACGGTTTGAGGGAGGCTCGATGACGGACGACCAGCAGGAGCTCGTCGAACTGCTCAACGGCGTGGCCCAGGGCCACCTGCCGAAGGCCATGGGAGTGGAGATCCTCGAGGCCACGGCCGACCGGGTGGTGGGCCGCATGCCGGTCAAGGGCAACACCCAGCCGTACGGGCTGCTGCACGGCGGCGCCTCCTGCGTGCTCGCCGAGTCGCTCGGCTCGACGGGCGCCGCGCTGCACGCCGGCCGCGACCGCATCGCCGTCGGCATCGAGATCAACGCCACCCACCACCGGTCGGCCACCGACGGGTACGTCACCGGCGTGGCGACCAAGCTGCACGCGGGGCGCAGCCTCGCCACCTACGACATCGTGATCACCGACGACGACGGCCGCCGGATCTGCACCGCCCGGCTGACCTGCATGCTCCGCGACCGTCCGCCCGCCGGCGGCGAGAACCCGGTGCCGCCGTCCGCCGGATGACCGGGCGCCCGCGGGCACGACTCCCCCGGCGCGGCGGTTCCTTTGCGGACGAAGGCGTCCGATCGGTAACGTTGATTGGAACGGCCCGAGATCACTGAGTAGACAACGTACGCTTCCGGGGAAGACCCGTACGGCCCCAAAGGTGATCTCGGGCCTCAGACCTGGGACCGGTGTGCCGGCAAGTGTGCAGGCCGCCGGTCCTTGTTTTCTCCCGGGGGGACGCCTCCCTGGAAGCCATCGCCAGCGGCCTCACCCCAAGACGCGGACCGCCCCCGGGCACCGGGCGAACCCGGGGCCGGGGGCGGCCGACCAGTGGCAGGTCAGTCCTTGCGGACCTCGTCGTCGACGACCGTGTCGTCCGCGGCGGTGTCCTCATCCGAGCCCGGCTCGGGCGCACCGTCCACCTTCGTCGACGCGGCCGCCTCACCCAGGTCGCCGCCCAGATAGGCGGCCCTGACCTCGGGGTCGTCCAGCAGCTCGTGGGCGGCGGCCGACTTGACCACCCGGCCCGTCTCCAGCACGTACGCGCGGTCCGCGATCTGCAGCGCCTGCTGCGCGTTCTGCTCCACCAGCAGCACCGTGCAGCCCCGCCGGTTGATCTCCTGGATGATCGAGAAGATCTGCTGCACCAGCAGCGGCGCCAGCCCCATCGACGGCTCGTCCAGCAGCAGCACCTTCGGGTCGGCCATCATCGCCCGCCCGATCGCCAGCATCTGCTGCTCGCCGCCCGACATCGTGCCGCCCGCCTGGTTCTTGCGCTCGGCCAGGCGCGGGAACAGCTCGTAGACCTCGTTCAGATCCTTGGACACGTCGCCTTTACGGGCGTACGCGCCCATCAGCAGGTTCTCCTCCACCGTCATGCCGGGGAAGATGCCCCGCCCCTCCGGAGCCTGCCCGATGCCCGCCAGCACCCGCTTGTGCCCCGGCATCCGGCTGATGTCCTGCCCGTCGAACACGATCCGGCCCGCCGACAGCGGCCGCAGCCCGGAGATCGTCTTCAGCGTCGTCGTCTTCCCGGCGCCGTTGGCGCCGATCAGGGTGACGATCTCGCCCTGGTCCACCTCCGCCGACACGCCCTTCAGCGCGGCGATCTTGCCGTAGTGGACGTGGATGTCGGAAATCTCAAGAAGCATCGGCTGCGGCTCCCAGGTACGCCTCGATGACCCGCGGGTCGTTCTGCACCTCGGCGGGCAGGCCCTCGGCGATCTTTTGACCGAAGTCCAGCACCGCGATCCGGTCGCTGATCCCCATGACCAGGCCCATGTCGTGCTCGATCAGCAGCACCGTGCGACCCGAATCGCGGATCTTGCGGATCAGCTTCTGCAGCTCGATCTTCTCCGCCGGGTTCATGCCCGCGGCCGGCTCGTCCAGCAGCAGCAGCTTCGGATCGGTCGCCAGCGCCCGCGCGATCTCCAGCCGCCGCTGGTCGCCGTACGGCAGGTTCTTGGCCGCCTCGTCGCCCCGATGCGGAATGCCCACGAACTCCAGCAGCTCCCGCGCCTTGGCCCGGCCGTCGCGCTCCTCACGCCGATGCCACGGCAGCCCCAGCGCCGCGCCCACGAACCCGGTGCGGTGATGCGCGTCCGCCCCCACCATGACGTTCTCCAGCGACGTCATGTTGTGGAACAGCCGCACGTTCTGGAACGTCCGCGCCACCCCCAGCTTGGTGACCGCGAACCGCTTCTTGCCGTCGATGCGCGTGCCGTCGAACACCACGCGCCCCTCGCTCGGCCGGTACACGCCCGTGGTGACGTTGAACACCGTCGTCTTGCCCGCGCCGTTCGGACCGATCAAGGCGAAGATCTCCCCCTTGCCGATCTCCAGCGACACCCCGTTCAACGCCACCACGCCGCCGAAGCGCATGGTCACGTCCTGCAGCTGCAGCACCGGCCTGTCCGCGGCCGCGGCGCCCTGAGAAGCCTCGCTCACTTCTTCACCTCCGCGGCATCGCCCGCGACGTCCGCGCCCACCGCGGCCGGAGCCGCGACCTCGGCGCCCATGCCGCCCATTCCGCCGGTGCCCTCCTCCAGCTCCGCCTTGCGGCGCCGCGACGGCCACAGGCCCTCCGGACGGAACACCATCATCAGCACCAGCGCCGCACCGAACAGCAGCATCCGGTAGTCCTGCAGCTCCCGGAACCGCTCCGGCAGCCACGCCAGCATGAACGCGCCCAGTATCACGCCCGGGATGTTGCCCGAGCCTCCCAGCACCACCGACGCCAGGATCAGCGCCGACACCAGGAACACGAAGTTCTCCGGGTTGATCGACGTCTGCTTGGCCGCGAACACCACGCCGCCGCTGCCGCCGATCGCCGCGCCGATCGCGAACGCCGCCAGCTTGAACCGGAACGTCGGCACGCCCATCAGCTCCGCCGCGTCCTCGTCCTCGCGGATCGCCGCCCAGGCCCGGCCCACCCGGCTGTTCTCCATCCGCTTGACGAAGATGATCGTCAGCACGATGAAGACCACCAGCATGTAGTAGTACGGCCGCGAGTCCAGCAGCCCGTACTTCAGCGGCTGCACGCCGAGAACTTCGAACTCCGACAGCGACGGCGGATGCGGAATGCCCTGGATGCCGCGCGGCCCGTTGACGTAGTCGCTGTTGGCCGCCGTCTGCTTGACGATCTCACCGAACCCCAGCGTCACGATCGCCAGGTAGTCGCCGCGCAGCCGCAGCGTCGGCGCCCCCAGGATCACCCCCGACAGCGACGCCAGCACAATCGCCAGCAGCAGCGTCTCCCAGAAGTTCCAGCCGTACTTGGTGGCGAAGATGCCGATCGTGTACCCGCCCACGGCGTAGAACGCCACATACCCCAGGTCGAGCAGGCCGGCCATGCCGACCACCACGTTCAGCCCCAGCGCCAGCAGCACGTAGATGCCGATCTGGTCGCTCAGCATCGTCGGCCAGTCGCTGCCGCTGGGCGCCATGAACGACCCGATCGACTCGCTCGGCAGCACCAGCGCCCCGACCACCAGCAGCAGGTACACGATCCAGCGCACCTCGCGGGGCGCCGACGCCCACCAGTCCCGCACCGGGTCCAGCGACAGCCTCCCGGCCCGCGACCCGCCGTTGCCCTTGTGGTTCTTTGTCAGGTTCATGCGCGCGCCTGTTGAAGAGACTCACCGAGAATGCCGGTGGGACGGAACATGAGGACAAGGATCAGCACCGAGAACGCCACGACGTCCCGCCACTCGGACCCGAACAGGCTCGAACCGTACATTTCAAACAGTCCGAGCGCGAAACCGCCGACCAGCGCCCCGCGGATGTTGCCGATACCGCCCAGCACCGCCGCCGTGAACGCCTTGATGCCCAGCAGGAAGCCCGTGAAGTACCAGGCCTGCTCGAACCGCAGGAAGTACAGCGCCGCCGCGACACCCGCCATAGCGCCGCCCACCAGGAACGTCACCGACACCACCCGGTCGATGTTGACCCCCATCAACACCGCCGTCTCCGGGTCCTGCGCGGTCGACCGGATGCCCCGGCCCAGCCGCGTGCGGTTCACGAACTGGTCCAGCGCCACCATCATCACGATCGCGCCGACGAAAATGATCAGCTTGTCGTTGCTGACCTCGATCGGCCCCGCGTCGATGACATTGCTGCGCGACACGAAGTGCTCGTCCACCGGCAGCCGCCCGCCCTCCTTGGAGGTGCCGAACAGCGCCGGGACCAGCAGCGTCGCGAACAGCTGCTGCAGGAAGATCGACGCGCCGATCGCCGAGATCAGCGCCGCCAGCCGCGACGCCCCCTTCTTGCGCAGCGGCCGGTAGGCCACCAGCTCCAGCAGCATCGCCCCGCCGCCGGAGATCACGGCCGCCACCACCGCCATCAGCGCCACCACACCGATCAGCGCGGCGCCGCCCACGTCCGACACGCCCAGCACCTGCACCGTGCCCAGCGCGGCGAAGGTGCCGACCATGAAGATATCCGCGTGCGCGAAATTGATCAGCCGCAGCACGCCGTAGACCATCGTGTACCCGAGGGCGACGAGCGCGTAGATCGCACCCAGCGCCAGGCCGTCGATGGTCGACGGCCAGAACTGTGAGATGAAGTCTTCGAACACCTTAGGAGCCTTTGTTGAAGGGAGCGGGAGCGCTCGTGGCGCTCCCGCTCCCACGCCAACATGTCGCCCTCGGGAGTCAGTCGCCGCCGAGGGCACGGGCCGAGCAGGGCGTCATCCGCCTCAGCTGCTGGCCTTGGCCTCCTTGCTGTTGCCCAGGAGCGTGATCGCCCGGCCCTGCACCTCGTAGATGAAGATGTCCTGGGTCGCCAGAGCGCCGTTCTCAGCGAACTTGATCTGCTTGCCGGCGCCCTCGAAGCTGACGGTCTTCAGGTACTCGTTGATCGACTTGGAGTCGGTCTTGCCCGCCTCGACCGCCTTGATCAGCGCGGTCGCCGCGTCGTACCCCTCGGCCGAGTAGATGGCCACGTCGGTGCCGTACTTCTGCTTGTAGGCGGCGGCGAAGTCCGCGGCCGTCTTGCCGCTCTTGCCGGAGGCGTCGATGTTGCACCCGCACGACAGCAGCGCGCCCTGCGCGTTCTTCTCACCCGCGCCGTCGATCAGACCGGTCGCCACCGAGCCGTCGCCCGACATCACCTTGCCCTGGTACCCGGCCTCGCGCAGCTGCTTGAACAGCCGGCCCGCCACCGAGTAGTAGCCGCCGTAGTACACCACGTCCGGGTTGAACTGCTTGATCTTGTTCACCGTGGACGAGTAGTCGGTGGCCTTGTCGTCCACGCCCTCGGTGCCGGTCTGCACGCCCTTGGCCTGGACGGCCTTGGCGATCGCGTCCGCCAGGCCCTTGCCGTAGACCTGCTTGTCGTGGACGGTGAAGACCTTCTTGGCCTTCAGCGAGCCGGTGATGAACTCGGCGGCCCCCGCGGACTGCACCGAGTCGTCGGCCACCACCCGGTGCCAGTACTTCCAGCCCTTCTGCGCCAGCGTGATGTCGGTCGCCGACGGCGACACGCTCGGCACCCCGGCCTCCTCGAGGATCGGCCCGGTGGCCTGCGACTCACCGGAGAACGCCGGCCCGATCAGCGCAACGATCTTGTCGTTCTTGATCGCGCCCTGCACCAGCGGGCTGGCCTGCTCCGGCTTGCCCTGGCTGTCATAGGTCTTGAAATTGATCTTGACCTTGGGGTTCTTGGCGTTGTACTGGTCGATCGCCAGCTGGGCGCCCTGCTTGGGCGGAATCACCAGGCCGGAGTTCTCGCCGGTGAGGTCCCCCATGAACCCGATGGTGACGCTGTCGCCGCCACCGCCGCTGCCACCGTCGTCGCCGCCGCAGGCGACGGCACCGAGCGCCAGCACCGCGCTCATCGCCACCGCACCGGTGACCCTCATCATGTTGCGCCGCAAGGTGCCAACCTTTCCATCCGGATCCGGAAGGGATCGGGTACGAGTCCAACCCCGACACCGACGTCAAGCGGGAGATATCGGTCACTCGGGGGCCAGGTATGTCGTACACCGACGACCCTCGCCAGAGCAGCTCCCCCGGACAGAAGGGTTACTCAGTCGTTACGGCTCCGTGGCCAAAAAACCCTGCCGCCACCAGCGATCATCACGCGCGGTGACGTTTTCTATGCAGGGCGATGCGCGCGGCTCGGGCCCGCGGCCCTGCGGGGCGGCTCAGCCCTGCGCGGCACCGCCGGGCCGGGGGCCGCTCCCGCCGTTCGACCTGGCGTTCGCGTCGCCTTCCCCGCCGCCGGCCGCAGAACGCGGCCCGGCGCCACTCCCTCCGGCGGGCCTGGCATTGCCACCGCCCGACGGCTTGGCCCCCGCCTGACCGGGAGACTTCGCGGAGCCCTCCCCCGCGGCCCCGGCCAGCACCGCCTCCGCCACCGCGCGCATGGTCAGCCTGCGGTCCATCGAGGTCTTCTGGATCCAGCGGAACGCCTCGGGCTCGGTCCAGCCGTTGGCCGCCTGCAGCAGCCCCTTCGCCCGATCGACGATCTTACGGGTCTCCAGCCGCTCCTGCAGCCCGGCGACCTCGGCCTCCAGCGCCCGCAGCTCGGTGTACCGGCTCACCGCCATCTCGATCGCCGGCGCCAGGTCGGTCTTGGTGAACGGCTTGACCAGATACGCCATCGCGCCCGCCTCGGTGGCCCGCTGCACCAGTTCGCGCTGCGAGAACGCGGTGAGGATCACCACCGGCGCGATCCGCTCGGCGGAGATCCGCTCGGCCGCCGAGATGCCGTCCAGCACGGGCATCTTGACATCGAGAATGACCAGATCCGGCCGCAGCTCGGTGGCCAGCCGGACGGCGGCCTCCCCGTCCCCGGCCTCCCCGACGACCTCGTAACCGTCCTCCTGGAGCATCTCCCTGAGGTCCAGGCGGATCAGGGCCTCATCTTCTGCGATCACAACTCGCCGAGCGCTCTGCGTCACGCGCACGAGACTACCGGGACCCGCTACCCTGGTGTCGGCTGCCCCACGAGGGTGGCCGAAATGCGGACATCTCGCCAGATGTTCGGCTTGAAGCCGGGATGATGGAATAGGCAGACATAGATGCCTCAAAAGCATCGGCTCGCAAGAGCGTGCGGGTTCGAGTCCCGCTCCCGGTACCACGTGCGTTGAGCCGCGCCGCCCGCGTCGCATACGCCTCAATGATCACTGAGGCCTCACTGGGGGCGATTGTGTCGTGCCCCTGTGCGACGCTGGCTCCAGGTATGACAGAGGATCACCGGTCACGCCCTTCGGCTCAAGGCTCAGGGCCTCACCGACCGGACGGTCGCGCAGTCATGCGGTGTCTGTTGTCTCCGCGGTGCGCCATCGGCGCCGCGGCACCCGACGGCGTCCTCGCTCCCGGACGCGCATCGGAACGCCCCAGTGCCTCTGCCCACGCCTTCACGGTCGCGAACTGGATCACCGGGCGTACGGCTACCTCTTCGGGCCCCAAGTACTGACCCGCCGTCCCCACCGCACCCCCAGACGAACGCCTCGCCCGCTGCCACCGCACAGGACCGCCGCCTAATGCGGCTTCCCGGCACGCCCCATCGCACGCCCACCGGCACGAATCAACGCGCCGGCGACGTACAGGACGAGCATGAGGGGGACGAAGCCGCTGGGCGGCGGCCAGTGCCGGGTAGTGGGGGATGTCTCCGTCGGCGCCCTCGTCACAGCGTTTGGCGAAGGCGAGCCAGAACGCCAGGCGGAAGCGGCGGATCTGCGGTCCGCGCAGGACGGCGGTCAGGTACACGCCGGTGGCGAGAGGCAGGGGATGAGGAGCCAGGGCCCCCAGATGAAGTCGCTGGCGTCGGTCGGGGAGTTCTCGACCGGTTCCATCGCACCACCTGGGGGACGAGGGGGCCGCAGCGAGATCCCCTGGACCGTGACGGCCATGCCGCGGATGTGAAGAGCGGTGCGCGAGCCGTTACCCGGTCGATCGTCCCCCGTGTGGTGCTCGTGAGGTCATCCGCGCAGGGCGCCGGAGATGGCGTCGCCGATGCGCAGGACGCGCAGGGCGTTGGTGGAGCCGGGGGTGCCGGGGGGCGAGCCGGCGACGACGACGACGCGGTCGCCCTTCTGGCAGCGTCCGAGTTCGAGGAGGGCCTGCTCGACCTGGCGGAACATCTCGTCGGTGTGGTCGACGTGGGGGACGATGAAGGTCTCGACGCCCCAGACGTGGGCGAGGCGGCCGCGGGTGGCGGGCACGGAGGTGAAGGCGAGCAGCGGGATGGGCGAGCGGTAGCGCGACAGGCGGCGGGCGGTCTCGCCGGACATGGTGAAGGCGACCAGGGCCTCGGCGCCGACGATGGCGCCGACCTCGGCGGCGGCGCGGGCGATGGCTCCGCCGACGGTCTCGGGGATACGGGTGAGGGTGTGGGTGGCCTGCAGGGACGCCTTCTCGGCCGTCTCGACGATGCGGCTCATCGTCTGGACGGACTCGATGGGGTACTGGCCGACGCTGGTCTCACCGGACAGCATGACGGCGTCGGCGCCTTCGAAGACGGCGTTGGCGACGTCGGAGGTCTCTGCGCGGGTGGGCCGTGGCGAGGAGATCATCGAGTCGAGCATCTGGGTGGCCACGATGACCGGGCGGGCCTTTTCGCGGCACAGTTCGATGGCGCGCTTCTGCACGATGGGGACCTGCTCGAGGGGCAGTTCGACGCCGAGGTCGCCGCGGGCGACCATGATGCCGTCGAACGCGGCGACGATCTCGGGGAGGCGTTCCACGGCCTGCGGCTTTTCGATCTTGGCGATGAGCGGGACGCGGACGCCCTCCTCGTCCATGATCTGGTAGCAGGTGGCGGCGTCCTCGGGGGTGCGGACGAACGACAGGGCGACCATGTCGACGCCGAGGCGCAGCGCCCAGCGCAGGTCGGCCTCGTCCTTTGCGGTGAGGGCGGGGACGCTGACGGGGACGCCGGGCAGGTTGAGGCCCTTGTTGTCGGACACCATGCCGCCGACGGTGACGGTGGTGCGCACGCGGGGGCCGTCGACCTCGGTGACGCGCAGCGCGACGCGGCCGTCGTCGACGAGGATGGTGTCGCCGGGGGCGACGTCGCCGGGCAGGCCCTGATAGGTGGTGGAGACCTGCTGGCGGTTGCCGGGGACGTCCTCGGTGGTGATGGTGAACTCGTCCCCGAGGGTCAGGCGTACCGGCCCGTCGGGGAAGCGTCCAACGCGGATCTTGGGGCCCTGCAGGTCGGCCAGGATGCCGACGCCGCGGCCGGTGGCCTCGGCGGCGGCTCGCAGGCGGTGGTAGACCTGCTCGTGGACGGCGTGTTCGCCGTGGCTCATATTGAGGCGGGCGACGTCGATGCCGGCCTCCACGAGCGCGTGGATCTGCTCCTCGCTGGAGCAGGCGGGACCGATGGTGCTGACAATCTTCGCTCGACGGGTCACGTGCACAACGCTACTTAGTTACCTGCCAGTACGGATATTCGTGCAGGATACGGTCGTCGAAGATTCACCGACTGGTCTAGGGCAAGGGTCTAGACCACCGGCCTGGAAGCCGTCTCCCGCACCGTCTTCGCGCCCGCCGTCGGCCGCCGCGGCTCGCGGACGCAACTCCCCGCAACACCCCGCACAAGCCCCGACACGCCCATGCCTCCGGCGGCCGCGTGGACCGCCGCCGGGCGGGGGCGGCGCGGGCGCGGCGGAGCCGGGCTGTCAGGCGCGGAAGGCTTCGACAGCGGCCTGGCAGAAGGCCTTGAGGTCGTCGGGCCGGCGGCTGGTGACCAGGGTGTTGGGGCCGCTCCGGCAGACCTGGACCTCCTCGTCGACCCAGGTGGCGCCGGCGTTGCGCAGGTCGGTGCGCAGGCTGGGCCAGGAGGTGAGGGTGCGGCCGCGGGCCACGCCGGCCTCGATGAGCGTCCACGGCGCGTGGCAGATGGCGGCCACCGGCTTGCCCGCGTCGAAGAAGGCCTTGGCGAACGCGACGGCCTCGGGCCTGGTGCGCAGGTGGTCGGGGTTGGCGACGCCGCCGGGCAGCACCAGCGCGTCGAAGGAGGCGGGGTCGGCGTCGGCGGCGGTGGCGTCGACGGCGAAGGTGTCGGCCTTGTCGAGGTGGTCGAAGGCCTGGATGCGGCCCGCCTCGGTGGACACCAGGACGGGTCGGCCGCCGGCCTTGTCGACGGCGGTCCAGGGTTCGGTGAGTTCGGCCTGCTCGACGCCTTCGGGGGCGACGAGGAAGGCGATGGTCCTGCCCTGCAGTTCGGTGGCCATGGCGGTGGTCTCCTTCTGGCTCGTGGTCGGCCACCGCTCCCCCTGCCCGTATGCGGGGGCCCTATGCGGAGCGGGCGGTGTGCGGTGGTAGGGAGGGGGGATGGGCGTCGCGCGTTACCGCGAGGATCCGGCTCCGCCCGGGTCGGGTCTGGTGTGCCTGTGGTCGCGTGAGGCGGCCGCGCACGCGGGGCCGCAGGTGCAGCGGGTGGTGCCGGACGGCTGCGTGGACCTGATCTGGTGGAGCGGGGACGCGCGGGTGACCGTGGCGGGCCCGGACACCGGCCCCGATCTGGCGGAGCTGCGGCCGGGTGAGCGTCTGGTCGGGATCCGGTTCGGCCCGGGGGCGGCGCCGCCGGTGCTGGGGGTGCCGGCGGACGCGGTGCGCGACGGGCGGCTGCCGCTGCGGGACCTGTGGGGGGCGGACGCCGACCGTCTCGGGGAGGCGGTGGCCGGGTCGCCTTCGCCGCATGCGGTGCTCGCGGGGGCCGCGCTGGCGCGGGCCGAGGGGCCGCCCGATCCGATCGTTCCGGCGGTGGTGCGGGCGTTGTCGCGGGGTGTGCCGGTGCGGGACGTGGCCGGGATGCTGGGGCTGGGTGAGCGGCAGTTGCGGCGGCGGGCGTCGGCGGCGTTCGGGGGTACGGGCCGAAGACCCTGCAGCGGGTGCTGCGTTTCCAGCGTGCTCTGGCGCGGGCCCGGGCGGGCGAACCGCTGGCCGAGGTGGCTCACGGCGCCGGTTACGCCGACCAGGCGCACCTGGCGCATGACGTGCGCGACCTGGCGGGGGTGCCCATCGGCGCGTTGCTGTAGGAGGCGGGCGGGGTCGCGGTGTCCCGCCGCTGCGGCGCCCGCGCGCCGACGGCCCGCGCCCTGTGCTCGTCTCGCAGGGCGCGGGCCGCCTGAGCGGTCGGGGCAGGGCGTCAGGTGCCGATGACGCCGCCGTCCTTCTTGCGGATGACGAGGGTGGCCGAGCGGGGGCGGCCCGCGGGGTCGAAGTCGGGCCAGTTGCTGACCGCGCGCGGGTTTTCGGGGCTCGGCGCGCCCCAGGCGGTGGTCGCCTCGCCCGGGTGCTGGACGTTGACGAACAGGGTGCGTCCGTCGGGGGTCATGGTGAACCCGGTGATCTCGCAGCCGCGCGGGCCGACGAGGAACCGGCGCACCTCGCCCGTGCGGGGGTCCGCCGCGAGCATCTGGTTGTTGCCGATGTGGTCGTAGCCCTTGGACGCGAGGTTCTGCGAGGAGTTGGACACGTCGGTCTCGATCCACAGGCGGCCGCTGGGGTCGAAGCCCAGGCCGTCGGGGGAGCCGAACACGTCCTCGGACGCCAGGGTGACCTTCGAGTCATAGGCGGGGTCGCCCGCCAGCAGGAAGATGTCCCACTCGAAGGAGGTGGCGGTGTTGTCGCCGTGCCTCTCCCGCCACCGGATGATGTGCCCGTAGGGGTTGGGCTTGCGGGGGTTGACCTTGTTGTCCCAGCCAGAGCCGTTGGTGAGGGTGAGGTACACGTCCTTGTTGCCGGGGTGCACGGCGACCCATTCGGGGCGGTCCAGCTTGGTGGCGCCCACGGCGTCGGCGGCCTGGCGGGTGCGCAGCAGCACATCCGCCTGGTCCTTCCAGCCGTTGGCCTTGGTGAGGGGGCCGGTGCCGAACGTCAGCGGCAGCCAGGTGCCCGTGCCGTCGTCGTTGAACTTGGCCACGTAGAGCGTGCCGTGGTCGAGGGGGCTCTTGCCGCGCGCGCGCAGCTGCCGCCAGGGTGCGCTGCCGACGAACTTGTAGACGTACTCGCCGTCCTGGTCGTCACCGGTGTAGACGACGATGCGGCCGCGGGACTCGGTGACGGTGGCGCTCTCGTGCTTGATGCGGCCCAGCGCGGTGCGCTTGACGGGCGTGTGGTTCGGGTTGAACGGGTCGATCTCGACGACCCAGCCGAACCGGTTGACCTCGTTGGGGTTGACGGCGAGGTCGAAGCGGGGGTCGGCGGTGTGCCACTTGTAGCCGCCGCCCTCGGCGCTGACCCCGTAGCGGGCGAGTTCGGGGGACGGCGTCCACGAGGTGTCGGTGGTGCCGAAGTAGTTGTTCCAGTTCTCCTCGCACGCCAGGTAGGTGCCCCAGGGGGTGGCGCCGCTGGAGCAGTTGTTGAGCGTGCCCATGGGGCGGTTGTTGGCCTTCAGCGCGGAGTGGTCGGCCCGCACCGGCCCGGAGAACGTCACGGGGGTCGATCCGGTGACGCGGCGGTTGTAGCGGGAGTCGACGTGCTGCCAGCGGCCCTTGACCCGGGCGAGCTTGACGATGCTGACGCCGTGTGCGGCGAGGGCCTTGTCGACCTTCTCCTTGGTCATCACGGTGTCGCCGTCGGGGAACAGCAGCGCCTGGTCCACGTACTCGTGGTTGAGCACCAGCAGGCCTTCGTGGCCCCCGCGCAGGGGGAAGAAGTGCATGCCGTCGTGGTTCATGCCGATCTGCTGGGCCTGTTCGGCCGCGCTGTTGGAGGCGTCCTTCTTCCACTTGGGGCCGCGTGCGCGCACCGGCGTCCCCCACGGGATCAGGACGTCGGCGGTGTAGCCGTCGGGGACGGTCACCTTGTCGGCGGTGCCGGTCGGGACGGCCTTGAATCCGAGCAGGCTGCGCTTGCCGCGGCCGTGGGACGCCGGGGCCGCGGCCACCGCCGCCGAGGCCGTGCCGGTGCCCGCGCCGGCGCCGAGGAAGCCCGCCGCGGCGAGCAGCGTGCCGCCGCGGATCGCCGCCCTGCGCGACAGGCGGGCCTGGACGATCTGCCCGAACGTCGCGTTGCCCGACGGGTTGGAGCTGATGTCGTCAGGGTCGACGGTCATGTGCGCACCTCATCACTCAACGTTACTTTGGTGCGTTCCGGTGGTCCGGGGCGGTCGGAACGCCTCTGGGAAACTAGAGCGCTCGACTGACGTCCCGGCGGATCGCAGGTGAACAACGCCTGACCGACCGCACGTCACAGCCCTGGCGGCGCGCCGCCGCCACGCAAGGTGAGCGGCCGCCCGCGTACAGTCCGCCCGGGGCGCGGATAGCGCGCCCCTAGAATCGGGCCGGTGAGTTATCCCTATACAGATCCGGACCGATATGAGGGGCTGCTCGCCCATATGCAGCGTCATCTGGGCCGGGTGGTGAGCGCACAGGGGCCGGTCATGGGCGACGGGCGCAACCGGGGGTTCGCCATCGGTTTCCACGCCCATCCCGAAATGGCGATGGTGTCGGCGGCCAGCACCGGCGTGCGGTTCCAGAAGGTGACCGCGACGCTGCCCGAGGAGTTCGTGGTGTCGGCGCTGCCGGGGCAGGAGGACGAGGCGGGTTATCTGCTGCACGTCGCGGCCGAACGGGTGATCGGGAGCGGACGCGGATACGAGTTCGGCGGCGGGTACGTCAATTCCGAGCCGCTGATCCCCGGTTCGCGGATCGAGTTCCTGCTGGCGGCGGGCCATCCCTGCACCGGGGACGGTTTCAACGTCTTCCATGACCGCCAGGGGCGGCCCGCATTGCAGGTGATCACGCTGATTCCGGCGACGCGGGCGGAGTTCGAGCTGGTCCGGGAGCACGGAGGGGACAGCGGGAAGCTGCTCGAAGTGTGGCGGTCGCGGAACACCGACCTGCTGGACGTCTACCGGGAGTCGGCCGTGTGACAACGCCCGCGGGCGGTCACAGGCAGCCCTCGAACTGGGGCACCTCGATGATGGGGCGCCGGTCGAGACCGGTGCCGCCGAACCATTTGCGCAGCAGTTTCGCGGCGGTGCCGTTCTGGTACATGCGGGTGATGGCGCCGTTGAGCGCCTCGCAGCCGTCCGGGTCGCCGCGGCGTATTCCTATTCCGCTGTTCTGCTCGGCGATCTGCGCGCCGAGCAGCCGCACTCCCCCGCCGGCGCGTTTGGCCAGCCCGGCGAGGATCACGTCGTTGGTGGTGATCGCGTCGACGCCGTTCGAGCGGATCAGGGCCATGCAGCGGTCGTAGTCCTTGGCGGGGACGAGCGTGGCGGTCATCCCCCGGACCGCCAGCAGCCTTTTGGTGGTGTCCGAGCCCTGCACCGCGCAGAATCTGCGGCCTATCAGGTCGCGCAGGCCGGTGACGCCTTTCATGTCGGCGCGGACGAGGACGTCCTGGTAGGAGGTGAGGTAGGGGCCGGCGAAGGCGATGCTGGTCTTGCGTTCGGGGGTGACCGAAAGGGTGGCGAGCACCAGGTCGGCCCGTTTCGTCTCCAGCACCGGAATGCGGTCGGCGGCCAGCACCGGGACGAAGGTGACCGTCCGCCCCAGGTCGCGGGCGATGTAGCGGGCCACGTCGATGTCGAATCCCTCGAACGTGCCGTCCGGCCGCCGCAGCCCCAGCCCCGGCAGGTCGGGCCGCACGCCGACCACCCAGGTCTTCTTGTCGAGCAGCGACTCGCCGCGGCTGCTCCCGCACGCCGACAGCAGCGCGGCCGCCAGTGCGGCCGGCAGGGCGATCAGGGTGGGCAGGCGCACTCCGGCCTCCAGTCAAAGGTCACGCCGGCGCACCAGGTGCCGGGGGCAGGAGTGATGATCCCGGTTTCGCCGCAACAGTCAACCCCCTGGCCGATCACGGACGGACCGTCGCGGCGCGCGTGCCGCCTCCCGCGAACGGCGGCGGACCCGCACAGTAAGGGTTATATGCTCGTTTCACCAGTTACATCGATGGAGAAGCGACAACCGTGATCATCCCCCTCAGCGACTACACGATCGGCGCGACCGTGGCGTCCGACCTGGTCAACACCTCGCCCACGGTGCGCGTCACCACCGGCGACGCACTCCCCGACGCCGCCGCGCTCAGGCGGTTCCTCGCCGAGCGCGGCGTGCGGCTCGACGCGCCGCCGCCGACCGACGACGACCTGCGCCTGGTGCACATGCTGCGCATGCAGATCCGCGTCATCCTGGAGACCGAGACCGAGGAGCACGCCATCGCGGGCTCGACCGTGCTGATCAAGCGCGCCGGCCTCGCACCCGTGCTGCACCGCGACGACGACGGCCGGTGGCAGTGGCACCTGCCGACGGCCCCCGGCGCCCCGCTGGCCGACGAGCTGGCGGCGCTCGTCGGCGTCGGGCTGGCCGGCGTCGTCCGCACGCTGGGCCGCGAGCGGTTCCGCACCTGCGCCGCCCCCGGCTGCCGCGGCGTGTTCGTCGACACCAGCCGGGCCGGGAAGCGCCGCTACTGCATGCCCGAACGGTGCGGCAACCGCGTCAACGTCGCCCGCCACCGCGCCCGGCGCCTGGGGAGCGTGGCCCGGTGAGCGCCCCGCGGCTGCACGGCGCCATCCGGCTCCCCGACGGCACCTGGATCCGCGGCCGCGGGCTGCGCGCCCCCGCGCCGGACGGCCCGCCGCCCGACTTCGGCCTGTACCTGGGCACATCCCGCCTGCGCCGCCGCCACGCGGACCGGTTGACGTGGCCGTCCCACTGGATCGACTGGCCCGACTTCCTGCTCCCCCGCGACCGCGAACACGCCGTCCGGTCGATCCGCGCACTGCACGAACGGGCCCGCGCGGGCCAGGCCGTGGAGGTCGCCTGCGGCGGCGGCGTCGGCCGCACCGGCACCGTCATCGCCTGCCTGGCCGTCCTGTCCGGCATCCCACCGTCCGAGGCCGTCGCCTGGGCACGCGAGCACCACCACCCCCGCGCCGTCGAAACCCCCTGGCAGCGCCGCTGGGTGACGCGCTTCCCCCGCGGTTGAGCGCACCCCGGCCGGCGGGGTTCTTCGTCCTTCGGGCCCGACGCGGACGGACGAACTGACCAGGGGGCTCCCCGGCGTGTCAGTCGAGCTCGTCGTCGGACGGGGCCGCCGCCTCCGAAGGAGAGGTGAGAGAGGGCAGGGCGCCGTGGAAGGGAGGCGGGGCGCTGACCTCGTCGGGGTGGAGGAGGTACCAGCCGTCCGCGTCCAACGACGAGACGCGGATCAGCTGGAGGCTGAGGATGAGCTCGTCGGCGGTGAGCTCGTCGCCGCGGCTTTTCACGAGACTGGCGAGCATCCACAGGATGTGCTCGGGCTGGACGTAGCGGGCCCGGGTCGGCTGCTTGAGCGCCTCCCGCGCCCCGGGTGTGATCTCCCGGACGATGATCAGAGTCGTCTTCCGCGCCACGGAGCGCACCGCCTCGGCGGTGAGCGGCTCATGCGGAACCCTGATGGCGACCTCCCGGTCCCCATGGCGCCAGACCGACACGGCGTAGTCCCGGATCGCCTCGGTCCGGTCGACCTCCACCCCGATCCCCAGGCCTTCACTCCGTCCCGGAGTGAACGCCCGCAGGGCCCCGTACGGGCAGGGAGCCGGCTTCGCCGCCGTTCAGTCGTCGTTTCCGTTGTCCCCGTCGTTTCCGTCGTTCCCGTTGTCTCCGTCGTCCCTATCGTCCCTGTTGTCGCCGTCACCGTCGCCATCGCGGTCGCCGGAAGCGCACCCCGCTGCGACGGCGACGACGGCCCCCGCGGCCGTGACGGCCGCGACGGCGGGAACGGTCGCGGGCACCAGCATCGCGACGATGGCCATGACGCCCTTCAAGAGCCCGAGCACCATCCTGGTCGGCATGATGTCTCCCCCCGTGGTCGTCCGCCCGGACCGCACCGGACACCGGTCCGGGCCGGCCGCCGGACAGCGCGTATCGGCGCCATGACCGGCGGTTGCATGCACGCCGCATCCGCGCCGGCGGCGGGTTCCGCCGTCGCCCGCCGCGCCGGTGAAGCGGCGTCGGCGGAAGGGAGCGCCGCCGTCCCGACGGCGATCCATGCGCAGGCCGGCCGAACGGCCATGGCCATACCCGCACTCGGGCGGCCCGTCACATCAGCGGGCGCCGGGCCAGGGGCCGGGGGGCTGGTGGGGCAGGTCCCTGGTCTTGACCTTGGTGTCGTAGAGGCGGAAGCCTCGGGACTGGTAGTTGCGCAGGGCGGCGGGGCCGTCGAGGGAGCAGGTGTGCAGCCAGACGCGGGTGGTGGGCTCCCGGCCGGGCCAGCGGTCGGCCAGGTCCCAGGCGCGGGCGGCGGCGACGCTGAGCAGGTGGCCGCCGAAGCCCTGGCCGTGGAAGGGGCGCAGGAGGCCGAAGTAGGCGAGCTCCACCTGGCCGTCCGGCTGCGGGTCGAGTTCGGCGAACCCGGCGGGGGTGCCGCCGACGTAGGCGATCCAGGTCTCGACGCCGGGCCGTTCGAGCCAGTTGCGCCACTGCTCGTACGTCCAGGGCAGCCGGTCGGTCCAGTACCAGTCGCCGCCGACGGCGCTGTAGAGGAAGCGGCTCAGCTCGGGGAGGACGACCTCGGCGCGGACGATGCGGGCGGAGGTCTCGCGGGCCGGGTTCAGGTCGCCGGGATCGCATTGCTCCAGGTACCAGGTGGTGACGTCGATCCGGCGGCTCGGCATGCGGTTCCCCCCTTCGCAGGCGCACCATGGTCGAGGCCGGCCCCGG
The DNA here is from genome assembly GCF_030269545.1 of Actinomadura sp. NBRC 104425. Taxonomy (GTDB): domain Bacteria; phylum Actinomycetota; class Actinomycetes; order Streptosporangiales; family Streptosporangiaceae; genus Spirillospora; species Spirillospora keratinilytica. The sequence goes on along the minus strand of NZ_BSTN01000002.1, from coordinate 296,158 downwards.
GCGCCGGGGCCGGCCTCGAACCTTTCTTACTCGATGGTACGTGAATCTTTTACGCGATCGGCCGCGCGGTGGGGGGAATCGGGTACGGCAGCACCGTGTCGCCGGACAGGTACTTGTCGACGCCGTGCGCGGCGGACCGGCCCTCCGCGATCGCCCAGACGATCAGGGACTGGCCGCGGCCCATGTCGCCGGCGACGAACACGCCGTCCACACAGGTGGCGTAGTCGGCGTCGCGGACGACGTTGCCGCGCTGGTCGAGCTCCACGCCGAGCTGCTCCAGCAGGCCCTCGCGCTGCGGGCCGAGGAAGCCCATGGCCAGGGTGACCAGCTCGGCGGGGATCTCCCGCTCGGTGCCGGGGACCGGCTTGAACCCGGCCTGCGGACCCTCCACCTCGACCAGGCGCAGGGCGCGGACGTTGCCGTCCTCGTCGCCGAGGAACTCCTGGGTGGACACCGCGTACAGCCGGTCGCCACACATGTCGGCGAGCTCCTCGTGGGCGCTCTCCATCTTGAACAGCATCGGGTACGTCGGCCACGGCTGGTGGTCGGGCCGCGTGGCGGGCGGCTGCGGCATGATCTCCAGCTGGGTGATCGAGCGCGCCCCCTGGCGGATCGCGGTGCCGATGCAGTCGGCGCCGGTGTCGCCGCCGCCGATGACCACGACGTGCTTGCCCTTGGCCGTGACGGGCGACTCCTCCATGTCGCCCTCCTGCACCTTGTTGGCCAGGGGCAGGTACTCCATGGCCTGGTAGATGCCCTTGAGCTCGCGGCCGGGGACGGGCAGGTCGCGCCAGGCGGTGGCGCCGCCCGCCAGCAGCACCGCGTCGTACTGGGCGCGCAGCTCGTCGGCGGTGATGTCGACGCCGACGTTCACCGAGGTCTTGAAGTCGGTGCCCTCGGCGCGCATCTGGGCGATGCGGCGGTCCAGGTGCCGCTTCTCCATCTTGAACTCGGGGATGCCGTAGCGCAGCAGCCCGCCGATGCGGTCGGCGCGCTCGTACACGCACACCTCGTGCCCGGCGCGGGTGAGCTGCTGGGCGGCGGCCAGGCCCGCCGGGCCGGAGCCGACGACGGCGACCTTCTTGCCGGTCTTCACCGGCGGCGGCAGCGGGCGCACCCAGCCCTCGGCCCAGGCCCGGTCGATGATCTCGACCTCGACCCGCTTGATGGTGACCGGGTCCTGGTTGATGCCCAGCACGCAGGCGCTCTCGCAGGGCGCCGGGCACAGCCGCCCGGTGAACTCGGGGAAGTTGTTGGTGGCGTGCAGGCGCTCGATCGCCGCCTGCCAGTCCCGCTTGTACACCAGGTCGTTCCACTCGGGGATGAGGTTGCCGAGCGGGCAGCCCTGGTGGCAGAACGGGATGCCGCAGTCCATGCAGCGGCTGGCCTGCTTCTCCAGGCGGTCGCGGCCGAAGTCTTCGTAGACCTCGCGCCAGCTTTTGATGCGCACGTCGACCGGGCGGCGCTTCGGGAGCTCCCGCTGGACGGTCAGGAAACCCTTCGGGTCTGCCATGAGTGTGGAAACCCCCTTCCTCAGGCCTTGGCGGCGGCCATGACGGCCTCGTCGACGTCGCGTCCCTCGGCCTCGGCCTTGGCCATGGCCTCCAGGACGCGCCGGTAGTCACGCGGCATGATCTTGGTGAACCGGGCGGCGGAGCCCTCCCAGTCGGCCAGCAGCTTCTCGGCCACCGTGGAACCGGTCTCGGCCAGGTGCCGCTCGACGAGGCCGCGCAGGAAGTCGCCGTCCTCGGCGGTGAGCGGCTCCAGGTCGACCATCTCCGGGTTGACCAGCTGCGGGTCCAAATCCAGGACGTAGCCGATGCCGCCGGACATGCCGGCCGCCAGGTTGCGTCCGGTGCGGCCGAGGATGACCGCGCGGCCGCCGGTCATGTACTCCAGGGCGTGGTCGCCGACGCCCTCCACCACGGCGGTGGCGCCGGAGTTGCGCACGCAGAACCGCTCGCCGACGACGCCGCGGGCGAACAGCTCGCCGGACGTCGCCCCGTACAGCAGCACGTTGCCGGCGATGATCTGGTCCTCGGCGGCGAACGGCGCGTCGGGGTGCGGCCGCAGCGTGATGCGTCCGCCCGACAGGCCCTTGCCGACGTAGTCGTTGGCGTCGCCCACCAGCCGCAGCGTGATGCCGCGCGGCACGAACGCGCCGAACGACTGCCCGGCCGAACCGGTGAAGGTGATGTCGATGGTGTCGTCGGGCAGGCCGTCGGCGCCGCGCGCCCGCGTCACCTCGTGGCCGAGCATGGTGCCGACCGTGCGGTTGACGTTGCGGATCGGCATCTCCAGGCGCACCGGGCGGCCGTGCTCGATGGCGCCTTCGGCCAGCTGGATCAGCGTGTTGTCCAGGGCCTTCTCCAGGCCGTGGTCCTGCTGGACGACCTGCCGCAGCGCGGTGCCCTCGGGCAGCTCGGGCCGGTGCAGGATCGGCGACAGGTCCAGGCCGGCGGCCTTCCAGTGGTCGACGGCGCGGGTGGTGTCGAGCAGCTCGACGTGCCCGATCGCCTCGTCCAGCGAGCGGAAGCCCAGGGCGGCCAGGTACTCGCGGACCTCCTCGGCGATGAACTCGAAGAAGTTCACCACGAACTCGGGCTTGCCGCTGAACCGCTTGCGCAGCACCGGGTTCTGGGTGGCCACGCCGACCGGGCAGGTGTCCAGGTGGCACACCCGCATCATCACGCAGCCGGACACCACCAGCGGCGCGGTGGCGAAGCCGTACTCCTCGGCGCCGAGCAGCGCGGCGATCACCACGTCGCGGCCGGTCTTCATCTGCCCGTCGGTCTGCACGACGATGCGGTCGCGCAGCCCGTTGAGCAGCAGCGTCTGCTGCGTCTCGGCCAGGCCCAGCTCCCACGGCGCGCCCGCGTGCTTGATGGAGGTCAGCGGGGACGCGCCGGTGCCGCCGTCGTGCCCGGAGATCAGCACCACGTCGGCGTGCGCCTTGGACACCCCGGCCGCGACGGTGCCGACGCCGACCTCGGCGACCAGCTTGACGTGCACCCGCGCGGACGGGTTGGCGTTCTTCAGGTCGTGGATGAGCTGCGCCAGGTCCTCGATCGAGTAGATGTCGTGGTGCGGCGGCGGCGAGATCAGGCCCACGCCCGGGGTGGAGTGCCGGGTCTTGGCGATCCACGGGTAGACCTTGTGGCCGGGCAGCTGGCCGCCCTCGCCGGGCTTGGCGCCCTGCGCCATCTTGATCTGCAGGTCGTCGGCGTTGGTCAGGTACTGCGAGGTCACGCCGAACCGGCCGGACGCCACCTGCTTGATGGCGCTGCGCCGCAGGTCGCCGTTGGGGTCGGGGGTGAACCGCTCGGGGTCCTCGCCGCCCTCGCCGGTGTTGGACTTGCCGCCCAGCCGGTTCATGGCGATGGCCAGCGTCTCGTGCGCCTCGGCGGAGATGGACCCGTAGGACATCGCGCCGGTGGAGAACCGCTTGACGATCTCGCTGACCGGCTCGACCTCCTCGATCGGCACCGGCGGCCGGACGCCCTCGCGCAGCCGGAACAGGCCGCGCAGGGTCATCAGCCTCTCGGCCTGCTCGTCCACCCGGCGGGTGTACTCCTTGAAGACCTCGTAGCGGCGGGTGCGGGTGGCGTGCTGGAGCTTGAACACCGTCTCGGGGTTGAACAGGTGCTCCTCGCCCTCGCGGCGCCACTGGTACTCGCCGCCGACCTCCAGGGTGCGGTGCGCGGGCTCGACGCCGCGCGGCGGGTAGGCGCGGCGGTGCCGCTCGGCGACCTCGCGGGCCAGCACGTCGAAACCGACGCCGCCGAGGCGGGAGGTGGTGCCGGTGAAGCACCGGTCGATCACCTCGGCGCCCAGGCCGATCGCCTCGAAGATCTGCGCGCCGGTGTAGGAGGCCACCGTGGACACGCCCATCTTCGACATGATCTTCAGGATGCCCTTGCCGTACGCCTTGATCAGGTTGCGTACGGCGGTGGCCGCGTCGAGCGCGATGTCACCGGTGCGGACCAGGTCCTCGACGGTCTCGATGGCCAGGTACGGATTGATCGCGGACGCGCCGTACCCGATGAGCAGCGCCATGTGGTGGCACTCGCGGGCCTCGGCGGTCTCCACGACCAGGCCGACGCGGGTGCGGGCCTTCTCCCGGATCAGGTGGTGGTGCACCGCTCCGGTGAGCAGCAGCGCCGGGATCGGCGCGCGGGCCGAGTCGGCGCCGCGGTCCGACAGCACGATGATGCGGGCCCCGGCGGCGATCGCGCGCGACACCTCGGCGCAGATCTCCTCCAGGCGGGTGCGCAGCGCCTCGCCGCCGCCGTTCACCTCGTACAGGCCGTGCACGACGTGCGCCTGCAGGTGCGGCAGCGCGCCCTCGTCGTTGATGTGGATGATCTTGGCGAGTTCGCCGTTGTCCAGGATCGGGGTGGGCAGCACCAGCCGGCGGCAGGAGTCCGGGCCGGGTTCGAGCAGGTTGCCCTCCGGGCCGAGGGTGGACTGCAGGGACGTCACCAGCTCCTCGCGGATCGCGTCCAGCGGGGGGTTGGTGACCTGGGCGAACAGCTGCTTGAAGTAGTCGTACAGCAGCCGCGGCCGCTTCGACAGCACCGCCAGCGGGGTGTCGGTGCCCATGGAGCCGACCGGCTCGGCGCCGGTGCGGGCCATCGGGGTGAGGATCACCCGCTGCTCTTCGAGGGTGTAGCCGAAGGTCTGCTGCCGCTTGACCAGCGTCTCGTGGGTGGGGACCTCGCGCTGGCGGGCGGGCAGCTCCTCGAACCGGACCAGGCCCTCGTGCAGCCACTGACCGTAGGGGTGCTGGGCGGCCAGTTCGGCCTTGACCTCGTCGTCCTCGACGATCCGCCCGGCCTCGGTGTCGACCAGGAAGATCCGGCCCGGCTGCAGGCGGCCCTTGCGAACCACCTTGGCGGCGGGGATGTCCAGCACGCCGGCCTCGCTGGCCAGCACGACCAGGCCGTCGTCGGTGACCCAGTAGCGGCCGGGGCGCAGGCCGTTGCGGTCCAGCACCGCGCCGACCACGGTGCCGTCGGTGAACGACACGCTGGCCGGACCGTCCCACGCCTCCATCAGCGTGGAGTGGAACTCGTAGAACGCGCGCCGGTCGGGGTCCATCCCGGTGTGGTTCTCCCACGCCTCCGGGATCATCATCAGCACCGCGTGCGGCAGCGACCGGCCGCCCAGGTGCAGCAGCTCCAGGCACTCGTCGAAGGAGGCGGTGTCACTGGCCTCGATGTCGATGACCGGGAAGACGCGCGACAGGTCCCCGGGGATCAGGTCGGACTTCAGCAGCGCCTCGCGGGCCCGCATCCAGTTCCGGTTGCCCTTGACGGTGTTGATCTCGCCGTTGTGCGCGATGAACCGGTAGGGGTGGGCCAGCTCCCAGGCGGGGAAGGTGTTGGTGGAGAACCGCGAGTGCACCAGGGCGATGGCGCTGGCGAAGCGGCGGTCGGACAGGTCGGGGAAGAACGGCTCCAGCTGCGGGGTGGTGAGCATCCCCTTGTAGACGATGGTCCGCGCCGACAGGCTCGGGAAGTAGACTTCGACGTCCTGCTCGGCGCGCTCGCGCATGCAGAACACCACGCGGTCCAGCTCGATACCGGTCTTGCCGGCGTGCTCGCCGCCCTCGGCGGCGGTCACGAACAGCTGGGCGAAGTGCGGCATGGCGCGGCGGGCGGCGGGCCCGGCGAAGTTCGGGTCGTGCGGCAGCGCGCGCCAGCCGAGGACGGTGAGCCCCTCCTCCACGCACAGCGTCTCGATGTGCGCGACGGCCGCGGCCCGCTCCTTAGGGTCGGTGGGCAGGAACGCGATGCCCGCCGCGTACGCGCCGGCCGGGGGCAGTTCGAAGTCGCAGACCTCGCGGAAGAACGCGTCGGGGATCTGGGTGAGGATGCCGACGCCGTCACCGTCGTCGGGCTCGGCGCCCACGGCGCCGCGGTGGTCCAGATTCTTCAGGACGGTCAGGGCCTTGCAAATGATGTCATGGCTCTTGCGACCGTGCAGGTCGGCCACCATGCCGACGCCACAGGCGTCGTGCTCAAAGGACCGGTCGTACAGCCCCTGGGTCTGGGGAGCACCCGGTGTGAGCGCAGCAGCAGCCATCAACCCTCCCGTCGTCGTCGTGTCACTGCTAAGGGGTCAGTGCAGGCTCGGGACGACGTTGGCCCTGCTGCGGTGAGATGACATTACATCACTGTCGGGATCATCCCCGACACGCCATGATCGCGAAACTCCCCCAGGTCTGCGATTTCCGGCGCGTGCGTGAGCAGTCAGTCCATCCAAGGATACCGGCGACATACCACCACAAAACGCCCGCGACGCGGTGATGATCATCACCGATCCGGATGTTCAGATGGTGAACGCCGCAACACCCCGGCAATGCGCATCATTCCCCGCGCGTGCGGTGCCGAACCCTGCGCGCGGCGGGGTTTGCGGCCGTCGCTCCGCCGCCCCCGCCCGTGACGCGAGATTCCCGAACGGTCACGGGCGGGCCGGGCGGCGGCCGGTCGGGCCCGCGCGAGGGCCGGTCAGGAGGTGCGGGCCGCGCGGCCGAGCGGCCCCGGGGCCTTGCCGCCCTCGATCAGCAGCGACAGCAGCGTCTCGTCGGTCTCGTCGCCCTTGCCGTCCAGGCGCTGCGCCCAGGCCACCACCGCGTAGTGCCCCATCGCCAGGCCCCGGGCCATGCCGAAGCCCTGGCCGAAGCGGTCCAGCGGCGACGCGGCGGGCAGCGGGCGCACGAACCCGCCGCCGCGCCCCTGGCCGATCTCGTCGACGAACCGGTCGGCGTCCGTCACCGAGTTCAGGTTGAACACCGTGACCGACAGCGCGTACCGGCCGTCGTCGTCGGCGTACAGCGTCCGGGCCGCCTGGGTGCAGCCGTGCTCGCGCAGCCGCCCGCCCATGCTGGTGCCCCACACGGCGAGCGTGCAGTCGGAGTCCAGGCTCTTGACCTTCAGGGTCAGCCGCAACCCGGCGTCCTGGACGGTGATCTTGTTGGCGGACTCGGGGAACGCCTCGGCCGCGGTCAGCGGCGTCCGGTCGGCCGAGCGCTGGGCGATGCCCCGGTACGCCTCGGTCGACGGCGAGCTGGAGTAGGAGGCGGGCGCCGGGCCGCTGGCGGCCGGGCTGCGGCCCATGCTCTGCGGGGCCTGCCGCCCGTCCTGGGCGCCGTCGCCGCCGCCCACGAGCACCACGGCCAGCGCCCCCACCAGGAAGATCACGGCGAGGGCTCCGGCGGCGCCGTAGAAGACTCTGGGCGGCAGCGCCCCCAGGCGCCCCGCCTTCTTCGGCCGCCGGCCGGCGGCCGGGTCGCGGCCCGGCCCCTCCGGCCCGCGCGCGGGACGTTCGGCGTCCGGCCGGCGCCGGGCGCGCTCACTCCTCTTTCCCCGCAGGCGCTTTTTGGTCGGCTTGTCGGGCGCGGCGCCCTGCTGCCCGCCGTCGTCCGGCGCGTACTGCCCGTCCTGCCCCTCGGCCTCGACGCCCTGCCACCCGGCTTCAGGGTCCTGCCAGCCGGACTGAGGGTCCTGCCAGCCGGACTGAGGGTCCTGCCAGCCGGACTGAGGGTCCTGCCAGCCGGACTGGGGGTTCTGCCACTCGGCGGGGGCCTCCTGCCACTGTTCGCCCTGACCCGCCCACTCGGCGGCCGTCTGCTGCCAGTCCGGGACGGGCTGCCCCCCGGTGGTCCGCCAGTCCTCCGCCTGGCCGTGCCACTGCTCGCCGGGCTCCTGCCAGTCGGCGGGCGTTCCCTGGCCGTGGGGCGCGTGCCCCTGCCACTCGTCCTCCTGCCCCTGCCATTCGCCGTGCGGCGCCTGCACGGCGGCCTGGGCGTCGGGCTGCCGCCGCTTGCGGCCCCAGCGGCGCTCGCGCCCCGCCGCCCCGGCCTCCGGAACGGGCTTGCGGTCGCGTGACCGGTGCTTCTTCGGATCCGGGGCGGGCGGCCGGCCCCGGCCGCCGCGCGGACGGCGGTCGCGGCCCGCGGCCTGGCGAGGGTCCCGCTCGGGCCCCGGCTCGGCCGCGCGCGACCGGGCGGAGGACGGGCGCCTGCCCGCAGCGGGCGGACCGGCGCCGTCGCGGCCCGCGCGGTCGCGGCCGGGCCGTTCGCCCGGGGCGGGGGCCTTGCCGCGCGGCCGGCGTCCGAAGCCGAACGGCGACCGGCCCTCCTGCTCCGGCCCCGGCTCGGCCGGAGGCCGCCGCCGGTCGCCCGCGGCGGGCGGGCGGCCCGGACGGGCCCTGCGGTCGGGCGGCTGCTGCTGCGGCCGGGCGCCGCCGGACCGCCGCTCCCCCTTGGGGGGCTGGCGGTCGTCGGGGCGGCGTTCGCGCGGGCCCGGACGTCCGTCGGCGGGACGGGGCCGGCGGGAACCTGAGCGGGGAGCCGCACCGGGCCGTCGCGGGCCCGGGACGCGGCCGGGTTCTTGGCGGTCCACGAGGGCGCAGACTAACGTCCGCGCGGCCGGCGCGGGACCGTTCCGCGCCGAACCTCGGGTCCGCGCCGCGTCAACGCCCGTTCCCCTCGTCGGGCAGGCGGCCCCACACGAAGTCGGCGGGCTTCTCGACGGCCAGGCTGATGTCGATCATCTCGTTGAGCGAGGCGGGCCGGGCGCCGCCCGCGCGCTGCACCCAGGTGACGATCGTGTAGTGCCCGTACGCCTGGGCGTAGGCGGCGCTGAACCCGCCGCCGAACTTCGGCGCGCCCGGCGCCAGCAGCGGCAGCACGAACCCGGACTTGGTGGCGGGGTCCATCACCCGCACGATCTGGTCGGCGCCCTCCTGGCTGGCCAGGTTGATCGCGGCGAACTGCCCGACGTACTTGCGGTCCTGGCTGACGTAGATGCCGCGGGCGATCTGCGAGCAGCCCGCCTTGGCCAGGTCGTCGTGCAGCCGCTGCCCCCAGGTGACCGACTTGCAGTCCCCGGACAGCTGCGACCCCGCCAGCGTGAACGAATAGTTCTGGTAGGTGACCGTCTTGGTCTCGTTCGAGAACACCTCGCCCTGGGTCATCGGCCGCTGGTCCGCCGAACGCTGGGCGATGCGGGCCATCTGGCGGTCGGCCATCTGCGGGGTGTAGGCGGTCGGCAGCACGCCGGGCCCGTTGCTCAGCCCGGTCGCGGCGCCCTCGCCGTCATCGCCGCCGGTCAGCACCACCGCGCCCGCGGCGGCCGCCGCCACGACGACCACCGCGCCCGCGACGGCGCCCCACAGCAGCTTGGGACTGCGCTTCTTCTTCCTCCTGCCGCGCTTGCTGTCGTCCTCCGGCAAGAAGTCCCGCCCACCGGCCGGACGACCGGTCTCCGGCGCACCTGTGTCACGAGCCTCGATCACAGCACGCGAGCCTAGCGACTACACCGCCTCCCGCGGGGGCAAACGAACGGTTCATCACCGTTTGTCGTCCGCCCCGCGCGGAACACGACCAGGCGGCGCCCGCTCCGATCAGCGCGCGACGCCGGAGGCCCGGCCGTCCATGGCTGCGGACACCGCGGGCCGCAGCCGGCCGCCGGTGACGCCGCGGTGCTGGTGGCGGATCTCCGCGGACGTCGGTGCCCCCTCGCCGTCCTACTTGGCGTCCTTGACGGCCTCCGCCTCGCCCCGCTCACCGGCGTTCCCGGCGGCCTTCGGCTCCGCGGACTCCTCGGACTCGCCCGACTGGTCCGCCTCATCGGACTCGTCGGACTCGTCGTGCCCGCCGGTCTTCTCGGTCGTGCCGGGGTCGGCGTCCGCCTCGGGCTCGTCCGCCTCGGCGGTCGCGGCGCCGGTTTCACGGTCGTCCTCGTCGGACGTGCGGTCGGCATCGTCACCGGGATCGTCCGCTGCGGGCGCCCCGTCCCCGGCCGTGTCCTCCTCGGCCGCGTCGTGCGGCTTCTCGTCCCGCCCGGGCGCGTCCGCCTTCTCGGCGGGCGTCCCGGCGTCGTCGGCGCCCTCGCCATCCCCGGCCGCCTCGGCCTTCTCGGCGGGCGCGGCGGGCTCGGCGGGCTTCGCGGGCGCGGCGCTCTCCGGGGCGCCCTCGGGGGCCTCGGAGGTCGCGGCGGGGGCGGACGGGGCCGCGGCGGGCGCCGCGTCCGGGCCCACGGTGACGGTCTCGGGGCCGGTCTTGTTCCGCGCCAGGTACAGGTACGCGACGGCGCCCGCGAAAACGATCAGCGCCGTCCAGTCGTTGAGCCGCATGCCGAGGATGTGGTGGGCGTCGTCGATGCGCAGCGCCTCGATCCAGAACCGCCCGACCGTGTACGCGGCGACGTACAGGGCGAACACCCGCCCGTGCGCCAGCTTGAAGCGGCGGTGCGCCCACACGACCAGGATCGCCACCCCGACGCACCACAGCGACTCGTACAGGAACGTGGGGTGGTAGGTGGCGACGTCGGCGTAGCGGGGGTCCAGGTTGCCGTTGTCGAGGCGCGGCCGGTGCCCCTGGTCGATCTCCAGCGCCCAGAACGCGTTCAGCGGCCGCCCGTACAGCTCCTGGTTCCAGTAGTTGCCCCACCGGCCGATGGCCTGGGCCAGCGCGATGCCGGGCGCCACCGTGTCGGCCATCGCCGACACCGAGATCCCGCGCCGCCGGCAGCCGATCACCGCGCCCAGCGCGCCGAGCAGGATGGCGCCCCAGATGCCCAGGCCGCCCTCCCAGATCTTCAGCGCGTCCACCGGGTCGCGTCCGGAGCCGAAGTAGCGCTGGTAGTCGGTGATCACGTGGTAGAGCCGCCCGCCGAGCAGGCCGAACGGCACCGCCCAGATGGCGATGTCCATGACCACGCCCGGCGTGCCGCCGCGCGCGGCCCAGCGCCGCTCGCCCACCCAGACCGCGACGACGATGCCAATGATGATCATCAGGGCGTAGGCGCGGATCGGGATGAATCCAAGGTGCCAGACGCCCTGGGAAGGACTCGGTATGAAGGCCACCGGCTGCATGTCCGTTGACGTTACCGCCTCCGGCGTCCCCGGGTGCCCCGGAAGCCCCGTAACCCGATATGCCGTTCCGGAGGTGGCGCGGGCGGCCTCTGCGGCGGGCCGATCGGCCGCGTCCCGCGGCGAGCCGATCAGCCGCGTCCCGCGGCGAGCCGATCAGCCGCGTCCCGCGGCGACGACGGCCCGCTCGAACGCCGCGGCGTCCAGCAGCTGGGACTCCAGGTCCAGCGGGCGGCCGTCCAGGAACACGGCCGGCGCGGCGTCCACCTTGCGGGTCCGGGTGGCGTACCGGGTCATCGCGTCCACCTGGGCGGCCTTGCGCATCTCGCCGACGCAGGCGGCGAAGCCGGCGCCGGTGATGCCGGCCTGGCGGCCCCAGGCGACGAGCTGGGCCGCCTCGAAGCCGACGACGCCCTCCTCCGGCTGGTGCGCGAACAGCGTGTCGTGGTAGGCGGGCCAGCGGTCGGCCGGGGCGCACAGGGCGGCGTTGGCGGCCCGGCGGCTGTTGGACGCCAGCGGTTCGCCGCCGGGGCCGCGGAACAGCTGGAACGGCCAGTACACGACCCTGACCCTGCCCTCGGCGGCCAGCCTCTTGACCGTCGGGCCGACGATGTGCTCCACCGCGCGGCACACCGGGCACTGGAAGTCCTCGAAGATCTCCAGCACCGGCCGGGTCACCCCGGTGCGGGACATGACGGTGGCCCCGTCCGGGGTGCGCGACGCGGGCGCCAGCGGCCCCCGGTAGGTGCCGGGGCCGGTGGACTCCCCGCGGCCGTCACGGCCGCGCAGCGCCACGACCACCGCCACGGCCACGGCGATCACCGCGACGGCGCCCAGGACGGCCGGCAGCACCCGCTGCCGCCGCCCCTCGCCCGTCCGGCCCGCCCTGTCCATCGCTCCCCCGATCGACGACGGCCACCTCCCCCGGAGTCGCCGGTAGAGACGCTACCGGGGGAACGTTCCAGAGCAGGTAAAAGGACACCGTGGACCCGCACAGGGGTCCACGGTGCCCGCCGTCGGAGCGGGACGGGCGCGGACGGGCGCGGACGGGCGCGGACGGGCGCGGACGGGCGCCGCCGGCAGGTCAGCGGCCGGACGACTGGGCGGCGGACTCGACCGCCTGGCGCAGGGCGTCGCCGCTGCCGATCTCGTTCTCCAGCTTGCGGCCGTCGAGGAAGACGGTGGGCGTGCCGGTGACCTTGCGGTCCTCCAGCGCGTACTTGGTCATCGCGTCGACCTGGGACTTCTTCTGCTGGTCGGTGACGCACTTGTCGAAGTTCGGGTCGGTGACGCCGACGTCCTTGCCCCAGGCGACCAGGTCGTCGGCGGCGAAGCCCTTCTGGCCCTCCACCGGCTGGAACTTGAACAGCGCGTCGTGGTACGACAGCCACTGCTCGGCCGGGACGCACAGGGCCGCCGCGGCCGACCGCAGCGAGTTCGACCGGATCGGGTCGCGCTGCTGGCCGAACAGGTGGAACGGCCGGTAGACGACCTTGACCTTGCCCTCGGCGGCCAGCTGCTTGACGGTCTTGCCGGTGGACTCCTCGAACTGCTTGCAGGCCGGGCACTGGAAGTCCTCGAAGATCTCCAGCACCGGCTTGGTCACGCCCTGCTTGGCCATGACGATCGAACCGTCGGATTCGCGGGTCAACGGCGCCTGCGGGCCGGAGTAGACGGTCGCCTTCTGGTCGCGCCGACTCTGCTGGTCGATGACGACCACGACCACCGCCACGATCGCCGCCACCGCGACCACCGAGCCCAGCACGATGGCCAGCAGCCGCCGCTGCCGTCGCCGCGCCTGCTCGCGCTTGCGCTGCTCGGCCAGGCGCTCGCGCGCGGACCGCTGCCGTGCGGCCTTGCTCATCAGCTCTCTCCTCGGCGGGGACGCCGCGGGCGCGCCGTGGCGCCGCGCGGCCGGGCGGACCTAGTCGATCTGACCGGCCCGCCGGTATTCATCGAACAGGACAAGTGCGAACAGCAGGATAGTGACGACGTGCACACCGGTGCACCACTGGCAATACTTGTGCAGGACGGCCGCCTCGACGGTCACCAGGTAGACCACGAACAGCACCCCGACGCAGACCGACACAAGCCGCCCCCACCGCAGCAGGGGCTGCGGCGACCTCAGCGCGGGCGGGCTGACCAGCGCCGCGAACCCGGCGAAGAACGCCAGCCCGAGCCACGGCAGCGGTATGCCCAGCAGCTCGGAGTACTTGCTGCTGGTCACCGAGTGGCAGTCCAGCTTGCCGCTGGTGGTGCACAGCAGGGCGCCCTGGTCGTAGTGGGTGTAGACCAGGTAGCCCGAGACGCCCAGGCCGATCAGCGTGAGCACCCATGCGGTGGGCGCGAACCACGACGGGCGCGACGGCGCGGCGGGCGCCGCCTCGCCGCGCCGCGTCTCGACGGATTCCTGCACGATCCCGATCCTTCCGCCACCGACGTCGTCACACGCCGGGTCGCGGGCGGAGCGGTCCACGCGTCCGCCCGGACGCGGCGCGACTTCACCTTAGAGGACGACGCATAAGGCGGGTGTCGGAAAGCGGACCCGCCGCGGTGCCCGCGCGCCGGGCGGCGGCGCGGGCCGGGCGTGTCAGCGCGGGTTGCGGACGCCTTCGGCCAGTTCGGCGGCGAGGGCGCGGACGGCCTCGACGCCGGTGCGCTCGTCGGGGGCGTCCAGCAGGCGGCGGATGAACGCCGAACCCACGATGACGCCGTCGGCGAAACCGGCGACCTCGGCGGCCTGCGCCCCGTTGCTGACGCCCAGGCCCAGCCCGACCGGCAGCGCCGAGCCCCGCGCCTCCAGGATGGTGCGGGTGCGCTTGACCAGGCGGGGGGCGCCGGTGTCGACGGCGCTGCGGGCGCCGGTGACGCCCATCAGCGACGCGGCGTACACGAAGCCCCGGCACACCCCGGTGATCTTCTCGATGCGCTCGTCGGTGGAGCTGAGCGCGACGAGGAACACCCGGTCGAGTCCGTGGGCGTCGGACGCGGCGAGCCAGGGTTCGCCCTCCTCGGGGGTGAGGTCGGGGGTGATGAGCCCGGTGCCGCCCGCCGACTTCAGGTCGCGGGCGAAGGCGTCGACGCCGTACCGGTCGACGGGGTTCCAGTACGTCATCACCAGGGTGGCCGCGCCGGTGGCGGCGACGGCCTCCACGGTGCGGAACACATCGGCGACGCGGGTGCCGCCGACCAGCGCCCGGTGCACGGCGTCCTGGATGGTGGGGCCGTCCATCAGCGGGTCGGTGTAGGGCAGGCCGATCTCGATGACGTCGCAGCCGGCCTCGACCATGGCGGTGGCGGCGGCCACGGCGCCGTCGAAGCTGGGGAACCCGGCCGGCAGGTAGCCGACGAGCGCGGCCCGCCTCTCGGCCTTGGCCTTGTCGAACGCGGTCTGGACGGTCACCGGCCCTCTCCCTGCGGCACGAGCCCGAAGTACTGGGCGGCGGTGTGCATGTCCTTGTCGCCGCGGCCGGACAGGCATACGACGATCGTGGCGTCCGGGCCGAGCTCCCGGCCGACCTTGAGGGCCCCGGCCAGGGCGTGCGCGGACTCGATGGCGGGGATGATGCCCTCGGTGCGGCACAGCAGCGCGAAGGCGTCCATGGCCTCGGCGTCGGTGATCTCCCGGTACTCGGCGCGGCCGGTGTCGCGCAGCCAGGCATGCTCGGGGCCGACGCCGGGGTAGTCCAGCCCGGCGGAGATCGAGTGGGTCTCCAGGGTCTGGCCCTCGTCGTCCTGCAGCAGGTAGGTGCGCATGCCGTGGATGACGCCGAGCGACCCGCCGACCAGGGTGGCGGCGTGCTTGCCGGTGGCCACGCCGTCGCCGCCCGCCTCGAACCCGTACAGCCGCACGGACTGGTCCGGGATGAAGGCGTGGAAGGCGCCGATGGCGTTGGAGCCGCCGCCGACGCAGGCCACGACGGCGTCGGGCAGGCGTCCGGTCATCCGCAGGCACTGCTCGCGCGCCTCGACGCCGATGACGCGATGGAAGTCGCGCACCATCATCGGGAACGGGTGCGGGCCCATGACCGAGCCGATGCAGTAGTGGGTGTGGTCGACGGAGGCAACCCAGTCGCGGAACGCCTCGTTGCAGGCGTCCTTGAGGGTGCGGCTGCCGGTGCGGACGGGGACCACCTCGGCGCCCAGCATCCGCATCCGCGCGACGTTGAGGGCCTGCCGCTCGGTGTCGACCTCGCCCATGTAGACGGTGCACTCCAGGCCGAGCAGGGCGGCGGCGGTGGCGGTGGCCACGCCGTGCTGCCCGGCGCCGGTCTCGGCGATGACGCGGCGCTTGCCCATGCGGCGGGTGAGCAGCGCCTGCCCCAGCACGTTGTTGATCTTGTGGGAGCCGGTGTGGTTGAGGTCCTCGCGCTTGAGCAGCACGCGGGCGCCGCCCGCGTGCTCGGCGAAGCGGCGGGCCTCGGTGAGCAGGCTGGGCCGTCCGGCGTACTCGGCCAGCAGGCGGTCCAGCTCGCCGGTGAAGGCGGGGTCGCGCCGGGCCGCCTCGTACTCGCGGGTCAGCTCGTCGAGGGCGGCCATGAGGGCCTCGGGGGCGAAGCGCCCGCCGAACGGGCCGAAGTGGCCGGTGGCGTCGGGCACGACGGCACCGCCGGCAGTGGTGTCGATGGTCATGGACTTCCTGTCGTGGGAGAAGGGCTCATCCGGGCTGCTGGGTCGTCGGCCGAGCGCGCCATCGTTCGCGCAGTGGCTCGACGGGACCCCTGGACGGGCCCTCCCCCGAGGACGGCTCTCTCCGCATGACGCTCACCCTATCGCGATCCGCGTCAGCCGCTCTGCCGCAGCGCCGGATGCGCGCCCGCGGCCACCAGGTCGGCGACGGCGCCGCGCGGGTCGCGGCCGATCACCAGGCTCTCCCCCACCAGCACCGCGTCGGCGCCCGCCGAGGCGTAGGCGAGCAGGTCGTGCGGGCCGCGCACGCCCGACTCGGCGATCTTGACGATGTCCTTGGGGATCAGCGGGGCCAGCCGGGCGAACACGCCGCGGTCGACGCGCAGGGTCTTCAGGTCGCGCGCGTTGACCCCGATGACCTTGGCGCCCGCGTCGATCGCGCGGGCCACCTCCTCCTCGGTGTGCACCTCGACCAGCGGCACCAGCCCGATCGACTCGGCCCGCTCGACCAGCGACACCAGCGCGTCCTGCTCCAGCGCGGCCACGATCAGCAGGGCGAGGTCGGCGCCGTAGGCGCGGGCCTCCCACAGCTGGTAGGAGGTGACGATGAAGTCCTTGCACAGCACCGCCACGTCGACGTCGGCGCGCACCGCGGCCAGGTCGTCCTGGCTGCCGCCGAACCGGCGCCGCTCGGTCAGCACGCTGATCACCTTGGCGCCGCCCGCCTCGTAGTCGCGGGCCAGGGCGGCCGGGTCGGCGATCGCGGCCAGCGCGCCCTTGGACGGGCTGCTGCGCTTGACCTCGGCGATGACGGACACGCCCGGGGAGCGCAGCGCGGCCAGCGCGTCGCGCGGCGGCTCGGCCCGCTCGGCCTTGGCCTTGAGCTCGTCGAGCGGCACCGCGCGCTGCCGGTCGGCCAGATCGGCCCGCACGCCGTCGATGATCTCGTTCAGCACGCTCACGACCTGACCCCCGCTCCCCTGTACGCCGCGCCCGGTGCGCGGTCTTCCTTCTCCGCGGGCCGGTCGGTCCCGGCGGCGTGCCGCTCCGCCTCGCTCATGCCGCAGCGCTCGGGCTCGCTCACGGGAAAGCCCCCTAAATTCCGGTCGATCCAGCACCGATCGTAGCCGCAGCCGCCGACGGCACTCGAACCCGGGCCGGTATCAGGGCGCCCGAAACCGCGTCAGGGCGCCAGGGCGTGCCCGAACGGCAGGTTGCGGACGATCCAGTACACGATGATCAGCGCGAGGAACGGGTAGATCACGCGCGGCCGCACGAGGGCGGAGGCGAACGGCACGCCCTTGGCCGCGCAGGCCGTCCAGCGCGCCCACAGGTAGGCGAAGACGGGCAGCAGCAGGAACGCCATGGGGTTGAGCCCGAACGCCTCCCCGACGCGGCCGTGCGTCAGCGAGTTGACCATGCGCAGGCCGCCGCAGCCGGGGCAGTACAGGCCGGTCGCCCACAGCAGCGGGCAGGTCGGGTAGTGGCCGGGCTCGTGCGGGTCGACGACGCTGACCAGCGCCACGCCGGCGGCCGCCGCGGCCAGGACGATGCCGGGCCCGGCCAGCGCCCGCCCGCGGCCGCGGCGCCCCGCCGGGGCGGGCGGGTGCGGGTGCGGGTGCGCGGCGCGGGCGGGTGCGGCGGTCGTGTCGTCCACCGTGGGGCTCCTCTCCGGAAGGCTCAGGGGTCCAGGACGTAGCCGACGCCGCGGACGGTGCGGATCGGGCTGCCGTCGCCCAGCTTGCTGCGCAGCTGGGCGATGTGCACGTCCACCGTGCGGCTTCCGGCCCCGGCGCCCGGGCCCCAGGCGGCGTCGAGGAGCTGTTCGCGGGTGAAGACCCTGCCGGGGTTGCTCATCAGGAACTCCAGCAGGTCGAACTCGGTCACGGTGAGGGCGACGGCGCGCTCGTCCACGCTGACGGCGCGTCCCTGCGGGTCGAGGCTGACCCGGCCGGCGCGCAGCGGCCCCGGGTCGCCGGTGCCGGCGCCGCGGCGCAGCGCGTCGGTCACCGCGCCGACCAGGACGCGGGGGGCGAACGGCCGCGTCACCTGGTGCTCGCCGAACGCGTGCCGCGCGACCGCCTCGACCGGCCCGGTCACGGCCACGACGGGCGCGGGGCGGGCCGCCTCCGCCACCCGGCGGTACAGCTCGGCGGGCAGCGGGGTGCGGGACACGTCGAGCACCACGGCGTCGGGGCGAAGGCGCGCCACGGCGGCGGCCGCACGCGACGGGTCCGGTTCGATCTCGACGGTGAAGCCCTCGCGGCCGAGATAGCGCCGCTGCAGTTCCGCCACCTCGGGTTCGTGCTCGGCGACCAGGATGAGCCCGCCGCCGTCTGGGCCCGTCCCGCGGCTCACGGCCGCTCCCGGGGGGTGTTTCCCGCTGCGGGCCGCGTGGCGTCGGCCGGAGGGTCGGTGGGGTCCTCGCCGCGGTCGAGGGACTTCCACAGGCTGGAGGGGTCGTCGGCGTTGGACGGGGGGCGTGCGGCAGCCGCGGCGGGGCGTTCGTAGCGGGTCGACATGCCGGGCCAGTGCGCGCCGCGCAGCAGCGTCACCAGCCCCGCGGCCAGCAGCAGCAGGCCGCCGGCGAGGGAGACGACCCACCACAGGTTGACGTCGACGGACGGGTGCGCGGCCAGCCGCAGCAGGGCGCTCTTCTCGCCCGCCGCCGCCCGGACGTGGGAGGCGCGCATGGACGCCGCGGAGGCGTAGCCGATGGCGGCGCCGAACAGCACCAGCAGTACGCCGACCCCCGCCCGCACCTTGCCGCGGGTGGCGAACAGGGCCGCCAGCCCCGCCAGCCCGGCCCAGCCCAGGGCGCTCGCCGCTCCGCCCAGGTCGCGCCCGGTGAGCTCCTGGGTGAACGGGGTGATGGCGCCGGTGGCCCGCACGTGCGCCCAGGCGCGTCCGGCGGCCAGCAGGGGCAGTGCGGCACCGGCCGCGCACAGCAGGGCGGCCAGGGCGCGTTCCCGGGCCGGGCTCACGAGCCCGCGGCGGGCCGTTCCCCGACGACGGCGTCGAGTATGTCGGCGTCCCAGCAGGTGCGGTCGCCGGTGTGGCAGGCGGCGCCGACCTGGTCGACCTTCACCAGGATCGCGTCGCCGTCGCAGTCGAGGGCGACGGACTTGACCCACTGCTGGTGGCCGGAGCTCTCGCCCTTCACCCAGTACTCCTGGCGGCTGCGGGACCAGTAGGTGGCGCGGCCGGTGGTGAGGGTGCGGTGCAGCGCCTCGTCGTCCATCCACGCCAGCATGAGCACCTCTCCGGTGTCGTACTGCTGGGCGATGGCGGGCACGAGGCCGTCCGGCGTGCGCTTGAGGCGTTCGGCGATCTTGGGGTCCAGATTGGACGGGCGAGCGGACATGTGCTCCATTCTGCCGGGTCGCCGCGCGAGCCCCGTACCGGGTCGCGGCCCGCCGCGCCCTCAGAACCCGCCCCGGAAACCACAGGGCCCGCACCCCTGGCGTGGGGTACGGGCCCGGCGGTACGACTACGGGTTACGAGAGGGGGACGACGTTGTCGGCCTGCGGGCCGCGCTGACCCTGCGTCACCTCGAACTCGACGCGCTGGTTCTCGTCGAGGGTGCGGTAACCGGACGACTGGATGGCCGTGTAGTGCACGAACACGTCGGCGCCACCGCCGTCCACGGCGATGAAGCCGTAGCCCTTCTCGGCGTTGAACCACTTCACGGTGCCCTGCTGGGGCATGTCTTTCTCCTTGCGGCAAAACTCGGGCCCACACCTCGCGGGCCCCGCGCCGGTCGCTGCGGGACGTCTTCGCCCCCCGGTACTGCCCCGGAAAAGCCAAAACGCCCGCTGCCATCAGTCCGCGGGCGTTCTTGCAAACGATCGAGAACCACGACTGCAACCGACCGCTCCACCGTATCACCGGATCCGCGTAAACCCCAGGAGCTACAACCCTCCCGATTCTCCTGTGGGCGAAGTGGCGCGTTATACGCCGCGTGCCGCGCCGCGGCGGCGCGGGCCCGGGACGTCCCGGGCGGCCCGTCGCGGCGGGCTGCGCGGCCGTCGCGGGCACCGCCGCCCGGCCCGCCGGGCGGGCCGCCGACCGGCGTTTTTCGGACATGTCGATCAGGTGTTTTTTGACAAAGAACTCCGCCGCGTTGCCGATATTCTCGCCGCTGACCGGTGCGTACACCGAAAAACGGGGCGAGCTTGAACGAATCCGTTCCGATCACACTCCGCGGCCCGGAGGCGGGGCGGCCGCCGCGCCCGCCGGACCGCTCCGGTGCGGGGCGCGCGGCGGGCGGCGGGCCGCGCGGCGAGGCCTGTCGCGCCGAAGGGGGATTCACGTGGCTTCGGCAGCCTGTCCGACTATGCCGGGGAATAAGCGTTCGGCACGGATGGTAGGCATTGGGCGAGCCCGCCGGCCCCGGCGGTTCCTCCCGACGGGGCGTGCGGGCGCCGCCGTCTGCGAGGAGATGCCGTGCCATCAGGGTCGACACGCGCCAGCCGCCGTCCCGGCGCCCGCCCCCGGGCCAGCCGCCGCCCCGAAGGCGAGCATCCCCCCAGACCCCGCGTCAGCCCCGGCGTCCTGCGCGAGGGGCTGCGCGTGCTGTGGGTCGCGATCAAGGCCGAGCCGCGGGTGTTCACCGTGGCGGTGCTGGCCAGCGGGCTGTACGCGGCGATGACCGTGGGCACCGCGCAGGTGCTGGGCTGGGCCGTCGAGGAGGTGGTGCTGCCGGCGCTGCGCTCCGGCGACACCACGGCGGGCGCGCTGGCCGGGGCCGCGGCGGCGATCCTGGCGGTCGCGCTGCTCAAGGCGCTCGGCGTGGCGGGCCGCCGGTTCTACGCCGGGCTCATGCAGTACCGCATGCAGGCCCGCTACCGGCGGGCGGTCACCCGGCAGTACCTGCGGCTCCCCCTGGCCTGGCACCACCGCCACCCCACCGGGCAGCTGCTGTCCAACGCCAACGCCGACGTCGAGGCGGTGTGGGCGCCGATCGCGCCGCTGCCGATGGCGGTCGGCGTGGTGTTCATGCTGCTGATCGCGGCCGTGTCGATCCTGCTCACCGACGTGGCGGTGGCGCTCGTCGGCTTCCTGGTCTTCCCGGCGGTGGCGCTGCTGAACGTGGTGTACCAGCGGCGCCTGTCCCCCGTCGCCACCCGCGCCCAGCAGCTGCGCGCCGAGGTCAGCGAGGTCGCGCACGAGAGCTTCGAGGGCGGCCTGGTGGTCAAGACGCTGGGGCGCGAGCAGGACGAGACCGAGCGGTTCGCCGAGCGTGCGCGGGCGCTGCGCGAGGCCAACGTGGCGGTCGGCCGCATCCGGGGGCTGTTCGACCCGGCGCTGGAGGCGCTGCCCAACCTGGGGGTTCTGGCGGTACTGCTGGTGGGGTCCGTCCGGTTGGAGGCCGGGGCCATGACGGAGGGCGACCTGGTGCACGTGGCGTATCTGTTCACGCTGCTGGCCTGGCCGATCCGCGCGCTGGGCTGGGTGCTGGCCGAGGTGCCGCGCAGCGTTGTCGGCTGGGAGCGCGTGCGGGGGGTGCTGGACGCCACCGGTTCCCTGCCGTACGGCGACCGCCCCCCGGGGCAGGGCAAGGCGGCGGCGCTGGAGGTGCGCGACGTCCGCTTCGCCTACGAGTCCGCGGACGGGGACGCCTCGGTCCCCGTCCTGCACGACGTGTCGTTCTCCGCCGCCCCCGGCCGGACGATCGCCGTGGTCGGCCCCACGGGGTCGGGCAAGTCGACGCTGACGTCCCTGCTGGTGCGGCTGGTGGACCCGGCCGACGGGTCGGTGCTGCTGGACGGCGTGGACGCCCGCGACCTGAGGCGCGGCGGCGTCGCCGAGACGGCGGCCCTGGTACCGCAGCAGACGTTCCTGTTCGACGACACCGTGCGCGGCAACGTGACCCTGGGCCTGGACGTTCCGGACGAGCGCGTGTGGGAGGCGCTGCGCCTCGCCCAGGCCGACGGCTTCGTCGCGGCCCTCCCCGACGGCCTCGACACCCGGGTGGGGGAACGCGGAGCGACCCTGTCGGGCGGGCAGCGGCAGCGCTTGGCGCTGGCGCGCGCCCTGGTGCGGCGCCCCCGGCTGCTGGTGCTGGACGACGCGACGTCCAGTGTCGACCCCCAGGTGGAGGCGCGGATCCTGGCGGGGCTGCGGGACGCGCAGACGGCCGGCGGGGGCGGCGCGACCGTGGTGGTGGTCGCCTACCGCAAGGCCACGATCGCGCTGGCCGACGAGGTCGTCTACGTCGAGCATGGCCGCGTCGCCGCCCGGGGCGCCCACGCCGAGCTGCTGGAGCGCTCCGCCGGCTACCGCGCGCTCGTCAACGCCTACGAGCGCGCCGAGATCGAGCAGCGGCTCCTGGGCGAGCAGGCCGGGGAGGTCGACAGTGCCGACAGTGCCGACAGTGCCGACAGCGAGGAGGCGGTGGCGTGACCGCGCTCAACGAGGCGGCGGCCGCCGGCGAGGGCGCGCTGACCACGCTGCGCCGCGGGCTGCGGCTCAGCCCCGAGTTCCGCGCGGGCCTGGCCGGCACGCTGCTGCTGGCGGCGCTGGCGACGGCGGGCCGGGTGGTGGTGCCGATCGCGGTGCAGCAGACGATCGACAAGGGGCTGGGCGGGCCGGGCGGGCCCGACATCGGGTTCGTCCGCACCGCCGTGCTGGCGTGCGCGGCGGCGGTGGCCGTGACGGCGCTGAGCGCCTACGCGATGAACGTGCGGCTCTACCGGACCACCGAGTCCGGGCTGGCCACGCTGCGGATCAAGGCGTTCCGGCACGTGCACGACCTGTCCATGCTCACCCAGAGCTCCGAGCGGCGCGGCGCGCTGGTGTCGCGGGTGACCGGTGACGTGGACCAGATCAGCCAGTTCATGCAGTGGGGCGGGCTGCTGATCATCATGTCGACCGGGCAGCTGGTGGTGGCCAGCGTGCTCATGGCCGTGTACTCCTGGCCGCTGGCGCTGCTGGTGTGGGCGGCGTTCGTGCCGCTGGCGTTCGCGCTGCGCCGCTTCCAGCGGATGCTGTCGGCCGCCTACACCCGGGTCCGCGAGCGGATGGGCGACCTGCTGGCCGCGGTGAGCGAGGCGGTGGTGGGCGCCTCGGTGATCCGCGCCTACGCGGCCGAGGACCGCACCGCCCGCCGCGTCGACGAGACCGTCGAGGCGCACCGGCGGGCGCAGACGCGGGCGCAGGGCCTGGTGGCGCTGACGTTCCCGTCCAGCGAGCTGGTGGCGGCCGCGGCGACCGCCGCGGTCGTGGTGGCGGGGACGCTGCTGGGGGTGGGCGGCGACCTGACCGCCGGGGAGCTGGTGGCGTTCCTGTTCCTGATCACCCTGTTCGTCAGCCCGATGCAGACCGCCACGGAGGTGCTCAACGAGGCGCAGAACGCGATCGCCGGGTGGCGGCGGGTGCTGGGCGTGCTGGACACCGCGCCGGACGTGGCCGACCCGGGCGACGCGGGCGAGGTGCTGCCGCGCGGGCCGATCGAGGTGCGGTTCGAGGGCGTCGGGTTCGCCTATCCCGGAGGGCCGCCCGTTCTGCACGACCTGAACGTGACCATCGCCCCCCGCAGCCGCGTGGCGGTCGTGGGCGAGACGGGCTCGGGCAAGACGACGTTCGCCAAGCTCCTGACCCGGCTGATGGACCCGACGTCCGGGCGTGTGCTGGTGGACGGCGTGCCCCTGGACCGGGTGCGGTTCTCCTCCCTGCGCGAGCGCATCGTCATGGTGCCGCAGGACGGCTTCCTGTTCGACGCCCCCCTCGGCGACAACATCCGCTACGGGCGGCCGGACGCCACCGACGAGGAGGTGGCGCGGGCGCTGGTCGAGCTGGGCCTGGGCGACTGGCTGGAGGGCCTGCCCCGGGGCCTGGACACGCCCGTGGGGCAGCGCGGCGAGTCTTTGTCGGCGGGCGAGCGTCAGCTGGTGGCGCTGGCGCGCGCCTACATCGCCGACCCGGACCTGCTGGTGCTGGACGAGGCCACGTCCGCCGTCGACCCGGCCACCGAGGTGCGCATCCAGCGCGCGCTGGACGAGGTGACTCGGGGCCGCACGGCGATCTCCATCGCCCACCGGCTGTCCACGGCCGAGGCCGCCGACGAGGTGCTGGTGTTCGACGCGGGGCGGATCGTCCAGCGCGGCCCCCACAGCGAGCTGGTCGGCGTCCCGGGCGTCTACGCCGACCTGCACGCGTCGTGGATCGCCCAGCGCCGCATCTAGCCCCGCCCCGCCGGAAAGGCGCCGCCGCGGTCCGCTCCTGCGGCGGCGGGCGATTCGCCGAGGTAAAGCACTTGCCGGTTTTGTGGTCGGGTGCGCATTCTGCTTGAGTGAGCAACGAGGTCGTGTTGGAATCAGCTGGCACGCTGCATGGACAACTGCAGCGGGGCCTTGGACGGGCCGCGCGGCGCGCGGCCGACAAGCCGGGTGCGGGCGAGTTCGTCTACGACTGCATACGCCGCGACCCACGCTGGGACCCGCGCTGTGAGGAACGCGGCCTCTATTACGCCCGTCTGATGGTGGACTTGGAACTGCCCGTCGGCCCGGTGGCCGAGCACCTGTTCGCCCCGTCCGACCATGCCGACGGCGACGGGCGGCGGGTGCAGCTGGCGTTGGAGGTGCTGGCGGACCTGGTGCGGCTCAGCCGCCGGGAGGCGGCGTCGGCGCTGTACCGGTACGCCGAGGAGGGCACCCACTGGTTCGACGCCATCGACACGCTGGTCGGCCTGGGCGATCCGGCGCTGACGCACGGCCTGGACGAGCTGGTGGCGGCGCGGTGCAGCGAGTCGGCGTTGGACGCCCTGGTGGCGGGCCCGCACAATCCGGTGATCGACAGCTGGGCGGCGCGGCAGCCGCGGATCGCCGACGCCCTGGCCCGGCGCCGCGACACCGGCCGCGTCCGCCGCCCCGGGGCCGCCGGCGCGAAGAAGTCCCGGCGGACCGAGGCCGAGCTGCTGGAGGCCGCCCGGCGGCGTGACGACGGCGCCGTGGCGGCCATATTCGAGCTCGGCCGCAGACGCGCCCCGGCCCTGCTGGACCTGGCCGAGGAGCTGCTGCCGCAGCGGCCCAGCCGATGGGGCGGGGCGGTGTGCCGGGCGTTGCGCGAGTACGGCCCCGAGGCGGTGCCGCGGGCGCGGGCGTGGGCGACGGCCCGCGGCGGATGCCAGGACATGGCGCTGGACATCCTGGCCCGCTACGGCACCCGCCAGGACATCCCGTTGCTGATGAGCGAGCTGCGCGACGCCCTGGAGCGGCGCGACTGGGGCGACGCGGCCGGGCCGATCGAGGGCCTGGGCAGATTGCGCGCCGGCGAGGCCGTGCCGCTGCTGAAGACCGCTTGGACCGAGTCGACCTATGCGTTCCTGCGCCCGCGCGTGCTGACCGCCTTGACCCGTACCGCGCCGCACACCGCCGAGTCCTACACCGTCGAGGGCCTGTGGGACTGCGAGGAGGGCGTGCGCCGGGTCGCCGCCGAGACCGCCCCCCTCACCCGTGAGACCCGCATCCGCCTGCAACGCCTCCATCACGACGCCGCCGAGGAGCCAACCGTGCGCGCCGCCGCCGCCGGGCGCCTCATGACCTGAACCCCCTTCGCCCCTCCTCTCCCCGCGGCTGAACCCCGTGGAAGCGTCCGCCCGTACGTGTGGGCGAATCGCTCAACTCTTCCCGGAGAGGACGGGCCATGGTGTCCGACAATCACCGATCGCCCTTGAGGGCAGCCCTGCTGTGCGGTGCCGCCGCGGTCCTGCTGCCGCTGGCGGCCGGGTGCACGGGGGCGAGCGGCGAGGCGGGCGGGCAGGGCCAGGTGAAGCAGGCCCAGCCCGCCACCGCCGAGCAGCTCGCCCAGCAGACCGGGTGCACGCTGAGCAGCATCCGCAAGGTCGCGGACCTGTCCCAGGGCGCCTGCCAGACGAGCAAGGGACGCTTCACGGTGGTCAGCTTCACCACCGACCAGGGGCAGCAGGCGTGGTTGGAGGAGGCCAAGCCCTGGGGCGGCACGTACCTGGTGGGGCCGCGGTGGGTCGTCGTCAGCACCGAGCAGACGCTCAAGGCGCTGCAGGAGGACCTGGGCGGGCAGATCCAGTACGGCGCCGACCACAGCGGCGGAGGCCACCAGGGCGGCACGACGGGCCATCAGGGCAGCGCGACAGGCCACCAGGGCGGCTGACACGCGGCACGCCACGGCGGTCACACAGGGTCACACAGGGTCACACAGGAGGACGCACAGGCGCGCAGGCCCGAGGGCGCGGCACGGACATCACCGCCGGGTACTACTTCCGGCCGCGGGGAGTTCACTCTCCAGGAGGGGCCGGCGGCGGGGGTGCGGCACCTAGACTCGCAGCCATGTTCCCCTCAGTTCGGCGAGCACTGACCGTACTGCCGTTCGCGCTGCTGCCCCTGGCCGCCGTGGCGGCGTGCAGCAGCGAGGGCGCCACGACCGACTGCAACGTGAACTCCTGCACCATCACCTTCGACCGCGGTGTGGAGGCCAGCGCAT
Organism: Actinomadura sp. NBRC 104425; assembly: GCF_030269545.1. Taxonomy (GTDB): domain Bacteria; phylum Actinomycetota; class Actinomycetes; order Streptosporangiales; family Streptosporangiaceae; genus Spirillospora; species Spirillospora keratinilytica. The sequence goes on along the minus strand of NZ_BSTN01000002.1, from coordinate 270,187 downwards.
CCATTCTCGGCATCAAGGCGGAGCTGGTGAGCGTCCAGGGCGACACCGTCACGCTCAAGGTGGCCGGTCAGCAGATCACCGTGCCCCGGGGCGAGTCCGAGCAGGCCGAGGGCTTCAACGTGTCCGTCGAGTCCGTCACCCAGGACAAGATCGTCGTGAAGATTGCCAACAACGGCTGACGCGGCCCGGGGGACGGGCCGGCCGGCGGCGCCTGTCGGACCCGCCCCCTAGGATTCGCTCATGCGTTCGACAAAACGTTCGATGGGGGACGCCGCGCGCCGGGCACGCGCGGCGGCACGGCACCGGCTGGCCCCTGCGGCGCGCACCGACGACGTCGCCGAGATCGCCCGCTCCCTCGTGGCGCTGCACGCCACCGACCCTGCCACGGTGTTCCTGTCGGTGGCCGCGCGCAGCCGCACCGCGACGCACGAGGCGGTGGAGAAGGCCCTCTACGACGACCGGACGCTGCTGCGGATGCTGGCGATGCGCCGCACCATGTTCGTCGTCCCCGTCGAACTGGTCCCGGCACTGCAGGCGTCCTGCGCCACGCCCCTGGCCGCCAGGCAGCGCCGCACCTACAGCCGCATGATCGAACGGGGCGGGATCCCCGACGCGCAAGCCTGGTTCGGCGACGTGCTGGAGGCGGCGCACCGCGCGCTGCTGGCGCGCGGCGAGGCGACCGGGGCGCAGCTCAGCGCCGACGAGCCGCGCCTGCGCACGCAGGTGGAGACGGCTCCGGGCAAGTCGTACTCGCGTCCCACCGGCGTCACCACGTGGGTGCTGGTCACGCTGGGCTGCGAGGGACGCATCGTGCGGGGCCGCCCCAACGGCTCGTGGATCAGCAGCCAGTACGTGTGGCATCCCGTCGAGACGTGGCTTCCCGGCGGCATCCCCGACATGCCCGCGGGCGACGCGCGCGCCGAGTTGGCCACCCGCTGGCTGCGGGCGTTCGGTCCCGCCCCCGTCTCGGACCTGAAGTGGTGGACGGGCTGGACCGCGGGCGAGGTGAACAAGACCCTGGCCCGCCTGGACGTCGCCGAGGTCGGACTGGACGGCGGCGGCACCGGCGTCATGCTCGCCGACGACGCCGACGATGCCGACGACGCTGAGGCGGCCGGCGGGGGCCGGGACGCCGAGCCGTGGGCGGCGCTGCTGCCCGCCCTGGACCCCACCCCCATGGGCTGGCAGGAGCGCGGCTGGTTCCTCGGCGACCACGCGCCGATGCTGTTCGACCGCAACGGCAACATCGGCCCCACGGTGTGGTGGGACGGCCGCGTCGTCGGCGGCTGGGCGCAGCGGCCGGACGGGGAGATCGTCACGCGCCTGCTGGAGGACGTCGGCGCCGACGCCCGCGCCGCGGTCGACGCCGAGGCCGCCCGCATCACCGCCTTCCTCGACGGCATACGGGTCACCCCGCGCTTCCGCACGCCGCTGGAGCGCGAACTGTCGTCCTGACCCGTCGTCCTGACCTGTCGTCCTGACCTGTCGTCCTGACCAAGGCCCCCAGGGGCGCCCGCCTCGCGGCAAGTGCGGACGATCCGCCAAGATGGGGACATGCCTGCCGAACGTCTGCTTCCCACTCCCGAGGCCGAGGACCTCCTCGCGCTGACCCGCGAGATCGTCCGCAAGGAGCTGGCGCCGCGCGCCGCGGCCGCCGAGGAGGCCGAGGAGTTCCCCCGCGAGGTCTTCCGGCTGCTCGGCCGGGCCGGGCTGCTCGGGCTGCCCTACCCGGAGGAGCTCGGCGGCGCAGGCCAGCCGTACGAGGTCTATCTGCAGGTGCTCGAGGAGATCGCGGCGGTGTGGGCGTCGGTGGCGGTCGGCGTCAGCGTGCACACGCTGTCGTGCTACCCGCTGGCGGTGCACGGCACCGACGAGCAGCGCAAGCGGCTGCCCGAGCTGCTCGGCGGCGAGCTGCTGGGCGGGTACGCGCTGTCGGAGGCGCACGCGGGCTCGGACGCGGGCGCGCTGAGCACCCGGGCCGTTCCGGACGAGGACGGCGCGGCCTACCGGATCACCGGCACCAAGACCTGGATCACCCACGGCGGCGAGGCCGACTTCTACACGCTGTTCGCCCGCACCTCGGACGCGGGCTCGCGCGGCATCAGCTGCTTCCTGGTCGAGGGGCGGATGCCGGGGCTGACGTTCGGGCCGCCCGAACGCAAGATGGGGCTGACCGGCTCCACCACCGCGCAGCTGCACTTCGACGACGCGCGGGTGCCCGCCGAGTGGCGGATCGGCGACGAGGGCCAGGGGTTCCCGATCGCGCTGTCGGCGCTGGACTCGGGCCGCCTGGGCATCGCCGCCTGCGCGGTCGGCCTGGCGCAGGGCGCCCTGGACCACGCCGTCGGGTACGCGGCGCGGCGCGAGCAGTTCGGCCGCCCCGTCATCGCCCACCAGGGGCTGGCGTTCATGCTGGCCGACATGGCGGCCGCGGTGGAGTCGGCGCGGGCCACGTACCTGGAGGCGGCCCGCCGCCGCGACCGGGGCCTGCCGTTCTCCCGCCAGGCGTCGGTGGCCAAGCTGGTGGCGACGGACTCGGCGATGCGCGTCACCACCGATGCGGTGCAGGTGCTCGGCGGGTACGGCTACACCCGCGACTTCCCGGTGGAGCGGTACATGCGCGAGGCCAAGGTCATGCAGATCTTCGAGGGCACCAACCAGATCCAGCGCATGGTGATCGGCCGCCACCTGGCCCGCTCGGCGGCGCTGCACGACGCGACCTGACGGCGCCGGCGGCCCGTCCCGGCCGGGCCCGGACCGGTTCCGCACACCCCGTGCCGACACGCGCCGGGCCCGTGGCAGCATGGGAGCGTCATGGCCTCCTCAGCCCCGTACCGCGCCGCACGGTCCGCGCTCTTCGCGGCCGTGTGCGTGTGCCTCACCGCGCTGGGGCATCGGACCGCCTCCGGTGAGCCGATGTCCCCGGACGCGCTGTACTGGGGGTTCTTCGGCATGTGGGCCATGGCGCTGCCGCTGGCCGGGCACGAGCGTTCCCTTCCCACGATCCTCGGAGGGCTGCTCGGCGGGCAGTTCGTCCTGCACGCGCTGATGAGCGCCGGGGGGATGCACCACCATCCCACCGCTCCCGCGCTGGTCGCCGCCGGGGACGGCGGCGCCGCGATGCCGGCCGCGCACCTGATCGCCGCGGCCGTGTCGGCCTGGTGGCTGCGCCGCGGCGAGCGCGCCATCTGGCGGCTGGCCCGCCTGGCGGCGTCCGCCCTGCTCAGGCCGCTGCTGGTGCTGCTCGGCGAGCCCGCGCCGCGGCCGCCGTGCGGCGCCGTGCCGCGCACCGACGCCCCGGCCCGGCCTCGCGTCGCGCTGCTTCGCCACGTTCTGGTTCTGCGGGGGCCGCCCGCGCCCGTCCCGGGGCGCTGAGCCGCCCAATCTCCGCACGCCCCGCCATCGCGGGGCGTCGTTCCTGCACGCCCCGCGGACGCGGGGCGTGCGAGCCGTCCCGTCGATCACGCCGGGACGCCTCCTTCCGACCACCGCGACCGGCACACGGACGGCCGCGCCTCGAGCGCGGACCGCCGATGCCGCCGCGCGTCCAGAACCAGAAGGGTTTCGCCGTGCACGGCTTCCGTCACACGTTCCGTTCCACGTTCCGCCCCATGACCGCCGCCGCGCCCCTGGCCGCGGCCTGCCTCGCGCTCGCCGGCTGCGGCGGCGACCCCGCCGCCGACGCTCCGAGCAGCCCCGCGGCGTCCTCCGCGTCTCCCGCGTCTGCCGCGTCCGCCGGCCGCGCCGCCGCCCTGACGGTCCACGACGCCTGGGTGAAGACCGCCGACAAGGGCATGTCCGCCGCGTTCGGCACCCTGGTCAACACCACCGGCGCCGCCATCACCGTCACCTCCGCCGCCACGCCCGCCTCGCCGGAAGTGGAACTGCACGAGGTCGCAGGCTCCGGCGGCGAGATGAAGATGCGGCCGGTCAAGGGCGGCTTCACCGTCCCCGCCGGCGGCAGGCTGGAGCTCAAGCCCGGCGGCTACCACATCATGCTCATGGACCTGGCGAAGCCGATCAGGCCCGGCGACCGGGTCCCCTTCACCCTCACCCTCGCGGGCGGCGGCACGGTCGAGTTCACCGCGCTGGGCAAGTCCTTCCAGGGCGGCAACGAGAACTACGAGCCCGGGGCGGGCCACTGATGGACCGCCATCCCACCCGGCGGGCCCTGTTCGTCGGCGGGGCGGTGGCGGCGGTGGCCGCCACCGCGGCCTGCCGCGCCGACCGGCCCGCCGCGCCCGCGCCCGCCAAGACCCCGGCCGTCGAGCCGTTCCACGGCCCGCACCAGGCCGGCATCGTCACCCAGCCGCAGGTCCACGCGGTGTTCGTCGCGTTCGACCTGCGCCCCGGCACCGACCGGGCCGCGCTGGGCCGGCTCATGCGCCTGCTCACCGACGACGCCCGCCGCCTCACCGCCGGCCGCGCGGGCCTGGCCGACGCCCAGCCCGAGCTCGCCGACCTGCCCGCGCGGCTCACCGTCACCTTCGGATTCGGGCCGGGCCTGTTCGCCAAGGCGGGGCTGCGCGACCGGCAGCCCCACCTCGACCTGCCGCGCTTTGCGACCGACCGGCTGCAGGACCGGTGGAGCGGCGGCGACCTGCTCGTCCAGCTCTGCGCCGACGACGCCGTCACCGTCGCCCACGCGCTGCGCCTGATCGTCAAGGACGCCCGCGACTTCGCCACCGTGCGCTGGACCCAGCGCGGGTTCCGCCGCAACCAGCCCGCGGGGCAGACCCAGCGCAACCTCATGGGCCAGCTCGACGGCACCGTCCAGCCCACCGACCTGGACAAGGCCGTGTGGATCGGCGACGGACCGGACTGGCTGCGCGGCGGCACCACCATGGTGCTGCGGCGCATCAGCATGAACCTGGAGAAGTGGGACGCCGCCGACGAGGCGGCCAAGGCGTTCGCCGTGGGCCGCGACATCAAGACCGGGGCCCCGCTCACCGGAAAGGCCGAACACGACGAACCCGACTTCACCGCCAAGGACGAACACGGCTTCCCGGTCATCTCCGACAACGCCCACATCCGCCTCGCCCGCACCGGCGACCCGTCGCTGCGCATGCTGCGCCGCAGCTACAACTACGACGAGGCGGTCAGCTCCGACGGGGTGGCCGACTCGGGGCTGCTGTTCGTCTCCTACCAGGCCGACCTGGACCGCCAGTTCATCCCGGTCCAGCGGAGGCTGGCCGAGTCCGACCTGCTCAACCTGTGGATCACTCCGGTGGGGTCGGCCGCCTTCGCGGTGCCGCCGGGCTGCGGCGCCGGCGGCTGGATCGGCGAGCCCCTCCTGGCCTGACCGGGGCGCGGCGTCCGGGCAGCGCGTCCGGGCGCCGCGTCCGGGCGCCGCGTCCGGGCAGCGCGTCCGGGCGCCGGGCTCAGGGCCTGCCGTAGAGCAGGCGGCGGCGGGTGAGGCGGCGCCGCACGAAGATCACCACGAGGCTCACCGCGCCGGCGCCGGCCAGGGCCATGGCCGCCAGGGCGGCCAGGCCCAGCAGGCCGTGCACCGCGTCGTCCGGCGCGATCATCAGGCGGGAGGCGGCGCCCGCGCAGGTGAGCCGGGTCGGCCCGGACACCGGAGCGCGGAACGAGCCGACGAAGCGGTAGCCGCGCCGGCGGGTGGCGCTCCGCGGGTCCGACCTGGTCAGCGCGAGCGGCACCGACCACGCACCGACGGCGGCCGCGCACGAGGCGGGCGCGGGCGTGCCGCTCGGGACGTACAGCAGGTAGCGGCGTCCGGCGGCCAGGTCGGGCCGCATCGTGCCGCGCCCGTCGACGACGACCGGATCGGCCTGGGCGGCCTCGGAGGCGTCCCAGGTGGCGGCGATCACGGCCGTCAGCCCGGCGACCGCGGCCAGCAGCAGCGCCACGGGCAGGGCGTACCAGCCGGCGGCCGGGCGAACCGGCGGCGGGCCCGCGCTCCGCAGCGCACCGCGCGCCCGCGGCCCCGTCGGCGAGTAGTGCCCGGCCCACATTGTCGGCCCTCCCCGTGCCCGTGATCGCCCGATGCCAGCCGTCGGGCCCCTGCCCCCGTGGTGACCTGCCCGAATTCGCGGTCACGTCACGTAAGTACATGATGGCGCAACGTCTCGAAGCGAGGTCCGGCGGGGCCATGACCTGCGGCGGCGGCCGTGGCGAGACGGCGATTCAGCGGATACCGTTATTACCAGGTAGTAGCCACGAGATGCGGAGTTCCCATGGCCCTCAGGGACCGCCTGGACCGACTGCCGCCGGCGCCGATCCGCCTGACCCGCTCCCTCCCCCGCTATACCGTCGAGCGCGACATCCCGGTCACCATGCCGGACGGGGTGACGCTGCTGGCCGACCGGTACGTCCCGCGCGGCGCGCGGTCCGCGCCCACCATCCTGGTGCGGACGCCGTACGGGCGGCGCGGCCCCGCCGCCGTGCTGAACGGCCTGCCGTTCGTGCCGTTCGGGTTCCAGCTGCTGGTGCAGAGCGTTCGCGGCACGTTCGGGTCGGGGGGCGAGTTCGACCCGCTCGGCAACGAGCGGGAGGACGGGCTGGCCACGGTCGCCTGGCTGCGCGAGCAGCCGTGGTTCGACGGGTCGTTCGCCACCTACGGGGCCAGCTACCTCGGCTACTCGGCGTGGGCGCTGGCGGCCGAGGCCGGGCCCGCGCTGAAGGCGATGGCCCTGCAGATCACCGCGTCCTCGTTCCGGGAAGCGGCGTACGTGGGCGGCTCCTTCGCCCTGGAGTCCACGCTCGGCTGGACGGAGCTGACCCGCCGGCAGACCTCGACGCTCGGGCTGCTCACCGCGCCCCTGGTGTCCCGGCGCCGGGCCCTGCGCGCGGCCCGCTCGCTGCGCCCGCTGTCGGAGCTGGACGTGCTGGCGGGCGGGGAGCCGATGCGGTTCTACCGCGACCTGCTGGCCAACCACGAGTCCGGTGCCGAGTACTGGCGGCGCCGCGACTTCAGCGGCACGGTCGGGCAGGTGGCGGCGCCGGTCACGCTGCTGGGCGGCTGGTACGACGTGTTCCTGCCCTGGCAGGTCAAGGACTACCTGACGCTGCGGGCCGCGGGGCACCGCCCGTACCTCACCATCGGGCCGTGGTGGCACGCCGACGCCCGGCACACCCTGGTGTCGTTCCGCGAGGCGCTTGCCTGGTTCAAGGCGCACCTGCGCGGCGACCTGTCGGCCGTGCGCGCCAACCCCGTCCGCCTGTACGTGACGGGGGCGCGCGAGTGGCGCGACTACCGGGACTGGCCGCCGCCCGGGATGCGGCGGGAACGCTGGCACCTGCACGGGGGCGGAGGGCTCGGCGAGGACGGGCCGCAGGACTCCCGGCCCACCGCCTACCGGTTCGACCCGTCCGACCCCACGCCCGCCCTGGGCGGCCCCTCGCTGCTGGGGTCGTCCAAGCCGGTCGACAACCGGCCCCTGGAGAAGCGGCGGGACGTGCTGGTGTTCACCTCGGCCGCGCTGAAGAAGGACCTGGACCTCATCGGGCCCGTCGTCGCGGACCTGTTCGTGCGGTCCAGCCGCGAGCACACCGACTTTTTGGTGCGGCTGTGCGACGTGGCGCCGGACGGCACGTCCCGCAACGTCTGCGAGGGCGGGCTGCGCCTGGATCCGCAGCATCCGGCCGGCGGGGCGGTGGGGACGCAGGGCGTGCGGCGGGTGGCGATCGACCTGTGGCCGGTCGGGCACCGCTTCTGCCGCGGCCACCGGATCCGGGTGCACGTCACCAGCGGCGCCTACCCGAAGGTGGCGGTCAACCCGGGCACGGGCGAGCCGCTGGCCACCGCGGCGTCCCCGGGCGTCCCCGCCGACCAAGAGGTCTTCCACGACCCCGACCACCCGTCGGCGATCCTGCTGCCCGTCGTGGAACGCTCGCCCGAGGCCTCCGTCTCCGACCCCGACGCCGAGGAATCACCCGATCTCGGGGCGTGCTGACCCCTTCCGGCCCCCTTGCCGGCCCCCTTGCCTCCCGCCGCCTCAGCGGACGGGGTGGCCGGCGGCGCGCAGGGCGTCCTTGACGGCGGAGATCTTCAGGTCGCCGAAGTGGAACACGCTGGCGGCCAGCACGGCGTCGGCGCCCGCGTCGACCGCCGGGGCGAAGTGCTCCAGCGCCCCCGCGCCGCCGCTGGCGATCACCGGCACGGAGACCGCCTCGCGGACCCGGCGCAGCATCTCCAGGTCGAACCCGGCCTTGGTGCCGTCGGCGTCCATGGAGTTGAGCAGGATCTCCCCCACGCCCAGCTCCTCGCCGCGCCGCGCCCACTCCAGCGCGTCGATGCCGGTGCCGCGGCGGCCGCCGTGCGTGGTCACCTCGAACCCCGACGGGGTGCCCTCGGCGCGGCGGGCGTCCACCGACAGCACCACGCACTGCGACCCGAAGCGGTGCGCGGCCTCGCGCAGGAACTCCGGGCGGGCGATCGCGGCGGTGTTCACCGACACCTTGTCGGCACCCGCGCGCAGCAGCCGGTCCACGTCGTCGACGGTGCGCACGCCGCCGCCGACGGTCAGCGGGATGAACACCTGCTCGGCGGTGCGCCGCACCACGTCGTAGGTGGTGGACCGGTCGGCGCTGGACGCGGTGATGTCCAGGAAGGTCAGCTCGTCGGCGCCCTCGGCATCGTAGCGGCGGGCCAGCTCGACCGGGTCGCCCGCGTCGCGCAGGTTCTGGAAGTTGACGCCCTTCACCACGCGGCCGGCGTCGACGTCCAGGCAGGGGATGACGCGCACCGCGACCCCGCTGCTCGCCCGCGGGCTCATCGCACCGCCTCCAAGGCCTCCTCCAGCGTGAACGCCCCCGCGTACAGCGCCTTGCCCACGATCGCGCCCTCGACGCCCTCGGGGACCAGGGCGGCGATGTCGCGCAGGTCGTCCAGAGACGAGACGCCGCCGGAGGCGATGACGGGCCTGTCGGTGCGGGCGCACACGCGGCGCAGCAGGTCGACGTTGGGGCCGCGCAAGGTGCCGTCCTTGGTGACGTCGGTGACGACGTAGCGCGGGCACCCGTCGTCCTCCAGCCGGTCGAGCACCTCCCACAGGTCGCCGCCCTCGCGGGTCCAGCCGCGGGCGGCCAGCACGTCGCCGCGCACGTCCAGCCCCACCGCGATCTTCTCGCCGTGCGAGGCGATGATCTTGCGGCACCATTCGGGGTTCTCCAGCGCGGCGGTGCCGATGTTGACGCGGGCGCAGCCGGTCGCCAGGGCCGCCTCCAGGGACGCGTCGTCGCGGATGCCGCCGGACAGCTCCACCTTCACGTCCAGCCGCCCGACCACCTCGGCCAGCAGCTCGCGGTTGGAGCCGCGGCCGAACGCGGCGTCCAGGTCGACCAGATGGATCCACTCCGCTCCCGCCTTCTGCCAGGCCAGGGCGGCCTCCAGCGGGGCGCCGTAGGAGGTCTCGGTGCCCGCCTCGCCCTGGACCAGGCGGACGGCCTGGCCGCCGGCGACGTCGACTGCGGGAAGGAGCGTGAGAGTCATGAACGAAACCCTATCGGTGCAGGTGGGACGCGGTGTCGGGGGAACGGGGAGCGGGCCGGGCGGCTCAGCGCAGCGTGGACAGCCAGTTGCGCAGCAGCTCGGCGCCCGCGTCGCCGGACTTCTCCGGGTGGAACTGGGTGGCGCACAGCGGCCCGTTCTCGACGGCGGCCACGAACCGGTCGCCGTGCTCGGACCAGGTCACCAGCGGCGGCGCGAGCCGTCCCGTCGGGTCGGGCTCCAGCTCCCAGCGGCGCACCGCGTAGGAGTGCACGAAGTAGAACCGGGTGCCGGGGTCCATGCCGCGGAACAGCACGGTGCCGGCGGGCGCCTCGACGGTGTTCCATCCCATGTGCGGCACGACGGGGGCGTCCAGCCGGTCCACGGTGCCGGGCCACTCGCCGCACCCCTCGGTGGTGACGCCGTGCTCGATGCCCTTGGCGAACAGGATCTGCATGCCGACGCAGATGCCCAGCACGGGAAGGCCGCCCGCCAGCCGCCGCCCGATGATCTGCTCGCCGCGCACCGACCGCAGCCCGGCCATGCACGCGGCGAACGCGCCGACCCCGGGCACGACCAGCCCGTCGGCGGCCAGGGCGGCGTCCCAGTCGGCGGTGACCTCGACGTCCACGCCGTGCCGGGCGACCGCCCGCTCGGCCGAGCGCAGGTTGCCCGAGCCGTAGTCCAAAATGACGATCTTCGTGGTCACAGGTACAGCACCCCCGCGGTGGCGGCGAGCGCCATCAGCACGAACACCACCGCGGCGGCGGCCTTGAGGCCCTGCCGGAGGAAGCTGATGACGCCCATGAGCAGGAAGACGGCCAGCCCGAAGAGCGCGACGTTGCCGTAGGTGAAGTCCAGGCCGCCGACCTCCACGGCTACAGGGCCCCCTTGGTGGACGGGATGCCGTGCACCTTCGGGTCGAACGCGACCGCGTCGCGCAGCGCCCGGGCCAGCGCCTTGAACTGGGCCTCGACGATGTGGTGCGCGTTGCGGCCGTACGGGACGTGCACGTGCAGGCAGATCTGGGCGTTGGCGACGAACGACTCCAGGATGTGCCGGGTCATCGCGGTGTCGTACTCCGGCCCGATCATCGGCGCCATGCCGTCCGGTTCGGAGTGCACCAGGTAGGGGCGGCCCGCGATGTCCACGGTGACCTGGGCGAGCGCCTCGTCCAGCGGGACGGAGGCGTCGGCGAAGCGGCGGATGCCGGTCTTGTCGCCGAGCGCCTGCCGGAACGCCCGGCCCAGCGCGATCGCGGTGTCCTCGATCGTGTGGTGGCTGTCGATGTGCAGGTCGCCGCTGGTCTTGACGGTCAGGTCGAACGACCCGTGCTTGCCGAGCTGGGCCAGCATGTGGTCGAAGAACCCGACGCCGGTGGCCACGTCGACCCGGCCCGTGCCGTCCAGGTCGATCTCGACCAGGACCTCGGTCTCCTTGGTCCCGCGTTCGACGCGTCCGATACGGGCAGTCACAAGATCTCCTTCAGTGCGGTGCGGAAGGCGGCCATCTCCTCGGGGGTGCCGACGCTGACCCGCAGCCATTCGGGCGGGCCGACCTCGCGGATCAGCACGCCCCGGTCGAGCAGGCCCTGCCAGATCCGCCGCCGGTCGGGGAAGGTGCCGAACAGCACGAAGTTGGCGTCGGAGTCGGCCACGGTGAGGCCCTCGCGGCGCAGCCAGGCCACCAGGGCGTCGCGCTCGCGGCGCAGCAGGCCCACGGTGGCCAGCAGCTCGTCGCCGTGCGCGACGGCGGCGCGCGCCACCGCCTGCGTCACCGCCGACAGGTGGTACGGCAGCCGCACCAGCAGCAGGGCGTCGATCACGGCGGGGTCGGCGGCCAGGTAGCCCAGGCGGGTGCCGGCCATCGCGAACGCCTTGGACATGGTGCGGGTGACGATCAGCCGCGGGTTGCCGGGCAGCAGCGTCAGCGCCGACGGGGTGCCCTCGCGGCGGAACTCGGCGTACGCCTCGTCCACCACCACCATGCCCGGCGCCGCCGCCAGCACCGCCTCGATCACCCGCGGCGGCAGGGCGGTGCCGGTCGGGTTGTTGGGCGAGGTGAGGAACACCACGTCCGGCCGGTGCCGCTCGATCGCCGCGACGGCGGCCTCGGGGTCGATCCCGAAGTCGGCGTCGCGGTGCGCGTTCACCCAGGCGGTGGCGGTGACGCGGGTGATGATCGGGTGCATGGAGTACGACGGCTCGAAGCCCAGCGCGGTGCGGCCCGGCCCGCCGAACGCCTGCAGGATCTGCTGGATGATCTCGTTGGAGCCGTTGGCGGCCCACACGTTCCGCACGGTGAGCCCGGCGCCGGGGGTGTCGGCGTTGAGGTACGCCGCCAGGTCCTCGCGCAGCGCCGTCGCGTCGCGGTCGGGGTAGCGGTTCAGTCCCGCGGCGACCTCGGCGGCGGCCTCGCCGATCGCCTTCACCAGCCGCTCGGACGGCCCGTAGGGGTTCTCGTTGGTGTTGAGCGCGACGGGCACGTCGAGCTGCGGCGCGCCGTAGGGCTCCTTGCCGCGCAGGTCGTCGCGGAGGGGGAGGTCGGACAGCGACGTCACCGGCCCTCCCCCGGGATCGTCCAGCCGAAGCGGGCCTTGAGCGCGGCGCCGTGCGCGGGCAGGTCCTCGGCCTCGGCCAGCGCGACGACGCGGGCGGTGGCCTCGGCGAGGGCGTCGCGGTCGTACTCGACGACGTGGATGCCGCGCAGGAACGACTGCACCGACAGGCCCGAGGAGTGGCAGGCGCAGCCGCCGGTGGGCAGCACGTGGTTGGACCCGGCCAGGTAGTCGCCCAGCGACACCGGCGCGTGCGTCCCGATGAAGATCGCTCCGGCGTTGCGGACGCGCGCGGCGACCTGCCGGGCGTCCGCGGTGTGGATCTCCAGGTGCTCGGCGGCGTAGGCGTCGACCACGGCGAGGCCGGCGTCGATGTCGTCGACCAGGACGATGCCGGACTGCCGCCCGGCCAGCGCCTCGGTGATCCGCTGGACGTGGCGGGTGCGGGCGACCTGCGCCTTGAGCTCGCGCTCCACCGCGTCGGCCAGCTCGGGAGCGGTGGTGACCAGCACGGCGGCGGCGAGCGTGTCGTGCTCGGCCTGGCTGATCAGGTCGGCGGCCACGTGCACCGGATCGGCGGTGCCGTCGGCGAGGATCGCGATCTCGGTCGGGCCGGCCTCGGAGTCGATGCCGATCACGCCCTTGAGCAGCCGCTTGGCCGCCGCGACGTACACGTTGCCGGGCCCGGTGACCAGGTCGGCGCGGGGGCACTCGTCGGTGCCGTAGGCGAACATCGCGATCGCCTGGGCGCCGCCGACCGCGTAGACCTCGTCCACGCCGAGCAGCGCGCAGGCCGCCAGGATCGTCGGGTGCGGGAGCCCGCCGCCGGAACCGTCCGCCTGGGGCGGGGAGGCCACCGCCAGGGAGGGCACTCCGGCCTCCTGGGCGGGCACCACGTTCATGACCACGCTGGACGGGTAGACGGCCCGCCCGCCCGGCACGTACAGCCCGACGCGGCCCACCGGCACCCACCGCTCGGTGACGGTGCCGCCGGGCACGACCTGCGTGGTGACGTCGGTGCGGCGCTGGTCGCGGTGCACCAGGCGGGCGCGGCGGATCGACTCCTCCAGCGCGTCCCGCACGGCCGGGTCGAGCGCCTTCAACGCCGCCTCGATCGCCTCGGCCGGGACGCGGGCGGACTCCAGGTCGACCCCGTCGAAGGTCTTGGTGTGCTCCCGTACCGCGGCCGAGCCCCTATGCCGCACGTCCTCGCAGATCGGCCGCACCTTCTCCAGGGCGGCCTCGACGTCGAGATCGGCACGGGGCAGCACGTCGCGCAAATCGCCGGGCAGCGAGCCGCGCAGGTCGATACGGGAAATCACCCGTCCAGTCTACGGAGTGCCGCGGGGCCCCCGCGCACCGTCTCAGCCAACGAGACGCGCAGGTGGAAGGGCTTGCGGGAGGCCGAATGGGTGTGCGGCGTCACGCCCGGAAGGTGCCGTCGAGGACGGTGACGGCGCGTCCCAGCAGCGTCACCCGGTCGCCGCGCAGGACGGTCCGCACGTCGCCGCCGCGTTCGGACGCCTGGTGGCCGAGCAAGGTGTCGCGCCCCAGCTCGGCGCTCCAGTAGGGGGCGAGCGCGCAGTGCGCCGAGCCGGTCACCGGGTCCTCGTCGACGCCGACCGCCGGGCCGAACACGCGGGACGCGAAGTCGTGCCGGGCGCCCGGGTCCGCGGGGGCCGTGACGATGACGACCCGCGCGTCGAGGCGGGCGAGCGCGGCGATGTCGGGGGTGAGCTTGCGGACGGCGGCCTCGTCGGCCACCCGCACCAGCAGGTCGGGCTGGCAGGTGCGGCCGACCCAGGAGAACGGCGTGCCGAGCGCCTCGGCGAGCCCCTCGGGCGCGTCCACCGGTTCCGGCGGCGCGGCGGGGAAGTCCATGCCGAGCTCGCCGTCGCCGGTGCGGGTGACGGTGAGCACGCCGCTGTGCAGGGTGCGGAAGCGGATGGGCCGGTCTTCGGGGACCGTGCCCGTCTCGTACAGGGCGTGCCCGCTCGCCAGGGTGGCGTGGCCGCACAGCGCCACCTCCACCTGCGGCGTGAACCACCGCAGCTCGAACTCCTCGCCGACGGGGCGGACGAACGCCGTCTCCGAATGCCTCATCTCCGCCGCCACCCGCTGCATCCAGGCGGGGTCGGCCGCCTCGTCCAGCAGGCAGACCCCGGCGGGGTTGCCGGCGAACGGGCGATCGGTGAACGCGTCGACGACCAGCATCCTCATGCCGCGACGCTAACCGCCGCGTCCGGGGCGGCGGTAGGGCCAATCGCGACCAGTGGCCCGGTGCCGGACGGCGCGGCGCCAGGCTTCAGACTGTGACAATGTCAACCTTTTTGATCACCGGGGCCGGACGTACCCTGACCCCGTGGCCGCCGCACGGCGGCAGGGGCGCGGCCGCGACGGCTCCGAGGGGGGCCGGAGGCGACCAGGAGGAACGGTGACCGAACGGCTTCCGCTGTTCCCGCTGGGCACGGTGCTGTTCCCCGGCCTGGTGCTGCCGCTGCACCTGTTCGAGGAGCGCTACCGCCTGCTCGTGCGCGACCTGCTGGAGCGCCCCGAGCCGCGCCGGTTCGGCGTGGTCGGCATCGAGCTCGGCCACGAGGTGGGCGCCGAGTCGGCGCGCCGCCTGGCGGAGGTCGGCTGCGTCGCCGAGGTGCACGCCGTCACCCCGCACCCCGACGGGCGCTTCGACGTCGTCACCGTCGGCGGCCGCCGCTTCCGGCTCGAGCGGATCGACCGGTCGCTGCCCTACCTGTGCGGCGACGTGGAGTTCCTGCCCGAGGAGGCGGGCGCGGACGCCGAGCCGCTGGCGCAACGGGTGCGGCTGCTGTTCCAGCTGTACCGGCACCGGCTGGCCGCCGCGGGCGCGGAGATCGCCGAGCCGGTGGACCTGCCGGAGGACCCGGTGCGGCTGTCGTACCTGATCGCCGCCGCCGTGGTGCTGGACGGCCCCGACAAGCAGCGGCTGCTGGAGGCCGAGGACGCGGCGCGGCGGCTGCGCGCCGAGCGGGAGCTGCTGGTGCGCGAGACGCGGCTGCTGGACATGCTGCCGACCGTGCCCGCCGGGCAGTTCCTGGACGGCGCGTTCAACCCGAACTGAGCGGGCCCGCACCCCGAAACCGGCGTGCGCCGGGTGCGGTGCGGTCGGCAGACTGGCCGCATGAGCCCAGCCGGATCCCCGTCCAGGAAGAAGGCCAAGGCCGGCGGCACGCCCGCGACCGTGGCGGCGTCGCAGGCCGGCATCGACTTCACCCTGCACTCCTACGAGGCCGACCCCGCGGCCGACGGCTACGGGCGGGCCGCGGCCGACGCCCTGGGCGTACCGCACGAACGGCTGTTCAAGACCCTGGTGGCGGAGGTCGACGGGCGGCTGACCGTGGCCGTGGTGCCGGTGTCGGCCACGCTCGACCTCAAGGCGCTCGCGGCCGCGGTCGGCGGGAAGAAGGCCCGCATGGCCGACCCCTCCGACGCCGAACGCGCCACCGGGTACGTCGTGGGCGGCATCAGCCCGCTGGGGCAGCGCCGCCGGCTGCCGACCGTGGTGGACGCCTCGGCGTCAGGGTTCGCGACCGTCTACGTCTCGGCCGGCCGGCGCGGCCTGCAGATCGAGCTGTCCCCCGGCGATCTGCTCCGGCTCATCGGCGCAAAGGTCGCCGAGGTCGCGCGCACCGGGTAGCCGGCGGACGAGCAGCTCGGCCACGGCGTAGGCGGCGACGGCCAGCAGCGGCCAGAACACCAGCACGCCGGTGGCGCGCAGGTCGGCCACGCCGGTGACGGTGCGTCCGTCGCGGGCGGTGCGCAGCGCGCGCTCGTACTCGGCGAGGCCCACCTGGTGGCCGACCCGCCAGGCCAGCAGCGAGGCGGCCAGTCCGCCCGCGGTCAGGCCGAGCAGCAGCGGGATGTCGTTGCCGCGTCCTCCGGCCAGGTAGGCCAGCGACCCGCAGACCAGCCCGGCCACGAGCGCGATGAGCGCGAACGTCCCGTCGGCGGCGATGGGTCCCTGGCCTTCGGGGTCGAGCGGCAGCGCCTGGCCGCGGACGACGACGAAGGTCACGTCGGGGGCGAGCCAGGCCCACAGCAGCCCGGCGGGCACTCCGAGCACCGCCACGAGGAGGGTGATGACCGCACAGGTCCGCAAGGCGCTCCCCGTCGGTCGCCGCACCTCGTACGCTCCCTGGTATGGCCGTGCGTCCCCTTGCGAGACGTGATGTCTCCTGACAGCGAAAGCCTAGCCTGTCCAGGTCAGCCGATCGACTGCCGTGTGGTGTCCGATTCCCGCCCCAGAGCGGCCGTTTCCTTGGGATAATGTGCCCGACATGTCCGGATTCAGTCCTGCGTTCCAGCGCTTCGGCGCCGCCCTCGCCGCGGTCGTCCTCCAGCAGCAGGAGACGCTCGCCGAGTTCCTCCCCCGCGAGGACTGGAGCGCCGACCTGACCGCCCGCACCTATACCAGCGGCGGCGTCACGGTCCGGGTGTCGCTGCTCGGCAGCTACGCCGCCCGCGAACGCACCTGGCTGTGGGGCTGGGCCAACCCGCAGTTCGGCGACGACCACCCGTCCGTCGAGCCGACCCTGGTCATCCGCGGCCTCGGCGAGCGGCTCGGCATCCCCGAGTTCACCACGCCCGAGATCGACCTGTCCTGGTACACCGGCCCGGCGGGGCACGGCGGCGAGCTGATCGCCATGGCCGCCGGGGGCGTGCTCGGCGGAGGCGGCTACATCGGCGCCGGCTACGACGGCGGGTCGGCCTACCTGCACGTCGACGACCCGCAGGCGCCCCCCGCCGCCTGGGATCCGGTGCCGGTGCCGCGGCTGCTGACGAACGCGGTCAGCCTGTTCCCGCACCACCCGCAGCTCACCCTCGCGCGGCTGCTCAGCCACCACCGCGTGCCCTTCCGCGAGACGGCCGGCATGACCGAGGCCCGGCTGCCCGGCGGCGGCGTGGCCCGCGCCCGCTTCGACGACCTGGGCCGCTTCATGGACTGGCACGCCGAACAGCCGGCCCCCGCCGCGCCCAGGACACCGGTCACCCCGTAGCCCCGCGCCGCGGGCGCAGACGGGAAAGGCATGCGACAAGGCCGCCGTCCGCGGGCCGGAGCCCGGCGGACGGCGGCCTTCCGCCGCCAAGCCGAGTCAGCCCAGGCAGGACGGGCCGAGAAGCTGCTTGAGGTCGCCCATCAGCGCCGGGGACGGGGCGACGCGCAGCCGGTCGTCCAGGCGGACCACCGTGGTGCGCGGGCCGTTCTGCACGTGCAGGTGCACCTCGGACGTGCCCGGGTGGTCGGTGAGGACCTCCTTCAGGCGCGCCACCACCGGCGGCGTGCACCGGGTGATCGGCATGGTGACGGCCAGCGGGCCCGACCCCTCGGTGACGGTCAGGTCCGGCTGGGTCACCTCCATGGCGATGAGCTTGGCGACGTCCTCGCGCTTGTCGACGCGGCCCTTGACCACCAGGATGGCGTCCTCGGTCAGCAGCGTGGAGCACAGCTGGTAGGTGGACGGGAAGCACATCACCTCGATGGACCCGCCCAGGTCCTCCAGCTGGAACATGGCCCACGAGTTGCCCTGCTTGGTGACCTTGCGCTGCAGGCCCGACAGCAGGCCCGCCACGATCACCACCTGGCCGTCGGGCCGCTCGCCCTCGCTCAGCGCGGCGATCGTGCAGTCGGCCTCGCGCTCCAGGATGTGCTCGACGCCCAGCAGCGGGTGGTCGGAGACGTACAGGCCGAGCATCTCCCGCTCGAACGACAGCAGCGTGGTCTTGTCCCACTCGTCGACGTCGGGGACGGCCACGGCGAACGCGCCGCCGCCGGCGTCCTCCTCCAGGGCCCCGAACAGCGAGTCCTGGCCGATGGCCTCCTTGCGCTTGATGTCGACGACCGAGTCGATGGCCTGCTCGTGCACCATCAGCAGCGCCCGGCGCCGGTGCCCCAGCTCGTCGAACGCGCCCGCCTTGATCAGCGACTCGACGACCCGCTTGTTGCACACCTGCGGCGGGACCTTGTTGAGGAAGTCGTTGAAGTCGGTGAAGGCGCCCTTCTCCCGGCGCGCCGCGATGATGCCCTCGACGACGTTGGCGCCGACGTTGCGGACCGCCGACAGGCCGAACCGGATCTCCTTGTCGCCCATCGGGGTGAAGTCGGCGTCGGAGGTGTTGACGTCCGGCGGCAGGACGGTCAGGCCCATGCGGCGGCACTCGTTGAGGTACAGCGCGCTCTTGTCCTTGTCGTCGCCGACGGAGGTCAGCAGCGCCGCCATGTACTCGGCCGGGTAGTTGGCCTTCAGGTACGCCGTCCAGTACGACACCAGGCCGTAGGCGGCGCTGTGCGCCTTGTTGAACGCGTAGTCGGAGAACGGGACCAGGATGTCCCACAGCGTCTTGATCGCATCGTCGGAGTAGCCGCGCTCGCGCATGCCCTCGGAGAACGGCTTGAACTCCTTGTCGAGGACCTCCTTCTTCTTCTTGCCCATGGCCCGGCGCAGCAGGTCCGCCTGTCCCAGCGTGTACCCGGCGACCTTCTGGGCGATGGACATGACCTGCTCCTGATAGACGATCAGGCCGTAGGTCGTGCCGAGGATGTCCTTGAGCGGCTCCTCCAGCTCGGGGTGGATCGGGGTGATCTCCTGCTGGCCGTTCTTGCGCAGCGCGTAGTTGATGTGGGAGTTGGCGCCCATCGGGCCCGGCCGGTACAGCGCGCCGACCGCGGAGATGTCCTCGAAGTTGTCGGGCTTCATCAGCCGCAGCAGCGCCCGCATCGGCCCGCCGTCGAACTGGAACACCCCGAGGGTGTCGCCGCGGCCGAGCAGCTCGTAGGTCTTGGGGTCGTCCAGCGGCAGTTCGAGCAGGTTGACGTCGATGCCCTTGTTGACCTTGATCCCCTTGAGCGCGTCGTCGATGATCGTCAGGTTGCGCAGGCCCAGGAAGTCCATCTTCAGCAGGCCCAGCGTCTCGCAGGTCGGGTAGTCGAACTGCGTGATGATCGCGCCGTCGGAGTCGCGCCGCATGATCGGGATGTGGTCGGTGATCGTCTCACCGCTCATGATGATCCCGGCGGCGTGCACGCCGGTCTGGCGGATCAGGCCCTCCAGGCCCTGCGCCAGGTCCATGATCTGCTTGACGTCGGGCTCCTCCTCGTAGAGCTTGCGCAGCTCGCCCGCCTCGTTGTAGCGGGGGTGCTTGTCGTCGAAGATGCCCGACAGCGGGATGTCCTTGCCCATGACGGCGGGCGGGAACGCCTTGGAGATGCGGTCGCCCAGCGCGTACGGGAAGCCCAGGACGCGTCCCGCGTCCTTGATGGCGGCCTTCGCCTTGATGGTGCCGAACGTCGCGATGAAGGCGACCTTGTCCTCGCCCCACTTCTCGGTGGTGTATCGGATGACCTCGGCGCGCCGGTCTTCAGGGAAGTCGATGTCGATGTCGGGCATGGACGCGCGCTCGGGGTTGAGGAACCGCTCGAAGATGAGCCCGTGCGGCAGGGGGTCCAGGTCGGTGATGCCCATCGCGTAGGCCACCAGCGACCCCGCCGCACTGCCCCGGCCCGGCCCCACCAGGATGCCGTTGTTCTTCGCCCAGTTGATGAAGTCGGCGACGACCAGGAAGTACGAGGGGTACCCCTTGGCGAGGATGACGTCCATCTCGTACTCGGCCTGCTTGCGGTACCGCTCGGGGATGCCGTCGGGGAAGCGCCGCTCCAGGCCCCGCCAGACCTCCTTGCGGAACCAGCTCTCCTCGGTCTCGCCCTCGGGCACCGGGAAGCGCGGCATCAGGTCGTGGTGCTCGAACATCCCCGCGGTGTCCACCCGCTCGGCGATGAGCAGGGTGTTGCGGCAGCCCTCGGCCCAGATGTCGGAGCCGTCCAGGGCGCGCATCTCCTCCGGCGACTTGATGTAGTAGCCGGTGCCGTCGAACCGGAACCGGTCCGGGTCGGCCAGCTGCTTGCCGACCTGCACGCACAGCAGCGCGTCGTGCGCGGTCGCCTCGCTCTCGTGGGTGTAGTGCGAGTCGTTGGTGACCACCGGCGGGATGTTCAGCTTCTTGCCGATCTCGATCAGACCGTCGCGGACGCGGCGCTCGATCTCCAGGCCGTGGTCCATCAGCTCCAGGAAGTAGTTCTCCTTGCCGAAGATGTCCTGGAAGGTGGCGGCCGCCTTGAGCGCCTCGTCGAACTGCCCCAGCCGCAGCCGCGTCTGGATCTTGCCCGACGGGCAGCCGGTGGTCGCCATCAGCCCGTCGGCGTGCTCGGCCAGCAGCTCCTCGTCCATGCGGGCGTACTTGAACACGAAGCCCTCGGTGTAGGAGCGGCTGGACAGCTTGAACAGGTTGTGCAGGCCGGTGTTGTCGCGGGCCCAGATGGTCTTGTGGTTGATCAGACCGCCGCCGGACACGTCGTCGCGCTTCTGGCTGGGCTCGCCCCACTGGACCTTCTTCTTGTGGAAGCGCGACTCGGGCGCCATGTACGCCTCGATGCCGATCACGGGGGTCACGCCGGCGTCCTTGGCGTGCTTCCAGAAGTCGTAGGCGCCGTGCATGTTGCCGTGGTCGGTCATGGCGATCGCGGGCATCTTCTGCCGCTGGACCTCTTCGAACAGCTGCTTCAGCCGGGCCGCCCCGTCCAGCATGGAGTACTCGGTATGAACGTGAAGATGGACGAACGAGTCCGCCATGCCCGCTGCGCCTCCTGAATGCACGCGACCGCGCACGCACCGCCGGTGCGTGGCTGGATTATCCGTTCCGGGGGAGTCCGCCGCCCGGGTGAGCGCCCGGGACGGCGCGGCTCTGAGAGCCTAACCCGCCCCTCGGACACCTCGCGCCCCGACACTCCGGGATGCCCGTTCACCCCGCGTTCGCCCCACCACGTCCCCAACCTGCCCTTTTTAGGCTGATCAACCGGATGTCGGCCCCGTGTCCCGCGGGGCCGACCGGGATCGGGCGACGCCGCGGGCGTGCTGGTAGGCGCCGGGCGGCACGCCGACGACGCGTTTGAAGTGGCGCGTGAGATGGGACTGGTCGGCGAAGCCCGTGCGGGCGGCCACCTCCGCCGGGCTCAGCCCCCTGTCGAGCAGCCCCCGCGCGCGCCGCACGCGCACCTGGTTGAGGTAGGCGTGCGGCGGCAGGCCCGTCGCGGCCCGGAACGCCCGGACGAGGCGGAACGGGCGCGTGCCCACGGCCTCGGCCAGCTCCTCCAGCGTGGGCGGGTCCACCAGGCGGTCGTGCAGGATGTCGCGGGCGGCGCGCACGGACGCAGGCCAGGCCGCCCCGCGCTCGGCGGGCATGTCGCGGGCGTGGTGGCGCAGCAGGGCCCCCAGGGCGGTGCGCAGCAGCGAGGAGGCCGCCAGGGCGTCGCCGCCCTCGCCGGCGCGGTGGGCGGCGCGGACCAGGGTGGCGACGGGCGTCCGCTCGATGACGGTGTCGGGGAAGTAGGGGGTGCCCGCCCGGGCTCCCAGCTCGGCGGCGACGTCGGCGACGACGCCCACCGCCGGGTACAGCACCCGGTAGGCCCACCCGCCCGGCGCGCCCGCGTACCCGGTGTGCACCACGCCGGGGTTGAGCACGGCGAGGGAGCCCTTGGGGGCGCGCTCGGTGCTGCCCGCGTGCTCGAACGCCTCCACCCCGGCCTCGATGAGGGCGATGACGTACCCGTCATGGGTGTGACGGCCGAAGCGGTGGGTGACGTAGCGGGCCTGCAGCAGGTCCACGTCGGGCAGAACGGGATGCCGCCAGTAATGAGCGACTTCCTGCGACACGACTGACATCATAGGAGGATGCAGATCTCGCTGGTCACCGGCCCGCAGGAGCGAGCCGCCGCCGAGGAGATCCGGCTGCGGGTCTTCGTCGGCGAGCAGGGCGTGCCGCCGGAACTGGAGCTGGACGAGCACGACGCGGACGCAGACCACTTCCTGGCCCGCCTGGACGGCCGTCCCGTGGGCACGGCGCGGATGCTGCGCCGCGACGGCTGCGGTGTCCTGGGGCGGCTGGCGGTGCTGCCGGAGACGCGGGGGGCCGGCTTGGGCGCCGCGCTGGTGCGCGCGGTCGAGCAGCGCGCGCGGGAGGAGGGGCTGCGGTCGGTGGAGCTGCACGCGCAGACGGCGGTGCGCGCGTTCTACGAGCGGCTCGGGTACGAGGCGTACGGCGAGGAGGACATCGAGGCGGGCATCCCGCACATCTGGATGCGCAAGGCCCTCTGAAGCAAGGCCCTCCGAACCCTCCGGGCCGCCCCGGGCCGCCCCGAGTCGTCTCAACAGGCGAGATGTTCCTCCCGTGGGTTGGCGTGTCGGGGACGGCGGAGCCTACGATGACGGGCGTGAACCGTCGCTATCCCGCGTTTATGCAGCCGGCTCCGGGTGAGCCGGTCGGCGCGGGCTGACCTGGCGACGACCCCGGAGCCGGCGAAGGCGGAGCCCAGAGGGCTCTGCCTTTTCTCGTTCAGAGCGCGGCCCGGGCGCGGACGGCATCACCTTCCCTGACGCGGGCCGCCACCGCAGAAGGGAATCGGACATGCCAGACCAGACGCTCGACACCCAGACGCCCCGATCCCAGACGCCCCGGACCGCGGCACTTCACGCCGAAGCACGTGACACCGGAGCACGTCACACCGAGGCGGGCCGCGACGAGGCGCCCCAGCACGAGGAGCTGCGCGTCGTGATACCGCGCCTCGAAGCGCTCTCCACGGTGGAGGAGGCGCGCGCGGCCATCGACGGGATCGACGCGGCGCTGGCCGCGCTGCTCGAACGGCGCACCGCCGTCGCGGGCGTCGTGCAGCGCCTCAAACCGGTCGGGGGCTTCGCGGGCCGCTGCCCCGACCGGGAGCGGCAGATCGTCGCGGCGATGGCCGAGCGCGCGCCGACGCTGGGCCCCGAGCGGCTGGCCCGCATCATGAAC
Organism: Actinomadura sp. NBRC 104425; assembly: GCF_030269545.1. Taxonomy (GTDB): domain Bacteria; phylum Actinomycetota; class Actinomycetes; order Streptosporangiales; family Streptosporangiaceae; genus Spirillospora; species Spirillospora keratinilytica. Next base: position 247,301 of record NZ_BSTN01000002.1, on the reverse strand, counting down.
GCCGTCATCGAGGCGGGCCTGGAGGTCTCCGAACGCGACCGCAAGAACGTTCAAGACGGGTCCCAGGACCGCTGACTAGCGTCCACGCCCATGATGACGGTGACTGAATCGGATGCCGGATCGGATGCCGGGACCGCCCGGCGGCGTTCCGCGGCCCTGCGGGACGGGCTGGGCGTGGGCCTGGGCGTGGGGGTGTCCGGGCTGGCCTTCGGGGCGGCCGCGGTCACGGCGGGACTGTCGGTGGCGCAGGCGTGCACGCTGAGCCTGGTGGCCTTCACCGGGGCGTCGCAGTTCGCCCTCGTGGGCGTGGTCGGCAGCGGGGGCGCGCTGGCGACCGGGACGCTGGGCGCGGTGCTGCTGGGCGGCCGCAACGCCCTGTACGGGCTGCGTCTGGCGGACCTGCTGCGGGTGCGGGGCTGGCGCCGCCTGGCCGCCGCCCAGGTCGTCATCGACGAGACCACGGCCGTGGCGACCGCCCAGCCGGACCGCGCCTCGGCCCGTACCGGCTTCTACGTGACCGCGGTCAGCCTCTACCTGGCCTGGAACCTGACGACGCTGGTGGGGGCGCTCGGCGCCTCCCGGGTGGGCGACCCCGCCGCGTTCGGCCTGGACACGCTGGGGCCCGCGGTGTTCCTGGCGCTGCTGTGGCCCCGCCTGTCCGCGGGCGGCACGGAGCGCCGGGTGGCGGCGGCCGCCGCCGTCATCGCGGTCGGGGCGACGCCGCTGCTGCCGTCCGGCGTGCCCGTGATGCTGGCCGCCGCCGCGGCCCTGCCCGTGCTGCTGCGGCCCGGGCGCGGCGCCCGTGCGGACGCGGAGGAGCAGCCGTGAGCGTGTGGATCGCCGTGATCGCCACCGGTGTCGGCTGCTACGCGCTCAAACTGGGCGGGCTGGTCACGCCCCAGCGGGTGCTGGCGGACCCCCGGGTGCGCCGGTTCGCCGACCTGGTCCCGGTGGCGCTGCTGACCGCGTTGATCGCCGTGCAGGCCCTGGCCCAGAACGGGTCCCTGCAACTGGACGGGCCGCGGCTGGCCGGGCTGGGCGCCGCCGTGGCCGCGCTGCTGCTGCGCGCCCCGTTCCTGGTGGTGCTGGCCGTGGCCGCCGGCGTGACCGCCGTCCTGCGCCTCCTGTTGTAGGGCGCCTGCCGCAGGCGGTCGCGTCGGCGGCCCGGCCCGCTGCTCAGGACTCGTCGCTGACGATCTGAAGGGCGCGCTCGAGGTCGTCGGGGTACGGGCTCTCGAACTCGACCCAGTCCCCCCGCGTGGGGTGCTCGAACCCCAGGCGCACCGCGTGCAGCCACTGGCGTTTCACGCCGAGCCGGGCGGCCAGCGTCGGGTCGGCGCCGTAGGCCAGGTCGCCGACGCACGGGTGCCGGATCGCCGACATGTGCACGCGGATCTGGTGGGTGCGGCCGGTCTCCAGGTTGATGTCGAGCAGGGTGGCCGCGCGGAACGCCTCCACCGTGTCGTAGTGGGTGACCGACGGCTTGCCCCCGGCGACCACCGCGAAGCGGCCGTCGCCGGACGGGTGCCGGTCGATGGGCGCGTCGACGGTGCCGCGGAACGGGTCCGGGTGGCCCTGCACCAGGGCGTGGTAGCGCTTGTCGACGCGGCGCTCCTTGAAGGCCCGCTTCAGGCGCGAGTAGGCGATCTCGCTCTTGGCCACGACCATCGCCCCGGTGGTGTTGGCGTCCAGCCGGTGCACGATGCCCTGGCGCTCGGCGGCGCCGCTGGTGGCCACGGTGTGCCCGGCACCCAGCAGCCCGCCGAGGACGGTCGGGCCGGTCCACCCCGTGGTGGGGTGGGCGGCGACCCCGACGGGCTTGTCGACGACGACGATGTCGGCGTCCTCGTACAAAATCCCCATTCCGGGCACGGGTTCGGCGACCGGGGCGGGGGCCGTGGGCGGGGGCGGCAGGGTCACCTCCAGCCAGGCGCCGGCGCGCAGCCGCTCGGACTTGGCGACCTCGCGGCCGTCCAGCAGCACGTCGCCGGCGGCGATGATGTCGGCGGCCCGGCCGCGCGACAGCCCGAACAGCCGGGCCAGGGCGGCGTCCACGCGCTCGCCCTCCAGGCCGTCGGGGACGGGGAGACTGCGTACGTCGGCCATCAGGACTTCTCCTCCGGAGCCGCGGACCCGCGGGCGGGCGTCCCGCCCTCTTCGTCCTGCCCGCCCCCGCCCGCCGCAGGGGACTCGCCGCCGCCGCGACCGTCGGAGCCGCCGTCAGAGCCGCTGTCAGGGGCGCTTGCGGCCTCCTGGGATGCGGGAGCCGCGCCGGCGGGCTCGCGGCCCGCAGGCGCCTCCTCACGCGCTCCGGCGACCCCCTCTCCCCCGGCCGGGGCGCCGGAGTCTTCGGGCTCGCCGGGCTCCTCGGCCGGCTCCTCGTCGCCGAGGCGGGTGCCGTCGAGCTGGAGACCGCGCGCGGCCAGCACGACCGCGAGCACGCCGCCGCACACGATCGCCGAGTCGGCCAGGTTGAACACCGGCCAGTACGGCAGCTCGATCCAGTCGACCACGTGGCCTTTCAGCGGCGCGGGCACGCGCAGCATCCGGTCGGCCAGGTTGCCCACCGCGCCGCCCAGCAGCAGGCCCAGGCACACCGCCCAGGGCAGGCTTCGCAGGTTGCGGGCGGTGCGCAGGATCGCCACGACCACCCCGCAGGCGATCAGCGTGAAGACGATCGTGTAGCCGGTGCCGATGGAGAACGCGGCCCCGCTGTTGCGCGTCTCGCGCAGCGTCAGCAGCCCGCCCAGCAGCCGGATCGGCTCGCGGTCGGACAGGGTGGCCACCACGACGGCCTTCGTGACCGCGTCCAGGGCCAGCGCGGTCAGCGCGACCGCGACCAGGGTGCCCACACGGCGCGGCCGAGGCGATCCGGACGATGCCTCGGCCCCGCTCGTCGGCGACTTGTTCGTATCGCTCAGCGACGTTCCTCGCGTTGTTTGCATCTCACACATAGGGTCGCACGCGGGAACGCCTGGAGGCGCGCCTTGCCGATCGGCCTGCCGCACGACTCGCAGATCCCGTAGGTGCCCGCGTCCATCCGCTGGACGGCCCGCTCGTTCTGGGCGAGCAGGTCACGCGCATTGTAGGTCAGTGCCAGCTCGTGCTCGCGCGCGTACGTCTTGGCGCCCGCGTCGGCCTGGTCGTCGCCCGCCGAGGCGGTGGAGTCGCCGTCGGCGATGTGCGTGGCGGTGGCCGCGATCTCCGCCTCCAGCGCGCTGCACTCCTCGCGCAGCCGCGAGCGGACCTCGGCCAGCTCCTCCTCCGTCCAGCGCTCCTCGTCCTCGCGGACCGGCAGCTCGGCCGCCTTGGCCGCGGTGCCCCCCGCGCCCTGGCCCGGCGCCGCACCGGCCGGGGCCTTGGCGGCGTCCTTGGACTTCGGCGCCGCCCCGCGCTTGGCCGCGGCTCTCGACGCGGCCTTGGTGGCCGTGCCCGTCGCGCCGCCCGGGTCGGTGTTCGCCGGCGCCTGGGACGGGCCGTCCGAGCGCCGGGCGACGGCGTCGGCCGTCCGGTCCTTGGAGCCCCTGCCCGCGGGCTTGCGGCCGGGGGCGCGCGCGTCCGTCTCGGAGGAGGACGGGGCCGCGCCGGAGGCGCTCCCCGAGGCCGCGTGTCCGCCGCGGGCGCGCCCACCCGGAGGCTTGTCCCCCTTCGCCGCGCCGGCCATTTCGGCCCCCCTCGCGCTGATGTCCTCCACACGCAGTGCGGGCAGCATAGGTCCCCTTTCGCGGGACGGCAAACGACGTGCGCCGACGCCCCGGGGACGCCGGCGGAGATTACTGACCGCATATGCCCCGTCACGACCGTGCGGGAACCTCCGGCCGCCCAGATCGCAAGAGTGACCTACGCCACATTCTCGTAACGGCGGGTGCGGCCGGTGGCGCGGAGGGAAGAGATTCGGGCCACGGTGCGTTACGGTCACAGCAAGCGGCCTCATCGGCACGGCCTTGATGGGGACACCTGCCGCCGAATGCAGCCATGAGCGACCCGGGGACGGTGCGAGCCCGGGGGCGTGCCCGGCGGCCAGATCACCCCGGAGCCGCCGGAAGAACCGCCCGCCCGACCCCTCGGGACGCACGCGTCCCACGGCGACCGGACGGGCCCAGTAGACCCGGCAGCCGAGAGGTGAACGAAGCGGGTCGCGCCCGAGGCGCGGCCAAGGAGGGTGGTACCGCGGGGCCCTTGAAGGCGCCTCGTCCCTCCGGTCCACGTGCTGTCACATGTGAGCATCCGGAGGTCCGCCCGTGAGTCGTCGGTTCCGCCCGCTGCCCGCGCAGGTCGACCTGCCCGCCCTGGAGCGGGAGATGCTGCGCCGCTGGCGGGAGAACAGGGTCTTCCAACGGTCCCTGGAGCGCACCGCATCCGGCCCGCGCTGGACGTTCTACGAGGGCCCGCCCACCGCCAACGGCATGCCGGGCGTGCACCACGTGGAGGCCCGCGTCTTCAAGGACGTCTTCCCCCGGTACAAGACGATGAAGGGCTTCCACGTCCCCCGCAGGGCCGGGTGGGACTGCCACGGCCTGCCCGTCGAGGTGGCGGTGGAGCGGGAGCTCGGCCTGTCCGGCAAGAAGGACATCGAGGCCTACGGCGTCGCCGAGTTCAACCGGCGGTGCCGCGAGTCCGTGCTGCGCCATGTGGACGCCTTCGAGGAGATGTCCGACCGGCTGGGCTTCTGGGCGGACAACGCCCAGGCCTACCGCACCATGGACCCCGAGTACGTGGAGTCGGTGTGGTGGTCCCTGAAGGCGGTGTTCGACAAGGGGCTGCTGTTCCGCGACTTCCGCATCACCCCCTACTGCCCCCGCTGCGGCACCGGCCTGTCCGACCACGAGCTCGGCCAGCCCGGCGGGTACGAGACCGTCACCAGCCCGTCGGTGTACGTGCGCATGCCCGTCACGTCCGGCCCCCTGGCCGACATGGGCGCGTCCCTGCTCATCTGGACCACCACCCCGTGGACGCTGGTGTCCAACACCGCGGTCGCCGTGCACCCGGACGTCGTCTACGTCGCCGCCCGCCCCGCCGGCTCCAACGAGGTGCTCGTCGTCGCCGAGCCGCTCCTGGAGCAGGTGCTGGGCGAGGGGCCGGACCGGGTCGCCACGTTCCGGGGCACCGATCTGGAGCGCACCTCCTACCGGCGCCCGTTCGACCTGGTCGACATCCCCGACGCCCACTACGTGGTGCTGGGCGACTACGTCACCGTGGAGGACGGCACCGGCCTGGTCCACCAGGCCCCCGCGTTCGGTGCGGACGACATGGCCGTCTGCCGCGCCTACGGCATGCCCGTCGTCAACCCGATCGGCCCGGACGGGCGCTTCCATCGGGAGGTCCCCCTGGTGGGCGGCAGGTTCTTCAAGAGAGCCGACGAGTTCCTCACCGCCGACCTGGACGAGCGCGGCCTGCTCTACCGGAGCGGTCGGCTGGAGCACAGCTACCCGCACTGCTGGCGCTGCCACACCCCGCTGCTCTACTACGCGCTGCCCGCCTGGTACATCCGCACCACCAGCATCAAGCAGCGGCTGCTGGAGGAGAACGAGCGGACCAACTGGTTCCCCGAGACCGTCAAGCACGGCCGCTACGGCGAATGGCTGCGCAACAACGTCGACTGGGCGCTGTCCCGCAGCCGCTACTGGGGCACGCCCCTCCCGCTGTGGGTGTGCGAAGCCGACGACGACCACGTCACCTGCGTGGGCTCCCTGGCCGAACTGGGCGACCTGGCCGGGCGCGACCTGTCCGGCCTGGACCCGCACCGCCCCTACGTGGACGAGGTCACCTTCCCCTGTCCGCGGTGCGGTGCGCGGGCGCGCCGCGTGCCCGACGTCATCGACGCCTGGTACGACTCCGGCTCCATGCCGTTCGCGCAGTGGGGCGCCCCCCACCGCAACAAGGAGGCCTTCGAGTCCTCCTACCCCGCCCAGTACATCTGCGAGGCGCAGGACCAGACGCGCGGCTGGTTCTACTCCCTGATGGCCGTCGGCACGCTGGTGTTCGACCGCTCGTCCTACGAGAACGTGCTGTGCCTGGGGCTCATCCTGGCCGAGGACGGCCGCAAGATGAGCAAGCACCTGGGCAACATGCTGGAGCCCATCCCGCTGATGGAACGGCACGGCGCCGACGCGCTGCGCTGGTTCATGCTCGCCAGCGGCATGCCGTGGGCCTCCCGCCGGGTCGGCCACAACGCGCTGGAGGAGATCGTCCGCAAGGTGCTCCTCACCTACTGGAACACCGCGTCGTTCCTGGTGCTGTACGCGGGCGCCGCCGCCTCCCAGGGCGGCCGCCCGTGGACGCCGGAGCGGATGGGCGAGGCCCCCGCCCCCGCCGACCGGCCCCTGCTGGACCGCTGGGCCCTGGCCGAGCTGCACCGCACCGTCGGCGAGGTGGACGCCGCCCTGGAGCGGTTCGACTCGGCCGCGGCGGGGCGCCGCCTCGCCGAGTTCATCGACGACCTGTCCAACTGGTACGTGCGGCGCTCCCGGCGGCGCTTCTGGGAGGGCCCCGACACCCCCGCCGGGGCCGCCGCGTTCGCCACGCTGTACGAGTGCGTGGAGACCCTCACCCGGCTCATGGCGCCGATGGTGCCGTTCGTCACCGACTACGTGTGGGACGTGATCCGCCCCGCCGACGCCCCCGAGTCGGTGCACCTGGCCGACTGGCCCGCCGTCCGCGAGGACCTGCTCGACCCGGAGCTGACCGCGCGGATGGGCCTGGTCCGGCGGCTGGTGGAGCTCGGCCGGTCCGCGCGGGCCGCCAGCGGCGTGCGCACCCGCCAGCCCCTCGGCCGCGCCCTGGTCGGCGCGCCCGGCTGGCCCGAGCTGCCCGAGGAGCTGCGCGCCCAGATCGCCGAGGAGCTGAACGTCGCGGCGCTGCAGGACCTGTCGTCCATCGGCGGCGACCTCGTCCACTACCAGGTCAAGCCCAACTTCCGCGAGCTGGGCCGCCGGTTCGCCAAGGACACCCCCGGGGTCGCCGGGGCGGTCGCCGCCGCCGACCCCGCCGCGCTGGTCGCCGCGCTGCGCGCCGACGGCGCCGCCACCGTCGAGGTGCCCGGCATCGGCGCCGTGGCCCTGTCCCCCGCCGAGGTGATCGTCACCGAGCGGCCGCGGACCGGCTGGGCCGTGGAGAGCGCCGCCGGCGAGACCGTCGCGCTCGACCTGACCGTCACGCCCGAGCTGCGGCGCGCCGGGCAGGTCCGCGAGGTCGTCCGGCTGCTGCAGGACGCCCGCAAGGCCGCGGGCCTGGAGGTCACCGACCGGGTCGCGCTGTGGTGGCGGGCGGCCGGCGACGACCTCGCCGAGGCCCTGCGCGAGCACGGCGCGCAGATCGCCGCCGAGGTGCTGGCCGTCGAGTTCCACGAGGGCCGCCCGGACGGGGACCTGCCCGCCCGCCGCGACGACGAGCTGGGCCTGACGTTCTGGCTGCGCCGCGCCGCCGGATGACGGGCCGGTCCCGCGGAAAGGGTTCTTCGCGACACATCGCGTTTGCGATGATGGCGGGGTGAAGTTGCCCGAACCTCCCTCTTCCTCCGATCCGAGCCCGTCCGGCCCCGCGGGGACCGCGTCCGGGGACACCGGCGCCGCGGCGGAACCGGCGCTGATGCGGGCCTCGGACGCCGACCGGGACCGGATCGCCGACCTCCTGCGCGAGGCCCTCGCCGAGGGCCGCATCACCCCCGAGGAGCACGCCGAGCGGATCGACGCGGCGTACCGGGCCAAGACCTACGCCGAGCTGACGCCCCTGGTGTCGGACATCCCCGGGGCCGCCGGAAAGGCCCCCGCCCCGCCGGACGCGGCGCAGCCCCGCGTCAACCTGCGCAAACAGACCGCCGCCCACGCCGCCCCGGACCTGCCGCCGCCCGAGCGGCTCGCCTCGGCGATCGTGGCGGTCTTCGCCGGGGCGGAGCGGCGGGGCCGCTGGCTGGTCGAGCCCGCCACCCACGTCCACTGCGTGTTCGGCGGGGCTCAGCTGGACTTCCGGCAGGCCGTGCTGGCGCAGCCCGAGGTGACCGTCAACGTGAGCTGCATCTTCGGCGGTGTGGAGATCACGGTGCCGCCGGGCGTGCGGGTGGTCAACTCCACCGCGGCGATCTTCGGCGGGGTGGAACTGCCGGACGACGGACCGCTGGAGCCGGACGCGCCGGTCATCCGCCTCACCGGGTTCGCGCTGTTCGGCGGCGTCAGCGTCAAGCGCCGGGAGCTGCGCGAACAGCGACGCAGGATCGGCGGCGGGCGGCGGGCCGCCGACCCGGACGAGCCGCGCCGCCTGGAGCACTGACCGCTGGCGCCGCGCGTCCGGAACCCGGGCGCCGCGAGGCGGGCGGCCCGGCGGCCCGGTGGCGGGCGGTTGCCGAGCGGTTACGAGGAGGCGTGGTCGCGGTCGGGCTGGCAGACCAGGCAGGGCGTGCAGCCCCGCGCCGCGGCCTCCGTTCGGGGCAGGGTCTCCAGGTCCTCGGCCTCGTCGCCGACGTCCTCGATCAGCGCGCAGTCGACGCGGTGGTAGCGCTTGGTGCCGCTGAGGATGCGCACCTGCGGGTCGTCGCCGTCGCCCGCCGCGTGCGCACCCGCACCCCGCTCCCCGGCGGACGGGGCGCCGGCGTGCGCCTCGTCGCGCGCGGGCCGCTCCCCACGGGGAGCCGTGGGAGCGTCGGCCGGGCCGCCTTCGGCGGCGCGCGCCGGGACGTCCGCGGCGGCCCCGCCCTTCGCCGGCGCGCTCTGGGCGGCGTCCTGCGCGGGGGCGCCGCCGGACGGACGCGCGGGCGTGGAGGCCGCCCCCGGAACGGGCCACGCCGACGGCGGCGCACCCGCCCCGGCCGCGGGCCCGCCGGACGCGGGCTTGTCCAGGGTCGGCTTGACGGGTGGGGCGGTCTCGGCGGACGCGGACGCCGACGCAGACGACGGGGACGACGGGGACGACGGGGACGACGGGGACGACGGGGACGACGGGGACGACGGGGACGCCGACGTGGAGCGGCCGGATCCGGCCACGCCCCCGGTCGGCGAGGCCGGCGAGGCCGATGACGAGGAGCGGCCCTGCGCACCGGACCGTGCGGGCACCGACACCGCGGCGCGCGCCGCCAGGGCGGTGTCGGGCATGCAGGCCGTGCAGGGGCTGAACCCCTCCTCCTTGGCCTCGATGTAGGTCAGCTCGTCCTTGTCGCGCCCCGCAAGCTGGCGGCACGTGTCCAGGTGGTAGCGGCGACGGCCGCGCACCACGTACACCAGGGCGTCGTCGGGGACCTTCACCGGCTGGGCGGGAATGTCCAGAAACTCGCCGGAGGGCGGAGCACCGGCGTCCTTGCCGGGGGTCGCCGTGCCGGCGGAGGCGGCGGCGGGCGCCGGGGCGGTCGAGGACCGGCCGGACGTGGCGCCCTTCTTCTTCTCCTTCTTGTTCTTGCTCTTGTCGTCCTTGCGGCCGGACCTGGCGGACCGTGCCTTGCGCGACGGGGCCGCGGCGGGGGCGGGGACCGCGCCGAACAGCTCCTTGCGCCGCAGGAAGACCCCGATGGCCAGGCACAGGAACGACACCAGGCTGACGGCGATCGAGGTGTAGATCACCACCAGCGCGTCCACGCCGAGCACCTGTGCGCTGTCTCCGCTGCCCGCGACGATGCCCGCGACCAGCAGGGCGATCGCCACCACCACGAGGACGCCACTGAGGATGATCAAGGGTCTCTCCCCTTCCAGGGCCGGGCGCTCTCCGGAGCACATCGCTCCGGACGGCCTTCACCGACGTACCGGAACACCGCCGAAGCGGCTTGGCCCGCGCGGTGCCCGCTGCGGACCGGCCGCGCGACGCGGCGGTCGGGAAGACACTATCGCCAAAGGGCCGGGGGTCAGCGCCTCTCGTGCGGCGGGTTGTCAGCCGCGTGGAAGGCGCCGGTCGCCGAGTGCTGAACCTGCTGGGCGTGCTGGGCCGGCTCGGCGGGCGGAGGGAAGGGGGTGGGTCCGGTGGGGGAGCCGCCGGGGGCGCCGCCGCGGCCGTCGTGGGCGAGGGTGCTCTGCGGGCCGGTGGCGGTCGGGGTGCTCTGCACGGGGGCACCGGGCTGGAACGCGCCGGTCTCGGTGCTGCCGGCCTCCAGGTCGCGCAGCTGCCCCTCCAGATAGACCTTCAGGCGGCTGCGGTACTCGCGTTCGAAGGCGCGCAGGTTGTCGACCTCGCGTTCGAGCTCCTCGCGCTGCTGCACCAGCGAGCCCATGACCTGGCGGTGCCGCTCCTGGGCGTCCCGGTCGAGGGCCTCGGCGCGGGAGCGGGCCTCGCTGACGATCTGGTCGGCCTGGCGGCGGGCCTTGCCGAGGATCTCCTCGGCCTCGCGGCGGGCCCGGCCGAGCGTCTCGTCGGCCTCCCGGCGGGCGTCGGCGATCGCCTGGTCGGCGGTCTGCTGCGCCAGCGCCAGCACGCGCGCCGCGGTGTCCATGTTGTCCTCGCCGGAGGGGGCGGGGGGCGCCATGCCGCCGAGACCGCCGCCGAGCTGGGCCGGCTCCGGTTCGGGCTGGGGCTGCGGCTCGGGCCGGGGCGGCTCGGGGATCTGCGGCACGTCCGGCTTGGGCTCGACGATCGGCGCCGCCATGGCCGGGACCTTGCCGCGCAGGCACTCGGCCAGCTTCGCCCGCAGCTCCTCGTTCTCCTGGATGAGGCGGTCCAGCTCGGCCTCGACCTCGTCGAGGAAGGCGTCCACCTCCTCCTCGTCGTATCCCGGCCTCAGCCTGGTGGTACTGAACTGCTTGTTCCGCACGTCGGCGGGTGTCAGTGGCATGTCGTCTCCTTGGCGCGCTTGGAGTCTGTCCGCTAGGACGGTATCCGATCAGAGCCTCTGCACGAAGATGATCATGACCCAGACCACAAGGATGAGGACCGTGAAGCTGAGGTCCAGGGCCACGTTACCCAGCCGTATCGGCGGAATGAACCGCCTCAGCAGTTTCAGTGGCGGATCGGTGACGGTGTAGGTGGTCTCGGCGATCACCAGCACCAGTCCCGTGGGACGCCATGACCGGGCGAACGACTGCAGTACCTCCAGGATGAGTCTCCCGATGAGGAACAGCAGGAAGATGTACAGCACCGCGCTGAGCACGGATCCTACGATGGTCACGAAGTATCAGTCTCTCGCATGGTCGCCGTTCAGCTCTGGTTGAAGAACCCTCGTTCTGCCATCCGGGCCTTGTCCTCGGCCGTCACCTCGACGTTGGCGGGCGACAGCAGGAACACCTTGTTCGTAACACGCTCGATGCTCCCGTGCAGGCCGAATACCAGACCCGCCGCGAAGTCGACGAGGCGCTTTGCGTCGCTGTCGACCATCTCGGTCAGATTCATGATCACTGGTGTGCCCTCACGGAAGTGCTCTCCGATGGTCCTCGCCTCGTTGTAGGTCCTGGGATGCAGCGTAGTGATGCGCGCAAGGTCGGTGGAACCGCTCTCGTAGACTGCCACGGAGCGTCGGTCGCCGGGTGACGCAGCGTGATGATCGCGTTCCCGCTCCGCGGCGTCATCGGCCCGTGTAAGCTGGCCGCCGGGCTCCTCGTCGCGTCCGGAACGGCGGCCGGCGAGGGTGTCGGCGTCGTCGTCGTAGACCTCGTACTCGTCGTACTCGTCATACTTGCCGTACTTGTCGTCGTAGCGGTCGTCCTCCACAAGGCCGAGGTAGACCGCCATCTTGCGCATCGCGCTGGCCATATGCCCCTCCGTCGTCCTGTGGCCGCGGCATCGGCGCCTCGACGCCGCCTCGGACCGCCCGTCCGTACGCCCCGCCGTTTCGGCAGGCACCCCTGGGGGGACATTACCTGACGATTGCCCGCCTGCCGCCGAGCAACGCCGTACCGACACGCACATGTGTCGCGCCGCACGCGACGGCCTGCTCCAGATCGCCGCTCATCCCGGCCGAGATCACCGCGGCGCCGGGACGCTCCCGCCGCAGGTCGGCGGCGATCCGGGCCAACCGGGCGAACGCGGCGGAAGGGTCTGCGCCCAGCGGAGCGACCGCCATGACGCCGTCCAGCTCCAGTCCGCCCGCCGTGTCGATCGCGTCGGCCAGCGCGGGCACGTCGGCGGGGTCGGCGCCGCCGCGCGCCCCGGTGGCGGCGGGGCCGCGCCCGGGCTCCGGCTCGTCCAGCGACACCTGGATCAGGCAGCGCAGCGTCCGCCCCGCGCGGACCGCGGCGTCCGACAGCGCCCGCACCAGCCGCAGCCGGTCGACCGACTGCACCACGTCGGCGTAGGACGCCACCGAGCGCGCCTTGTTGGTCTGCAGCTGCCCGACGAAGTGCCAGCGCAGCGGCAGCCCCGCGCACTCCTCCGCCTTGGGGCGGGCCTCCTGGTCGCGGTTCTCCGCGACGTCGGTCACGCCCAGCTCGGCCAGCAGCCGCACGTCGGAGGCGGGGAACGTCTTGGTGACCGCGACCAGCGTCACTTCTGCGGGGTCGCGGCCGGCCGCCGCGCAGGCGGCCGCGATGCGCTTGCGGACCTCGGCGAGGTTGGCGGCCAGCTCCTCGCGGCGCGCCTCGCCCCCGGCCACCGCGTCACCCATGGGCGGCCTCCGCCGCATCGCCGGTGAGCCAGACAAATCCGGCGAAACGGCCGGTGCGGCCCTCGCGGCGGTAGGAGAACAGCTCGGGCGTCTCGATCGTGCAGCGCGGGTCGACGCGGATGTCGGCGACGCCGGCGGTCTTGAGCTGCCCGACGATCCCGGCGCGGATGTCCAGGCCCGGCGTGCCCGCCCGCGTCGTCGCGTACGCCTCGGGGACGCGCGCGGCGACCTCGTCGCGCATCTCGGCGGGCACCTCGTAGCAGCCGCCGCATGCCGCCGGGCCGATCGCCGCGGCGATCCGCGCCGGGTCGGCGCCGTGCTCGCGCATCCGGGCCACCAGCGCGGGGACGACGCCCAGGGCCGTTCCGGGGCGGCCGGAGTGCGCCGCGCCCACCACGCGGGCGACCGGGTCGGCCAGCAGGACGGGTGCGCAGTCGGCGACCAGCACCGCCAGCGCGAGCCCGGGTTCGGTCGTCACGACGGCGTCCACGCCGGGCGCCGGGTCGCCGGTGAACGGGCGGGTGACGAACGCCACGTCGGCGCCGTGCACCTGGCGCATCCACACGGTGCGCTCGGGGTCGACGCCCAGCGCCGCGGCGGCGCGGCGGCGGTTGTCGCGGACGGCGGCGGGGTCGTCGCCGACGGCGCCGCCGAGGTTGAGGGTGTCGAACGGGGCGGCGCTGCGGCCGCCGGCGCGGTCGGTGAACGCGGCGCCCACGCCCGCGCCCAGGGGGACGGTCGTGACCACTGCTCCGATCACTTCAGGAAGTCGGGCACGTCGAGATCGTCGTCCTCGTCGAACACCACGGGGCGGCGGCGCTGGCCCGCCGGACCGGAGGGCTCGCCGTCGCCGCCCGGCCCGCGGCCGGTGGCCGAGTCGGGGGCGGGACGCGGCGCGGGCGGGCGGATCGGGGACTCCTCGTCCCGCCCGCCGTCGCGGTCGGCGGAGCCGCCGGCGTCGCCGCCGTCCTTCGCCGACGGGCCGCTGTCGTCGCCGTGTTCGCCGCCGGACGCGGAACGGCCGCCGGACCGTTCTCCCTCGTCGGAGGACGGGCCGCCGGCCTGCGGGCGCTCCGGCTCGGACCGCGGTGGCGCCGTGGGCGGCGCGGCGGACTGCGCGGACGGCGCCGCGGCGGCCTGCGCCACGGTGGTGGGCGGCGGGTCGGACCGGCCGACCCGGCTGGGGATCGGGTTGCCGCCCGCGGCGCCGGGCGGCGGCGGGGCCGGACGCGGCGGCGGAGGCAGCCGACGGGTGTCCGGCTCGGGCGCGGGCTTGCTGGGCCGCCCCTCGTCGAACCCGGCCGCGATCACTGTGACCCGCACCTCGTCGCCGAGGGCGTCGTCGATGACCGCGCCGAAGATGATGTTGGCGTCCGGCGCGGCGGCGTTGGACACCAGCTGGGCCGCCTCGTTGATTTCGAACAGGCCCAGGTCGGAGCCCCCGGAGATGGACAGCAGCACCCCGTGCGCACCGTCGATGCTGGCCTCCAGCAGCGGGCTGGAGATCGCCATCTCGGCGGCGGCCACCGAGCGGTCGTCGCCGCGCGCCGAGCCGATGCCCATCAGCGCCGACCCGGCGCCGGACATGACCGACTTGACGTCGGCGAAGTCCAGGTTGATCAGACCCGGCGTGGTGATCAGGTCGGTGATGCCCTGCACACCGGACAGCAGCACCTGGTCGGCGGCCTTGAACGCATCCAGCACGCTGACCTGCCGGTCGGAGATCGACAGCAGCCGGTCGTTGGGGATGACGATGAGCGTGTCGACCTCGTCGCGCAGCGTCTCGATGCCCGCCTCGGCCTGCATGGCGCGCCGCTTGCCCTCGAAGCTGAACGGGCGGGTGACCACGCCGATGGTCAGCGCGCCCAGGGAGCGGGCGATATTGGCCACCACGGGGGCGCCGCCGGTGCCGGTGCCGCCGCCCTCGCCGGCCGTGACGAAGACCATGTCGGCGCCCTTGAGCACCTCCTCGATCTCCTCGCGGTGGTCCTCGGCGGCCTTGCGGCCCACGTCGGGGTTGGCGCCCGCGCCGAGCCCCCGGGTGAGCTCGCGGCCCACGTCCAGTTTGACGTCGGCGTCACTCATCAGCAGCGCCTGGGCGTCGGTGTTGATCGCGATGAACTCGACGCCCTTGAGTCCCTCTTCGATCATCCGGTTGACGGCGTTGACACCGCCGCCGCCGATGCCGACGACCTTGATGACCGCGAGGTAGTTCTGCGGTGCTGCCACGACGAGGGGCCTTTCCGCTCGCTCTATCGGACCGGACGACCCGGTTCGGCGAACCGGGTCGCTGCGGTGCTCTGGACCTTGTGATGTCTGTGCGGTTGTCGCCTGCCGCCTCAAGCCGCGGGTGCGGCCTGCGCCGCGGGCCGCGGACGGCGGCGGTGCCGTCCGAGCAAACCCTCACCCTAAACTTGAGGCTTACAGTTATGTCAACCTGCTGACTGATACGGACAGTAGGGCGGCCCAACCGCCAGGGTCAACTAACCCCCGGCCAACCGATCCGGCGTGTCGCGGTGAGTCCCGCTTGCCCCGGTTGGCGAAGCACGCCAGGCCGTCCATGCTCCCAGCGTGCCCCATCGGGCGCCCGGTTTCGCCGCGACACACGCACCGCCGCGGTTTCACCGGGTGGTGACGACCTCGGGCGAACTGACGTCGATGATCCGCGCCGAACGACCGGCGGCCGTGCGGCGCAGCGCGTCCAGCAGCCGCGCCTTCTCCTCGGTGCGCTCGGCCGAGCCCCACACGACCAGGGGCCCGCCCGACAGCCGCAGCGTGACCGACTCGGCGCTCGTCGCCCGCACCTCGGCGACCCGCGGGGCGAGGCGGCCGGGCAGCTCTCCGAGCACGCGCAGCGCCGCCAGCGTAGCCGGATCCGACGGCCCGGGCGAACCGGTGACCAGCTCGGGCAGCCCCGACGGCCGGGACGCGCCGTCGGCGACGGTCACCCCGTGCCGGTCGAGCCGGTAGTACCGGCCGGCGCGCTCCACCACCGCGACCGGGACGCGTTCGCGCACCACGATCCGCACGGTGGTGGGCCAGCGCCGCTCCACCGTGGCCGACTCGACCTCGCGCAGCCGCTCCAGCCGCGCCCGCGCCTCCTCGGTGCCCAGCCGCACCATGGGCACGCCGAGGCGCACCCCGGCGGCGGCCACGATCCGGTCGCGCGGGGCGAGCCTGGTGCCGGTGACCTCGACGGTGCGCACCACCAGCAGCCGCGAGCCGAGCAGCACCCAGCCCACCGCGCCGAGCACCCCGAACACCAGCAGCGTGACGAACGCCACCTTCCAGCGGCCCGGGTGCCCGCGCCGCGCCCCCGTCTGCCCGCCCACGTTGGTCATGCCGTAAGGATGACCGCGCCGGACGGCGATTGCGGGGAGCCCACGCCCGGCGACGGCGAAACTCCCCGAAGATCACATTCTGCGGCGTCCGCCCCCGCACCGCGGGCCGCCGCGGTCAGGACGCGCGGGCGGCGAGCCCCTCCAGGATGCGCGGGCCCAGTTCGGTGACGTTGCCCGCGCCCAGGGTGATCACCACGTCGCCGGGCCGCGCCAGGTCCGTCACGAGGGCGGGGACCTCGTCGAACACCGGCGCGTACACGGTGCGCGTCGCCTCGGGCACGGCGTCGGCCACCAGGGCGCCGGTGACGCCGGGCTCGGGGTCCTCCCGGGCGCCGTACACGTCCAGCACCACCGCCACCTCGGCCAGCCCCAGCGCGGCGCCGAACTCGGCGGCGAAGAAGCGGGTGCGGCTGTACAGGTGCGGCTGGAACACCGCGACGATCCGGCCGCCGCCCTTCTGCTCCACGTAGTCGCGGGTGGCGCGCAGGTCGGCGGTCAGCTCGGTCGGGTGGTGGGCGTAGCTGTCGAACACCTCGACGCCGGCCGCCTCGCCCTTGGGCTCCAGGCGGCGCATCGCCCCGCCGAACGAGGCCAGCCCGTCCAGCACCCCGGCCAGGTCGGCGCCCAGCGCCTGCGCCACGGCGATCACGGCGGTGGCGTTGAGCGCGTTGTGCCGGCCGGGCACGCTGAGGGCCACGTCGCCGACGCCCTCGACGTGGAACCGGGAGCCCAGGCCGCGCGGGGCGAAGCCGGTGACGCGCAGGTCGGCGCCGGGAGCCTCGCCGTAGGTGCGCACGGTCAGGCCGCGTTCGCGGGCCCGCCCGGCCAGTTCCACCGCCACCGGGTCGTCGGCCCCGGCCACCAGCGTCCCGCCGGGCTCGATCCGGTCGACGAACCGGACGAAGTTCTCCTTGACCTTCTCGAACCCGCCGTAGTTGTCCAGGTGGTCGGCCTCGACGTTGGTGACCACCGCCACCCGCGGGCTGTAGGCCAGGAACGAGCCGTCGCTCTCGTCGGCCTCGGCGACGAACACGTCCCCGGAGCCCTCGTCGGCGCCCAGCCCCGTGGTGACCAGCTGCCCGCCGATGCAGTACGACGGGTCGGCGCCGACCCGCTGCAGCGCGACCGTGAGCATCGAGGTGGTGGTGGTCTTGCCGTGGGTGCCCGCCACCGCCACCGCGCGCCGCCCCGCCATCAGCGATGCCAGCGCCGCCGACCGGTGCAGCACCCGCAGCCCGCGCCGGCGGGCCGCCACCAGCTCGGGGTTGGTGTCGCGGATCGCCGTGGACACCACCACGGTGTCGGCGTCGCCCAGGTGCGCGGCGTCGTGGCCGACGAACACCTTGGCCCCCAGCTCGCCGAGCTGCGCCAGCAGCTCGGAGTCCCGGGCGTCGCTGCCGGAGACGGGTATGCCGCGCCGCAACATGATCCGCGCGACGCCGGACATGCCGGCGCCGCCGATCGCGATGAAGTGGACCTTGCCCAGCTCCCCCGCCGGCACGACCTCGCCAGGACTGATCAGACTCATCGGGCGGTGCCCGTCCCCTCGTTGTCCGTCTCGCCGCCCGTCGCGCCGCCCGTCATTGGCGGCCCGCCGAGCGGACGACCTCGTACACCATCTGCGCCAGCGCCTGGTCGGCGTCGCGGCGGCCCAGCCGCCCGGCGGCCTCGGACATGGCGGCGACCCGGCCCGGGTCGGCCAGCACCGGCAGCAGGTTGTGCACGATCCACTCGGGCGACAGCTCGGCGTCGTCGACCAGCAGGCCGCCGCCGCCCGCCACCACCGGCTCGGCGTTCAGCCGCTGCTCGCCGTTGCCGTGCGGCAGCGGCACGTACACCGCGGGCAGCCCCACGGCGGTCAGCTCGGCGCAGGTCATCGCGCCGGCCCGGCACATGGCCATGTCGGCGGCGGCGTAGGCCAGGTCCATCCGGTCGCAGTAGGGGATGGTGACGTACTGCGGACCGCCGGAGGCGGGCTCGGGCTCCTCGGTGTTCTTGGGCCCGACGATGTGCAGCACCTGGATGCCGGCCTGCCGGAAGGCCGGGGCGGCGGCCACCGCGGCGCGGTTGAGCGAGCGCGCCCCCTGCGACCCGCCGAAGATCAGCAGGGTGGGCAGGTCGGGCAGCAGCCCGAAGTAGGAGCGGGCCTTGTCCCCCATGGCCAGCCGGTCCAGATTGGCGATGTCCCGGCGCAGCGGGATCCCGACGAACCGGGCGTTCGGCAGCGGCGAGTCGGCGTGCGAGACGGCCACGTGCTCGGTGAACCGGGCGCCCAGCTTGTTGGCCAGGCCCGGCTTGGGGTTGGCCTCGTGCACGATGATCGGGATCTTGCGCTTGCGGGCGGCCAGGTAGCCGGGGGTGGCCACGTACCCGCCGAACCCGACCAGCACGTCGGCCTGCGCCTGGTCCAGGATCGCCGCGGCCGCGTTGATGGCGCCGCGCAGCCGGCCCGGGACGGTCAGCAGCTGCGGCGTCAGGGTGCGGGGCAGCGGAACCGGCGGGATCAGCGCGAGCTGGTAGCCCCGCTGCGGGACCAGCCGGGTCTCCAGGCCCCGCTCGGTACCGAGGCAGGTGATCCCGGTGTTGGGATCGATGCGCCGCAGCGCGTCGGCGAGGGCCAGCGCGGGCTCGATGTGTCCGGCGGTGCCGCCGCCGGCCAGGACAACCCTCATGCTCGCTTACATCTCCTCAGCGTGTTCGTGACGGGGGGGACTCACTGACGCCGTGCCAGGCCAAGCCAGCTTAGGGCGCGGGCGACCGGGCCGGGGCCCCGGGCGGCCAACGCCTGGCGGGCGCCGGGTTCGCGTTTGGCGAAGGCCAGCAGCATGCCGAGCGCGATCAAGGTCGGGATCAGCGCCGACCCCCCGTAGGAGACCAGCGGCAACGGGATCCCGGTGATGGGAAGCACACCGATCACGGCTCCGATGTTGACGATCGCCTGCACCACCACCCAGGCCGTGGCCCCGGCCGCGGCCAGGCGGGTGAAGGGATCGCGGACCCGGCGGGCGATGCGCAGCCCGGCGTAGGCCAGCAGCCCGAACAGGCTCAGCACCACGAGGGTACCCACCAGTCCGAGCTCCTCTCCGATGATCGCGAAGATGAAGTCGGTCTCGGCGTGCGGCAGGAAGTCCCATTTGGCGCGGCCCTCGCCCAGGCCGGTGCCCAGCCAGCCGCCGGAGGCGATCGCCAGCTGCCCCTGGGTGCCCTGGTAGTTGGTGGTGTACTGGTTCTGGGACGGGTCCAGGTAGCCGGTGAGCCGCTGCAGCCGGTACGGCTCGACGATGATCAGGATCGCCACCAGCAGGCACACCAGCCCGGCCATGCCGACGAACAGCCGGCCCGGCGCGCCGACCACCCACAGCAGCGCCAGGAAGATCGTCAGCAGCACCAGGGTGGTGCCGAGGTCGCTGCCGAGCATGACCATCAGCACCAGCAGCCCGGCACCGGGCAGCAGCGGCACCAGCAGCGGCCGCCACTCGTTGAGCTGGCCCTGCCGCTCCTTGCGGGCCAGCAGGTCGGCGCCCCACAGCACCAGCGCCAGCTTGGCGGGCTCGGACGGCTGCACCAGCACCGGCCCGAGGCCGATCCAGCGGGTCGCGCCGCCCGCCGAGTGGCCGAGGCCGGGCACCAGCACCAGGCCCAGCGCCACGATCGACAGCAGCAGCAGCGGGTAGGCGAACGCGCGGAACGTGCGCACCGGCAGCCGCGAGGCCAGCCACATCAGCGGCAGCCCGATCGCCATCCACATGGCCTGCTTCTGGAACAGCGTGTACGCCGACCCGGTCGCCTGGATCTGCTGGACCAGCGACGCCGACAGCACCATGGTCAGCCCCAGCGCCAGCAGCATGACCGAGCAGCCGAGCACCAGGTAGTACGAGGTCAGCGGGCGGTCCAGCAGGCCGACGGCGGCGACGAGGTGCTCGCGCGGCCCGGCCCGGCGCGGGCGCTCCCGGCGGCCGTCGTCCGCCGGTGCCGGCGGCACGGCGGCGTTCATGCTCGCGGCCCCCCTTCTTCGTCGCGCTGCCGGACCCGCCCCCGCCGCGCCCTACCGGGACTCGGCGAGCCTGCGCACGGCCGCGGCGAAGGCGTCGCCGCGCGCCCCGTAGCCGGCGAACATGTCGAACGACGCGCCCGCGGGGGCCAGCAGCACCGTGTCGCCCGGCCGGGCCAGCCCGGCGGCGGCGGACACGACGCGGTCCATCGCCCCAGTGTCGGTGTCGGGGACGTCCACCACCGGGACTTCCGGCGCGTGTCGCGCAAGTGACTGCGCGATCCGCGCCCGGTCGGCGCCCAGCAGCACCACGCCGCGCAGCCGGTCGGCGCAGGAGCGGACCAGGTCGTCGACGTCGGCGCCCTTGAGCAGGCCGCCCGCGATCCACACCGCCGACCGGCAGGCCGACAGGGACGCGGCGGCGGCGTGCGGGTTGGTGGCCTTGGAGTCGTCGACGTAGTCGACGCCGTCCACGTTCGCCACGTGGGCGATGCGGTGCGGGTCGGGGGTGAACGCGCGCAGCCCGTCCCGCACCGCCTCGGGCGGGACGCCGTAGGCGCGGGCCAGGGCGGCGGCGGCCAGGGCGTTGGCGACGTTGTGCGGGGCGAAGGGCCGCACGTCCGCCAGTTCGGCCAGCTCCACGGCCTCGCGCCGCGGGTCGGGCGTGAACGCGCGGTCGACGAGCAGGTCCTCGACCACGCCGAGCTGCCCGGCGGCGGGCGTACCGAGGGTGAAGCCCTTGGCGCCGGGCCCGCCGAGCCGTGTGGACACCGGGTCGTCGGCGTTGACGACGGCCACCGTTCCGGGCGCGTAGATCCGGCCCTTGTCGGCCGCGTACGCCTCGAACGAGCCGTGCCAGTCGATGTGGTCGGGCGCCACGTTCAGCACCGCCGCCGCGTGCGGCGCCAGCGAGCTGGACCAGTGCAGCTGGTAGCTCGACAGCTCCACGGCGAGCACGTCGTACTTGTCCAGCACCGCCTCGACGATGGGCGTGCCCACGTTGCCGACGGCGACGGCGCGGTGCCCGGCGGCGGTGAGCATGCACGCCAGCATCCGCACCACGGTGGTCTTGCCGTTGGTGCCGGTCAGCGCCAGCCACGGCGCCGCCTGCCGCCCGCCGGGCCCGCCGTGCGCGAGCCGCCACGCCAGTTCGACCTCGCCGATGATCTCGATGCCGGCGGACGCGGCGGCCGCCAGCAGCGGCACGTCGGGACGCCAGCCGGGCGAGGTGACCACCAGGTCGGTGCCGGCGGGCAGGGTGTCGCCGTCGCCGAGGCGGACGGTCGCGCCCGTGTCGGCGCGCAGCCGCTCGGCCCGCTCGCGCAGCGCGTCGTCGTCGCGGGCGTCCACGACGGTGACGCGGGCGCCGCGCTCGGCCAGCACCCGTGCCGCGGCCTGCCCGGACACGCCGAGGCCCGCCACGCACACCGCGCGGCCCCGCCAGTCCCCCGTGCTCCCGGTCGAGCCGCTCACCGCTTGGGCATCCATTCCAGGTAGAACAGGCCGAGGCCGATCGCGGTGAACAGCGCCGACATCAGCCAGAACCGGACGACGATGGTGGTCTCGGCCCAGCCGGACAGCTCGAAGTGGTGCTGCAGCGGGGCCATCTTGAACACCCGTTTCTTGGTCAGCTTGAACCAGCTGACCTGGATCATCACCGACAGGGTGATCATCACGATCAGGCCGCACAGGATGGCCAGCAGGAACTGGGTGCGGGTGAGGATGGCCAGGCCCACCAGGACGCCGCCGAGGGCCAGCGACCCGGTGTCGCCCATGAAGATCTTGGCGGGCGGGGCGTTCCACCACAGGAATCCGAACACGCCGCCGAGCACCGCGGCCGCGACCACCGCCAGGTCCAGCGGGTCGCGCACGCTGTAGCAGTTGGGCGCCAGCGCGAAGTCGTAGCAGCTGTTGCGCAGCTGCCAGTTGCCGATGATGACGTAGGCGCCCAGCACCATCGCGGCGGGGCCGGCGGCCAGGCCGTCCAGCCCGTCGGTCAGGTTCACCCCGTTGGACGTCGCGGCGATCAGCAGCAGCGCCCACACCACGAACAGGTAGGGGCCGATGGACGGCCCGAAGTCGCGCAGGAACGACAGGTGCGGGGAGGCGGGGGTGAGGTCGTAGCCGTTGGGGAAGTTCAGCGAGGCGATCGCGAACACCACGCCGACGATCACGATGCCGATCATCTTGGCGCCGCTGCGCAGACCCAGGCTGCGCTGCTTGAACACCTTGATGAAGTCGTCGACGAAGCCGACCAGGCCGAGCCCGGCCATCAGGAACAGCACCAGCACGCCGGAGATCGTCGGGGCGGTCCCGGTGAACAGGTGGGCCGCGCCGTACCCGATCAGCGAGCCGACGATGAACACCGCGCCGCCCATGGTGGGCGTGCCGCGCTTGGTCAGGTGCGCCTCGGGGCCCTCGTCGCGGATCATCTGCCCGTAGCCGAGCCTCCGCACGATCCGGATCCACACCGGGGTGCCGACCATGCCGAACACCAGGGCCACCCCGGCGGCGATGATGATATTGGTCACGCCCGGTCACCCTCCGGACCGGCCGCGCCGCCCGAGGGGGGACGTCCCCCCGCACCCTCCGGGTCACCGGACAGCAGGGCCTCGGCGCCCCGCTCCAGCCCGGCGACGCGAGAGCCCTTCACCAGCACGACGTCCCGCGGCCGCAGCCGCTCGCGGAGCGCGGTCACGGCCGCGCCGACGTCATCCACCTGTACGCACTCTCCCGTCCATGACCCCACTCGCTCGGCCCCCTCGGCCATCGCCGCCGCGTTCGCGCCGACCACGACGAGCCCGGCGAACCCCCGTTCGGCGACGTGCTGTCCGATCTTGGCATGTTCCGCGGCGGAAGAAGGGCCGAGCTCGGCCATTTCCCCCAGAACCGCCCACGCCCGGCGGCCCCGGGCCATGTGCGCGGCGGTGTCGATCGCGGCCCGCATCGACTCGGGGTTGGCGTTGTAGGCGTCGTTGACGACGGTCACCCCGTCGGGCCGCTCGGTCACCTCCATCCGCCAGCGGCTGACCGGGGCGGCCTCCGACAGCGCCGCGGCGATCTCGGCGACGCCCATGCCCGCCTCCCGGGCCGCGGCCGCGGCCGCCAGCGCGTTCAGCACGGCGTGGGCGCCGTGCAGGCGCAGCTCCACCGGCGCCGCCCCCTCCGGGGTGACCAGGGTGAACCGCGGGCGCCCGGCGTCGTCCAGGCGCTCGTCGGCGGCCCGCACGTCGGCGCCGGCGGACCGGCCGAACATCACGACCCGGGCGCGGGTGCGGGCCGCCATGGCGCGCACCAGCGGGTCGTCGGCGTTCAGCACCGCCGCGCCGTCCGCGGGCAGCGCCTCCACCAGCTCGCCCTTCGCCTCGGCGATCTTCTCACGGCCGCCGAACTCGCCGACGTGCGCGGTGCCGACGTTCAGCACCACCCCGACGCGCGGCGGCGCGATGCCGGTCAGGTAGGCGATGTGCCCGGCGCCGCGGGCGCCCATCTCCAGCACCAGGTGGCGGGTGGACTCCTCGGCGCGCAGCACGGTCAGCGGCAGGCCGATCTCGTTGTTGAACGAGCCCGGCGGCCACACCGTCGGCCCGGCCCGCCCGACCAGCTGGGCGATCAGGTCCTTGGTGGAGGTCTTGCCGGCCGAGCCGGTGACCGCGATGACGGCGGTGCCGGGCAGCCGCGCCAGCACCCCGGCCGCCAGCCGCCCCAGCGCGGCCCGCACGTCGTCGACGACGACGGCGGGCCCGCCGACCGGGCGCTCGGCGAGCACCCCGGCGGCCCCGGCGGCCAGCGCGGCGGCGGCGAAGTCGTGGCCGTCGGCGCGTTCGCCGCGCAGCGCGGCGAACAGCGCGCCGGGCGCCACGGCCCGCGAGTCGATGACGACGGGGCCGCGGACCACGGCGTCCGCGCCGTCCCCGTGGGCGACGCCGCCGGTCAGCTCGGCGATGGTCGCCAGCGGAAGTGGGATCACGCCTGCGTCCTGTCTCCTCGTGCGTTCTCGACGTTGGACGCGCCCGCGGCGGCCTGCGTTCGGCGCAGCGCCGCGCGCAGGACCTCCCGGTCGTCGAAGGGCAGCACCTCGCCGGCCACGTACTGGCCCAGCTCGTGGCCTTTGCCGGCCACCACCAGCACGTCGCCGCGGCGGGCGCGGGCGACGGCGAGCTCGATCGCGGCTGCGCGGTCGGGCTCCACCACCACGTGGGCGCGCCGCTCCTGCGGCACCTTCAGCCCGCCCTCGACCATAGCGGCGAGTATGGCGAGGGGGTCCTCGGACCGGGGGTTGTCGTTGGTGAAGTACACCATGTCGGCCAGCCGCGCGGCGGTCTCGCCCATCAGCGGGCGCTTGCCGCGGTCGCGGTCGCCGCCGCAGCCGAGCACCACGGCCAGCCGCCCCTCGGTGAGCGGGCGCAGCGCGGTCAGCACCGCCTCGACCGCGCCCGGTTTGTGCGAGTAGTCGACCAGGGCGACGAAGTCCTGGCCGGCGTCGACGCGCTCCAGGCGGCCGGGCACGCCGGTCAGCGACGCCACGCCGTGCACCGCGGCGGGCAGCGTCAGGCCCGCCTCCACCAGCGCCACGATCGCGGCCAGCGCGTTGGCCACGTTGAACGGCCCGGGCAGCTGGACGGCCGCGTCGGCCTCGATGCCGCCGGGGCCGACCACGCGGAACACGCTGCCGTCGGCGCCGAGCCGCACGTCCTCGGCCCGCCAGTCGGCCGCCGGGTCGCCGGACGCCGAGTAGGTGGTCAGCGGGATGGTCGCGACCTCCACCAGCTCGCGGCCCCACTCGTCGTCGAGGTTGACCACGCCGACCCGCGCGTAGTCGGGGGTGAACAGCCTGGCCTTGGCGGCGAAGTAGTCCCGCATGGTGGGGTGGTAGTCCAGGTGGTCCTGGGACAGGTTGGTGAAGACCGCCACCTCGTAGTGGGCGCCGCCGACCCGGCCCTGGTCGAGCGCGTGGCTGGAGACCTCCATGGCCGCCGCGCCCACCCCGCGTTCGCGCATCGCGGCGAACAGCGCGTGCAGGTCGGTGGCCTCGGGGGTGGTCAGCGCGGCGGGCACCCGGTCGGCGCCGATCCGCACCTCCACGGTGCCGATCACGGCGGTGTCCACCCCGGCCGCGCGCAGCCCCGCCTCCAGCAGGTACACGGTGGTGGTCTTGCCGCTGGTGCCGGTGACGCCGATGAGGGCCAGGTCGCGGGCCGGCTCGCCGTACACCCAGGCGGCGGCCTGACCGAGCCGGGCCCGCACGTCGTCGACCACCAGCACGGGCAGGCCCGCGGCGGCGGCCCGGTCGCGTCCGGCCGGGTCGGTGAGGATCGCCCTGGCGCCCGCGGCGGCGGCCTGCCGGGCGAAGTCGGCGCCGTGCGCGCGGGTGCCGGGCAGCGCCGCGTACAGGTCGCCCGGCAGCACCCGCCGGGAGTCGTGGGTGATGCCGGTCACCGACACCCCCGCCGACCGCCTGCCGTTCCCGGCGTCCGCGACCCCCAGCAGCGCCGCCAGACCGGACAGCGGCCGGGCCGGAGTGGTCGTCGGGCGCATGGCGTGTCTTTCGGTACGGGACGTTCGGGCGGACGTCTGGACGGACGTTCGGGCGGATGTTCGGGCGGACGCGGCTGCCGATGCTGAACTCACGGCGAGAGAGGGTACTCGCTGCGGTCAGTCCCGGGCGTAGATCTTGACGGTCGGCGGTTTGCTTCCCGTCGGCGGGATCTTCCGGGTCTGCAGCGCGAAGCTCATCACGTCCTTGAACACCGGCGCGGCAGCATCGCCACCATAGTGGCTTCCCCGCCGCGGGTTCTGCAGGACCACCTGAACCACCAGCTGAGGGTCATCGGCGGGTGCGAATCCGGCAAAGGAGGCGGTGTAGCCGCCGCCCCGGTAGCATCCGCAGGAGGGGTTGACGATCTCCGCGGTGCCGGTCTTGCCCGCCACCCGGTAGCCCTTGATGCGCGCCTTGGGGGCGGTGCCCTCCTCGGAGGTGACGCCCTCCAGCATGTCGCGCAGCTTGCGGGCGGTGTCGGCGCTGATCACCTGGCGGCGCTCGGGCGCCGGGGCGGGGGTGAACGATCCATCCTCGCCCGTGCTGCCCAGGACCAGGTTGGGGGCGACCCGGACGCCGTTGTTGGCGATGGTGGCGTAGACGCTGGCCATCTGCAGCGCGTTCACCGACACCGTCTGCCCGTACGAGATCGGGTACCGGTCGGTGCCCGACCACTTGCTCGGCGGGTTGAGGCTTCCGGCGGTCTCGCCCGGCAGCCCGATGTTCGTCTTCTCCCCGAAGCCGAAGGCGCGCAGGAACTGGTAGAGCGTCTGCTGGGAGATCCGCTCGCTGGCCAGGATGGTGCCGACGTTGCTGGAGGTGGCCAGCACGCCGGCGAACGTCAGCCGCTGCGTGGGGTGCTGGTGCGAGTCGTGGAACGTGCGGTCGTAGCGGGTGATGCTGTACGGCACGGTGAACGGGGTTTCCGGCGTGACGCCGCCCTTCTCCATGACCGCGGCCGCGGTGATCACCTTGCCGGTGCTGCCGGGCTCGTAGGCCTCGCGGACGATGGGGCTGTTCCAGCGCTCCTCGGAGTAGCGGCCGTAGTCGTTGGGGTCGTAGCCGGGCGCGGACGCCAGCGCCAGCAGCTGCCCGGTGCGCACGTCCATGACGATGACGCTGCCGTTGCGGGCGCCGGTCTCGCGCACCCGCTCCTCGATCGCCTCCTGCGCCTTGTACTGCAGGTCGCGCAGCAGGGTCAGGCGCAGCCCGCGGCCGGGCACCGAGGGCTGCTTCTGGTCCTCGCCCATGGGGATGTGCTGCCCCTCGGGGCTGATCTCCACGCGCTGCCACCCGGCCCGGCCGGCCAGCAGCTTGTTCATGGAGTACTCCAGCCCGGCGCCGCCCTCGCCCTCGGCGTTGACGAACCCGATGACGCCCGCGGCCAGGTCGTCGTTGGGGTACTCGCGCCGGTACTCCGGCAGCGTGCCGATGCCGGGCAGCTTCTCGGCGGTGACCAGCCGGGCCCGGTCGGGCCGCACCCCGTGCGCCAGGTACTCGAACCTGCTGCCGGTCTTGCTGATCACCTTCATGACGTAGTCCGGGTCCAGGCCCAGCATCGGCGCCAGCTTGGACACCACCTTCTGCCGGTCCTTGGGCTCGATCATGAGGGGGTCGGCGAAGACGGCGCGCGCCTCCACGGTCATGGCCAGCGGGTTGCCCTGGGCGTCGGTGATATCGCCGCGCACCGCCGGCAGGTCGATGGTCTGCAGCCGCTGCCGCTTGGCCCGCTCGGTGTAGCTCGCCGACTCGATCGTCTGCAACTGCACCAGCCGCCCGGCGAACAGCGACAGCACGAACGCCACCACCAGCAGCCCGGCGTTCAGCCGCTTGATCGGGTCCCGGCGGCGGAACGGGACGCGCGGCCGGGGCCGTCGCGGCGGGCGCGGCGGCCCCGGCGGCCCGCCGCCCTTCCTTGGCCGCCCCTTGCCGTCGGCCTTGGCGGACGCCTTCGCGGACGCCCTGCCGGACTCCCTGGCGGCGCCTTTGGGCGCGGCGCCTTTGGCGCGCGGACGCGTCGTCCTGCCCGCCGTCTCACTCTGCGGCTTGCTCGCCGATTTGCTCGCCGGCTTGGCCGCGGCCTTGCCGCCCGGCTCCCTGTCCTTGCCCCTGTCGCGGGGAGGGGTGCGCTGGGGGACGGCGCCGCCCGGCTCGCCCTTGCGGGGCGGCGGCACGGCGGCACCGCGCGCGGGGCGCCGAGGCGTGCCCGCACCCGGCGTCTTCGGCGCACCGCCCGCCGGGCGGCCGGACGCCCGTGCCGCGCCGGGGCCGCTCTTCTCGCTCCTGTCCTCAGGGCGCGCCCCCGCCCCGCGGGGACCGCGTCCCTGCGGGCCGCCCCGGCGGCCGGGCGGCGGCCCCGCCGTACCGCGTCCCGGCCGAGTCGTCACCGCGTCACTCCCTCGGCGTGCCTCACGCTCACGGCGCCCCGGTGGCGGGCGTGCCGGACCGCTGCGCGGACGGCCGCTGCGTCTGCCCGTTCTGCGTCTGCCCGTTCTGCGTCTGGCCGGTGCCGCTCTGCCCGCCGGACGCGCCGGTGTCGGAGGAGGTCGGCACGCCGTCGCCCGGCACCACGGCGCCGGGGATGCCGACGACGCCCGCGGCGCCCGCGGTGGCGGCCGCGGCGTGCGGCACCGGGCGCACCGGACCGCCGATCACCCGGCCGGTGGGCTCGTCGAGATAGGCGACCTGGGAGGGCCGCACCATGCCGAGCGCCTCGGCCCGCTGCGCCAGGATCGCCGGCGACTCCTCCCGGGCGATGTCCTCCTGCAGCGCCTGCTTCTGCTGGGCGAGCAGCTTGTTGCTCTTCTGCAGCCGGGTCAGCGTGAACGCGTCCTCCGCCAGCACCGTGTTGAGCAGCAGCAGGCTGACCAGCGCGCCGCCGAGCAGCCCGACGATCAGCAGCACGAACGGCGTGCGCGGCGGCGCCGTGCTGCGCCGGGCGGCGGGACGCGGCGCGCCGGACTCGGCCCGCCCGGCGGCCTTGGCGGCCCTGGACGGCTGCGCCGGCTCGGCCCCCGCCTTGGGCGCCTTGCCGGGCGCCTTTGCCGCCGTGCCGGCCGTCTTGCCGGCCGTCTTGCCGGGGCGGGGCGGCGCGGCCGGGCGCGGACGCGCCGCCCCCGCCGCACGCCCCGCGGACGCGCCGGACGCCCGGCCCGGCCTGCGCGTGCGGCCGGAGGCGGCGGGCTCGGCGGCCGCGTCGCCGGCGGGCCTGCCCGGCGTCCTGCCCTTGCGCGCGGCCGGCGTGCCCGCGTCGCGGTCGGCGTCGCGGTCGGCGGCGCGGCCCCGGCGCCCCCTGCCCGGCGGTTTGGCGGCCCCCGGCGGGCGCGTGGTCGTGGTCATCTCGCCTCCCTGCGGCTGCCCGGGGGATCCCCCGCCCCCGGGTTCTCACGCACCCGCTCGGCGGCGCGCAGCCGGACCGAGGCGGCACGCGGGTTGGTCGTGGTCTCCTCGTCGGACGGCAGTTCGGCCCCGCGCGTCAGCAGCCGGAACCGCGGCCGGTGCTCGGGCAGCGGGACGGGCAGGCCCGGCGGGGTGGTGTCGGCCGCCTGCTCGGCCAGGACCCGCTTGGTGATGCGGTCCTCCAGCGAGTGGTAGCTGAGCACGACGACGCGGCCGCCGACGCGCAGCGCGTCCAGCGCGGCGGGCAGCGCCCGCCGCCAGGTGTCCAGCTCGCCGTTCACCTCGATGCGCAGCGCCTGGAAGGTGCGCTTGGCCGGGTTGCCCCCGGTGCGCCGCGTCGCCGCCGGGATCGCCGAGCGCACCAGGTCGGCCAGGCGCTTGGTGGACTCCAGCGGGGCGCGCCGCCGCTCGCGCACGATCGCGGCCGCGATGCGCTGGGCGAACCGCTCCTCCCCGTACTCGCGCAGGATGCGGGCGAGCTCGGCGGGCGGGTAGCCGTTGACGACCTCGGCGGCGGTCAGGCTCTGGGTGCGGTCCATCCGCATGTCCAGGGGGGCGTCATAGGAATAGGCGAAGCCGCGCTCGGCCTCGTCGAGCTGCGGGGACGACACCCCGAGGTCGAACAGCACGGCGTCGACCGCGGGCACGCCCAGCCGGTGCAGCACCTCGGGCACCGCGTCGTAGACGGCGTGCTCCAAGGCGATGATGCGGTCGGCGAAGGGGGCCAGCCGCCGCGCGGACCGCTCCAGCGCGGTGGTGTCGCGGTCGATTCCGATCAGGCGCAGCCCGGGATGGGCGCGCAGCATGGCCTCGGCGTGGCCGCCCAGGCCCAGGGTCGCGTCCACGTAGACCGGCGCGCCGGCCGGCTGCCCGCCGGGGCCGCGCTCGGCGGCCGGGCCGGCGGCCTGGACGGCGGGCCCGAGCAGTGCCAGCACGCGATCGAGCATGACCGGTACGTGACCGGCCACGGTCGCGTTGTCGCCCGCGTCCATGCTCACCCCCTTGCGCCGCCTCGCTCGCGGACTACGTGGCTTTCGTCGGCCGCACCTCCCCCGGCGCCCCCGTCGGGGAGTTCCGGCGGACGTCTCCCCTGGAAAAATCCCCGGCAAACCGGCCATAGGCCAGAGGAACAGGAACTCTTCCCCCTGTACAAGGGTCCTGCCGTCCCCGCGGCCTGCCCAGTGCCGCCGGACGAGAACCGCACCCCGTGATGGCGAAGGGCTGCTCTCCCCTGCGGAACATCCGGCCCCGGACGGAGCCCGATGTCCGGGTCCCGCACTCGGGACGGTCGCGCGAGCCGGACGGAAGGCCTGGTGGACGCGGACCGCGCCTCGGGAAATCCGGGAGTCTCCCCGGGAGACACCGCGAGCCCCCGCGCAACCGGCCGCGGGCCGGCGAGCAGGGGTGCCCGCCCCGGCCTCGCCCGGCCAGGTCCCCATCCGCTGCCCTTGAGGAAGAACCGCGGTGTCGCGGGGGTCGCCCTCTGGCACCGGGGAAGCTGCGCCAGATGGCACCGGAGAGCGGCTGGAGACCTGGCCGAACGCGGGCCGACCGCCGTTCCGGGCCTCCAGGGGCGGCCCCTGGAGCACTCTGCGGACCCGGCTGGACCGGCTGCGAGCCGGTGCGCACGGGCCCGTGCCCGCTCGGCGGACCGACGTGTGGAACGTCACAGGATCCCGGGCAACACCTCCTCCGAGATCTCGGCGAACGCCTGCTCCTCCCGTTCCAGGTAGCTCTCCCACGCGGGCGTGTCCCAGATCTCCAGGCGCGTGTTGGCCCCGATCACGGTGCAGTCGCGTTTGAGCCCCGCGTAGGCGCGCAGCGGCGGCGGGATCGTGATGCGTCCCTGCTTGTCGGGGACCTCGTCGGACGCGCTGGCGAAGAAGACCCGGCTGTAGGCCCGCACGGACCTCTCGGTGACCGGTGCCGCACGGAGAGCCTCGGTGATGCGCTGGAACTCTGCCATGGGGAAGACGTAGAGGCAGCGTTCCTGGCCCTTCGTGATCACCAATCCCCCCGACAGCTCCTCACGGTACTTCGCCGGCAGGAACAGTCGTCCCTTGTCGTCGAGGCGCGGCGTGTGGGTGCCTAGGAACATCGGGCCCCCACCTCCCCGCGCCGTGCGGGGCGCTGACACCCCCCACGGCGCCCCACTGTACTCCACTCTTCCCCACCGTCAACTAGTTGAACACGCTTCCCAGGCCGCAATCGCGAGCAAATCCGCAGGTCACGGGGGTGGAGCGGGGTGGGGGGCGGCGCGGGGCCCCGCCGCGCCGGGCGGCGGGGCGGGGCCTTCCGGAGGGCCCACGCGGCGTGCCGGACGCGCCGGCGCGGCACCGGGAAGGCACCGCCGCGGGCGCCTTTATGCCGTCTTGTCAAGTGCCCCGCGATGCTGTGTGGGGATGAGTGGAGGGGGCGGTTCGTGCCGGTGCGGCTCCGCAGCGTGACGCCGTCGTCGCACACGCCGCGGTGTGCGCGCGGGGCCGCGTCGGGAGCGGGCGACCCGTTCCGCGCGGACATCGCGACGCGACGCCCGAGGACGTACTGTCAGGGGTTGGGCAAGTCAATAGAACGTCGCACCGGCCGCGCACGGCCCGGCGTCCGTACCACTCGGCGGAACCCGGGCGGACATCGCGAGGCCGGACGGCTGAGGAGGGTTGTTGGTGGCAGTAGGCACTCACGGCGAGTCGTACATGCGGGCCCCTACCGGCTCCGGAGAACCGGCCTCAGCCGACCGCCCGAGCCCCTTGCGGCCGTCCGCGCCCGCCGACCGGGACGGGGACGGCCCCGACCTGGACGGGCTTGCGCAGGTCGCCCACAAGATCCGCGATGCCATCGAGTCGGTCATCGAGGGCAAGCCCGACGTGGTGCGGCTGGCGTTGACGGTGCTGCTGGCCGAGGGGCACCTGCTGATCGAGGACGTGCCCGGGGTCGGCAAGACGATGCTGGCCAAGGCGCTGGCCCGGTCGGTGGACTGCTCGGTGCGCCGGGTGCAGTTCACCCCCGACCTGCTGCCCAGCGACATCACCGGGGTGAGCGCCTACAACCAGGAGCTGCGCGAGTTCGAGTTCAAGCCGGGCCCGGTGTTCGCCAACATCGTGGTCGGCGATGAGATCAACCGGGCCTCCCCCAAGACCCAGTCGGCGCTGCTGGAGTGCATGGAGGAGCGCCAGGTCACCGTCGACGGCGTCACCTATCCCCTGGAGCGCCCGTTCATGGTGATCTCCACGCAGAACCCGGTGGAGATGGAGGGCACCTACCCGCTGCCCGAGGCGCAGCGCGACCGGTTCACCGCCCGGATCTCCATGGGCTACCCCTCCCCGGCCGCCGAGCTGGAGATGCTGGACACGCACGGGCAGTCGTCCCCGCTGGACCGGCTCACCCCCGTCGCCGACGCCGCCGACGTGCGCGCCCTGATCGAGGTCGTGCGGCGCCAGCACGTGTCGCCGGCCGTGCGGCAGTACGCGATCGACCTGGTGACCGCCACCCGCAACCATCCCGACCTGCGGCTGGGCGCCTCGCCGCGGGCCACCCTGCACCTGGTGCGGGCGGCCCGGGCGTACGCGGCGCTGGACGACCGCGACTACGTGCTGCCCGACGACATCCAGGACCTGGCGGTGCCCGTGCTGGCGCACCGGCTGCTGCCCACCGCCGAGGCGCAGGTGGAGCGGCGCCGTCCCGAGCACGTGGTGACCGAGCTGGTGAACCGGCTTCCGGTGCCGTCCTCCGGGAAGTGACGTGAGACGTGCGCTGTCCGGCCTGACCACGCGGGGGCGGTCGTTCGTGGCCGCCGGGGCCACCGCGATCGTGTGCGCGTTCGTGCTCGGTGAGCGCGATCTGCTGCGGGCCGGCATGCTCGTCCTGGCGCTGCCGCTGCTGTCCACGCTGGCGGTGTCGCGCACCCGCTACCGGCTGGCGTGCGCCCGGCGGCTGGAGCCGGTGCGGCTGCCGGTCGGCCACGAGGCCCGCGTCGACCTGCGGCTGGAGAACGTGTCGCGGCTGCCGAGCGGCCTGCTGATGGTGGAGGACCAGGTCCCGCACGCCCTCGGCGGGCGGGCCCGGTTCGTGCTCGACCGGCTGGAGGCCGGCGGGGCCCGGGAGCTCGGCTACCGCGTCCGGTCCGACCGGCGCGGCCGGTACCGGCTCGGGCCGCTGGTGGTGCGGCTGGCCGACCCGTTCGGCATGGTGGAGATGGTGCGCTCGTTCAGCATGGCCGACACCCTCACCGTCACGCCGCCGATCGTGCCGCTGCCGCAGGGCCGGCCGGCCGGGGCGTGGGCGGGTGGCGGCGACAGCCTGGCGCACGCGGTGGCCACCGTCGGCGAGGACGACGTGACGCCCCGCGAGTACCGGCACGGCGACGACCTGCGCCGGGTGCACTGGCGGTCCACCGCGCGGCGCGGCGAGCTGATGGTGCGGCGCGAGGAGCAGCAGCTGCAGAGCAGCGGCACCCTGTTCCTGGACACGCGGCGGGCCGCCCACGTGGGGGACGGCCCGCTGTCGTCATTCGAGCAGGCCGTGTCGGTGGTCGCGTCGGTCGGCGTGCACCTGGGGCAGGCCGGGCTGGCGCTGCGGCTGGTCACCGACGCCGGCGAGCGGCTGCCCAGGACGGCCGACGTCCCGGGCGCGGCCGAGGGGCTGCTGCTGGACGTGCTGGCGGCGGTCCGGCACTCCGCCGAGCCGTCGCTGACCCGCGGCATGGCCGCGCTGCGCGGGCCCGACGGCGGGGGCGACGGGCTGGTCGTCGCGGCGTTCGGGGCGCTGACGGCCGAGGAGGCGCGGACGGTGGCGGCGGTGCGGCGCGGCACCGGCACGTTCGTCGCCGTCCTGGTGGAGGGCGGCGAGGACGTCGACACGGGCACCGATCCGCAGGCGGCGGCGCGGCTGCTGGAGTCGGCGGGCTGGCGCGTGGTGCGCCTGCGGACCGCGGCGGAGCTGGCCGGCGCGTGGTCGGCGGCCGCCGAGGCGTCCGCGGACCCGGGGCGGACGATTCGCATGACGGACGGCGCATGAGACTACGCATGACGATCATGGCGGCGCTGGCCGCCCTGGCGGGTTCGGTGGCCCTGTACCCGCTGTTCTCCGGCCGCACCTGGTTCTGGTCCGGGCTGGGCGCGGTCGCGGTGGTCGCCGCGGCCGGGCTGGCGACGCGGCACTTCCGCTGGCCCGCGGTGTTCGGCGCGGTCGGCGGGCTGGCCGCGCTGCACCTGTACCTGACCGCGCGGTTCACCGCGTCCGAGGCGTTCCTCGGCGTGGTGCCGACCCCCGAGTCGCTGCGGCGGCTCGGGGAGCTGACGCGGGAGGGGTGGGACGCGGCCAACCGGTACGCCGCGCCCGTGCCGCCGGTGCCGGGCATTCTGCTGCTGGCCGTCGGGGGGATCGGCCTGGTCGCGGTGCTGGTGGACCTGCTGGCGGTGCGGCTGCGCCGCGCCGCGCCCGCCGGGCTGCCGCTGCTGGCGATGTACAGCGTGCCCGCCGCCGTGCGGGAGGACAGCGTCAGCTGGGTCGCGTTCGGCGTCGGCGCGCTGGGCTATCTGGCGCTGCTGGCCGCCGACAACCACGAGCAGGTCGGCGGGTGGGGCCACCTGGTGTTCCGGTCCGCGGACGCCCCGGCGCGCCCCGACACCGGCGTGATGGCGGCGGCGGGGCGCCGCATCGGCGTGGCGGCCGTGGCCGTGGCGGTGCTGATCCCGGCGGTGACGCCCGGCATCCACTCGCGCGGCATGTTCGGCATGGGCAGCGGCGGCGGGCGCGGCGGCACGCAGACCGTCACCACCCCCGACCCGCTGGTCAGCCTCAAGCGGGAGCTGACCCGCCAGGACGACCTGCTGGTGCTGCGCTACCGCAGCAACGACACCGACCGCCCCGACTACCTGCGGCTGTACTCGCTGGACCGGTTCGACGGCGACCGCTGGACCTACTCCTCGCTGCAGAGCACGGCCCGGGACCGGCTGTCGGACCGCCGCCTGCCCGACCCGCCCGGCCTGAGCTCGGTGCCCGCCCGGCAGGTCACCACGCGGATCACGGTGCAGCGGCAGGTGCGGGACATGTCGTTCCTGCCGGTGCCGTACGCGCCGTCGCGCGTGTCGATCGAGGGCGACTGGCGGGTGCACGCCCCGTCGCTGATGATCTACTCGCTGCGCGACTCGGCGGGCGGCCGCTCCTACACCGTCACCAGCATCCGGGCCCGGCCGACGGCGTCCCAGCTGCGGCTGGCCGGGCGCACCCCGACCGAGCTGTACAACCGCTACACGTTCGTCCCCGAGCGCATCCCGCGCGAGGTGCGCCGGCTGGCGCACGAGGTCACCGCCGGGGCGGCCACCGCCTACGACCAGGCGGTGATGCTGCAGCGCTGGTTCACCCAGACCGGCGGGTTCCAGTACGACCTGACGGCCCAGCCGCCGCAGCGCGGCAGCGACCTGGTCGACTTCCTGATCAACAACAAGAGGGGGTACTGCGAGCAGTTCGCCGCCTCGATGGCCCTGCTGGCGCGGATCCTGGGCATCCCCGCCCGGGTCGCGATGGGGTACACGCCCGGGACGCAGGTCACCCCGGGGGTGTGGGAGGTGCGCACCCGCGACGCGCACGCCTGGCCCGAGCTGTACTTCGAGGGCGCGGGCTGGGTGCGGTTCGAGCCCACGCCGAGCGGCGCCGCCGGGCAGGGCACCGCGGCCACCCCCGACTACTCCGAGCCCACCGTCTCCAGCAGCTCCGCAAGCACGCAGGAGGAGGAGAGCGGCCCCACGGAGACCAGCCCGGAGGCCTCGGCGTCGGCGTCGCCGTCGGCGACCGCGCAGCGCCAGGACGACCTCGGCGCGCAGGCCGGCACCGGCGGCGAGCGGTCCGGCGACGGCGCGCCCGTCGGCTGGATCATCGGGGTGCTGCTGGCGCTGCTGCTCCTGGCCGCGCCCATGGCGGCCCGGCACGTGACCCGCCGTCTGCGGTGGGCGGGCGTGACGTCGCGTTCCGGCGGCGCCCCGTCCGATCCGGGGGAGGCCGCGCACGCCGCGTGGCGCGAGATGCGCGCCGACGCCCTGGACCACGGTCTGGAGTGGCGGCCCAGCGACACGCCCCGCGCGGCGGCCCGGCGTCTGGGCGAGCTGCTGGAGCTGGACGCTCCCGCGTCGCAGGCGCTGGGGCGCATCGCGCACGCCGAGGAGCTGGCGCGCTACGCACCGTCCCGCCCCCAGACGCCGCCGGAGACGCTGCGGGCGGACGTCCGCACCGTCCGGGAGGCGATTGCGGCGTCCGTGGGGCGGCGTGCCCGGCTGCGCGCCCGGCTGCTGCCGGCGTCCACGATGGGGTCGGTCGGGTCGGTGACCCGTGCGGTCGGCGGCCGTCTGGCCGATGCGGCGTCGCGGGTGGAGGCTGCGTTCCGGCGGCTGCCTTCCCGCCGCGCCCGGTGAGGCCGTCCGGCGGCCGCCGTGAACGTCGGCGCCCCACCTGCGCGGGTGGGGCGTGCGGTGGGGCGTGCGGGGCCCGGCCTGCGGGGCCGTTGAGGTCGTGGAGGCTCGGGGCCGGGGAGGCGTTGAGGCTTGCGGGGACGTTGAGGCGTCGCGGGCGCGAAAAAGGCCGCCGTGCCAGGGGCGGGCGCGGCACGGGGCCGCGCGGAGATCAGAAGGCGGCGGGTGGACGGTGCGGGGGCCGGTGCCGGCCCCCGGGGGTCACTCGCCTTCGGTGCGCCGCCGCCAGCGCTCCTCCATGCGCTCCATGAAGGTCGCCTTGGGCCGGACCTGGCGCCGGGGCTGCTGCCGCTGCTGCGTCTCGGTGCCGATGCCCGTCATGCGCTTCCAGCTGGACAGGGCCCACACGCAGCAGACGACCATCAGCAGGAAGCCGGTGACGCTGATCGCGATGGTGACCGAGCCCTTGTTGATCACCAGCCCGGCCATCAGCGCGCCGACGCCCACCACGAAGCCGAGAGCGGCCTTGACGATGCGGCGCTTGTAGTGGACCTGCGGGTTGGTCGAGCGGACCGCCTGCGCGAACTTCGGATCCTCGGCGTACAGCGCCTGCTCGATTTGGTCGAGCATGCGCTGCTCGTGCTCAGAGAGCGGCACGGCGCCTCCCAACGACAGCCCTGCGACGGGGTATCCGAGGCAGGACGGAAACCTCAACGGTGATATGCCCAGAATACGAGTCGCGCCGGGCGGACGAAAGCGAACGACCGAGTGCGTGGCGGATGCCGGTCACCTCGATGTCACCTCGCGTCCCCCTCATCTGGCCCCCCGGTTCCGCCGGAGCGCCGCACCAGGGCCGCCGGGCGCACCGCGCCGCTGCCGAAACGCCTGCTCACCTGGTCAACGGCGCGTTCGGCCTCGCGCCACCCCGTCTCCGGTTCGTCCAGCGCCGGCTGGCGGACGGCCTGGTCGGACGGGACCAGGTTCTCCACCCGGACGCCCACCAGACGCAGGCGTACCCGGTCGAGTCCGGACGCCTCGTACAACTCGCACGCTGTGACGTAGATCATACGGGTGACGTCGGTTGGTTCACGCAGCGTGCGCGACCGGGTGAGCGTGGTGAAGTCGGACCGGCGCAACTTGACGCTCACCGTGCGGCCCGCGTGGCCGGCGGCGCGTAGCCGGGCGCCGACCTTCTCCGCCAGTCGCAGCAGCTCCCGCCGGATCGTCTCGGGGTCGTCGACGTCGGTGTCGAAGGTCTCCTCGGCGCCGATGCTCTTGTCGGGGCTGCGCGGCACGACCGGCCGG
The DNA here is from genome assembly GCF_030269545.1 of Actinomadura sp. NBRC 104425. Classification (GTDB taxonomy): domain Bacteria; phylum Actinomycetota; class Actinomycetes; order Streptosporangiales; family Streptosporangiaceae; genus Spirillospora; species Spirillospora keratinilytica. The sequence continues at coordinate 209,815 of NZ_BSTN01000002.1, read as the reverse complement.
GGGTCGCGGCCCCAGGCCAGCTCGTGCAGGTGGGCGCCGAGGGCGGTGCCCAGCTCGCGCTGGAGCACAGCCCGCGGCACCTGCGCGAGCTGCCCCACGGTGCGCAGCCCGAGGCGGCGCAGGGCCTCCTCGGTGCGGTCGCCGACGCCCCACAGGGCGGCCACCGGCAGCGGGTGCAGGAACTCCTGGACGCCGTCGGCGGGCACCACCAGCATTCCGTCCGGTTTGCACCGCGTGGAGGCCAGCTTGGCGACGAACTTGGTGCCGGCCACGCCGACCGAGCAGGTCAGGCCCTGCTGCTCGGCGACCTGCGCCCGGATCATCCGGGCGATCTCGGCGGGGCGGCCGAGGCGGCGGCGGGCCCCGGCGACGTCCAGGAACGCCTCGTCCAGGGCCAGCGGCTCGACCAGCGGGGTCACCGACCGGAAGATCTCCATGACGGCGGCCGACACCCGGGCGTAGCGGTCGTGCCGGGGCGGCAGCACCACGGCCTGCGGGCACAGCCGCCGGGCCCGGCTCATCGGCATGGCCGAGTGCACGCCGTACGCGCGGGCCTCGTAGGACGCCGAGGACACCACGCCGCGCGCGCCGGTGCCGCCCACGATCACGGGGCGGCCGCGCAGCTCGGGCCGTTCCAGCAGCTCCACGCCGACGTAGAAGGCGTCCATGTCGACGTGCAGGATGTGGCAGCCGGTGTCGTCGGCGGGCGGGCCGGGCGGCGGTCCGGGCCGGTGCAGCTGCTGCTTACGGCTCACGGCCGCCCTCAGGCGTCCTTGTACGCCAGCAGGTGCAGCTGCGTGGCCAGCTCCCGCAGCACCGGGTGGACGGCCGCGACCTGCTCCAGGGCGATCAGCGCGGCGGCCGCGTCCTGCTCGCCGTCGAGCATCGCGTCCGGCACCAGGTCGGCGAAGATCCGCACGCCGTGCAGCTCGCCGACCCGCAGCCCGGCCTTGCCCACCAGGTCCGTCAGGGTCTGCCGGGTGAAGCGGCGGGGCGTGCGGTCGCGCTCGCCCCACCGGCCGTCCGGGTCGGTCAGGGCGCGCCGGGCGTCGTCGAAGTGCCCGTGGACGGCCCGGTGCAGCGCCGCGCCGATCCGCCCGGCGACCAGCACGCTGACCGAGCCGCCGGGGCGCACGGCGGCGGTCAGCGCGGTCATGGCCGCCGCGGGGTCGTCGACGTACTCCAGCACGTTGTGGCACAGCACCAGGTCGGCGGTGCCGGTGCCGAGCAGGTCGGGCAGGGCGGCCGCGTCGCCCTGCACCGCCCGCACGGTGACGCCGGACTCGGCGGCGCGCCGCTCCAGCGCGGCCAGCGCGTCGGGGCTGGAGTCGACGACGGTGACCCGGTGGCCCAGCTCGGCCATGGGCACGGCGAACCCTCCGGTGCCGCCGCCGACGTCCACCACGTCGCTCGGCCCGGACTCGGGTGCGATGCGGTCGAGGACGGCGCGCAGCGCGTCCCACAGCACGGCGGTGCGCGGGCCGCTCCCCCGCGAGCGTTTCGGCTGGCGACCGTCCATCATGGCTCCACCCTAACGGCCGGGCCTACAGCGCGAGCGACGGCTTGAGCCGCTGCAGCCGCGACAGCAGCCCGTTGACGAAGCGCGGGGACTCCTCGGTGGACAGCTCGGTGGCCAGCGCGACCGCCTCGCTGACCGCCACGCCGTCGGGCACGTCGTCCACCCACAGCAGCTCGAAGGCGCCCATCCGCAGGATGTTGCGGTCGACGGCGGGCATGCGGTCCAGCGTCCAGCCGGTGGCGTAGGACGACAGCAGCTCGTCGATGCGCTCGCGGTGCTCCTGCACGCCCTCGATCAGCCGCACCGCGTGCCCGTACGCCGACAGCTCGTCCTGGTTGGGCCGCCCGCGCGCGTGCAGCACGTCGGTCGGCAGCTCCTCGCGCAGCTCGGCGGCGAACAGGATGTCCAGCGCCAGCTTGCGCGCCTTGGTCCGCGCGCTCACCGCCGCGCTCCGCTCGGCGGCGCGCAGCCGTCCTCGCGCGACGGCTCTGCTCGTCGTTGCGGTCGCACGCTCTCCGCGCTCCTTCGTCCGGCCGTCGTCGGTGTGCTCGCGGCCGCCATCAGGCGCGGCCGAGGTACTCGCCCGAGCGGGTGTCGACCTTGACCTTCTCGCCGGTGGTGATGAACAGCGGCACCTGGATCTGCGCGCCGGTCTCCAGGGTGGCGGGCTTGGTGCCGCCGGTGGAGCGGTCGCCCTGCAGGCCCGGCTCGGTCTCGGTGACCTCCAGCACCACGGCCGCGGGCAGCTCGACGTACAGCGGGTCCTCGCCGTGGAAGGCGATGGTGGCCATCTGCTCGGGCAGCAGGTAGTCGGCGGCCTGGCCGACCACCGCGGCGGGGATGTGCGGCTGATCGTAGGTCTGGGTGTCCATGAAGACGAAGTCCTCGCCCTCGCGGTAGAGGTACTGCATCTCCCGCTTGTCGACGCTGGCCACCTCGACCTTGGTGCCGGCGTTGAAGGTCTTGTCGACCACCTTGCCCGACAGCACGTGCTTGAGCTTGGTGCGCACGAACGCGCCGCCCTTGCCCGGCTTGACGTGCTGGAACTCCAGGACCGTCCACAGCTCGCCGTCCAGCCTCAGCGTCATGCCGTTCTTGAGGTCGTTCGTCGTCGCCACAGCGTCCTCTCCTGCCCCCTGACGGGGCCGTCCCCGCCTCGGTTCGTGGTCGTTGGGAGGGTGCGGGGACGTCCCCCGCTCCCCCGGTGGTCAAATGGGTCGGACTCGCCCGCCCCGTCACAGGACGAGCAGGTCCTTGGTGGTCGTGGTGAGAAGCTCCGGACCGCCCGTGCGGGCCACCAGGGTGTCCTCGATGCGGACTCCGCCGCGCCCGGCGAGGTAGACCCCCGGCTCGGCGGTGATCGGAACCCGGTCCACCAGCTTACCGGTCCTGTCGTAGCCCAGGAGCGGAGCCTCGTGGATCTCCAGACCGACGCCGTGTCCGACGCCGTGGGTGAAGTCGCCGCCGTGCCCGGCGGCCGCGATGAGGTCGCGGGCGGCGGCGTCCACGTCCCGGGTCTCGGCGCCGACGCGGGCTGCGTCCACCGCGGCCTGCTGGGCGCGGCGCACCAGGTCGTACAGGTCGCGCTGCCAGTCTGCGGCGGCGCCGATCGCGACGGTGCGGGTCATGTCGGCGTGGTAGCCGCCGTGCCGGGCGCCGAAGTCCATGGTGACCAGGTCGCCGCGGGCCAGCGGCCGGTCGCCGGGCCGGTGGTGCGGGATCGCGCCGTTGGGGCCGCAGGCCACGATCGAGTCGAACGCGGGCTGCTCGGCGCCCAGGTCGACCATGCGCCGCTCCAGCGCGATGGCGATCTCCCGTTCGGTCACGCCGGGCCGGAGCATGGGCAGGACGGCGTCGAACGCCCGGTCGGTGATCGCGCATGCCTCGGCCAGCAGCGCCAGTTCGGCGTCGTCCTTGACGGCGCGCAGCTCCTCGACGGGGCGTCCGGCGGGCCGCAGCTGCATCCCGTCGGGGGCGGCGCGGGTGAGCTCGGTGTGCCGCTCGACGGTGACCGCGTGGGGTTCGAAGCCGAGCCGCCGCGCCCCGGCCCCGGCCGCCCGCTCCAGCAGCTTTTCGGCGGTGTGCCGGTCGATGACGGCCTCCAGCTCGGGGCAGACGCGGGCGGCGGTGCCGGCGTAGCGTCCGTCGGTGGCCAGCACCGGGGGCCCGTCGGCGGGGACGAGCAGGGCGGCGTTCGAGCTGTCCAGCCCGGTCAGGTAGCGGACGTTGACGAGCCGGGTGACCAGCAGGGCGTCGAGGTCGTGGGCGGCCGTCCAGGCGGCCAGCCGCTCGCGCCGTGCGCGGCGGAGTTCCTCCATAGGCCAGGACTGTAGTCCACTGCCGGGCGGGGCCCGGCATGCCGGACATTCCGCCCGACGTGCGACGCCCCGCGGCGCGGGGCGTCGCGGGGCGTCGGCCGGTGCCGGCTCAGTCCAGGTCGGCGGCCATCTCCTTGATCTTCTCGATGAGCGCGAGGCGGCCCTTGTGGTCGCCCGCGATCGGGGTGACGTTCAGCGTGGTGACGCCGGACTCCTTCATCGCCGCGAGCCGCTCGCGCACGTGCCCCTCGGACCCGATCAGCGACATCTTCTGCAGCAGCTCGTGCGGGACCTTGGCGGCGGCCTCGTCCTTCTTGCCGTCCAGGTAGAGGTCCTGGATCTCCTCGGCCTCCTTCTCCCAGCCGTAGCGGCGGCACAGGTCGTTGTAGAAGTTCTTGCCCTTGGCGCCCATGCCGCCGATGTAGAGGGCGGCCATGGGGCGGCCGAACTCCAGGTAGCCGTCCACGTCGTCGCCGATGGCCAGCGGCGCCTGGCCGACCACGTCCAGCTCGCCGAGCGCCGGGTCGCGCCGGGCCCTGCCGGCCGCCAGCGACGCGCCCCACACCTCGGCGGCCTTCTCCGGGACGTAGAAGATCGGCTCCCAGCCGTTGGCGATCTCGGCGGTGAGCTCGACGTTCTTGGGGCCGATCGCGGCGACCAGCACCGGGATGTCGGCCCGCACCGGACGGTTGATGATCTTCAGGGGCTTGCCGAGGCCGGTGCCCTGCCCCTGCGGAAGCGGCATGGAGTAGTACTTGCCGCTGTGCTCGAGCCGCTCGCGCCGCCAGACCTTGCGGCAGATCTCGATGACCTCGCGGGTGCGGCCGAGCGGGGCGGTGTACGGCACGCCGTGGAAGCCCTCGATGACCTGCGGGCCGGACGCGCCGATGCCCAGCGTGAAGCGCCCCTGCGACACGTAGTCCAGGCCGGCGGCGGTCATCGCCAGCAGCGTGGGCGTGCGCGAGTAGATCGGCAGGATGCCCGAGGCGATCTGCAGCCGCTCGGTCTTGGCGGCGATGTAGCCGAGCTGGCTCACCGCGTCGAAGCTGTAGGCCTCGGCGACGAACACGATGTCGAGCCCGGCCTTCTCGTAGTCGGCCAGTTCCTCCACGGTCTCCTTGAAGCCGCCCGCGTAGTTGAGCGCCATCCCGATGCGCATCGGCATCCCCTCCACGAACCGAACTGGATTCTGTTGACGGTAACGCACGCGGCCGCGCCGCTCGCGGCCGAGCCGCCCCTATTACGGGGCCGGACCGCGCAGGGCCGCGTCGACCTGGGCCTCAGCCACTAGGTATGACGTCCGACATACCCAAAGCTTCCTATGACGTGCGTCATGGTCAACCCGCGAAGCTTATGATGAATGTCATAATCGGAGCCATGGGCAGGGACAGCCGGGAACGCATGGTGCGCAGCGCGGCCTACCTCTTCCGCGAGCGCGGCTACAGCGGCACGGGGTTCCGCGAGGTCATCAGGCACAGCGGCGCGCCGCGCGGGTCGATCTACCACCACTTCCCCGGCGGCAAGGCGCAGCTGGCCGAGGAGGCGGTCCGCTACGCCGGGGAGTTCCTCAACTCGGGCATCCAGGCGGCCGTCGAGGGCGGCGACCCGGCGTCGGCCGTGGACGCGTTCGTCGCGTGGTGGCGGCGCGTCCTGGTCAAGAGCGACTTCCGGGCGGGCTGCCCGGTGGTGGCGGTCACCGTGGAGTCGCACGAGGACGCCCCGCAGCTGGCCGCGGCCGCCGCCGCCGTGTTCGACCGCTGGCAGGACACCCTGGCCACGGGCCTGGCCAACGCCGGCGTGCCCGAAGAGCGCGCCGGCCGGCTGGCCCGCCTCATCGTGGCCGCCGTGGAGGGCGCCACCATCATGTGCCGCGCCAAGCGCGACCTGAGCCCCCTGGACGACGTGATCGCCGAGCTGAAGGAGCTGACCCACACCGCCTCCGCCGCCGCGTGAACGGCGCGGACGGCGGCGCAGAGGGCGACGTCGGCCGCGGCGCGGACGGCGTCGTCACGGCGGCGCGCGTCAGGAGGAGGCGGCCGCGTCCTGGGCGATCAGCTCGGCCACGGCCTGCAGCGCCAGCACGTACGACAGCATCCCGAACCCGGCGATCGTGCCCGTCGCCACGCCCGCCACCACCGAGGTGTGGCGGAACTCCTCGCGGGCCGCGGGGTTGGAGATGTGCACCTCGATGAGCGGCGCGGTGCGCTGCGCCAGCGCGTCCCGCAGCCCGTAGGAGTAGTGCGTGAACGCCGCCGGGTTGAGCACCACCGGCAGCCGCTCGTCGGCCGCCTCGTGCACCCAGCGGATCAGCTCCGCCTCGTCATCGGTCTGCCGCACCTCGACGTGCAGGTTCAGGCGCCGCCCCGTCTCCCGGCACAGCGCCGCCAGGTCGTCGAACGTGGCCGACCCGTACACGTCCGGCTCCCGCGTGCCCAGCCGCCCGAGGTTCGGCCCGTTCAGCACCAGCACCCGATGGCTCATCGGCTGACCTCCCGGTAGGCGGCGGTGAGCAGGTCCTCGTCGGGGGCCTCCAGGCGGCCGGGCTCGGCCAGGCCGTCCAGGACGACGAAGCGCAGCGTGGCCCCGCGGGCCTTCTTGTCGATCGACATCGCGGCGCGCAGCCGCGGCCAGGCGTCGGCGCGGTAGGCGGTGGGCAGGCCGACCGAGGCCAGCACCGAGCGGTGCCGCGCCACCAGGTCGGCGGGCAGCCGGCCCGCCAGGCGGGCCAGCTCGGCGGCGTACACCATGCCGATCGCCACGGCGTGCCCGTGCCGGAAGCGGTACTGCTCGGCCTTCTCGATGGCGTGGCCGAGGGTGTGGCCGTAGTTGAGGATCTCACGCAGGCCGCTCTCCCTCAGGTCGGCCGACACCACGGCCGCCTTGACGCGGACGGAGCGCTCGACCAGCTCGCGGGTGTGCGGGCCGTCCGGGGAGGCGGCGCCCTCGGGGTCCTCCTCCACCAGGTCCAGGATCTTGGGGTCGGCGATGAACCCCGCCTTGATCACCTCGGCCAGGCCGCTGATGTAGTCCTGGCGCGGCACGGTGACGAGGGTGGCCAGGTCGCACAGCACGCCCGCCGGTGGGTGGAACGCGCCGACCAGGTTCTTGCCCTCGGGGATGTTGATGCCGGTCTTGCCGCCGACCGCGGCGTCCACCATGCCCAGCAGCGTGGTGGGCAGCAGCACGACCCGCACCCCGCGCAGCCACGACGCGGCGGCGAACCCGGCCAGGTCGGTGGTGGCGCCGCCGCCCACGCCGACGACGGCGTCCGAGCGGGTCATGCCGAGCCGGGCGAACCGCGACCACAGACCGGCCAGCACGCCCACCTCCTTGGCCGCCTCGCCGTCGGGGACGGGAAGGGCGTGCACGATCAAGCCCGCCCGCTCCAGCGCCCCGCAGACGGGGCGGGCGATCTCCGGCAGCCCCTCGGCGTGCACGACCGCGACGGTGCGCACGCCCTGCCCGAGCAGGGCGGGCAGCTCGCCGAGCACGCCGGTGCCGATGACGACGTCGTAGCCCTGCCCGCCGTCCTGCCCGACGGGCACCCGCACCGCGGTCACGCGATCTCCTTGACGATCTGTTCGGCGATCTCCTCGGGGGTGCGGCCCTCGGTGTCCACGTGCAGGGTGCCGAGCAGCTCGTAGATGGGCAGCCGCTCGTTCAGCAGCCGGCGCAGCTGGCTGCGCGGGTTGAGCACCAGCAGCGGACGCGCGGTGGCCAGGCCGACCCGCTTGACCGCCTCCGACAGGCCCACCTTCAGGTACACCACGGTGTGCCCGGCCAACAGCTCCTGCGTCTCGGCGGCCAGGACCGCGCCGCCGCCCAGCGCGAGGACGCCGTCGTGCTCGGCCAGGGCGGTCCGCACGGCGGCGCGTTCCAGCTCGCGGAACCGCTCCTCGCCCTCGTCGATGAAGATCTCGCTGATCGGGCGGCCCGCGGCGGCCTCGACGTCGGCGTCGGTGTCGCGCAGTGCGACGCCGAGCCGCTCGGCCAGGGCGGCGCCGACGGTGGACTTGCCCGATCCGGGCGGGCCGATCAGCACGGCCTTGGGGCGGGTCGCCCCGGAACGACGCGCCCCGGAGTGGGCCGCTTCAGAGTGGGACATCGTCGGCGCTCCCTACTTGACGGCCAAAGACGACAGGTAGCCCTGCGCGTTGCGGGCGGTCTCCTCGGCCGAGTCGCCGCCGAACTTCTCCAGCGCCGCATCGGCGAGCACCAGCGCGACCATGGCCTCGGCGACCACCCCGGCGGCGGGCACGGCGGTGACGTCGCTGCGCTGGTTGATGGCCTTGGCGGGCTCGCCGGTGCGCACGTCGACGGTGTCCAGGCGGCGCGGCACGGTGGAGATCGGCTTCATCGCGGCGCGGACCCGCAGCACCTCGCCGGTGGTCATGCCGCCCTCGACGCCCCCGGCGCGGTTGGTGCGGCGGCGCACGCCCTCGGGGGTGGGCTCGATCTCGTCGTGTGCGCGGGAGCCGGGGCGGCGCGCGGTGGTGAAGCCGTCGCCGACCTCCACGCCCTTGATCGCCTGGATGCCCATGAGGGCGCCGGCCAACCGGGAGTCCAGGCGGCGGTCCCAGTGCACGTGGCTGCCCAGGCCGGGCGGCAGGCCGTAGGCGAGCACCTCGACGACGCCGCCGAGGGTGTCGCCCGCCTTCTTCAGCGCGTCGATGTGCGCGACCATCGCGGCGGAGGTCTCGGGGTCGAAGCAGCGCACCGGGTCGTCGTCCACGCGCGCCAGGTCGCCGGGCGCGGGCCGCGGCGCGTCGTCGGGCACGCCGATCTCGCCGAGCGCGACGACATGGCTGAGGATCTCCACGCCGAGCGTCTGGCGCAGGAACGCCTTGGCGACGGCGCCGAGGGCGACGCGGGCGGCGGTCTCGCGGGCGCTGGCGCGCTCGAGCACCGGGCGCGCGTCGTCGAAGCCGTACTTCTGGATGCCGGCCAGGTCGGCGTGCCCGGGCCGCGGCTGCGTCAGCGGCGCGTTGCGGGCCTGCGCGGCGAGCACGTCGGGGTCGACGGGGTCGGCGGCCATCACGGTCTCCCACTTGGGCCACTCGGTGTTGGCCACCTCGACCGCAACGGGGCCGCCCAGCGTCACGCCGTGGCGGACGCCGCCGACGACCGTGACCTTGTCCTGCTCGAACTTCATCCGGGCGCCCCGCCCGTGCCCGAGCCGGCGGCGGCGCAGTTCCTCGGCGATGTCCGCCGAGGTCACGCGCACGCCCGCCGGAAGGCCCTCGACGATCGCGGTGAGGGCCGGGCCATGGGACTCCCCCGCGGTCAACCAGCGCAGCATGCAGACGATCCTATTAACTCGCCGCTGTCCGCCGTGCCCCCGTCCAGGTCTTGAGACCGGTCGCGCGGGAGTCGCCCCCCATCACGGTCACGTGTAGGCGATGAGGCGGCCGCAGGCGATGACGCCGGACCAGACGACCAGGGAGACGGCGCCGGCGATGCGGGCGCGGGCGGGCGGGGGCACGGCGCGGTCCCACCGGGCGACCGACCGGTAGACGCCGTGGTGGAAGGCGGCCACGTTGATCCCGGCGACGCCGAGCAGGGCGAACTTGACCGGCATGGCGCCGGCGTCCGCCACCGCCAGGACGCCGAGCGCGCCCAGCACCCACACCGTGGCCGAGGCGGTGCCGCCGGTCTCGGAGGACGACGTCGTGCCCCCGGTCGGCCGCGGGGCGCCGTCGCCGCGTCGGCCGGGGAGTCGTTCGTGCTGTTCCCGCGCGCGCTCGGCCCGGGGCTGCACGAGGCGATCACGCGCGCGACGCGGGCCGCGGGCTTCGAGCCGCGCGTGGCGCAGGAGGCCGTGCAGATGCAGACGATCGTCGGGCTGGTCGCGGCCGGGCTGGGCGTGTCGATCGTGCCGGCCGCGGTGGCGCGGGTACGGCGGGCCGAGGTGGTGTTCCGCCGCCTGACGCCGCCGGCGGAGGGCGTGCCGCTGCTGCTGGTGTGGCGGCGCGGCGACACCAGCCCGGTGGTGCGCAACTTCCGCGACGTCGCGACCGGGTGACGCCCGCCGTTCCGGCGCCGGCCCTCAGGTGATCTCGCGCCAGTCCAGGACGGGGGCCACCAGGTCGCGGCGGCGGCCGGGAACCCCAGCCGGTTGGCGCGGACGGCGGCCTGGTCGCAGGCGCCGTTGGCGACCGCGACGAAGTGGGGGGCGAGCGACCCGTCGCGGACGACGCTCAGCGCCCGAGCCCTCGCCGGATCGCCGTCTCCACCGGGGAGTAGGCCCCGTCGGGCCGCTCCAGCCGCAGCGGCTCCTTCGGGTACAGCGGCGGCTGCGCCATGAAGCGCGGCTCGGTGCCGCGGTGCGGCTGCGCGGCGTGCACGACGAACGGATGGCACAGGTAGACGTCCCCGGCGCGCCCCGTGGCCAGGGCGACCGGCCGGTGCTCGGTCGCCGGGACGGCCCGGTGCGCCGCCTCCATGAACGACAGGCCCTCCTCGCCGGCGGGCTCGAGGATCCGCGCCACGTCCAGATGCGAGCCGACCCGGATCATGGTGGGCGCGTCCAGTTCGCCGACGTCGGAGAACAGGAACAGCACCAGCAGCGCCCGCCCCTTGGAGGAGACGTTCAGCCGCGCGCCCATGAAGTCGTCGGGGTCGTCCCCGGGGAAGCTCGCCTCGACGTGCCAGCCGGTGTCGCCGGGGTCGTCCTCACTGGGGAACCGCACCGGGACCGTGCCGAGGCCGGGTAGCGGCACCCACCGGCCGGGGCCGACGAGGGCGTCGAACGCGGCGTGCAGCTTCGGCGTGTTGGCGGCCGCGCGGAACGGCTCCTGCGCGTAGTGCCACAGCCGCACCACGGGCTTGGTCCAGGTGGACGGGTCGTCCGGGTCGCAGCCGGTGTCGGGCCACATGATCGCGCGGCAGGCGTCGGCGACCTGGCGGGGGAACGCCTCCGGCACGTGCACGAAGCCGTTGTCGATGAAGTCGTCGATGAGCGCGGTCACCTGCGCGTCGTCGAGGCTCTCGGGCATCGCCCCAGGATGCCGGATGCGCCCGGCGGCCCGCGAACGGTTTGCATCCCCGGGCGCCGGGCGGTGGGTTCAGCGGCGGACGATGGTCAGTTCGACGCCGCCGACGATGCGGCCGCGCAGCATCTCGGCGAGGCGGTCGGAGACGCGGCGCACGGCGTCGCGCTCGTCGTGCCCGGGCCGCACGGCGAAGCTGATGGCCAGCTCGGCCTTGCCGCCGCGGCCGACGCGCACGCCGCTGACCGCCTCCTCGGGGCCGAACGCGGCCTCCACGGCGGCCAGCACGTCCGGGTCCTCGTGCGGCGGCGGGACGGGACGACCCTCGGCCAGCAGGTGCAGCCGGACCCCGTCCACGGCGAACGGCACCGGGCCCGCCACGTCCACCACCAGCGCCTGCGCGTTCTCGTCCAGCGCGGCCCGGCACGCCTGCCGGGCGTGCACCGCGACCGGGCGGGCGTCGGGCCGCCACGCCTTGAGGGTGTCGAGGCTGGTGAAGCCGAGCACGCCGCGGCGGCCGTCCGCGCCGATCAGCGTGGGCAGCGCCATCTCGCTGGACTTCTCGCGGCGCGGCTCGCCGGGGGCGACGTCCTCCTCCTCGGTGAGCACGGCGACCACCGGGATCAGCAGCCGCGTGTCGGCCAGCTCCCGCAGCACCGCGTGCTCGCCGAGGCGGCCGTCGGCGTATGCGGCCAGCGCCTCGCGCACCCGCGGGTCGGCGGAGCCGTCGTCGCCGGGGAACTGGGGTTCGGGAATGGTCAGGTCGCGCACGGCCACGAGGCTATAGCCTCCGGCGGCCACCCTGTGCGGTTATCACCTCACCAGCCGTGATCATCTCGGGCCGAGGTCGGCGATGGCCGCCACGGTGCCGCCGCCGAACGGGCCCTGGTGCACGGCGGCGAGCGACACGAACACCGCGGGGTCGCGGTGACCGAGGCGGCCACTCCGCCGACGCACGCCTTGATCTGCCGGTGCCAGTGCACGTCGGAGTCGTCCAGCATGATGTTGCGGCGCCCGCGCACCCGCCCGGACGGGTCGGCCTCGCATTCGATGAACACGTCGACCAGGCGGCCGTCCAGGTCATCCGCGGCCGGCTGGTTCTTGATCAGGGTTGCCGACCTGCGGTCCGTTGCCGCGGGTGAGCGCCACCCGGGCGCCCGCCGCCACCAGGTCGGCCACGTGCTCCATGGCCGCCTCGACCCGGCGCGCGCCGGGCGTGCGGGGCGGCGCTGCCGTCGGGCGCGGTCATGGCGTTGCCGCCCAGCGCGATCAGGACCCGCTCGCCGTCGAACGGTCCCGCTGCGCGCCTGCTCACGGGCCCGACCGTAGCCCCGCAGCGGCGGCTGCGCCTGGGCGAAACCAGCCCAGGCGCAGCCGCGTGTTCGGCAGATCTGGCCGGTTCGGCGCGCGTGCGGGCGCCGAACCGGCGTGCGGTTCAGGGACGTGCGCCGAGCCGGTCCACCCAGCCCATGTCCAGGTACGTCGTCGTCGTGCCGCGCGCCCCGGGCGTCTGGCCGACGCGGTTGTCGGCGGCCAGCAGCCGCCCCGTCTCCGGGTCGACGATGAGGCGCAGGCTGTAGCCGTCGCCGCTCATCGACACGGCGACGCCGGCGCGGCCGAGCGGGTCGGTGGTCCTGCCCTCGGTGCGGATGCCGGGCTGGGCGGCCAGGACCCGGTAGAAGGCGGCCTTGGTGCCGGGCGTGACCGGCCCGGCCAGCAGGCTCTCCGCGGTGCTCCACACGAAGTACTCGAAGGGGCCCGCGATGTCGGCGCCCGTCCTGCGCACGTCCCGCCGGTACCTGCGCTCGAGGTCGGCGGTGAGCGCGCCGGCGTCGGTGGGCAGCTTCAACAGGGCCTCGACGGTCACCGGTTCGTTGGCGACGACCTCACCGAACGTCTGGCGGTCGTCGATGACCCGGGGCTTGTCGCCGCCCGGGCCGGTCAGCCGCGGCGCACCCGCCTTGCGCCACGCGGCCTCGTCCCGCGCGGTCGGGAAATCGATCTTGCGGTCGATGCCGGTGATCGTGCGGGAGCGGTCGCGGCCGGTGCGCGACAGCCAGCGCTCCTCGGTCGAGGCGAGGCGGTAGGTGTAGGGCAGCTTGGCCTCCCGCGAGCCGCCGTCGTCGGGCCTGTTGACGTTGCTCAGCGTCTGCACGCGGAACTTGGTGTACCAGTAGCGGCCGGGCGTCTCCTCGGTCCGCTCGACGGTCTGGGCGCTGGCCAGCAGGACGCTGCGGGCGTCCACGGGCCCGTCCGGGTGCCGCTGCGTCGCCACCGTGCGCGGCGCGTCGTCCCGCGCGGCCGGGACGGCGATGGCGCCGGCGGCGACGCAGGCCGCGGCGACGCCCGCGACCAGCAGGAGCGGCCGCCGCGACGGGCGCCGCCGGACCGCCCGCGCGGGCTCCCCCGACCGCGTGATCTCGTCGATGTCGGCGTCGCGGCGCCGGGCGTAGGCGTCCTCGGCGAGCGCGTCGAGGGCGGCGGGCCGCAGCGCGGCGAACGTCTGATCGATGTCTGCCGGCGTGCGCTTCATATCGGCTCCGGTGGTCATCGGGTCGCCTCCTCGGCGACATGGCGGTGCACGGGGCGGGACGGCGCAGGCGGCGGACCGCTCTCCAGGGCGCGGGCGAGGCGCTTGCGGGCCCGGTGCAGCCGGACGAACAGCGCCGCCGCCGAGCAGCCGACGACCTTCGCGGCCTGCCGGGGCTCCAGGCCGTGCCAGGTGACCAGGGCGAGGACCTCCAGGTCCCGCTCGGGCAGCCCGGCGACGGCGGCCAGCGCGCTCTGGCGTTCGACGACGTGCTCGGCGACGTCCCAGGCGGCCTGGTCGGCGGGGGTGGCGAGCGCGGCGACCCGCTCGGCCAGGGCGCGTCTTCGCCGTCCGCCGTCGCGCTGCTTGCGCAGCAGGTTGCGGGCGACGCCGAGCAGCCAGGGCAGCGCGGGGTCGCGCACCTCGCCGAGCCGCCGCCAGGCGATCAGGAACGTCTCGCTGGCGACGTCCTCGGCGGTGTGCGGTTCGGCGTGGGTGAGCGCGTACGCCAGGACCCGCCGGTAGTTCTCGTCGTACAGCCTCGTGAACCGCGCCGCGGGATCATCCACGAAGGCCCTCCCTCGGGATCGGGGGTTCGGTGTCGTCACGTAGTCCCGGGAGGGCCGCCGTGTTTACAGCCGGCGTGGCGGTTTTCTCAGCCGAGGCCGCGCAGACGCTCGACGGCCTCGTCGATGACCTCGTCCTTCTTGCAGAAGGCGAACCGCACGAAATGCGCCCCGGCCGCGGCGTCGTCGTAGAACACCTGGGCCGGAATGGCGACGACGCCGACCTTCTCCGGCAGCGCCAGGGCCAGCTCCATGCCGTCGGTGAAGCCGAGCGGGCGGATGTCGGCCTGCACGAAGTAGGTGCCCTGCGGGCGGACGGCCGCCAGGCCCGCCGCCTCCAGGCCGGCGACGAGCCGGTCGCGCTTGGCCTGCAGCGAGTCGCGCAGCCGGGCCACCCAGTCCAACTCGTTCTCCAGGGCGTAGGCGACGGCGCGCTGCCAGGGGCCGCCGGCCGTGTACGTCATGAACTGCTTGACCGTCTGCACGGCCCGCACGTACGGGGCAGGCGCGCTGACCCAGCCGGTCTTCCAGCCGGTGACCGAGAACGTCTTGCCCGCCGACGACACCGCGACGGTGCGTTCGCGCATCCCGTCCAGCGTCGCCAGGGGGATGTGCTCGGCGCCGTCGAAGGTCAGGTACTCATAGACCTCGTCGGTGATCGCGATGAGGTCGTGCTCGCGGCACAGCGCGGCGATCGCCTCCAGCTCCGCGCGGGTGAACACGGTGCCCGTCGGGTTGTGCGGGGAGTTCACCAGGATGAGGCGGGTGCGGGGGCCGACGGCGGCGCGCAGCTCGTCGGGGTCGAAGGTGAAGCGGCCGCCGTCCGGGCGCAGCGTCACCGGCCGCCGCACCGCCCCGGCGAGCGCGATGGTGGCGGCGTAGGAGTCGTAGTACGGCTCGAAGACGATCACCTCGTCGCCGGGGTTCGCCAGCGCCAGCACGCCGGCGGCGATGCCCTCGGTGGCGCCGACGGTGATGTAGACCTCGGTGTCGGGGTCGTAGTCCAGGCCGTAGCGTCCGCGCCGCTGGGCGGCCACGGCCCGGCGCAGCTCCGGCAGGCCGGGGCCGGGCGGGTACTGGTTGCCGCCGGAGCGGATCGCCTCGACGGCCGTCTCCAGCATGCGCGGCGGGCCGTCGGTGTCCGGGAAGCCCTGGCCGAGGTTGATCGACCCGGTCCGCACCGCCAGCGCGGACATCTCCGCGAAGATCGTGGTCCCGAACTCCTGCATGCGAGGTACGAGCGGCTCAGTCACGTGCACCATCATCGCGGGTCCCGGGCGCGGGCGTGCCCTCGGCCGGGCCGGGGCGCCTGCGTCGAGCGCGGCAGTGTCCGCCGCCGTGGCGTCGGAGCCCATCCCGTGCATGCCCTCTGTCAGGCGTGTTCCCCGCTGTCTGACTGCGTGAAAGCGCGCCGTCGGACGGGCATGGCGACGTTTCGGCCCCACCTCGTACGGACGCCGCTCAGGCCGCCCGTACGGGCACGCGGACGTCCCGGGGAGGCGGGGCGGGCAGCGCGACGGGGGCGGCGTCCTTGCAGTGGGCGGCCTTGCGGCCGCGCACCGTCCCGGCGGTCAGCAGCCCGATCGGCACGGGCGCCCAGTGCGTCACGGCCCGGAAGATCAGCACACCCGACAGCGCGGGGGCCGCCGGGACGCCCGCGGCGGCCAGCAGGGCGACCAGCACCGCCTCGGTCGAGCCCAGGCCGCCCGGCCCCGGGACGACGCCGCCGACCGCCGCGCCGACCATGTAGACGGCGATCAGCGTGCCGAACCGCCCCGGCGGCACGTCCGCGCCGGGGACGGCCAGCACGCTCAGCGCGAACGCCACGGCCATGACCAGCGTCGTCGCCGCCGACGCCGCCAGCATGGCGGCCAGGTCGCCGGGCCGCCGCGCCAGCCGCGCGCACGCCTCGGCCGGCCCGCGCAGCCGGTCCCGCAGCAGCCACGCCGCGACGCCGCCGAGGGGCGCCGCCGCGGCGAGCACGGCCAGCAGGGGCCCGCCGAGCCTGTCGAGGCGCTCCCCCAGCCGCGCCGGCAGGGCGCCGTCGCCGGCCGTCAGCGCGAACGGCAGCACCATCGCGAACAGCAGCAGGTCGGCGACCGCGCCGCCGACCTGCAGGACGCCCGCCACCGCCACCGCGCGCCCGGCCGGGACGCCGCGTCCGGTCAGGTACCGGGCGTTGACCGCCACGCTGCCGAGCCCGCCCCCGGTCAGCCGGTTCGCCGTCGCCCCGGTGAACTGCGCCATGGTCGCGTGCAGCAGCGGCAGCCGCACCCCCGCCGCATACCGCAGCGCCACGGCCGAGAACCAGAAGTGCACGACGACCAGGAGGGCCAGCACGGGCACCAGGCCCCGGTGCGCGTCCGCGATCCCCCGCAGCGCCCCCGACACCGTCGCGGCCGCCTCACCGCTGGTCGCCGTCGCCCAGGCGCCCGCCGCGAGCACCGCCGCGGCCAGCCCCCAGCCGATCGCCCGCCGGTGCTGGCCGGCACGGCGCAGGACAGGGTGGGCGCGGACGTTCATCGGTTCCTCCGGACGGGGGGGCGGCATCACTGCGCTCCAGTCAACCCGTCCGGGTGCCTCAGGTCAGTGGTGCGGCCACGCCAGTCGGCAGTGGGGACAGCCCCACCTCCCCGGGTGGCCCGTCACCGGTCGCGGTCGCGGACGAAGTCGATGTCGCGGGGCTCCTCCCCGGGCCAGGTGAGGCGGGTGGGCGTGGCGGGCGTCTCGGCGATCAGCCGGCCGCGGGACACCACGTGGGTGGGCCGGGTCTGGCGGCGGACCGCGTCGAAGCGGGACGCGGCGGGCAGCACGACGAAGCTGGCCGGACGGCCCTCGGCGACGCCGTAGCGGTCGCCGAGGCCCAGCACCCGGGCGGCGCGTTCGGTGACCATGGCGAACGCCTCGTCGATCTCGGCGGGGCCGGTGAGCTGCGCGGCGGCGACGCCGACGAGGGCGACCTGCAGCAGCGAGGCGGTGCCGAGCGGGAACCAGGGGTCCATCACGTCGTCGTGGCCGAACGCCACGTTCACCCCGGCGCCGAGCATCTCCTTGACCTGGGTGAGGCCGCGGCGTTTGGGATAGCCGTCGAACCGTCCCTGCAGGCACAGGTTCGCCAGCGGGTTGGACACCAGGTTGACGCCCGCGCGGGCCAGGATGCGCTGCAGCTTGTAGGAGTAGGCGCCGTTGTAGGAGCCCATCGCGGTGGTGTGCGAGGCGGTGGCGCGGCCGCGCAGGCCGGTGCGGCGGGCGAGGGTCGCCAGCACCTCCACGAACCGCGACTGCTCGTCGTCGATCTCGTCGCAGTGCGCGTCCAGCATCAGCCCGTGCTCGGCGGCGATCTCGAAGGCGGTCTCCAGGGAGCGCACCCCGTCCTCGCGGGTGTCCTCGAAGTGCGGGATCGCGCCGACCGCGTCCACGCCGCGCCGGGCCGCCTCCGCCAGCAGGTCGGCGCCGCCGTCGAACGAGCGGATCCCCTCCTGCGGGAACGCGACGAGCTGCAGGTCCACCACGTCGCGGACGCGGTCGCGGACCTCCAGCATCGCGTCCAGGGCGACCAGCCCGGGGTCGGTGACGTCGACGTGGCTGCGCACGTGCAGCACGCCGTTGGCCGCGTACCAGCGCAGCACCTCGGTGGCGCGCGAGACCACGTCGTCGCGGGTGAGGGCGCGCTTGCGCTCGCTCCACACCGCGATGCCCTCCCACAGCGAGCCGGAGGCGTTCCAGCGCGGCTCCCCGGCGGTGAGGGTGGTGTCGAGGTGGACGTGGGGTTCGACGAACGGCGGCGAGAC
The DNA here is from genome assembly GCF_030269545.1 of Actinomadura sp. NBRC 104425. Classification (GTDB taxonomy): domain Bacteria; phylum Actinomycetota; class Actinomycetes; order Streptosporangiales; family Streptosporangiaceae; genus Spirillospora; species Spirillospora keratinilytica. The sequence continues at coordinate 192,102 of NZ_BSTN01000002.1, read as the reverse complement.
CAGGCCGCCCGCGGCGTCGATCCACTCCTCGCCCGAGCCCTGCCCGGCGGGCAGGACGCGGCCGAACCGGTCGCCGTCGATCTCGATGTCGAAGGCGCCCTCGCGCCCGTGCAGGCGGGCGTTGCACAGCAGTTTCACGCCTTCTCCGTGGAAGCCGTCTTCGTGGACATCTCGGCCAGGCGGGTCTTGACGACCTTGCCCATGGCGTTGCGCGGCAGCGACCCGACCAGGTGCACGACGCGGGGCCGCTTGTGCGCCGACAGCCGCTCGGCCACGAAGTCGATCAGCTCCGGGCCGGTCGCGCCGTCGGCGACGACGTAGGCGGTGACCTGCTCGCCGAGGTCGGCGTGCGGGGTGCCGACCACCGCCGCCTCCCGCACCGCCGGATGCGCCAGCAGCGCGTTCTCCACCTCGCCCGCGCCGATCCGGTACCCGCCGCTCTTGATCAGGTCGGTGGACGCCCGGCCGACGATGCGGTGCCAGCCGTCCGGTCCGATCGCGGCGATGTCGCCGGTGCGGAACCAGCCGTCGGGCGTGTACGCGGCGGCCGTGGCCTCGGGGCGGCCCAGGTAGCCGCTGAACAGCATGGGCGCCCGCACCTGCAGTTCCCCGGGCGTCTCCCCGTCGCAGGGGACGGGGGACCCGTCCTCGGCCGCCAGCCGCGTCCGCACGCCCGGCAGCGGGGTGCCGACGTGGCCGGGACGCCGGTCGCCGCCGGCGCGGGCGGAGACCGTGATGAGCGTCTCGGTCATGCCGTACCGCTCGACCGGCCGGTGCCCGGTCAGCTCGGCCAGCCGGTCGAACACCGGCACCGGCAGCGCGGCGCTGCCCGACACCAGCAGCCGCGCGCCGCGCAGGGCGCGGGCGGACGCCGGGTCGTCGCACACCCGCGACCACACCGTGGGGACCCCGAAGAACAGCGACCCGCCGTGCCGTTCGGCCGCGGCGGCGTAGGCGGCGGGGCGGGGGCGGCCCGTGTGCACCAGCGGCGACCCGGTCCGCAGCGCGCCCAGCACGCCGAGGATCAGGCCGTGCACGTGGAACAGGGGAAGGCCGTGGACGAGCACGTCGCCGGCCGTCCAGTCCCACGCCTCGGCCAGCGCGTCCAGTCCGGCGGCGATCGCGGCCCGGGAGATCAGCACGCCCTTGGGCGCGCCGGTGGTGCCGCTGGTGTAGAGGATGAGCGCGGTCGCGTCGCCGGGCGGCGGCTGCGGCGCCGGCGCGGACGACGCGGACGGCAGGTCGTCCACGGGGACGAGGGGCGGGCCGCCGGCGGCCGGGTCCCAGGCGCCGCGGGCGGCCAGCAGCAGCCGCGCCCCCGAGTCGCCGAGGATGTGGTCGCGTTCGGCCGGGCCCGAGTCGGGCGGCAGCGGCACGACGGGCACGCCCGCCAGGATCCCGCCGACCACGGCGACGACGGTCTCGACGGTGGCGGTGGCGTGCACCGCGACGGCCTCGGCGCCGCCGATCTCGGCCGCCACCGCCGCCGCGCGGGCGAACAGCTCGGCCCGGGACAGGCTCCGGCCGTCCACCCGGACCGCGTCGGGCGCGTCCCCCGCGTGCCCCGCCGGGTCGCCGAGCAGGTCCATCGCTCCCCCTTCGGTCCGTCGGATGCGTCTCAGGCAGTATGCCCGTCGGGAAGATCGACGCCGGCGTGGGGCGGCCGCCCGACAGCCGGGGGAAGCCGGGGCCGCGGTCGAAGAACGGCGCGGGTCCGCGCCCGGTGCGCGGGCCGCGCCCGCAGCGCCTCGGCCGCGGCGCCGAGACGTCGGAAACTGCCAATGGGAACGCCCGATCTTCGGCGACCTTGCCGCGCGGTGTTCGGGCGGGTGGGCGCACCCCGCTACGCTGAACGGCGACCGAGCACGGGGGCGCAAGCGGTCCCCGCGTGCGCTTCCGACGACACCCCTGGAGCCCTGCATGGCCCTGGAACGGCCCGAGATCGACTTCCCCGAGGGCGAGCCGCCCGCGTTCCTCGACATCACCGACATCGTGGTCGGGGACGGCCCGGAGGCCGTCAAGGGCTCGCAGGTGTCGATGCACTACGTCGGCGTCGCGTTCTCCACCGGCGAGGAGTTCGACGCGTCCTGGAACCGCGGGGAGACCCTCGACTTCACCCTCGGCACCGGCCGCGTCATCAAGGGCTGGGACATGGGCATCCAGGGCATGCGGGTCGGCGGGCGCCGCAAGCTGGTGATCCCGCCGCACCTGGCCTACGGCAGCCACAGCCCCAGCCCGGCGATCAAGCCCGGCGAGACCCTGATCTTCGTGGTCGACCTGGTCGACGTGAAGTAACCCGGCGCGGCGGCGGCGCGCCCCGGCGGGCCGCCGCTAGTCCGGCCGCGACACCGGCCAGGGCGACCGCGCCGCCCGCCAGAAACGCCGCGAGCATCGGCCCCGGCGCCACCGGCTGAGGCACCGGTTGGGGCACCGGGCCCGCCGCTGGCGCATGCCCGCGCGCCCGCGGCGTGAACGCCCGGGGCGGGTCGGGATCGGTCAGCTCCACCCGGCCGGCATAGGTGCCCCGGACAGAGGCGACGCCGGCCGAGACGGTCATCGCGTAGACGTCCTCGCCGGCCGCCTCCAGCGAGCGGCAGCCCGGGATGGTGCGGGCCGGCACCTGCGGAGCCCGCAGCGCCTCCCAGACGCGCGGCAGCGGCGCCCCGAGCGGTCCCCATCACCTTCATGAACCGACCCTAAGGAAGGCCCGCGCCCGGCCGAACGGCAACTCCTGCCGAGCGGGCGCGGCTGTTTGGGCAGAATCGGCCCGCGCGTGAACAGGGCATGATCATATGTGTGCCGTCGTGTGACTCGGCTCCCCCGCGGGGAACGCGAACCTCAACGGGTGTCCAAGCGTCCACCCAAGCGATGATCGCCGATCGTCGCGCGACACACTTCGACGTCGGCCCGAGGTGAACGGGAGAACGCGCCTGATGCGAGGGAAACTGCCCGTGGCCGCCACGGTGGCGGCCGGTGTGCTTGGCGTGGCCGCGGGGACGTGGCCGACGGTGCGCGCCGCGGCGGGCGGCGACCCAGGCCCGTCCATGCGCAACCAGCTCGCCGCCGTGGTGGCCGACCAGCAGTGGCCCGCCCCCCGGCCAGGGTCGTGGACGCCGCCGCAGCCGGCCCCCGACGGACTGCCGCCCGTCATCGACCACATCACCACCAACGACAAGGTGGTCTTCCTCACCATCGACGACGGCTACGAGTACGACGCGGAGTTCGTCCGGCTGGTGCGCACCCGCAAGGTGCCGATCATGACGTTCCTGACCACCCGGTACGTCGACGGGCACGGCCAGTACTTCTGGGCGCTGCGCAACGCCGGGTCGCGGATGGAGAACCACACCATCTCCCACCCCGACATGCGCACGCTCGGCCCCGAGGCGCAGCGCAGGGAGATCTGCGAGGCGTCCCAGACCATCGCCCGGCAGTACGGCCGCCGGCCGGAGATCTTCCGCCCGCCGTTCGGCAGCTACAACAAGACCACGCGCGAGGTCGCCAAACAGTGCGGCATCAAGGCGCTGCTGCTGTGGTCGGCCGAGTACTACAACGGCACCACCGGCCCCGGTGTCGGCTACGACGGGTTCGCCCGCGCCGACGGCGGCAAGGGCTTCAAGCCGGGCGACATCATCCTCATGCACTACCGCAAGGGCCTGGCCAAGCAGTTCGAGACGATCCTCGGCTGGATCCGGCAGCAGGGCTACCGCCCCGCCGCCGTGGAGAACTACCTGCCGCGCTCGCTGGGCGGCAACGCCCCGGACGCCTCCGCATCGCCCGAGCAGTCGCCCGAGCGGCAGTGAGCCGCGGTCTGTCCGGCGGCCTCGGGGCGCAGGCGCAGGCGGTGGAGGTCGTCGGGGGACAGCGGCATGCGGTGGACGCGGATGCCCTCGGCGTCCTCGACCGCGGCGGCGAGCGCACCGGCTCGCCGTCCAGCAGCACCGTGCGGCGCCCGCATACGCCGTGCTCGCAGCCGACGTGCGTGCCGGTCAGGCCGAGGTCGTGCCGCAGCAGGTCGGACAGCAGGCGGCGGGCGGGCGCCCGGGCCGTGCGGTGCACCCCGTTGACGGTCAGCTCGACGTCGTGGGTCTCCTCCATCACCACCCCGCCTCGTCGTCGATCGCGGACGTGCGGGCGCGGCCCAGCGCGTCGGCCGCGGCAGCGCGCAGCGCGCGTTCGGTGAGCACGCCCGCCAGGTGCCGCCGGTAGTCGGCGCCGGCGTGGATGTCGCCGTCGGGGTCGAGGCGCTCGCGGACGAACCCGGCCACGCCCGACCAGTCGGCGTCACCGGGCGGGCGGCCGGCCTGCGCCTGCCGGGCCCGGCGGGTCAGGTCGAGCACGAGCGGGACGGCGGCCACGCCCAGGTATCCGGCGCGGGCGGCGCTGACCCGCAGGTCCTCGTCCAGGCCGACCACGGCGGCGACACCGGCGAGGGCGCAGTCGCCGTGCCGCCGGGACGTCTCGGCGAACGCTGCGCCGGTGCGGGGCGGCAGCGCGAGGAAGAACGCCGAACCGGCCAGTTCCCCTGCGCGCAGGGTGCTCCCCAGCGGACCGGCGAAGAAGTCGGCGGCGCGGATGGTGCGGCGCCCGGCGGCGGACACCGCCTCGACCGTGCCGTCCAGCACGGCCGGCACGGCGGGCAGTTCGGCGGCCGGGTCGGCGTGCGCCAGGCTGCCGACGACCGTGCCGCGGTTGCGGATCGCCGGGTGCGCGACGTGCCGCAGCGCGGCGGGCAGCAGCGGCTGGACGGCCGCGACGGCGGCGGCTTCACGGCGCGGCGTCGCCTCCCGCGGGCGCCGCCTCGGCCGTCCCGGCCGGCGGGCCGGCGCAGGGGGCCGCGCCGGATGCGGGCGCGCCGCCCGCCGGGGCCGCGGCGGGGCCGCCGAGCCGGTCGGAGATGGCGCGCAGCAGGTGGTGGCCCGCCAGCACGACGATGGTGCCGAAGGCGATGCCCTCCAGCGTGAAGTCGTCGTTGATCTCGTGTGCCACGGGGCCGATCGCCAGGATGATGCCCGCGCCGACCGGCACCATGTTCACCGGGTCGGCGAAGTCCACCCGGTTCTCGATCCAGATCTTGGCGCCGAGCAGCCCGATCATCCCGTAGAGGATCACGGTGACGCCGCCGAGCACGCCGCCGGGCGTGGCGGCCACCAGCGCGCCGAACTTGGGGCACAGCCCGAACGCGATCGCGATGACCGCCGCGATGTAGTACGCGGCCGTCGAGTAGATCCGGGTGGCGGCCATGACGCCGATGTTCTCGGCGTAGGTGGTCGTCGGCGAGCCGCCCACCGAGGTGGCGACCATGGTGCCGACGCCGTCGGCGAACACCGCCCGGCCGATCAGCGGGTCGAGGTCGGTACGGGTCATCTCCCCCACGGCCTTGACATGCCCCGTGTTCTCGGCGATCAACGCGATGACGGCGGGCAGCACCAGCAGGACCGCCGACAGCTTGACGTCGGGGGCGTGCATGTGCGGCAGCCCGAACCAGTCGGCCTGCCGGACGCCGTCGAAGCTCACCCGGTCGTGGGGGAACGCGGTCGCCACGCAGTACGGGCCCTCGGGCGCGCAGGCGCGGCCCGCCGCGTCGCGCAGGTTCTGCCCGGGCAGCACGGACGTGACGGGCCCGGCGACCCGGTCGAGCACCCACGACAGCGCGTACCCGAAGACCAGGCCGACCAGCACGGCGACGCGGCCGACGAATCCGCGGAACACCACCATGGCCAGGAACACGAACGCCATGGTGGTCAGCGCGACCCAGTGGTCCTGCGGCCAGTAGGTGTCGGCCACCACGAACGCCAGCCCGAACCCGATGAGCATGACCACCGCGCCGGTGACCACGGGCGGGAACACCCGGTGGATGAGCCGCGGGCCGAGCAGGTGGATGAGCACGCCGCACGCGGCCAGCACGCCCCCGGCGACCAGGATCGCGCCGGTCACCCGGGCGTCGCTCTGCGCGGTGTCGGCGCCCGCCCGGATGGCGAACACCCCGCCCACGAACGAGGCGCTGGTGCCCAGGTAGCTGGGCACCCTCCCCTGGACGATCAGCAGGAACAGGATGGTGGCGACGCCCGACATCATCACCGCGAGGTTGGGGTCGAGCCCCATCACCAGCGGGAACACGAACGTCGCGCCGAACATCGCCACGACGTGCTGGGCGCCGATGCCGGCCGTGCGCGGCCACGACAGCCGCTCGTCCGGTGCGACGACCTCGCCGGGCGGCGGCGTCCCGCCGTCGCCGTGCACCTTCCAGCCGATGCCCATCCCCGCCTCCCTCGTGCCGCCGCGGCCGCGGCGCGTCCACGGCTCCGTCCCCCGCTTCACGGCCGCTTTACGGCCTTGCGGGCAAGCTAGATCCAGGCAGGTGGGAGGGCATCGGCGACACGTGCCGAAGCCGCCACCCGCCGTTGGGTGGGGAGTATGGCCTATATCACCGATGTGTTACTAATCCGGGCGCGACGCGACAGACCCCGACATACCTAGGTGAAAGGGGTTGGGAGGACGGAAAGTCGGCGGGGGTTCGGAGGTTCGGCGGGTCGGTGCTTGGCGGGTCCGGGAGCGTCGGGAGCCGGTGGGGAGTCTGTGTGGCCTGGTCGGGGGAGGTCGTCGCACGGGGAGCGTCAGATGCCGCGCATGCGCAGCACGTGCAGGGCCAGGGTGAGGTTGAGGCGGAGATGGGCGTCCTCGGTGAACGGGCCGAGCATCCGTTCCAGCTTGCCGATGCGGTACCGCAGCGTGTTGTAGTGGAAGTGCAGGCGCCGGGCCGTCTCGGCGACGTTGAGGTTGGTCTCCAGCAGCACCTGCAGGGTGCGGCGCAGGTCGACCAGCTCCGGCTCGTCGTCGCCGGCCAGCTCGCCGAGGGTCTCCCGGACGAAGGCGTGCAGCTCCTGCGGGTCGGACACCAGGCTGAGCAGCCGGTAGACGCCCAGCTGGTCGAAGTGCGCGCGGGCGCCGTCGCCGTGCAGCTGCCGGCCCACCCGCACCGCCTTGACGGCCTGGTCGTAGGCCTCGGGCAGCGCGGACGGCGAGGTGACCGTGCGGCTGATGCCGGTGGAGAACGTCCGCTTGCCGGACAGGTGCTCGGCGAAGATCGCGGTGGCCTCCTTGAGCATCGCCTGGACCGGTCCACTGGACAGCGGCGGCTCGTCGCCGTCCGCCGTTCCGATCACCGCGACGACCTCGTGGGCGAAACTGGCGACCGCGGCGCCCCGGTCGTGCCGCCGCACCGCGGTGCTCCAGGCGGCGGCCAGCCGCTCCTGGGCGACCCGCTCGTCGGCGCTGCGGCCGCCGCGCGCCGCATCGCCGCCCAGGGCGCTGTGGCCGTTCGGTCCGTCGGCCGGGCGGGTGCGGCCGTCCAGCTCGGCGACGACCACCATGACCGGGCGGTCCAGGTCCCAGCCGAACCCGGCGCAGTGCGCGATCACCCGGTCGTCCTCGCCGGCCCGGCCGGACAGGATGTCGCGCAGGTAGTCGGCGCGGTACTTGCTCTCCACGGCGGCGACGGCCTGCTGCTTGGTCACCACCAGCGCGGCCACGGTGGCGGCCCGCTCCAGGATGCCGAGGTCGGTCTCGCGCAGCGTGCCCGCGGGGCTGTAGGCGATGATCCGGCCGTGGTCGAAGCCCCCGGCCACCACGGGCACCACCAGGTGGTCGCCCCCGCCGTTGACGCACACCCCGGGGCGCCCCGACAGCACGTCGAACGCCCGCATCGCCTGGATGTGCTCGTCGGGGCCGGATCCGGCGAGCACCTTCTGGTCTCCGTCCAGCACCACGACGGCGACGTCCAGCAGCGTGGCGACCTCGTCGACGACCTCCTGCAGGCCGCCGCCGCACAGCACGATCTGGACCAGCGCCCGGTGCACCTCCTCGGTGCGGGCCAGCACGGCCGCCTGCCGGTTGAGGATGTCGGTGAGCACCTGGTTGAGGATGTCGTCGAAGCCCACGTCGTTGGGCAGCAGGATGAGCGGGAAGCCGCGCCGGTCGGCCTGCTCGATCATCTCGGCGGGCAGCGCGTCCAGGTACCGGCCCAGCTTGATCGCCAGTGCGGCCAGGCCGCGCTCGTCGAGGTCGGCCACCAGGTTGTCCAGCGACTGCGGGGTGTTGCGCAGCGGGTACCCGGTGGTCAGCAGCAGTTCGTTCGGCTTGACCCAGGCCAGGACGTCGGGCACCTCCATGACGTTGAGCCGCTGCACCACCCGGTCGAGCCCCGAGCGGCCCGCGATGAGCCGCGCCCCGGCGAGGCTGGACACGCCCAGCACCTCGCCGACGGGCAGGCCGTAGGTCAGCGTGCCGGTGCTCGCCAGCCGCAGCGCGGGCGGGCCCGGGTCCGCATTGAGTGACATCACTTCGCTCCCAACCGTGAACGGGCGCCGAGGTTTTCGGGCGCCGACTGTCTACGGGCGCGGCCCGGGTGGGGGCTGGCCCGGCGGTCCCGGGGCCGTGTTCCCCCGGGACGTCACTTCGCATGCGCGGCACGGCGGTGACGCACCTGCCGGATCGTGCGGCCCGGTCGGCGGCCGGTCGCGCAGGCCCAGGGCGGTCGCCCGCCCGGCGGCGCGCCCGGACGCGCGCCCGGTCGAACAGAAGGGCGGACGACCGGTCGCAGGGCCGGTCACCTGGCCGGACGCAGGGCCGGTCGCATGGCGGCGGGGCAGCGCTAAGGCCGCCGGAGCCGTTCGGGCGGTCCCGGCGGGTCGGGGCTGCCTGCGTGAGGTGCTCACCAAAGCTCGCTCAAGGGAACGGTCACCTCGCTTTTGCTGCTTACATCGCGCAAGATGCCCCGATCGCTACCGGTATGCGATCAACCCTGACAACAACCTCCAAGGACCCTGACCATCCTTGGCAGGATTCACCATACGTCCGGTGGCGGGCCCGGTCTACGGTCCTGCCTGAGGTCGGGTCCGAGCGACCGCCGACGACACGCGCCCGGCGGCACCGGCCTCGGGAGGATTCGTGACCATCGTCCTGCGTGACCCGATCCCGCTGCGCACGCTCACCGGGCGACCCCCGGTCCCCGCCGCCGCGGGTCTTCCCCTGCGCCCGCTGCTGGAGGCGCCGCGCCGCCCGGCACGCGTGATCGCCGCCTTCCCCTCCGCCGTCTACCTGGAGATGCGCGTCGAGCCGCGGACCGGCGCCGGCCCGGCCCCCGAACCCCGCGTGCTCGCGGTGGTCTGCTCCGACGCCGTCCGGCTGCCCAACGCGCTGGTGCTGGCCGCGACCCGGCGCCAACGGCCCTTCCGCGCCGTCCGCGAGGGCGCCGAGGCGTGGGTGGGCGACGGCCTGGTCGAGACCGACGGGCTGTACGTGCGGGCCCGCCGCTGGTGGGACGCGGTGCCCGCGCTCGGCCCGCTCACCCCGGCCGGCGCGGCCCGCGGCGTGCGGGTCCTGGAGGACGCCCTCGACGAGGCCGACGCCGCCGCGGGTTTCGGGCTGGCCGGGCATCCCGACCCCGAGACCCTGGCCGCCGCCTGCGCCGCGGGCGACCTGGCCGGGGCCGTCGAGGCCGCCGAGCGGATCGTGGGCCTGGGCCCCGGGCTGACGCCCAGCGGCGACGACGTCCTGGCCGGCCTGCTGGTGTCGCTGCGGCTGGTCGGCGGGGCCGTGCGGGGCGGCGAACGGGCCGTGTGGCTGGCCGGGTGGCTCGGCGCCGCGGTCACCGCCGACGCCGGCACCCGCACCACGGCGCTGGCCGCGACGCTGCTGCACTGCGCCGCGGCCGGCTCCGCCGGGGCCGACGTGGCCGCCGTGCTGCGCGCCGTCGCGGGCCGCGAGGCGCCCCGCCCGGCCGTGCGGCGGCTGCTGGCCGCCGGGCACACCTCCGGCGCCGACCTGGCCTGGGGCGTGCGCGCGGGCTGCCGCGCCGTGCTGGCGCTGGCCGCGTCGGCCGCGGCGCCCCACCGGGCCTCTGCATGAGCGACGCATCGCGATCGGGGGCGCCATGAGCACGACGGGCACCACTCGGGTCGAGGTGCGGCGCGGCGCCTACCACGACTCGGTGACGCTGATGCGGGTCAGCCGCAGCCTGGCCGAGCGGCCGGATGTGGCCGAGGCGATGGCCGCGATGGGCACCGACCTCAACCGCGAGATGTTCGGCCGGATGGGGTTCGCGGTGCCCGCCGACGCCGGTCCGAACGACCTGGTGGTGGCGGTCCGCACCGCCCGCGGCGCGCCCGGCCGCGCCCTGGACGACGCCTTCCGCGCGCTCGACGAGCTGCTGCGCCGCCCGGCCGAGACCGGCGCCTTCGGCGCGCAGGAGCCCGCGCGGACGGCCGCCGCGGCCGCGCGGCGGACCGGCGCCGGGCTGGCGCTGCTGTCGGTGCCCGGCCCGCAGGTGTTCGCCGAGGCCATGGACGCCCTGGACGCCGGGCTCAACGTCATGGTCTTCAGCGACAACGTGCCGGTCGAGCAGGAGATCGCGCTCAAGGAGGCGGCGGCGCGGCGCGGCCTGATCGTCATGGGCCCCGACTGCGGCACCGCCGTGGTCGGCGGCGCGGGCCTGGGGTTCGCCAACGCGGTGCGGCCCGGCCCGGTCGGCGTGGTGGCCGCGTCCGGCACCGGCGCCCAGCAGGTGATGTGCCTGCTGGACGCGGCGGGCGTGGGCGTCAGCCATGTGCTCGGCGTGGGCGGACGCGACCTGTCGCCGCAGGTCAGCGGGCGTTCGGCGCTGGCGGCGCTGGCCGCGCTGGACGACGATGCGGCCACCGAGCTGATCGTCGTGGTGTCCAAGCCGCCCGCCCCGCGGGTGGCCGGGCTGATCCGCGAGGCGGCGCGCCGCCTGGACACCCCGGTGGTGTTCGCGCTGCCCGCCCCGGGCGAGGACGACCTGACGGCGGCGGTGGAGCGGGCCCTGGCCGCGCTCGGCCGCCCGGTGCCGCGCTGGCCGCGCTGGCCCGCGCCGCAGCCGCCGGTGCCGCCCGGCCGGGCGCTGCGCGGCCTGTTCGTCGGCGGCACGCTGCGCGACGAGGCCGAGGCGATCGTCCGCGAGTCGCTGCCGCCCGCCGCCGGGCACGCGCTGCTGGACTTCGGCGACGACGCCTACACGCGCGGACGCGCCCACCCCATGATCGATCCGACGCTGCGGCTGGCGGCCGTCGCCGAGCACGCCGCCGACCCCGCCTGCGGGGTGCTGCTGCTGGACGTGGTGCTCGGCTACGGCGCCGAGCCCGACCCGGCCGCCGCGCTTGCCCCGGCGCTGGCGGCGGCCCGCGCCGACCGCGCCGACCTGGCCGTGGTGGTGTCGCTGTGCGGCACGCCCGGCGACCCGCAGGGCCGCGACCGGCAGGTCGCGGCGCTTCGGGAGGCGGGGGCGTCGGTGTTCGCCTCCAACGCCGAGGCCGCCCGCCACGCCGTCGGCCTGCTGCGCGGGCTCGGGGAAGGAGTCCCGGATGAGTGACGCGCGGCCCCGGCTGGGCGGGCTGCTGACCCGCGAGCCGCGCGTCGTCGCCGCGGGCGTCGGCGTGCTGGCCGAGGCGCTGGCCCAGCAGGCGGTGCCGGTGGAGGAGGTCGACTGGCGGCCGGCGCCGGAGGAGTCGCTGCCCGCGCTGAACGCCGTGCTCGGCGACCCGCGCCGGGCCGACGCCAACGCCCGCGCCGTGGGGCGCATGCTGTCGGCGCGGCCGCACCTGGTGGACGTGCGTCCGGCTTCGGAGGTGCTGGGCCTGGAGCCGGGCGTGTTCCTGCACGCGGGCCCGCCCCTGGAGTGGGACCGCGCGTCCGGCCCGATGCGCGGCGCGCTCATGGGCGCCATGGTGCTGGAAGGGCTCGCCGGCACCCCCGAGGAGGCCGAGCGGGCCCTCGCGCGGGGCGCGGCGACCCTGGAGCCGTGCCACCACCACGGCGCCGTCGGGCCGATGGCGGGCGTGGTGAGCCCGTCGATGTGGATGCTGGTGGTCCAGGACGACGAGCACGGCGGCACCGCCTGCTGCTCGCTCAACGAGGGCTTGGGCAAGGTGCTGCGGTACGGGGCGTACGGGCCCGAGGTGCTGGAGCGGCTGCGCTGGATGGGCGCGGTCCTCGGCCCGCTGCTGCGCGACGCGGTGCGCCGCCACGGCCCGATCGACCTGGTCGGGCTGATCGCGCAGGCTCTGCAGATGGGCGACGAGCTGCACAACCGCAACCGCGCCGCCACGGCCCTGCTGGTGCGCGAGCTCGGCGCCGACCTGGTCGCCGCCGACGCGCCGCGCGCGCACGTCGCCGAGGTGTTCCGGTTCGTGGCGGGCAACGACCACTTCTTTCTGAACGCCGCCATGGCCGCCGCCAAGGCCGCCGCCGACGCCGCCCGCGGCGTCCCGGGGTCCACGCTGGTGGTGGCGATGGCCCGCAACGGCACCGACTTCGGCATCCAGGTGTCGGGCACGGGCGACCGGTGGTTCACCGGCCCCGCGCAGATGCCCGACGGGCTGTATCTCGGCTCCTACGGCCCGGCCGACGCCAACCCCGACATCGGCGACTCGGCCATCACCGAGACCGCCGGGATGGGCGGGTTCGCGCTGGCCGCCGCGCCGGCGATCGTCCGGTTCGTCGGCGGACAGGTGCCGGACGCGGTGGCCGCCACCCGCCGGATGTACGAGATCACGCTGGCCGAGCATCCGGTGCTGCAGATCCCGCTGCTGTCGTTCCGCGGCACCCCGGCGGGCGTGGACGTGACCCGGGTGGTGCGCACCGGGATCCTGCCGTTGATCGACACGGGCATCGCCGGGCGGGAGCCGGGTACCGGGCAGGTCGGGGCCGGCCTGGTGGCGCCGCCCGCCGGGGTCTTCGCCGACGCCCTGGCGGCCCTGGCCGCCGCCGTGCCGCGGGGTCCGGCGTGACCGCCGTGCCGCCCGGCGCGCATTCGGGGGGCATCTTGCGGGATCATGGCGGGGTGAATCTCAGCGTTGCATCGATCGACGACCTGTCCGCCCGTGTCGACGCCGTGCGCGCCGAGCACGACCGCCACTTCCCCGGCCCGGCGTCCGGCCGCCAGCCGGTGCACACCGTCTACGTCCCCGCCGACCAGTTCTCCCCGTCCACGCCCGGCGACTTCGGCGCCGAGGCGCTGCGGCTGCTGAACACGCACACGCCCGGCGCGGGGTCGTTCGGCACCGCGTTCGGCATCGACCCGGAGATCGCCGGGACGGTGCGCGAGCGGGTGGCGGCCAAGCTGGCCGCAGAGCCGATCGAGGACGTGCGCGTCGACTTCGAGGACGGCTACGGCGTGCGCGACGACGCCGAGGAGGACGCCCACATCGGCCAGGTGGTCGAGGCCGTCGCCGCCGCGTACCAGGCGCGCACGCTGCCCCACTACTGGGGGCTGCGGATCAAGTCGTTCGCCGACGGCGGCCACGTGCGCGCGATGCGGACCCTGGACGGGTTCCTGACCGCGCTGCGCGACCGGCTCGGCCGGCTGCCCGGCGGGTTCACCATCACCTTCCCCAAGGTGGTGATGGCCGAGCACGTGTCGATCTTCGTGGAGTACCTGGAGCGGCTGGAGGCGGCGCTCGGGCTGCCCGCCGGGATCCTGCGCTTCGAGGTGCAGGTGGAGACCACCGAGGCGATCATCGACCACCAGGGCCGGTTCGGGCTGCGCGCCATCGTCGAGGCCGCGGCCGGGCGGCTGACCGCCGCGCACTTCGGCGTGTTCGACTACACCGCGGCGTGCGGGCTGCCTCCCGCCGAGCAGCGCCTGGACCACCCGGCCTGCGACTTCGCCCGGCACGCCATGCAGGTGTCGCTGGCGGGCACCGGGGTGCGGCTGTCGGACGGGTCCACCAACGTCATCCCGCGCAACGACGGCCCCGACGAGGTCAACCGCACCTGGGCGGTGCACGCCGCGCACGTCCGGCACTCCCTGCGGCACGGCTTCTACCAGGGCTGGGACATGCACCCGGCGCACCTGCCGAGCCGCTACGCCGCCGTGTACGCCTTCCACCTGGACGGGGTGGACGAGGTGATCGGCCGGGTCCGGGCCTGGCACGAGCAGGCCGCGGGCAAGGGCGACGGCGTCCTCGACGAGCCCGCCACCATCAGGGCGCTGACCGCCCGGCTGCGCCGCGCCGTCGACTGCGGCGCCCTGGACGAGAGCGTCCTGCCGGGGCGGGACTAGACCGGCTCGCAGATCACCACGGGGATCTCGCGGTCGGTCCAGGACTGGTAGTCGGCGTAGTCGGAATACAGGGCGACCAGCCGGGGCCACAGCTCCTCGCGTTCGGCCGCGTCGGCGGTGCGGGCGCGCATGGGCCGCCGATCCGGCCCGATCTGCACCAGCACGTTCGGGTTGGCGGTCAGGTTGTGGTACCAGGCGGGGTGGCGGGGGTGGCCGCCCACCGACGCGACGATCACCACGCGGTCGCCGTCCTGCAGGTACAGCAGCGGCTTGGTGCGGTGGGTGCGGCTGCGGCGGCCGATCGTGGTCAGCAGGCACACCGGCGCGCCCGACCGCGGGAAGCGGCCGCCGATCCGACCGCCCGACAGCTGGTAGGCCGCCACGTGCACCGCGCTGACGGCCTTCATGATCCTGGTGAACGCGGGGCTGTCGAGATGTGCGGGACGGGGTTTGGGCATGACGACCTCCACCGGACGGCCTGACCAGTGCGGTCCATCCGACCCGAAACGATCAGGGCAGTCAACGGGACATGCGGTGCGGGCGTCAGCGGGCGCCCCCGGGCCGGCGGAGGAATGCGGCCAAATCGGCCGGGGTGTCGATGTCGTCGGGAGCGGCGACGTCGTCGCAGGCGACGGGGGTGACCAGGTCCGGACGGGCACGCAGGAACGCGCGGGCGCCCCTGTCCCCGACGGCGGCCGCGGCGGCGTCGGCGAAGTGCTCGCGGGCGATGAGCACGGGGTTGCGCGGCGCCCCGCCGTAGGTGGCCACGGCGACGCGGGCGCCGGCCCGGTAGGCCTCCACCAGCCGGCGCACGGCGGCGGCGCCGACGCGCGGCTGGTCGACCAGCGCGACGACGACGGCGGGCGCGTCCGGCGGCAGCGCCGCGAGCCCGGCCCGCAGCGACGACCCCATGCCGGTGCGCCAGCCGGGATTCGGCACGGCGACCGCCCCGGCCGCCTCCACGGGCGCCGCACCGGTCACCACGAGCACCGGGGCGCAGCCGCCCTCGAGCAGCACCCGCACGCCCCGGTCGACGAGCCGCTCGCCCGCCACCTCCACCAGCGCCTTGGGACGGCCGAGCCGCCGGCCCGCGCCGGCCGCCAGCAGCAGCCCGGCGGGGGCGTCGCCGCGGGCCGCCGTCATCGGGCGTCGCCGTGGATGCGGCCGGACGTGCTGCTGAGCGGGCGGCCCGAACCGCCCCAGCGCAGCTGGATGAGCTCCGCGGCGATCGACACGGCCGTCTCCTCGGGGGTGCGGGCGCCCAGGTCCAGGCCGATGGGCGAGCGCAGCCGCGACAGCTCGGCGTCGGTCAGCCCGGCCTCGCGCAGCCGCCGCTCCCGGTCGGCGTGGGTGCGGCGGGACCCCATGGCGCCCACGTACCCGGCGGGGGTGCGCAGCGCGACCTGCAGCAGCGGCACGTCGAACTTGGGGTCGTGGGTGAGCACGCAGATCGCGGTGCGCTCGTCCACCTCGGTCTCCTCCAGGTACTTGTGCGGCCACTTCACCACGACCTCGTCGGCCTCGGGGAACCGCTTGGACGTGGCGAACACCGGGCGGGCGTCGCACACGGTCACGTGGTAGCCGAGGAACTTGCCGAGGCGGGCGACGGCGGCGGCGAAGTCGATCGCGCCGAACACCAGCAGGCGCGGCGGCGGCGCGAACGACTGCACGAACACCGACAGCTCGTCCCGGCGCCGCTCCCCCTCGGGGCCGTAGTGCCGCTGCCCGGTCAGGCCCTGGGCGAGCATGCCGCGGGCGTCGTCGTCCACGGCGGAGTCGAGCCGGGCCGCGTGCGGCTCGCCGGGCGCCAGGCTGCCGGACGCGCGGTCCGGCCAGATCACCCGGCGGGCGCCGAGCCGCCCCGGCCCGCCCACCACGGTGGCGACCGCCACCGGCTCGCGCGCCTCGATCGAGGCGGCGACCCGGCCGAACTCGGGGAAGGTGGCCGGGCCGACCGGCTCGACCAGCACGTCCAGGATGCCGCCGCAGGTCAGGCCGACGGCGAACGCGTCGTCGTCGCTGACGCCGTAGCGCTGCACGACCGGCTCCCCGGACGCGATCACCGACTGCGCCAGGTCGTACACCGCGCCCTCGACGCACCCGCCGGACACGCTGCCGACCACCTCGCCCGACGCCGACACCGCCATGGCCGCGCCGGGCGGGCGGGGCGCGCTGCGGAAGGTGTTCACCACGGTCGCCAGCCCGAACGTCTCGCCCGCCGCGTACCAGGACGCGATGTCACCGAGCACGTCACGCATGGGCACCTCCCCTGTGCCGTCCGCCGGGCATCCCGACCAGGCGGGCGAGTTCCTCCAGCGCGCCGAGACTGTGCCCGGAGGTGAAGTCGTCGATGTGCGGCAGGGCCGCGGCCATGCCCGCGGTGAGGGGCTCGTACCCGGGGCGGGCCTTGTGCGGGTTGGCCCACACCACGCGGTGCGCCAGCCGCGCCAGGCGGCGCATCTGCTCGCCGAGCAGCGCGGCGTCGCCGCGCTCCCAGCCGTCGGAGGCGATGACCACCACGGCGCCGCGCGCCATGCCGCGCTGTCCGAACCGGTCGAGGAACTCCTTGAGCTCCGCGCCGAGCCGGGTGCCGCCGCTCCAGTCGGGGATCGCCGCCGACACCGCGGCCATCGCCGTGTCGGGGTCGCGGTGCCGCAGTTCGCGGGTGAGCCGGGTGAGCCGGGTGCCGACGCTGAACACCTCCACCGTCCGGCCGCCCGAGCGGGCCGCTGCGTGCGCGAACCGCAGCAGCGCGTCGGCGTACGGACGCATCGACCCGCTGACGTCGACCAGCAGCACCACGCGGCGGCGCCGGGTGCGGTGGGCGCGGTGCCGCAGCAGCGAGATCTCCCCGCCGCGGCGCAGCACGTCGCGGACGGTGCGGGCCGGGTCGAGCCGTCCGGCGGGGGCGGGCCGGTACCGGCGCGACCGGCGCCGCGCGGACGCGGCGTCCAGCGCCGCGATCAGCCGGTTGATCTCGGCGCGTTCGGCGGGCCCGAGCCGGGCCACGTCGCGGTGCCGCAGCACCTCGGCGTCGCCGGCGGCGGCGAGCGCGGCGGCGGCCGGTTCGGCGGCGTCGCCGGGGCCGGCGGCGGGCTCGGCGGCGGTGCGGTGCACCGCCACCGGGGGCGGCGGGCGGCGGCCGGGGCGCGCCGTCCGCCCGGAGAAGTAGGCGGCGAAGCAGCGGTCGTAGCGGGGCAGGTCGTCGGGGTCGGCGCACAGCGTCAGGCGCCCCGCCCAGTACACGTCGGCGGGGTCGAGGACGTCGAGGTGGTCGAGCGCGGCGAGCATGGCGTGGACGCGTTCGGGGTCGGCGCCGACGCCCGCGGCGCGCAGCGTGCGCGCGAACCCGACGATCGTGTCGGTGACGTCCCGCGTCGCGCCCATCGCCGTCACGTCCTCCCGGGCGGGCCGCCGCCGACCAGGGCGGCCAGGCCGTGGCCGCGCACGCGCTCCTGGTCCTCGCGGTACTTCAGGACGGTGCCGAGCGTCACCGCCGCCACGTCGGGGTCCAGGTCGCGGACGCCGAGCGCGACGAGCGCCTCGGTCCAGTCCAGGGTCTCCGCGACGCCGGGCGGTTTGAGCAGGTCCTGGGCGCGCAGCCGCTGGGCTGCGGCGGCGACCTGCCCGGCCAGCCGCTCGGACGCGGCGGGCAGCCGGCGCCGGATGATCGCCACCTCCCGGTCGTAGGAGGGGTGCTCCAGCCAGTGGTACAGGCAGCGGCGTTTGAGCGCGTCGTGCACCTCGCGGGTGCGGTTGGAGGTGACCACCACGACCGGGGGCCGCTCGGCGCGGATCGTGCCGAGTTCGGGCACCGAGATGGCGAAGTCGCTCAGCACCTCCAGCAGGAACGCCTCGAACTCGTCGTCGGCCCGGTCGATCTCGTCGACCAGCAGCACGCTGGGCACCGTCTCCAGGGCGCGCAGCAGCGGCCGGGCGACCAGGAACCGCCGGTCGTACAGTTCGCCCTCCAGCCGGGCGACGTCGGTGACCCCGGCGGCCTCGGCGGCCCGCAGGTGCAGCAGCTGGCGGGGGAAGTCCCAGTCGTAGAGGGCCTGGGCGGCGTCCAGCCCCTCGTAACACTGCAGCCGGATCAGCGGCGCGTCCAGCACCGCGGCGAGCGTCTTGGCCAGTTCGGTCTTGCCGACCCCGGCCTCGCCCTCCAAAAACAGCGGCCGCCGCATCCGCAGCGCCAGGAAGCAGGCGGTGGCCAGGCCCTCGTCGCACAGGTAGCCGTGCCGGTCCAGCAGGTCGGCCAGCTCGGCGGGCGATCGGGTCTCGGCGGCGGCCGCGGGCTCCCACACGCTGCCAGGCTACTCACCGGACACCCGTCTCTCACCGGCAGTTGTCACCGATTCACCACCGCACTGTTCCTTGGCAATCAAGTAGGGGAATTTCTTGGCAATCAAGTAGGGAAAGTTGACTTTCGGCCGCCGGTTCAGCAGCATCGCCGGTATGGACCTTGACGGTACGCAGCCGGACATGAGCGGGGCGGATCTGACGGACGAGGCCGTCTACGAGCGGGTGCGGGCGGCGCAGTGGCGGGAGCGGTTCGGCGGGAGGCTCTCCAGGCGGGCGGTGTTCCGCATCGGCGCGGGGGCGGCGGGCCTCGGGCTGGGCGCGGCCCTGCCCCGGACGGCCGCCGCCGGCACCCGGGCGCAGGCGGCGGCCGCGCCCGCGCAGGCCTCCGCCGGGCCCATCGTCAAGCCGCTGCCTCCCGAGCTGTTCATCGTCCACGGCTCCAACGCCGAGATGCGCTGGGAGGCGATGCGCGGGCAGGGCCTGCTCACCCCCGCCGACCGCTTCTTCGTCCGCAACCACGTGTCCACGCCGCTGATCGACGCGCGCACCTGGCGGCTGAAGCTGTGGGGCACCGGCCTGCACGGCTCCCCCACCGAGGACCGCCCCGTGGAGTTCACCTACGAGGACCTGCTCGGCATGCGGTCGGAGACGCTGACGGCGTCCGTCGAGTGCACGGGCAACGGACGCGGCTTCTTCACCTCCCAGCAGGGGCAGCAGGTGTCCGGCACCCCGTGGAAGCTGGGCGCGATCGGCGTGGCGCGCTGGCGAGGCGTCCCGCTGGCCACCGTCCTGGAACGTGCCGGGCTGACCCGACGCGCCGTGGACATCCTCCCCCGCGGCCTGGACCCCGACTACACCGACGGCGGCGAGAACCTCGGCCGCGTCCGCCGCCCCCTGCCCGTCGCCAAGGCCCTCGAGGACGTGCTGCTGGCCTACGAGATGAACGGCAAGCCCCTGCCGCCCGACCACGGCTACCCGGTGCGGCTGGTCGTCCCGTCCTGGGTGGGCATCGCCTCCATCAAGTGGCTGGGCGACATCCAGGTGGCCGACGAGCCCCTGTTCTCCCCCTGGAACACCCGCTACTACCGGCTGTTCGGGCCCGACTACCCCGAGGAGGGCAGCGCGCCCCTCACCCGCATGAACGTCAAGAGCGCGTTCGAGCTGGCCTGGGACGCCGCCATGGACGGGGGCCGCACCCACGTGCTGCACGGCCGGTCCTGGTCGGGCAACGGACGCGTGCGCCGGGTGGAGGTCAGCCTGGACGGCGGCGCCACCTGGCGGGACGCCCGCCTGCACGGCCCCGGCCCGGCGCGCGCCTGGGTGCGGTGGGAGCTGCCCTGGCGTCCGCCCGGTCCCGGCCGCTACGAGCTGCTGGCGCGGGCCACCGACGAAACGGGCGCCGTCCAGCCCGCCACCGTCCCCTACAACACCCTCGGCTACCTCTTCGGGGCGGTGGTCCGCCACCCCGTGACGGTCACCTGACCGGCACCGCCACACCGCACCGCACCGACGTGACCCCGAACTGACACTGGGTAGGAGCATGCCATGGCACTGTGGAAGCCGGATCCCACCTTCTACGCCTCGCCCAGAGAGGCCGTGAAAGCACCCCCGGAGACGCTGGCCTACGTCGCCGCGTTCGACCGGGCCGCGGCCAAGCCCGACGCCATCGCCGTCTTGGACGTGGACCCCGCATCCGACTCCTACGGCTCCGTGGTCGGCTGGACCGAACTGCCCAATCTCGGCGACGAGCTCCACCACTTCGGCTGGAACGCGTGCAGCAGCGCCCTGTGCCCCTACGCGCCGCACCCCCACGTCGAACGCCGCTACCTGATCGTGCCGGGGCTTCGCTCGTCGCGCGTCTACATCCTGGACACCAAGGACGACCCCAAGAAGCCCGGCATCGTCAAGACCGTGGAGCCGGAGGAGCTGGCCGCACGCGCCGGCTACTCCCGCCCCCACACCGTCCACTGCGGCCCCGAGGGCCTGTACCTGACCAACCTGGGCGGCGCCGACGGGGCGGACGGCCCCGGCGGCATCGCGCTGCTCGACCACACCTCGTTCGAGGTGCTCGGCCGCTGGGAGGTCGACCGCGGCCCGCAGCACCTGGCCTACGACGCCTGGTGGCACATCGCCCACGACGTCCTGATCACCTCCGAGTGGGGCACCCCGTCCATGGTGGAGGACGGCGTCGTCGGCGAGCTGCTGCTCGGCCGCAAGTACGGCCACGCCCTGCACTTCTGGGATCTGCGCAAGCGCACCCACGTGCAGACGGTCGACCTGGGCGACGAGCACCAGATGGTGCTGGAGCTGCGCCCCGCCCACGACCCGACCAAGCTGTACGGGTTCGCCGGGGTCGTGGTCAGCGTCGAGGACCTGTCGGCCTCGGTGTGGCTGTGGCACCGCGACGGCGACCGGTGGGCCGCCCGCAAGGTCATCACCATCCCCGCAGAACCGGCCGACGCCGACGACCTCCCGCCGGTGATCAAGCCGTTCGGCGCCGTCCCGCCGCTGGTCACCGACATCGACCTGTCCGTCGACGACAAGTGGCTGTACGTGTCGTGCTGGGGCACCGGCGAGCTCAAGCGCTACGACGTCAGCGACCCGTTCCACCCGGTGGAGGCCGGCTCGGTGCGCATCGGCGGCATCGTCCGCCGCACCCCGCACCCCGCCGCGCCCGACCTGCCGCTGGCCGGAGGCCCGCAGATGGTGGAAGTCAGCCGCGACGGCCGCCGCGTCTACGTCACCAACTCCCTGTACGGGGCCTGGGACGACCAGTTCTACCCCGACGGCGTGGGCGCCTGGATGGCCAAACTCGACTCCACCTCCGACGGCTTCGCGTTCGACGAGCGGTTCTTCCCGCACGGCGACGACTTCCGCGGCCTGCGCCCCCACCAGACGCGCCTGCAGGGCGGCGACGCGTCCTCCGACTCCTACTGCTACCCGTGACCCGTAGATGACCGAAGGCTCCCTGGCGGCGCTGGTGGCACTCGGCGCCTTTCACGGCCTCAACCCGGGGATGGGCTGGCTGTTCGCGGTCGCCCGCGGCCTGCAGGAACGCAGCCGCGCACTGCTGCTGCAGTCGCTGCCCGCCATCGCCGCCGGGCACGCCGCCTCCGTCGGCGCGGTCGCCGTTCTGGTGTCGCTCACCCGCTCGGTGACCACCACCCGGGTGGTCGCGATCGTGGGCGGAGCCGTGCTCGTCGGGTTCGGCCTGTGGCGCCTGCTGTCGCAGCGGCACTTCCGCTGGGTCGGCATGCGGTTGTCGCTGTGGCAGCTGGCGTGCTGGTCGTTCCTGATGTCCTCGGTGCACGGCGCGGGTCTGATGCTGCTGCCCGTCCTGACCGGCATGCCCGCGCCCGGAGGCCACGACCACGGCCTGCACGGCGGCGGCGCCCTGTCGGCGGGGATCTTCGTGACCGGGGTGCACACCCTGGCCATGTTCGCCGTCGCGGGCGCCGTCGCCGTCGCCGTCTACGAGTTCCTCGGCCTGACCGTGCTGCGCCGCGCCTGGCTCAACCTCGACCAGATCTGGGCCCTGGCCCTGGTGGCCGCCGGCACCGCCACCCTGCTGACCGCCTGACGCCCGTCACCCGTTGCGGCGGTTCCAGACGTCGGTGAAGTCGATGTCGATGTCGAACGGCACCTTCAGGCGCAGCCGGTCATGGTGGATGCCGGTCAGGGCGTAGCCGCCGGAATCCAGATCACGCTCGTAGACGTGCACGACGGTGCCCTCTTCATGCTGCTCCACCCGCCAGAAGTGCCGGATGCCGCCCGCCGCGTACTTGCGCGGCTTGGTGTCGCGGTCCCGGTCCTCGGAGTCGGGCGACACCGCCTCGATCGCCAGCACGACATCCTCAGGCAAGTAGTGCGTGCTCGGGTTCGTCCGCGCATAGGCCTCGGCGGTGACGACCAGCACGTCGGGCTCGGGGACCTGGCGCTTGGCGAGTTTGACGGCCATCTCCCGCTCCGCGCGCAGCTCCGGGGGCGCTTGGCGGTCGAGTTCCTGGACGAGAAGGTTGATGACCCGGCTGTGCCATTTCTCTTGCGGGCTCACGAAGACGAGACTCCCGTCGATCAGCTCCGTGTGCCGGGGGAGGCCGCGCATCTTGAGGAAGTCGTCAGCGGTGAACCCCCCCGGCGGGGGGATCACCCATTGCGGCAGCGACAGCGTAGTCGCGTCGTCACTTTCCGCAGGCATCGCACTCACCCTCCCTAGTTAAGCTCAATTCCCTCGCCGCGCGCATCAGAACAGGGAGAGTCGAGCCTAGTCACCATGCGTACCCGAGGTCCCTGCGCGGCGCGGGCGGGACGGTCCTGCGCGAAGCGGCCACCGCAGCGCGGCGCGGGCGCGGGTCACTGCGGGTCGGGGGCCTCGGCGTGGGTCTTCAGCAGGGCCTGGAGCTGGGCGAAGTCGCGGGCGGCGCGGGCCTTCTCGGTGGCGTTGATGCCCATGGCGCCCAGGGTGGTGCCGTCGGCCAGGTCGAGGGTGGGCCACGGGTCGCCGGTGTTCATCGTCGCGTCCACCACCTCGGCCCAGGCCAGGCGGCGGGTGCGGAAGGCGTTGACCACGGTGAGGCCCGAGGCGTCGGCGACCACGCGGCAGCGGGCCAGCATGTGCAGGATCCACGCCACGGCCAGCCCGAACAGCACCAGCAGGACCCGGTCGACGAGCTTGAAGCTGGGGGCCACCACGATGGCGAGCACGACCATGCCGAGCACGATCACGCCCGCCATCGCGTAGGCCACGATCCGCGTGGTGCGCGGGCGCCACACCAGCGGAAGCGGCGGAACCTCAGTCGACAATCTTGGAGATCGGGATCTCGAGGATGTCACGGGCGCCGGCCGCCTTGAGCGCCGGGATGAGGGTGTTGACGCCGCGCTTGGCGACCACGCTCTCCACCGCGTGCTGGTCGCCGCCCGCCAGCGGGGTGACCGTCGGCGCCGACATCGACGGCATGATGTCCAGTACCGCGGGCAGCCGGTCGTTGCCGACGTTCAGCTTCAGCAGCACGTTGCCGCGGGCCCGGATGGCGCCCTGCAGCAGCAGGGAGATGTCCTCCATGGCCGCGCGCTTGGCCTCGTCCTCGTAGGCCTCGCGGTTGGCGACCAGCTCGGTGTAGCTGGTCAGCAGGGTGTCCAGGATGCGCAGCCCGTTCTTGCGCAGCGACGAGCCGGTCTCGGTGAGGTCGACGATCGCGTCGACGATGTCGGGCACCTTGGCCTCGGTGGCGCCGTAGGACGGCACGACCGTCGCCTTGACGCCGTGCTTGTCGAGGTAGCGCCGGGTCAGCGCGGGGAACTCGGTGGAGATCCGCACGCCCTCCGGCAGGTCGGACACCTGCTGCCAGGGGGCGTCGTTGGGCACCGCGAGGATCACGCGGACCGGGTTGGAGGTGGCCTTGGAGTACTGCAGCTGGCCCAGGCTCACCACGTCGGCGTCGGTCTCGGTGATCCAGTCGCGGCCGGTGATGCCGAGGTCGAACAGGCCCTGTTCCAGGTAGGTCGGGATCTCCTGCGGGCGCAGCACCCGCACCCGGTCGATGCGCGGGTCGTCGATGGAGGCGCGGTAGTCGCGTTCGGAGGCGCGGCGGACGGTCAGGTCGGCCGCGTCGAACAGCTCCATGGTCGCCTTCTCCAGGGACCCCTTGGGCAGGACGAGAGACAGCACGTTGAAACCTTTCGAGCGGGATGTGGTCGACGGAACCGGGGACGTCTCAGGAGCCGGGATGCTCCACGCCGTACCCGGCGTGACCGTGATGCCGCAGCCCTCGCAGGGTCAGTGCCGTGTCGAGTGCGGCCACAGTCGCCTCCCATCCCTTGTCCTCGCGGCTGCCCGGCAGCCCGCTGCGGTCGAATGCCTGTTCCATGGTGTCACACGTCAGGACGCCGTTGCCCACAGGTGTCGACTCGTCGAGCGCGACCCTGGTCACGCCGGCGGTGACCGAGTCGCACACGTAGTCGAAGTGGGCGGTCTCGCCGCGGATCACCGCGCCCAGGCACACCACGGCGTCCAGGTCGCGGGCGAGCCGCTGGGCGACCACCGGGATCTCCAGCGCCCCCGCGACGCGCGCCACGACGGGCTCGGCCACGCCGCACGCCTTGGCCGCGGCCAGCGCCCGCTCCAACAGGGTATCGGTGACCTGCGGATGCCAGCGCGTGCACACCACGCCGAGGGTCAGGCCGTGCGCGTCGACGACGGTGTCCTCGGGACGACCCGTCCCGCTCATGAGACCTCCTCCTTCTCCGCCAGGCCCTCGATCAGGTGGCCGAGGCGGTCGCGCTTGGCCGCAAGGTAGCGGCGGTTGTGCTCGGTGACGGCGGCGGGCAGCCCCTCGCGGCCCAGGATCCGCAGGCCGAAGCCGTCCAGCCCGGCGAGCTTGCGCGGGTTGTTGGTGAGCACCCGGACCGACCGCACGCCCAGGTCGCGCAGCATGTGCGCGGCGTTGGAATACTCGCGGGCGTCGGCCGGCAGGCCCAGCTCCAGGTTGGCGTCCACGGTGTCGGAGCCGCCGTCCTGCAGAGCATAGGCGCGCAGCTTGGCCAGCAGGCCGATGCCGCGGCCCTCGTGCCCGCGCAGGTAGAGGAGCACGCCGCGGCCCTCGGCGGCGATGCGCTCCATGGCCGCGTCCAGCTGGGCGCCGCAGTCGCAGCGCTCGGAGTGCAGCACGTCGCCGGTCAGGCACTCCGAGTGCGCCCGCACCAGCACGTCCTCGCCGTCGCCCAGGTCGCCGAGCACGAGCGCGACGTGCTCGCCGCCGTCGATCTGGCCGGCGAACCCGACGGCCCGCCACATCCCGAACCGGTTGGGCAGCCGGGTCTCCACGACGCGGGTGACCGTCGGCTCGCGGCGGCGCCGGTACTGGGCGAGCTGCTCGATGGAGATCAGCTTGAGCCCGTGCTCCTTGGCGAACACCTGCAGCTCGGGCAGCCGGGCCATGGTGCCGTCGTCGTTGACGACCTCGGCCAGCACGCCCACCGGCGGCAGGCCGGCCAGCCGGGCCAGGTCCACCGCGGCCTCGGTGTGGCCGCGGCGGCGCAGCACCCCGCCGGGCCGGTAGCGCAGCGGGAACACATGCCCCGGCTGGACGAGGTCGGCCGGGCCGGCAGCGGGGTCGGCCAGCAGCCGGATGGTGTGCGCCCGGTCGGCGGCGGAGATGCCGGTGCCGATGCCGTCGCGGGCGTCCACGCTGACGGTGAACGCGGTGCGCATGGCCTCGTTGTTCTGGGCGGTCATCAGCGGGACGCCGAGCCGGTCCAGGTCCTCGCCGGGCATCGGCACGCAGATCACGCCGCTGGTGTGGCGGATGGTGAACGTCAGCAGCTCGGGGGTCGCCTTGGCGGCGGCGAAGATGATGTCGCCCTCGTTCTCGCGGTCCTCGTCGTCGACGACGACGACGGGCCGGCCCGCCGCGATGTCGGCGACGGCGGCCTCGATGTCGTCGAACAGGCCCTCCTTGTCGAGCGCGGTCCCGAACGCAGTGTCGGGCGCTGTCTCGGGCGCGGTGTCGGTCGCGCTGTCAGTCGCAGTGTCGGTCACGGTCTCGGTCAATTGGCCACCGCCTCGGGTCGGGGGGTATGCACGCTTCGCGCCTGCCAGATACGGCGCCAGTCGCGGTACCCGTTCAACACCAGCACCAGAAAGACGCCGTACACGGCGCCGGTCACCCACAGGCCGGACATCAGGGCCAGGGGCACGCCCACGAGATCGACCGCCAGCCAGATCCACCAGAAGTCGATCAGCGCGCGGCCCTGGGCGAAGGTCGCGGCCGCGCTGCCCGCGAAGATGTAGGCGTCCGGCCAGGGGGCCCAGGACGCGTGGAAGTGCTCCAGCAGCAGCGCCACCGCGACCGTGCCGACCGCCATGGCGGCCAGCAGCGCGGCGCGTTCGCGTGCGGTGCCGGGGCGGACGAGCAGGTCGCCGCCTCGGCGGGCGCCGCGCGTCCACCTGTACCAGCCGTACACCGCCAGCACGGCGAACATCACCTGCTTGAGCGCGTTGCCGGTGACATGGGCGTTGAGGGACGCGGCGAACAGCAGCACCGAACCGGACAGCTGCACCGGCCAGGTCCACACGGTGCGCAGCGTCGCCAGCCAGACCGTGGCCAGGGCGCAGATGTTGCCCGCCAGGTCGGTCCACAGCACCTTCTGCCCGGCGACGTGGAATCCGGCCTCGTACCAGCTCACGAGGCCACCCGGCTCCCGAGCATGCGCTCGACGTACTTGGCCACCACGTCCACTTCGAGGTTCACCGGGTCGCCGGGCTGCTTGAGCCCGAGTGTGGTGAGCTCGCGGGTCGTGGGGATGAGCGCGACGCTGAAGCGGTCCGCGCCCGCCTCGACCACGGTGAGGCTGACACCGTCGACGGTGATGGAGCCCTTGTCGACCACGTAGCGGGACAGCTCGGGGGGCAGGGAGAACGTCACCACGTCCCAGCGGTCGCCGGGCTCGCGGGAGATCAGGCGGCCGACGCCGTCGACGTGGCCCTGCACCAGGTGGCCGCCGAGCCGGTCGGACAGGCGCACGGGGCGTTCGAGGTTCACCTTGGCGCCGGGGCCGAGCTCGCCGAGGCTGGAGCGGTCCAGCGTCTCCTTGACCGCGTCGGCGGTGAAGGCGTCGTCCTTGACCTCCACCACGGTCAGGCACACGCCGTTGACGGCGATCGACGCGCCGTGCACGGCGTCCTGCGTGACGAGCGGGCCGCGGATGGTGATGCGCGCCGAGTCTCCGGCGGGCTCCAGCGCGACGATCTCGCCGAGTTCCTCGACGATGCCGGTGAACATGTCCCGGGGCCTCCTCATGCGTTCGGCACGGGCTCCGGGACGTGCGTACGGTGTACGCGGCGCCCTGCCCCGGCCGCCGCGGCGGCGGAACGGGACGCCCAGCGCGCTGCCTCCCATCCGGACTTTCACCGTCGGTCCCGGAGTTCCACCGGGTCAACCGGCCGATGGATTCGGCCGGGTCGCGGACTGTCACCGCCGGTTCGGAGTTTCACCGACCCCGGAGCACGCGTTCACTGCTGCCAACCAGTGTGCCATGCCGGGCATTCCCCACCGGATGTGAGACATTTCACGACCGAAGGTGGCCAACCAAGCGCTCGCTCGGCTTGCCAGGACGGGCGACCACCCGCCGGGCGCGGCGCAGCCTGTCCGGCGGGTCCGGTCGGCAGGGCTCAGCCGGCAGGGCTCAGCCGGCGGGGGTGGCGCGCTCGGCCTGCGCCCGCAGGCGGCGCACGGCGTCGGCGGGGTCGTCGGCGCCGTACACGGCGCTGCCCGCCACGAACACGTCGGCGCCCGCCTCGGCGCACCGCTCGATCGTCTCGGTGCTGACGCCGCCGTCGACCTGCAGCCACACGTTGAGCTCCCGGCCCTTGATCATCTGCCGGGCGCGGCGGATCTTGGGCAGCACCACGTCCAGGAACTTCTGCCCGCCGAAGCCCGGCTCGACGGTCATCAGCAGCAGCATGTCGATCTCGCCGAGCAGGTCCGCGTACGGCTCGACCGGCGTGGCCGGATTGATGCCGAGGCCGGCGCGGGCCCCGGCGGCGCGGATGGCGCGCAGGGTGCGGATCGGCGCCTTGGCCGCCTCGGCGTGGATGGTGACGCTGCCCGCCCCCGCCTCGGCGTACTGGGGCGCCCAGCGGTCCGGGTCCTCGATCATCAGATGGCAGTCCAGCGGCAGCGCGCTGTGCTTGAGCAGCGACTGCACCACCGGCAGCCCGAGGGTGAGGTTGGGGACGAAGTGGTTGTCCATCACGTCGACGTGCACCCAGTCGGCGGCGCCGGAGACGGCGGCCACCTCGTCGGCGAGCCGGGCGAAGTCGGCGGACAGGATGCTGGGAGAGATCTGCGGTGCGGCCATGATGGACCGAGTCTATTGCCGCACTTCGGCGCGCTCCTCACCCGCCCGGGTGACCGCGCGGGTGGTGCGCGTCGCCAGCCCGAGCCGCATGAACGCCTCCGGCGCCCCGGCGGTCGCCCACAGCGCCAGCAGCGCCTGCCCGGCGAACGCCTGCACCGGCTGGGTGCCGAGGAACAGCCCGAGGGTGTAGAACGCCGACACGCCCGCCGCGCCGACCGGGATGCGCGCCAGCCGCCGCCACAGCCGCCCGGACGCGTCGTACCCGCCCCGGTGGGCCGTCCACGACAGGCCCGCCAGCAGGCCGAACAGCCCGCCCGCCGCGGCCGCGCAGTCGCCCGCGGTGACCGGCTCGGCGCGGCCGCCGGCCTGCGCGATCGCGTGCGCCCACGGCGCCGGCCACTGCCAGCCGCCCAGCGCCTCCACCGCGGCCCAGCCGAGCCCGGCCAGGGCCAGCGACACGCCCAGCGCCAGCCCCAGCTGCGCGGGCAGCGGGCGCCGCGTCCACCACGGCACCGCCAGCGGCTCCAGGTGCAGCCCGACCGCCAGCAGCACCGCGCCGATCGCGAACCCGGCGGTCACCTGCCCGATCGAGTGCACGCCCAGCACGACCCGCGACGCCCCGATCAGGCCGATCACCGCCAGCGCGGCCGCCCAGGCCGCGCGGCGCAGCGCCGGACGGCCCGCCGGGGCCTGCGCGGCGGCGAAGCCCCAGAACACCGCCGCGCTCTGGGCGTGCCCGGACGGCATGCCGAACGAGTCGCGCGGCTCGTGCCCGGTGACCGAGGCGTCGGTCCAGAACGGCCGCGGCTCGTGGAAGAACAGCTTCAGCACGGTGTTGAGCACCGTGCCGGCCGCCAGCAGCACTGCGGCCCTGGCCCCCCACCGGGCATCCACGCACCAGTAGACGAGCACCAGGAGCGACAGGTAGACGCCGCCGCTCCCGATGAACGACACGGCCTCCATGAAATCGGTGAGCACCACGCACTCCCCCGGGACGTTCCTGTCCGGCAGGCGCCAACGTTACTGAGGCGTCCCCGGTGGAAGCGCCGTCCAACACGCAAAGGTTCCCTGGCGTTGCCCAGAGCGGGCCGGACGTCGGGTCTCAGCGGCGGCGCAGCAGGGCCAGGAACATCGCGTCGGTGCCGTGCCGGTGCGGCCAGAACCGGGCGCAGCCGTCCTCGGCCGCCGCCACGCCGGTCAGGGCGGGCGCGACGGCCGCGAGCGCGGCGGGGGCGTCCAGGCGCTCCACGTCGTCGCGGCCGCGCAGCACGTCGTCCACGACCACGCTGGTCTCGGCCAGGTGCGGCGAGCACGTCACGTACGCGACCACCCCGCCGGGGCGGACCGCCTGCAGCGCCGACGCAAGCAGTTCGCGCTGCAGCGGCGTCATCTCGGCCACCGCCTCGGGGCCGCGCCGCCACCGCGCCTCGGGGCGGCGCCGCAGCGCGCCCAGGCCGGTGCACGGCGCGTCCAGCAGCACGCGGTCGAACACGCCGGGGCGCCAGGCGGGCGCGGTGCCGTCGGCGACGACCACGCCGGCGCGGCCGTCCACGGCGCCGCGGACCAGCGCGGCGCGGTGCGGCTGCAGGTCGGCGGCCAGCAGGCGGGCGCCGCGCTGCGCGGCCACGGCGGCCAGCAGGCCCGCCTTGCCGCCGGGCCCGGCGCACATGTCGAGCCAGCG
Source organism: Actinomadura sp. NBRC 104425 (assembly GCF_030269545.1). Classification (GTDB taxonomy): domain Bacteria; phylum Actinomycetota; class Actinomycetes; order Streptosporangiales; family Streptosporangiaceae; genus Spirillospora; species Spirillospora keratinilytica. Next base: position 162,184 of record NZ_BSTN01000002.1, on the reverse strand, counting down.
GGCGTCGGGGCCGTCCAGCGGCGCGGCGGCCAGGGCGAGCGCGACGAGCTGGCTGGCCTCGTCCTGGACGGCGGCGCGGCCCTCCCGGACGGCCGGGATCGCGGCGGGGTCGCCCTCGGGCAGCACCGCCCCGTACGGGGACAGCGGCGCCGGCTCGGCCCCCGCCTCGTACAGCTCCTGCGGGGCGGCGCGGCCGGGCCGGGCCACCAGGGTGACGCGGGGGCGTTCGTTGTCGGCGGCCAGCAGCGGCTCGATCTCGCCGCGGTCGGGGCCGAGGGCGTCGCGCAGCGCCGAGACGATCCAGGCGGGGTGGCTGTGCGCGACCGACAGCCGCGCCACCTCGTCGCCGCCCTCGGGCGCGAGGATGGCCAGCCACGCCGCCAGGTCGCGGGTGGCGACCTTGCGCAGCACGGCGTTGGCGAACTTGGCGTGCCCCGGCCCGGCGACCGAGCGGGCCAGGTCGACGGCGGTGCCGACGGCGGCGTGCGGCGGGATGCGGGTGGCCAGGATCTGGTGGGCGCCCAGCCGCAGCACGTCCAGCAGCGGCGGGTCGATGCGGCGCAGGTCGCGGTCGCTGCACAGGGCCAGGACGGCGTCGTAGGTGCCGCGGCCGCGCAGCGTGCCGTAGGTCAGCTCGGTGGCGAGCGCGGCGTCGCGGCCGGTCAGGCCGCGCGAGCGCAGGCGGTTGGGCAGCAGCAGGTTGGCGTAGGCGTCGCGGGTCTGGACGGCCCGGATGACGTCGAACGCGGTGCGGCGGGCCAGGTCCTCGGGGGGACGGCCGGTGCGGCGGGGGCCGCCGGGCCGGCGCGGGGCGTTGCGGCGGCCGCGGTTGCGGCGGTGGGCGGGCGGCATCAGTCCAGGCGGTCCTCGTCGGTGAGCCGGACGCCGCGCGTCCAGTCGGCGGCGTTCATGCGGCGCTTGCCCTGCGGCTGCACCTCGCCGAGCACGACCGGGGACGTGCCGGTGCCGGCCAGCACCTCGTTCTTGCGCACCCGCAGCGCGCCGGGGGGCAGCGGGTCGCCGCCCGCGAGCGGGCGGACCGGGCCGAGCTTGAGGCGTTCGCCGCGGAAGGTGGTCCAGGCGCCGGGCGCGGGCGTGCAGGCGCGGACGAGCCGGTCGATCCGCATGGCGGGGGCGGCCCAGTCGACCCGCGCGTCCTCGGTGGTGATCTTGGCGGCGTGCGAGACGCCGTCGCCGGGCTGCGGGCGCGGCTCCAGGATGCCCGCCTCGATGCCGTTCATCGTGTCCACCAGCAGCCGCGCGCCCGCGTGCGCCAGGCGCTCCAGCAGCGTCCCGGCGGTGTCGTCGGCGCGGATCGGCTCGGTCAGCACCCCGTAGACCGGGCCGGTGTCCAGGCCCTCCTCGATCTGGAAGGTGGCGGCGCCGGTCATGTCGTCGCCGTGCAGGATGGCGTGCTGGACGGGCGCGGCGCCGCGCCAGGCCGGCAGCAGCGAGAAGTGCAGGTTCACCCAGCCGTGCCGGGGGATGGCCAGCGCGACCGGCGGCAGCAGCGCCCCGTAGGCGACGACGGGGCAGCAGTCGGGGGCGATCTCGCGCAGCCGGTCCAGGAACTCGGGGTCGCGGACCTTGGCGGGCTTGAGCACCTCGATCCCGGCCTCGGCGGCGCGCCGCGCGACCGGGCTGGCCGCCGGCCTGCGGCCGCGTCCGGCGGGCGCGTCGGGGCGGGTGACGACGGCGGCGACGTCGTGCCCGGACTCCAGCAGCGCCTCCAGCGACGGCACCGCCGTCTGCGGGGTTCCGGCGAAAACCAGCTTCACCCTAGATGGCCTTCCCGTACGTGGGGTGCGGGGACTGCTTGACCACCGGCGCGGGCTCGCCGAACCACTCGGCCTCGCGGATCGCCTTCATCGCGGCCCGGCGCTGCTCGGCGTCCATCCGGTCGATGAAGATCACGCCGTCCAGGTGGTCGGTCTCGTGCTGGACGCAGCGGGCCAGCAGGTGCGTGCCCTCCAGGGTGATCGGCTCGCCGTACATGTTGAAGCCCTTGGCGACCGCGCGGACCGCGCGCGGCGTGGGGAACGACAGGCCGGGCAGCGACAGGCAGCCCTCGTCGTCGGTCTCCTGCTCGTCCGACAGGTCCAGGGTCGGATTGACCAGGTGGCCGAGCCGGTCGTCGACGTAGTAGGTGAACACGCGCAGGCTCACGCCGAGCTGCGGCGCGGCCAGGCCGACGCCGGGCGCGTCGATCATCGTGTCGGTCAGGTCCTTGACGAGGCGGCGCAGCTCCTTGTCGAAGTCCTTGACCGGTTCGGCCGGGGTGCGCAGCACGGGGTCGCCGAAGAGGCGGATGGGCTTGACGGCCAACGAGGACTCCGTTCCCTACGGTGCTTGTGCGTGTTCGTCCCTGCGGTGCTCGGCCCGCGCCCTGTCGCGCGGTGGACGTCCCACCAGTCTACGAAGATCCGGAGGCGCCCCCGCCCCGTCCCGCCGCGCCGGCGCGGCTGGAGCGGGCCTTGTAGGCGGCGGTCCGCGCCGCCTTCGCCAGCGCCTTGTCGGGGTGGTGGTCGCCCAGCGCCACCAGCACGTCGACGGCGTCGGGGTGGTCGGCCCGCCGGATGTCGTCGATCAGCGCGGCCATGTCGGCGCCGGCGGGCGCCTCGGTAAGGGCCGCCCGCACCGCCTCGCCGGGTTCGGCGGTCTCCATCATCCCGGCGACCGAGTCGACGAACATCCACACGTACTCGGCGCGGCCGAGCTCGGCGCCGGGGTCGCCGTTGCGGCTCAGCCACAGCACGGCGTACGGCCGGACGGGCGGGTGCCGCACGGCGTCCCGGACGGCGCCGGCCGCCTGCGGGCCGACGCGTTCGAGGACGGCGGCGGCCAGGTTGCGGGCGCCGGGGGTGCCGGTCCGCATGACCTCCAGCAGCTCGGCGGCGGCGCCGGCGGGGTCGCGGCGGGCCAGCCAGCCGTCGATCTCCTCGTCGGCGGTGTCGTGCCGGTGCCAGGTCAGCCCGGCCACCAGGTCCGCGGCCGGCGCCTCGGCCAGCTCGCCGACCTTCGGCGCCACGAACCCGTCGGCCAGCAGCAGCTCCCGCACGCCCCACACGCCCAGCGGGGTGAGCGCGTAGCCGCCGCCGCGGGTCTCGGCCACGCCCCAGCGGACCAGGTTGCCGAGCTCCTCGGCCAGCGCGGTCTCCACCGCGGCGTTCAGGGCGCGCCGGTCGTCGGCGACCTCGTACTCCTGCTCGACGTGCAGCATCAGCGCGGCCGCCAGCGGCTCGGGGGCGGTCGGCTCGTCCTGCTCGTACAGGTGGATCAGCACGCCGGTCAGCTCGTTTCGCACCAGCTGGGCCGGGGTGAGGCCGCCGGACGGGTCGTGCCCGGGCACCGCCGCGGCGTCGAACAGCCGCAGCCAGGCGTCCAGAACCGCGCGGTCGTCGGCGTCCCCCGCGATGCCGGCCTCGCCGGTGATCCCGGCCTCGTCCGCGGCCCGCCGGAGCCTCTCGGAGCCCCCCGACAGCGCCTCGGCGACCAGCGGGGAGCGGCGCGCGGCGGCGGCCAGCTCGGCCTCGGAAGCCACCCGGACCGGCGGGACGACCAGTTCCTCGGCCCGGCGCAGGTACTCCTCGGTGCGGGCGAACCGCTCGGCCTCCGGCAGCGCCTCGAACGCGCGCACCCACCGTTCGACCGCCTCGGCGTCGTCCGGATCGACCCCCTCGGCGACCATCATGCCGTGGAGCACCTCGGCCGCGGCCTGCCGCTCGGCGGTGTCGGCGGCGGCCACCACCTCGGCGAAGCGGGGCGCGAGCGCGTCCAGCTCGGCGGTCAGCTCGGCGGCGCACGCGGCCGGGACGGCGCCGGACTCGCCGAGGAACGCCACCAGGCGGTGCGCGGTGGCGAGGATGTCGGGCACCTCGTCGGCGCCCGCGACCACCGTCTCGGGGAAGACCTCCAGCAGCAGGCGGCGCAGCAGCTCGGGCGTCAGCCCGTCCGGCCCGGCCAGCCGCAGGTCGTCGCGCATGAGGTCGAGCAGCAGCCGCGCGCCCCGCGGGTCGACGGACTCGCCGCCGTGCTCGTCCGCCCACTTCCGCAGCGCGTCGTCCACGCCGCTGACCCAGTCCGTGTTGTCGGCCACCCGGAGAACACTAGTGGTCAGACCAGCTCCAGGGGGTCGATCTGGACGCGCACGGTTTCCGGAGCTTTACGCGCGCTGCGCACTCCCTGCGCCTCCTTCAGCGCGCGGGCGAGCGCGAGCCCCGCGCCGCGCGGCACCCGGATGAGGGCGCGTTCCCTGCCCTGGGCCTCCCCGCCGGGGGCCGCGCCCGAGGGCGGGTCGGGCACCGGGACGGGGCCGAGCACCTCGGCGCCGTCCGGCAGGCGCACCTCGGCCAGCAGTTCGCGGACCGCCGCCGGGGACGCGGTGAGCGAGGCCATGCGCACGGCGGGCGGGAACCCCACGCCGCGCCGTTCGGCCAGCTCCCGTTCGGCGAAGGTGACCGGGTCCCAGCGGATGAGCGCCTGCACGGCCGGGAGCGACCCTTCGGCGGCCACCACGACCGGGGCCGAGGGGCGGACGAGCGCGGCGGCGTTCAGCCAGCGGCGCAGGGTCTCCTCCCCCGCCCGCAGGTCGGGGCGGCCCAGCAGCACCCACCCGTCCAGCAGCAGCGCGGCCGCGTAGCCGCCGTCGGCGACCGGCTCGGCGCCGGGCGTGGACACCACCAGCGCGGGCTCGGCGCCGACCGTGTCGAGCACCCCGTCGCGCCCGGACGTTCTGACGTTGACGCCGGGGAACGCCCGGCCCAGCTCCTCGGCCGTGCGCCGCGCCCCGACGACGACCGCCCGCACGTGGATGTGCCCGCAGTGCGGGCAGCGCCAGTCGCCCGCGATCCGCCCGCACCAGCGGCAGTAGGGGGTGGCGTGCGACGACGTCAGCGCCAGCGGCCCCTGGCAGGCGCCGCACCGGGCGGGGCCGCGGCAGCGCCCGCACGCCAGGCCCGGCAGGTAGCCGCGGCGCGGCACCTGCACCAGCACCGGGCCCTCCCGCAGCGCGCCCCGGGCCGTCTCGAACGCCAGGTGCGACAGGCGGGCGGTGCGGGCGGCGCCGTCGCGGGCCAGCTCGGCGTCGTCGCCCACGGGCCGCACCCGCGGCATGACCTGGCGCAGCCGCGTCCGCTCGGGCGCCAGGGGGTGCGCCCAGCCGGACTCCACCAGCCGGGTGGCCTCGGTGGTGCGGGTGAAGCCGCCGAACAGCGCCGCCGCCCCGGCCCGGTGGGCGCGCAGCGCCAGCACCTCGCGGGGGTGCGGGTAGGGGGCGTGCGGCTCGGCGTGCACGTCGTCGCCGTCGTCCCACAGCACGACCAGGCCGAGGTCGGCGACGGGCGCGAACATCGCCGCCCGGGTGCCGACGACGGCGCGGACCGCGCCGCGCAGCACCGCCAGCCAGCGCCGGTAGCGTTCGGCGGGGCCGAGCTCGGCGGTCAGCGCGACGTGCCGCCCCGGCCCCAGCTCCGCGGCCAGCGCCGCGTCCACGCGGGCCACGTCGCGCCCGTCGGCCAGGACGACCAGCGCGCCGCGCCCGGCCGCCAGGGTGACCGCGACGGCGCGGGCGATCGCCGCCGTCCACGCGGGGCCGGGCAGCGCCGTCCACACGGCGCGGGGCGCGCGGCCGTCCGCCAGCGCGGCCACGAACGACGGCCCGGCCGGGTACTCCCGCCACGGCCCGGGGTCGCGGTTCGGTGCCGGTGCGTCCGGCGCGGGGGCCGGGGGCGGCTCGGCCTCCACCCGGGCGTGCCGCGGCGGGATCGCCAGGCGCAGCACGTCGGCGAGGGTGCCCGCGTACCGGTCGGCGACCTCGCGGGCCAGCGCCGCAACCTGCGGGGTCAGCACCGGCTCGGGCGAGACGACCCGCTCCAGGTAGGCCAGCCGGCCCTCGTGGGCGCTGTCGGCGACCCGGTCGAGCAGCAGCCCGTCCACCAGCTGCCCGGCGAACCGCACCCGCACCCGGCACCCGGGCACGGCCTGCGCGTCGAGCCGGTCGGGCACCAGATAGTCGAACGGACGGTCCAGATGGGCCAGCGGCACCTCCACCGCGACCCGCGCGACCGGCAGCGTCGCGGCGGGCGTCCGGGCGCCCTTGGCCGCCGCGCGCCCGCTCTTGCCTTTCCCCGCCGCGGGGGCGGGGCGCTCGGGGACCGCCCGCGGGACGTCGTCCAGCCCCGGGATCAGCTCCGCTCCCCCGCCGTCGTTGCTCACGCCAACCGTCCTACCAGATCAGGCCGACGCCGCGGCGGTCACCGGCCCCGGGCCGCCGCGCACGGTTTGTAAGGCGTGCCGGATTCATTGGATCATTGCCCGATGCTGCCAGCGTCACCGATTTCCCCCGAGTCGCCGTGACCGCGGTCCCCGGCCCGACCCACCTGCGTGAACGGCCGTCGCGCACCGGCCGTCCCGGCGCGTCCGCGCACCCGGGGCGCCCGCGCCGGTGGACGGACCCGCGTCACCCCGTCACCGCCGCCACCCTCCTGGCGGCGGCGCTGCACCTGGTGTGGGGGCTGTTCCTGGCGGCCGAAGGCGGCGACCTGGCGGCGCAGCACGCCTGGACCCACTTCGCCCGCACCCACCCCGACTCCCCCTACGCCCTGTTCTGGTACGGCGGCATGCACCCGGCGTCCTACAGCGTGCTGTCGCCGCTCCTCATGGCCTGGGCGGGCATCCGCACGGTCGCCTGTGTGACCGGCACGCTGTCGGCCACGATCACCGCCTACCTGCTCGTGCGCTACCGGGCCCCGCTGACGCTGCCCGCCGCGCTGTGGGCAGCGTTCTCGCTGTCGTGCAACGCCGCCGCCGGGCGGGTGACGTTCGGGCTCGGCCTGTTCTTCGCGCTGATCGCCACCGTGGTGGCGCTCTCGCGGCGCGGCGCCCCTCTGGCGCGCGGCGCCGCGCTGACGTCGCTGACCGTGGTCACCACGCTCGCCAGCCCGGTGGCGGGCCTGTTCGTCATGGTGCCGGCGGCGGCGCTGTTCTTGACCGGGCGGCGCGGCACCGGCTGCGCCCTGGCCGCGGGCCCGCCGGCGGTGGTGGCCGCCACGACGCTGCTGTTCCCGTTCAAGGGCGTCCAGCCGATCTCCTTCACCGCCGTGGTGCTGCCCACCCTCGCCAGCGTCGTCGCGCTCGTGCTGTTCGCGCCCCCGGCGTGGCGCACCGTCCGCGTCGGCACCGCCGTGTACCTGGCGGGGATCACGCTCACCTACCTCATCCCCTCCCCGGTCGGCAGCAACGTGGAGCGGCTGGCGCTGATGTTCGGCGGCGTGCTGCTGCTGTGCGCCATGGCCGTCGTCCGCGACCGCCGCAGGCTGGCCGTGCTCGGCGCCGCGTTCGCCGTCACCGCCGTGTGGCAGGTGGTCAAGCCCGTCGACGACCTGGTCCACACCCGGCCCGCCATGGCCGCCGCCCGGCACTCCGACGAGCTGGTCGCCGAGCTGCTGCGGCGCGGCGCCGACCGGGGCCGGGTGGAGGTCGTCCCGCTGCGCTCGCACTGGGAGGCGTCGGGGCTCAGCCGGCACGTGGTGCTCGCCCGCGGCTGGAACCGGCAGGTCGACGCCGACCGCAACGGGCTGTTCTACGACGGCACCCTCACCCCCGCCGCCTACCGCGAGTGGCTGCTGCGCTGGGGCGTGCGGTACGTGGTGCTGCCCGAGGTGGAGACCGACTGGTCGTCCGAGCAGGAGGCCGAGCTGATCCGCCGCGGCCTGCCCTGGCTTCGCGAGGTGTGGCGCGACGAGCACTGGCGGCTGTTCAGCGTCACCGACCCGCAGCCCCTGGCCGACCCGCCCGCCTCGGTCGTGCGCATCACCGCCGACCGGGTCGTCCTGGACGTCCCCCGGGCGGGGGCGTCGCCGCTGGTGCGGGTCTCCTGGTCGCCGTGGCTGGCCGTCCAGGGCCCCGCAGGCGCGTGCCTGACGCACGAGGGCGAGTTCGCCCGCCTCCGCACCACGGCCCCCGGCCGCTACACGCTCAGAGCCGTCTACAAGCTCCCCCGCGGGTCGTCCTGCTAGCCGACGGCCCCGAACCTCACCCCCGCAACGCTGAAGGCCCTGTGGAGCATGTGCTCACACGGCACCTTCAGGCATGGCCCGGCGCACGCACCGGGGCCGCGACCGCCGCTGCCGCCGTCGCCGCCGAGCCGTCAGGCGAGCAGGCGGACCGTCCGCGGACGCGAGGCCCACCGGCGGCCCGGACCTCACGCGCCGCAATGCCGAAGGCCCCGTGGAGTGGGAACTCCGACGGGGCCTTTGAGGCGGTCGCCCGGCATGTGCACCGGGGCGCGCCCGGCGCTTTGTGCGATCGCTCCCGGGCCGTCAGGCTACGGGGCGGACCGTGCACGCCCCGGCCGCGGGCGGGCGGGGCGTCACAGGCCCGCGGCGCTCGCGAGCTCCTTGGCGCGGTCGGTGCGCTCCCAGGAGAAGTCGGGCTCGGAGCGGCCGAAGTGGCCGTAGGCGGCGGTCTGCTGGTAGATCGGACGCAGCAGGTCCAGGTCGCGGACGATGGCGGCCGGGCGCAGGTCGAACACCTCCAGGACGGCGGCCTGGATCTTCTCGACCGGCAGCTTCTCGGTGCCGAAGGTCTCCACGAACACGCCGACCGGGTGGGCCTTGCCGATGGCGTAGGCGACCTGCACCTCGGCGCGGTCGGCCAGCCCGGCGGCCACGATGTTCTTGGCGACCCAGCGCATGGCGTAGGCGGCCGAGCGGTCCACCTTGGAGGGGTCCTTGCCGGAGAAGGCGCCGCCGCCGTGCCGCGCCATGCCGCCGTAGGTGTCCACGATGATCTTGCGGCCGGTCAGCCCGGCGTCGCCCATCGGGCCGCCGATCTCGAACCGGCCGGTGGGGTTGACCAGCAGCCGGTACCCCTCGACGTCGAGGTCGAACTCGGCCAGCACCGGGTCGACCACGTTCTCCTTGATGTCGGGGGTCAGCAGCTCCTTGAGGTTGATGTCGGGGGCGTGCTGGCTGGAGACCACCACGGTGTCCAGACGCACCGCGCGGTCGCCGTCGTACTCGATGGTCACCTGGGTCTTGCCGTCCGGGCGCAGGTAGGGCACCACGCCCTGCTTGCGGACGTGCGCCAGCCGCTGCGCCAGCCGGTGCGCCAGCGTGATCGGCAGCGGCATCAGCTCGGGGGTCTCGTTGGTGGCGTAGCCGAACATCAGGCCCTGGTCGCCGGCGCCCTGCCGGTCGAGCTCGTCGCCAGCCTCGCCCTCCCGGGCCTCGTAGGCGTCGTCGACGCCCTGGGCGATGTCGGGCGACTGGGCCCCGATCGACACCGACACACCGCAGGAGTGCCCGTCGAAGCCCTTCTTGGACGAGTCGTATCCGATCTCCAGGATCTTCTCCCGGATCACCCCGGGGATGTCCACGTAGGTCTCGGTGGTCACCTCACCGGCGACGTGCACCTGCCCTGTGGTGATCATGGTCTCCACGGCGACCCGGCTCTTGGGGTCGTCTTTCAGCATGGCGTCGAGAATCGCGTCGCTGATCTGGTCCGCGATCTTGTCCGGGTGCCCCTCGGTGACGGACTCGGAGGTGAACAGGCGGCGAGACACGTACGTGAACTCCTTGCAGCGGCTGCTGACTGATGTCGCAGGACGGATTGTGGACTCGGCAGGGACGCAGGTTCCCCGCACCGTGGCGACGACGGTGTTCGAGGAAGTCTAGCGACAATGATTCCTCGGCACGCTCCGACGACACCACCGGACAAATGCGGTATTTGACCAGTTGTCGCGGTTCATCGCCACCTAACGCGGACAGGACGCGCCGGCGCCCGGTTTCAGGCGCTCGGCGACCAGATCCCACACCACGTCGGCGAGGTCCTCCTTGGGGCCGCGCGGCACCGGCGTCTCGGCGCCGTCGGCGGCCAGCACCACGGCGGCGTTGTCCGGCCGCCCGAACGCCAGACCGGCGCCGACCTCGTTGACCACCAGCAGGTCGCAGCCCTTGCGGGCGAGCTTCTCGCGCCCGGCGTTCAGCACGTCGTCGGTCTCGGCGGCGAACCCCACCACCACCTGGCCGCCGCGCGGGCGGGCGCTCAGCTCGGCGAGGATGTCGGGGTTCTTGACCAGCCTGATCGGCTCCGGCTCCGCCCCGGGCACCTTCTTGATCTTGGAGTCGCGGTAGTCGGCGGGCCGGAAGTCGGCGACGGCGGCGGCCATCACCACCGCGTCGGCGTGCTCGGCGGCCTCCAGCACGGCCGCGCGCATCTGGGCGGCCGACTCCACGGCGACCACGCGGGCGCCCGCCGGGTCGGGCAGGGCGACGTTGGCGGCCACCACGGTCACCCGCGCGCCGCGCGCCACCGCCGTGCGGGCCAGCGCGTACCCCTGCAGACCCGAGGAGCGGTTGCCGATGAAGCGCACCGGGTCGATCGCCTCGCGGGTGCCGCCCGCCGAGATCACCACATGCCGGCCCGCGAGGTCGGGCGCGGCCCGGCCGCGTGCCAGCACCCGCCGACCCACCTCGAACAGCTCGGCGGGCTCGGGCAGCCGACCCGGCCCGGTGTCGGCGCCGGTCAGCCGCCCCGAGGCGGGGTCGACGACGATCGCGCCGCGGGAGCGCAGCACAGCCACGTTGTCCTGGGTCGCCGGATGCTCCCACATCTCGGTGTGCATCGCGGGCGCGAACACCACGGGGCACCGGGCGGTCAGCAGGGTGCCGGTGAGCAGGTCGTCGGCCCGGCCGTGCGCGGCCCGCGCCAGCAGGTCGGCGGTGGCGGGCGCGACGAAGACCAGGTCGGCCTCCTTGCCCAGGCGCACGTGCGCCACCTGGTCGACGTCGTCCCACACCCGGGTCGACACCGGATGGCCCGACAGCGCCTCCCATGTGGCGGCGCCGACGAACCGCAGCGCGTCGGCGGTCGGCACCACGCGCACGTCGTGTCCGGACTCCGTGAACCGCCGCAGCAGCTCGCACACCTTGTAGGCGGCGATGCCCGCGCCGACGCCGAGGACGACGCGCGGCCTGGGATCGGTCATGTTCCGTTATGCGGTCGGGGCGGCTCAGCCCTCGATCGGCTCGGCGTGCAGGAGGCCCTCCCGCGTCTCGCGCAGCGCGATCGACAGCGGCTTCTCCTGCACCTGGGTCTCCACGAGCGGGCCGACGTACTCCAGCAGGCCCTCACCGAGCTGCGCGTAGTAGGCGTTGATCTGCCGGGCGCGCTTGGCGGCGATGGTGACCAGGCCGTACTTGGTGTCGACGACCTCGAGGAGCTCGTCGATCGACGGGTTGGTGATGCCCTCGGAACTGGCTGCCACTATGTGGCCTTCCCCTAGACGCGGCTATTGACGAACAGCCATCAAGGTTAGCAGTTCGTTGCACACGTCCTGGACGGACGTGTTCACCAGCGTCACGTCGAACTCCTTCTCGGCGGCCAGCTCCACGCGCGCCGCCGCCAGCCGCCGCTCGATCACGTCCGCGGGCTCGGTGCCGCGGCCGACCAGGCGGCGGACCAGCTCCTCCCACGAGGGCGGCGCCAGGAAGACCAGCATCGCCTCGGGCATCGCCCGCCGGACCTGGCGCGCACCCTGCAGATCGATCTCCAGCAGCACGGGCCGCCCGGCGGCCAGCCGTTCCACGACCGGCCGCCGTGGGGTGCCGTAGCGGTTGCCCGCGAACTCGGCCCATTCGAGCAGTTCCCCCTCGGCGACGAGCCGGTCGAAACCGGCGTCGTCGACGAAGTAGTACTGCACCCCGTGGGTCTCACCCGGCCGGGGGGGCCGGGTGGTCACCGAGACCGACAGCCACACCTCGGGGTGGGCCCGCCGGATCTCGGCGACGACCGTGCTCTTGCCGACGCCCGACGGCCCGGACAGGACCGTCAGCCGCCGGAGCATGGAGTCCTGCGACGAGGGGGAGCCGCCCGGCGCGGGGTCAGGCGCGCCGGGGCTGGACGGGATGGAGCCGGATGAGGGCGCGCCGCCGGACGTGCCGGGGGGCCTGCCGCCGGGCGCGCCGGAGCCGGCCGCGACGGCCGCACCGCCGCGCCCGCCCGTGAGTCGCACGTCAGCGGTTTCCACCGCCGCCGAACTCACGCTCCAGGGAGGCGCGCTGGTTGGCGCCGAGACCCCGCACGCGGCGGGACTCGGCGATGCCCAGGCGCTCCATGATCTGCTTCGCACGGACCTTGCCCACACCGGGCAGCGATTCCAGGAGGGCCGACACCTTCATCTTCCCGATGACGTCGTCGGTCTGCCCCTCCTTGAGGACCTCGGCAAGCGAGGTTCCCCCGTGCTTGAGCCGGTTCTTGACCTCGGCCCGCTCCTTGCGGGCCTTGGCAGCCTTCTCCAGGGCTGCGGCGCGCTGTTCGGGGGTTAGGGGCGGAAGAGCCACGCCGGGTCACCTCAGGTTTCCACTCGACGGAGTCGGACGGGTTGGGAAACTAGCGAGTGCGCGCCCTATAAAGCAACGTGAAGTGCCGTTTGGCCCGCCACAAAATCACGAAAATCACTCCCTGGGGTGTCCTGAATACGGAGTGTACACACTCGCGGGCGGCTCCGGCGGCACCCCCGCCCCATCTGGGACTTTCGCAAGATCGTGAAAAATCCCCAGGCAACGCCCCATATGCGTCACTTGTCACCCTTATCTTCGAGACTTTCCCGCGAGCCGCGACCCCGCCGCCGCGATTCCGGCAGCCCAGGACCCCCTTCTTTGGTGATACGCATCACATTTTTCGACCGGGCCGCGTTTTCCGGAAAACGGACCCGCGGAAGTGACGTCGATCACCTGTCCGGAATGTCCAAAAACTTCCTGCATGACAGGTTAATGGAGGTGACCGGCAGGGTTGCCGCGGGGTCCCGCGTTCCGCCGGGCGTCCCTCCACGCTGGCGGCTCGGGCGGCGGTCCGGACGGTGCTTCGGGCGGCGGCTCGGGGCGGCGACCGGGGGCCGTGTCAGGCTGCGGGCCCGGCCGCGGTGCGGCGCAGCGCCGCGGCGATGCCCGCGGCCGCCGCGCCCGGGTCGGCGGCGCCGGTGATGGGGCGCCCGATCACCAGCAGGTCGGCCCCGGCCGCCAGCGCCTCCTCGGGGGTGGCGACCCGCGCCTGGTCCTGCGTGGCGGCGCCTGCGGGCCGCACACCGGGGGTGATGAGGGTGATACCGGGGCCGACCTCCGCGCGCACCGCAGCGGCCTCCTGAGGCGAGCAGACGAGCGCTTGGGCACCGGCGTCCACCGCCAGGGCCGCCAGGCGCCGCACGGCGTCGTGCGCGGGCCCCGCCAGCCCGATGCGGGCCAGATCGTCGTCGCGCAGGGACGTCAGCACCGTCACCGCCGCGATCCGGGTGTCCGGTGCGGCGTCCACGGCGGCGCGGATCATCGCCGGGCCGCCCGCCGCGTGCACGGTGAGGAACGCCGGGCGCAGCCGCGCCACGGCGCGCGCCGCGCCCGCAACGGTGGCGGGGATGTCGTGCAGCTTCAGGTCCAGGAACACCTGGACGCCGCTGGCGCCGCGCACGCTGGCGACGACGTCCGGCCCGTACCGCAGGTACAGCTCAAGGCCCACCTTGACGGTGCTGACGTGCGGCGTGACCAGGGAGGCCCACCGGGCGGCCGTCTCCAGGTCGGGGGCGTCCAGCGCCACGGCGATGGGGGCGGGGGCAGCGGTCACGGCAGCTTCTCCTTCGTCTCCGCCGGCACGGGCTCCTCGGGGCGGACCTGGGGCGGGACGTAACCGGGGGGCTTGTGGGCCAGGCCCACGGCGTCGGCCATGGTCAGCCGGCGCGCCGCCAGGGCGTCCTCCAGCTCGCGCAGGATGCGGGTGCCCGCGGAGGGGTCGTGGAACAACGTGGTGCCCACCGCGACCGCCGAGGCCCCGGCCAGCACGAACTCCAGCGCGTCCAGCCCGGTGGCCACGCCCCCCGCGCCGATGATGGGGGTGCCGGGCAGCGCGGCGTGCACCTGGTAGACGCAGCGCACCGCCACGGGCCGCACGGCCGGGCCGGACAGGCCGCCCGACACGCCCGCCAGCGTGGGCCGCAGCGTGTCGGTGTCGATGGCCATCCCGACCATCGTGTTGATCAGGGTCAGCGCGTCGGCCCCGGCGTCCACGCAGGCCAGCGCGATGGTGACGATGTCGGTGACGTCGGGCGCGAGCTTGGCGATCACCGGCACCCGGCTGTTGGCGCGCACCGCCCGCACCACGGCGGCCGAGGCGCGCGGATGCCAGGCGAACATGCGGCCGCGGTCCTCGACGTTGGGGCAGGCGACGTTCACCTCGATCGCGGCGACGCCGGGCACGCCGCGCAGCCGCCGGGCCAGTTCGCCGAACTCCTCGACGCTGTTGCCGGCCAGGGACACGATCGTCCGCACGCCATGCTCGGCCAGCCAGGGCAGGTCGCGTTCGAGGAAGCCGTCGATGCCCGGGCCGGGCAGGCCCATCGCGGTCAGCAGCCCGGAGGGCGTCTCGGCCATCCGGGGGGTGGGCCGGCCCGCCCGCGGCTGCGCCATCACCGAGGTGGTGACGAACGCGCCCAGCCGGGTCAGGTCGGTGAACTGGGCCAGTTCGCGGCCGGTCCCGCCGCAGCCGGACGCCGTCAGCACCGGGTTCGGCAGCTCCAGGTCGCCCAGCCGGGTCCGCATCCTGTCCGACGTCATCTACTGGGCCTCCTCACGGGCGCGGTCGGCGGCGTCGTCCCGGTCCGGCACCGCCCGGGTGTGCAGGACGCGGGGCGCGCCCAGGGCGTCGAACGGGATGGTGCCCAGGTCGCCCCAGCGGACGCGGTCGCCGCGCAGCACCGGCCCCTCGGTGCAGGCGCGCACCATGCGGGTCACCCCGTCGTCGCCGTAGAACGGCAGCACGCACGTCATGCACACGCCGATGCCGCACGCCCCCGTCTGCTGCAGGAACTCCTCCACCGACACCTGGGAGGGCAGGCCGACGTCCCCGGCGATGCGGGTGACCGTGCGCAGCAGCGACGTGGGCCCGCAGCCGTAGACGACGTCGGAGGCGGTCTCCTCGATCACGCGGGGCAGCACCTCGCGCAGCGCGCCCTTCTCCCCCAGCGAGCCGTCCTCGGTGACGACGGTGGCGCTGTCGCCGATGCGCTGGGCCATCCGCGACCCGAACACCTGCCGGGCCGTGGCGCCCGCCAGCACGAAGTGCACCTGGCAGCCGCGCCGGTGCAGCGTGTCGGCCAGCGCGAACAGCCCGGCCGCGCCCGGCCCGCCGCCCACCAGCAGGCAACCGACCGGGTCGCGGGGCAGCCGGAACGGGCGGCCGAGCGGGCCGGCCACGTCGAGCCGGTCGCGCGACCGCAGCCCGGCCAGCCAGCGGGTGCCCGGATCGCGGACGGCGAACACCATCTCCACCGTCCCGCCGTAGTCCGACTTGACCTCGTGGACGGCGATGCACCGGCGCACCAGGCGGCTGGTGTGCTCGCCGCCCACGGCGAGCGCCACGAACTGCCCCGGCCGGAACCGCTCCGCGACCCCGGGGGCCACCGCCGTCAGCGCGTGGTAGTCGCCCACCTGGCGCACCGTCAGAACGGTTGCCGACGTCTGCACCGGTGTGTCGGACACCCGTCTCCCTCTCGTCGTCGCCGGGCCGCGCGGCCCGGCGCTCATCCGCCGGACGGCCCCGGCCGCCCTCCCGTCACGCGGGCCCCGCGCCGTGCGCGCCGCGCAGGCGTTCGGCGTGCTCCTGCAGCGAGCGCACGCCGATCTGGCCGCCGACGATGGCCTCGATGCCCTGCACGGCCGCCGCCAGGCCCTGCACCGTCGTCACGCACGGCACACCGCGCAGCACGGCCGCGGTACGGATCTCGTAGCCGTCCAGCCGCGGCCCCGACTGTCCGGGGCTGCCGAAGGGAGTATTGACGATGAGGTCCACTTCGCCGTCGAGGACGCGCCGCACGATGGTGGGCTCGCCGTCGGGCCCCGGGCCGTCGCTGTGCTTGCGCACGATCTTGGCATGCACGCCGTTGCGGCGCAGGACCTCCGCGGTCCCCTCCGTGGCAAGAATCTCAAAGCCGAGGTCAGCAAGGCGCTTGACGGGGAACACCATGTGCCGCTTGTCCCGGTTGGCCACCGACACGAACGCGCGGCCCTTGGTGGGCAGGGACGCGCCGTAGGCGGCCTGCTGCGACTTGGCGTAGGCGGTGCCGAACCCCTCGTCGATGCCCATGACCTCGCCGGTGGAGCGCATCTCGGGGCCGAGCACGGTGTCCACGCCGTGGCCCTCGGGGGTGCGGAACCGGTTGAACGGCAGCACCGCCTCCTTGACCGCGATCGGCGCGTCCAGCGGCAGCGACCCGCCGTCGCCGGACGGCGGCAGCAGGCCCTCGGCGCGCAGTTCGGCGATGGTGGCGCCGAGCATGATCCGGGCGGCGGCCTTGGCCAGCGGCACGGCGGTGGCCTTGGACACGAACGGCACGGTGCGCGAGGCCCGCGGGTTGGCCTCCAGCACGTACAGCACGCCGGCCGACAGCGCGTACTGGACGTTCATCAGCCCCTGCACGCCGATGCCGCGGGCGAGGGCCTCGGTGGCCTCGCGGATGCGGCGCAGGTCGTCGTGGCCGAGGGTGATGGGCGGCAGCGCGCACGCCGAGTCGCCGGAGTGGATGCCGGCCTCCTCGATGTGCTCCATGACTCCGCCGAGGTAGAGCTCCTCGCCGTCGAACAGCGCGTCCACGTCGATCTCGATGGCCTCGTCGAGGAACCGGTCGACCAGCACGGGGTGCTCCAGCAGGCCGCCCCGGGTCTGCATCTCCAGGTACGACTCCAGCGTGGCGTCGTCGTAGACGATCTCCATGCCGCGGCCCCCCAGCACGTAGGAGGGCCGCACCAGCACCGGGTAGCCGATCTCGGCGGCGATCTCGCGGGCCTCCTCGAAGGAGGTGGCGGTGCCGTGCTTGGGCGCGGTCAGCCCGGCGCGGTGCAGCACCCGGCCGAACGCGCCGCGGTCCTCGGCCAGGTGGATGCTCTCCGGCGAGGTGCCGACGACCGGCACGCCCGCGTCCTCGAGCCGCCGGGCCAGGCCCAGCGGGGTCTGCCCGCCCAGCTGGACGATCACCCCGGCGACCTCGCCGGTCTTCTGCTCGGCGTGCACCACCTCCAGCACGTCCTCCAGCGTCAGCGGCTCGAAGTACAGCCGGTCGGAGGTGTCGTAGTCGGTGGAGACGGTCTCGGGGTTGCAGTTGACCATGACGGTCTCGTAGCCCGCCTCGGCCAGGGTGAACGAGGCGTGCACGCAGGAGTAGTCGAACTCCACGCCCTGCCCGATGCGGTTCGGCCCGGACCCCAGGATGATCACCTTGGGCTTGGTGCCGGGCGGCACCTCGGTCTCCTCGTCGTAGGAGGAGTACAGGTAGGGGGTGCGGGCGGCGAACTCGGCGGCGCAGGTGTCGACGGTCAGGTAGACGGGCCGGACGCCGAGGGCGTGCCGCAGCTCCCGCACCACCTCCTCCGACAGGCCGCGCAGCTCGCCGATCTGGGCGTCGGAGAAGCCGTGCCGCTTGGCCCGCAGCAGCTTGTCGCGGGTGAGCGCGTCCTCGGCGGTGCGGATCTCCTCGGCGATCTCGTTGAGCGCGGCGATCTGGTCCAGGAACCAGGGGTCGATGCCGGTGGCCTCGTGCAGCCGCTGCACCGACGCGCCCGCCCACAGCGCCCGCTGGACGGCGCGCAGCCGCCCGTCGTGCGGACGGCTCGCCTTGGCGACCCACTCCTCGGCGTCGCCGCGGTCCCCGGCCCAGGAGAACGAGGAGCCCTTCTGCTCCAGCGACCGCAGCGCCTTCTGCAGCGCCTCGGTGAAGCACCGGCCGATCGCCATGGCCTCGCCCACCGACTTCATGTGGGTGGTGAGGGCCTCGTCGGCGCCGGGGAACTTCTCGAACGCGAACCGCGGCACCTTGACCACCACGTAGTCGAGGGTCGGCTCGAACGAGGCGGGGGTCTCGGCGGTGATGTCGTTGGGGATCTCGTCGAGGGTGTAGCCGATGGCCAGCCGGGCGGCGATCTTGGCGATGGGGAAGCCGGTGGCCTTGGACGCCAGCGCCGACGACCGCGACACCCGCGGGTTCATCTCGATGACGACCATGCGCCCGGTCTGCGGGTGCACGGCGAACTGGATGTTGCAGCCGCCGGTGTCCACCCCGACCTCGCGGATCACCGCGATCGCCACGTCCCGCATGTTCTGGTACTCGCGGTCGGTGAGCGTCATGGCGGGCGCCACGGTGATCGAGTCGCCGGTGTGCACGCCCATCGGGTCCAGGTTCTCGATGGAGCACACGATGACGACGTTGTCGGCGGCGTCCCGCATGACCTCCAGCTCGTACTCCTTCCAGCCGAGGATCGACTCCTCCAGGAGCACCTCGCCGGTCGGGGACGCGGCCAGCCCGGCGCCGGCGATGCGGCGCAGGTCGGCCTCGTCGTGGGCCATGCCGGAGCCGGCGCCGCCCATGGTGAACGACGGCCGCACGACGAGCGGGTAGCCGAGGTCGGCGGCGGCGGCCAGGCACTCGTCCATGGTGTGGCAGATCACCGAGCGGGCCGACGCGGCGTTGAGGCCGTGCTCGCGGGCGACCTTGTCGACGACGGCCTTGAACCGCTCGCGGTTCTCGCCGGCCTGGATGGCCTCCACGTCGGCGCCGATCAGCTCCACGCCGTAGCGCTCCAGCACGCCCGACTCGTGCAGCGCCATGGCGGTGTTGAGCGCGGTCTGGCCGCCCAGGGTGGGCAGCAGCGCGTCCGGCCGCTCCTTGTCGATGATCTTCTCGACCACCTCCGGGGTGATCGGCTCGACATAGGTGGCGTCGGCGAACTCGGGGTCGGTCATGATCGTGGCGGGGTTGCTGTTGACCAGCACCACCCGCAGGCCCTCGGCCTTGAGCACCCGGCACGCCTGGGTGCCGGAGTAGTCGAACTCGCAGGCCTGACCGATCACGATCGGGCCGGAGCCGATCACCAGGACGGAGTTCAGGTCGGTCCGCCGCGGCATCAGCGGGCACCCCCCATCAGCTCGCAGAAGCGGTCGAACAGGTCGGTGGCGTCGTGCGGTCCCGCCGCCGCCTCCGGGTGGTACTGGACGCTGAACGCCGGGTAGTCGAGCAGCCGCAGGCCCTCGACGCAGCCGTCGTTGAGGTTGACGTGGCTGACCTCGCCGCGTCCGTACGGGGTGTCGAAGGTGCCGTCGGTCGGCGCGTCCACGGCGAACCCGTGGTTGTGCGCGGAGATGTCCACCTTGCCGGTCGTGCGGTCGCGCACCGGCTGGTTGATGCCCCGGTGCCCGAACCGTAGCTTGTAGGTGCCGAGGCCGAGGGCCCGGCCGAAGATCTGGTTGCCGAAGCAGATGCCGAAGAACGGCCGGCCGGCGTCCAGCACGCCGCGCAGCGCGTCGACGGCGTACCCGGCGGCGGCCGGGTCGCCGGGGCCGTTGCTGAAGAACACGCCGTCGGGGTCGAGCGCCAGGATGTCCTCGGCGGTGCTGGTCGCGGGCAGCACGTGCACCTCGCAGCCGCGCTCGGCCATCCGGTACGGCGTCATGGCCTTGATGCCCAGGTCGACGGCGGCCACGGTGAACCGCTTGGCGCCGTGCGCGGCGACCACGTACGGCTCGGGCGTGGACACGTCGCGGGCCAGGTCGGCGCCCACCATGGACGGGCTGGCCAGCACCTTGTCCAGCAGGTCGCGCTCGGGGGCCAGGGCGGCGTCGCCGCTGAAGATCCCGGCGCGCATGGCGCCCTTGTCGCGCAGGTGGCGGGTGAGCGCGCGGGTGCCGGGGGCGGCGATGCCGACGACGCCCTGCTCGCGCAGCGCCGACTCCAGTGAGCCGGTGGCGCGCCAGCTGGACGCCACGCGGGCGGGTTCGCGCACCACGTACCCGGCGACGTGGATGCGGCCCGACTCGGGGTCCTCGTCGTTGACGCCGGTGTTGCCGATGTGCGGGGCGGTCATCGCCACGATCTGCCGGGCGTAGGACGGGTCGGTGAGGGTCTCCTGGTAGCCGGTCATGCCGGTGGCGAAGACCATCTCGCCGAAGGTCTCGCCCAGCGCCCCGTACGCGACCCCGTGGAAGGTCTTGCCGTCTTCGAGGACGAGCACGGCGGGAGGTGGGGTCACTGCAGCTTCCCTTCCAGTACGGTCGCGCGGCCGCGCAGGAACGTCGCGACGATCCGGCCCGGCAGCTCCAGCCCCTGGTAGGGGGTGTTGCGGCTCTTGGACGCCATCGCGGTCGGGTCCACCGGGCGGCGCGGCGCCGGGTCGTACAGCGTGATGTTGGCGGGTGAGCCCGCGGCCAGCGGGCGGCCCTGCCCGGACAGGCGGCCGATGCGCGCGGGGCGGACCGACATGCGGTCGGCGACCCCGGCCCAGTCGAGCAGCCCGGTGTCGACCATGGCCTCCTGGACGACCGGCAGCGCCGTCTCCAGCCCGATCATGCCCATGGCGGCCTCGGCCCACTCGGTCTCCTTGGCCTCCACCGGGTGCGGGGCGTGGTCGGTGGCCACGCAGTCGATGGTGCCGTCGGCCAGGGCCTGCCGCAGCGCGGCGACGTCGTCGGCGGTGCGCAGCGGCGGGTTCACCTTGTAGATGGGGTCGTAGGTCTCGGCGCAGGTGTCGTCGAGCAGCAGGTGGTGCGGGGTGACCTCGGCGGTGACCCGGCAGCCGCGGCTCTTGGCCCACCGGATGATCTCCACCGAGCCGGCGGTGGACACGTGGCACACGTGCACCCGCGAGCCCACGTGCTCGGCCAGCAGCACGTCCCGGGCGATGACAGCCTCCTCGGCCACCGCGGGCCAGCCGGGCAGGCCGAGCCGGGCCGACACCTCGCCCTCGTTCATCTGGGCGCCCTCGGTCAGCCGCGGCTCCTGGGCGTGCTGGGCGATGACGCCGTCGAACGCCTTGACGTACTCCAGCGCCCGCCGCATGATCACCGCGTCGGACACGCAGTGCCCGTCGTCGGAGAACACCCGCACCCGGGCGGCCGAGTCGGCCATGGCGCCCAGCTCGGCCAGCTGCTCGCCGGCGATGCCGCGGGTGACCGCGCCGACGGGCTGGACGTCGCAGTAGCCGGCCTCGCGGCCCAGGCGCCACACCTGCTCGACCACGCCCGCGGTGTCGGCGACGGGGTCGGTGTTGGCCATCGCGTGCACGGCGGTGAAGCCGCCCATCGCGGCGGCCTTGGTGCCGGTCTCGACGGTCTCGGCGTCCTCGCGTCCCGGTTCCCGCAGGTGGGTGTGCAGGTCGACCAGGCCGGGCAGCGCGATCAGGCCGTCGGCGGGCACGACCTGGGCGCCCGCCGCGTCCAGGCCCCGCCCGATCTCGGCGATCACGCCGTCGCGGACGAGGATGTCGGCGGGGTCGCCGCCCAGGATCCGCGCGTCCTTGATCAGATAGGTGACGCTCACCTTGCGGTGACCTCCTTGCCGATGGCGGGTTCGGAACCGCCGAGCAGCAGGTACAGCACGGCCATGCGGGCGCTGACGCCGTTGGCGACCTGCTCGACGACGGTGGAGCGGGGCGAGTCGGCCACCTCGGCGGCGATCTCCACGCCGCGGTTCATCGGGCCGGGATGCATGACGATGGCGTCGTCGGACAGCCGGGCCAGCCGTTCGGCGTCCAGGCCGTAGCGGCGGCTGTACTCGCGGACGCTGGGGAAGTAGGCGGCATTCATCCGCTCGCGCTGCACCCGCAGCATCATCACCACGTCGCTCTTGGGCAGCACCGCGTCCAGGTCGTAGGACACCGAGCACGGCCAGGTGTCGACCGCGACCGGCAGCAGCGTGGGCGGCGCGACCAGCGTGACGTCGGCGCCGAGGGTGCCCAGCAGCAGCACGTTGGAGCGTGCCACCCGGCTGTGCAGCACGTCGCCGACGATCGTGACGCGGCGGCCCTCCAGGCTGCCCAGGCGGCGGCGCATGGTGAACGCGTCCAGCAGCGCCTGCGTGGGGTGCTCGTGGGTGCCGTCGCCGGCGTTGACGACGCTGCCGCGCACCCAGTTGGCCAGCCGGTACGGGGCGCCGGACGCCGAGTGCCTGATGACCACGCAGTCGGCGCCCATGGCCTCCAGCGTCAGGGCGGTGTCCTTGAGGCTCTCCCCCTTGGACACGCTCGACCCCTTGGCGGAGAAGTTGATCACGTCGGCGGACAGCCGCTTGGCGGCCGCCTCGAACGAGATGCGGGTGCGGGTGGAGTCCTCGAAGAACAGGTTCACCACGGTGCGGCCGCGCAGCGTCGGCAGCTTCTTGATGGACTGGTCGGCGACCCGGGCCAGCTCCTCGGCCGTGTCCAGCACGAGCAGCGCGTCGTCCTTGCTCAGGTCGGCCGCCGAGATCAGGTGCCGCATCAGCCGTGCCTCCCCTCGGCGGAGCGCGGGCGCCCGTCGGCCGGGCCGAGCAGCACCGCGTCGCGCCCGTCGTTCTCGGCGAGCATGACCCGGACGGTCTCCCGCATGGAGGTGGGCAGGTTCTTGCCCACGTAGTCGGCGCGGATGGGCAGCTGCCGGTGGCCGCGGTCGACGAGCACGGCCAGCTGCACGGCGCGCGGGCGGCCCAGGTCGCCCAGGGCGTCCAGGGCGGCGCGGACGGTGCGACCGGAGAACAGCACGTCGTCCACCAGGACCACGATGCGGTCGTCGACGCCGCCGGCGGGCAGCTCGGTGCGGTTCAGCGCGCGGGCGGGCTTCATCCGCAGGTCGTCGCGGTACATGGTGGCGTCGAGCGAGCCGCGCGGGACCGGGCGGCCCTCCACCCGCTCCAGCAGCTCGGCCAGGCGCCGCGCCAGCGTCACGCCGCGGGTCTGGATGCCCAGCAGGACGACGTCGTCGCCGCCCTTGGTGCGCTCCAGGATCTCGTGGGCGATGCGGGTGAGCGCGCGCCGGATGTCGGGACCCTCCAGAACGGCCTTGTGCCCGGGAGTGCCCCCGGGATCGGCGGGCCGGGGGTCACCGTCCGCCACCCGCGCCTCCGGCGGTTCCTCCCGCCGAGGGGCAGCATTCACCACAGAAACCTCCTTTCCCGCCTCACGGGACGGGTCTTAAAGGACGCTCGTCCGTATCACCGTAGCAGTCCGCCCGCTCCGCCCCGTACCGGGGATACCGGGCGTCTTGCCTGGTGAGAGCGGTCACATTCGGGGAATGTAGGGATCGGGCGCCGGAGGTGACCGGTGCGCGCGACGGGCCGGCCCGATCCGGACGGTCCGGATCGAGACCTGCGGATTCGACCGCTTTTTTCCAATCAGCTTGACCTAGGGCCGTCCCCGTTTTACCGTCACTGTCCGTAACCATCGCTGGAGACGGACCCTTGGGGCGGTGCAGCCTCCGGGTCCGGGCTTCCCCCCGGGCGCGAAGGAACACGTCCCGGGGGCCCGACAACGACGACGAAAGTGAGCCTGGGGGACCGCACATGCCGTCTGAATACGCTAAGGCTCTTGGGGCGCGCCTACGCGCCATCCGTACCCAGCAGGGTCTGTCCCTGCACGGTGTGGAGGAGAAGTCCCGCGGCCGCTGGAAGGCCGTCGTCGTGGGTTCGTACGAGCGGGGCGACCGCGCCGTCACCGTTCAGAAGCTGGCCGAGCTCGCCGATTTCTACGGCGTGCCGGTTTCCGAGTTGCTGCCCGGCGGAGCCGCGCCGAGCCCGCTCGGTCCTACCCCGAAGCTCGTGATCGATCTCGAGCGTCTGCAGCAGCTTCCGAAGGACAAGGCCGGTCCCCTCGCCCGCTACGCCGCGACGATCCAGAGCCAGCGGGGCGACTACAACGGAAAGGTCCTGTCCATCCGGCAGGAGGACCTGCGGTCGCTGGCGGTGATCTACGACAAGTCGCCGTCCGAGCTGACCGAGGAACTGATCGGCTGGGGCGTTCTCGACCCGGAGGCCCGGCGCGCCGTGGAGGCGTTCTGACCACCTGACCGGGAGCCCCCGACCCGGCGTCCGGGTCCTGGTCTGCGGGACGGTCCCCTCGACTCGCGCGCCAGGCCCGGACGGCACACCGGCCCCGCCGGCACCTGCCCTGTCAGCTCGACCCTGTCAACTCGACCCTGTCAACACCGGCCCGTCCTGCGCGGTGCCGCCGCGGCAACGGCGAGCACCCCGGCCATGGCGGCCGCGCTGACGGAGAAGCCGAGCACGAAGCCCCATTCGGCGGGGAACCTCCCGCCATCCGGCACCGACGCCGTGACGATCACGG
The DNA here is from genome assembly GCF_030269545.1 of Actinomadura sp. NBRC 104425. Lineage (GTDB taxonomy): Bacteria > Actinomycetota > Actinomycetes > Streptosporangiales > Streptosporangiaceae > Spirillospora > Spirillospora keratinilytica. The sequence continues at coordinate 138,062 of NZ_BSTN01000002.1, read as the reverse complement.
CGCTGACCTGCGTCCCCAGCGACGCCCCCACGGTGCGCAGCAGCGTGTTCACTCCGGCGGCCACCCCCGTGTGCGCCGCGGGAACCGCCGCGACGACGAGATCGGCCACGCGTAGGCCGGCCCCAACCCCACTCCCCGCACGGTTCCGCCCGCGTACAACCGCCACATGGCGCCGTGCGCCACGCTGACGAACCCCAGCCCGGCTCCCGCGAGCACGCCTCCGGCCGGCAGCACCCTGCGCGCTCCGACGCGCCCGTCCAGCACGCCCGCGGCCACCGGACTCACCCGCGCGCCGAACCCCCCCCTTGCGCGCCGCCACCGTCACGAGGGGGCGCGGTGAAAGCCGCCGTGGGGTGGACGACGTTATGGCCCGCCCGGCCGGCGGGGTTTCCGGAGTGGGTGGGGCATGCTTGCGCGGACCGGGTCAGCCGGCGCGGGAGTCGTGGACGGGGAGGGTGGGCCGGCTGGGGATGCCCAGGGTCTTCTCCACCAGGGAGACGAACACCTCGGCGTCGTGCAGCAGCTCGTCGGCCTCCCGCGCGGTCACCGCGCGGGGCAGGCCCGCCTCGGCGGCGGCGCGCTTGTCGGCGCCGGCGGCGAAGAACGCGGCCCACTCGCGCAGGGCGGGCTCGGCCTCGGGGAGCAGCACCCACACGCTGCGCGGGCGGCCGCGGCGGTGGGTCTCCACCGGCTCCTTGGCGGCCAGCACCGCGGCGGCGGCGCGCAGCGCGGCCAGGTGGGCGCACACGTAGCGCACGGCGGGCGAGGCGGCCTCGGCCGCCTCGGCCAGACCCATGCGGGCGGCCTGCAGCTGACCGGCGGCCGTGTGGGCGGGGCGTGGGGCGGGAACCGGGCGTGGACGTGGGCGGGGCAGGTCGCCGAACTGGGCGGAAGAGTGAACAGCGGAGTGGACGCCCCGCGCGGTCTTCGTGACGGACATGGCCTGTCTCCTTCCGGCTCGGGCCGGCCTGGCCGGCCGGGCGGAGCGCTTCCCCTCGCTCCGCCCGGCCGTCGTCCCGCCGGATCGCGCGCTGAACCGGCGGGGACGGGCGGGGGCTCCGGGATCCCCCCGGTGAACACCGCGGGCCCCGGCGGACCGGCCGTGCGGCCGGCGCGCTGGGGACCGCGCCCCGTAGCCCTGGCACGGTCGCGCAACCCCGTACCACGTCGAACATAAGTTCGACGCAGTCACAGTAAACCGTCCCGGTGACGATTCGTCAACGTGTTCGAACCGGGCGATGACCGCCCTGGTCACGACCAGTGGAGCAGACGGGTCCGACAGTCTCGGCTAGGCCGGACGGCGCACGTGGACGGCCACCCCGAGGGAGACGATCTTCGGGAAGTACTCGGCGATGTGCATGGGCAGCCGGACGCAGCCGTGCGAGGCCGGGTAGTCGGGCACGCTCGGCGCGCCGTGGAAGGCGATGCCGCCGTTGAAGTAGATCGGGTTGTAGAGCCGGCCCAGCGGCGCGTTGCGCCAGCCGTCGATGCGGCGCAGCGTGCGGTAGTCGCCGGTGGGCGTGACGGCGCGGCGGCAGCGCTCCTTCTTGGTCTTGGGGTCGGTGGTGCAGTAGCGCTTGCCGGACCCCGCCGACACATGCGAGATCAGCCGCAGCTTGCCGCCCTTGTAGACGACGAGGTACTGGTGCGTCAGGTCGACGTCGACCCGGTCGGCCTCGCGCCGCTTGGTGAGCGGCTGGGGCTGCCGGGGGGCGTCCAGCGCCTTCCATACGGCGGCGTCGACGGTGCCGTTGACCGTGAGGCGGTTGACCTTCTGGAAGGCCCACACCGCCATCCGGGTGGACGTCCCGAAGCGGCCGTCGGCGGTCCCCGGGTCGTAGTGGAGCTGCTTGAGGCGGTTCTGCAGCTGCCGTACGGCGTCGCCCTTGGATCCGAGCTTCAGCGTCGGACGCTGGGCGGGCGCGGCCGCCCGTTCGACGGTGGAGACGGCGGCGTCCTGGGCGGCCGTCGCCGCCTGGGTCGTGAAGCCGGTCACGGCCACCGCACCGGCCAGTACGACCGCTATCCGTGCACGCATCCGCGTACCCCCCTTACTGGGCAAATGCACCCTTAGTGCAGTTTTCGACACTCTAAAGTGCTCTCATGCATGCAAACGCCGAAAGGGTTGCCAAAGCCCTGCGGGAGCGGGGCGCGACCGGCGAGATCATCGAGCTGCCCGAGCCCGCCCCCACCGCCCAGGCCGCCGCGGACCAGCTCGGCTGCGAGGTGGGCGCGATCGCCAACAGCCTCGTCTTCGACGCCGACGGAGCCCCGCTGCTGGTGCTGACCAGCGGCGCGCACCGGGTCGACACGGGCAGGGTGGCCGCGCTGGTGGGGGCGCGCAAGGTCCGCCGGGCCACGCCGGACTTCGTCCGGCAGGCGACGGGGCAGCCGATCGGGGGTGTCGCTCCGCTGGGGCACCCGGCCCCGATCCGTACGCTCGTGGACGTCTGGCTGGACAGGCACGAGGTGGTCTGGGCGGCGGGCGGGCATCCGCACACCGTCTTCCCGACCTCCTACGGCGAACTGGTGCGCATCACCGGGGGCGACCCCGCCGACGTTGGAGTGGACGAATGACGACCGAGATCTGGCACAACCCGCGCTGCTCCAAGAGCAGGACCGCCAAGGCCGCGCTGGACGAGGCGGGCATCGCCTACACCGAGCGCCGCTACCTGGACGATCCGCCGACGGCCGAGGAGCTCGACGCGGTGCTCACCCGCATCGGCGCCGAGCCGTGGGAGGTGGCGCGGCTGAACGAGCCCGTCGCCAAGGAGCTGGACCTGAAGAACATGGAGCGCGACCGCGCGCGCTGGATCGAAGTGATGGTCGCCAACCCGGTGCTGATCCAGCGGCCCATCGTGCTGACCGGCGACGGCCGCGCGGTCGTTGCCCGCGACCCCGAATCGGTGCGGCGGGTACTCGACAGCGAGTGATGCCGGTGTGATTCTGGGGAACCGGACCAACGACGTTCGGGAGGGCGGATGACCGCGCAGATGCGCACCGGGCCGGCCGCGCGAGACCCCGACTTCCGCGGCATCGATCCGCCCGCGCTCAACCAGCTGCTCAGGCAGATGCAGGAGGCGGCCACGGCGATCCGGGGCTGGCTCAGCAGCCACCGCCCCCCGCCGGGGGTGTCGGCCGCCGGGTACCGGCAGGCCGACCTGGTGGCACAGTGGACGGCCGACCAGCTCGGCATGCTGACGCGCCGCTACAACTACGCGGTCACCCATCCCGACCGGGGCCGGGGCGTCCAGGCGCCGTCCGCCCCGTCGCCGACGCCGGGCAAGTCCGCCAGCGCGGGCACGGGTGCGACGCGGGGCGTCCCCGCGCCGCGGGCCGGGGCCGGCAAGGGCGGGCAGCCGTCCAAGGGCGGCGGGGCGCCGGCGCACTCCTTCAAGCCCGCGCCCGCCACGCCGCCCCGCGGCACGACGCCGAACGGCGCGGGCGACATCGGCAACTTCCCCACCCGGGAGGCCGCCGCCAAGGCCGCGCGCGCCGACGCGCTGGCCGTGTCCGCCGCGCTGAAGGAGGAGTCGCCCATCCCCAAGTCGGTGTGGCAGCACCTGAAGGCCAACGCCGACGACCCCGACTACACCGAGAAGCTCTACGAGCTGCTCGGCCCGGCCGGGGTCGCCGCCCTGATCCAGGCTGCCGAGGGCAGCAAGACGCGCCTGGGCTTCCTCCAGGAGTCGCTGGGGACGGCCAGCCATCACCTCACGATGGACGCCAAGTGGATGCGCACGCTCCTGGAGGAGGCCGAGAGCCGGGACGTCCGCTCCGTCGCGGTGCAGGTGCTCACCGGCGCGGACCTGAGCGAGAAGGCCCGCGAAGCGCTGGCCCGGCAGGGCCTGTACGCCCCGACGTCCGCCTCCTCCGAGTCCGAAGCCTGAAGACGCAGCCGAGACACGACGAGACCTGAGAGGTCGCCATGGCCGCTCCGCCGCCCCCCGGGAGCCTGCTTCCGCCGCTGGACGCGTCCGCGGCGGCCAAGCTGCCGCCCACCGAGCGTCCCAACCCCGCCTACCGGCAGCTCTACCAGGCGTACGCCGACGCCTACGGCAGCATCGGCAGGCTGCGCAACGCCCTGGACGCGCCCGTCAAGACGCTGAACGGCACGGACGCCTGGCTGGGCCCGGAGGCGCGGCAGTGGGGCGGGCAGCTCGACGAGAACCGCGCCAGCCTGCAGAAGGCCGCCGACCGCATCCTGTGGGACATCTACGACCGCCTCAACGCCACCCAGCGCACCATCCCGGCCTGAAACCCCGGGCGCCGTGCGGCCGCGGCGCCCGTGCCCGAGGCGGGACGGATCGCTCGCCCCCGGCCGGACACAGGCGGCATCACGGGCGGGTCTAGGCTCTACTGCGTGAGGGAGCCGAAGCTGCGCGAGATCGACCATCGCGCCTTCCTGCGCCGCCTGAACCCCATCGTGGAGGTGTACGCGGCGGCGATGCGGCCGCCCCGCGACCAGCTGCCGGGACGGCACACGATCATGCAGCGGCACGCCTCCTACCCGGGGTTCCGGGCGATCGTGGCCGAGCGGCGCGGGGCGCTGCCGGGCCTGAGCGGGCCGGTGCGCGGATTCATCTACGGCTTCCACGGCGGGGCCGGGCAGTGGTGGCACGACGTGGTGTACCAGGCGCTGGCCGACAAGGGCGGCCCCGAGCACGCCGCCGCCTGGCTGGACGACGCGTTCGAGGTCGCCGAGCTGCACGTCCACCCCGACCACCAGGGCCAGGGCCTGGGCCGGGCGCTGCTGAACGCGCTGTGCGAGGGCCGTTCGGAGCGCACGGCGGTGCTGTCCACGCTGAACAGCCCGCCGGACTCCCCCGCCCGCAACCTGTACCGCTCGGTGGGCATGATCGACCTGCTCACCGACTTCGAGTTCCCCGGCGGCGGGCCCCGCTACGCCGTCATGGGCGGCATGCTGCCGCTGGCCGCCAAGCGCTGACCCCGGCCGGGCCCGCGCCCCGGGACGCCGCCCCGGGGCGCCGGACCCGAAGATCAGGCGGTGGCGCGGACGGCGCCGTGACCGGCGTGGCCGGACTCCTCCAGCAGCGCGTACACCTCGCGGGTCGCCGTGGACTTGTTGAAGGTGATGAAGTGGATGCCGGGCGCGTCCTGGTCGAGCAGCTCGCGGCACAGCTCGGCGGCGTGCTCGATGCCCAGCCGCCGCACCGCCTCGGGGTCGCCGGCGACCGCGTCGAACCGCTCGCGCACCTCGGGCGGAAACGGGGCGCCCGACAGCTGCTCGGAGCGCTCGATGGTGCTGAGCTGGGTGACCGGCATGATGCCCGGGATGATCGGCACGTCGCAGCCGACCGCCGCCACCCGGTCGCGCAGCCGGAAGTAGTCCTCGGCGCGGAAGAACATCTGGGTGATCGCGTAGTCGGCGCCGGCGCGGCACTTGGCCACGAAGTGGCGGGTGTCGCTGTCGATGTCGGGCGAGCGCGGATGCTTGTAGGGGAAGGCGGCCACGCCCACGCAGAAGTCGCCGGACGCGCGGATCAGGCCGACCAGCTCGGCGGCATACTCGACGCCCGCGGGGTGCTTGACCCACTCGCCCATCGGGTCGCCGGGCGGGTCGCCGCGCAGGGCGAGGATGTTGCGCACCCCCGCGGCGGCGAACCGGCCGATCAGGTGGCGCAGCTCGGCGCGCGAGTGGTTGACGGCGGTGCAGTGCGCCACCGGGGTGAGGGTGGTGTCGGTGGCGATGCGCTCGACGATGTCGACGGTCTTGTCGCGGGTGCCGCCGCCCGCGCCGTACGTCACCGACACGAACGACGGGCGGAGCGTCTCCAGCTCGCGGATCGTGCGCCACAGGTTCCGCACCCCCTGTTCGGTCTTGGGGGGGAAGAACTCGAAGGAGAACGTCTTGCGGCCGTCTGCCAGCAGCTCGCGGATCGTCGGGGCGCGGTCGGGACGTACAGATCGCATTCTCACAGCCTAGTGGGGGGCGGCCCGCCGGCCACATCCCGAGGTCGCCGCGGTTCGAGCGGCGCGATCCGGGTCACGCTCCGGGGCGGCCCCGGTGCGCACGCAGATTTCCCCCTGTCCGAGGATGAAATTAAGGACATGGTGCGAAATACTCACCTCGGCCGTAAGTGATCAACCAGCGAACGGAACGATCGGGAAAATGACGACGCGCCGCATCCGCAAGGAGGTCGACGAGGCGCTGCTGGCCTTCGTCGACCGCCGGCGGCCGGAACTCCTGGCGATCAGCCCGGATCTGGTCCCCCTCCTGGACGCGTTGGACGCGCTGCTGGCCGGCGGCAAGCGGCTGCGTCCGCAGTTCTGCTACTGGGGCTGGCGCAGCGCGGGCGGCGGCGAGGCGCCGGGCATCGTGACCGCCGCCGCGTCCCTGGAGCTGCTGCAGGCCAGCGCCCTCATCCACGACGACGTGATGGACTCCAGCGACACCCGCCGCGGCCAGCCGTCGGCGCACCGCCGGTTCGAGGAGCTGCACCGGCGCGACGGCCTGCTCGGCGCCCCCGAGCCGTTCGGGCTGGGCGCGGCGATCCTGCTGGGCGACCTGTGCCTGTCGTGGTCGGGCGAGATGTACGAGTCCAGCGCGCTGGACCCGGACCGGCTGGCCCGGGGGCGCGCCGTCTACGACCTGATGCGCACCGAGGTGATGTGCGGCCAGTACCTGGACGTGCTGGAGGGCGCGCGCCGCGGCGGCACCGTGGAGACGGCGCTGCGCGTGGTGGAGTACAAGAGCGCCAAGTACACCATCGAGCGCCCGCTGCACCTCGGCGCCGCGCTGGCCGGGGCGCCGCCCGAGGTGATCGAGACGCTCAGCGCGTACGGGCGCCCGCTCGGCATCGCCTTCCAGCTGCGCGACGACGTGCTCGGAGTGTTCGGCGACCCGGCCGAGACGGGCAAGCCCGCGGGCGACGACCTGCGCGAGGGGAAGCGGACGGTGCTGGTCGCGCTGACCGCCGAACGCGCCGGTCCCGAGCAGGCCGAGCTGCTGGAGCGGCATCTCGGCGACCCCGGGCTGGACGCCGAGGGCGTGGACCGGCTGCGGACGATCATCGAGGAGACCGGCGGGCTGGCCGCCTGCGAGGAGATGATCGACCGGTACGCGGCCGAGGCCGCCGCCGCGCTGGCGGACGCCCCGCTGGCCGCCGTGGCCGTCGGTGCACTGGAGGAGCTGGCCGTCGCCGCCACCGCCCGCCGGGCCTGACCCGCCCGGCGCATCCGCCGCGGGCGCACATCGCTCATGCGGCGCCGCCCGCGACGAGACCGCAGATCGAAGGTTCGGGACGCGCGGACGGGGGCGGCACGGTACAAAAGAGGCATTCCTCTACCCTCGCCTCCCTGAGCCGGAGCCAGACGTGCCTCCCACGCCCCGTCCCTCACCGCCCGAGCGGCATGCGCGTCGCGACCCGCGGCCGCGTCGCGACCGGCGCGTGCGCGGCCCGCTGGCCCCGGACGACCCCCGCCGCGTCGGCGGCTACCGGCTGCTGGGCCGGCTCGGCGAGGGCGGCCGGGGCGTCGCCTACCTGGCCCGGTCGCCGGAGGGCGAGCCGGTGGCGGTGAAGCTGCTGCGGGGCGTCCCGGCGGGCGGGCGGCGGGCGCTCGGCCGCTTCCGCGCGGAGGCCGACGCGGTGCTGGAGGTCACGGGCCGGCACATCGCCCGGATGCTGGACGCGGGCGTCGCCGGCGACCGCCCGTACATCGTCAGCGAGTACGTCGAGGGCCCGACGCTGCAGCGGGTCGTGGAGGAGCAGGGGCCGCTGCCGGACGAGCGGCTGCGCGCGGTGGCGCTGCGCACCGCCGCCGGGCTGGCCGCCATCCACCGGGCGGGCGTCGTGCACCGCGGCTTCACACCGGGCGAGGTGGTGCTCGGCCCGGACGGCGCCAAGGTCGTCGGCTTCGGCACGGCCCGGCTGGCGGACGCCGCCGCGATCACGACGGGCCCGGTGGGCGCGCCCGCCTACATGGCGCCCGAGCAGATCGAGGACGAGCCGGTCGGCCCGCCCGCCGACGTGTTGGCCTGGGGCGCGACGGTGGTGTTCGCCGCCACGGGACGCCCCCCGTTCGGCACCGGGCCGAGCGCGGCGGTGATGCGTCGGGTGACCTCGCGCCGCCCCGATCTGGGCGGCATGGACGGCCCGCTGCGCGACCTGGCGCTGCGCTGCCTGGACAAGAACCCGGCCGCCCGGCCCACGGCGCGGCAGCTGGTGCGCGCGCTGCGGGAGGGGCGGGCGCCCGCCCCCAAGCCGCGGCCCAGGCGCATCCCGGCCTACCGCTGGCGGATGATGGTGGCCCTGGCCGTGGTGATGACGGTCGGGTTCGTGCTCGGCCTGCTGTGGTGAGCCGCCCGCCGGGATGGGCGGGGCCGCGCGGCGCCGCCCACCGCGGCGGGCCGCGCGGCCGGTGCACGCCGGTTCGAGGGCCGGGTCACCAGTGCGGCGGACGGTCGTCCAGGAGCCGGGAGTCGTCGTCGCCGCGCCAGTCGCCCCATCCGGTGTCGGTGTCGTCGGTGGTCTGGTCGGGGAGGATCTCCAGCTCGTCCTCGACCAGCTCGACCACACGCTCGTCGTCGGGTCCCATGCTCATGGGTCCATTGTGGGACATGCCGGGGCGTGCCCGCGGCCGAGTCGGCGATCACGCGGCGACCGCCGGGGAAAGGCGCGGCGACGGCCAGGTGATCGGGCGGGTGATCAGGCGGGTGACCGGGCCGGCGGTCAGGACGGATCGGCGGAGTGGGCGGCCAGGCGGCGGGCCAGCTCGGCGGCCGCGGCGCCCGGGTCGGCCGCCTCGGTGATGGCGCGGACGACGACCACGCGGGTCGCCCCGGCGGCCAGCACCCGGTCGAGGTTGCCCGCGTCGATGCCGCCGATGGCGAACCAGGGGCGGACCTCGCGCTGGGCGGCGACGTACTCCAGCAGCTTGGGCCCGGGGGCGGGCCGTCCCGGCTTGGTGGGGGTGGGCCACACCGGCCCGGCGCAGAAGTAGTCGACGCCCGGTTCGGCGGCGGCCGCCGACGCCTGCTCGTCGGAGTGCGTGGACCGGCCGATGAGCATGTCCTGGCCGACGATGGCGCGGGCGGCCGGCACCGGCAGGTCGTCCTGACCCAGGTGCAGGACGTCGGCGTGCGCGGCGTGAGCGATGTCGGCGCGGTCGTTGACGGCCAGCAGCGCACCGTGCCGCTCGCAGGCCGCCCGGAACACCCGCAGGTACTCCAGCTCCTGCCGCGCCTCCAAGCCCTTGTGGCGGAGCTGGACGATGTCGACGCCTCCGGCCAGCACCGCGTCGAGGAACTCGGGCAGGTCGCCCTGCCGCTCCCTGGCGTCCGTGCACAGGTAGAGGCGGGCCCGGCTGAGCCGGGCGCGCAGGGCGACGGCGCGTTCGGAGGGCAGGTGCCTGGACACGGTGGAAGACGTTCCTTTCACTGCTGGGCGCGTGCGCGCTCTCGGTCCGTCCGCGCGCGGCGGCGGGTCGTGGGATCGGTACCCGGCACCGGGGGCCGGATGCGGATCGCGGGGTCACGCGCCGGTGCGCACCGGCCGTGCGGCGGCCGGCGGCACCTTCGCGCGTGACCCCGCAATCGTGTCACGTGCGTTCTTCGGCCCGCCCCTGCGGGCGGCCCGGGGTTCGGACGCCGGGGTTCGGACGCTCGGGCCCGGAAGTTCGGGCCCGGACGCTAGAAGGCCAGGGCCTGGGCGCGGCGGCGCACCTCGGTGCCGCGGTTCTCGCTGAGGGCCTGGACCGGGGTGCCCGGGAGGGTGTCGTCGGCGGTGAACAGCCACCGCAGCGTCTCGACGTCGCTGAAGCCCGCGTCCGACAGCACCGTCAGCGTGCCGGACAGTCCCTTGATCACCTGGCCGTCCCGCAGGAACGCGGCGGGGACCATGAGCTGGCCCTCGCGGCGGACGGCCAGCAGCTTGCGCTCGGCGAGCAGCTGCTTGATCCTGCTGTGCTTGACCCCCAGCCGGGCGGCCGCCTCCTTGAGGGTGAGCCACTCCCCCGCCAGGGCGTCGGTCTGCGGATCGAGATCGCGCTCAACGGTTGCGTGCATCTGCGTCACGCCCCCTGCCTACCACGCCCCCGCTCCTCTCAAACCCCCGCATCCCCGGAAGGACCGCGGGCGCCGTCAGGCCTTCACCGTCTCGCGGACGGGGCGCTCGGGGTCGGCGAGCAGGTCCGGGTCGACGGGCGTGCCCGCGGTCAGCACGCGGCGCGCCTGCACCAGGTCGCGGGGGCGGTCGACGGTGAGGATGGCGTCCAGGCGGTCGCCGGTGAGCCAGCACACCGACCACGTGGAGCCGTCGGGGTCGCCCCGGTGCAGCACGCGCTCGGCCCCCTGGTGGTGGCCCGCGTACTGCACCATGCGGCCGAACTGCTCGGACCAGAAGTACGGCACGGGGTCGTAGACGGCGTCCTCGCCGAGCAGGGTGGCGGCCGCGACGGCGGGGGCGTTGAGGGCGGTGTCCCAGTGCTCGACGAGCAGGCGCCGCCCGTACCTGTTCGACCACCAGGCGGCGCAGTCGCCCACCGCCACGATGTCGGACCGCGGGGCGCCCGCGACGGTGACGCGGAGCGCGGCGTCGGTCGCCACGCCGCCGTCGGTCTCCACGCCGGAGCCGTCCAGCCAGCCCAGTTCGGGGCGGACGCCGACACCGACCACGATCTCGTCGGCGGGGACGCGGGCGCCGTCGGCCAGCAGCAGCGCCCCGGGCTCGACGGCGGCGACCTTGACGCCGGTGCGCAGCTCCACGCCCGCCTCGCCGTACCAGCGGGCCGTCAACGCCCCGACCTCGGGGCCGATGGCGCCCGACAGGGGGGCGTCGGCGGCCTCCACCACCGTGACCGAGCAGCCCTTCCTGGCGGCGGTCGTGGCGACCTCGGCGCCGATCCAGCCCGCGCCGACGATGACGAGGCGGACGCCGGGCGTCAGCCGCGCGCGCAGGTCGCGGGCGTCGTCGATGGTGCGCAGCACGCGCTGGGCGCCGTGGCCGGGCAGGGTGACGGGGGCGGCGCCGGTGGCGATGACCAGCCCGTCGAACTCCAGCTCGCCGGCTGTGGTGACGACGGTGCCGCCGCAGGGGTCGCCGGGCCGCAGCGCGGTGGCGCGCTCGCCGAGCAGCATCTCGCAGCGCAGCTCGTCCCAGTCGACCTCGACGGTGGTGTCGTCGGCGTCGCCCGCCAGCACCGCCTTGGACAGCGGCGGCCGATCGTAGGGCCGGTGCCGCTCGGCCGAGACGAGGAGCACCTCCCCCTCGTGCCCCTTGCGCCGCAGGGCCTCCACGGTCCGCACGCCCGCCAGACCGCCGCCCACCACGATCACCCTGTTCATGAAGGCACACCTTAGCCCGCCCGGTTCCGGCCGCTCCGGCCGGCCGCCCGCCACGGGTGGGCCCGACACTGGAACGGACTAATGGGACGTAGGGTGGTACATGCGAGAAACCGCGGGAGTCCGGTACGACCGGGCTGAGAGGGCGGCTGTACGGGCCGCCGACCGCCAGGACCTGATCCGGATCATGCCGGCGAAGGGAGTGCACACGTGGAGATCGTGATCATCGGGGCCGGGGTCGTCGGGCTGGCCGCGGCCTGGCGGACGGCCGCGCGCGGCGCGTCGGTCACCCTGGTCGACCCCGACCCGGCGAGCGGGGCGTCGAACGTCGCCGCCGGGATGCTCACCCCCGTCAGCGAGCTGACCTACGGCGAGGAGCCGCTGCTGCGGCTGGGCCTTGCGTCCCTGGCCCGCTACCCGGCGTTCGTCGCCGAGCTGGAGGAGCTGACCGGGGCCGAGACCGCACTGCGCACCGACGGCGTGCTGCAGGTCGCCTTCGACTCCGACGACCTGGCCTACCTGGAGGACCTGCGCCGCTTCCAGGAGTCGCTGGGCCTGGCCCCCGAGCACCTGTCCGGGCGGGAGTGCCGCAAGCAGGAGCCGATGCTGGCGCCGAGCGTGCGCGGCGGGCTGCTGGTCCCCGCAGACGGCTCGATCGACCCGCGCAGGCTGACCGCCGCGCTGCTGGCCGCCGCGGAGAAGCTGGGCGTGCGGCTGGTCCGGCGGCGCGCCGAGGCCGTGCTGGTCGAACGCGACGCCGCCGCCGGGGTGCGGCTGGACGACGGGACGCGGCTGCCCGCCGACCGGGTGCTGCTGGCGGCCGGGCCGTGGTCGTCGGACATCGGCGGCCTGCCCCCCGGGACCGTTCCACCGGTGCGTCCGGTGAAGGGCCAGGTGCTGCGGCTGCGCACCCGCGTGCCGTTCCTGCGGCGCTGCACGCGCGGGCTGGTGAAGGGCTCGTCGATCTACCTGGTGCCGCGCGCCGACGGGGAGGTCGTGGTCGGCGCCACGCAGGAGGAGATGGGCTTCGACACCCGCATCACCGCCGGGGGCCTGTGGGAGCTGCTGCGCGACGCGCGCGAGCTGGTGCCCGGCATCACCGAGCTGGAGTTCGCCGAGGTGTCGGCGGGGCTGCGGCCCGGCTCGCCCGACAACGCACCGGTGCTCGGCCCGTCCGCGCTGCCGGGGCTGGTGCTGGGCACCGGGCACTTCCGCAACGGCATCCTGCTGACGCCGGTCAGCGCGGACGCCCTCGCCGAGACGCTGCTGGACGGGACGGTGCCCGAGGCGGCCCGCCCCTTCACCCCCGATCGCTTCGAGGTCACGGCATGAAGGTCATCGTCAACGGGCAGGCGCGCGAGGTGCCCGAGGGCACCAGCGTGGCCGAGCTGGTGGCGTCCGTCGCCCCCGCCGTCTCCGGCGTGGCGGCGGCGCTCAACGACGAGGTGGTGCGGCGCTCCGACTGGGACGCCACGACGCTACGGGAGGCGGATCGGCTCGAGGTGCTGACCGCCGTGCAGGGAGGTTGACGGTGCGAGAGCAGACGGCCCACACGACTCCGGCCGGCGCGGCCGCGGCGGGCCGGGCCCCCGAGAGCGGTGCGGCCCCCGAGGCGGACAGCCTCGTCATCGCGGGCGAGGAGTTCGGCTCCAGGCTGATCATGGGCACCGGCGGCGCGCCCAGCATGCACGTGCTGCGCGAGGCGCTGACCGCGTCCGGAACCGAGCTGACCACCGTCGCCATGCGCCGCGTGGACCCGCAGGCGCGCGGGTCGGTGCTGGACGTGCTGCGCGAGTGCGGCGTCCGGGTGCTGCCCAACACGGCGGGCTGCTTCACCGCGGGCGAGGCCGTGCTGACGGCCAAGCTGGCCCGCGAGGCGCTGCACACCAACTGGGTCAAGCTGGAGGTGATCGCCGACGAGCGCACCCTGCTGCCCGACCCGATCGAGCTGGTGGACGCGGCCGAGCAGCTGGTGGACGACGGGTTCGTGGTGCTGCCCTACACCAACGACGACCCGGTGCTGGCGCGCCGCCTGGAGCAGGTCGGCTGCGCCGCGGTGATGCCGCTGGGCTCGCCGATCGGCTCGGGCCTGGGCATCCGCAACCCGCACAACATCGAACTGATCGTCGAGCAGGCGAACGTGCCGGTGGTGCTGGACGCGGGCCTGGGCACCGCCAGCGACGCCGCGCTGGCCATGGAGCTCGGCTGCGACGCGGTGCTGCTGGCGACCGCCGTCACCCGCGCGCAGCACCCCGCCGCGATGGCCGCCGCCATGCGGCACGCCGTGCAGGCCGGGCGGCTGGCGCGGCTGGCGGGGCGCATCCCCAAGCGCCGCTACGCGCAGGCGTCGTCCCCCTGGGAGGGCCTCAGCACCGGCACCTGATGGTGAAGGAACGCTGAACGCTTCCCTGTAGAAATACTCGCTGGACCTGAAAGGTGAGTGGGCGCAGACTGATCCGCGTCCTCCCCGGCCCGCGCTGCCACCGCGCGGGAGCGCCGCCTTCCCGCCGTCCGGGCCCCCGGCCTGCGGGGGCGCTTCGGGGATTCGTGGAAACGTCCGCTTCCCGGGGTGCAGCGCATGGATCGACAGGAAGAGGCGGCGGCCCGGCCGCCGGTGGACCGGCGCGCCGTGGCCGCCGCGGCGTTCACGGTCGTGCTGTGGGCGTCGGCGTTCGTGGCGATCCGCAGCGCGGGCCGCGAGTTCTCCCCGGGCGCGCTGGCGCTGGGCCGCCTGCTGGCGGGTTCGGCCACGCTCCTGCTGCTGTGCCTGGTGCGGCGGGAGGGCCCGCCGCCGCGCGCCGCCTGGCCCGGCATCCTGGTGTCGGGGGTGCTGTGGTTCGGCGTCTACAACATCGTGCTGAACTGGGGCGAGCAGGAGGTGGACGCGGGCACCGCCGCAATGGTGGTCAACGTCGGCCCGATCCTGGTCGCGCTGCTGGGCGGCTGGCTGCTCAAGGAGGGGCTGCCGGCGCGCCTGCTGGCCGGGATCGCGGTGTCGTTCGCCGGCGCCGTCGTGGTGGGCGTCTCGCTGTCGGACGGCGGCCCGGACGGCGGGTCGGCGACGCTCGGCGTGGTGCTCTGCCTGCTGGCGGCCGTCACCTACGCGGTGGGGGTGGTCAGCCAGAAGCCCGCGTTGAAGCACGGCTCCCCGCTGCAGGTCACCGCGTACGGCTGCATGGTGGGGACGGCCGCCTGCCTGCCGTTCGCCGGGCGGCTGGCCGGGGAACTGGCCGACGCTCCGCTGAAGGCGACGCTGGACATGGTGTACCTGGGCGTCTTCCCGACCGCCCTGGCGTTCACCACCTGGGCGTATGCGCTGGCCCGCACCTCGGCGGGCAAAATGGGCGCGACCACCTACGCCGTGCCCGCCCTGGTGGTGCTGATGTCGTGGGCGCTGCTGGGCGAGGTGCCGGGCCTGCCCACCCTCGCGGGCGGCGTGCTGTGCCTGGCCGGGGTGGCGGTGTCGCGGGGCGGGTTCGCCGCCGTCCGCGCGCGGATCGCCCGCCGCTCCCCCGCCGCCCCTGGCCCCGCCGCCGAGGGTGCGGCGCCCGAGGCCGCCCGCTCACGGTGAACCGCGCCCCCGGGCACGTGCCGTCGCCGCCGGCGCCCGTTCGGGAGCGGTCCGCCCCGGAGCGGTCACGGTGCGCGACCGATCAAGGGCGGATCGATCCTCATACTCCCGACTGATGATGCGCACCGGAAAAGCCGCCTACACTCGCAGCGATGGACACGACGGTTGCCGACCCCCTCGTCGGGCGGGTGCTCGACGGGCGCTACCGCATTGAGTCCCGTGTCGCGCGCGGCGGCATGGCCACGGTCTACGTCGCCCGCGACCTGAGGCTCGATCGCGTGGTCGCCATCAAGGTGATGCACGCCAACCTCGCGGCCGACGACGAGTTCGTCGCCCGCTTCATCGGCGAGGCCAAGGCGGCCGCCGCGCTGTCGCACCCCAACGTGGTCGCGGTGTTCGACCAGCGCACCGACGGCGAGCACGTGTTCCTGGTCATGGAGTACGTGCCCGGCCGCACGCTGCGCGACCTGCTGACCGAGCGGGGCCGCCTCGGCCCCCGCGCCGCGCTGGAGATCCTCCAGCCGGTGCTGGCCGCGCTGGCCGCCGCGCACCGGGCCGGCCTGGTGCACCGCGACGTCAAGCCGGAGAACGTGCTGATCACCGAGGACGGCCAGGTCAAGGTGGCCGACTTCGGGCTGGCCCGGGCCGAGAGCGCCAGCAAGATGACCAAGACCGGGCTGATCATCGGCACCGTCGGCTACCTGGCGCCCGAGCAGGTGCTGTCCGGCGACGCCGACGTGCGCACCGACGTGTACGCGGCCGGCGTGCTGCTCTACGAACTGCTCACCGGGGAGCTGCCGCACCAGGGCGACACCCCGCTGGCGATCGCCTACAAGCACGTCAACGAGGCCGTGCCGCCGCCGTCGGACCTGGTGCCGGGCCTTCCGCAGCAGCTGGACGTGCTGGTCACCCGGGCGACCGCGCGCGAGCCCGCGCAGCGGCCGCAGGACGCCGGGCAGTTCCTGGCGCTGGCGGCCGAGGTGCACGGCGGCCTGCCGCCCGACATCGACTGGCGCGTCGAGCAGGCGGCCCGCGGGCACACCGCCGTCCTGGAGGCCCCGCCGAACGGGCCGGGCGTGCCGCCGGGGCAGAACCCGCCGCCCGGCGGCGGGCGCACCGCCGTGCTGTCGCCCGCCGAGACCGGCCCGGCCCTGGTGCCGCCGGACGACCGCGCCCCCCGGCGCGGGGTCGGCGCGCCCGCCCGGTACGTGCTGATCGCGATCGGCGCGGTCGCCGCCGTGGTGCTGGCCTGGTCGGTGTGGTACCAGACGTCCGGCCAGTACGACCACGTGCCCGACCGGCTGATCGGCATGACGGTGGCCGACGCCCGCCGGGCGCTCGCCGACGCGGGCCTGCAGGCCCGGATCGGCCCCGAGGAGTACAGCGACCGGGTCGACAAGGGCGAGATCGCCAAGACCGACCCGGCGCCGGGCACGCGGATCGCCAAGGGCGAGACGGTGACGCTGACCCCGTCCAAGGGACGGGTGCCGCGCGAGGTGCCCGACGTGCGCGGCCGCACCCTGGAGGACGCCAAGCGCATCCTGCGCGACAAGGGCCTGCAGCCGGGCCGCGAGAGCAGCACCCCGTCCCAGACGGTGGCCAAGGGCCGCGTGGTGCGCACCAACCCGGCCGCGGGCGACAAGCAGTCCCCCGACGTGCCGGTGCAGATCGTCGTCAGCAGCGGCATGTCCCTGCCGAACGTGGTGGGGCAGAAGAGCGACGACGCCGCCAACCGGCTGCGCTCCATGGGCCTCGACGTCGAGATCGAGCGGCGCCGGGTCGACGGGAAGCCCGGCGACACGGTGCTGTCGCAGAGCCCCAAGGCGGGCACCGGCGTGTCGTCCGGCGACAAGGTCACCCTCGTGGTCAACCGCCGCAACTGCCTGATCGGCGAGTTCTTCTGCGACGACGACTCCGGCGACCGGGGCGACCGGCTCCCGGTGCCGACGGTGATCGGCCAGTCGTTCGACGACGCCCGGCGCACGCTGCGCAGCTCCGGCTTCAAGGTCAAGATCGGCAGCAAGCTGGGCAACCGGGTGGTCGGGCAGAACCCGCTGCCCGGCTCCACCGCCCAGCGCGGCCAGGAGGTCACCATCTGGGGCTGACCGCCCGCCCGGCGGGCGCGGCCCGCGCGGCGCGTCGCGAGCACGGCCCGGCGCGGCCGGGAACGGTCCGGCGGGCGACTATGCTGAGCGCCCTATGGCCTTCTCATCCGTGACCTCGTCCTCCGTCGGCGCGTCCCCGGCGCCGGCCGTGGCGGGCTGCCCGGTCGGCGCGCACGTCCCGGTCGCCGGCGGCCTGGCCACCGGCGGTCTCAAGTACGCCGCCGAGATCGGCGCCGAGGCCGTCCAGGTGTTCGTGTCCAACCCGCGCGGCTGGGCGCTGCCGGACGGCCGGCCCGCCGAGGACGCCCGGCTGCGCGAGCAGGAGGATCTGCCGGTCTACGTCCACGCGGCGTACCTGGTGAACTTCGGCTCGCCCAGCGCCGACACCCTCGCCAAGTCGGTGGCGTCGGTGCGGCACGCGCTGCGCCGGGGCCGCGACATCGGCGCGCGCGGCGTGGTGGTGCACACCGGCTCGGCGGTCAGCCAGCCGTACGAGGACGCCATGCGGCAGGTCCGCGACCAGCTGCTGCCGCTGCTGGAGGAGATCCCCGACGACGGGCCCGACCTGCTGCTGGAGCCCATGGCCGGGCAGGGCCGGATGCTGTGCGCCAAGGTGGAGCAGCTCGGCCCGTTCTTCGAGGCGCTGGACCGCCATCCCAGGCTCGGGGTGTGCTTCGACACCTGCCACGCGTTCGCCGCCGGTCACGACCTGTCCGCCCCGGGCGGGGCGGCCGCGACGATCGACGCGCTCGTCGAGACGGTCGGCGAGGGGCGGCTCAAGCTCGTCCACGCCAACGACTCCAAGGACGCCTGCGGATCGGCCAGGGACCGGCACGAGAACATCGGCGCGGGGCGGATCGGCGAGGAGCCGTTCGCCGAGCTGTTCCGCCACCCGGCCGTGGCGGGCGTCCCGTTCATCATCGAGACGCCCGGGCGCGCCCCCGAACCGCACCGCAGGGACGTCGAGACCCTCAAGCGCCTGCGCGACCGCTGAGCCGCCCGCGCCGCACCCCTGCATCTCAGCCCCCTGCATCTCACCGGGCCGGCCCCCGAAACGGAAAACGGCCCGGGCGTCGCTGAACAACCCCCCGACTATTCAGCGACGCCCGAGCCTCACGCCGTCGGATCCCACCCCCCCGGTACGGGATCCGACGGCTCCTGATCCGGCTTATCGGTGCCGTGCCGGATCTCCTCTGTTGTTCCGTGCGGGGGTGGCGGTTGCGCCGCCGGCGGGCCGATGAACTCGGGGCCGTCCGCGTCCACTCGCTCCCCCCGAAGCGGTGTGGTGCGTGGTGCCAGTGAAAACAGTAGAGGGATCAGATACCGGTGGGGAGGCGATGGCCGGGTCCCCTCGGCCAACGGCGGATAGCCGTCGATGTGCGTCCCGCCGCGGGCCGACGAACGGTCGAAGCACGACGACGAACGGTTTCGCAGCAACAGAGGGGAACAGCCAACTTCCTTCGGCGTACAGGCGTCAACGATTGATGATTTCCTCCGGCAGATGCAACCGGGCCAGCGCCCGGTCGGCCCGGCGGGGCACCCGGCGGCGGGTCAGCAGCGACCCGGCCACCATCACCGCGAACGTCAGCGGCACGATCGCCATCGCCGGCTGCGCCAGCAGCGCGGCGGGCCAGCCGTCTTGCGGCCCGCCGAACAGCCGGGTGACCGCCGCCGCCACCGCCAGCCCCCCGCCCACCACCAGCCCGGCGCCCGCACCGGCCGCCGTCAGGCCGCGCCACCAGATGCCGAGCAGCAGCAGCGGGCACAGCGAGCACGCCGACACCGTCAGCGCCAGAGTGACCAGCCTGGCCGCGCCGATCGCGCCGACGTCCGAGGCCGGCGTCAGCGGCACCCCCAGCGGCACCGCCAGCGCGAACACCGTGCCGAGCCGGAAGGCCGCCACGCCGCCGCGCAGCACCCGCTGCGACACCGTGCCCGCGATCGCCACCACGATGCCGCAGGACGTGGAGATGAACGCGGCGAACGCCCCCGCCGCGACCAGGCCCGTCAGCAGCGCGCCCGCGGTGCCGGGCACCAGCCGCTGCGGCACCATCAGGATGGTCGCGTCGGTGTCGCCGGTGACGAGCAGCTCCGGCGTGTAGAAGCGGCCGAGCGTCCCGTACACGACCGGGAACAGATAGAACAGCGCCAGCAGCACCGGCACCATCGCGACGGTGCGGCGCGCCGCACTGCCGCAGGTCGCGGTGTAGAACCGCATCAGGATGTGCGGCAGCCCCATCGTGCCCAGCAGCACGCCCAGCAGCGCCGAGTATGTGGCGAACAGCGGGTGGTCGTGGCCCCGGGCGAACGGCAGCGCCCAGGCGTGGTCCTCCTGGATCGGCAGCCGTTCGGCGTGCGGCACCCACGCCCCCGCCGGGAACCGCAGCTCGGTGCCCTCGGCCACGGTGTGCCGGCCCCGCGGCAGCCGCACCGGCCGCCCGTGGCGGGTCTCGCCGTCCACCTCGCCGCGCACCGTCACGTCCGTGTCGGCGGGCACCCGCACGGCCACGTCGGTCTGCACCCGGACGACGGTGGCGCGGGGGAACTTCGGCGGCCCGTCACCGGCGAGGTCGCGGGCCCCGTCCAGCCGCCAGACGGCCAGCACGGCGATGGCCGGGACCGCCACCGCGCACACCTTCACCCAGTACTGCATCGCCTGGACGACGGTGATGCTGCGCATGCCGCCCGACAGCACCAGGCCCGCCACCACGGCCACCACCAGCGCCCAGCCCGTCCAGGGGGGCGCGCCGGTCAGCACCCACAGCGTGACGCCGGCGCCCTGGAACTGCGGCAGCAGGTAGAACCAGCCGATCACGCACACGCACACCGACACCAGGCGCCGCACGGCCAGCGAGCCGAGCCGCCACTCGGCGAAGTCGGAGATGGTGTAGGCGCCCGAGCGGCGCAGCGGCGCGGTCACGAACGCCAGCAGCAGCACGTACCCGCCGACGGCCCCGATCGGCAGCCACAGCACGTCGGCGCCGTGGGCCAGCAGCAGCCCCGCCCACCCGAGGAACGCCGCCGCCGAGATGTACTCGCCGCTGATCGCGGCGGCGTTCCACAGCGGCGTCACCCCGCGCGAAGCGACCAGGAAGTCGGAGGCGGCGTCGCCGCCGACGGGCGGGCGGCCGCGCAGCGCGGTCGAGCCGCGCACCGTGGTCAGCGCCGTCATCAGGCCGAGGACGACGATCAGCGCGGTCAGCGCGATGGCCACGGCCGGCGCGATCACGGGTGGTCCACGAAGCGCGCGAACTCCCGCTCGGTGCGTTCGGCCCGCCACAGCTGCCGGACCGCCAGGATGATCCAGACCGGCTGCACGCCCAGCATCAGCAGCGGCCAGGCCAGCGGCACCCCGTGCACCCGGGCCCGCGCCAGCGCGGGGACCAGGGTCAGCAGCAGGGGCAGCCCGATGACCGCGGTCAGCACCGCCCCGGCGGTCAGCAGCGCCGAGCGCAGCTGCGCGCGGATCAGCGCGCGCGCGTACACGGCGCCGAGCTCGGTCTGCTCGTCGAGGTCGCGGGCGACGCCCCAGCCCGTGCCGACCGGTCCGCGGCGGGCCCGGTGGGTGCGCGGATTGGACACCGCGACGCGGCGCGGCTCAGTCATCGGCGTGTCCGCCGCCGCGTCCGCCGCCGGGCTCCCACTCGTCGCCGCGCCCGTCCCGGCCGCCGCCTCGCCGTCCCGGCCCGCCGTCCGGCCGGCCGCGGCGGCCGCCGGGTCCGCCGCCGGGGTCGCCCCGCCGGGGGCCGGGCTCGCCGTTCCGGCCGTCCGGGTCGGCGTTGCGGAAGCGGCGCACCAGCAGGTCGCGCACCTGCCGGGTGTGGCGGCGGGCGACCGGCAGCAGCTCCTGCCCGACCTGCACGGCCGCGCGGCCGCCGTCGAAGCGCAGCTCGGTGATGTGTGCCAGGGCGACCAGCGTGCTGCGGTGGATGCGGATGAACCCGGCCGCCTCCCAGCGGCGCGCCAGCTGGGCCAGCGGCATGCGCACCAGGTAGCTGCCCTCGGCGGTGTGCAGCCGCACGTAGTCGCCCTGCGCCTCCACGTACGTCACCTCCCGGCGGGGCACAAGGCGGGTGCGGCCGCCCAGTTCCACCGGCACCATCTCGTCCTCGGGCGGGCGGTCGACGGCGCGCTTGTCCTGCCCGGCGGCGCGGTGGACCGCCTCGTCGACCCGGCGGACGGCCTCGGCCAGCCGCTCCGGCCGCACCGGCTTGAGCAGGTAGTCCAGCGCCCCCAGCTCGTAGGCGGTGACCGCGCAGTTGTCGTGCGCGGTGACGAACACCACCACCGGCGGGGAGGCGAACCCCGACAGCAGCCTCGTGAAGTCGAGGCCGTCCAGGCCCGGCATGCGGATGTCGAGGAACACCGCGTCGAGCCGGTCGCCGGACACCAGCATCCGGCTCAGGTTGCGCAGCGCCGCGGCGGCGTCGCAGGCCCCGATGACGCGCTCGATCCGCGGGTCCTCCCGCAGCAGGTAGACCAGTTCCTCCAAGGCGGGGACCTCATCGTCAACGGCAAGGACGCGCAGCATAAGAGGACCCTGCCGCGATTACCGATCGTCTGCAATCGGTTTCGCACAGTGAAGGAATTTCGCCGACGGACCGTTGACCGCACACGGGTACCGTCCCCGGCGCCGGGACGCCGCCGCTCAGTCGGGGAACACGCCCGGACTGTACTTGGGAACCCGCAGGTTGACCTTGGTGCCCGCGCCGATCGCCGTCTCGACCGTCAGCCCGTACTCGTCGCCGTAGACCTGCCGCAGCCGCTCGTCGACGTTGGCCAGGCCGATGCCCGCGCCGCCGCGCCGGTCGCGCCCGGCCGACAGGGGGCCCGCGGCCAGGATCTCCCGCAGCCGGCCGGGGTCCATGCCGACCCCGTCGTCCTCCACGCTGATCGCCGCCTCGGCCCCCTCGTCGCGCGCCACGATCTGGATGCGGAACGGCTCGCGGGCGTCGGCCATGCCGTGCCGGATCGCGTTCTCCACCAGCGGCTGCAGCGACAGGAACGGCAGCGCCACCGGCAGCACCTCCGGGGCGACCTCCACGCTGAACTGCAGCCGGTCGCCGAACCGGGCCCGCTCCAGCAGCAGGTACCGGTCGATGGAGCGCAGCTCGTCGGCCAGGGTGGTGAAGTCGCGCGGGTTGCGGAACGAGTAGCGGGCGAAGTCGGCGAAGTCCAGCAGCAGGTCGCGGGCCCGTTCGGGGTCGGTGCGGACGAACGAGGCGATGGTGGTCAGCGAGTTGTAGACGAAGTGGGGGGAGATCTGGGCGCGCAGCGCGCGCATCTCGGCCTCGGCCAGGCGCGCGCGGGAGGAGTCCAGCTCGGCCAGCTCCAGCTGGCTGGACACCCACCGGGCCAGCTCGCCCACCGCGCGCACGCGCGCCGCCGAGGCGCTGCCCCCGTAGGCGGCCAGCGCCCCCTCGACCCGCCCCTGCACCGACAGCGGCGCCACCATGGCCACGCGGATGCGGCACCTGGCGTCCTCGCACGACAGCACGTCCGGTCCGATCACGCGCAGCCGCCCGGACTCCAGCACCGGCCGGGCGTGGTGCAGCACCGCCCAGGCGTGCCGGGAGCCGCCCGCGCCGTCCCACACCAGCAGCCGGCCCGGCCCGTCCTCAGGATCGCCGGGCGGCCCGTCGTGCGGGTCGGCGTGCGGGTCGGCGTGCGGGTCGTCCACCGGTGCGGCGGCCACCAGCGCCACCGCCTCGACGCCGAGCAGCGTCCGCAGGTGCCGGGCCGCCTTGCGGGCGGAGTCGCGGTTCAGCCCGCCGCGCAGGGACGGCGAGGCCCGCGAGATGGTGTGCAGCGTCGCGAACGTCGCCTCGTCGGCCATGCTGCCGAACCCGCGCCGGGACCGCAGCCACGGCCGCAGGGCGCACGTGCCGAGGGCAGCGGTCATGGCCGCCCCGCCGACCAGAATACCGGTCACGGACGGTATCAACATGAAGACACACAGTAATGCCCATGAGGGGGTGCGGCCCTGCCGTTTGGGGCAACAGGCACCGTCCGGCACAGACTGTGGACCGCCCGGGGGCGCGCCGGTCAGTAGGGCGGGGCCTCGCCCTCCTCCTCCTGGTACGAGTATCGCTGCTCGTTCCAGGGGTCGGCGACGTTGTGGTAGCCGCGCTCCTCCCAGAAGCCGCGGCGGTCCTTGACCATGTACTCCACGCCCCGGACCCACTTGACGCTCTTCCACGCGTACAGGTGCGGCACCACCAGGCGGACGGGGAAGCCGTGGTCGGGGGTGAGCCGCTCCCCGTTGCGGTACATGGCGAACATCGTCGTGTCCGCCAGGAAGTCGCTCATGCGGATGTTGGCGCTGTAGCCGTACTCGGCCCACACCATCACGTGGGTGACGTCCGGGTGGGGCGGGGCGAGCTCCACGACGGTCGAGCCGGGCACGCCCTCCCATTCGTTGTCGAGGATGGAGAACTTGGTGACGCAGTGGAAGTCGCCGACCGCCCTGGTGCGCGGCAGCCGTTCGAACTCCTCCCACGTCCAGCGGTACTGCCCGCCCGACTCGGTCGCGCCGAACACCCGGAAGTCCCACGATTCGGGACGGAACCTGGGCACCGGGCCGTAGTGGAGGACGGGCCAGCCGCGGGGGATGTACTGCCCCGGCGGCAATGGTTTGCCGGGCGCTTCGCCGGAAGGCTCATCGGGTGGGGACATGACGCGGCCATACTGCCATCCGGCGTGAGCTGAGCCATATTCACCCCCTCCTCTCCGGCGGTCCGGACCGTGGGTTACTCTTGTCGCGTGCGCAACGTCGTGTATTTCTTTTGGTTCGACCAGCCCGGGCGGCTGGTCTGCCAGACGCTGCGCTGACAGACCTTCAGGCGATGAGCCCCGGGCCGCTGCGGCCCGGGGCTTTCGTCGTTTCCAGGGCGCGGACGCGGGGTCCGCCGGATCCCGCCGCAAGAGGAGGCACAGCATGGTCGTCGTCATGGCCCCGGAGGCCACCGAATCGGATATCCAGGCCGTCGTCTCGCTGGTCGAGACGACGGGAGGCGAGGCGTTCGTCAGCCGCGGCGTCGAGCGCACCATCATCGGGCTGGTCGGGGACGTGCAGCAGTTCGCGTCGCTGAACCTGCGCGGCATGGGCGGGGTCAGCGACGTGCTCCGCATCTCCGCCCCGTACAAGCTGGTCAGCAGGGAGAACCACGCCGAGCGCTCGGTGGTGCGGGTCGGCGGGGTGCCGATCGGACCGGGCACGATGACGCTGATCGCCGGGCCGTGCGCGGTGGAGACCCCCGAGCAGACCCTGCAGGCGGCGCAGATGGCCAAGGCGGCGGGCGCCACCCTGCTGCGCGGCGGCGCGTTCAAGCCGCGCACCTCGCCCTACGCCTTCCAGGGCCTCGGCGAGGCCGGGCTGAAGATCCTGGCGGACGTGCGGGCCGAGACGGGCATGCCGATCGTCACCGAGGTCGTCGACGCCCACGACGTGGAGCTGATCGCCCGGTACGCCGACATGCTGCAGATCGGCACCCGCAACGCGCAGAACTTCGCGCTGCTGCAGGCCGCCGGGGAGTCGGGCATGCCGGTGCTGCTCAAGCGGGGGATGAGCGGCACCATCGAGGAGTGGCTGATGGCCGCCGAGTACATCGCCCAGCGCGGCAACCTCGACATCGTGCTGTGCGAGCGGGGCATCCGCACCTTCGAGAAGGCCACCCGCAACACCCTGGACATCTCCGCGGTGCCGGTGGCGCAGCGCCTGGGCCACCTGCCGGTGATCGTGGACCCGTCCCACTCGGGCGGGCGCCGCGACCTGGTGCTGCCGCTGACCCGCGCGGCCATCGCGGTCGGCGCCGACGGCGTGATCGTCGACGTGCACCCGCACCCGGAGACCGCGCTGTGCGACGGCCCGCAGGCGCTGGTGGACGGCGATCTGCGCGAGCTGGCCCGCGTCGTGCGCGAGCTGCCGCCGCTGGTCGGCCGCAGGCTCGCCGAGGCCGCCGACGAGCCCGTCTCGGCCTGACGCCTCCCCGAGGGACGGCCGCGGGCCGCGCGAGCACCGAGGTGACCGCGCGGCCCGCGCCGGATGGTAGTGTCGCGGCCATGGCGTACTGGACGGCGAACCTGGGGCCGCCCCGCTCCTGACCGGGGTGCGGCGACCTTTCCCCTCTCTTCTTCTCCGCCCGGCCCGGCGCGGACGCGCCCGGCCCGGCGGCGCGTGCCGCCCGCCGCGTGAGCGCGGCCCGGCGGCGCGTCCGGCTGCGCCCCGGACCCGGATCATCCCGTCCGATTCGAGTTCAGGAGCGAGTCCTCGTTGTCCGTACGTCCTGATTCACCGCGCGCGCTCTCGTCCGTCTCCGCGCGCCGCGGCGGGCGCCGCTCCGGCGCCGTCGACATCCTCCTGGCCGCCGCCCTGTGGGGCACCGCCGGGCCGGTCTTCACGCTGGCGCCGGCCTCGGCGTCGCCGGTCTCGGCGGCCTCGGCCCGCATCGTGCTGGGCGGCGCGCTGCTGTTCGCCCTGGTGGCGTTCTCGTCCCGCCGCACGGCCCTGCGCGGCCTGCTGCGGCAGGGCCGCCGGGCCTGGCTCCCGCTGGTGCTCGGCGCCGTCTGCGGGGCCGTCTACCAGGTCACCTATCTGGCGTCGGTCGCCCTCACCGGAGTGGCGATCGCGACCGTGGTGTCGCTGGGCAGCGCGCCCGCCTTCGCGGGCCTGCTGACCCTGCGGGGCCTGGGCCGCCGCTGGTCGGCCACCACTGCGGGTGCCGTGGCCGGCTGCGCCCTGCTGATGAGCGGGGGCGAGGCGTCCGGGGCCGACCCGGGCGGGGTGGCGCTCGCGCTGTTCTGCGGGTTCACCTACGCCGCGTACACGATGGTGGCCGCGCGGCTGATCGAGCGCGGCGCGGACGACCAGGTGGTGATGGGCTCGATCTTCGGCGGCGCGGCGGTGCTGCTGCTGCCGGTGCTGCTGGCGGGCTCGCCCGGGTGGCTGCTGGACGTCCGGGGCGCCGCGGTGGCCTGCTACCTGGGCGCGGTCGGCACGGCGGCGTCGTACGTGCTGTTCGCGCGGGGGCTGCGCACCACGTCGGGCGCGACCGCCACCACGCTGAGCCTGGCCGAGCCCGCCGTGGCCGCGATCATCGGTTTGGTGCTGCTCGGCGAGCATCTCGGCGGTGTCGCGCTGGCCGGACTGGGCCTGCTCGCCGTCAGCCTGGTGACGTTGGTGTTCCCTGAGCGAAAGTAACAAATAGGTCTGAACCACTCGCCAGGACGGGGCCCCGGCGAGGATGATGGCCGGCATGACGACGGGCGAGGGAGACGCCGCCGGGCGGCTGTTCCCCGAGGGCCTGGACGGCGTCGATCCGGTCGCCGCCGTGATGCTGGCGGACGCGTGCCGGTCCATCGCCGCCTATCCCGACCCGGTCGCGGTGGGCGCCCTGTTCACCGCGGCCGAACGGGTCCCCGGCGGCTGGCGGGTCTGCTGCGCGTGCGATCCGTCGCCGCAGGGCGCCCGGGAGCTGCTGGCCGACCATCTCGACGACCGCGCCGCGTCCGCCGGCGGCGAGCGCGGCGCTGCGCTGCGCGCGGCGGCACGCAAGCTGTGCTCCGGGCCGCCGCGCGACGAGGTGCGGGCGGGCGACCTGCGGTTCCGGGTGCTGCGGATCGAGCAGCTGGTGCGCAACGGGCCGGACGGCCCCGAACCGCCCCGCCCCACCGACCTCGACCCCGACCCGCGCCGGGGGCGCCCGAGCGGCGCCCCCGGCCGCGCCCACGACTTCCTGCCCGACGGCTGGGCCACGCCCGACATCGCCACGGCCGAACTGCTGTGGCAGCTGCTGGACGCGGCGGCGCGCGCGGGCCGGCGGCCGCCCGAGCCGTTCCTGACGCCGCTGCCGCTGGCCCCGGCGTTCACCGTGGCCGAGCGGACGAACGGCCGGTGGCACCCGGTGGGCCGGCTGCATGACGCGCCGCGGCAGGCGCGCGAGGCGCTGGCGGTCTACTTCCGGCACATCGTCCCGGCGGTGGAGCACCCGGACGCGGGCCACCTGGCCGAGTACGCCGAGGCCGCCGAGCTGATGACCGACGGCACCCGCCGCAACGGCATCACGGTGGCGGGCCGCCGGTTCCGCATCGTGCGCATCGAACGCCTGACCCTGATGGGCTCCGACGGCCCGCGATGCTGACGCCGGGCCGGCCGCGGGGCGGTCAGCCGGCCGCCGCCTCGCTGTAGACGGGGCGGTGCTCCTGCACGGACTCGGCCAGGCGCTCGGCCAGCTCGCCGACGTCCAGGCGCTTCTCCAGCACCCGCAGGTCCTCGATGCGGGCGCGGGTCTCGGCGCGGCGCGGAGCCAGCAGGGTGCAGCAGTCCTCGTCGGGCAGCTCGGAGATCGCCAAGGTGCGGATGCGGCGCGCCTGGTCCATGATCTCGGTCTTGTCCATGCCGATCAGCGGGCGCAGGATCGGCAGCTGCACCGCGTCGTCCAGGGCGGTGATGTTGGCCAGGGTCTGGCTGCTGACCTGGCCGAGGGCGTCCCCGGTGACCAGCGCGGCGCCGCCCAGGTTGCGGGCGACCAGCTCGGCGGTGCGCAGCATGACCCGGCGCTGCGCCACGACCGCCAGCCGGTCGGCGCCGGAGGACTTGATCTGCTGCTGCGCCTTGCCGAACGGCACCACCAGCAGCCGCGACCCGCCCTGGAACCGGTCCAGCTCGCGCACCAGCGCGTACGCCTTGTAGATCGACTCCGGGCCGGTGAACGGCATGCCGGAGAAGTGCAGGAAGTCCACCCGCAGGCCGCGGCGCATCATGCGGTAGGCGGCCACGGGCGAGTCGATGCCGCCCGACAGCAGCACCAGGGCGCGGCCGCTCATGCCGACCGGCAGTCCGCCCTGGCCGGGCAGCCCGCCGGTGAATACGAACACCTCGTCCCGGTCGACCTCGATCGACAGCGTGTGGTCGGGGTTCGACAGCCGCACCGGCAGCCCGTAGGCCTGCACGATCGCGGCGCCGATCGCGCGGTCCAGTTCGGAGGAGGTCATCGGGAACCGCTTGTCGCGGCGGCGCGAGCGCACCGCGAAGCTGCCGGTGCGCCCGGCCATCAGCGCCAGCGCGGCGCGCTCCACGCTCGCCGGGTCCTTGCCGACCGCCCAGGCGCGGTGCGCCCACACGATGCCCATCACGTCGGTGATGCGGGCGGCGAGGCGCTCCACGGCGGCCTCGTCGGCGCCGGGCGCGCGCACCACCATCACCCCGTGGCGGCGGATGATCTCGACGCGGGGCACCATGCCGCGCACGGCCGCCCGCACGTTCTCGGCCAGCCGCCGCTCGAACCGCTCGCGGTTCTTGCCCTTGAGCACGACCTCGCCGAGCTTGAGCAGCACGCACGGCTCGCCGTCGACCGGCGGGGCCCCGGTGACGGACGCGGTCGCGGCGTCGAGCGTGGGCATGCGGGATCCTCCTGCGAAAGTCAAGAACGGGCAGATTTCTAGTGTGGCCCACACGCCCCAACGCCGCGACTCGTCGCGCTGTTCCCGGCGCCCGTCCAGCCGGAGTCCGCCCGGGGACGCGCCCCCGGGCGGACGGACCGCCGGCGCGGCTCAGCCGAAGAAGACCTCGGCCTCCTGGTAGCGCTCCAGCGGGACGGTCTTGAGCTCCTTGGTCGCCTCGTCCAGCCCGACCCGGACGATCTCGGTGCCGCGCAGCGCGACCATCTTGCCGAAGTCGCCGGCGCGGACGGCGTCGATGGCCTGCAGGCCGAACCGGGTGGCCAGGACCCGGTCGAAGGCCGAGGGGGTGCCGCCGCGCTGGATGTGGCCGAGCACGGTGCAGCGCGCCTCCTTGCCGGTGCGCTTTTCGATCTCGTCGGCGAGCCGCTGGCCGATGCCGCCGAGCCGGACGTGCCCGAACGCGTCGAGCTCGCCGGTCTGCAGCTCCATCTGCCCGTCCACCGGGTGGGCGCCCTCGGCGACCACGATGATCGGGGCGTAGCGGGTCTTGAACCGGCTCTCGACGTACTCGACGACCTTGTCGATGTCGAACGGCCGCTCGGGGATCAGGATGACGTTGGCGCCCGCGGCCATCCCGGCGTGCAGGGCGATCCAGCCCGCGTGCCGGCCCATGACCTCGCAGATCAGCGCGCGGTGGTGGCTCTCGGCGGTGGTGTGCAGCCGGTCGATGGCCTCGGTCGCGATGTTGACCGCGGTGTCGAAGCCGAAGGTGTAGTCGGTGGCGTTCAGGTCGTTGTCGATGGTCTTGGGCACGCCGACCACGTTGACTCCGTTGGCGTGCAGCTCGCGCGCCACGCCGAGGGTGTCCTCGCCGCCGATGGCGATCAGGGCGTCCACGCCCAGTCCGGCCAGGTTGTCCTTGATCCGCTCGATGCCGCCCTCGACCTTGAGCGGGTTGGTCCGCGAGGAGCCCAGGATGGTGCCGCCGCGCGGCAGGATGCCGCGCACCGCCTGCACGTCGAGGGCCACCGTGTCGCCCTCCAGCGGCCCGCGCCAGCCCGCCCGGAAGCCCACGAACTCATAGCCGAAGTTCTGGACGCCCTTGCGCACCACCGCGCGGATGACGGCGTTCAGCCCGGGGCAGTCGCCACCGCCGGTCAGCACTCCGACGCGCATGCCCTCTCCTTCTCCTGCCATGATGGGCCCTCCCTCGACTTCTTCACTGGTCAGACTAGTCGTCCGCACGGTCCCACAGGAGCCGACCGGCGCGCCGGGGGCGTGCCGGCGGACGGGGTCATTGGTCTAGACCATAGCCGTTCGGCGGGACCGCGTGGGCGCTTCGCCGGATCACCGGCGCGTACGTCCGCCCAGCACCCGCATCCGCCCCAGGAGCTGCACCGCGACGCCTCCGGGGACGCGCCGAACGGCGGCCCGGCGGCGCCTCGGCGCGCGCTGCCCGTCGTAGGCCCACCGGGCCTCGGCGAGGGCCAGGTCGAAGGCGGCCTCCGGGGGCAGTTCGGCGCGGTGCGCGCGGGCGAAGTCCCACGCGTCGCGGACCGATCCCCGGGTGGGACGCCCGGCCGCCCACGCGGCGAACACGCGCGGCCAGTCCGTCCCGTACGAGGCTGCCAGGACCGGCCACGCCCGCGCCACTTCCCCCGCCCGTTTGCGCACAATCGCGTCGGCGGCGGCGCGGACGGCGGCTTCGTCGAAGCCGTCCGGGACGGGCGCGCCGGCGGCCATGGCGCGCACCAGGGCCTCCTGCGCCGCCGCCAGCGCCGGATCGAACTCCCCGGCCCGCTCCGGTGAGTCACCGGCGGGTGCGGCGGCCTCGGGGCGGTCGGCGGGTGCGTCCTGGCGGGTCACGTGACGCGCTCCATTCCGGCGGCGTCGGCGATCGCGTCCAGTTCGGCGCGCAGCTCGGCGGCCGGCGGGTAGCGGCCGTCGCGTTCCAGCAGGATGCCGGGCGGGCGGTGCCGGGCGCACAGCTCGGCCACCAGGTCGAGGACCTCGGCGGGCACCGGCGCGGTGTGGGTGTCGTGGTAGCGACCGCCCTGCTCGGCGCCGCCCGCGACGTGGCAGTACGCGATGCGCTCCAGGGGCAGCCGGTCGAACAGCGCGACCGGGTCCTGCCCGCGGTTGCGGGCGTTGGCGTAGACGTTGGCGACGTCGAGCAGCAGCAGGACGCCGGTGCGCTCCACCAGCTCGGTCAGGAAGGCGCCCTCGTCGTATTCGGCGTCCGGCCAGTCGAACAGGGCGGCGATCGGCTCGACGGCCAGCGGCACGGGCAGCTCGGCGCAGGTGCGGCGGATGTTGGCGGCCAGGGCGTCCAGGGCGGCGCGGGTGCGCGGCACCGGCAGCAGGTGGCCCGCCTCGATGCCGCCCGCGCGCACGAACGCCACGTGCTCGCTGACCAGCGGGGAGCCGAGAGCCTCGGCGCACGCGGCCAGGTGCGCGACGCGTTCGGGCGCGACGGGCTCGGCGCCGCCGAGCGACAGCTTCACCCCGTGCGGGACGACCGCCCCGCCGCGCTCGCGCAGGTCGAGCAGGTCGCGGGGCGGGTGCCCGGGGTGGACGCCCTCGGCGATCACCTCGGTGAACCGCAGCCCGGGCAGGTCGCGGACGAACGCGGTGATCTCGGGCCGCCAGCCGATGCCGACGCCCAGCGCGGTCAGGGTGGTGCTCATCCCCCGCATCCTCCTCCTCCACCTCCGCAGCCGCCGCCACCGCAACCGCCACCGCAACCGCTGCCGCCGCAGCTGCTGCTTCCACAGCCGCTGGTGCTTCCGCTGCAGCCGCTGCCGCCGCCCATGGCGGCGCTCGTGTCGCTCCGGCGGACGATCTCCTCGGCGGTGGCGGCCACCAGGAACCCGGGGGCCATGCCCACCAGCAGCGCCGCGCCGAAGACCGCGACGCCGTAGGCCGCGGCCTTGGGGCCGTAGGTCTTCAGTGCCGGGTCGTGGGACGGGTGCAGGTGCGCGTACTTCTCAGACGCCTCGTGCACCGCGCGCGCCCCGGCCGCCGTCCAGGCCGGCCGGTTGTTGTCGTCGTTCAGCACCACGAACGTGTTGTCGTCGTTCAGCATCGCGAACATGACTAGACCGAGTGCGGCCGTCGCGGCCAGCAGGAACGGGAACAGCTCGTCGTCGTCGTCCAACCCCTGCCGGAGCCCCTGCACGAGCAGCACCGCGCCCAGCGCGCACAGCAGGGCCAGCGGCAGCACCGCCGCCCTGCGCAGCCGCAGCTCGCGGTCCCCGAGCAGCAGGCCGTTCCGGACGAGCCCGTCGGCGAGCGCGTCGACGGCGGCCGACACCCGCGACTTGTACTGCAGGTCCCTCCAGCGCCGCGCGCCGTTCCCAACCCGGACCGACTCGTACACGGCGTCGTCGAGCGGCGTGCCGTCCGTCGGCGGGCCGGCCAACCACAGCCGGCCCAGCCCGTCCACCTCGATCACGCCCTCGGCGTGCAGCCTGGCCAGCGCCGCCGCCACCGCGCGCGAACGGCCCTCGGCCAGGTACGCCAGCTCGTAGGGGTGCAGCTCGCCTTCCGGGGCGCGGCCCCTGGCCAGCCTCCAACGCACGTACACGACGATGATGAACACGACGACCGTGGCGGGCAGGTACATCCACCACAGGGAGACCGGCCCGGAAACGCCCCACGTGTCGCCCGCCGCAGCCAAGGGCACGTCACCCTCCCCTCCCCCGGGGCCGCGCCCCTGGGAACCTGCCTCTATTGATGCGGCGCGGCGCGGATCGGTTTCGGGTCACGGGACACAATTCGCGCGCCGTTTCCGCCGCGGCGGCGTCAGTCGTCCCGGTCCAGCCCCTTCTCGATGGCGTAGCGGACCAGCTCCACGCGGTTGTGCAGCTGCAGCTTGCCGAGGGTGTTCTGGACGTGGTTCTGCACCGTGCGGTGCGACAGGACGAGCCGCTGGGCGATCTGCTTGTACGTCAGCCCCTTGGCGACCAGCCGCAGCACCTCGGTCTCGCGTTCGGTCAGCCGGGGCGCGTCGTCGTCGGCGCGCCGGGCGGCGGACGCCAGGCGGCGGTACTCGCCCAGCACCAGCCCGGCCAGGCCCGGGGTGAACACCGCGTCGCCGGCGCCGGTGCGGCGCACCGCGTCCAGGAACTCCTCGCGCGCGGCAGACTTCAGCAGGTAGCCGGTGGCCCCGGCCTTGACCGCCTCCAGCACGTCCTGCTGCTCGCCGCTGGCCGACAGCACCAGCACCCGGACGGGCGGGTCGGCGGCGGCCAGGTGCCGGGTCACCTCGACGCCGCTGATGTCGGGCAGCTGCAGGTCGACCACCGCCACGTCCGGGCGGGCCGCGGCGGCGACGCGCACCGCGGTGCGGCCCTCCCCCGCCGTGGCGACCACCTCGTGACCGGCCTCGGCGAGGTCGCGGGCGACCGCGTCGCGCCACATCGGGTGGTCGTCGACGACCATCACCCGCAGCGGCCGGGGGGCGCCGTCGCCCTCTTCGGAGGGGACGTCGGAGAAAGCACCGGGGGGAACGGGAGGGGGAACGTCGCTCACGCAGGCCACCCTACGATCGGCGCCGCCGGTCCGGGGCGCGGGGAACGGTCATCTCGATCTCGGTGCCTTCGCCGGGGGCGGTGACGATGGCGACGGTTCCGCCCAGGTCGCGCACGCGTCCGCGGATGGACTGGGCGACGCCGAGGCGGCCGTCGGCGGCGGCCTGCTCCAGCCGCCCCTCGGGGATGCCGGGGCCGTCGTCGCGGACGCTCACGACCACCTCGTCGTCGCCGTCCTCCACCAGGACCCAGGCGCGCACGCCGTCGCCGCCGTGCCGGCGGACGTTGTCCAGGGCCGCCGCGACCGCCGCCTCGATCTCGTGCGCGGCGTGCGCGTCCAGCGGCACGGGCGTGGCGGGGGTGGACACGGTGACCGTGGCCGCCGAGTGCGCGGTCAGCAGCGGGCGCAGGTCCGTCTGCTCGTCCCGCCGCCCGGGCTCTTCGTCCGGGCGGCCGGTCCCGGCCGCGGACGGGGAGGCGCCGATCAGCGCGCGCAGGGCGGCCTCCTGCTCGCCCGCCAGCCGGCCCAGTTCGGCGGCCTCCCCGCCGAGCTCGCCGCCGCGCCGCTTGACCATCGCCAGCACCTGCAGCACCGAGTCGTGGATGCGGCGGGCGAGCCGCTCCCGCTCGCGGGTGGCGGCCTCCAGCTCCACCGCGCGGGCCAGCCGCGCCTCGGCGTCGCGGGCCAGCTTCACCACGTGGCCGACGACCAGCCCGGCCATGAGCAGCAGCACGATGCCGTTGAACGTCCGGTCTTCGAGCCCGCCGGCGGTGCCGGCCAGCACGTGGATCAGCAGGTCGCCGACGCCGAGCACGGCGGCCGCGGTCAGACCGAGGCGCTTGCCGCCCCGCACCGCCCACGACAGCACCGCCGCCGCGACCCACGAGACGGGGAGGGTGGGGCGGCCCGCGGCGATGCCCTCGGGGCTCTCCACCCACGCCGTCGCCAGCAGGCAGCCCATCGCCACCGCCAGGTCGGCGGCCAGCAGCGGACGGCCGCGGCGCCTCGGGTCGGCGAAGGCGAACGTGGCCCACGCCGTCCAGGCGGCCATCACCGCCAGCACCGCCCAGCCGCCCAGCGGACGGGCGTACCCGCCGGAGTTCTTGGCGATCAGCGCGGCGGCGTAGGCCAGCGCCAGCACCCGGTAGACGGCGACCGCGCGCCACAGCGCGACCTCCAGCTCCACGGGGCGCCGGCCCGCCGCCGCGCGCCGCTGCGCACCGCCCGTCACTCGTCGCCGTCGTCGGGACGCGGCGCCTTCCCGGCCAGCTCCGCCTTGACCTCGGCGGCGTACCGGTCGACGTACTCCTGCCCGGACAGCTCCCGGATCGCCTGCATGATCTCGTCGGTGACCTTGCGCAGCACCTTCGGGTCGTCCTCGGCGCCGTAGTAGCGCGACAGGTCCAGCGGCTCGCCGAACCGCACGCCCGGGCGCACGCCCAGCCGCGGGTACGGCTGCCCGGACGGCATCAGCTCGAACGTGTTGATCATCGCCATGGGGATCACCGGGACCCGGGCCTTCAGCGCCAGCCGCGCCACGCCCGTCTTGCCCTTGTAGAGCCGGTTGTCGGGGGCCCGGGTGCCCTCGGGGTAGATGCCGAGCAGCTTGCCCTCGCGCAGGATGCGCAGCCCCGTCTGCAGCGCCTCCTCGGCGGCGCTGCCGCCGGAGCGGTCCACCGGCACCACGCCGACGCCGGTGAAGAAGCCCTTGCTTATCAGTCCCTTGAGGCCCTTGCCGGTGAAGTACTCGCGCTTGCCGAGGAAGTAGATGGGGCGCATCAGCGGCAGCGGGCCGAAGAAGTGGTCGGCGAACGACAGGTGGTTGGACACCAGCAGTGCGGGGCCGCGTTTGGGGACGTTGTGCATGCCCGAGTTCCTCGGCCGCCACACCAGGTACAGGATGGGCGAGAGCGTGATCCGCAGCAGGATCCAGAACCAGAGCATGCCGCAACCTTCCTCAAGGACGGGTGCGCCGGCCGCACGGCGCACCGATCCGACCGACCGGGGATGATGCGACATCTTCCCATTCCGCGCAACAGGGTCCCGCATCGTCGCCGCCGCCCGGCGTCCGCGGTGCGGCGCGCGGGCTCGGCCGAGGAAATCCCGCCCGGGGGCTTGTCCGGCGCGGCGCAGCGAATACCGTGGGACACACGTTTCAAGGCGTCCGGACGTGCCGCCACCCCCTGCGGGCGGTGCCGCCGGACACTCGTCACTGGGGGAGCGGAGGCCGTATGCCGGTGCCGTCGGTCACGCCGGAGTCCAAGGAGCCTGCCCCGTGAATCGCCGTGGCAACGGACTGTCAGCGGACGCCTACGCCCCGCTCGTCGATCTGGCCCCGCATCTGGCCGACGCGATGCTGACGGCGCTGCGGGAGGCGGGCGTGGCGGCGTACGCGGCGTCGGCGGCCCCGGCGGGCGAGCCCGCGGCCGGGCCCGCCGATCCGGGTGGCCGGGACGTGCTCGACCGGCTGTACGTGGACGTCGCCATGAAGCCGACCGCCGAGAGCGTGCTGCAGGCGCACCTGACCCGGCTGCGGGACGCGGGCGCCCGCGGCGACGGCGACGGCCGCGAAGCCGACGAGCCGTCCTCCGAGCCGTCTCCCGGCGCGGCCCCGGGCGCCGCCGGCGCGGGCGGGACGGGCGGCGGCACGCCGACCGCCACCGATGACGCCCGCCCGGGCGCGACCGCCGAACGCGACGAGGACGCCATCTGGGCCGAGATCGTCGCGGGCTTCGACACCGGTCCCGAGGACGGCTCCACCCCCTGGCCCGAGCAGGAGGACATCCGCGACGAGCGCCCCGGCCCGCCCACCGGGCCGGGCGAGGGCGAGGACCGCACCGGGCGGCTGCCGCTCGCCCGGGTGATCAAGCCCGCGGACGCGGCCGGACCGGCGTCCGGCGGGCCCGCCGCCCCGGGCCCCGACGCCGCCGGCCCCGACGCCGCGGACCCCGACGCCGCGGACCCCGACGCCGCGGACCCCGACGCCGCGGACCCCGACGATGAGGGGCACTTCGTCCCGCCGCCCCCGCCACCGCTGCCCAACCCCGACCCGCTCACCAAGGGCGCCTGGGCGGCGCTGGTCGGCGGCCCGCTCTACCTGCTGGTCACGGTGGTGATGGACTGGCAGGTGCCGGGCTGGGCGGCGTTCCTGGCGGTGGCGGCGTTCATCGGCGGGTTCGTGACCCTGGTGCTGCGCATGGGCGACGAGCCCCGCGACCCCGACGACGGCGCCGTCGTCTGACCGGCCCCGCGGCCGACGGCGCTGCGGGGCCGCCGCGGGGGTCAGACGAGGCGGATCTCGGCCAGGACGGGGCGGTGGTCGGTGGCGGCGGCGTAGTCGGCCATGACCGCCGGGTCGTCCGGGACGCCGCACGCCACGATCTCCACGCCCGGGTCGGCGAACACGCCGTCGATGCGCCTGCGGGGCGAGCGCGCCGAGAAGGTCGGCCCCTCCCCCTTGGGCGCGGTGGCGTAGGCGTCCTGGAACACGCCGGTGAGCAGGTCCCAGGACGCGCCGCCCGGCTCCTCGTTGATGTCCCCGGCCAGCACCACGGGCGCGGCGTAGCGCCGGCGGGCGCGGTCCAGCAGCTCCAGCACCTCGGCCGTGTGCGTCCGCCGCGGCTCGTCCTTCAGGTCCAGATGCGTGCCGGCGGCGATGAGGCGCCGACCGGAGCCGACCTCCAGCACCGCGACCGCCAGCCCGCGCCGGTGCAGGCCCGGCACGGGCGACAGCAGGTGGTGCTCGCCGCGCACGACCCGGACGCGGGGCCCGGCCAGCACCGCCAGGCCGGCGGGGCGCCGCCCCGCCGCGACGGTCAGCCCGCAGCCGCGGGCCAGCCGCCGCCGCTTGCCGCGCCACCCCAGGAACCGCGGCACCTCCTGCAGGCACGCCGCGTCCGGCTCCAGGGCGCGCACGACCCGCGTCACGGCGGCGGGGTCGTCCCGCAGCGAACGGATGTTGTAGCTGAGGATCCGGACCGTTCCCACGCTCACAGCGGGTCGGTGCGGGCGAGGTCGGCGGCGCCGACGATGCCGGCGGCCGACCCCAGCTCGGCGATGCGGATTTCGGGGAGCGGGCGGTGGCCGCGGCCGGTCAGCGCGTTCTGGAACGCCTCCCGGGTCGGGTCGAGCAGCAGGTCGCCCGCGTCGGACAGGCCGCCGCCGATGATGAACGCGCCCGGGTCGAGGATGGCCGACAGGTCGGCCAGGCCCTGCCCGGCCCACCGGGCGACGGTGCGGAAGCACTCCAGCGCCGCCTTGTCGCCCTCCCGCGCCGCCTGGGTGATCTCGGGGCCGCTGATGCCCTCCGGGGTGCCCCCGCCGAGCTCCAGCAGCCGCCCGGCCATCGCCGGGGCGACCCGGGCCAGTTCGCGGGCCTCGTGCACCAGCGCGTTGCCGCTGGCGTACTGCTCCCAGCAGCCGCGGTTGCCGCAGCCGCAGCGGCGCCCGTCCGGCACCACCCGGAAGTGCCCCACCTCGGCGCCGATGCCGAAGCGGCCCCGGTACAGCTCGCCGTTGAAGATGATGCCGCCGCCGATGCCGGTGCCCAGCGTGACCAGGACGATGAAGTCGTGCCCGCGCCCGGCGCCGTACCGGGCCTCGCCCCAGGCGGTGGCGTTGCCGTCGTTCTCCACCACCACCGGCAGCCCGACCAGGTTCTCGACCTTCTCCTTGATGGGCTCGTCGCGCCAGGCCAGGTTCGGCGCGAACAGCACGGTCGAGCGGGTCTGGTCGACGAAGCCCGCCGTGCCGAGGCCGACCGCCCGCACTCCCTCGAACTTGCCCTTCAGCAGGTCGACGACCTCGGCGATGACGTCGGCGATCTCCTGGGGGTCGGTGGAGGGGGTGGGCCTGCGCACCTGCTCCAGGATGCGCCCCCCGTCGTCGACCACCCCGGCGGCGACCTTCGTTCCGCCCACATCCACGCCGATGGTCAGGGCCATCTACCCTTCCTCCTCCTCGCGACGCCCCGGACGGGGAGCCCGTCCGCGCCCTAGCCGATGTCGATGGGGTCCGCGGCGGCGCCGCGCCCCGACCCGCGGGCGTCCGGGCCGGTCCGCCCGCCGCGGGTGCGTTCGAACGCCGCCAGCACGTCCAGCGCCGCGGCCATCAGGGAGCGGCCCGCCTCCCGCACGTGCTCGGCCACGTCCGGGCCGGATTCGCGGGCCACCGCGATGGCGCGGCAGACCGGGCAATCCTGACATTCCGGAGCGCCGGTGGCGATTCGCGGGGTGCGGTGCGGCGCGTGCGGCGCCTGCGCCCGCTCCTCCTCGCGCGCCTCGGCGGTGACGCGGGCCCACACGTCGCCGCCGTCGCCGCCGTTGCCGTCGCCGCCGTCGCCGCGGCCGTCGCGGGGCGCGCCGCCGAGGACGTCACCGAGCCCGCCGACCCGCCTGAGCAGCGCGTCGAGGAGCCGCACCGCCTCGTCGAGGACGTCGCCTGGCTGCTCGTTCATGCCTGCCATTGTCCACCTGCCGCCGTTGGAAGGGCATCGCCGTCCCGCCCGGGACGGCGCCCCGGCCCCGGGTCAGCCCTCCACGTGCCGCTTGAGGCCCTTGAGCGCCGAGTCGATGATCCGCTTCTCGGCCTTGCGCCGCACCATGCCGATCATCGGCACCCGCACGTCGACGGCCAGCTCGTAGGTGACCTCGGTGCCGCCGTCGGTCTCGGCGAGCAGGTAGGAGCCGTGCAGCCCGGTGACCACGCCGCCCTGCTCCACCAGCTCCCAGCGCACCCGCTCGTCGCCCTCCCAGCGGTAGGACAGGCCGACGGTGTCGCTGAACGGGCCGCCGTCGAAGGTCAGCCGGGCCAGGCTCGCCCGCCCGTCCGGCCCGGTCTCCTGCACCGCGACCTCGCGGATGCCGCTCGCCCAGCGCGGATAGGCCTCCAGATCGGCGATCACCGCCATGACCTCGGCCCGGTCCGCCTTGATCGTGATGGAAGAACTCGTCCGGTCCACCATCGCCGCCTTCCTCCGCCTCGTCAGCCGCGGGGCCCCCGCCCGCGGGTCCACCGAAAGTATCCGTCACACCGACAGCGCGTAGGGCACCCCGCTGGCCCGGAAGTGACCGACGTTGACGCACTCGGTGCGGCCGATGCGGACGCGCCGCGCGAGCGGCTGGTGGACGTGCCCGAACAGAACGTAGCGCGGCTGGGTGTCTTTGATCAGTTCGAGGACGGCCTCGCTGCCGCGTTCGAACCGGCGGGCCACCGTGTCGTACAGCAGCTCGGGCACCGCGGGCGGGATGTGGCAGCACAGCACGTCCACCTCCCCCACCGCGGCGACCTTGGCGGCGTAGGCGTCGTCGTCGAGCTCGTAGGGGGTGCGGTACTCGGTGCGCAGCCCGCCCCCGACGAAGCCGAACCGCAGCCCGCCGATCTCGACGGCCTCCCCGTCCAGCACCCGGTGCCCGTCGCGCGCGTACTCGGCCCACATGTGCGGCAGGTCGACGTTGCCGTAGGTGAGGTAGGCCGGTGTCGGCATGGCGTCGAACAGCTCGGCGTACTGCTTGCGGACGGCGCGTTCGATGTGCGGCCAGGCGCCGCCGTCCAGGGAGTCCCACAGCGCCCGGGAGAACTCGCGCGCCTCGTCGAAGCGCTTCTGCGTGCGCAGCGCGATGAGGTGGTCGGCGTTGCGCCGGCCGAACAGCTCCGCGAAGATGCCCTGCGCGTGGTCGGAGTAGTCGATGAACAGGATCAGGTCGCCGAGGCAGATGAGCGCGTCCGCGCCATCGCCTGCGCGCCGGAGGGCGTCCGCGCGGCCGTGAACGTCGCTCACCACGTGGATGCGCATGAGCAGACTTTAGAACCGCCGCCGCCCGCGCGCGAGACTTGATCAGGCCTCCGGATCCGCGCTCGCGCGGTGATCATGCCTGCGCCGGGTCACGCGTCCCGGGGGCGCGCCGCCGACACCAGGGCGCGCCAGTCGGCGAC
Organism: Actinomadura sp. NBRC 104425; assembly: GCF_030269545.1. Taxonomy (GTDB): domain Bacteria; phylum Actinomycetota; class Actinomycetes; order Streptosporangiales; family Streptosporangiaceae; genus Spirillospora; species Spirillospora keratinilytica. Next base: position 98,218 of record NZ_BSTN01000002.1, on the reverse strand, counting down.
CAGGCCCGGATCGACGGGGCGGTGCCAGGACCCGTCGGGCCGCACCGCGGTGCCCACGTGGAAGGCGGTCACGCCCGCGGCGGCCAGCGGGGCGACGTGCCGGCGGCGCAGCCCGCCGCCCGCCATGATCAGTGCCGCGGCGTCCGGGCCCTCGGCGGCGCGCCGCACCAGCAGGTCCAGCCCGGCGTCCACGCCGCGCGGCGAGCCCGCGGTCAGCACCGTGTCCGGCCCGCCGTGCGCCTGCCGCAGCGTCCGCCAGGCCGCGGCCGGGTCGGCGGCGTGGTCGATGGCGCGGTGGAAGGTCCAGGGCAGCGGGCCCGCGGCCGTCGCCAGCTTGCCGGTCGAGCCCAGGTCCAGGTGGCCGAACGGGTCGAGGAACCCCAGCACGAAGCCGTCGGCGCCGCAGTCGCGCAGCCGCCGCGCGGTCTCCAGCAGCCGCGACAGCTCGCGTCCGGTGGTGCCGAACCCCGCGTTGGCGCGCAGCATGACCCGTATCGGCAGCGTCGTGGCGCGCCGCGCCTCGGCCACGACGTGCGGATCGGGCGTCAGGCCGTCGGCGGCCATGTCGGCGACCAGTTCGACGCGGTCGGCGCCGCCCTCCTGCGCGGCGCGCGCGTCGGCCGCGGTCAGTGCGATCACTTCGAGCAGCGCCATCGCCCGGCCCCCGTCCCGGCTCGCGTGCGGTCGCGTTCCACCTGGTCAGCGTAGGCGAGCGGGGATGCGTCCGAACGGCGTCCGGGCGGGGCTTTGCCGGTCTGTTACCCGCGGCGGCGCGGGGCCCGGCGCCGCTTTCCCCGCGCCGCGACCGAGGGATGGCGCGCGCCTCGACGGCCGTTTTCCTACTCGCGGGTATCCTTTCGGGCAGTTGAACCTGTACCGTCGTGCCCGCCTATCCGCTCAAGTCCGACCAGCGAACACCCGTCGATCCGAACGGATCGACCCGCACCAACGCACCGCACAGTTCGACCGAGGAGTGGCCGTGCGCGAGTTCAGCGTCCCCGCGATGGTGGAGGTCCCCGAATCCACCAACCTGACCGACGCGCCGTTCTCCCGGGCCGCCGAACGGCCCGGCCAGATCGTGCTCCGGCGCAAGGACGGCGCGTCCTGGCGCCCGGTCACCGCCCGGGAGTTCGCCGCCGAGGTGACCCGGCTCGCCAAGGGCCTGGTGGCGGCCGGCGTGCAGCCCGGCGACCGGGTGGCCCTGATGTCGCGCACCCGCTACGAGTGGACGCTGATCGACTACGCCGTCTGGGCGGCGGGCGCGGTGACCGTCCCGATCTACGAGACGTCCTCGGCCGAGCAGGTCGAGTGGATCGCCGGCGACTCGGGGGCCGTCTGCGCCTTCGTCGAGACCGACGCCCACCGCGCGACGCTCGAGCAGGTCCGGGACCGGCTCCCGGGCCTGTCGCACGTCTGGGTGATCGACGACGGCGGCCTCGACGCCGCGGCGAAGCCGGGCGAGGACCTCGACGACGCGGTGGTCGAGGAGCGCCGCCGGTCCCGCACGGCCGGCGACCTGGCCACCCTCGTCTACACCTCCGGCACCACCGGCCGGCCCAAGGGCTGCGAGCTGACCCACGGGAACCTGGTGCTGACCGCGCGCAACGGCGTGCAGGGCGCGATCTCCGAGATCACCGTGGCGGGCAGCTCCACGCTGCTGTTCCTGCCGCTGGCGCACGTGTTCGCCCGGCTGATCCAGGTCGCCACCATCGAGGGCGGCATCGTCCTCGGGCACAGCGACATCGCCGGCCTGCTGCCCGACCTGGCCTCGTTCAGGCCGACGTTCCTGCTGGCGGTGCCGCGCGTGTTCGAGAAGGTCTACAACGGCGCCGAGCAGAAGGCCATCGCCGAGGGCAAGGGGAAGATCTTCAAGGCGGCCGCCGACACAGCCATCGCCTACAGCAAGGCGCTGCAGGACGGCTCGCCCGGGCTGGGCCTGCGGCTGCGGCACAAGGTGTTCGACGCGCTGGTGTACAAGAAGCTGCGGGCCGCCGTCGGGGGCCGGGTGCAGTACGCCGTGTCCGGCGGCGCCGCGCTCGGCGAACGGCTCGGCCACTTCTTCCGCGGGGTGGGCATCACCATCCTGGAGGGCTACGGGCTGACCGAGACCACCGCGCCCGCGACGGTCAACCGGCCCACCGCGCTGCGCATCGGCACGGTCGGGCAGCCCCTGCCCGGCGTCGCGGTCCGCATCGCCGAGGACGGCGAGGTGCTGATCAAGGGCGTCAACGTGCTGCACGGCTACTGGAACAACGAGGCCGCCACCAAGGAGGCCCTGGAGGACGGCTGGTTCCACACCGGCGACCTGGGCGCGCTCGACGACGACGGCTTCCTGCGCATCACCGGCCGCAAGAAGGAGATCCTGGTGACCGCGGCGGGCAAGAACGTGGCGCCCGCCCCGCTGGAGGACCGGCTGCGCGCGCATCCGCTGGTCAGCCAGTGCCTGGTGGTCGGCGACGGCCGCAAGTTCATCAGCGCGCTGATCACGCTGGACGAGGAGGCGCTCGGCCCCTGGAAGGAGCGGCACGGCAAGCCTGCGGGCATGACGCTGGACGAGCTGCGCCGCGACCCCGACGTGATCGCCGAGATCGACGCGGCGGTCGCCGAGGCCAACAAGGCCGTCTCCCGGGCCGAGGCGATCAAGAAGTACCGCATCCTCGGCGTCGACTTCACCGAGGAGGCCGGGCACATGACGCCCAGCCTCAAGGTCCGCCGCCACGCGGTGATGAAGGACTTCGCCGCGGAGATCGACGCCCTCTACACCGACTGAGCACACCGGCTGAGCGCGCCGACTGAGCGGGCGCGATCGGTCGGCCGGGGCCCGGTCAGTCGGTGCCGCGGCCGAGATAGGTGAGCGGCCCCGGGTCGGCGACCGGGATCTCGTGGAACCCCAGCCGGTCGTAGAAGGCGCGCGCCGCGGTGTTGGCCGTGACCATGCCCAGGTGGACGGCCGGGACGCCCCTGCGCCGCAGCGCGTCCAGGAAGGCGCGCATCAGGGCGCGGCCGTGCCCCCGCCGCTGGTGCCCGGGCAGCAGGTCGATGTGCAGGTGGGCCGGATAATCCTCCAGCCCGGGCACCAGCATGCGCTCGGGGTCGTGCATCAGCGCGATCATTTCGTCGCCGGGCGTCGCCGGCGGCCCGTCGGGGGCGGGGTAGCGGCCCCGCACCATCGGCAGCCACGAGGCCCGGTACGCCTTGACGAACGCGGCGGTGTCGGCGGTGCCGAGGATGTAGCCGACCGCGCGTTCGCCGTCGTCCAGCACGAAGGCCAGGTCGGGTTCGAGGTGCAGGTAGGGCCCGGCGAAGATGCTCGGCATCAGCTCCAGGTCGGGGTAGATGTGCCGCGAGTCCCCTCCCAGGTGGGCGGTGCGCACGCAGACGTCGTAGACGGCGTCGCGGTCGCCGGGGCGGTAGGGGCGGATGACGGGTGCAGCGCTCACCGGCCCATCATGAAGCGCTTGGGAGCGCTCCCACAACCCTTTTACAGGGCGGCGACGGCTTCGGCGATGGGGACGTCGCCGCCCACCAGCTCCAGGGTGCGGCGGCTGACGGACGGGGCGTCCAGCAGCGCCACGATCACGGCGGCGACGTCGTCGCGGGTGACGTCGCTGCGGCCGACCGGCGGCTCGGCCAGGGTGACGCGGCCGGTGCCGGGGTCGTCGGTGAGCCGCCCCGGGCGCAGGATCACCCAGTCCAGGTCGCGGGCGCGCAGGTCGTCCTCGGCCTCCCCCTTGGCCTTGACATAGGCGGCCCAGACCTCGTCGGTGCCCGGACGCGGCGGCTGCCCCGCCCCCATCGAGGAGATCTGGACGAACCGGCGGATCCCCGTGCGCTCGGCCGCGTCGGCCATCAGCACCGAGGCGGCCCGGTCGACGGTGTCCTTGCGGGCGGCGCCGCTGCCCGGCCCGGCCCCGGCGGCGAACACGACCGCGTCGGCGCCGTCGGCGCGCCGGGCGACCTCCGCCACGCCCGCGTGCTCCAGGTCGCACACGACGGGTTCGGCGCCCGCGGCCCGCACGTCGCCGGCGTGGTCGGGATTGCGGATCAGGGACCGCACCCGGTCCCCGCGTGCGGCCAGCAGCCGCGCCAGCCGCAGTGCGATCTTCCCGTGGCCTCCCGCGATCACAACGTCCATGCCGCCGATCCTAGGCGGCCGGGCCCGCCGCGCCCCCCGGCGCCCCGGGCCCCTACGGCGCGGGCACGGCCGGTGGGGGCGCGCCGGAAGTCGTCTGCCTTTCCCCACCGGCCGTGCGTCCGAGGGCGGACGCCCGCTAGGTGCAGTTGCGTCCGCTGTTGATGCAGTTGACGACGGTCCGCATCAGGCTGTCGGGCATGACGTTGGCGAAGTCGGCGTGGTCGGTCACCGGGTCGTGGGCCTGTTCGGGGAACGAGTCCACGGCGAACGCCTCCGCCCGGTTGGGCAGGTTGTAGCGGAGCGTCATGCGCAGCTGCGGGATGGCCCGGGTGCCGGCCGGGCAGGCGCCGTTCTGGTCGGGGAACACCACGTGCGTGCGGTGGTTGGCGCTGTCGGTGTTCTGGCCGTCCCAGCAGCTGGGGAACTCCAGAATGCGGGTCACCTGGCTGTTGCCGGGGCACAGCGGGTACTTGTCGGTGAACGCGCGGTTCTCCTGGCCGGAGCAGGTCCACAGGGCGCGGGCGTTGGCGGTGCCGTTGGTGCCCGCCTTGGCGTCACCGGTGATGATCCGCAGGAAGCGCGGCATGGCGACGACCTTGCTGCGCGCGTTGCCGCGGAACTCCATCCGCGCCTGCGTCGGCAGGACGATCTTGCCCAGGTTGCCGTCGGCGGTGCTCTGCGCCGCGGTCGGCGAGTCGTCCTGCTGGGCGCGGTCGCGCATCACGGGCCAGAAGTAGGCGGACTGGTCGCCCCGGGCGCACGTGGTGCCCGCCGCGGCCAGGCTCTCGTCGGTCGACTGCCCGTCGGTCGACAGGTTGCCCACGTAGTCGTGGGTGTGCTGGGCGCCGTTCTGCACACCGGGCGCCACGATGAAGTTGTCGGGGTTGTGGTGGTTGTTCTGGTTGGTTCCGCAGCGCGACACGAACGTCCCGCGCGAGCCGTTGCGTCCGATGCGCGGCTGGTTGCGCCGCGGGGCCTGCGCGATCGGGGCGAAGTCGTCGGCGTCCGGGCCCGGGACGACGCCCTGCTGCTGCCCTTGGTTCTGGCCCTGCCCTTGGTTCTGATCCTGGTCCTGGTCCTGGTTCTGGCCCTGGTTCTGATCCTGGTTCTGGTTCTGGTTTTGGTTCTGGTCCTGCCCCTGGTCTTGGCCTTGGTTCTCGCCTCCCTGGTTCTGGCCGTTCTGGTTCTGGCTGTTCTGGTCCTGGCCGTTCTGCTGCCGGCCGTCCTGGCCGCCGCGTCCGGCGTCGCCGTTCCCCTGGCCGTTTCTGGGGCCGCCGGCCGCGGCCGCGGCGAGCGGTTCGGCGGGCGCCGCCCAGGCCGCGGGCTGGGCGACCGAGGCGGCCACCAGCAGGGCGGCCGGTACGGCCACGGCGATGCCTTTCTTCTTGCGCATTGAGATCTCCCTTGGAAGCGGGGTCGGGGACCTACTTGGAAACGAGGGACTCCTGTGTGGCCAGACCCGTGCTCTCCAGCAAGGTCATATGGGTGTTGACATAGCGCAGCGCGCGTTCGGCGAAGGCGCGCATTTCGGTGTTGCGGCTCTCGGAACGGACCTGAGCGATCACCGGGAAGACCTTTCCGTGCGCGGTGCGCAGCCGCAGCACGAACGTCCGGTCGAAATCGGCGCCGGTCGCCCTGGACATCTCCCGCAGCCAGCCCTGCTGGTCGGAGCTGGGCTGGCTGGGCAGCATCACGCCCAGCCGCTGGGCGGTGGTGCGGGTGTCGGCGTCCAGTTGCGCGTGCTGCTCGGCGATCATCTGGCCGACCTCCTTGACCCGCGCGCTGCCCGCCCGCTGCTGGGCCATCTGGCCCGCGGGACCCTCCCACAGCCCGGCCAGGCGGACCTTGACCAGCAGGTCGCGGTCGCGCGGGCTCAGCGGCCCCCAGCGGGTGTCGGTCGTGCTCCCGGTGAGCGCGGACGCCCCGCTGGCCGCCGACCCGCCCGGCGGGCTGAGCACGACGAACAGCGCCGCCCCCACCGCGACGACCGCGACCGCGACCAGGAGAATCTGGCTGCGCCCGAAACGCCGCAGCGCACGTATCTCCGCCGCTCCATAAGTTTTCCCCACGCGATATCATGCCCCTTTCTTCGATCGCGTCGGCCGATCCGACGGAGGTCGCCGGTTGATACGCGGCGGAACGGTTCTCCGGTTCATTCCGCTCCCCTTTTCCCGCGTTTTCTCCGGGTCTTTTCGCAGGCAGCGCCGAACGCGCGCGCCGGTCGCGGCGCGCTTTCCGCAGGGCGGTGTCACCGCGGTGCCGGCACGCGGTGGCGCGGGGCCGGCGGGCGGCCCGGCGCCGGCCGCTCGGCCGGGCCGCCCGCCGCCGGTCACGCCGGGCTCACCCGCAGGGCCAGGGCGGGGCACATCGCGATGGCGCGCTGCACGTCGCGCTCCATCCAGGACGGGATCTCGGTGCCCAGCACCTGCGGGAACCCGTAGCGGTCGAGCTGGATCAACTCCGGCAGCAGGTACGCGCACAGGCCGTGCCCGTCGCAGCGCCCCCAGTCGATGGCGACCCTGCCCTCGGAGCCCTTGGGCACGGGCAGCGGCAGCACGCCGAACGTCTTCATGCCGCAGTCGCCGCCGCGCATGTGCATCTCGATGTCGGCGGCGAAGGCGTCGAGCGCCGACACGACGAACTTGGCGGTGCCGTCGGGGTGCGTGCAGGCGCCGCGGCCCCGCCCGATCCCGGCGGCCCGCCGCACGTCGTCGGGGATGGCGGCCCCGGACTTCAGCGCGTTCAGCGTGCGCACGATCTCCGGCAGGCCGAGCCGGCACGGGCCGCACTGCCCCGCCGAGTCGCGCGCCAGGTACGACACGATGCGGGTGACCTCTCCGAGCGGGCACGTCCCCTCGGTGAGCGGCACGATGATGCCCGCACCGACCGTCCCGCCGACCTTGCGCATCCCCTTGCGGGACAGCACCGCCATGTTCACCTTCTGCTGGTCCAGCCACAGGCCGTGGTAGCCGCCGACGAGCACGGCCGGACCGGGCGGGACGTCGCAGTAGTCCAGGACGGTCCGCAGCGGGGTGCCGAGCGGCGCCTCGACGACCTTGGTGCCCCCGATGGTCAGCAGCGTCGTGCCGGGCTCGTCCTCGGTGCCGGCCGAGGCGTACAGGTCGGGGCCCAGCGAGGTCAGCACCGCCAGCTGAGCGAACGTCTCGGTGTTGGACAGCAGGGTGGGGCAGCCGTCCACGCCGCGTTCGGCGGCGCGGACCTTGCGGGTCGGCGGCACCGGCATCTCGCCGTTGATGGCGTTGATGACCGCGCCGGCCTGGCCGGAGATGAACCGCTCGGCCAGCAGCACCACCCGGGCGGGCATGCGCCGCTCGGTGATGGCGGCGCGGATCGACCGGGCGGCCTCCTCGCTCTCCACGGCCACCACGATGCGCCGGGTGCCGAGCGCGGTGGCGGCGATCTCGGCCCCGTCCAGCACCAGGTGCGGGGCCCGGGTGAGCAGCACCTTGTCCTTGTAGCTGGCGGGCTCGCCCTCGGCGCCGTTGACCACGACCACCGCGTCCTCGCTGTCGCGGCGGTCGTCGCGCTCCTCGCCGGGCAGCAGGTCGGTCTGGTCGGCCGACGGGTACCGGATCCGCGCCGCCACCGCCATGATCTTGCGGGCGAACGGGAAGCCGGCGCCGCCGCGGCCGCGCAGGTCGACCTGCTCGCACATCTTGACCAGGTCCTCCAGCATCGGCGTGTGCAGCTTGCCGTGCACGGCCAGGTGCCGGTTGAGGTCCAGGCGCTCGAAGCGGTCGAAGCCGAGCGTCAGCCGGGGCCCGCCGATGTTGCCGACGGTGATCGCGGAGGTGGACGTCATCGCACCGCCTCACCTCCGCCGCCCGCCCGCGACGCCGGCAGCGGGTCGGCCGCGCCGGGCGCCTGGACGACGGTGCGCGGCGCCACGGTGGACGGGTCGGTCATGCCCTGGCCGACGTAGCGGATCTCGCGCGGCTTGCCCGCCGCGAACAGCCGCGTGACCAGGGCCAGGAAGACCGCGCCCGCGCACATGATGTAGCTGAGGTTCACCCAGTTCGCCGCGGCGCGCCCGGCGGTGAGCCCGTGCACCAGGGCCAGCGGCCAGGCGACGTAGGCGATCGCGTGCATGGACCGCCACACCCACGGCGCGCCGCCGCGGAAGGCGAACCGGACGCGCAGCACCCCGGTCAGCCCGAGGAACATCATCATCTCCATGGCCAGGGTGCCGAGCCCGATCGGGCCGAAGGTGGGCACCACGATCTGCATCGGGGAGGCCAGCCCGCCGAGCACCTTGACGGTGAAGTGCGCGATCACGCACGTCACCGACAGCAGGGACGCGGCCCGGTGCACGCCCTGGATGAGCACCCGGTGCCGGATGTGCAGGATGAACCGGTCGGTGGCCAGCAGGCCGGTGACCACGGCGGCGGTCAGCGTCAGCAGCGTGAACACGCCCACGTAGTAGTTCAGGAACGCCTGCACCTTGCCGGCCGCGGCGGCGCCCGGCGGGGTGGCCGCTCCCACCAGCACCAGTACCGAGGCGAGCGCGATGGCCCACAGCGCCCAGGACGGCAGGACGGGCTCGTCGCTACTGCGGATCTTCACTGGTCGAACTCCTATCCGGTGTTGCGGGAGGCGCGGAGTTTTCCTGTTCGGCTCCGGCATCGTTGCCCCCGCCGTTGCCGTCGCCGTTCGCGTTGCCGTTGCCGCGTCCGGGCGCCTCGTCGCCGCCCTGGCCCGTGGACGCGGAGTCGTCGGCGGGTGCGACCGGCCCGAGGTTGGCCAGCAGCCCGCCGGGAAGCACCTGCATCGCCCCGCGCTGGGCGAACCCCAGCAACGGGTCGGCCTGCTCGCGGAACGTCCAGCCGCCGATCCGCGCGCCCTCCAGCGGCACCCCTTCGGCGCCGCGGCGCAGGCCGAACTGCACTTCGGCGCGCGGAGCGGGCGCACCGCCGCAGGGCCGCGCCGTACCGGTCCGTCCGAGCGGGTCGCCGCGCTTGACCACGCTGCCGTCCCGCAGCGCGGCGACGTTGCGCATCCGGTAGTAGACGCTGGCCAGGCCGCTGTTGTGCAGCACCATGACCAGCGCATTGCCCGCCCCGTCGCGGCAGATGCGGTAGAACCGGCCGTCGCCCGCGGCCAGCACCCGCCCGTCCCCGCCGGAGAACGCCAGGGTGCCGAGCGGCCGGCCCGGCTGCGCCCCGCTCTCGGCGGCCGTGCCCATCGACCAGATCTCGCCGATCTTCCAGGGCAGCATGAGCCGGTCCGCGGCGCGGGACCCGTTGGTCGCGATGGCGGCCTGCTGGGCGGTGACGGAGCTGAAGCGGGCCAGCGCCGCGGCCTCGTCCGCCGACATCAGCCCGGCGGGCACCCGGCCGAGCTGCGCGGCGAACGCGCCGGAGCCCGACAGCGCGGTCTGCCAGCGGCCCAGCGACCAGCGCGCCACGAAGAACGCCACCTCGGGCATCGCCGAGCGGGTGGCCGGCACCGGCAGTGCGGTGGTGCCGAACGCCCAGGTGCGGTCGGCGCTCATCCGGATGGTCGCGACGACGGGCTGCCCGGCGGGCTCGGCCCCGTACGCCTCCCGGGCCGCCGGGCCGCGCTGCAGCAGGGTGACGCGGCGGACCTGCGCGGTCAGCGCCCCCACGTCGGGCGCGGTCGGCGTGGACGCGCTGGGGTTCTGCGCGGGGCGCGCCGGGGACGCGCTGCGCTGCGGCGCGGCCGACCGGTCGCGCGCCGAAGGCAGCGCGCCCGCGGAGCCGGCCTGCTGCGGCGTGCCGATGGGGCCGCCCTCCAGGACGGCGCGTTCCACGACCGCGAGCAGCGCCAGGCCGACGACGATGGACAGCGTCAGCGCGCCCGCGCTCAGCCGGTCGGTCTGGCCGAACTTGATCCGCGGGCGCGGCGCCGCCGGGGCGCCGTCGTCCCGCCGCCGCGGCCGGTCCGGGGTCCGCGCGGCCTTCGCGCCCCGCCGCTGCTTGCCGCCGCGCCGCCGGTGCCCGTCCGCCCGCTCGCGTGCCGTCCGGGCGGGCGGGCGCCCCTCGGCCGCGAGCGTGCGGGGGCGCGGCGGGAGGTCGCGCGGGTCGTAGCCCAGGTCGGGGGCCGTGGCGGTGAGGTCCGGGTACGGGGCTGCTCCCAGGGCCGGGCCCGCGGACGCGGGGAAGGGGCCGCCGGCCGTGAAGCGCGCGCTGGGGTGCTGTTCGGGAGAGCGCCGTTCGCTGAGGGGACGCGCCAAGGCGCTCCGGTCGCGGCCGGGCGGCTCGGAGCGCCGGGTGGAGCGCCGCCGGGGAAGCTCGGGCGGCGGTTCGGTGAAGGACGGTCCGGGCAGTCGCCCGGGGGGCGGCTCGTCCGGTGGGCGCCCGCCGAACAGCCACTCCTCGGCCGCCCCGGACGAGCGGGAACGCTGCGGGCGCGTCCCCTGCCGCTGCCGCCGGTTCCGGGACCGCCGGCGGCCGCCCGGCTGGTCATCCCAGAAGCGCGCGTACGCCTCCGCCTGTGCGTACGCGTCTTCCTGCGCATTCGCAGAGGTCTCGTGCGGAGACACGTATGCCGTCCGCGGCGACGCATAGGTGAAGCCTTGAGACGCATGCCTGCCGTCGCGTTGCGCCATGCCCCTCTCCTGTCGAAGGAGGCGGAGCGCTCGGCGAACGCAGGCGTAAGGCCCCTACCGCGCCGGGCCCGCTCATACCCGGCGCCGGTTCCCTGAGACAGTGCGGCCGCCACACCGGGAGCCCGCTCTACTCCCGTGGCGTCCGAGGCGTCCCCCTTCGCCGGGGTCGGCCCGCACCCACGGAGCATACGCCCCATGAGCCACTTCGATGTGCACCGGTCACGAAAAATCGGCGTTCGCCAGTGCCATACGCACGAAGGCGGTCAGATGTTCACGCATTTCGGCGGCCGCTTCCGGACCGTCCACGGGAGTGCGGAACAGCTCGGCGAGCTGCGGAAACGCCAGGGGTATCAAGGCCAGGCCGATCAGTGTGAGCAGCAGCCGCCCGATCTCGTGCGACGGCTCGCGCCCCAGGTGCGCGGCCAGCGAGTCGATCTTGTCCTGGCAGTGCGCGATCCGCCGCCGCTGCTCGGGCAGACTCTCGGTGCGGCCGTACAGCCCCTCCCACAGCAGCAGCCGCGCCAGGTCGGGGTGCTCGCGGTAGTAGTCGAACATCCGCCCCACCCACCCGGCCGGGTCGTCGCCCGGCAGCGCGGTGACCTCGACCAGCTCGTCCAGCGCGGTCTCGATCACGGCGTCGAACAGCTTCTCCTTGCTGCCGAAGTAGCCGTAGATCCGCTCCTTGTTGACGCCGGCCCGGCGCGCGATGCGGTCCACCCGAGCGCCGGCGATGCCGCGCTCGGCGAACTCCTCGCGGGCGGCGGCGAGCAGTGCCAGCCGGGTGGACTCGGCGCGCGGCGAGGCGGCCCTGCCGGGCGCGGCGGAGGTGGACGGGACGTGATCGCTGGGCATGGGGGACATGATAGCCAGCATTGGCCACCAACCGGTTGGTTGACTCCCAACCGGTTGGTTGGTTACCGTCGCCGAGCATGGAGTGCACTACGTCCCCACCGATGGCGTCCGCCGCCTCCGCCGACCGGAGCCGCTACGCCCCCGCCGTCCGGACGGCGGCGGTGCTGGGCCTCACCGCACTGCTGGCCACCTCGCAGCTGTACGGGATGATCCCGCTACTCGGCCCGGCCGCCGCGGGCTGGCATGCCGGTGCGGCGTCGCTGACCTGGCTGGTCAGCGTCTTCGGGCTCGGGTACGCGGCCGGCTTCCTGCTGTTCGGCCCGCTGTCGGACCGGTTCGGGCGCCGCCGCGTCATCGTCGCCGGCATCGCCGCCACGGCCGTCACCACGGGGCTGGTGGCGGCGGCCCCCGGCCCGCACGCCGCGCTGGCCCTGCGCGTGCTGCAGGGGGTGACGACCGGCGCGTTCCCGCCCGTGGCCATGGCCTACATCGCCGAACGCGTCGCCCCCCGCCACCGGCTCACCACCGTGACCCTGCTGACCACCGGGTTCCTGTCGGCCGCGGTGGTCGGGCAGCTGGTCGCGCAGGGGCTGGCCGCGGCGCTGGACTGGCGCGCGTTCTTCTTCGCCGGCGCCGCCGCGTTCACCCTGCTCGCCGTCGTCCTGTCCCGGGTGCTGCTGCCGGACGAGCCGCGCGCCGGCGGCTCCCCGCTGGACGCCTACCGCGCCATGCCCACGCTGCTGGTCAGGCGCGACCTGCTGCCGCTCTACCTGGCCACGACCACGGTGCTGGCCGCGTTCGTCGCGGTCTACACCGGACTGCAGCTGACCGGCACGACCGGGCTGCTCGAACTGCGGGCGAGCGCGCTGCCGGTGATCCTGGCCGTGCCGTTCCTCGCCTCGCGGCTGTCGCGCGTGCCCGCCCCCGCGCGGCTGGCCCTGGCCCTCGCCACGGCGGCGGCGGGTGTGGCCCTGGTCGGCCTGCTGCACCCCGGCACGCTCGGGCTGGCGCTGCTGCTCATGCTGGTCACCGCGGGCATCGCGGTCGCCGTCCCCACCCTGATCGACACGATCGGGTCCCGGGCCGGCGCCGCCCGCGCGCCCGCCGTCTCGCTCTACTCGGCGCTGCTGTTCGCCGGGGCCAGCCTGGGCCCGCAGATCGCCGGGGCGCTGGCCGCGCACGGCCTGGCCGTGCTCGGTTTCGCGCTGTCCGCCCTGCTCGCGGCGGGTGCGGTGGTGGCGCTGGCCCGCCCGCGCACCGCCGGCCCCGCCCGCTCCGGCCGGTGATCACGGCCTTAGCACTGTCTGATTTGTCGCTTAAATGGGCTTTAACGGGGTTCGCGGCGCCATCCGCCCGCCCTAGCGTCGGGAACGTCATCGGTCGCCGGCGCAACGGAGGAGGTGCCCCGATGAACGACCCTCGCAGCGGGGCGGCCCACCCCTTCTCCCGTCCCGCCGCGGCCGCATGCCGGGGCCGCGCCCCGGGCTCCCGTCCACGCACCCCCGATCCCGCCGGGCCGGCCCGTCCACACCGGGCGCCCGCCTCCAGGTCCTCCCCCACGCAGGGCGCCGGGGACGGCACCGCCGGGATCACCCGCCCTCCTCGGCAAGGGGCCGCGTGGAACTGGTCGACGGGAGCCGGGGCGGCCCCACCCGCGCGCCGCCGGCGCTTCGCCGCGGTCCCCTGACCGGCCGGTTCCGCGACGGGCGCCCCACCGACGGCGCGGCGGCGGGGACCCCGCGGAACCGGCCCCTATGCGATCACGGGTTGAGCAGCGCGTCGAGACGGGCGGCCTGCACGTCCCACCGCCACTCGGCCTCCACCCAGGCGCGTCCGCGCTGCCCCATCTCCCGGGCCCTGCCCGGGTCGCGGAGCAGGCCGACCACGGCGGCGGCCACCGCGGGCACCGAACGCCCCCGCACGACCACGCCCGTCTCGCCGTCCAGCACCGCGTCGGGCGCGCCGCCGGAATCCCCCGCGACGACGGGCAGCCCCGTGGCGGACGCCTCCAGGTAGACGATGCCGAGCCCTTCGACGTCCAGCCCCCTGCGGCGGGTGCGGCACGGCATGGCGAACACGTCGCCCGCGTCGTAGTGCGCGGGCAGCTCCTCCCACGGCACGCTGCCGGTGAACACCACCGCGTCGGCCACGCCCAGCGAAGCGGCCAGGCGCTCGAGCCGAGGACGGTACGGCCCCCCGCCGACGAGCAGCAACGCCGCGTCCGGCACCTCCCGCCGCACGCGGGGCCAGGCGTGGATGAGCGCGTCCTGCCCCTTGCGCGGCACCAGCCGCGACACGCACACGACGACGGGACGGCCCGTCAGCCCGTACCGTTCGCGGATCCGCTCGCCCCCCGCGCCGGGGAAGAAGACCTTCTCGTCCACGCCCGGGGCCAGACGGGACATGCGCGCGGCGGCAGCAGGAGACAGCGCCCGCGCCATACGCGACCGGGTGTACTCCCCCAGGTACGTCAGCACGTCCACGGTGTCGCCGATACGGTGCAGCACCCGGCGCGCCACCGGAAGCGACGCCCATCCGGCCTCGTGCCCGTGGGTGACGCCGACGAACCGCTCCACCCCGTACCGGCGCAGCGGCGCGGCGAGCAGCCCCAGCGGGGCGGCGGCCCCGAACAGCACCGAGTCGCACCCCTCCGCCCGGGCGATGTCGCCCGCGCGGCGCAGCACGGCCGGCTCGGGCAGCATCAGCGACGTGGGGTGCCGCACCACCGGGAACGGCTGCGCGGCGTCGAACGCCGCCGCCCCCTTCCAGGCGGGCGCGTACACCACGACCGAGCCGGCCGGGCGCCGCAGCGCCAGGTTGTGCACGAACGCCTGGATGCCGCCCGGCCGCGGCGGGAAGTCGTTGGTGACGACGAGGGTGCGCGTGGAGTTCATGGACCTGTCGGTGAGTCGGATGACGCGAGGGCCCGCCACCATGCGCGGTGACGGGCCCTCGTCGTGGTGTTACGGCGGATGCTAGCGGCTGAGCTCCTTCTGCTCGGCGCCGCTGTGCTCCGCGCCCTCGACCTCGTGGTGCTCGCCGTGGTGGCCCTTGTCCTCGACGGGGATGTCGTCGAAGGTCCAGGCCCGCTGGAGCCGCGAGCGCAGGAAGCCCATCGGGCCCTTGGTGCCCGGAGCGGGGACGCCGGACGCGTCCACCGCCGGGGCCTCCGGCTTGGCGTTCTCCTTGCTCAGGATGACGATCTTGTCGTCCTCCTTGACCGGAGTGTGCCGCTCGCTGAACTTGCCCTCGGGCGACATGACGATGATGCCGCTCTCCACGCCGTGGTCGATCACCGCCGCGTCCTTGCGCTGCAGGCCCAGGCAGATCCGCTTGGTGACGATGTACGCCAGGACCGGCCCGATGAAGATCGCGAACCGGAAGAACCACGTGGTCGCGAACAGCGAGACGTGGAACCGCTCGGCGAGCAGGTCGTTGGCGCCCGCCAGCCACAGCAGCCCGTAGAAGGTGACGGCCGCCATGCCCACGCCGGTGCGGACCGGGGCGTTGCGCGGACGCTCGTTGACGTGGTGGCTGCGGTTGTCGCCGGTCACCCACCGTTCGATGAACGGCCACGCGGCCGCACCGCCGAACACCAGGCCCAGCGGCAGCAGCGCGGGGATCAGCACGTTCAGGCTCAGCGTGTGGCCCGCGGCGGTGATCTCCCAGTTGGGCATGATGCGCAGCGAGCCCTCGAGCACGCCCATGTAGAAGTCGGGCTGCGAGCCCGCCGAGATGGCGCCCGGGTCGTACGGCCCGAACAGCCAGATCGGGTTGATCTGGGTGAGCGTCGACAGCAGCGCCAGCACCCCGAAGGTGAACAGGAAGTAGGCGCCCGTCTTGGCCATGAACACCGGGTAGAACGGGTAGCCGTAGACCTGCTGCTCGGTCTGGTTGCGGGTCGGCATCGCGGTGTGCTTCTGATGCCACATGATCATCATGTGCGCCGTGACCAGCGCCAGGATGATGCCCGGGATCAGCAGCACGTGCAGGGTGAACAGGCGCGGGATCAGGTCGCCGTTGTCGCCCTCGGGGAACTCGCCGCCGAACAGGAACATGTAACCGTAGGTGCCGACGAGCGGGATCGCCTCGAGCACGCCCTGGGTGATGCGCAGACCGGTGCCCGACAGCAGGTCGTCCGGCAGCGAGTAGCCGAACAGGCCCTCCACCATGCCCAGCGTGAACATGCCGATGCCGATCAGCCAGTTCAGCTCGCGCGGCTTGCGGTAGGCGCCGGTGAAGAACACCCGCAGCATGTGCGCCATGATCGACGCCATGAACAGGATGGCGGCCCAGTGGTGCAGCTGCCGCATGAGCAGGCCGCCGCGCACGTCGAAGCTGATGTGCAGCGCCGAGGCGTACGCCTCGGACATCTTCACGCCGTTGAGCTTGGTGTACGACCCGTTGTAGATCACCTCGTGCATGCTCGGCTTGAACCACAGCGTGAGGAACGTGCCGGTCAGCAGGAGGATGACGAACGAGTACAGGGCGATCTCGCCCAGCATGAACGACCAGTGGTCGGGGAACACCTTGCGCGCGTTGCGCTTGAAGAACGTGGTGGACCCCAGGCGGTCGTCGAGGAAGTTCAACGACCCCTCGATTGCCTTCGGGGCGGCCGGTGCGGTCTGGCTCATCCGCGCTCCCAGAAGCTCGGCCCGATGGGCTCGGGGAAGTCGCCGGTGGCCACCAGGTAGCCCTCGTCGTCCTGGGCCAGCGGCAGCTGCGGCAGCGGCCGCGCCGCCGGCCCGAAGACGACCTTGGCCCCCTCCGTGGCGTCGAAGGTGGACTGGTGGCACGGGCACAGGATGTGGTGGGTGGTCTGCTCGTACAGCGCCGCCGGGCAGCCCACGTGCGTGCAGATCTTCGAGTAGGCCACGATCCCGTTGACGTGCCATTCCTCGCGGCCCTTGACGGGCTTGAGCTGGTCCGGCGGGATGTTGATGAGGATCGTGACCGCCTTGGCGACCTCGTTCAGCGGGTTCTCTGCGTGCTCCTCGATGCCCTCGGGCAGCACGGTGATCATGCCGCCGGGGGTGGAGAAGTCGCTGACCTTCAGCGGCTTGTTGGTGCCGTCCACCACCAGGCGCACGCCCTTCTTGCCCTCGGCCTGGGCCTTGCGGACGGCCTCGCCCCACCAGGTGTGGCGCAGCCGCTTCTCCGGCAGCGGGCCGAGGTCGCGCAGCAGCACCAGCGGCGCCAGGCCCAGCGGCGCGGCGGCCAACAGCAGCGTGCGGCGCAGCAGCGGCCGCTTGGTGATGCCGCTCTCCTGGGCGCCGTCCAGGAACGTCTTGGTGAACGCCTCCCGGGTGGCGTCGTCGGCGCGCAGCTCGTGCCGCTCCTGCACGATCGGCTTGCTGGTCATCAGGCGCCGCACCCAGATGGTGACGCCGATGGCCATGGCGAGGAACGCCAGCGTCATCGTGCCGCCGAGCCACAGGTTGGACTCGCGGGCCCGCTCGATGCCGTGCATGCCGCCGTTGCGGCCGCTCCATCCGATGTAGTAGGCGATGAACGCCACGCTGGCGGCGAAGGCGAGCAGGAAGAACGCGGCCACCACGCGCTCGGCGCGCTTGGCCGACTGCTCGTCGAGCTCCTCGCCCGCGCCCTCGGAGGCGGAGACGTCGCCCTCGGGCAGCAGCCGCCGCTCGGCGGCGGGGGACGGCGTGCCGACCACGCGTCCGGGCGCGCCGCCCTCCTCCCCCGGCCGCTGCGCGCCGCCGATGCCTTGGTCCTTGTTCTCGCTCATGACTTCTTCAGCTTCTTCGGCTTCTTCGCGGTGATCCACATCGCCGCCAGGACGAGCAGGCTGAGTCCGATCAACCAGCCCGCCAGGCCCTCGGAGACCGGGCCGACGCGGCCCAGGCCGTTACCGCCCGGGTTGGGCTCCTCGCGCGTCTTCACCAGGTAGGCGATGATGTCCCGCTTGTTCTCGGGCGTCAGCGTGGTGTCGTTGAACACCGGCATCGCCTGCGGCCCGGTCAGCATGGCCTCGTAGATCTGCGTCGGCGTCACGTCGCTGGTGTCCAGCGGCGGGGCGTACTTGCCGCCGGTCAGCGCGCCGCCCGAGCCCACGAAGTTGTGGCACTGGGCGCAGTTGGTCCGAAACAGCTTGCCGCCCGCGGCCGCGTTGCCCTTGTCCGGGTCGGTCTGCTCGGCGGTCGGCACCGAGGGGCCGCCGCCCAGCGAGGCGATGTAGGCGCGCAGGTCGGCCAGGTTCTTCTCGGCCTGGGCCTTCTGCTTCTCGGCGGCCTCGCGCTTCTCCGGCTCCTCGTAGTCGGTCTTGACGTCGACGTTGAACTCGGGGATCGGCCGTTTGCGCGGCATCTGCGCGCCCGGGTTCATCGCCGGCATCCGGCCCGTGCTGACCTGGAAGTCGACCGAGGCCGCACCGACGCCCAGCAGGCTCGGGGCGATCGCCTTGCCGTTGGCGTCCTTGGTGCCCTCGCCGTTCTGGCCGTGGCAGCTGGCGCAGTTCTTGTTGTAGAGCTGCCGGCCGTTCTGCAGATCCTCGGCTGCCTGGGCGTTACCGGCCGCCTCGGCGCGGTCGTTCTGCGGCGTGAAGCCGGCATAGAGGACGCCGATCGCCGCCAGGGCCGCCAGGACGACGGCGTAGCCCGCCCATGGGCGCCGTCGCCATGCGGTGAACCTTTTCACGGAAATCCCCGTTCGGGTCATGATCGTCGGTACGAGGGTTGGAACGTCAGATGTCGAGCAGATAGATCGCGCCGAACAGCCCGATCCACACCACGTCGACGAAGTGCCAGTAGTACGACACCACGATCGCGCTCGTCGCCTGCTCGTGGGTCCACCGCTTCGCGGCGAAGGTGCGGCCCAGGACGAACAGGAACGCGATCAGCCCACCGGTCACGTGCAGGCCGTGGAAGCCCGTGGTCATGTAGAAGACCGACCCGTACGCCGAGGAGGACAGGGTCAGGCCGTCCTTGGTGACCAGGTTGTAGTACTCGAAGCACTGGCCGGCCACGAAGTACGCGCCCATCAGGAACGACAGCACGTACCACTCGCGCAGGCCCCAGCCGCGCACGTTGAGCAGGCTACCGGAGCGGCGGACCTTGCCGGCCTCGGCCTTGAACACGCCCATCTGGCAGGTCACTGACGAGAGCACCAGGATCGTGGTGTTCAGCGCCGACAGCGGCAGGTCAAGGGGGGCGCCGGGCCACGCGTCGTGGCCCTCCTGACCGATCGTCACGGAGCGGATCGTGAAGAACATCGCGAACAGAGCCGCGAAGAACATCAGCTCGGACGACAGCCAGACGATCGTCCCCACGCTGACGAGGTTGGGACGGTTCGCCCGAGCGTGAGGTGTTGTCTCTATCGCGGTTGCTGTTGCCACGGGCAGCATTATTACGTCACCTGTCCGCTGACCCGTGCATGACCCCCCATCAGCGGCTCTTCGCGGTGTTCACACGGCGGCTCGACGGCATCGCCGCCCCCGTGGCGCACAGCCCGTCACACGGGGCCCTGGGCGCTTCCGGGCGCCGGGAGGCGGGCGGGTGTCAGCGGGTCGGCCGCCTCGCTCCCGCGCGGGCGGAACGGGTAGCCTTCTCTGCCATGAGCACCGCGCCGGAGAGCCCCGTGAAGGTTCTCGTCTACAGCGACGACGCCGACACCCGCGCCCAGATCAAGATGGCGATCGGCCGCCGGCCCGCCGCCGACCTGCCGAAGGTGGAGTACGTCGAGATCGCCACCCACCCCGCCGTGGTGGAGCGGCTGGACCGCGGCGACATCGACGTGATGGTGGTCGACGCCGAGGCGCAGCCCGCCGGGGGCCTCGGGGTGTGCCGGCAGGCCAAGGACGAGGTGTACGACTGCCCGCCGGTGCTCGCCGTCATCGCCCGGCGCGACGACGGCTGGCTGGCGACCTGGTCGCGGGCCGACGCCGTGGTGAGCCTGCCGCTGGACCCGATGGCGGTGGCCCGCGCGGTGGCCGACCTGGTGCGCAAGCGCACCGCCGACCACCTCCCGGCCGTCTAGCCGACGAGCCCTATCCGACCGCTGCACCCGCTCCGCCCGACCGCCGGCCGAGCGGAGCGGACCGACCTGCCCCTCGGGGGAACACCATGGATGCGCGCACCACCTGGCCGGCGCTGCTGGGCGCCCTGCTCGACGGAGAGTCGCTGTCCAGCGAGGAGACCGCCTGGGCCATGAACACGATCATGGCCGGGGAGGCGACCGACGTGCAGATCGCCGGGTTCGCGGTGGCCATGCGCGCCAAGGGCGAGACGGTGGCGGAGGTGTCCGGGCTGGCCGACGGCATGCTGGCCAACGCCACCGAGATCGCGGTGCCCGGCCGCATCGCCGACCTGGTCGGCACCGGCGGCGACCGCGCGCACACCGTCAACATCTCCACGATGGCGGCGGTGGTGGCGGCCGCGGCGGGCGTGCGGGTGGTCAAGCACGGCAACCGGGCGGCCTCCTCGTCGTGCGGCGCGGCCGACCTGCTGGAGGCGCTCGGCGTGGTCATCGACCTGCCGCCCCGGCACAACGCCCGGGTGGCCGAGGAGCTGGGCATCGCGTTCTGCTTCGCGCCGCTGTACCACCCGGCGTTCAAGTACGTGTCCAAGCCGCGCCGCGAACTGGGCACCCCCACGGTGTTCAACTTCCTGGGACCGCTGACCAACCCGGCCCGCCCCACCTGCCAGGCGGTGGGCGTGTTCCACCCGCGCATGGCGGGCGTCATCGCGGGCGTGTTCGCCGAGCGGGGCTGCTCGTCGCTGGTGTTCCGCGGCGACGACGGGCTCGACGAGCTGACCACCACCGGCACGTCCACGGTGTGGGTGGTGCGCGACGGCGCGGTCACCGAGACCGCCTTCGACCCGGCCGAGCTGGGCATCCCCCGGGCCAAGCCGGAGGACCTGCGCGGCGCCGACGCCGCCTACAACGCGGGGGTGGCCCGCGCGGTGTTCGCCGGCGAGCGCGGCCCCGTCCGCGACATGGTGCTGCTGAACGCGGCGGCGCTGATGGTGGCCTACGACGGCGTCCCGGCTGCCGACGGGCTCACCGCGGCGCTGGGCGAGGCGCTGGCCCGCGCCGCCGAGGCCGTCGACTCCGGCGCCGCCTCCGCCCTGCTCGACCGCTGGGTCGCCGCCACGCAGTCCCTCAAGGACTGACGCCGCCCCTCCTCCCCCGGGGGAGGGGCGCGCAGGACGGCCTTCGGCCCGCCGCGGCTCAGTCGGAGTCGGGCAGGCCGAGGGAGAAGGCCGCCTCCAGGTCGTGCTGGGAGTAGGTGCGGAAGGCGATGTGGGTCTCGGTGTCGAGGATGCCGGGGACCTTGTTGAGGCGGCCCGGGATGACGTCGTTCAGCTCCTCGTGCCGGCGCACCCGCACCATGGCGATCAGGTCGTACTCGCCGGTCACCGAGTAGACCTCGCTGACGCTGTCCAGCGCGGCGACCGCCTCGGCCACCTCGTGGATGCGCGCCACGTCGGTCTTGACGAACACGATGGCGGTGACCACCGCTACCTCCCCAGCCTCTGGTGCGGCGTCTGCGATGCGACGCCTCCGGTACGACTCCGTCGCCCGACTCTACCCGCGGCTGAGCGCGGCGATCTTGCGGGCCGGGCCCGCGCGGCGGGCCAGCAGCGCGAACAGCATGCCCGCCGCGAACCCGTAGATGTGCGCGACGTAGGCGACGTTGCTGTCGTCGTCGCCCGTCGACAGCCACTGGATGATGAACCAGTAGCCCAGCACGGTCCACACCGGCAGGCGGATCACCACGGGCATGAGCAGGCTGACGATGCGGCCGCGGGGGTTGAGCACCAGGTAGGCGCCCAGCACCCCGGCGATGGCGCCGGACGCGCCGATGAGCGGCGTGCCGCTGTCGGCGGAGGTGTAGGCGTACCCGTACACCGCGACCAGGCCGAAGGCCAGGTAGCTGAGCAAGTACCGGAGGCGGCCGAGGCGGTCCTCCACACCCTGCCCGACGACGAACAGGGCGACCAGGTTGCCGATCAGGTGCAGCGCCCCCGAGTGCAGGAACATCGAGGTGAACGCCGACACCCACGGGGTCTTGCCGTAGCTCACCGGGCCGCAGCGGCGGACGATCGACTCCGGCGGCGGCAGCTGCCGCCCGCTGGTCAGCTCCGCGGGCACGGCGCCGTGCTCCAGGACGAACTCGGCCGCGCGGCACTCGCGGGCCCGGCCCTCCCCGTACCAGGTGGCGAAGTTCGCCATGGGGGTGAGCAGGTACACGATGACGTTCACCGCCACCAGCGTGTAGGTGACCCAGGGCACCCTGCGGGTCGGCTGGCTGTCGTACAGCGGCAGGGCCATGCGCGGGGGGATTCCTTCCGTAGGGTTGATGGAGCGCCGTAGGGATGATGGAGCGCCGGAGGGACGACGGAGCGCCGAGGGGACGGTGGAGCGCCGGATCAGTCCGCCACCCTAGCGGGCCGCGGCGCCGTCAGCGCAGAGGGCGCGGGGACCCGTGGTCCTCGGGGTCGGGTTTCACGTAGGCGGCCTCGATCCGGGGGCGCACCCCTTCGGCGCCGTGCGCCGGACAGCTCCACTCCCCCTGCACCTCGGCGAGGCGGGCGCCGGGCGAGTCGAGCCAGCGCAGCACGCACTCCATCTCCTCGGCGCCGGCGGCGCCCGCGGGGCCCGGCCCGGGGAACACGGTCTCGGCGGTGGCGACGAGGGCGTCGATGTAGGGGCGGGGGTGGGCGCGCGGCGGGATCGTCCCGGCCGCGGCGAGCCTGCCGTAGCGCACCACGGCCAGCTCCCAGCCGCCGTCGAACGCGGGACGCGCGGCCACCAGCTGGGCGCAGCGGGCGAGCGCGGCCAGGCGCTGGCTGCGCGCGGCGGCGCGGACGAACGCGGCGAGCCGGTCGCGCTGGGCGGCGGCCTCCTCGTAGCGCAGCTCGGCGGCGAGGCGGTCGATGCGCGCCTGCGCCGCGGCGACGACGGGGCGCACGTCGCCCGCCATGGCCGACCGGACGGCGGCGGCGTGGCCGGCGTAGGCGTCGGCGCTCTGCCGGCCCTCGCACGGGGCGCCGCAGCGGCCGAGGTCGGCGAGCACGCAGGTGCGGGCCCGTCCGGCGGCGATGATCCGGGGGGTGAGCCGCTGGGTGCACTGGCGCAGCGGGACGGCCTCGTGCAGCGCGGCGCGGGCCTCCTCGGCCTGCCGCCGGGACGAGATCGGCCCCAGGTAGGCGGCGCCGTCGTCGCGGCACTCGCGCACGATCGACAGCCGCGGGAACGGCTCGGCGGTCAGCTTGAGCCACACCGAGCGCTCGGGGAACTTGGAGCGGCGGTTGTAGCGGGGCTTGTGCTCGGCGATGAGCCGCAGCTCGCGGACCTCGGCCTCCAGGCCGGTGGCGCACACGACGGTGCGGACGCGTTCGGCCAGGCCGACCATCTCGCGCACGCGCAGCCGGGTCTCCGAGCCGGTGAAGTAGCTGCGCACGCGCGAGCGCAGGTCGCCGCTCTTGCCGACGTACAGCACCTCGCCGCGGGCGTCCTCGAACAGGTAGACGCCGGGGGCGCGGGGCACGTCGGCGGCCAGGTGGCGCTTGCGGCGCTGCTCGGGGGTGGGCGCCTTGGCGAAGCCGCGCAGCTCCTCCAGCGAGTGCACGCCGAGGGAGCCGAGCCGCTCGATGAGCCCGTGCAGCACGTCGACGGTGGCGCGGGCGTCGGCGAGCGCGCGGTGGCGGGGTGCGGCGCCGGTGCGGAAGAAGCGCGCCAGGGTGTCGAGCTTGCAGTTGGGCACCTCGTCGCGGGTGAGCACGCGGCGGGCCAGGTCGACGGTGTCGACGACGGTGAAGGCGGGCCAGGTGTAGCCGTGGGCGTTGCAGGCGGCCTTGAGGAAGGAGATGTCGAACCCGGCGTTGTGCGCCACCAGCACGGCGCCCCGGGCGAACTCCAGGAACGCGGGGAGCACCGCCTCGATGCGGGGGGCGGCGGCCACCATGGCCTGGGTGATGCCGGTGAGCGCGGTGATGAACGGCGGGATGGGGGCGCCCGGGTCGACGAGCGTGCCGAACTCCCCCAGCGGTTCGCCGCCGCGGACCTTGACCGCGCCGATCTCGGTGATGGCCGAGTCGCCGGGCGAGCCGCCGGTGGTCTCCAGGTCGACCACGACGAAGGTGACCTCGGCGAGGGGCGTGCCGAGGTCGTCGAGGGTGCCCTGGACGCCGTGGGACGGGACGGGTGCGCCGCGGGAGGCGGGACCGCGTTGGCGGGGCACAGCAGTCATGCCGGTGACCGTAGAGGACGCCACCGACAGTGCCGGTGCCGCTAGTGTGGACACCGCCGGAACGCACCGTGCGGCCGCTGTGCCCTCGGGGGGCGGGCGCGGACCGGCCGAACCCCTGCCTGAGGGCGCCTGCGGGCTCCTCGGGGCCGCACGGGGGTCGGGGGATCACGCGTTCGCGCTGGTTAAGGTGCATGGCGCCCGGGAACAGAATGCGCACCGGGGGTCATTTCGGCCTGGGAGGAGCAAGACCATCGACAGCGGCCCGGATCCGGACGAGCGGCTCGCCCGTCCCCTCCCCGAGGCGGTCCGGCAGCATGTCGTCGAGGCCGCCGCGGAGCTGATCGGCACCCTTGCGCCCGACGAGGTGCCCGCTCCGCTGCGCCCGTTCGCCCGGTTCGAGCGGCGCAAGCGCGCCAAGTTCGCCGCGCCGCACATCGCGGCGCTGCTGGAGAAGGACGAGGCGTTCCGGCGCCGCGTCGCCGAGCCGCTGCGCGCCGGGCAGGCCGAGCTGGCCGAGGCGCTGGAGGCCGGGCGGGTGCCGCCGGCTGCCGATCCGGCGCGGGTGGCGGCGCTGGCGTACCTGCTGCGGCCGGACGGCTGGACGCGGCAGGTGGAGGCGGCGCGCGAGGACCTGGAGCGGTCCGCCACCGCCTCGGAGGAGGCCGCGGCCGAGCGGCGCGTCGCGGCGCTGCGCGAGGAGCTGGCGGCGCTGCGCGCGGCGCGGGCGGCCGAGACGGACAAGCTGCGGGCCGAGCTGCGCGAGGCCAAGGCCGAGATCGCCGATCTGCGGCGCAAGCTGCACGAGGCGCGCATGAAGGCGCGCACGGTGCGCGAGCAGGCCGATGCGGCGGTGGCCGCGGCCGAGCGGCGGCTGGCGGCGGCGCTGGATTCGGCGGCGGCCGACGCCAAGGAGGTGCGGCGGCTGCGCGTGCGGCTGGAGCAGGCCGAGGCCAACGCCGAGGCGGCCCGCCGCGCCGCCCGGGAGGGCCGCAACATCGACGACGTGCGGCTGCGCATCCTGCTGGACGCGCTGGTGGACGCCGCGCAGGGGGTGCGGCGGGAGCTGGCGCTGCCGTCCACGATCGGCCGCCCGGCCGACGCGGTGGGCGGGGTGGCGCCGGACCGGCAGGCGCTGCGGGCGCTGCCCGGCCGGTCGCTGTCGGACGACGATCCGCAGCTGCTGGACCGGCTGCTGACGCTGCCGCAGGTGCATCTGGTGGTGGACGGCTACAACGTCACCAAGACCGGTTACGGGGAGCTGCCGCTGTCGGACCAGCGGGTCCGGCTGCTGTCGGGGCTGGGCGGCCTGGCGGCGCAGACCCGCGCCGAGGTGACGTGCGTGTTCGACGGCGCCGCGCTGGACGCCCCGGTGGCGATCAACCCGCCGCGCGGGGTGCGGGTGCTGTTCAGCCGTCCCGGGCAGACCGCCGATGAGCTGATCGGCGAGCTGGTGCGGGCCGAGCCGTCGGGCCGGGCGATCGTGGTGGTGTCGTCCGACCGGGAGGTGGCCGACGCGGCCCGCCGGGCGGGGGCCCGGCCGGCTCCGTCCACCCTGCTGCTGCGCCGCCTGGGCCGCGCCTGAGCGTTCAGCGATCATGCTGTGACGCAATGCGATCATGTGGCGAATATGCAGTGCAAGTAGTGACGAATCGGTTGTGACGGGTGTGCCTCATCGCTAGTGTCGTCGGCTGATGTCATGGACGAGAGGGGCATAACCGACCGTGACCAGTCATATGACCGGGGCTCCCGCGGCGGACTCGCGAGGCCCACGGAATCTCTTCGGGGGGCGGCTCGCCCCCCGGCGCCTGGTGGCGACCGCCTGCCTCACCGTGGCGGCGTCCCTGACGGTGCCCATGGCGACGGCGCACGCCGACCCGACGCCGAGCGCGGCCGACGCCCGTAAGAAGCTCACCAAGCTCAACGAGCAGGTCGAGCAGCTGGTCGAGAAGTACAACCAGGTCGGCGAAGAGCTCAAGATCGCCAAGCGCAAGCTGAAGGCGACCAAGAAGGCCGGCGCGGACGAGCAGAAGACCTTCAACGAGCTGCGCCAGAAGATCGCCGAGATGGCGGCCGCCGCGTACAAGAACGGCGACACCGGCGGCGTCGTCGGGTTCGCCGCGGCGGACGACCCGCAGAAGATCCTCGACCAGTCCGCGGTCATCTCGCACCTGTCCCGCAACCGCAGCTCGGAGCTGGACCAGTTCCTGGCCTCGACGCAGCGGCTGCGCCGGGAGCAGGCGCAGGCCCAGGCGGCCTACGACGAGGTCGTCAAGAAGGCCAAGGAGCTGAAGGAGAAGAAGGCCGAGGTCGAGAAGTCGATCGCGGCGCAGAAGAAGCTGCTGGCCAAGCTGGGCGAGACCGCCGACAAGCCCGGCACGGGCAGCGGGGCCACCTACAACGGCCCGGCCAGCGGGTCGGCGCGCACGGCGATCCAGTTCGCCTACGCGCAGCTCGGCAAGCCGTACCAGTACGGCGCCGAGGGGCCCAACTCCTACGACTGCTCGGGGCTGACGATGCGGGCCTGGGGCGCCGCCGGGGTGAACCTGCCGCGCGTCACCAACAGCCAGTACGCCGCCACCCGCCGCGTGTCGTTCGACGCGCTGCAGCCCGGCGACCTGGTGTTCTTCAACAGCCTCGGGCACGTGGGGCTGTACATCGGCGGCGGCAAGATGATCCACGCGCCGCGCACCGGGAAGAACGTGGAGATCGTTTCGATTACCTCGGGCTACTACCGGACGAACTTCTACGGCGCCGGGCGGGTCTGACGGCCCGCGCCCCTCGTCCCCGCCCCGTCTTCCCGGCTACGGTCCAGGTCGGACGCGCTCCGACCTGGACCGTAGATCTTTTTGTCGGGTATTTGCCTATCCGTTGCTCTTTGGTACTTTGTGACCGCTTGCGACGCCGGCCAGGCGCCGTACCAGCACCGACGTCTGGACGTCACCCTGCGGCACCAGCCAGGTGCCGCGCCCCGCAGCGGCACCCCGTGCCGCGTCTCTCCTCCGCGGCATCCGCCAGATGCCGTCCCCCGCTCGCCGGTCCCAGGCCGCACGTGCGCACGCCCCGGTGTGCATGGCTCCGGTAGTGCGCCACGCAGGCCCACCGGGCCCGGCCGGACGGACCCCGCACCCGGGGCCCGTCCTCATCCGATCCCGGACAAGTTCATCGCCGCTTGACCGCCGAGTCCGCCCCTGGGACCAGGGGTGGAGCCGGGGACCCACCGAGCCGGCGCCCGCGGGCCCGTCCATACGGGCCGTGGCCGGCTCCGGGGTGAATCGGCGCCCGTCCCCCGCCCCCGGAAGGCGAGGGCACACGCGCCGTAGGTCGACTTCCACGACCGAACCCGTCAGCTAACCCGGTAGGCGTCTGGAAGGAGTGAGCGCCACCTTAGAACTCTTTGTGCCGACAGCGACCGCCGCCCCGGTATTCCGGCGGTCTGCATCTTCCCGGGTCCATGACGGACCGAACCACAGTCTCTTTGCGCGGCGTGGCCGTCCCCCACGGGCGGCCACGCCGCTTCGTCCTGCGCCCAAGGCCCCCGCGTGCGCGGCACCCCCGCATAGGATCGCCCGCATGAAGGACGACGACGGCCGCCCCGGGACCGACGGGCCGCCGCCCCGCCGGATCTCGCGCCGCGCGGCCGTCATCGCCACCGCCGCCGCCCTGGCGGGATGCCTGTCGGCGGGGCTCGGCCTGACCGCCGCCGGGTCCGACGCGCCCGCCCGCACCACGGTCTCCGCGACGCCCACCGCCGTGCCCGACGCGCGCGCGGTCGCGGCCGTCCTGGCCAACCGCACGCGCGCCGTGCGCGAACGCGACCGCACCGCCTTCATGGCCACGGTCGCCACCGCTCCGGCCGCGTACCGCGACGCCCAGGGCCGCTTGTTCGACAACCTGCTGCGGCTTCCGCTGGCGTCGTGGAGCGAGACGCTCGACCGCATCGAACCCGGCTCCGCCGTGGCCCGCGTGCGGCTGAGCTACCGTCTGCGCGGCTTCGACGACGAACCCGTCGTCCGCACCCGCTACCTGGCGTTCGCACCGCGTGCGGGCTCCTGGACGATCGCGGGCGACGGTTCCGCGCGCGGCCTGGCCGACGACGCCGACATCTTCGACGGCGGCCCGCTCACCGTGGTGCGGGGCGGCCACACCCTCGTGGTGGGCGACGGACCGCGCCTGCAGGAGATCGCGCACCGCCTGGACGCGGCCGTGCCCGTCGTCTCCGGCGTCGTGGGCAGCGGCGGCTGGCGGCGGCGCACCGTCGCGCTGGTGCCCGCGGACGCCCGGCTGGCCTCCGCGCTGGCCGGGCCGTCGCAGGACCTCGACCGGATCGCCGCCGTCGCGACCGTGGCGCCCACCGCGCAGGGGCCGGGCGCCGACCGCGTGGTCGTGTCCCCCGCCGCGTTCGCCCGCCTGAACGAGCTGGGCCGCGACGTCGTGCTGACGCACGAGCTGACCCACGTGGCCACCGGCGGCGCACGCGACGGCCGCACCCCGCTGTGGCTGATCGAGGGCCTGGCCGACTACGTCGGCTACCTGCGGGCGGACATCGGCGTCCGGTCGGCGGCCCGCGAGCTGCGCGCCGAGGTCGCCGCCGGGCGGCTGCCCGCCGGGCTGCCCGGCCGCGCCGACTTCGCCGGCTCCTCGCCGCGGCTGTCGCAGGCGTACCAGGAGGCGTGGCTGGCGTGCCGGATGATCGCCGAGCGGTACGGTGAGGCCGCGCTGGTCCGGCTCTACCGGGCCGCCGGCCGCATACCGGAGGACACCGCGCTGCGCGAGACGCTGGGCGTCGGCCGGGACCGCCTCACCGCGCTGTGGCGCGGCTACCTCCGCGAGGAGCTGGGCTGACGGAACGGGCGACGGGGCAGGACGACAGGGCAAGACGACGGAGCAGGACGACAGAGCAGGACGACGGAGCAGGACGACGGAGCAGGACGACAGGGCAGGGCCGGCGGCATCGGACCGGCGGCGGGACGGCGTGTGCGGAGGCGAGGCAGTGAGCGGCGAACGCGGCGAGAACACGGCGGACGCACCGGCGCGGGCCGCCCGGGCGGACGACCCGCCGACCCGGACGGCGCAGGGCGCGCAGCGGCGCACCGGGCCGCGGGTGGCGGCGGCGGTCGCGTCGGTGGTGCTGTTCGCCGCCGTCGGCGTCGTGCTGGCCGTCACCACACCGTGGAACCCGCTGCCCGGGCACGTCCCCGGCGGGCACACCGCCCCCGACCCGGCCCTCGACTTCACCCCCGCCCAGATCGAACGGTCCCGGGCGTTCGACGCGGCCCTGGCCCCGCCCGCGTACGCGGGTCTGCTCGTCGGCCTCGCCCTCGTGCTCGTCCTGGGGCTGACACCGCTGGGGTCGCGGTTCCTGAACCGGGCGACGGCCCGGCTGCCCTGGTGGCCGCTGCGCGTGGCCGCGGCGGCGCTGGCACTGACGGCGGTCGTGCGGCTCGTGGGGCTGCCGTTCGACGCCTGGAGCGAGTCGGTGCTGCACCGCTACGGGCTGTCCACCCAGCCGTGGCCGTCGTGGCTGACCGACCAGCTCAAGTCGCTGGGCGTCACCTGGGTGATCTGGACTGTGGCGCTGGCGCTGCTGTACCTGCTGATGCGGCGCTTCCCGCGCTGGTGGTGGGCCGGGGCCGCGGCGGGCGGGTTCCTGCTGGTGGTCGGCGCGTCGTTCGTGTACCCGGTGGCGGTCGAGCCGCTGTTCAACAAGTTCCACTCGCTGCCCGCCGGGCCGCTGCGCAGCGAACTGCTGGCGATGGCCGAACGCGACGGCGTCCCGGTGACCGACGTGCTGGTGGCCGACGCGTCGCGGCGCACCACCGCGCTCAACGCCTACGTCTCCGGGTTCGGGTCCACGCGGCGCATCGTCGTCTACGACACCCTGCTCAAGAGCGCCCCGCCCGAGCAGGTCGAATCGATCGTGGCGCACGAGCTGGGGCACGCCGACAACGACGACGTGCTCCACGGCACGCTCATCGGCGCGCTGGCCGTCTCCGGGGGGATCTGCCTGCTGTACCTGCTGCTGACCTCGCCGCGGCTGCGCAGACGCGCGGGCGTCGACGGCGGCGGCCTGGCGGACGCCCGCTCGGCCGCGCTCGTGCTGGCCCTGGTGACGGTGGCCGTCCAGGTCGGCGCTCCCGTGCAGAACCTCGTCAGCAGGCACATCGAGGCCCGCGCCGACGCGCACTCCCTCGACCTGACCCGCGACCCGGCCACATTTGTGTCGATGCAGCGCGAACTGTCGGTGCGCAACATTTCCGACCTGCGTCCCGACCCGGTGGAGTACGTGCTGTGGCGAACGCACCCGGCCGGCCCGCAGCGCATCGCCATGGCCCGCGACTGGGCGCGCATGCACGGCGCGGCCGAGCCTCCCCCGCTCAATCGCCGGTAGCGGTCCCGCGGCCCCCGTGCGCACCCGGGGACGAGCGCGGGCCGGCCTGGCTGGGCGCCTGCACGGTGCTCCGCACGGGGGTGCTGCCGTTCGGCCCCACCAGCAGCGACCGGTTCAGCGCGCTGCCCCTCACCCAGTCGTCCCACTTCATCTGCCAGTACCCCCAGCCGTTGTCGGGCTCCAGCTCGCGCGAGCTTCCCGTCACCGTCAGCGGGTCGCCCCGGTAGACGAAGTCGTAGAACCAGCGCGCGTTCTCCGGGCTGGCGTTGACGCACCCGTGGCTGACGTTCTCCGACCCCTGCGAGCCCACGGACCAGGGGGCGCTGTGCACGTACTCGCCGCTGTTGGAGATGCGGACGGCGTAGTAGACGACCTGGCGGTAGTAGTCGGGGCAGTCCGGTCCGCACCCCACCGTGGACGAGTCCATGATGACCGGGTTGCCCTTCTCCATGGTCAGGTGCACGCCGTTGGTGGTGGTGTACTTCTCGATGCCGCCGCGGCCCATGCTGATGGGGATGGTGCGGACCAGGCGGCCGTTGCGCATCACCCACATCTGGTGGCTGTCCTCGTCGGCCCGGATGATGTGCTGGTCGCCGACGCGGAAGCGCACGTCGAGGTTCCTGGTGCCGTACAGCCCGCCGCCGGCGTGCAAGCCGCTCAGGTGCGCCCGGAACCTCACGTCGGTCTGGGCGGGCCAGTAGTTCCTGGTGCGGAACACCAGGCTCTGGCCGTCGAACCAGTGCCAGGCGCCCTCCACCGGCCTGGACGAGGTCAGCTCCAGTGCGCGCTCCACGGCGGCGCGGTCGGTCACCTCCTGCTCGAAGCGCAGCACGATGGGCATGCCGACGCCCACGGTCTCGCCGTGGTCGGGCGCGGAGAGGGCCGCCTCCAGGGTCCGGTCGGGCCGGGCGGTGCCGAATACGCTGGTGACCGTGCGCGTCCTGCCGTCGCGGCCGACGGCGGTGGCGACGACGGTGTAGTGGGTGTCCGGGTCGAGCGTCCAGCGGGACCGCCACCGGTCGCGCTCGCGGTTCAGCCCGCCCTCGACGCGGGTGCCCTTCGTCGTCACGGTGACGTTCTCTATGGTGCCGTTGCGGGCCCGCACGTCGATCGGGCTGTCGGGCCGGATCAGCGCGCTGCCGTCCGCGGGGGTCACCTCCAGGCGCACCGCCTCGCGCGGGTCCGGTCCGCGTTCGCCGCCGTCGCAGGCGGCCGCGCCGCCCGCGACCGCGAGCACCGCGCCGAGCAGCAGCGCCGTCCGCCGCGGGCGCGGACCCGCCGGGCCGCACCGCCGCCGGACGGTCGCGGCGGGCCGTCCGACGCCCCTCGTCCCCCAGCTCCCGACGCGCACCGTGCCCCCCCGATCGCATGTCACCGTCGGCAAACATTCCTCACGAAACGTGCACGACGATCATTATGCGGAAAGCCGGGACCCGTCCGGTAGACGGGTCCCGGCCCTCGACGGCTTTCTTTGCCGATCGCTGGGGCGATCAGCACGCCGCCCTTGCGGAAGACGGAGCGGATGTTGACGCCCGTCCCCCGGCGGGTGCGGCGGGGATCAGTGCGAGAAGTGGCCCCGGTAGTACTCGAACACCAGGCCGATCGAGGTGAGCAGCGTGGCGGCCACCCCGAGGATCACCAGCCACCAGCCGAACACCATGCCCAGCGTGATCGCCGCGGCGGACAGCGCCAGGAACAGCGGCCACCAGCTGTGCGGGCTGAAGAAGCCCAGCTCGCCCGCGGCGTCGGCGATCTCGCCCTCCGGGTCGTCCTCGTACAGCGGGCCGCCGTTGGCCTTCTCCAGCCGGCGGACGGTGAAGTGGATGTAGAACCCGATCAGGCCCGCCAGGCCGATGGCCAGGGCCAGCGCCGTGGTGCCGGTCCAGTCCTTGGACCACAGCCAGTAGACGACGTCGGCGGCGAGGAAGAAGACCGCGCATCCGTAGAACATGAACGCCTGTACGCGCATCGCCGGTTATCCCTTCGTCCCGGTGAGCTCGCCCTTGACGCCGACCCGCGGGTGGTGCAGGTCGAACGCGGGCCGCTCGGAACGGATCCGGGGAATCGAGTTGAAGTTGTGCCGCGGCGGCGGGCACGACGTCGCCCACTCCAGGGAGTTGCCGTAGCCCCACGGGTCGTCCACCTCGACCCGCTTGCCCTTCTTCCAGGTGATGTAGACGTTGTAGAAGAACGGCAGCATCGACAGGCCGAGCAGCAGCGTGAAACCGGAGGACAGCATGTTCAGGCCGGTGAACTCCTCGGCGTAGTCGGCGTACCGGCGCGGCATGCCCTCGGCGCCCAGCCAGTGCTGCACCAGGAAGGTGCCGTGGAAGCCGATGAACAGCATCCAGAACTGCACCTTGCCGAGCCGGTCGTTCAGCATCTTGCCGGTCCACTTCGGCCACCAGAAGAAGAACCCGGCGAACATCGCGAACACCACGGTGCCGAACAGCACGTAGTGGAAGTGCGCCACCACGAAGTAGGAGTCGCTGAGCTGGAAGTCCATCGGCGGGGAGGCGAGGATGACGCCGGTCAGCCCGCCGAACAGGAACGTCACCAGGAAGCCCAGCGACCACAGCATCGGCGACTCGAAGGTGAGCTGCCCCCGCCAGATGGTGCCGACCCAGTTGAAGAACTTCACCCCGGTGGGCACCGCGATCAGGAACGTCATGAACGAGAAGAACGGCAGCAGCACCTGGCCGGTGACGTACATGTGGTGCGCCCACACCGTCACCGACAGGCCGGCGATGGCGATGGTCGCGAACACCAGGCCGATGTAGCCGAAGATGGGCTTGCGGCTGAACACCGGAAGGATCTCGGTCACCACGCCGAAGAACGGCAAGGCGATGATGTAGACCTCCGGGTGCCCGAAGAACCAGAACAGGTGCTGCCACAGCAGCGCCCCGCCATGCGCGGCGTCGAAGATGTGCGCGCCGAACTTGCGGTCGGCCTCCAGCCCCAGCAGCGCGGCCGCCAGCGGCGGGAACGCCAGCAGGACCAGGATGGAGGTCAGCAGCACGTTCCAGGTGAAGATCGGCATGCGGAACATGGTCATGCCGGGGGCGCGCATGCACAGGATCGTGGTGATGAAGTTGACGCCGCCCAGGATGGTGCCGAGACCCGACATGGTCAGGCCCATCACCCACAGGTCACCGCCGATGCCCGGGGAGCGCACCGCGTCCGACAGCGGCGCGTAGGCGAACCATCCGAAGCTGGCCGCGCCGCCCGGGGTGAGGAACCCCGACAGCGCGATCAGGCTGCCGAACAGGAACAGCCAGTACGCCAGCATGTTCATCCGCGGGAACGCCACGTCCGGCGCCCCGATCTGCAGCGGCATGATGACGTTGGCGAACCCGGCGAACAGCGGGGTCGCGAACATCAGCAGCATGACCGTGCCGTGCATGGTGAACAGCTGGTTGAACTGCTCGTTGCTGACCAGCTGCAGGCCCGGCTTGTACAGCTCCGCCCGCATCACCACGGCCATCAGGCCGCCGATGAGGAACATGATGAACGAGGTGATCAGGTACATGTAGCCGATCACCTTGTGGTCGGTGCTGGACAGCCAGGACGCGATGATGCGCCCCTTGCTCGTGCGCGCCGCGGCGAGCTGCGCGCGCGGTGCGTCGCTGACGGTGGTCACTGCTTGGCTCCCTGCGCCGCCTTGGCCTTGGCCTGGGCGATGAACTGGTCGTACTGCTGGGGCGTGACCACGCGCAGCTGGAACAGCATGCGGCTGTGGTCGACGCCGCACAGCTCGGCGCACCGGCCCTCGTAGGTGCCGGTCTTGGTGGCGGTGAACTCGAACTCGTTGGTGTAGCCCGGCATGACGTCCTTCTTGTAGAGGAGCGCCGGGACCCAGAACGAGTGGATCACGTCGTTGGAGTGCAGCCGGATGCGGACGCGCTCACCCGACGGGACGGTGAGCACCGGCTTGTTGTCGGAGTCGGGGGCGACCGGCACGCCGACCACGGAGGCGACGGTCCGCTCGCGGCCGGAGGCGTCCTTCTCCTTGTAGTCGAACTGCCAGCTCCACTGGAAGCCGATGACGTCGACCGTGACCGCCGGCGGCTTGGTGTTGTCGATTTTCTCGACGTAGTCCTGGTCGCGGGCGGTGAAGTAGAACAGCACGCCGATGATGACGAACGGGACCGCCGTGTAGAGGATCTCGATCGGCAGGTTGTAGCGCACCTGCGGCGGCAGGTCGTCGGAGCGCTTGCGGTGGAACAGCACCGCCCAGATGATCAGGCCCCAGACGACGCCGCCGACGGCGAACGCCGCGATCCAGGAGCCCTGCCACAGCGTGAGCATGCGCTCGGCCTGCTCGCTGATCGGTTCGGGCATGCCCAGGCGCTTGGCCTCGTCGCTGCATGCCGAGGCGGTCAACGCCAGCAGGCCCAGGGCCCCTGCGCTTTTCAACGCGCGGCGACCGCGCACAGGCGTACGCCGCTCCCTAGAGCGGGTCGGACTCACGGATTGCCTTCCCCACAGATGAAGCCCGGTCCTCCGGGCGGTCAGGTCGGTTGTCACACGTGCGATGGACAGATTAGCGCGAGGGTCGCGCCAACCCCCGATCGGGTGCCCGGTTACGCTCCTGAGGTGGCCGAATCCGATGTGGGCAGCGACGTGCGAACCGCTGAAACGGCCCCTTCCGAGAGGGTCTATCTCGACGCCGCGTCCGGCGAGCCGCCGCACCCGGCGGCGCGCGCGGCGCTGCTGGACGCGCTCGACTCGGGATGGGCGGATCCGGCCCGCCTGTACGGTGCGGCGCGCTCCTCGCGGATGCTGCTCGACCGGGCGCGCGCGCAGGTCGCGTCCGTGCTCGGGGTGCGTCCGGACGAGGTGTCGTTCACCGCGTCCGGCACGCAGGCGGTGCACCTGGCCGTGCTGGGCGCGCTGCGGGCGCGCCGCCGCACCGGCCGCCACCTGGTGGTGAGCGCGGTGGAGCACTCCAGCGTGCTGCACGCGGCCGAGTCGCACGAGGCCGACGGCGGCGAGGTCACCGTGGTGGGCGTGGACCGGCACGGCCGCGTCGACCCGGACGAGTTCGCCGCGGCGCTGCGCCCGGACACCGCGCTGGCGTGCCTGCAGTCGGCCAACCACGAGGTCGGCACGGTGCAGCCGGTCGCCGAGGCCGCGGCGGCGTGCCGCGCCGCCGGGGTGCCGTTGATGGTGGACGCGGCGCAGTCGGTCGGCCGCGTCGACGTGCCGGGCGGCTGGTCGCTGCTGGCCGCGAGCGCGCACAAGTGGGGCGGGCCGCCCGGCGTGGGCGTGCTGGTCGTCCGCAAGGGCACTCGGTGGCGTTCGCCGCTGCCGCAGGACGAGCGCGAGCGGCGGCGCGTGCCCGGGTTCGAGAACGTGCCGGGCGCGGTGGCGGCGGCGGCCGCGCTGACGGCGGTGCGCGCCGAGATGTCCGCCGAGGCGCCCCGCCTTTCCGAGCTGATCGGCCGTATCCGGGACCGGGTGCCGCGTACGATCGAAGACGTACAGGTGGTGGGCGACCCGGAGCGGCGGCTGCCGCACCTGGTGACGTTCTCCTGCCTGTACGTGCCGGGCGAGGCGCTGCTGACCGAACTGGACCGCCTGGGTTTCGCGGTCTCCTCGGGAAGCTCGTGCACGGCCGATACGCTGCGTCCCAGCCATGTCCTGGAGGCGATGGGAGTGATCACCCATGGCAACGTGCGGGTGTCGCTGCCCCGCGGCGCACGCGCGGCCGACGTCGACCGGTTCCTGCAGGTGCTGCCCGACGCGGTCGCCCGGCTGCGCCGGGCCGCCGGAGCAAGCGTGGAGTGACGTCCCATGACCCCGCCCCCGCCCCCATCGCCCCTTCCCCCCGTGACCACGACAGTGAGGCGGCCGCTCCGATGAGATTCCTGGGCCGTTCCCGCCGCGCCGCCGAGCGCGCGCCGCAGCCCCCCGAACCGCCGGCCGCCCCCGCCGGGCCCCCGCCCGCGCTGGTCATCGACGCGCTGGGCCGCAAGTGCCCCATCCCGATCATCATGCTGGCCGAGCGGATCCGGGAGGTCCCGGTCGGCGAGATCGTCGCGGTGCTCGCCGACGACGTGGCCGCCCGCACCGACGTGCCCGCCTGGTGCCGGATGAAGTCGCAGGAGTTCGTGCGCGAGGAGGCGCTCCAGCAGGGCTGGGCCTTCCATATCCGCCGCTCGTACTGATCCGCCGCTCGTACTGATCCGCCGTTCGTACTGATCCGCCGCTCGTCCCGACGGCCGGGTGTTCGCGGGCTCCCGCTCGCCTTCGGGCGGCCCCCGCAGACGTGGAACAGCGGCCCTTCCGTGCGGGAGGGCCGCTGTTCACCGATGCGGCGTCCTTACGGGTTCGGACAGGTCAGGTGGGGGCGGACGTCGTCGGCGGCGGCCTCCCCGTAGCTGCCGGCCAGGCGCTCCAGGAAGGCGGAGGTCGACAGGGAGTACTCCTGCGGGCCGGCGGCCTCGAGGGCGTAGGCGGCGGTGACGTTGCCGACCTGGGCCGCGCGCTCCAGCGGCAGGCCCCAGGCGGTGGCCGTGAGGAACCCGGCGCGGAAGGCGTCGCCCACTCCGGTGGGGTCGACGACCTTGGCGACGGGGGCGGCGGGCACGTGCAGGCCCTCCTCGCCCTTGCGGTCGATGATCGCGCCCTTGGGGCCGAGGGTGGTCACCCGGACCCCGACCCGGTCCAGAAACTCCCGCTCCGACCAGCCGGTCTTCTCCTCGGCCAGGGCCTTCTCGTACTCGTTGCTGAACAGGTAGGCGGCGCCGTCGATGAGCCTGCGCACGTCCGCGCCGTCCATGCGGGCCAGCTGCTGGGACGGGTCGGCGGCGAACGGGATGCCGCGGGCGCGGCACTCGTCGGTGTGCCGCAGCATCGCCTCGGGGTCGTTCGGGCTGATCACCACCAGGTCCAACCCGCCCACCCGGTCGGCGACCGGCTGCAGCTCGATGGAGCGCGCCTCGCTCATCGCCCCGGCGTAGAAGGTGGCGATCTGGTTCTGGTCCTGGTCGGTGGTGCACAGGAAGCGGGCGGTGTGGTGCAGCTCGGACACGTGCACCGAGGCGGTGTCCACGCCGTGCCGGTCCAGCCAGGACCGGTAGTCGGCGAAGTCGTCACCGACCGAGCCCACCAGGATCGACCTGTGGCCCAGGCTGCCCATGCCGAAGCAGATGTTGGCGGCGATGCCGCCCCGCCTGATCTCCAGCTCGTCCACCAGGAACGACAGCGACACCCGATCGAGCTGATCGGGTAGCAGCTGGTCGGTGAACCGCCCGGGGAAGGTCATCAGATGGTCGGTCGCGATGGAGCCTGTCACGGCGATGCGCACGGCGTCGCTCTCCTCGTGGTGTCGTCCGGCTGTGTGTCCGGCTGTCGTCGACCCCATGGGGGATCGCGGGACGGTCAAGACTACTGCCCATGGCATCACGAGATCGGCCCGCGCCGCAGCCCCGGGGCGCAAGACGCCGCGCGGCCGGAGACGCGAGGGCCCGGACGGCGCGCCGTCCGGGCCCTGGCGAGCGTTCGCAGCCGCGGCCGCACCTCGTGCGGCCGGAGGGCGGCCCCTAGTTGAAGGAGTCGCCGCAGGCGCAGGAGCCCGACGCGTTCGGGTTGTCGATCGTGAAGCCCTGCTTCTCGATCGTGTCGACGAAGTCGATGGTGGCGCCGGCCAGGTACGGGGCGCTCATCCGGTCGACCCGCACCGCCAGGCCGTTGAAGTCCTGGACCAGGTCGCCGTCCATCTGCCGCTCGTCGAAGAACAGCTGGTAGATCAGGCCCGAGCAGCCCCCCGGCTGCACGGCGACACGCAGCGCCAGGTCGTCGCGGCCCTCCTGCTCGAGCAGGCTCTTGGCCTTCTCGGCGGCGGCGTCGGTCAGGATGACGCCCTGCTGCGTGGTCTCCTGCGTGGTCTCGCCTGAAACCGTCATGTGTGTGGCTCCCGGGTGTCCTCGCCGCGCCTGCGGCTTGTGTCTGCGCCGCGCCCGCGGCTTTCGTCTCGGATGTCGTCGAGTCGGGCGCGTTCGGGTCCACCGCGCCTCGACGTTCCTAGGACAACGTACCTCGCTCCGTGGTCATTCCGCCTGACGCCCGCCTGACACCCGATCCGGCCCGCGGATCGGGTGCGGTCTGCGTCACACCCCGTCCCGCCCGGTTTGGATGCCCGGAATGTGTGCGATTATTAGTCGTCAAAGCGACGATAAGTTGTCGCAGGAGGGAGAGCGTCGTGACCACCCCCGTGCGTGATCTGCCGCTGCTGCTCCTGGGCCGGGGCGCGGACCCGGACAGCGAGCGCGGCGTCGACTGCCCAGGCGACCTGCCCCCCGCCTCCGACCCCGCCCTGGTGGAGCGCGCCCGTGCCGCCAAGGCGGCGCTCGGCGACCGGGTGTTCGTGCTGGGCCACCACTACCAGCGCGACGAGGTGATCCAGTTCGCGGACGTCACCGGCGACTCGTTCAAGCTGGCCCGCGAGGCGGCGGCCCGGCCGCAGGCGCCGTACGTGGTGTTCTGCGGCGTGCACTTCATGGCCGAGTCCGCCGACATCCTGACCGCCGACCACCAGCGGGTGGTGCTGCCGGACCTGGCGGCGGGCTGCTCGATGGCGGACATGGCCACGTTCGACCAGGTGGAGGAGTGCTGGGAGGTGCTGGAGGACGCCGGCGTGGCCGACGACGTCGTGCCGGTGACCTACATGAACTCCTCCGCCGACATCAAGGCGTTCGTGGGCCGCCGCGGGGGCACGGTCTGCACCTCCTCCAACGCCAGGCGCGCCCTGGAGTGGGCGTTCTCCAAGGGGTCGAAGGTGCTGTTCCTGCCCGACCAGCACCTCGGGCGCAACACCGCCGTCCTGGAGATGGGCATGTCGCTGGACGACTGCGTCGTCTACAACCCGCACCGCCCGGACGGGGGGCTGACCCGGCAGCGGCTGCGCGACGCCAGGATGCTGCTGTGGCGCGGCCACTGCTCGGTGCACGGCCGGTTCACCAAGGAGTCGGTGGACGAGGTGCGGGCCCGGGTCCCGGACGTGAACGTGCTCGTGCACCCCGAGTGCCGGCACGAGGTGGTCCTCGGCGCCGACCTGATCGGGTCCACCGAGTTCATCATCAAGACCATCGAGTCGGCCCCGTCCGGGTCGGCGTGGGCGGTCGGCACGGAGCTGAACCTGGTGAAGCGGCTGGCCCAGGCGCACCCGGACAAGAACGTGATGTTCCTGGACCGCACGGTGTGCTTCTGCTCGACGATGAACCGCATCGACCTGCCGCAC
Organism: Actinomadura sp. NBRC 104425; assembly: GCF_030269545.1. GTDB lineage: Bacteria > Actinomycetota > Actinomycetes > Streptosporangiales > Streptosporangiaceae > Spirillospora > Spirillospora keratinilytica. Next base: position 58,799 of record NZ_BSTN01000002.1, on the reverse strand, counting down.
CTGGTGTGGGCGCTGGAGTCGCTGGCGCGGGACGAGGTCGTCAACCCCATCGAGGTCGATCCCGAGACCGCGCACTACGCCCGCGTCGCCCTCGACCAGATGCTGGCGCTGCCGTAACGCCGCCGGCGGGGGCGGGCCGGGCGGCCGCAGCGGCCCGGCCCGCCCCCGTCAGATCGCCGCGTTCTCCGTCCAGAGGGTCAGCACGGCCTCGTCGCCGCGCGCCCGGATGCCCGGGTCGCCGATGCGGCGCCGTCCCCACAGGAACAGGTACAGGTCGCCGGCGGCGGCGGTGACCTCCGCGTCGGCCCGGGCGTCGCCGGCGCCGTCCGCGCGGGTCCAGTCGAACCGGTCGGGCAGCAGGCGCAGCAGCATGCGGGTGCCGGTGTCGGACGCGGTGAAGGCGAGGACCGTGCCGTCGCCGCGCAGTCTGCCGACCTTCGGGGAGAACGCGGCGACGCTCTCCAGGTTCGCGGCGAACTCGGCGATGCCGTCGTCGGCGACGCCGGCCGAAAAGCCCGTCTCGGCGCCGAGGGCGTTGTCGGCGTCGTAGCGGTGCACGGCGGTCTCGTGCAGCATCCGCCTGCTCCAGAACCGCACGTGCTGGTCGGGGCCCCACGTCCACACCGCCTCGTCCGGGTCGGCGGCGCGCAGCGTGCGCAGCAGCGCGGCGGCGCCCTCCTCGAACCAGGGCCGCAGCTCGGCGGGGTCGTCGGGGGCCACGATGCCGAGCTCGCGGGCGCTCGCCTGCTGCCGCGCCCGGCGTTCGACCAGGCCGCCCGCCCAGCGGTGCGTGCGCCCCAGATGGCGGATCAGCTTGGCCAGCGTCCAGCCCGGACAGGTCGGCACCGGAGTGTCGAGGTCGGCGTCCCGCACGCGGTCGGCGAAGGACTCGGTCTCCTGCTGTGCGGCGTCGCAGTAGCGTTCGTGGTCCCAGTGCACGGTGTGGCCCCCTTACGCCCCCGGGGGTCGCGGTCATGAGCCGGAGGCGTCTTGATCCTAAGCCGGGCGGGTCACAGCCCGGGGGCGCCCCAGACCGCGAACCAGCGGCCCAGGTCCTGCTCGACGGGCAGGTCGGCGGCGACGGCCCCGCGGACCTGCAGTTCCAGGGCGTTGTCGCGCTTGTCGCCGGGCAGCGGGGCGAACGGGTAGAACGTGCCGCGCTTGTAGAGGTAGATCAACGCCAGGCGCCGCCCGTCGGGGTCGCGGAACCCGGCCAGGGAGCACAGCAGGTGCGGCCCGAAGCCGTTGGCCTCCAGGGTGGAGTTGACCGCGTGCAGGTCGGTGACGAGCGCGGGCAGCTCGTCGGGGGCGTGCCGGGACAGCATCCAGGTGTAGCCGTAGCCGTCGGTGCTCACCTCCACCCGGGGGCCGTCGCCGGTGTCGAGCAGCTCCCGCAGGTCGCTCTGCAGCCGCGCGAACGCCCCGCCCTCGGCGGCGCGGAAGCACACCGAGCCCAGGCCGGTGGGGGTGAACCCGGCCGCCGCCTCCAGCGTGACCGCGGCGTTCGGCAGCGCGAACAGCCGCTCCAGGTCGGGCCTGGCCGGCTTGGACCGGCCGAGCAGGGCGTCCAGGAACCCCATCGTCACACTCCCCTGCCGAGCTGGTCGGAGATCCGCTGCAGCTGGGCCAGCCGCCGCTGCAGCGGCGGGTGCGTGGCGAACAGCGCGGAGACGCTGAACCCCTTGGCGAACGCGGGGGCGAAGAAGAACGCGTTGAACGGCTCGGCCGCCCGCAGGTCGCGACCGGGGATGCGGGCCATTTCGCCCGACACCTTGGTCAGCGCGCTGGCCAGCGCGGACGGGCGGCCGGTCAGCAGCGACGCCGCCCGGTCGGCCGACAGCTCCCGGTACCGCGACAGCGCCCGGGTGAGCAGGAAGCTGATCGCGTACGCCACGGCGCTGACCAGCACCACCGCCAGCAGCACCAGGCCGGTGTTCTGGTCGCCGTCGCGGCGGCCGAACCCGCCCCACAGCCCCCACTCCAGTCCGAGGCGGGTGATCAGCCCGGCGCACACGCCCAGGAACGAGGCGATGGTCATGACCGCCACGTCCTTGTGCGCGACGTGCGACATCTCGTGCGCCAGCACCCCCTCCAGCTCCACGGGGTCCAGGCGGCGCAGCAGGCCGGTGGTCACGCACACCACGGCCTTCTTCTGGTTGCGGCCGGTGGCGAAGGCGTTCGGCACGTCGGTGTCGGCGACGGCGACGCGCGGCTTGGGCGCGTCGGACATGGCGCAGATCCGGTCGACGACGCCGTGCAGCTCCGGTGCCTCCCGTTCGGAGACCACCCGGCCGTGCATGGCGAACATCGTCAGCCGGTCGGAGAAGAAGTACTGGGCCAGCAGGAACGCGACCGCGATGGCCAGCGCGACCAGTCCCCAGCTGGGCGCGATCGCGAAGAACGCCGCCACGAAGGCGACGTACACCAGGCCGAGCAGGAACATCGTCACGACCATGCGTGACGTCAGCCCCCGGTCGGACGCGTAGCGGGTGCGCGCCATACGGGCCCCCTCCCGTCGTCGGCTCCCGTCGTCACGGGTGTTCCGGGCTCGTCCGAAACCCCATTGTGGGAACGTTCGACGCGGCGCGTTGGTGCCCTGAGCAGGGCCGATGCCCGTACCTCCCCGGGGCGGCGGCCCGCGGCGGGCCGTGGGAGGGGCGGCCCCGGCACGACTCGGCCGGAGATTTCGGCCGGATTCTCAGCCGGGGATGAGGCCCTCGTCGCCGAGCATGGCGCGCACCTCGTCGATGGTGGCGTCGACCGGGGGCAGCACCAGCTCCGACGGCTCCAGGCTGTCGGCGGGCAGCGCCGTGCCGACCTTGCGGACGTTGTCCAGCAGCGCGTGCAGGGCGGCGCGGAAGGCCTGCTCGTCGCCCGAGTCGATGGCCGACTCCAGCCGGCTGTCGAGGTCGTTGAGCGCGGGCAGGTCGTCGTCGGCGACGTCGAGCTGCCCCTCGCCCATGATGCGGACGATCACTGGCCACCCCCGGGCTGCTGCGGGTACTGCGCCTGCTGGGGGGACTGCTGGGGAGACTGCTGCTGGGCCTGCTGGGGGGCGTCCTGCTGCTGCGCGTCGGGCGTGCTGCCCTGGCCGAGCTGCTTGGGCGCCACCCCCTGCCCCAGCTCGGCCTTCATCCGCTCCAGCTCCAGCTCCACGCCGGTGGTGGCGCCCATGCGGTCGAGCTCGGCCTGGATGTCGTCCTTGGGACCGGTGAAGTCCTCCAGCGCACCGGAGGCCAGCAGCTCGTCGATCGCCCCGGCGCGGGCCTTCATGGTCTCGGTCTTCTCCTCGGCGCGCTGGATGGCCAGGCCGACGTCGCCCATCTCCTCGGAGATGCCGGAGAACGCCTCGTTGATCTTGGTCTGCGCCTCGGCCGCGGTGTAGGTCGCCTTGATCGTCTCCTTGCGGGTGCGGAAGGCGTCCACCTTGGCCTGCAGCCGCTGCGAGGCGAGGGTGAGCTTCTCCTCCTCGCTCTGCAGCTGCTCGTACTGCGTGCGCAGGTCGTTGAGCTGCGAGTCGAGACCGGCCCGCCGCTCCAGCGCGGCCCTGGCCAGGTCCTCCCGGCCCACCTGCAGCGCCTTGCGGCCCTGCTCGGTGAGCTTGTTGTGCTGCTGCTCCAGCTGGTTGATCTGCAGTTCCAGCCGCTTGCGCGAGGTCGCGACGTCGGCAACACCCCGACGGACCTTCTGCAGCATTTCCAGCTGGCGCTGGTAGGAATAGTCCAGGGTCTCGCGAGGATCCTCCATGCGGTCCAAAGCCTTGTTCGCCTTGGACCTGAAGATCATCGACATTCGCTTCATCACGCTCATCGCGCGGCGCCGGTCCCTTCGTGTGCTGTAGCTCAGTCACAAACTGGGCTCAATGACCACTGCTGGGGTTCTTATCACCCTACGCGTTAACGCGCGAGGCAGTCACGATGTTCGCAGCCGGTAGGCTGATCCCCGTGTTCCGACGTCGTACCCAGGAAGCCCCCGAGGATCCTCCGCAGGTAGTAGTCAAGCCCGGCGGCAAGGGGCGTCCCACCCCCAAGCGCCGCGACGCCGAGAAGCGGCGCCGCCAGCCGCTCACGGCCCCCGCCAACCGCCGGGAGGCCTACCGGCGGATGCGCGAGAGGCAGGCCGCCGAGCGCGCCAAGGTGCGCGAGGGCATGGCCCGGGGCGACGAGCGCTACCTCCTCAAGCGGGACAAGGGGCCGGTGCGGCGGCTCGCGCGCGACTTCGTCGACTCGCGGCGCACCGTCGGCTCGTATCTGATGTACGGCATGCTCGCCGTGATCCTGCTCAGTCTGGTGCCGACGGTGTGGGCCAGGCTGATCGTGCTGTTCGCGCCTCCGCTGCTGCTGGCACTGGTGTTCATCGAGGGGATCTGGCTGAGCGTGAGGATCAAGAAGCTGGCCGCCGAGCGGTTCCCCGACGAGGACCGCCGGGGCGTGGGGCTGTACGCGGCGATGCGCGCCATGCAGTTCCGCCGGCTGCGCATCCCCGCCCCCCAGGTCGAGATCGGCGACAAGATCTGACCGGGGGCGCCGCGGCGACGTCCCCGGGAGGGCCGCGGCGTCCACCCGGCACCGGACGTGATCTCCGCGGGGTTCGCGGGGTTAGGGTCGGAGCCATGGAGTTCCGACACCTGGGCCGCAGCGGTCTGAAGATCAGCGAGATCAGCTACGGCAACTGGCTCACCCACGGCTCCCAGGTCGAGGAGGACGCGGCGCGCGCGTGCGTGCACGCCGCCCTCGACGAGGGGATCACCACTTTCGACACCGCGGACGTGTACGCGGGCACCCGCGCCGAGGAGGTCCTCGGCCGGGCGCTGAAGGGGCAGCGGCGCGAGGGTCTGGAGATCTTCACCAAGGTCTACTGGCCGACCGGCCCCGGGCAGAACGACCGCGGGCTGTCGCGCAAGCACATCTTCGAGTCGATCCACGGGTCGCTGCGCCGCCTGCAGACCGACTACGTGGACCTGTACCAGGCGCACCGGTTCGACTACTCCACGCCGCTGGAGGAGACCCTGCGCGCGTTCGACGACCTGGTGCGGCAGGGCAAGGTGCTGTACGTCGGCGTCTCGGAGTGGCGGGCCAACGAGATCGCCCGCGCGTTGAAGATCGCCGACGAGATGGGGTTCGACCGCATCGTGTCCAACCAGCCGCAGTACTCGATGCTGTGGCGGGTGATCGAGGGCGAGGTCGTCCCGCTGTGCGAGAAGGAGGGCATCGGGCAGATCGTCTGGTCGCCGATCGCGCAGGGCGTGCTGACCGGCAAGTACCTGCCGGGGCAGCCGCCGCCGCAGGGGTCGCGCGCCACCGACGACAAGGGCGGGGCGGACTTCGTCAAGCGGTTTTTGAACGACGACGTGCTGACCCGCGTGCAGCAGCTCAAGCCGATCGCCGCCGACCTCGGCCTGACCATGGCCCAGCTGGCGGTGGCCTGGGTGCTGCAGAACCCGAACGTGTCGTCGGCGATCGTGGGCGCGTCGCGCCCCGAGCAGGTCCGCGACAACGCCAAGGCCGCCGGGGTGAAGCTGGACGCCGACGTGCTCAAGCGCATCGACGACGTGCTCGGCCCGGTGGTCGAGCGCGACCCGGCCAAGACGGTCAGCCCGAAGACCCGTCCCTGAGCCCGCGCGCCGTGGCGCCGCCCCCGCGGGGGCGGCGCCACGGCGCCGGTGCCGTCAGTCGGGGTCGTGCAGGCTCATCGGGCCGTAGACGACCGACTCGCCCTCCAGGAGCGTGACCTGGTCGACGCCCTCCTCGCGCAGGCCGCGCCAGGTCTCCCCCAGCCACGTCTCCGCGTCCGCCTGCGTGGTGAACGTCTCCTCCGAGCGGCCCACCTCCTGGCCGTCGGCCTTCTCCAGCCGCCAGCTCCACGCCATGTACTCGACCTCCCTCCGGCCTGAGGAGGGTAACCGTTCGATCAGCCTCCGGTCTCGATCGCGCGCCGCAGGGAGTCGGGAGTCTGGATGTCGGTGTTGGCGAGAAGGCGGCCGTCCACCCGCACCGACGGGGTGCCCTGGATGCCGTGGGAGGTGGTGTAGGTGCGGCTGGCGGCCAGCACGTCCTCGGCCCGCGACTGCTCGGACACGCAGTCGCGGAACGCCTCGTCGGTCAGCCCCACCGACGCGCCGTACGACAGCAGCTCGGAGATCTCGTAGCCCCTGCTGGTCTCCTGGGCCGGCTGGTGGTTGTAGAGCGCGTCCTGGTACGACAGCCAGCGCGCGCCGTCGCTGACGCAGCGCAGCGCGGAGGCGGCGCGCAGCGAGTTGCCGTACATGGGCTCGGTGCCCTGCGCGAAGATGACCATCGGCCGGAAGACGACCTTGGCGTGGCCCGCGACCGCCAGTTGCTTGAGCATGGGGTCGTTGCTCCGGTCGAACCTTCCGCACGGGGGGCAGGCGAAGTCCTCGTAGATCTCCACGAGGGGGCGCTCGACGCCCGGCCGGGCCATGGTGAGGCTGCCGTCCTCGCCGATCCTGGCCTCGGCGCCGCCCTCGATCTGCCCGACGCGCAGCTCCTGCTGCCCGTCGCCGCCGCGGAGCACGACGAACGCCGCGACGGCCGCGACCAGCACGGCCGCCAGTCCCCCGGCCACCAGGCCGATCACCAGGGCGGCGCCGCCGCGCCGGGGGGCGGGCGGAGGCGGGGTGCCGCCGGGCGGCCAGGGCGCGCCCGGCGGGTAAGGGCCGCCGTGGCCTTGGTTCGGCGGTGGGAACGCACCGGGCGGCTGCCCGCCCGGGGGCCATGGGGGGTTCGGGGGGTTGGCCACGGGTCTCCTCGCCGTTCTGTGGTCCTGCTTACGTGGAGCGTAGCCGTGCGGGGCGTGGCCGGGGCAGGTGGGGCGACGACCGGCCCGTAGTCTCCTCCACGATGGAGATCGAACTGCGAGGCGTCGCGGGGCCGGACGGCTGGCCGGTGCCCGGATGCCGGTGCGCGTCCTGCAACCGCCTGCGTGCCGGCGGGGTGCACTACGCGCCGACCCATGTGGTGGTGGACGGCGTGCCGCTGGAGCAGTGCGCGCGGCGGGAGGTCCCCGGAGGGTGGGACGTGACGGGGCCGCGCGGTGGCCGCGTCCTGGTGGCGTCCGGGCCCGGTGCGCGTCCCGAGCCTGCCGACGGGGCGGTCTACGACGCCGCGCTTTTGGACCTGGTGGGGTTCCCGGAGCATCTGGGGCGGCTGCGTCACGCCGGGGCCGTCACCCCGGCGACGGATGTGCGCGCCGTCCACGTCGACCACCGGGTGCCGTCCCCGCAGGAGTTGGAGCGCCGCCTGGGGTACTGGCTGCGCCCAAAGGACGGCCCGTACCGCCTGCTGCTGCTGGGCGGGGCCAGGTCGGGCAAGTCGGCCGAGGCGGAGCTGCGCCTGGCCGCCCACCCCCGCGTGACGTACGTCGCCACGGGCAGGACCGCCGACGACGACCCCGAATGGAACGCCCGCATCGAGGCGCACCGCAGGCGCCGCCCCTCCTGGTGGCGGACCGAGGAGACCACCGACCTTGCCCGGGTGCTCGGCTCCGCCGAGGGCGCGGTGCTGGTGGACGGCATCGGAACCTGGCTGGCCGCGGTCATCGACGACGCCGGCGCCTGGGACTGCCCCGGCGCCGTGCAGCCCCGCCTGGACGAGCTGGTCGAGGCGTGGCGCGGCGCGTCCGCCCATGTGGTCGCCGTGTCCGACGAGGTCGGCCTGTCGCCGGTGCCCGCCACGGCCTCCGGGCGCGCGTTCCGCGACCTGCTGGGCCGTCTCAACCAGCGGCTCGCCGCCGAGTCGGAGGAGGCCGCGCTGGTCGTGGCGGGGCGCGTGCTGGAGCTTCGGTGAGCGCGGCGCTGCGGCTGGCGGTCACGCTGCTGACCGTCGTCCCGCTGCCCGCCGCGCCGGTGGACCGGCGCACCGCCGGACGCGCCATGCTGGCCGCCCCGCTGACCGGGCTGATCGTCGGCGGCGGCGCGGCGGCGGTGCTGGTCGCGGGCGAGCAGGCGGGGCTGGCCGCGCCGCTGCGGGCGGCGCTGGCCGTGGCCGCGACGGCCGTGCTGACCCGGGCGCTGCACCTGGACGGGCTGGCCGACCTGGCCGACGGGCTGGGCAGCCGCCGCCCCGCAGACGCCGCCCTGGAGGTCATGAAGCGGTCCGACATCGGCCCGTTCGGCGTGGCGACCCTGGTGCTGACGCTGCTGGTGCAGGTCGCGGCGGTGGCGACGGCACCGCACCCGGCCGCGGCCGTGCTGGTCGCCGCGGTCGCCGGGCGGCTCGCCCTGCCCTGGGCGTGCCGGGCGGGGGTGCCGTGCGCGCGTCCCGGCGGGCTGGGCGCCCTGGTCGCCGGTACGGTCGGCACGCGCGCGGCGGCCGCCGCGACCGCCGTGGCGGTCGCGGCGGCCGGGGCCCTGGGCGCCGGGCTGGACGGCGCGGCGGGCGGCGTGCACGCCGTTGCGGCCGTGCTGGCCGCCCTGGCCGCGGCGCTGCTCATGCTGCGGCACGCGGTGCGCCGCCTCGGCGGGATCACCGGCGACGTGCTCGGCGCCCTCGTCGAGCTGGCGGCCACCGCGGCCCTGGTCGCCATGGCCGCCCGCTGAAGAGCGTCAGGCGGCCAGCGCGCGGCGGGCGTACCCGCGCACGTCGGCGTCGCTGTCGTCGAGGGCGCCGCGCAGCGCGTCGGCCACCGCCGGGTCGGCGGCCCACCGGCCGAGGGTGATCACGGCGGCCTTGCGAACGTCCAGGTGCGGGTCGTCCAGCGCCTTGATCAGCGGGTCGGCCGCCACCTCGCGGGACGCGCCCGCCAGGCCCCGGGCGGCGCCCGTGCGCACCTGCCAGGCCGGGTCGTGCAGCGCCTCGACCGCCTTGCCGTCCAGCGGGGCCGGGCAGCCCACCCCGGCCAGCGCCTCGAACGCGGCGGCGCGCACCAGCGGGTCGGCGTCGCGCACCAGCTCTCCCAGGGGCGCCGCGGCGGCGGCCGCGTCGCCGATCGCGCCCAGGCCGTGCGCCGCGGCCACGCGCACCTCGCGGGACGGGTCGGCGGCGGCGCGGGCGGTCTCGGCGGCCGCGTCGCGGGCGACCAGGCCGCGCACGGCCTGCAGCCGGACGCGGTGGTCGCCGTCGCGCAGCGCGGCGGCGAACAGCGCGGTGTCGCCGAGGCGCAGCGCGCGCAGCACGTCCAGCACCGCCGCCCGGACGGTGGCGTCCCGGCCGTCCAGCGCGGGCAGCAGGGCCTCGCGCAGCTCGGGGGTCGCCGGGAGCACCTCGACGAGCTCGCGCAGCGCGGTCGCGGCGGCGTGCCGCACCGAGCCGTGCCGGTCGCCGAGGGCGCCCGCCAGCGCGCCCGCCACGCCCTCGGGGACGACCTCGGTGAGCGTCGCCACGGCGGCGCGCCGCACCTTGGGGTCGGGGTCGTCCAGGTAGGGGGTGATCTCGTCCAGGGACGGGCCGGTCTCGGCGAGTTCCAGCAGCTCCAGGATGCGCGGGGAGCGCCCCACGGACGCGGCCGGCCGCCCGCCGGAGGCGGTGCGCGACGGCGCGGCCCGCCCGGCGACGCGCACCGGCCCGAGCACCTCCGGCTCGCCCGGCTCCGGCACCGGGAGCCCCTCGACCGGCACCACGTACGGGGCCACCGGCCGCTTGATGAACTCCATCTCGCCGTCCTCGCGGCGCCGCAGGTTCAGGTGGCAGAACCAGGACGAGTCGTCGCGTTCGGGCAGGTCGGCGCGGTCGTGGTAGAGGCCCCACCGGCTTTCGGCGCGCACCAGGGACGCCCGCGCGGCCATCTCGGCGCAGTCGCGGATGAAGGTCACCTCGGCGGCGCGCATCAGCTCGTGCGGGGTGCGCGCGCCCATCGCCGCGATCTCGCCCTCCATGCGCTCGAACGTCTCGACGGCGATCTCCAGCTTGGCGGCCGTCTTGGGCGGCGCGACGTAGTCGTTGACGAACCGGCGCAGCTTGTACTCCACCTGCGGCTGCGGCGGGCCGTCGGGGTTGCGCAGCGGCCGGTAGATCAGCTCGTGCGCGGCGCGGACCTGGTCCTCGGGCAGTTCGTCCGGCGGCGGGACGGCTTGCGTGGCGGCGTCCTCCCCGGCCAGGTCGCCGAACACGAACGCGCCGATCATGTAGTTGTGCGGCACGCAGGCCAGGTCGCCCGCCGCGTACAGGCCGGGGACGGTGGTGCGGGCGTGCTCGTCCACCCACACGCCCGACGCCGAGTGCCCGCCGCACAGGCCGATCTCGGAGATGTGCATCTCCACGTCGTGGGTGCGGTAGTCGTGGCCGCGCCCGGCGTGGAACGTGCCGCGGGTGGGCCGCTCGGTGGTGTGCAGGATGCCCTCCAGCGCGGTGAGCGTCTCGTCGGGCAGGTGGGTGAGCTTGAGGTAGATCGGGCCGCGCGCCGAGTCGATCTCGCGTTTGACCTCGGCCATCATCTGCCCGGACCAGTAGTCGCAGTCGACGAACCGCTCGCCGTGCGCGTTGACCTGGTAGCCGCCGAACGGGTTGGCCACGTAGGCGCAGGCGGGGCCGTTGTAGTCCTTGATCAGCGGGTTGATCTGAAAGCACTCGATGCCGCTCAGCTCGGCGCCCGCGTGGTAGGCCATCGCGTAGCCGTCGCCGGCGTTGGTGGGGTTCTCGTAGGTGCCGTACAGGTAGCCGCTGGCGGGCAGGCCGAGCCGTCCGCACGCGCCGGTGGCCAGGATGACCGCGCCCGCCGCGACGGTGACGAACTCCCCGCTGCGGGTGTCGAACCCGGCGGCGCCCACGGCCCGCCCGTCCCGGGTCAGCACGCGCACGGGCATGACGCGGTTCTCGATCCGCACGCGTTCGCGCATCTCCCGGCGCCGCAGCACCCGGTACAGGACCTTCTTGACGTCCTTGCCCTCGGGCATCGGCAGCACGTACGACCCGGACCGGTGCACCCGCCGCACCGCGTACTCGCCGTGCTCGTCCTTTTCGAACTTCACGCCGTAGCGCTCCAGCCGCCGCACCATCGCGTAGCCGCGGGTGGCGGTCTGCCGGATGGTGCGCTGGTCGACGATCCCGTCGTTGGCGCGGGTGATCTCGGCGACGTACTCCTCGGGGACGGCCTTGCCGGGGATGACGGCGTTGTTCACCCCGTCCATGCCCATGGCCAGCGCCCCCGAGTGCCGCACGTGCGCCTTCTCCAGCAGCAGCACGGACGCGCCGCGCTCGGCGGCGGTGATCGCCGCCATGGTCCCGGCCGTGCCGCCGCCGACGACCAGCACGTCGCAGCGCAGTTCCCGCCGCCGGGTCACGGGCGGAGTCTCCATCAGACGGTCTCCTTGGTCGGTGCGGTCGCGCCGCGGGCGCCCAGCGCGGCCAGGATGCGGTCGCGCAGGTCGCCGGGCGCGGGGGTGTCGGGGTCGCGGGGCGCGGGCACGGCGATCTCGGTGCCGACGCCGTCCGGGCCGAGGACGGCGACGCGGTCGCCCAGCAGCAGCGCCTCGTCCACGTCGTGGGTGACGAACACGACGGTGGCGGGGGCGGTGGCCAGCACCTCCACCAGCAGGCGCTGCATGGCGGCGCGGGTCTGGGCGTCCAGGGCGCCGAACGGCTCGTCCATGAGGATCGCGCGGGGCCCGGCGGCCAGGGTGCGGGCGAGCTGGACGCGCTGCCGCATGCCGCCCGACAGCTGCCGCGGCAGCCGGTCGCCCGCGTCGGCCAGGCCCACGCGCGCCAGCCAGTCCAGCGCCTGCGCGCGGCGTTCGCGGCGCGGCACCCCCCGCATGGCCAGCGGCAGCTCCACGTTGCGGCGCGCGGACCGCCACGGCAGCAACGCGTCGTCCTGGAACATCAGCGCGCGGTCGGGGGACGGCCCGGCGACGGGCGCGCCGTCGGCGGTGATCCGCCCCGCCACGGGTGCCAGCAGCCCGGCGAACGCCCGCAGCAGGGTCGATTTGCCGCATCCGGACGGCCCGACGACCGCGAGGATCTCTCCGGGGCGGATGTCCAGGTCCAGGCCGGTGACGATCGGGGCGCCGCGTCCGTGGCCGAGGTCGACCCCTTCGGCGCGCAGCGCCAGGCCCTTCCCCTGCGGCCTGTCCGGCGATGCGTTGGACCGGGCGTTGGACCGGGTGTCCGACCGGGCGTCCGACCGGGCGTCCGGCGGCGACGCGGCCGGCGGTGTCGGGTGCGTCATCGGGGGCCTCCCTCAGCGCGCGGCAGCCAGCGGGTGACGCGGCGGCCGGCCAGCTCGACCGCCGCGGAGGTGCCCCAGCCGAGCACGCCGATGGTGGTCATGCCGACGAGCACGCCGGGGTAGTCGACGATCGTGTACGCCTGCCAGGTGCGGTAGCCGACGCCGAAGTCACCGGAGATCATCTCGGCGGAGATCACGCAGATCCACGCCACGCCCATGCCGACCGACAGGCCGCCGAACACCCCCGGCAGCACCCCGGGGAGCACCACCTGGGCCAGCACCCGGATCCGGCCGGCGCCCAGGGTGCGCACCGCGTCCTCCCAGACGGTCGGCAGCGCCTGCACGGCGTGCCGGGTGCTCACCAGGACGGGGAAGAACGCCGCCACGAACGTGATGAACACGATCCCCTGCTCGTTGGCGGGGAACAGCAGGATCGCCACCGGCACCAGCGCGATCGCCGGTATGGGGCGGGCCACCTCCAGCAGGGGCCGCAGCAGGTCCCCCGCCCACCGCGACCGCGCCACGGCCATGCCGAGCGCCACGCCCGCCACGGCGGCCAGGCCGAACCCGGTGAGGATGCGCACGAGGCTCTGGGCGAGGTCGGCGTAGAACTGGCCGTGCTGGACCTGCCGGGCGAACTCGCGCGCCACCTCGGCGGGGCCGGGCAGCCGGTCGAACCTCACCCACAGGCGCACGTCGGCCGCGGTGAGCAGGTGCCATGCGGCCACGGCGGCGGCCAGGGACGCGATCCGCACCGGCCAGCGCAGAGCGGTGTTCATGCCCGTTTCACCGCCTCGTCGTAGGAGACGACCTTGGCGCCGCTGTGGGAGGAGACGTACTTCTGGGCGCCCTCCTGGGTGGCGAAGGGCTTGAACCTCTCCCCCTTGTCGGCGGAGGGGTCTTCGACCCACACGTCCTTGTCGGCGAACCAGCGGGTGGCGGTCGCCGCGTCGGGGATGTAGACGGCGCGGACGCGCTTGCCCTCGTCCTGCACGGCCCGCACGTTGCGCAGCAGGCACACGGGGTCGGCGACGGGGCGCGGTTGCGCCTCCCCGGCGACCCACACCTCGCCCGCCTTCGCCGGGTCCTCGACCTGCCGGTCGCAGACGCGGTCGGTGCCCTTGATGGCGGCGGGGTTGGCGGTCGAGGCGACGTCGCGGTCGTACTGGGCGCCGTACACCTGCCGCAGATAGCCGTCGTTGATGAACGGCTTGAGGTCCAGGGGCTGCTGGAGCACCCCGATCGACTTCAGGAACGGCACGTCGTGCGCCAGCGCGTCCCGCAGTTTCGGCTTGATCGTGGGGTCGAAGATGGCCACGCCCCCGGCGCCGTTGTAGAGGTAGACGGTCTCCACGGGCAGCCCGGTGGCGGACGCGACCGTCTCGGCCGCCTTGACGGGGTTGGCGTGCAGGTACCGGGTGGCATCGATCTGGGCCTGCAGGAACGCCTGCAGCACCTTGGGCCGCTCCCCGGCGAACGCCTTGCGCACCACGACGCCGTGGAAGGTGGGCACGTTCAGGTCGCCGCCGTCGTACAGCAGCCGGGCCTGCCCCCGGTTGACCAGCAGGCCGGGCCATGCCACGAACTGCGCCAGCCCCGCGACGCTCCCCGCCTGCAGCGCCGACGCCCCTACGGAGGGCTGCTGGTTCTCGACGGTGACGTCCTTGGCCGGGTCCAGGCCGTACCTCTTCGCCGCCTGGACGAACGTGCCGTGCCCGGCCGACCCCACGCTCGCCGACACCTTGCCGCCGCGCAGGTCGGCCAGCGTGCGGGCGGACGAGTTCGCGGCGACCACCACGCCGTTCAGCGAGCCGCGCATGTTGTAGCCGGTGACCGACACCATCTCGGTGCGGGCGTCGTCCCCCTGGGCCTGCGCCCGCGACCCGTTGATGAGCAGCGGGTAGTCGCCCATCGACCCGATGTCGATCTTGCCGGCGAGCATCTGCGCGGTGATCGGCGCGCCGGTGTCGTAGTCCTGCCACACCACCGTGTAGCGGCGGCCCTCGGCCTTGCCCAGCTCGTTCAGCCGCCGCTCGAACGCGCCCAGCGAGCGCAGCAGGGTGCCCGCCGTGACGGTGTTGATCGTCTTCGACTGGTAGCCGACGACGACCCGCACGGCGCCGTCGCCGCCGTCGGACGCGGCGTTGCCCGCCACCGTGCAGCCGGTCGCCGCCGACAGGGCCGCCGCGACCGCCGCGGCCCTGCGGGCCGCTGCCTTCCGGGATATCGATTTCCGCATGGGGTTCCTCAACGCAGCAGGTACGGCATGTTGACGGTGACGGCGCCGGTCGGGCACCGGTCGGCGCAGGGCCCGCAGTACCAGCACTCGTCGACGTGCATGTAGGCCTTGCCGGTCTCGGGGTGGATGGCCAGCGCGTCCAGCGGGCACACGTCCACGCACAGGGTGCAGCCGTCGATGCACAGCGCCTCGTCCACCGTCACGGGGACGTCGGCGCGGGACTCGACCAGGGCCATGGCGATGCTCCAGATATCGACTCGTGGGGTATGACAGGCGGGGTGCTCGTGGCTGGGGGTTACCGGCAGGGGCCGCGGCGCAGGGTGCCGCGCATGGTGATCCGGTCGCCGCGGAAGCGGATGAACTCCAGGTCGACGGGGCGGCCGTCGGCCAGATGGGTGAGCCGCTCGACCATCATCAGCGCCGCCCCGCGCGGGGCGTCCAGCGTGGCCGCCGAGTGCGGGTCGGCGTTGACCGCCTCGAGCGTCAGCTCGGCGCGCCCCAGCGGCTGCCCGGCGATGCGCTCCAGCAGGACGAACACGTCGTTGTGCGCCAAATCCTCGGTCAGCAGCGGCTCGCCCAGGTCGCGCGGGATGTAGGTGAGGTCCAGCGACAGCGGCAGCCCGTTGAGGCGGCGCAGCCGCTCGATGTAGACCACCGGCTCGGCCTCCGCCAGGCCCAGCCGGGCGGCGATCTCGCGCGGCGGCGTGATCAGGCCGGTGGTGCGGACCTCGTTGCCGACCTCGCCGTGCTCGCGCAGCGTCTCGGCCAGGCCGAGCAGCCGCTCCAGCGGGTGCGGGTACTTCGCGCCGACCACGACCGTGCCCACGCCCGGGCAGCGTTCGACCAGGCCCTCGCCGCGCAGCAGGTCCAGGGCGTCGCGGACGGCGTTGCGGGTGGCGCCGAACTCGCGCACCAGGTCGGCCTCGGCGGGCAGCACGCCGGACGGGAAGGCGCCGTGCCGCACCTGCCGCCGCAGCACGTCGGCGACCTGCCGGGCGCGGTCGGCCCGCAGCCGCCGCGCGTCGCTCAGCGACAGGGCGGCGGGCAGGGCCGGTGCAGAGGAGTTCTCGCTGGTCACGGGCATACCATATAAAGCCGGTCTGAAATAGGGAATACCGGAGGCGTCCCGCCACCCCGCCACCCGCCGCCACCGCGCCCACCTGCGGCGCCGCGCCGCCCCGCGCCACTTCCGCCACCCCCGCCCCCGGGGCGATGCGGGCAGGTCCCGGGAGGTAAGGCTTGATCCAAAAGGGCGAAACCGGTCACCGGGAGGACTACCATCGGACGACGTGACGACCACCATCAGCCTTGACAGTGCGGCCCCGGCCAGACTCGACGTCGACGCGCTCGTGATCGGCGTCGTCCCGACCGGGCGGGACGGCGACGGCGTACGACCGGCGGCGGGAGCCGAGGGGGTCGACGAGGCCCTCGGCGGGCGGCTGACCGACGCGCTGCGCGCGGTGGGCGCGACCGGCAAGGCCGAGGAGGTCACCCGGGTGCCCACCCTGGGCGCGCTGCCCGCCCCGCTGATCGTCGCGGTCGGCCTGGGCGAGTCGCCGGACGCCGAGGCGCTGCGCCGCGCCGCCGGAGCGGCCGTGCGCGCGCTGGCCGGCACCCGGCGCGCCGCCGTCGCGCTGCCCGCCGCCACCGCCGGCGAGGTGGAGGCGGTCGCACTGGGCGCACTGCTGGGCAACTACGCCTTCCACGAGTTCCGCACCGGCGACCGCAAGGACCCGGTCGAGCAGCTCACCGTGGTCGCCTCCGCCGACGGCGGGCAGCAGGCGCTCGACCGCGCCCGCACCCTGGCCGAGGCGGTCTGCCTGGTGCGCGACCTGGTCAACACGCCGCCGTCCCACCTGACCCCCGACGACCTGGCCCGCACCGCCGAGCGGGTGGCGAGCGAAACCGGCCTGGGCATCGAGATCCTGGACGACAAGGCGCTGGCCGAGGGCGGCTACGGCGGCCTGGTCGGCGTCGGGCAGGGCTCGGTCAACCCGCCGCGGCTGGTGCGCCTGGCCTACCGCCACCCCGAGGCCCAGCGGACCCTCGCGCTGGTCGGCAAGGGCATCACCTTCGACTCGGGCGGCCTGTCGCTCAAGCCGTCGGAGTCCATGGCCTGGATGAAGTCCGACATGGGCGGCGCGGGCGCCGTGCTGGGCGCGCTGTCGGCGATCGCCCGGCTCGGCGTGAAGGTCAACGCCGTCGGCTACCTGGCGCTGGCCGAGAACATGCCGAGCGGCACCGCCCAGCGCCCGTCCGACGTGCTGCGGGTGTACGGCGGCAAGACCGTCGAGGTGCTCAACACCGACGCCGAGGGCCGCCTGGTCCTGGCCGACGCTCTGGTGCGCGCCGGCGAGGACGACCCCGACCTGCTGGTCGACGTCGCCACCCTCACCGGCGCGCAGATCGTCGCGCTGGGCACCCGCACCGCGGGGGTGATGGCCAACGACGACGACCTGCGTGAGAAGGTGGTCGCGGCGGCCCGGGACGCGGGCGAGGCGTTCTGGGGCATGCCGCTCCCGGCGGAGCTGCGCAAGGGCCTCGACTCGGCGGTGGCCGACATCGCCAACATCAGCGGCGAGCGGTGGGGCGGCATGCTCGTGGCGGGCGTGTTCCTCAAGGAGTTCGTCCGCGACGGGCTGCGCTGGGCGCACCTGGACATCGCCGGTCCCTCCTTCAACCAGGGCGAGCCGCACGGCTACACCCCCAAGGGCGGCACCGGAGCGGCGACCCGCGCGCTGGTCCGCATCGCCGAGGACCTGGCCGCAGGGAGCCTGTAGCCGCCGCGGCGGCGCCAGGTCCGGCCGCGGCGGCGCGGCCGGCGGCGCCGCCGAGGGACCCCGCCCCGGGACGCCCCGCGCCCGCCCGTACGGGCGGCCGGAGAACCGAATAGATTTCCTCATGGCGACGGGGCCGCGTGCGCTGAGCCCGGCCGCCGCACAGCAACAGCGCGCAGACCGGAAAGGGAGCGTCCAGTGGCCGACAACGGCCCCTTCGACATCGTGGTCCTCGGCGGCGGCAGCGGAGGATACGCATGCGCCCTGCGCGCCGCCGAACTCGGCATGAGCACGGCGCTGGTCGAACGCGACAGGCTCGGCGGCACGTGCCTCAACCGGGGCTGCATCCCCACCAAGGCGCTGCTGCACGCCGCCGAGGTCGCCGACCAGACCCGCGAGGCGGCACGGTTCGGTGTCAAGGCCTCCTACGAGGGCATCGACATCGCGGGCGTGCACGCCTACAAGGACAAGATCGTGTCCGGCACCGTCAAGGGGCTCACCGGGCTCATCAAGTCCAAGGGCATCACCGTGGTCGAGGGCGAGGGCAGGCTGACCGGCCCGACCTCCGTGGCGGTCACCGGCGCGGACGGCGCCGTCACCGTCCTGGAGGGGCGGCACATCGTGCTGGCCACCGGCTCGGCCCCCAAGTCCCTGCCCGGCCTGGACATCGACGGCGAGCGGATCATCACCAGCGACCACGCGCTGACCCTCGACCGGGTGCCCGCCTCGGTGGTCATCCTGGGCGGCGGCGTGATCGGCGTGGAGTTCGCCGGCATCTGGCGCTCGTTCGGCGCCGAGGTCACCATCGTCGAGGCGCTGCCGCACCTGCTGCCGCAGGAGGAGGAGTCGTCGTCCAAGCGGCTGGAGCGGGCGTTCCGCAACCGCGGCATCGGCTTGGAGCTGGGCGTCCGCTTCGAGAAGGCGGAGACCACCGCGCAGGGCGTGCGCGTCGCGCTGGAGGGCGGCAGAGTCCTGGAGGCCGAGCTGCTGCTCGTCGCCGTCGGCCGCGGCCCGGTGTCGGACGGCATCGGGCTGGAGGAGGCCGGCGTGGCCACCGAGCGCGGGTATGTCAAGGTGGACGAGTACTGCCGCACCAGCGTCCCCACGATCTCGGCGGTCGGCGACCTGGTGGCGACCCCGCAGCTCGCCCACGTCGGCTTCGCCGAGGGCATCCTGGTGGCCGAGCGGCTCGGCGGCCTCGACCCGCAGCCGATCGACTACGACGGGGTGCCGCGCATCACCTACTCCGATCCCGAGGTCGCCTCGGTCGGGTTGACCACCCGGGCGGCGCGGGAGCGGGGGCACGAGGTCAGGGAGTTCACCTACGACCTGGCCGGCAACCCCAGGAGCAAGATCCTGGGCACCCAGGGGGAGGTGAAGGTGATCGCGGCCGTGGACGGTCCCGTGCTCGGGATCCACATGGTCGGCGCCCGCGTCGGAGAACTGATCACCGAAGGTCAGCTCATCTACAACTGGGAGGCCCTGCCGAGCGAGGTCGCCCAGCTCATCCACCCCCACCCGACCCAATCCGAAGCGGTCGGCGAGGCACACCTCGCCCTCGCCGGCAAGCCATTGCACGTGCACGGCTGAACGCCCGCACGCGAGAGATTCCAAAGGAGTCGCTGAGAGTCATGTCGGTCTCCGTCACCATGCCCCAGCTCGGCGAGAGCGTCACCGAGGGCACCGTCACCCGCTGGCTGAAGAAGGAGGGTGAGCACGTCGAGACGGACGAGCCGCTTCTCGAAGTGTCGACCGACAAGGTCGACACCGAGATCCCTTCTCCCGCGTCGGGTGTGCTGGTCAAGATCACCGTTGCCGAGGACGAGACCGTCGAGGTCGGCGCCGAGCTCGCCGTGATCGGCGACCAGGCCGAGGCCGCCGCCGCGCCGCCGGCGCCCGAGCAGCCCGCCGCGCAGGAGGCGCCCGCGCCGGCGCCGGAGGCCCCGGCCCCGCAGCAGCCCGCCCCGCAGCAGCCCGCGCCGCCCGTCGCGCCGCAGCAGGCGCCGCCGCCGAGCGCGTGGCCGCCGCCGGCCGCCCCGGCGCAGCCCGCCCAGCCGCCGACGCCGCCGCAGCCGACGCCCGCCGCGCAGCAGCCCGCGGCCGGAACCGCCCCGGCCGAGCCGGCGGCGGACGCCCCGTACGTGACGCCGCTGGTGCGCAAGCTGGCCGCCGAGCACAACGTCGACCTGTCCACGGTCAAGGGCACCGGCGTGGGCGGCCGCATCCGCAAGCAGGACGTGCTGGAGGCGGCGCGCGCCGCCCAGGAGGCCGCCCGGCAGCAGGCCGCCGCGCAGGCCGCGCCCGCCGCGGCCCCGGCGGCTCCCGCGCAGGCCCCCGCCGCGCCGGTCGCGGTGCCGCCGGAGGCCGCCGCGCTGCGCGGCAAGACCGAGAAGATGAGCCGCACCCGGCAGACCATCGCCCGCCGCATGGTGGAGTCGCTGCAGGTCTCCGCGCAGCTCACCACCGTGGTCGAGGTCGACGTCACCAAGCTCGCCAGGCTGCGGGAGCGGGCCAAGGACGACTTCCAGGCCCGCGAGGGCGTCAAGCTGTCGTTCCTGCCGTTCTTCGCGCTGGCGGCGGTCGAGGCGCTGAAGGTTCACCCCAAGCTCAACGCCGTCATCAACAGCGAGACCAACGAGGTCACCTACCACGACGTGGAGAACCTCGGCATCGCCGTGGACGTGCCCGAGCGCGGCCTGATGGTCCCGGTCATCCACAACGCCGGGCAGCTCAACCTGGCGGGGCTGGCCAAGCGCATCGCCGACCTGGCCGAGCGGACCCGCACCAACAGGCTCAGCCCGGACGAGGTGGCGGGCGGCACGTTCACGCTGACCAACACCGGCAGCCGCGGCGCGCTGTTCGACACCCCGATCCTCAACCAGCCGCAGGTCGGCATGCTGGGCACCGGCGCGGTCGTCAAGCGCCCGGCCGTCATCGACGACCCGAACCTGGGCGAGGTCATCGCGGTGCGGTCCATGGTCTACCTGGCCCTGACCTACGACCACCGCCTGATCGACGGCGCCGACGCCGCCCGCTTCCTCGGCACCGTCAAGCACCGCCTGGAGGAGGGCAACTTCGAGTCCGAGCTCGGCCTCTGAGAGCGTCCGGCAGCCGTGGGAACCCCGCCGCTCCGCCGGGAGCGGCGGGGTTCCGCACGTCCGGGCTTCCCGGGTGCGGAGCCTTCACCAAGAAACGCCAAAGTCGGTCACGTTGCCGCCAGGCGCCCGTAGCGTGACGGGTGAACCCGAGCACCCCCGCACGGCGACGGAGGCGAGACAGTGAGCACCGACGGCCAGCCCCACATCGTCGCGATCGGCGGCGGAAGCTTCGTGCCCGACGCCCGTTACGGGTACGAGCCGAGCCCGCTGCTGCGCTACGCCCTCGACCTGACCGGGCAGGACCGTCCCCGGGTCTGCTTCCTGACCACCGCCCTCGGCGACGGCGCCGAGCACGTCGCCCGCGGCTACGCCGCCTTCTCCCAGCTGGACGCCGAGGTCAGCCACCTGGTGCTGTTCCCCATGCCGAACATGGCGGACATGCGCTCGCACCTGCTGTCGCAGGACCTGGTGTACGTGTTCGGCGGCAGCACCGCCAACCTGCTGGCGCTGTGGCGGCTGCACGGGCTCGACGAGATGATGCGGGAGGCGTGGACGGAGGGCGTGGTGCTGTGCGGGCAGAGCGCGGGCGCGCTGTGCTGGCACACGGGCGGCACCACCGACTCGTTCGGGCCGAACCTGCGGCCGCTGGCCGACGGGCTGGGGCTGCTGCCGTACTCGTGCGGCGTCCACTACGACAGCGAGCCGGAGCGCCGTCCCCTGCTGCACCAGCTCGTCGCCGAGGGGACCCTGGCGGAGGCGTACGCCGCCGACGAGAAGGCGGCCCTGCACTACGTGGGCACCGAGCTGGTCCAGGCGGTGTCCTACGGCAAGGGCGCGGGCGCCTACCACGTCGTGCCGGACGGCTCCGGCTCGGCCGCCGAGCGCCGCATCGAGCCCAGGCTGCTCGCCTCGTCATGACGACCCCGGGCATAAGCTGGGCGTCGTGACCGATCTGAAGGTAGACGTACGCGAGCCGGAGACCACGAGCACTCCGGCCGCCGCGCGCGAACTGGTCGTCGTGCACGCCGGGTTCGGGGACGCGGCCGTCCCCTACGAGGCGGGCTGGGATCTGCAGCGCCGCACCCACGCGCTGCGGGCCGACGGCCTCATCCCCGACACCGTCCTGCTGCTGGAGCACGAACCCGTCTACACGGCGGGCAAGCGGACCGAGCCGCTGGACCGGCCGATCGGCGACCCCGGCGCCCCGGTCGTGGACGTCGACCGCGGCGGGAAGATCACTTGGCACGGTCCAGGGCAGCTCACCGGCTACCCCATCGTCCGGCTGCCGGACCCGGTGGACGTGGTCGGCTACGTGCGGCTGCTGGAGAAGATGATGATGGCGGTCTGCACCGAGCTCGGCCTGGAGACCGTCACGGTGGAGGGCCGCAGCGGGCTGTGGGTGCCCGGCAGCCCCGACCGCAAGATCGGCTCCATCGGGATCCGGGTGGCGCGCGGGGTCACCATGCACGGCTTCATGCTGAACTGCGACTGCGACATGTCGTGGTTCGACCGCATCGTCCCGTGCGGGATCCGCGACGTCGGCTCCACCTCGCTGTCCCTCGAGCTCGGCCGCACCGTCACCGTCGCCGAGATCACGCCCCTGGTGGAGCGACACCTGGCCGACGTGCTGGGCGCCTCCGGCGTCCTGCACCGCACCACCGCCCAGCTGCTCGGCTCCTGACGTTTTTGCCGTACCGGCCGGGTCGGCGGCCCGGCCGGTCAGCCGGTCTGGGTCATCACCTTGTAGACGGCCTGCTCGTCGGCGGCGGCCTTGCCGAAGAACTCGGTGAGCCGCGCGTAGGCGGGCGCGAGCACCCGGTCGCGGTCCATGGCGGCGGCGTCCTGCACCTCGGCGGCGGCCATCGCCTCCGGGTCGAACCGGTCGGCGATCGTCTCGAACGGGGTGCCGGCCAGGTGCTCGGCGGCGGCCGCGACCCGCTCGGGCGCCAGGTAGATCACGTCCATGCCCAGCTCGCCGGCGCCGTCCTCGGTGAGCAGGCGGCCGCCGCACACCACGTCGGCGGCGGGGGCGCGGCCCTCCCAGGCGTCCCCGGTGATCAGGTAGTGCAGCGCCTGCCAGGCGGCGCCGAGGTCGACGATGTGCTCGGCGGGGTGGCGGCGCCGCCAGTCGGCGATGCCGAACACCAGCCGGGCGATGCGCGAGGGGTCGGGCTCGCCCTCCAGCGTCGGCGGCACCCTCAGGTACGTCATGGCCAGTCCCACGGTGGTTCCTCCGTACGGGGTCGAGACGGCGACAGGGTGTCACCTTAGAAAGAACCGCCGATACGGAGGGTGGAAACGCGGGAATCGGCCTGCCTGATTCGTCCCCCGTCCGCCGTTTGCGATGGGGCGCAGGTCACCATGCGGGGGTTGTACTGGGCGTCCGGTATGGGACGTACCCTGTGAGGGTGACGACGGTGACACCCGAGGGGCGCAGGCTCCTGCGCATCGAAGCCCGCAACAGCCAGACGCCGATCGAGCGCAAGCCCGAGTGGATCAAAACGCGGCTGAAGACCGGTCCGCAGTACCGCGAGCTGATGGGCCTGGTGAAGTCCGAGGGGCTGCACACGGTGTGCCAGGAGGCGGGCTGCCCCAACATCTACGAGTGCTGGGAGGACCGGGAGGCCACCTTCCTCATCGGCGGCGACCAGTGCACCCGGCGCTGCGACTTCTGCCAGATCGACACCGGCAAGCCCGCCGAGCTCGACCGCGACGAGCCGCGCCGGGTGGCCGAGTCGGTCGCTCGGATGGGGCTGCGGTACGCCACCGTCACCGGCGTGGCCCGCGACGACCTGGAGGACGGCGGCGCCTGGCTGTACGCCGAGACCGTGCGCGCCATCCACGGCGCTGTGCCCGGCTGCGGCGTCGAGCTGCTGATCCCCGACTTCAACGGCCGCCCCGACCTGCTCGGCGAGGTGTTCGGCGCGCGTCCGGAGGTGCTGGCGCACAACGTGGAGACCGTGCCGCGCATCTTCAAGCGCATCCGTCCCGCCTTCCGGTACGAGCGGTCGCTGGACGTGCTCACCCAGGCCCGCGCGGCCGGGCTGGTCACCAAGTCCAACCTGATCCTGGGCATGGGCGAGACCCGCGAGGAGGTCTCCCAGGCGCTGCGCGACCTGCACGAGGCGGGCTGCGAGCTGGTCACCATCACCCAGTACCTGCGGCCCACCCCGCGGCACCATCCGGTGGAGCGGTGGGTCAAGCCCGAAGAGTTCGTCGAGCTGCGCGAGGAGGCCGAGGAGATCGGCTTCGCCGGGGTGATGTCCGGGCCGCTGGTGCGCTCCAGCTACCGCGCCGGGCGGCTCTACCGGCAGGCGATCGAGGCCCGCGAGCCCTGACACCGGCCCGTCCGCGCCGCGCGGCCGGCGGGCCGCCCGCACCCGGTCGGCGGATATGCGCCGGTCGGGGAGATGTCGGGCGAGTGGTACGACGGCACTATCCTTGAGGCCATGTCGAACAAGCCGACGGACGGGGCCCAGGAGCGTCCGGGCCGCTTCCAGCAGATCCGACTGGTCGCCCGGCTGCTCAAGCAGGCCGATCCCAAGGCCCTGCCGATCGTGTTCGCCTCCGCGCTCGGCACCCTGGTCGTCGTCATCCTGATCGGGGTGGTCGTCGGCAGCCTGTGGTTCTTCATCCCGCTGGCGCTGCTGGCCGCGGCCGCCGTCGGCATGATCGTGTTCGGTCAGCTGGCGCAGCGCGCGCAGTACAAGATGATCGCCGGGCAGCCGGGCGCGGCCGCGGCGATCCTGAAGAGCATGCGCGGCAACTGGACGGTCACCGAGGCCGTCGCCGGCAACCGCAACCTCGACATGGTGCACCGCGTGGTGGGGCGCCCCGGGGTGATCCTGGTGTCCGAGGGCCCGCCCAACCGGGTGAAGGCGCTGCTGGGGGCGGAGAAGAAGCGCATCGCGCGCGCCGCCCAGCAGGTGCCGATCTACGACGTGCAGGTCGGCGACGCCGACGGCCAGATCCCGGTGGACAAGCTGCAGCGGCACCTGATGAAGCTTCCCCGCAACCTCACCAAGGGGCAGGTCGGCGAGCTGAACGACCGGCTGCGGGCGCTCCCCCGCGCCATGCAGATGCCCAAGGGCCCGATGCCGAAGGGCGTCCGGATGCCCAAGGGGCCCAAGCCCAAGATGCGCTGACCGCCTCCCTGTACGACGCGCAAGAAAGCGCCCCCGGTCCGGGGGCGCTTCTTGGTGTTCGTGTCCGGTGTGCGGGCCCTGCCCGTGCTCTGCGGGGCTGCGGGGAGCGCGTCAGAGGTTGACGACGATGGTGTTGGCGGCGCGGTCGTGCAGGCCGCGGTGGTCGCGGTCCCAGATCAGCGCGGGCACGACCGCCACCAGCAGGACGGCGCGGGCCAGCCCCCATACGGGCCCGACGGGGCGGCCGTCCAGCCGCGCCACCCGGATGCCGCAGATCCGCTTGCCGATCGTGATGCCGAGCAGCCCGACCAGCACCCAGGCCTGCACGCCGAACACCAGCAGCGTCGTCAGGCTGCGCTCGGGCGGCGACAGCTCGAACACGCGCGCCAGGAGGCTGGCGACCAGCAGGGACAGCCCCCAGTCGATGAACAGGGCCAGCAGGCGGCGGCCGTACCCGGCGACGGCTCCGCCGCCCTGCTCGGGCAACCCGAGCCGCTCGCCCGGGTAGCCGAGGTCCGCACCGGCCGAGCGGGCGCCGCCCAGCCACGTCTGCGTCCACCGCGCCCCCGCGGCGGGCCGCTCCTTACCGCTGCTGCTCATGGCCTCTACGCTATCCGCTCCCCGCGGTGGGTCCCCATCGGCTCCCCGCGGCCGGCGACGCCGCCGGACACCGGCGAGGCTCACGGGACCGATGAAACTTAGTGAAACGGCACGGACGCCCCCAAAACCGCCACCCAACGTGAGCCGTAACACACGCGAAACATATGGGACACGGTAGGGAAACGGCCTGGCCATAGCCTCCTCTGGAGCCGAAAGCGCCCCAAGGAGGCTGGATGTTCAGCAGCGCCGAAGAGGTCCTGAGCTATATCGAACGCGAAGGCGTGCGTTTCGTCGACTGTCGATTCGTCGACCTGCCCGGGAAGATGCAGCACTTCACGTTCCCCGTGGAGAGCTTCGGCGAGAGCGTCTTCACCGAGGGGCTGATGTTCGACGGCTCGTCGGTCCGCGGCTTCCAGGAGATCCACGAGTCGGACATGCTGCTGCTGCCGGACCCGAGCACCGCGGTGCTCGACCCGTTCCGCCAGCACAAGACCCTCAACCTCAACTTCTTCGTCCACGACCCGCTGACCGGCGAGCCCTACAGCCGCGACCCGCGCAACGTGGCCAAGAAGGCGCAGGAGTACCTGCGCGGCACCGGCATCGCCGACACCGCGTTCTTCGGCCCCGAGGCCGAGTTCTACATCTTCGACGACGTCCGCTTCGAGACCAAGCAGAACGCGGGCTACTACTTCCTCGACTCGGTCGAGGGCGCCTGGAACACCGGGCGCGAGGAGGCCGGCGGCAACCTCGGCGCCAAGCCGCCGTACAAGGGCGGCTACTTCCCCGTCCCCCCGATGGACCACTTCACCGACCTGCGCTCGGAGATGGTCTCCCAGCTGCTCGGGGTGGGCGTCCAGGTGGAGATGCAGCACCACGAGGTCGGCACGGCGGGCCAGGCCGAGATCGACTTCCGCTTCGACACGCTGCTGAAGACGGCCGACAACCTGCTGCTCTACAAGTACGTCGTCAAGAACGTGGCGCGCGCCGCGGGCAAGACGGTGACGTTCATGCCCAAGCCGATCTTCGGTGACAACGGGTCGGGCATGCACTGCCACCAGTCGCTGTGGAAGGACGGCTCGCCGCTGTTCTACGACGAGGTCGGCTACGCGGGCCTGTCGGACACCGCCCGCTACTACATCGGCGGCCTGCTCAAGCACGCCCCGGCGCTGCTGGCCTTCACCAACCCGACGGTGAACTCCTACCACCGCCTGGTGCCCGGCTTCGAGGCCCCGGTCAACCTGGTGTACTCGCAGCGCAACCGGTCGGCCTGCATCCGCATCCCGATCACCGGCTCCAACCCCAAGGCCAAGCGGGTCGAGTTCCGCGTGCCGGACCCGTCCTGCAACCCGTACCTGGCCTTCTCGGCGATGCTGATGGCGGGCCTGGACGGCATCAAGAACAAGATCGAGCCCGCCGAGCCGGTGGACAAGGACCTCTACGAGCTGCCGCCCGAGGAGGCCCGCGCCATCCCGCAGGTGCCCGGCTCGCTGGAGAAGGTCCTGGACGCCCTGGAGGACGACCACGACTTCCTCCTGGAGGGCGGGGTGTTCACCCCCGACCTCATCGAGACCTGGATCTCCATGAAGCGCGAGTTCGAGATCGACCCGATCCGCCTGCGCCCCCACCCGCACGAGTTCGAGCTCTACTACGACGTGTGACCGGTCGGGGCGCGCTGACCTGGCACATCATCAGCGTGCCCCCGCCTGGTTCCGTCTGAGTTGCACTACGACGTCTGATCGCGGCGCCCGACCGGGCGTCGCGGTATCCGGGGCTGCTTGAGGGCATCGCCAGGGGCACGTCGGCAAGCGAGCGGCCGCCCGGCCGCCGGTCCGCAACGGGCAGGCGGTCGGGCGGCCTTTTCGCATGCGCCTGGGCTCGCCCACCGCGGCGGCGGCGGCACTGTGCGTGACAGGGGTCCTGACCTCGGCCGCATCGCTCACGGGTGACAGCTCCCTGGCCAGTGGGCGCCAGGCGTCTTCGCGCGGTGACGGACAGTGACCGCCCGGCCTACCCTGAGAGCGTCACCGGCGGCCGGCCGCACCAGGCCGCGGCGGGGCGTCCGGGCAGCACGTCCGGCGGCGGGCGCCACCGGCCCGCCCCGGCGGCGCCGGCGGCCGTCCGGGCCAGGCCGGCGCGCCGGTGGCGTCCGGGCCCGAGCTTGGGAGGCGCGCGACGGCCGCAGCGCCCGCGGTGCAGGTGTACGGCGTGCCGCTGGACGGCTTCAGCGGCGCGGACGACGACGCGAAACCCAAGGCCGCCATGGCGTCGGCGGCGCCGCGCAGAAGCCGCACACCCCGTCCGGGCCCCCGCCGTCTACGCCGCCACCGGTGTGACGCGGGTCAAGGCGGCCAATCCGCTCGCCCCCGACAACGGCGCCGGGCTGCCGCTCCGCCAGTCCGCCGGCATCATCACCACGTCCGGCGCGGACGGCCGGCCCCTGAAGGTCGGGTGACCCTCCCGCCGGGGGAACATCCGAGCCGCTGATCTTGTTGCGCCGACGGGCGCCCGGGCGGGGCCCGGGCGACGCGACGAGCACAAGGGGATCAGATGGCCACGGTAAGGGTCCGGCGCACCGACGACGGTTTCGAAGCGGTCAACGACCGTGGGGCGCGGGTCGCCGTCGACGGCTCCGGGGAGACGCCGGGCGCGTTCACGCCCGTCGAGCTGCTGCTGGCCGCGCTGGGCGGCTGCGAGCTGGTCACCGTGGAGCCGCTGACCGCGGGGCGCGGGCACCGGCCGGCGCGGCTGGCCGCCACCGTCCGCGCCGACAAGGTCGCCACCAGCAGGCTGGGCACGATCACGATCGATTACGAGGTGGAGCTGCCCGAGGGCGAGGAGAAGGCCGCCGAGGTGTTCGAGGCCGTGGCCCGCAGGGTGCACGCGAGCTACTGCACGGTCGGCAACGCGCTCAAGGAGCCGATGACCGTGGAGCAGGTGCTGCCCGGGTCGTCCGGAGAGGGCCGCTCCGCCTGAAGCATCCCTCCCGGAGTAGACGCGGCGAGACGACCGCGCCTGTTCATCAGGGGCATCCTTGCACTTCATCGGGGGGACACCGCGCCTCCTCCCCCTGAAGGTCCGAAGTCCCCTCGGGCGCGTACTACTCAAGTCTGAGAAGAAGACCATTCGTCCCGGTGATCTCAATTGAGAGGCCCGCGGCGAGGATAGGCGGCATGGTCCAAACCGCCCCCACGGCCACCCCCAGCCGGTTCGCACCCCCCGGCCGCGGCACGGCGCGGCCCCGGGCGGGTGCCGTGGGGTCGTTCGCGCCGTCGGTGTGGCGCGAGCTGGCGCTGATCGTTCTGTTCTACACGGGTTATACGCTCACGAGGCTGATCCTGGTTCAGGACGGCACGGGGCCGGCGTTCACCCATGCCGACCAGGTTCTGGCGTTCGAGCGGTCCCTGGGCATCGACGTCGAGCTGGGCCTCAACCGGCTGCTGCTGGAGGCGCCCTGGCTGGCGCGCGCCGCCAACGTCTTCTACGCCACCGCCCACTTCGCGGTGACCCTGGGCGTCGTCGTCTGGGTGTACCGGCGGCACCCCGTCCACTACCGGTGGCTGCGCACGGGCATCATGGCGGCCACGGGCGCGGCGCTGCTGGGGTTCTGGCTGTACCCCCTGGCCCCGCCGCGGTTCCTGGAGCACGAGGGGTTCGTGGACCCGGTGACGGCCCTGCACTCGATGGGGCTGTACGCCAGCGACGCGTCCGGCACGCTGACCAACCAGTACGCGGCCATGCCGTCGATGCACGCGGGATGGGCGCTGTGGTGCGGGTTCGTGCTGGTTCGGCTGGCGGCCCGCCGGTGGGTGCGGGTGCTCGGCGTCGTCTATCCGGCCACGACGGTGGCCGTCATCCTGGCCACCGCCAACCACTACGTGCTGGACGCGGCGGCGGGCATCGCGTTGATCGCGGCCGCCCTGTACGCGTCCTGGCTTCGGTACCGCCACGCGCTGCCGGAGCGGACGCGGCGGGCGACGACCGTGCGGACCGTGGTGGCCGCGGGGGCCGAGCGGTAGGCGGAGGCACAACTTCATGCGAAGGCGAGGCGGCGCGGACGGTCCGCGCCCGGACGGCGGACGGCTGGCGACACCCCCCGAACGGACCCCGGCATCAGGGATGCGGGCGGCACGCCACTCCGCTCCGGCCGGTCCTCGGGTGCGCGGTAGCCGGGCCTCCAGGATCGCGGGGCTCGTGCCCGGGACGGACGACGCGCCGGGGCGGCGATCCCCGGGCGGCGCCGTCGCGCGGCGCGCAGCGCGCCGTCCCCGGCTGTGGCCGGAGCTGCTGCTGATCACGATCTGCTACGGCTGCTACTCGATGGTCCGCAACCTGGTGCCGGCCGACCACGCCACCGCCGCGCACCGGGCGCAGGAGATCCTCGCCCTGGAGTACGACCTGCACCTCGACATCGAGTACACGCTGAACCGGCTGTTCGCCGAGCACGCCTGGCTGGCGGTTCCGGCGAACTACTTCTACGCCACGATGCACTTCGCCGTGACGATCGGCGTGCTGGTGTGGCTGTACACGCGGCACCCTGACCGGTACGCGGCCTACCGCACGGTCCTGTTCGCCACGACGATGGTGGGGCTGGTCGGCTTCTGGCTGTATCCGCTGGCGCCGCCGCGCATGCTGCCCGGCTTCACCGACACGGTGATCAGCTTCGGGACGTGGGGCATCTACGGCTCCTCGCCGATGGCGTCGGTGTCCAACCAGTACGCGGCGATGCCGTCGATGCACACGGCGTGGTCGCTGTGGTGCGCGATGGCGGTGATCGGGGTGGCCGGGCGGCGGCGGCCCTGGGCGGTGCCGGCGGCCGCGCTGTACCCGACCGCCACCATCTTCGTGATCATAGGGACCGCGAACCACTACCTGCTGGACGCCGTCGGCGGCGCGGTCGCGCTGGCCTGCGGCGTCGTCCTGGGCCGGGGCGCGTTCCGGGCCTTCGCCGTCCTGCTCCCGGCCCGCGCCACCGGTCAGTCCTCGACCCCCTAGCCGGTCACTCCTCGCCGTAGAAGACGCGTTCCACCACGGCGCGGGCGCGGCGGGCGTGGCGGCGGTAGTCCTCCAGCAGGTCGCCGGTGCCGGGGTAGCCGAGCATGCGGCTGACGGAACTGCGCTCGCGGTGGTGGTCGGTCGGCAGCACGTCGGAGGCCCGGCCGCGCACCAGCATCATCGCGTTGCGCAGGCGGGTGGCCAGCTGCCAGGCGTCCGCCAGCACCTCGGCGTCGGCGGGGGCGAGCAGGTTCTCGGCGGCGGCCGCCTCCAGGGTGGCGAGGGTGCGGGTGGTGCGCAGCGCGGGCACGTCGTGGGCGTGGCGCAGCTGCAGCAGCTGGGCGACCCACTCGACGTCCGACAGCCCGCCGGGGCCGAGCTTGATGTGCAGGCGCCGCTCCACGCCGCGGGGCAGCCGCTCGGACTCCATGCGGGCCTTCAGCCGCCGGATCTGCCGGACGGCGTCGTCGTCGATGCCGCCCTCGGGCCAGCGCACCGGGTCGACGACGGCGTGGAAGCGTTCGCACAGCTCCCGGTCGCCGATGGTGGCGTGGGCGCGCAGCAGGGCCTGGCTCTCCCACGGCTCCGACCAGCGGGCGTAGTAGGCGGCGTAGGAGGCCAGCGTGCGCACCAGCGGGCCCTGGCGGCCCTCGGGGCGCAGGTTGGGGTCGATCTCCAGCGGCGGGTCGGGGGCGGGCAGCGCCAGCAGGCGGCGCATCTCCTCGGCGACGGCGTGCGCGGCCGCGTGCGCGTCGCGTTCGTCGGCACCGGGCAGCGGGTCGTGCACGAACATCACGTCGGCGTCGCTGCCGTAGCCGAGCTCGTGCCCGCCGAAGCGGCCCATCGCCACCACGGCGATCCGGGTGGGCAGCGGCCCCCGCCGCTCCATCTGGATCTTGTCGATGGCGGCCTGCAGCGCGGCCTCGACGGTGACGGCGGCGATGTCGGACAGCGCCTCCCCGACGGTGCGCACGTCGGCCAGGTCGAGCAGGTCGGCGACGGCCACGCGGAACAGCTCGCGGCGGCGCAGCCCGCGCACGACGGCGACGGCCTCCTCGGCGGGCAGCACCGCGCCGGCCCCGGCGGCCGGCTCGGAGGGGGCGTGGCGGCGCACGGCGGCCAGCGCCTCGGTGCGCAGCGCCTCGTACGGGCGCGGCGCCAGCTCGGCGTCGCCGACCAGCATGGTCACCGCCTCGGGGGCGCGCAGCAGCAGGTCGGTGGCGTACCGGCTGGAGCCCAGCACCCAGGCCATGCGCTCGGCGACGGTGACCTCGTCGCGCAGCAGCCGCAGGTACCAGGGGGTGGCGCCGAGGGCGTCGCTGACCTGGCGGAAGCCGAGCAGGCCCGCGTCGGGGTCGGGGGCGTCGGCGAACCAGCCGAGCATGACCGGCAGCAGCGTGCGCTGGATGGCGGCGCGCCGCGACACCCCGGCGGTCAGCGCCTCGATGTGCCGCAGCGCGCCCGCCGGATCGGCGTAGCCGAGCGCCTCCAGGCGGGTGCGGGCGGCCGCGTGGGTGAGGCGGGCCTCGGGTCCGGGGAGGCGGGCCACGGCGCGCAGCAGCGGCCGGTAGAACAGCTTCTCGTGCAGCCGCCGCACCTGGCGGGCGTGCCGCCGCCACTGCGCGGTGAACTCGCCGACGGGGTCGGTGCGCAGGCCGAGGGCGCGGCCGAGGCGGCGCAGGTCGGCCGGGTCCTCGGGGACCACGTGGGTGCGGCGCAGCCGGTGCAGCTGGACCAGGTGCTCGACGCGGCGCAGGAACCGGTAGGCAGCGGCGAGCGCGGCGGCGTCGTCGCGGCCCACGTACCCGCCCTCCGACAGGGCGGCCAGCGCCTCCAGGGTGCCGCGGCCGCGCAGCGTCTCGTCGGCGCGGCCGTGCACGAGCTGCAGCAGCTGCACCGCGAACTCCACGTCGCGCAGCCCGCCGGGGCCGAGCTTGAGCTCGCGTTCGGCGGCCGGGTCGCGGCGGTTGAGGTGGGCCTCGACGCGGCGGCGCATCGACTGCACCTCGTCGACGAACCCCTCCCCCGCCGCGGCCTGCCACACCAGCGGAGTGATCATGTCGAGGTAGCGGGCGCCGAGGTCGGGGTCGCCGGCGACGGGGCGGGCCTTCAGTAGCGCCTGGAACTCCCAGGTCTTGGCCCAGCGCTCGTAGTAG
Organism: Actinomadura sp. NBRC 104425; assembly: GCF_030269545.1. Taxonomy (GTDB): domain Bacteria; phylum Actinomycetota; class Actinomycetes; order Streptosporangiales; family Streptosporangiaceae; genus Spirillospora; species Spirillospora keratinilytica. Next base: position 26,672 of record NZ_BSTN01000002.1, on the reverse strand, counting down.
GCGCGGTGGCTGGCCAGCGAGCGCACCAGCGGCCCGGCCTTGCCCTCGGGGCGCAGCGCGGCGTCCACCTCCCACAGCGCGCCCTCGGTGGTGTGCGCCGAGCAGGCCCGCATCATGGCCGAGGCCAGGCGGGTGGCGGCGCGCATGGCGGCGTCCTCGGGGTGGCCGTCGCGCGGCTCCGCCACGAAGATCACGTCCACGTCGCTGACGTAGTTGAGCTCGCGGCCGCCGCACTTGCCCATGCCGATCACGGCCAGCCGGCAGGCGGTGTGCTCGGGCACCTCGGCGCGCGCCACGGCCAGGCCCGCCTGCAGCGCCGCGGCGGCCAGGTCGGCGAGTTCGGCGGCCACCTCGGCGACGTCGGCGGCGCCGGTCAGGTCGCGGCCGGCCAGGCCGAGCAGCCGCCGCCGGTAGGCGACGCGCAGCGCCACCAGCGTCTCGGGGGAGGCGTCGCGGGCGACCGGTTCGGCGGCGTCCGGATCGGCGCCCACGGCGCCCAGGAGGACGGTCCGCGGATCCGCTTGGACCGATCCATCATCGTCCCGCAGCGCCCGCCACTGCCCGGGATGGCGGGCCAGGTGGTCGGCGAAGGCGGCGCTGACCCCCAGCACCGCCAGCAGCCGCCGGCGAACCGGCGGCTCGTGCTCCAGCGCCGCGCGCAGCTCGCGTGCCGCCGGCGGCTCGCCGGACGCGGCGGTCAGCAGCCGCAGCAGCCCGTCCAGAGCCAGGTCCGGGTCGGCCGTGGCGCCCAGGCCGTCCAGCAGGTCGTCGCCGAGTGGGACACCGGCGTCCTCGGCCTCCTTCAGCAGCCGTTCGGCCCGTCCCGCCTCGCTGAATCCGAGCCTGGCCAGCCGCCCCGGCAGCGAGGGACGGCGGTCCGGCGTCCACGACACGCTCACGCACTCAAGTTAAACCGAATGCGCCCCACGGGACTCCCCAAGCGCCCACCCGAACGTCTCGATTGCGTCTCCGGCGGCGCGGCCGGGGAGGGCCGGCGGGGCGCGGGCCGTCAGAGGATGTGGATCAGGCGGCGGCGCTCGTACTCGGTGACCTGGCGGCGGTAGTCCTCCCACTCCTGGCGCTTGTTGCGCAGGAAGAAGTCGAAGGTGTGCTCGCCGAGCACGTCGGCCATCAGCTCGCTGCGCTCCATCGCGTGGATGGCCTCGTCCAGGCTCTGCGGCAGCGGGCGGATGCCCATGGCGCGCCGCTCGGCCGGGGTGAGCGCCCACACGTCGTCCTCGGCGCCCGGGGGCAGCTCGTAGCCCTGCTCGATGCCCTTCAGCCCGGCGCCGAGGATGGCGGCGAACGCCAGGTAGGGGTTGCAGGCCGAGTCCAGCGAGCGGAACTCGATGCGGGTGGAGTGGCCCTTGTGCGGTTTGTACATCGGCACCCGCACCAGCGCCGAGCGGTTGTTGTGGCCCCAGCAGATGTACGGCGGGGCCTCGCCGCCGGCGCCCGCGGTGGAGCCGACGCCGCCCCACAGCCGCTTGTAGGAGTTGACCCACTGGTTGCACACGGCGGTGATCTCGGCGGAGTGCCGCAGCACGCCGGCGATGAACGCGCGGCCCACCTTGGACAGCTGGTACTCGGCGCCCGGCTCGTAGAAGGCGTTGCGGTCGCCCTCGAACAGCGACATGTGGGTGTGCATGCCCGAGCCGGGGTGGTCGGTGAACGGCTTGGGCATGAAGGTGGCGTACACCCCCTGCTCCAGCGCCACCTCCTTCATCACCAGCCGGAACGTCATGATGTTGTCGGCGGTGGTGAGCGCGTCGGCGTAGCGCAGGTCGATCTCCTGCTGGCCGGGGGCGTTCTCGTGGTGGCTGAACTCCACCGAGATGCCCATGGCCTCCAGCATCATGATCGCGTTGCGCCGGAAGTCGTGCGCGGCGCTGTGCGGGGTGTGGTCGAAGTACCCGCCGGCGTCCACCGGGTCGGGCACGCGGCCGTCCTCGGGCCGGTCGCGCAGCAGGAAGAACTCGATCTCGGGGTGGGTGTAGAAGGTGAACCCGAGGTCGGCGGCCCGGGCCAGGGCGCGCTTGAGCACGAAGCGCGGGTCGGCGAAGCTGGGGGTGCCGTCCGGCATGAGGATGTCGCAGAACATGCGGGCCACGCCGGGCGACTCGCTGCGCCAGGGCAGCACCTGGAAGGTGGACGGGTCCGGCTTGGCGATCATGTCGGCCTCGTAGACGCGGGCGAAGCCCTCCACGGCCGACCCGTCGAAGCCGATGCCCTCGTCGAAGGCGCCTTCGAGCTCGGCGGGGGCGACCGCCACGGACTTGAGGAACCCGAGCACGTCGGTGAACCACAGCCGGATGAAGCGGATGTCGCGCTCCTCCAGGGTGCGGAGCACGAACTCCTGCTGACGGTCCAAAGCCTTACTCCCTCATGAGCTAGCCCGACTGCCCGGTCCATGCCCGCGCCCGGCATTGCTTGAACGGGCGTTTACGCTGGTGCCGACAGGTCCGGGATTCTGCAGTATGCCTCGCCGCTGTTTCCACGGCGTTACGGGGACCGAGCGCGGCGCCGTCTCGGGAGCAAACCGCGCATATGCCCCGAATTTGCCCTGTTCGCTCCACTGTGCCACATGATGCGGGCGCCCGTCACAACAGGCGCCGAAGGTCACCTGGCGGCGGCGGAGCGGCCCGCGTCCGGCAGCGGCCCGATCCATTTGCGGTACAGCCGGTCGTAGGTGCCGTCCGCCCTGGCCCGGTCGATCACCTGGTCGATCAGCCGGACCAGCGCGGGGTTGCGGTTCTTGCGGACCCAGAAGGCGTACCGCTCGCCGGTGCGCGGGGTGGCGGTGATCTCCACGCCGGAGCCAGCCTGCGTCCGCAGCAGGTTCCGGGCGGCCGGATAGTCCAGCACGACGGCGTCGAGCTTTCCGGCGCGCAAGTCCTTCAGCGCGGTCTGCGGGTCGTCGTACGACCGGGGGTCGTCGAAGTCCCCGTCCTCGACGTACCGTTCGGCGGCGGTGGCGGACTGCGTGCCGAGCCTGAGGCCGCCCGCCTCGACCTCCTGCAGCGAGGTGATCCCGCTGCCCTTTTCGACCACCAGCGCCACGGCGGCGTCGAAGTAGGGCTTGGAGGCGTCCATGCGCTCGGTGCGCTCGGGGGTGACGGCCATGGCGCCCATGACGACGTCGCACCTCTGCGCGTCGAGCGCCTCGCCGTTCGTCATGGTGGCGAACGGGACCTCGACGACGCGCTGGGTCACGCCGAGCCGCCGGGCCACCAGGTCGAGCATGTCGACGTCGAACCCGACCACCCGGCCCCCCTGCCTGGTCTCGAAGGGCGGGTAGGGCAGCTGCGCGCACGTGGTGAGCCGCCCCTTCGCGACCAGCTCCACGCCCTGCACGGTGGCGCCGTCGCCGCCGCAGGCCGCGGCGGCCAGCGCCAGCGCGGCCAGCACCGCGCCGAGAACCGGACGCCAAGGAGATGCTCCGGACACTCTTCCTCCCGCTGTTCACTTGTCTGCCGCGCGCGAGGACCGCACGCGGGAGAAATATGCCATGCCGGACCCGCGCGGGTGCGGTGTCGGCGGAACCCGCCGGGGGCGAGCGGGTCCGGGCGCCCCGCCACCGGGTCCCGGCGGCCGCCGCTCATCCGCTTTTCCGGAAATTTGACGTTGCGATCATGGCCCGCAATAGCCGCTGATCAATAGCGTGGGACCCGTCGTGGACGCATCACTCCTGCTCTCGCTGACCGACCGGGTGGCCGCGCTGGCCACCCCGTCGGCCATGCACCCGGACGCCTGGCCGCTGGGCGAACGGGTGGACGGCTGGGCGCGCGGACGCGGGCTGATCCTGGGCGACCCGGACGGCTCGCCACTGGGCCGCGGCCGGTTCGAACGGCTGGCCGCCCGCGTGTTCCCCACCGCCGACCTCGACCGGGTCGATCTGTTCGCACGCTGGCTGACCTGGGCGTTCGCCCTGGACGACATGCTCGACCAGGAGCCGCTGGCGGGCAGCGCCACCGCCGTGCACGAGCTGTACGAGGACCTGCTGCGCGCCATGCGGCTCGGGCACGCCCGTCCCGGGGCCCGGCCCCTGGAGACCACGCTGGTCGAGCTGTGGGACGTCACCGCCACCCGGATGGACCGCGAGTGGCGGCGCCGGTTCATGCTGCACATGGAGGCGCACCGGACGGGCTGCGCCCAGGAGGCGGTCAACCGCCGCACCGGCCGGGTGCCGACCCCGCGCGAGTACGCGGGTCTGCGCCGCCGGGCCGCCGCGCCGTTCCTGTACGACCTGATCGAGCCGGTGCTGGGCGTGGTGCTGGCGGACCGGCTGACGACCTCGCCGCAGTGGGTGATCCTGTCCGAGGGCGTCGCCGACGTCGTCGCCTGGTCGAACGACATCGCCTCGTTCGCCATGGAGGACGCCCGCCGCGACGCGCACAACCTGGTCGCCGTGATGTGCCGGACGCACGGGTGCGGGCCGCGCGAGGGGGCCGCGCTGGTGCTCGACCGCATCGTCGAGCGGCTGGACGAGGTGCAGGAGGCGATGCGGGCGTTCCCCGCCACCATGGACCGCCTGGAACTGTCCCCGGAACAGCGCCAGACGGCCTCGCAGATCGCGCGGGTGCTGCTGGGCGTACCGCGCGCGCACGTGGACTGGCTCACCGAGTCGGGCCGCTACAACGCCTCCGCCGACGCGGCGGCGACGGAGTCGGGGCGGCGTCCGCCCCGCCTGGACACCCTGTCGCACCTGCGCCCCTGACCGCCCGCGCCCCCGCGAGCGGATGCCGCGGTCCGGCCGCGAACGTTCTTTTCGTCACAATGACGAAACCGGGGCTCGTGCCGCGATCCCTCCCCGGCTTACCCTGTGGACGTGGCACAGCTCCGGATAGCGCTCGCGCAGGTGAACCCGACGGTCGGCGACCTGGACGGCAACGCCGACCTGATCGTCGAATGGACGCGGCGCGCCGCCGACGCGGGCGCGCACGTGGCGGTCTTCCCCGAGATGGCGCTCACCGGCTATCCGGTCGAGGACCTGGCGTTGCGCCAGTCGTTCGTGGACGCCTCTCGGCGCGCGCTCGGCCGCACCGCCCGCCGGCTCGCCGACGAGGGCCTCGGCCACCTGCCCGTCGTCGTCGGCTACCTGGACCGCACGGACGCCCCCGTGCGCGCCGGGAGGCCCCTCCCCTCGTCCTACAACGCGGTGGCGTGGCTGCACGACGGCGGCGTGCTGACCTGGTCGGCCAAGCACCACCTGCCCAACTACGGGGTCTTCGACGAGTACCGCTACTTCGCGCGCGGCGACCGGCTGCCGGTCGTCCGCCTGCACGGGGTGGACGTCGCCACCGTCATCTGCGAGGACCTGTGGCAGGACGGCGGCCCGGTCGGCGTCACCCGCGCCGCCCGCGCGGGCCTGCTGCTGGTCGTCAACGCCTCCCCCTACGAGCGCAGCAAGGACGACGTGCGGCTCGACCTGTGCGCCCGGCGCGCCCGCGAGGCGGGCTGCTGCCTGGCGTACGTCAACATGGTCGGCGGCCAGGACGAGCTGGTGTTCGACGGCGACTCGGTGGTCGTCGGCGCCGACGGCGGGCTGCTGGCGCGCGCCCCGCAGTTCGCCGAGCACCTGCTGGTGGCCGATCTGGACCTGCCCGAGGCGGACCGGTCCGAGGGCGCGGGCAGCCGGCCGGTGGACGCCGGCGACGGCACCGCCATCACCGTCGAGCGGCGGATCCTGTCCGAGACGCCCGTGCCCGCCTACGAGCCGGCCCCGTCGGAGCGCGCCGAGCCGCTGGACGACCTGGGCGAGGTGTACGCGGCGCTGGTGCTCGGCACGCGCGACTACGTCCGCAAGAACGGCTTCCGCTCGGTGATCCTCGGGCTGTCCGGCGGCATCGACTCGGCCCTGGTCGCCACGATCGCCGCCGACGCCGTCGGCGCGAACAACGTGCACGTGGTGCTGCTACCCAGCCGCTACTCCTCCGAGCACTCGGTCACCGACGCCGAGGAGCTGGTCAAGCGGCAGGGTCTGCACTCGCGGACCGTGCCGATCCGCGGCATGGTCGACGCGTTCGAGGCCGAGCTGGACCTGCACGGGCTGGCCGCCGAGAACCTGCAGGCCCGCATCCGCGCCAACGTCTGGATGGCGCTGTCCAACGAGTCCGGCCACCTGGTGCTGACCGGCGGCAACAAGAGCGAACTGGCCACCGGCTACTCCACCCTGTACGGCGACTCCGCGGGCGGCTTCGGCCCGATCAAGGACGTCACAAAGACGATGGTGTGGCAGCTGGCGCGCTGGCGCAACGGCCGCGTCGGCCGGGGCTCGCCGTTCTGGCGGGCGCTGGACGTCGAGCCGATCCCCGAGGAGATCATCCTCAAGGAGCCGTCGGCCGAGCTGCGCCCCGGCCAGCGCGACACCGACTCGCTGCCGCCCTACGACATCCTGGACCCGCTGCTGGTCGACTACGTGGAGCACGACCTCGGCCGCGACGCGCTGGTCGCCGCGGGCCACGACCCCGACCTGGTGGAGCGGGTGATCCGGCTGGTGGACCTGGCCGAGTACAAGCGGCGGCAGTACCCGCCCGGCCCCAAGATCACCCCGAAGAACTTCGGCCGGGACCGCCGCCTGCCCATCACCAACCGCTGGCGCGAACCCTCCGGCCGCTAGCCCCCCGGAGCGGTTCCGGGGGGCCGCCCGGGCCTCGCGGAGGCCCTCACTCCTTGTGGTGGTTCTCGCCGGGCCAGGTGTCGACGGTGTCGAACGGGTCCGGGTCGACGCCGGGGACGATCTGCTCGCACCACACGACCTTGCCCGAGGCGGTGCGGCGGGAGCCCCAGCGGTGCGCGAGCTGGCTGACGACCAGCAGGCCGCGTCCGTTCTCCTCGTCGTCGGCGGCGTGCCGCAGTCGAGGCAGCGCGGCGGACCGGTCCATGACTTCGAGAACGAGCGTGCGCTCCAGCAGCAGCCGCAGCTCGATCGGGCTCTCGCTGGGCGTGTGCGTCTGCGCGTTGGTGATCAGCTCGGACGCCAGCAGCTCGGTGGTGTAGGACAGCTCCTCCAGGCCCCAGTCCTGCAGCCGACGGCGCACCAGGCCGCGGGCGCGGCGCACGACGGCCGGGTCGTGCGGCAGGGTCCAGGAGGCGAACCGCTCCGGCGGCAGCCGCCGCAACCGGGCGATCAGCACCGCGATGTCGTCGCGGTGGTGGTCGGCGTACACGCCCGCCAGCGTCGCCTTGGCGAGGTCCTCCATGGGGCGTTCGACGGTGCCGGGGCCGAACACGTCGCGCAGCCGGGCCAGGCCGTCGTCGATGTCGGTGCCGCGGTTCTCCACCAGGCCGTCGGTGTAGATGACGAAGACGCTGCCGTCCTCGACGGTGAACTCGCGGCTTTCGATGGCGGCCCCGCCGGACACCCCGAGCGGCGGGGCGGGCGGCACCTTGAGGTACTCGCTGCTGCCGTCGGGGCGGGCGAGCAGCGGCGGCAGGTGCCCGGCCGAGGCGATCTCGATGACGCCGGTGGTGGCGTCGTACACCGCGTACACGCAGGTGGCGAAGTGCGGCTCCTGCTCGCCGAGCTCGATCATCAGCTCGTGCATGAGGTGCAGCGCGTCGGCGGGCGGCAGCTCCAGGTTGGCCAGCGTGTGCAGGGCGGTGCGCAGCCGCCCCATGGTGACCGCGGCGCGAACGCCGTGCCCGGCCACGTCGCCGACGATCAGCGCGACCCGCGCCCCGGGCAGCGCGATCGACTCGTACCAGTCGCCGCCGACCTCGACGAGCTTGCTGCCGGGCAGGTAGCGGTGGCGCACCTCGACCGACGACGGCGCCGACAGCCGGTTGGGCAGCAGCGAGCGCTGCAGCGCCAGCGCGGTGGCGCGCTCGCGGCTGTAGCGGCGCGCGTTGTCGATGACGATGGCGGCGCGGGAGGCGAACTCCATGCCGATCTCGACGTCGTAGGCGTCGAAGCGGCGGAACCCGGGCACGCGGGTGCAGGCGATGAAGCCCAGCAGGGTGTCGTGGGCCACCAGCGGCAGCAGCACCATCGACACGTTGGTCAGCAGCTCGCCCACCGGGCCGCGCCGCCAGCGCCGCGCGATGTCGTGCGCGGTCTTGGCGTCCACCAGCGGCAGGTGCACCGGCCGCATGGTCTGCAGGACCTGCCGGTACGGGGTGCCCTCCGGATACACCAGCACCTCGCCGACCGGGAAGGTCGCCGTCCAGCCCGGGTTGTCGTCGTCGGAGGTGACGGCGATGCGGCGCAGCACGGCCGCGCCCGTCTCCTCGTGCACCTCGTCGGCGGCGACCAGGCTCTCCAGCACCAGCACCGAGGCGGTGGTGCAGTAGTGCGGGACGATCACGTCGACCAGCCCGCGGGCGGCCTGGTCGAGGTCGAGGGACGCGCCGAACCGGGCCAGCGGGTCGTCCATCAGCGCGCGCCGCATCAGCGCCGGGTCCTGGTAGCGCTCGCTGGGCGGCAGCGCCACCCGCACGAACAGCAGCCCGGCCGGGACGCCCGGCGAGCCGTCGCCGACCAGCGGCTGGGCGGTCACCACCGCATCGGTGGTGGTGCCGTCGGCGCGCCGCATCGTCAGCGCCTTGCTGCGTTCGTGGCCGGTGGCCAGCCCCTCCAGCAGGATCTCCAGGTCGGCCTTGGCCTCGTCGACCACCAGCTCGGCGGCCGACCGCCCGATGACCTCGGCCGGAGCGTGGCCGAGGACGGGCTCGGCGTTGGGTCCGCACTGCACGACGCGCCGCGTGGCGTCCACCCCGAGCACCAGGGTGCGCGACGCCGTATCGGCCGCCGTCGCATCGCCTTGCGGCGCCATCACCGATCTCACCTGACGCGCTCCAGACAGCCGTCGGCCTACCTCTCCCCAGCGCCAGTATGGAGCATCCGGCGGGACGGAGGGGAGAAGAGCACGTTTACCGCGCCGAAAACGGACGCGGGCGCGGGCGCGGCGCGCCCGCGGACGCCTGTGCCGGGACACCTCAGGACGCACCCGCGGCGATGCCGCGCAGCAGCGTGTCGACGACCGCGTCGGGGAAGTCGTCGGGCTGCCGCTCCGTGGGGAACCGCCCGGTCAGCGACCCGATCAGCATGGCGACGGCGGCCTCGACGTCCACGTCGGGCCGCACCTCGCCGGTGCGCACGCCGCGGCGCAGCACGTCCCGGAACACCTCGCGGCGCGGCTCGATGACGTCCTGCCGGTAGCGGTCGTACAGCTCGGGGTGCTTCTCGGCGGCGCCGACCACGTTCCAGAAGCACTGGATCCGCTTGCGGGCGCGCTCGGAGCGCAGCCCGCGGGCCAGCGTCAGCAGGTCCTCGCGGACCGAGGCGCCGGACGGCTGCGGCAGCGGGCCCTTCATGGTGGCCAGCGCGTGCACGATCAGCGCCTCCTTGTTGGGCCAGCGCCGGTAGATCGTGGTCTTGCCGACGCCGGCGCGCGCGGCGACCGCCTCGATGGAGACGCCGGCCACGCCGGACTCCTCGGCCAGCAGGTCGATCACGGCGTCGATGATCGCCTTCTCGGCGCGCTCGCTGCGCGGCCGCCCGGGCGCGCGGACGCCGTCGCGCGCGGCGGGGGCGCCGGGCCCGGAGGCGCCGGTGCACGGGGCGTCGGCGCCGGGCTCAGCGGGGGTGGGATGCTGCGTCGTCTCGGTCATCTCTGGCCACGTTACTCATACCGCGGCGTTGGTCATACCCGGCGTCACCCCCGAGCGCTCTCGCGCTGCCGGGGCGTTTCGGCGGAGGTGGTCTCGCCGCCGGCCGGGGAGCGGCCGGGCATCCAGCTCAGCACCATCATGGCGGCGAGGAACGCGACCACCGCCGCCGCGGCCGACGCGGTGTGCATGCCGTGCACGAACGCGGCGTTCGCCGGGCCGATCAGGCTTTCCCCGGCGGGGCCGAGCCGCTCCGCGACGGCGTGGGCGCCCTCGATGGACTGCCCGGCCGCCTCGCGGACGCCCGCCGGCAGCGCGGCCAGCCGGTCGGCCAGGTCGCCGCGGTAGACGGAGGCGACCACCGAGCCGAGCACGGCGACGCCGAGTGCGACGGCGACCTGCCGGGCGGTGTTGTTGAGGGCCGATCCGGCGCCCGCCTTCTCCCGGGGCAGCGCCGACATGACCGACTCGGTCGCGGGCGGCATGACGTTGGCCATGCCCGCGCCCTGCGCGAAGAACACCGCTCCCATGACCCACAGCGGGGTGTGCTCGCCGACGAACTGGTAGGCGGTCAGGGCCGCCGACACCAGCAGCAGGCCGGCCGTGCACACCGCCTTGGCGCCGAAGCGGCGCACCATGGCGGCGCTGCGCGACGAGAAGATCAGCTGCGCGGCGGCGAACGGCAGGACCATCAGGCCGGACTGCAGCGGGGTCAGGCCGCGCACCGACTGCATGTAGAAGTTGGCGAAGAAGAACACGCCCGTGGCGGCGAAGAAGCACAGCGCGATCGAGGCGACCGCCGCCGACAGCCGCGGGTCGCGGAACAGCCGCACATCGAAGGCGGGGTGGTCGGTGCGGGCCTCGTACCAGGCGAACAGGCCCAGCACGGCGGCGCCGCCGACGATCGGCGCCAGCACGCCGGGCGTGAGCCAGTCACCGGTGTCGCCGCCGTGGATGATGCCGTACGACAGGGCGACCAGGCCGACGATGGACAGCAGCACGCCGACCGGGTCGAACCGTCCCGGCCGCGGGTTGCGCGACTCGGGGACCAGCAGGGCGATCAGCGCGATCCCGGCGATGATCACGGGGACGTTGATGAAGAACACCGAGCCCCACCAGAAGTGGGCCAGCAGCAGGCCGCCGGTGACGGGGCCGATGGCCACGGCGAGGCCGACGGCGCCCGCCCAGATGCCGATGGCGCGGGCCCGTTCCTGGGGTTCGAAGACGTTGGTGATGATGGACAGGGTCTGCGGCATGACCGCGGCGCCGCCGAGGCCCATCAGGGCGCGGGCCCAGATCAGCTGGTCGGGGGTCTGGGCGTAGGCCGACAGCAGGGAGGCGACGCCGAAGACCGCCAAGCCGCCGATCAGGACGCGTTTGCGGCCGGCGCGGTCGCCGAGCACGCCGAAGGTGAACAGCAGGCCGGCGAACACCAGCGTGTAGGAGTTGATCGCCCACTCCAGCTGACTCTGGGTGGCGCCCAGGCCCTGCTCGGGGTCGGCGATGGTCTTCAGCGCGACGTTGAGGATGGTGTTGTCCAACACCACCACCAGAAGGCTGACGGTGAGCACGGCGAGGATGTACCAGCGCCGGCGGTGGACTAGCTGCGGATCCAACTCGCTCCTTAGCGGGGGAATGCGGCTTCGATACGACTGCGTTTCGGAAGGAGCCTAGGACGGGATGGATCGATACGCAACCGTATCGTTTCGTAATCACCCTCACATGCACGGCCGGGAATAACCCGGTGCGCGGAATCTCGGGGCTACCCGAATCGTTTCGGCGGTGGAATCATCGGATTCGTCCGGGTACGCCACCGTGGCGCCTCGAGACGGGAGGTACATCGTGTCTTCGACGTCCGCTGCCCAGCCCACCGCTCTCTACGGGGGCAAGGGAGACCGCAGGGTCACCGTCCGCGACATCGCCGCCGCCAAGCAGCGGCGCGAGAAGTGGCCCATGCTCACCGCCTACGACGCGCTCACCGCGCGGGTGTTCGACGAGGCCGGGATCCCGGTGCTGCTCGTCGGCGACTCGGCCGCCATGGTCGTGTACGGCTACGACTCCACGATCCCGGTGACCCTGGACGACCTCATCCCGCTGGCCGCCGCCGTGGTACGCGGCTCCAAGCGCGCGATGGTGGTCGCCGACCTGCCGTTCGGCTCCTACCAGGCCGACGTGCCCGGGGCGCTGGCCGCGGCCACCCGCTTCCTGAAGGAGAGCGGCGTGCACGCGGTCAAGGTGGAGGGCGGCCGCCGCATCCTGCCGCAGGTCGAGGCCATGGTCGCCGCCGGCGTCCCGGTGATGGCGCACCTGGGGCTGACCCCGCAGTCGGTGAACGTCTTCGGCGGCTACCGGGTGCAGGGCCGCGGCCAGGCGGGCGAGGAGCTGATCGCCGATGCCAAGGCGCTGGAGGCGGCGGGCGCGTTCTCGGTGGTGCTGGAGTGCGTCCCGGAGGAGCTGGCCGCCCGCGTCACCGAGTCGCTGTCCATCCCCACCATCGGCATCGGCGCCGGCGACCGCACCGACGCCCAGGTGCTGGTGTGGCAGGACATGGCGGGGCTGACGCCGCACACCGCCAAGTTCGTCAAGAAGTACGCCGACCTGCAGACGGTGCTCGGCGACGCGGCCCGCACCTTCGCCGAGGAGGTCGTCGGCGGCGTGTTCCCGGCCCCCGAGCACGCCTACCACTGACCGTCCACCGGTCGATCGCCCGCTGAACGCCGGCTCGTCGCTCCGCGTCCCCGGCGGGGCGATCCGCACCGGGCGGGTCGCCCCGCCGCGGGCGCGGCGAAGCTGCGGCTCCCGCCGCGTCAGACGTCGGTGACGCGCAGGCCCGCGTGGGCCTTGTAGCGGCGGTTGATGGAGATCAGGTTGGCGGTGAACGCCTCGATCTGGCGGGCGTTGCGCAGCCGCCCGCCGTACACGCCGCGCATGCCCGGGATGCGTCCCGCCAGCGCCTGGACCAGGTCGGTGGCCTCCCGGTCGTCGCCGAGCACCAGCACGTCCAGCTGCATCTCGTCGACGCCCGGGTCCAGCAGCAGCTTGGCCGACACGTGGTGGAACGCCGCCACCACCCGGCTGCCGGGCAGCACGGCGGCGGCCTGCTCGGCGGCGCTGCCCTCCTCGACCGGCAGCGCGTACGCACCGCGCTTGTCGAAGCCCAGCGGGTTGACGCAGTCCACGACGATCTTGCCGTCCAGCTCGGCGCGCAACGACTCCAGGGTGGCCTTGTGCCCCTCCCACGGCACCGCGACGATCACCACGTCGGCCTCCCCGGCGGCGACCGGGTTCTCCGCGCCCCGCACCGGCAGGTCCGCGCCCAGGTCCGCGGCGGCGTCCCGGGCCCGGTCCGCCTTCCGCGACCCGATGATCACCTGGTGCCCGGCCAGCGCGAACCGGCGCGCCAGCCCCTTGCCCTGGTCACCGGTGCCGCCCAGGATGCCGATGGACAGCCCGCTGACGTCGGGCAGGTCGTAGGGGTTCTTCCGCTGCTCAGTCATGGGCCGAGTCTGCCAAACCGGTCCGCGCCGCCATCCTCCGGCATCCGGGAAAGCCGGAGGGCCGCACGCGGTCTGCGGCACCATAAGGTCGTGGACGCCGAGCAGGTGACGATGTTGCGCGAGGTGCTCGCGGCGACGGGGTGGCTGGAGCGCACCGGCGAGCTCGGCCGGGCGCTGCGGGTGAGCGCGCGCACCCCGGGCGGGCTGCTGCTGGTGGGCACGCCCGGCGACGACCCCTGGCATCTGGCCGCCCACCTCGACGACGAGAGCAGGCTGAGCCGGCTGCCCGCCCTGTCGCCCACGCTGGTGCGCTGGTCGCCCCCGCCGGACGCGCCCCCGCACCTGCGGGTGGGGCTGGAGCGGCTGGAGGCGGCGCGGCGCGGTGAGACGCTGTTCGTGGTCGCCGAGCGGGACGCGCCGGCGCCGCTGCTGGAACGGGTCGACGACGCCCGCCGCACCGGCGCGACGATCCTGGCCCTGGAGGGCGGCGACCGGGAGCTGCGGGGTCTGGCGCACGAGGCCCTGACCGTCCCGCCGGGCGACGCGGCGCTGTCGTTCGACGGCGCGCAGCACCTGGTCAGCGCGGCGGCCGGGCAGGAGCCGGCGCCGCGCCCGGGCGGCCTCGGGCTGCGCCGCCGCCTGGCCCGCCTGCTGGAGGCGGTCAGCGGCCCGACCGTGGACTAGCCCGCCGCCTGCCGGTCAGTCTTCGTCGTCGTCCTGGCGGCGCCACGCCTCGTTGCGCTCGCGGGCCAGTTGGAGCGCACCGGCCGCCGCCGACTCGGAGGGGTAGGGCCCCATGCGGTCCTTGCCGGCGCAGCCGGGGCCGTGCTCGACCTTCAGATGCTTCAGGCAGAACCACCAGTCGCCGTCGTCGCTCATCGCGTCCCTCCGCTCCCGCACGGCCGATCACGCGCGCGCCCTGAAATCGTCCCCCGATCCGGGTTACTACACTCCCAGACATGACGACCCAACTCCTGCGACCCGGCCGTGTCTCGCCGATGCGCAAGGTCCCCGCACACATCCCGCGCCCGGAGTACGTGGGAAAGAAGCGCCCGAAGACCGGTGAACCCGACGTCAAGACGCCCGAGACGATCGAGAAGATGCGGGTGGCCGGGCGGATCGCGGCGCAGGCGCTGGAGGAGGTCGGCCGGCACGTCCGCCCCGGGATCACCACCGACGAGCTGGACCGCATCGGGCACGAGTTCCTGCTCGACCACGGCGCCTACCCCTCCACCCTGGGCTACCGCGGTTTCCCCAAGTCGCTGTGCACCTCGATCAACGAGGTGATCTGCCACGGCATCCCCGACGACACGGTGCTGCGCGACGGCGACATCATCAACATCGACATCACCGCCTACATCGACGGCGTGCACGGCGACACCGACGCCACCTACCTGTGCGGCGAGGTCGACGAGGAGTCGCGGCTGCTGGTGGAGCGCACCCGCGAGGCGATGATGCGCGGCATCCGCGCGGTCGCGCCGGGCCGGGCCATCAACGTGATCGGCCGGGTGATCGAGTCGTACGCCAAGCGGTTCGGGTACGGGGTGGTGCGCGACTTCACCGGGCACGGCATCGGCACCACGTTCCACTCCGGCCTGGTGATCCCGCACTACGACGACCCGGCGGCCACCACCGTGATGCAGCCGGGCATGACGTTCACCATCGAGCCGATGCTGACGCTGGGCACCTACGAGTACGACATCTGGAAAGACGGCTGGACGGTCGTCACCAAGGACCGCAAGCGCACCGCCCAGTTCGAGCACACCATCGTGGTGACCGAAGACGGCCACGAGATCCTGACCCTTCCCTGACCGTTCCGCACCCCTACCCCCGGGTAAGAAAAGGGACCGAGGGCCACACAAGCCGTCAACCGGCACAGGAGGGCAGCCCGATGAACGCCCCAGCGCCGTATCCGCCGCCCCGGGTCCCGTCCGACAGCATGCCGCCGGGCCGGGCCGCGCTGAGCGTGACGTGGGCGGCGCTGCCGTTCCTGAGCCTGGGCTACCTGACGCCGTTCACGTTCGCGGGGGCGGCGCTGTGGCGGCGCAGCACCCACCTGGTGGTGGCCGCCCTGGTGTACGCGGCCGTCTTCGTGGCGCAGGTGGCGCTCCTGGGCGACTCCGGGGAGGGGGGCTCCGCCCGGCTCCTGGGCGTGCTGACCTTCGTGCAGGCGATCGTGGGGTGCGGGCACGCGTTCCTGGTGCGCCGCCGGGTGTTCGACCCGCACGGGCTGTCGGGGGTCGACAACGAGGCCGCCATCGAGCGGGTGCGGCGCTCCCGGGCGCTGCGGCAGAAGGCCCGCGAGCTGGCCGCCAGCGACCCGGGCCTGGCCCGCGAGCTGCGCATCGGCCGCCCCGACCTGCCGCGCGAGTACAACGACGGCGGGCTGATCGACGTCAACCACGCCCCGGCGGAGGTGCTGACGCAGCTGCCCGGCGTCACCCCCCAGATGGCCGCGCGGATCGTCCAGGTGCGGGACGAGACCGGCGGGTTCATGTCCGCCGAGGAGCTGTCGGCGCTGGCCGGGCTGCCCCCGGCGCTCACCGCCGAGATGGCCGAGCACGCCGTGTTCATCCGGTGACCCCGCAGCGGCCGGCCCGCCGTCCGGTGAGGCCGGCCGCGGCGGGGTAGACCGTCCCGCATGGCGGCTGAGGACGACACGGCACGCGGCGGGGGCGCCGACCGGCTCGCCGAGTACCGGAGCAGGCGCGACCCCCGCAGGACCCCCGAGCCGGTGCCGGGGGACGGGCCGCTCCCCCGGGGCGACGACGACACCTTCGTCGTCCAGGAGCACCACGCGCGCAGCCTGCACTGGGACCTGCGCCTGGAACGCGGCGGCGTCCTGGTGTCGTGGGCGGTGCCCAAGGGCATTCCGGCCGACCCCGGCACCGACCGCCTGGCCGTGCACACCGAGGACCATCCGCTGGAGTACGCGGCCTTCCACGGACAGATCCCCGCAGGCGAGTACGGCGCCGGCACGATGACGATCTGGGACCGCGGCACGTACGAGACCGAGAAGTGGTCCGACCGCGAGGTCAAGGTGGTGCTGCACGGCGCGCGCGTGTCCGGCCGGTACGTGCTGTTCCGCACCCGCGGGAAGAACTGGATGATCCACCGGATGGACCCGCCCGCCGACCCCGGCGCCGAGCCGCTGCCGGAGTCGCTGCGGCCGATGCACGCCGCGGGCCGCGCCCGGCTGCCGCGCGACCAGGGCGCCTACGGCTTCGAGTTCGCCTGGGGCGGGCGGCGCCTGCTCGCCTACGTCGAGGGCGGCCGCACCCGCTTCACCGACGGGCGGGGCCGCGCGGTCGGCGGCCCGGCGGGCCTGGGCGGGCCGCTGGGCAGGGCGCTGGGCGCGCGTCCCGTCCTGCTCGACGGCGAGCTGGCGCCGCTGGAGGGCCGCGAGACCTACCTGATCTTCGACGTGCTGCACCTGGACGGGCGGCCGCTGCTGGACGAGCCGTACGAGCGGCGCCGCCGCACGCTCGACGGCCTGGGGCTGAACGGCCCGCGCTGGCAGACCGCCCCGTGGTTTGCCGGCGACGGCGACGCCGTGCTGGCCGCCGCCCGCGAGCAGGGCCTGCCGGGCGTGCTGGCCAAGCGCCTGGACGCCCCGTACCAGCCGGGCGGCCGGACCGGTGCCTGGCGGCTCATCCCCGCCCGCCGGCGGCGGTGAACCTTCCGGCCGAAGATCGCGTCGAAGCGGACGAGGGCCGGTCCCTCACCGCGCCGTCGGCGCGTCGCCGCCGTCGGCGCGCCGCGGCGGGCTAAAGTCCCGCCCGGGTGCGAATCGGGCGGAAGGGCGGGAGATCACGACATGATGGGGCAGACGCATGCCCTCTCCGGTGCGCTGGTGTGGCTGGGGGCGGTGCCCCTGCTCAGCCAGGAGCGGCTGCTCGGCGAGCACGCGATCACGCTGTCGCCCGCGCAGCTGCTGGCGGGCGCGGTGGTGTGCGCGGGCGCGGCGCTGCTGCCCGACATCGACCACCACAACGGCCGCATCGCCAACACCTACGGCCCCATCACCAAGGACATGTGCAAGTGGATCGGCAAGATCGCCGGCGGGCACCGGCAGGCCACCCACTCGATCGTGTTCGCCGTCCTGATGGGCCTGGCGATGGACCGGCTGGCCACCGACTTCGTATACGGCTGGTGGGCGGCGCTGTTCGTCATCGTCGGGTTCGGGCTGCGCGGCATCGGCCTGGACTTCGAGGGCCGCGAGCCGCAGTCCGCGCTGGCCGACTGCGCGGTCGCGGCGCTGGCCGTCTACCTCATGCACGACCTGGACATGAGCTTCGCCGGGTTCGCCGTGGCGCTGGGCTGCCTGGCGCACGTGGCGGGCGACTGCCTGACGCCGCGCGGCTGCCCGGTGTTCTGGCCGATGAGGTGGCGGGTGGAGATCCCGGTGATCCCGCGCACCGACGGCAAGGTGGAGCGCTGGGTGGTCATGCCGCTGCTGACGCTCGGCGTGGCGATCCTGACGATGCGGTCGGTGCTCGGCGAGATCACCACCCGCTGGCTCACCAAGGGCTGACGCCCGCGCACGGCCGCCGGCCCGGGCACCGCCGCCCCCAGCGGCTCCCGGCGCCGTCTAGAAGCGGGTGACGAGGGCGATGCGGTCGTGGTCGACGAGGAAGCCGTCGGAGACGAACGTGACCTCGCCCCCGTATTCGAGCGTGGTCTCGATGACGTTGTCGACCACGTCGTCCACGACGTCCGCGCCGCGCAGCACCCCGGGCACGCCCTCGAACGGCACCAGCTCCTCGCCGCTGCGCACCGCCGGGGCGTAGTAGCCGCGCTCGACGATCAGGTGCTCGCCGCGCCCCTCCTCGACCAGGCGCACCACCTCGTCCAGCCCGGCGGCGTAGCGGTGCAGGCGGCGCGCGGTCTCCAGCTCGGCCAGCACGGCAACCTCGCGCAGGTCCTCGTAGGCGTCCAGCACCGGGCGCGCCAGCCGCGCCAGCGTGCTCGGCGGCGTGGTCTCGTGGCTGCCGTCGATGCGGCCCGCCACCGTCACCCGCGTCCCGGCCAGCTCGTCGAACAGCGCCTGCCGGCGGACGACGCCCGCGACGACCACGGGACGGCGGTCGCGGACCAGCACGGCCTCCAGACGGGCCACGATCTCGCGCAGGTACTGGCGGTGGCGCTCGTCGCCGTCGTGCAGGCCGCGCGGCGACTGGCGCCCGACGCGCTCCTCGTCGACCGGCTCGGGCGTCGCCGGGAACCCGTGCCGGACGACCTCGGTCAGCTCGCCGCCGCGCCCGTCCCACAGCCGCGTCTCGTGGTCCGACAGCGCCAGCAGCCAGTACCGGGACGTGCGGGTGGAGGCGGCAATCAGATCGCGGGTGGCGAACGTGGTGTCGACGATCACGCGCTGGTCCACCGGCTGGTCGACGGCGAAGGCGTGGTGCTCGCCGCCCGGCGCCGCGAACAGCGCCAGGCCCTCGGCGTGGGCCGGGTCGGCCGCGGCGGCGGCGCGTTCCAGGTTGTGCATCACCTCGTCGGCGACGTCGGGATCGACCCGCGGGTCGGAGTGCAACCGCCGCCGCGCCTCGGCGAGCAGGTTGCGCAGGCGGATGGGGTCCTGGCGGCGGCGCGGCGCCCGGCGCTCGGTCGGCATCAGCACCGAGACGGCCGGGTAGGCACGCGGTTTGCGCAGTTCGGAGAGTGTGGCGGCGTCCATGTTCCCCCGATCGGATGTCCGTTTCTCTTTTCTAACGAAAGCCGAGTAAACGATGTGTAAGACCTTGTCGAGGATCGCCACCGGCCCGCGCCCGGCACGCCCGGGCCGCCCGCCGGTCCCGGGGTCGAAGCCCCGGGGGCGGGGACAATCGCGGGCATGAGGTTCCTCCGGACAGGGGCCCGGGCGGGCGCCGCCGTGCTGGCGGGCGCCCTGCTGCTGGGCGGATGCACGGGCGGCGACGACGGCTCCACCGAGGCGCGCCGTGCGGCGGACACGGCGGCCGTCGCGGTCGGGCCCGCGGCGTCGTCGCTGGAGCAGCAGTTCGAGAAGGTGGTCGCCAAGGTGCTCCCGTCGGTGGTGCAGATCCGCACCGACCAGAGCGTGGGCTCCGGCGTCGTGTTCGACGGCGACGGCGACATCGTCACCAACGCCCACGTCGTCGCGGGCGCGCAGAAGATCGAGGTGCTCCCGGCCAGCGGGAGCCGGCCGCTGCCCGCGACGCTGGTCGGCGAGTACGCCCCCGACGACCTGGCCGTGGTGCGGGTCCACGGCGCCGGGCTGCGGCCCGCCGCCTTCGGCGACTCCGCAAAGCTGCGGACGGGGCAGATCGTGCTGGCCATGGGCAACCCGCTGGGGCTGTCCGGCAGCGTCACCAACGGGATCGTCTCCGCGCTGGGCCGCACGGTGACCACCCGGCGCGAGGGCGCCTTCCCCGGCGCGACGATCGCCAACGCCATCCAGACCAGCGCGCCGATCAACCCCGGCAACAGCGGCGGCGCCCTGGTCACGCTGCACGGCGAGGTGATCGGCATCCCCACCGCCGCAGCGTCCGACCCGCGGATCGGCGGCACCGCCGTCGGCATCGGCTTCGCCACCCCGAGCGGCACGGTCCGCACGATCGTCCCGCAGCTGATCAAGGAGGGGCGGGTGCGCCGGTCGGGCCGGGCCGCGCTGGGCGTGTCGATCCAGACGGTCATCATCGACGACGACCCGCAGCAGACGGCCGTGGGCGTGGTGGAGGTGACGTCCGGCGGCCCGGCCGACAAGGCGGGCATCCGGCCGGGCGACCTGATCCGCGCGGTGAACGGCACGCCCACGCCCAACACCAGCGCGCTGGCCGAGGCGCTGGCCGGGCTGCGTCCGGGCGACACCGCCCAGGTGCAGATCACGACGGCGGAGGGCGTCGACCGCGCCGTCAAGGTGACGCTCGGGCAGCTCCCCTGACGGCCGCGGGGCGCTCATCGCGGGGCGGCGGTGGCGGCGCGCGGGCCGACCGCGCCCGCCGCCCCGGTGGTCGGCGCGGTCGGGATGGTGGCCATCGTCGTCCTCCCGTCGGTGCCGAAGGCCCGGTATGCGGGCCGCGCCGTCCGCCGCGAGCCGGGTCCCGCCGGGCCCGGGACCGCCGTCACCCGCCGTGCAGCACCAGCCGCGCCCGGGCGTAGTCGACGGTGATCACGCCGAAGCGGCGCAGCTCGTCCGAGCCGAGCAGGCCCGCCACCCGGTCGTCGCCGACGTCGGTGACGACCAGCGACCGGCCGCGCAGCGGCCGGTCGCCGACCCGCCAGTCGCGGACCCGCACCAGCGGTGCGACCATGCTGCCGCCGACGCCGCGCACGCGGGCGGTCTCCCCCGTGTCGGGCAGGCCGATCCGGTCCACCAGGCGGCGGTCCACCGAGGAGGAGGACGCGCCGGTGTCCAGGATGAAGTCGTAGGGGCCGTACCCGTTGACGGTGACGGGGACGAGCACGATGGTCGCGCCGTCCCGGGTGAGGATCCGCAGCGGCACGGTGGTGGCCTGCGGCGCGGGGCGGGCGGTGGGGCGCACGTCGCCCGGCGCCTGCGTGGACCGGGCCGCCGGGACGACCCGTGCGTTCTCCACGCACGCCGGCGCCCACGCGACCACCGCGCCCGCCATCACCGGCGCGACCACCGACGCGATCCGCCGCCTCCACATTCGCGCCCCCCCATCACCGACATCGGGGATGAGCGCGGCCATTCCCGGATAACCCACGATCTAACTTCTCCCAGGTCGGGCCCCGGCCGCCGGACCGGATCCGGCGCGGCCGCGCCCCGGTCCCCGCGTCACCCGAGCCGCTCGATCACCGGGGCGAAGGCGTCGACGAAGGGGGCGTGCACGGCGACGTAGGTGAAGCCGTAGCGCTCGCGGCGCTCCCGCAGCTGCTCGGCCATCTGCCCGACGGTGCCGAACAGCAGGAAGGGGCAGTCCAGCACCTGCTCGGGGGTGAGGTAGGGCATCCGCTCGGCGGCGAGGCGCTCGGCGAAGGCGCGCCGGTCCCGGGTGATCTCCACATGCTGGATCAGGACGTTCAGCTCCAGCTCGGCGAAGCGGTCGCCGGCCCGCTCCCGCACGAACCGCACGCGGTCGTCGGCCTGCTCGGCGCCGCCGAGCAGGAACGTGCCCGGCGGCCGCCCCGGCGCCTGGCGGACCCCGGCGATACCGACGATGTCGGCGTGGAGGGCGGCCTGCTCCAGGACGCGGTCGCCGGTGCCGCCGATCAGCAGCGGCGGGCCGGACCCACCGAAGCCGCTGTGCTGCACCGGCGCCGGCACCGACAGGCCGTGGGCCGCCTCGCGGTCGGCGCGTTCGGCGTAGCCGGGCTCGGCGAACAGGCCGCGCAGCTCCGCCACGAGGGCGGCCATGCGGTCCACCCGGGCGCCGAACGGCTCCCACGGGATGCCCGCGGCGTCGAACTCCCATTTCATGTGGCCCGCGCCGAGGCCCAGCTCGACCCGCCCGCCGGTGAGCCGGTCGGCCGTGGCGACCTCCCGCGCCAGCAGGTGGGCGTTCCAGAAGGCGGCGTTGAGCACCAGGGCGCCGACGCGCAGCCGCTCGGTGGCGTCCGCGGCGGCGACCATGGCGGGGAACGGCGCCGGGCCGCCGAGGTGGTCGGGCAGCAGGGCGATGTGGTACCCCTGCGCCTCGGCCCGGCGGCACCGCCGGACGAACGAGTCCCGGTCCGCCACGTCGAAGAAGTTGAACCCGAATCGGAAGCCGCGCATGGCCATCACTCCACCACACTCGGCCACGAAACGTACAGAACGTACGCTCATGGCCGAACGCGGAGGCCGTCCGCGCCCGGGGATCCGGCCGGGGCGGCGGCGCCCGGGCCGCCGTCACCCCGCGGAGCCGTCGCCCTCCCCCGCGCGGGTGAGGTCCGGGCCGTCGGCCTTCCCGGACGGGCGGGGCCGCCGGGCCTGCCGGTCGCGTTCGGCCAGCTTGGCGAGGCGGGCGTTGTAGGCGGCCAGTTCGTCGTCCTCGGCCGCCGCCTCGCCGCGCGCGGTGCGTTCGGCGGCGCGGTCGGCCCTGCGGTCCATCCGCCGGGCCTGCCGCTGGTCGTCGAAGAACCACTGGAACGCCAGGAACACCAGCACGATGAAGGTGGGGACCTCGCCGAAGCCCCAGGCGATGGCGCCGCCGGTGTGCTGGTCCTTCAGCAGCGAGGTGGCCCACGACGGGTAGACGGCGTTGTACCAGCCGCGCGCCAGCGGCTCGCTCAGGTTCATCAGCGCCAGGCCGAAGAACGCGTGGAACGGCATGGTGACGAACAGCAGCAGCAGGCGCCCCGGGTAGGGCAGCCGCCGGGGCGCCGGGTCGATGCCGATCAGCACCCAGAAGAACAGCGACCCGGCCGCCAGGAAGTGCACGGTCATCGCGATGTGCCCGAGGTGGTTGCGCATCGCGGACTGGAACAGCGGCGTGAAGTACAGCGCGAACGTGCTCGCCACGAAGTTCACGGTGGCGACGCCCGGGTGTGTGACGACGGCGATGTAGCGGCTGTGCAGCAGGGCCGTCAGCCACTCGCGCGGCCCCCGGTCGCCGCGCACGCGCGCGGGCCGCAGGGCGCGCAGCGCCAGCGTGACGGGCGCCGCGGCCACCAGGAAGATCGGCGTCAGCATGGACAGCACCATGTGCTCGGCCATGTGCACGCTGAACATCACCGGGGCGTACCGGGCGACGCCGGTCTGGGTGACGGCGACGATCGTGAGCAGCCCGAACAGCCACGAGACGGTGCGCAGGGCCGACCAGGAGTCGCCGCGGCGGCGCAGCCGCACCACCCCCGCCAGGTACAGGCCGCCGAGCACGACCACCAGCGCGGCGAAGAACAGGTCGAACGTCCACAGCGAGGCCAGCCGGCCGACGGTGATCGGCGGCGGGACCGGGAAGCCGAGCAGCACCTCGGCGGCCGACTGGTCGGTGGCCGGGGCGGGCGGCGCGGTGCGGGCCAGCGCCACGGCCAGGCCCATCGTGGCGGCCATGACGGCGACCTCGACGCCGGCCAGCCGGATCAGCGCCCCGGGCCTGCCGTCGGCGACGGCGGGGACGGTGCGGCCGCGGTGCCACCAGCCGAACCAGCCGAGCGCGGCGAACGCGATGATCTTGCCGAGGGCCAGCCGGCCGTAGTCGGTGGTCACCAGCTCGGCCGGGTCGGGCAGCCGGGCGATGACGTTCACCAGACCGCTGGCGCCGACGGCGACGTAGCACCACAGGGCCATGCGGCTGAACCGGTCGGCCATGACGTCCAGCCGCGCGCGCCGGGTCAGCCCGTGCGCGACCAGCATGGCCAGGCCGCCCACCCAGGGCGCGGCCGCGGCGACGTGCAGGGCGACGCCGGTGACGGCGACCGAGTGGTTGGCGGCCGAGGCGGAGTGGCCGGTCAGCGGGGGCGGCAGCAGCGCGATGCCGGCGACCGCCAGCAGGCCGACCGCAGCCGCCGGCGTGGTGGTGGTGCGGGCCAGCAGCGCGACCACCACCGCCAGCAGCACCACCAGCATGAGCGCGGTGCCCTGCGGCAGCTGCCCGACGTAGTTGCTCAGCTCGCTGCCGGTGAGGATCTGCCCGACCGGCTGGCCGAGCACGTCGGCGACGGTGAACACGAGCGTGGCCGCGGCGGCTGCGGCCCACGCGGCGGCCGCCCAGGACGCGGCGCGCAGGTAGTCGAGGGCGTCCCCCGACAGGCGCGGCACCTCCTTGCCCTTGCCGCCCTCCAGGGGCAGCAGCGCGACGGCGGTCAGCAGCGCGCCGACGGTCAGCGCCGCGCCGAGGTTCATCGCCAGCCGCGAGACGGGCAGGCCCCAGCGGGTCAGCGCGCCCGCGTCGGTCAGCCCGGGGATGACCTTCTCCGCGGCGGCCCCGCCGAGGATCAGGCCCGCCGCGAGGACGGCGAGGCCCGCGGCCAGCGCCACCGCGCCGACGCGCAGGACGGCCGCCGTGCCGGCGCCCGCCGGCGTCCCGGTGTCCTTGGTCGCCGTGTCCCTAGTCGCCACCGCCCACCGCTCCGTTGTCCCGGTTCTTCGCCGCCCCGCCGCGCTCTGGGTCCCGCAGGCCGCGCTCCGCCGCGCGCTTGGCGCGGAACACCATCGCCATGCCGATGCCGATCCCGACCACCAGCCCGATGAGGATCATGAGCCAGGGGATGCCGCCCTCCGCGCCGTCGTTCTGCGCGTGCGGGACCGCGCCGCGCCCGGGCGACGGGGCGTGGGCGGACGCGGGCGTCGCGAGCAGCCCCGCGAACGCCAATGCCAGGGCCGTGCCGGCGCCGAGCAGGCGGCGCGGCACGGGACGCAGCATGCCGATGTTCATAGGCGGCCGGGATTCTCCAGAGTCGGTACGGGGCCTGCATCAACCCTACTGAGGGTCTCCCGTGGCCGTGCCGGGGGTCAAAGCGCGGTGAGCACGTGGGTGCGGCCGTGCGCGGCGAACTCGGCGCGTAGTGCCGCGGCGTGCGCCCGTTCCAGGGGCCGGTAGGCCAGGTCGCGGCCGGGGCGCCACCAGACCGGGTCGCCGGTCTGCCAGTGCGCGCGGCGCAGCGGGCGTTTGTCGACCTTGCCGGTGGCGGTGAGCGGCATGGACCGCACCAGGCGGACGAACCGCGGCGCCCACTTGGCGCCCAGGTCGGGCTGCGCGGCCAGGAAGGCGGCGAACGCCCCGGGGTCGAACGGCCGGCCGTCCAGTTCCAGGGCCGCCATCACCTGGTCGCCGGTGCGGGGGTCGGGCACCGGGTAGACCGCGCACATCACGACCGGGTCCCAGCGGGACAGGATGCGCTCGACGGGCGCGGCGGCGAAGTTCTCGCTGTCCACGCGCAGCCGGTCGGTGCCGCGACCGGCGAAGTAGAAGAAGCCGGCGGCGTCGCGGTAGCCGAGGTCGCCGCTCCAGTAGGCTCCGCCGCGGACGCGTTCGGCGTCGGCGTCCGGGTCGTTGTAGTAGCCCTCGAACGCGGCTCCGGCGTCCAGCCCGACGATCTCGCCGATGGCCTCGTCGGGGTTGAGCAGCGCGCCGTCGGGGCCGAAGCGGGCGCGCGGGCATTCGGCGCCGGTGTCGGGGTCCAGGATCGCGACCTTGCGGCCGGTGTGGGGGACGCCGAGCGCGTCGGGCGGCGTGTCCGGGGTGCGGTGCAGGGAGATCGCGCCTTCGCTGGACCCGTACCCTTCGATGATGCGGCAGCCGAAGCGCTCGGCGAACCGGGCCATGTCCCGGGCGGACGCCTCGGTGCCGAACGCGGCCTGCAGCGTGTTGTCGGCGTCGTCGGGCCGCTCGGGGGTGGCGAGGACGTATGCCAGGGCGCGGCCGACGTAGTTGAAGTAGGTGACGCCGTAGCGGCGCACGTCGTCCAGGAACCCGGAGGCGGAGAAGCGGCGCCGCAGCGCGATCGTGGCGCCGGCGTGCGCGGCCATCGCCACGTTCGCCATGATCGCGTTGCCGTGGAACAGCGGCATCGCGCAGTAGGTGACCGAGTCGCGGCCCAGGCCCATCATGGCGGACCGGCGCGCGATGTCGGCCAGCCTGCCCTGGCTGCAGATCACCGCCTTGGGCCTGCCGGTGGAGCCGGACGTGAACAGCAGGAGGAGCCGGTCGCCCGGTGCCGCGTCCGCGGGGCCGGGGGCGCCGTCCGGGAGCGCGGCCGCGTAGGCGTCGTCGTCCACGCGGAGGGTCGGCCCGGCGAAATGGCCGTCCAGGAGGGGGGCGTGGGCGGAGTCGGTGACGATCAGGTCGCAGTCGGTGTGGCGGATGTCTGCGGCCAGTTCGGCGCCGCGCCGGGTGGGGTTGACGCCGACGAGCGTCGCGCCCGCCAGCGCGGCGGCGCCGAGCCAGAACACGTATTCGGGCACGTTGTCCAGCAGCACGCCCACATGGGGCGGGCGGTCGCCGGGGCCCGGGCGCAGCTCGCGCAGCATCCGCGCCCGGGCCCCGGCGGCGCGCACGGTCTCGGCCCAGGTGTAGGTCTCGTCCTCGAAGCGCAGGCCGGCGTGGTGGTCGCCGGCGCGGTCCAGCAGCAGTTGCGCGAACGTCGCCTTCGCCACGTCGCGAGCGTGTCACCCAAGCGTCCGCTTGGTCAAGACCGCGGTCTCACCCGCAGTCGCAGTCGCAGCAGTCGCAGCAGTCGCAGCAGCCGTCGCAACCGCAGTCGCAGTCGTCGCAGTGCCGCGTGCACCAGCAGCGCTCGGAGCAGTCCTTGCCGTGGTACTCGCTCCACTCGGGCTGGAAGACGCCGCAGGTGACGCAGACGAGCGTTCCGGTGAAGCACGGGATCGGGAACCCGGGGCGCTTGGGGCGTCCCTTGCCGAACATGCCGCCGAACATGTCGCCGCCGAAGTTTCCGCCGCCCCCGCCGATCGGCGGGTAGTCGCCGCCGCCGTGTCCGCCGCGACCGCCGCCGCGACCGCCGTGGGGCGGTGGGGGCGGGTAGTCGCCCTGCGGCGGATAGGGACCTTGCGGCGGATACGGGCCCTGCGGGCCGTACCCGCCCGGCGGATAGGCGTTGAAGACGCGGTCGATCGAGCGGCGGACCTCCCGGTCGAGCAGGGCGCGCGCCAGACGGCGGTCTTCCATCCGCACGTCGGCCAGTGCCAGCCGCAGCCCG
>NZ_BSTN01000001.1:141203-695644 GCF_030269545.1 Actinomadura sp. NBRC 104425 | reverse complement strand
ACGGTGGGGCACGAGGACCTCCCGGCGGGTGGTGCGAAGTTTCGTCGACTCACACCACGCCAGGAGGTCCTCCCCATTTCAAGATCATCCAGCTGTGTCGCCGTCACCAACGTCCATGGTCAGTACAGCTAGTCGGGGAGCGGCTCGGGCTGCGGCGCCACGACCGGGCCGGGGACGGCGCGTCCGGCCCACTGTTCGAGCTGGGCGACGAACCGCTCGGCGTGCACCGGCCAGTGGAACCGGGCCCGCGCCGTCTCGTAGCCGCGCTTGCCGAGCTCGGTGCGCAGCTCGGCGTCGTCGCGCAGCCGCCGCAGCGCGTCGGCCGCGGCGGCCGGGTCGCCGAACGGGACGACGAACCCGCACCCGGCCGGTTCGACGATCTCCACCGCGGGCGGGTTGGGCGTGGTGATCACCGGGATGCCGCGGGCCATGTACTCCACGACCTTGGTCGGCATCGAGTGCCGGTAGTTCGGCTCGTCGTGCAGCAGCGCCAGCCCGGCCATGGCGCCCTCGGCGATGCGCAGCGCCCGGTCGTTGGGCACGAAGCCGTACCAGCGCAGCACGCCGTCGCGCTGGGCGTCGCGCAGCGCGGGCCGCACGTCGCCGTCGGCGGCGCCGATCAGTTCGACCATGACGCCCTCGGGGGCCAGCAGCCGGGCCATCTCGACCATGTCGAGCGCGCCCCGGGCGCGCGACAGGTGCCCGACGTAGACGGCGCGGTTGCCGTCCGGCGGGGGCGGCGGCACGTCCGACACGTAGGTGGTGTTGGGCACGACCGGGTGCTCGCTCCGGAACCGCGTCCGGTAGCCCTCCTCGGCCAGCAGCAGCCGGTGCCGGCGTTCGCTGCGCGCCTCCAGGCGCCGCACGGCGGGACGCAGCAGCGGCCGCACCGGCCCGGGCACCCAGCCCTTGGCGCTGAGGGCGGCGGCGGTGTCCTCGTGCACGTCCCACACCACCGTGCGCGCGCGCACCGAGCGGGGCAGGCCGACCAGCAGCTCCGGGTCGTGCAGCAGGATCACGTCGGCGTACGGGGCGTGCTCCTCCAGCGCCCGGTGCGCGGCGCGCAGCGCGCGGAGCCGGCGCCGCCCCACCGCGCGCGGCACGTCCACCGGGCTCACCCGCCGCCAGGGCGTCACGTTGCACGCGCGGAACGGCGCGATATAGGTGACCTCGTGACCGGCGTCGAGCAGTGCGCGGATCTGCCGGTGCAGAATCCTGGCATCCTCTGGGTGATGCACAATCGTGCAAACGCAGACCCGCATGGCATTCACTCCGGATCGGTGCCGACAATCGTCCATCGTCGAGTCTGTGCGGGCCAGGGAAATTGTGTGTTAATTCCGCCTTGCCGCGCGATGGCCGCCCCCGGTCGGCGCCCCGTCCCGCCGCCGGGACCGGCCGTTTCAGAGCAACTCGACGCTCTCGCGCCGGATGCCGCGGGTGCGGCCCCGGGTGTCGAACAAGGACCGTGCGTGCTCCGACAGCAGGGACGCCTCGTAGACCGAGTGGTCGGCCAGGACGATCACCAGGTCGGCGTCCTCCAGCGCGGCCGCCAGCTCCGCCCCGTCGCGGGAGGAGTCGGCATCGGCGCGCTGCCCGCCGTCCGGCCGCACCACCGGCGGCGGGCCGACGCGCGGCACCTCCGCACCGTCCACCCGCCACTCGGCCACGTACGGGTCGTGGAAGTGCAGCTCGGCGCCGAGCCGGGCCAGCCGCCGCGCCACCGGCCGGGCCGGCGACTCGCGCTGGTCGGCGACGTCGGCCTTGTAGGTGACGCCGAGCAGCAGCACCTTGGCGCCCTTGAGCGCGCGGCCCTGCTGGTTGAGCAGCTGCTGGGCGCGCTCGACGACGTACCGGGGCATCCGGTCGTTGATCTCCTGGGCCAGCTCCACGAACCGGAACGGGTAGCCCAGCGACCGCACCTTGTACGACAGGTAGTTCGGGTCGATGGGGATGCAGTGCCCGCCCACGCCCGGCCCGGGGCGGAACGCCTGGAAACCGAACGGCTTGGTGGCCGCGCAGTCGATCGCGTCCCACAGGTCGATGCCGAGCTCGTGGCAGAACACCGCCATCTCGTTCACCAGCGCGATGTTGACGTGCCGGTAGGTGTTCTCCAGCAGCTTGGCCATCTCGGCCTCGCGGGTGCCCTTGGCCTGCACGACCTTGTCGACGAACTTGCCGTAGAACGCCGCCGCGGCCGATGCGCACGCCGGGGTCAGCCCGCCCACGATCTTGGGGGTGTTGCGCACCCCGTAGACCGGGTTGCCGGGGTCGATCCGCTCGGGGGAGAACGCCAGGTGGAAGTCCTCGCCCGCGGTCAGCCCGGAGGTCTCCAGGATGGGTCGCACCACCTCCTCGGTGGTGCCCGGGTACGTGGTGGACTCCAGTACCAC
The DNA here is from genome assembly GCF_030269545.1 of Actinomadura sp. NBRC 104425. Classification (GTDB taxonomy): domain Bacteria; phylum Actinomycetota; class Actinomycetes; order Streptosporangiales; family Streptosporangiaceae; genus Spirillospora; species Spirillospora keratinilytica. The sequence continues at coordinate 693,254 of NZ_BSTN01000001.1, read as the reverse complement.
CAGCATGCCCGGCTCCAGGTGCCGCGCCACGGCCTCGGTGGCGCCGCGCACCGCGGTCAGGTCCGGGCCGCCCTCCTCCGACAGCGGGGTCGGCACGCAGATCACCACGGTGCGGGCGCCGTCCAGGACGTCTTCGTCCGAGCTCGGCCGGAAGCCGGCCGCCAGCATCTGCTCGACCTCGGCGGCCGACACGTCGTCGACGTGCGACAGCCCCGCCTTCAGTCCGGCGATGACCCGCGGGTCGCGGTCCAGCCCGCCGACCCGCAGGCCGGCCCGGCTGGCCTCGCGCACCAGCGGCAGCCCGACATAGCCGAGTCCGATGACCACCAGATCCACCCGGCGGCTCCCTTCACGCGTGTTCACGGCGCCGGAACGGCCGCACCTGCCTCACGGGAACCCATGGCGCGGGCACCCGGTGTCACAGCGATCGCTGTCACGTCGTCCGCTGTCACGTCGTCCGCGGCGGGACCGGATAGGCAGCCCGGTACCGGTCCGCCACGGCTCGCCAGGTACGTTCCGCCCGGACCCATTCCCGAGCGGACTGTCCGATTTTCCGGCGTTGTTCGGGACTGTAAATGAGCTGGGACAGTGCATCCGCCCACGCCTCCGGGTCTTCCGGAACTGTTAACGTCCCGGTCACGCCCGGTTCCACGATTTCACGCAAAGCCTTGACATCACTTGCTATTACGGGAATTCCTCCGGCCATCGCCTCCACGGGCTTGAGGGGCGTGACCAACTGGCAGACGCGGTCGGCCCGCCGGGGAACCGCGAACACATCGAGGACCGCGTGATACCGACGTACCGACGACATCGGCACCCTGCCGGGGAACACCGCGCGCACGCCGCGCTCGGCGGCGCGCCGCTCCAGCGCACCGCGCTCCGGCCCGTCGCCGACCAGCAGCAGCGCGACGTCGGTGCCCCGGCCCTGCAGCAGCGCGGCCGCGTCGATCAGCGTGTCGATGCCCTCGTAGCCGTAGAACGACGAGGTCAGGCCGACCACCGGGACGTCGGTGCCGATGCCCAGCTCGGTGCGCAGCTCGGCGGCATCGGGCAGCGGCTGAAGGAACGTTTCGTCCACCCCGTTCGGCACCGTGATGATCTTCTCCGGGTCGACGCCCCGGTCGGCGATCTCGGCGCGCATCGCCTCGCCCAGCGTCACCACCACGTCGGCGGCGGCCATGCGGCGCGTCTCCAGCTCGCGGGTGAGCCGGTAGAAGTCGTCGGTCGCGCGGTGCGACGGGTCGCGCGACAGCCAGGAGTCCTCCAGAAAGCCCCGCACCTCGTACACCACCGGCAGGCCGCGGCGGCGGCCCAGCTCCAGCGCGACGGCCGCGTTGTGGTGGTCGCTCACCGCGTGCAGCACCGCCGGGCGCAGCTCGCGCACCAGCCGCTCCGCCAGGTCGGCGCCCTTGGCGACGGCCTTGACGGGCGTGCCGGGCGGCAGCCAGGGAAGCAGCCGGTGGTACGGCACCCCTTCCACCTCCACGTATCGGCGCAGGTCCGCGATCCCCTGGCTGAGCGGGTAGCCGAGCCGCGTCACCACGTGGGTGTCGTAGCCCATCGCCCGCTGCGCCAGGGCGATCCGGTGGGTGCGCACCGTGTACCCGGCGTTCGTGCGGGGCAGTGCGTTCGTCACGAACTGCAGGACGCATCCGGAATCGATGTTGACCTGGTTCGACCCTTTCTTAATCGAACTGGGGGTACGTCCGGAAATGTCGTGGTCGTCCGGGTCGTGGGCGAACGGGTCATGGTCGAGCAGCAGGCGCAGATCGGCGGACTCGCGCTGCGGATCGCGCGGCCGGGGCACCGCCAGCCGGCCGAGCCGGGTGCGCCGCAGCCGGTCGCCCGCCCCGGCCGGAAGCGCGCGCAGCAGCAGCCGCACGGCCAGCCGGGGCGCCCGGCGCGGGTCGGCGCGCAGCTGCCGCCAGGCGAGCCCGGGCAGGTAGACCGCCGCTTTCAGCGGCGGAAGCAGGAAATGTCGGATGAGCACGGCGGGCGAGCGTAAGCAACCCGGATGAACAGAAGGGAAATCGTGTTGGGGTCGATCGTTCATGTCCTGGGGGCCCGGCCGAACTTCGTCAAGGCCGCCCCGGTGATCGGGGCGCTGCGCGCCGCGAACGCCGAGCAGGCCGTGGTGCACACGGGCCAGCACTATGACGAGCGGATGTCGGAGATCTTCTTTCACGAGCTGGGTCTACCCGAACCCGACGTCAACCTCGGCGTCGGCTCGGGCAGCCACGCGGCGCAGACCGCCGCGCTGCTCACCGGCCTGGAGGGGGAGTTCACCAGCCGTTCACCCGCGCTCGTCATCGTGTACGGCGACGTGAACTCGACGATCGCCGCCGCCCTCGTCGCGGCCAAGCTGCACATCCCGATCGCCCACGTGGAGGCGGGGCTGCGCAGCTTCGACATGACCATGCCGGAGGAGGTGAACCGGCGCCTCACCGACCAGCTGTCGGACCTGTGCTTCGCCACCAGCCCCGAGGCCGTCGGGCACCTGGCCCGCGAGGGCGTCCCGGTGGAGCGGGTGCACCTGGTCGGCAACCCGATGATCGACACCCTGCTGGCCAACCTCGGCAAGTTCGACACCGCCAAGGTCCGGGCCGAGCACGGGCTGCCCGAGCGGTACGTGCTGGCCACCATGCACCGCCCCGCCAACGTGGACGCGCCGGAGACGGCCGCCGCGCTGGTCCGGCACCTGCACGGCGTCGCCGACCTGGCCGACGTGGTCATCCCGGTGCACCCGCGCGGCCGGGCCAACCTGATGGCCGCCGGGCTGGCCGACCACCCGGGCGTGCACGTGCTGGAGCCGCTGGGCTACATCGACTTCGTCGCGGCGGTGCGCGGCGCGGCGGCGGTCGTCACCGACTCCGGCGGCCTGCAGGAGGAGACCACGATCCTCGGGGTGCCGTGCCTGACCGTCCGGCCCAACACCGAGCGGCCGATCACGATCACCCACGGCACCAACCGGCTGGTCGGCTTTGCCGAGCTCGTCCCGGCGGCCCGCAAGGTGCTGGAGACGGGGCACGCCGACACCCCGCGCAAGCCGCCGCTGTGGGACGGCCAGGCCGGCCCCCGCATCGCCGACGTGATCATGGAGTATCTCGGTGACCGACCCGCGTGACGCCCGATCCGACACCCGATCCGCAGTCCCGCCGATGGCTGCATCCGCAGCGAAGGCCAACCGCCAGGTGGCCCGCCTCCGTGCACAACTGCGCGAGAGCCAGGCCCGCGTTCAGGAGCTGGAGCAGCGGCTGACCGCCCTGGAGACCTCGGCGGCGCTGCAGTTCGGCCGGCTCGTCGCCGGCGCGGCCCGCAACCCGCGGCGCCGCGCCCCGCGCCTGCCGCGCGAGCTGTACCGGCTGTGGAAGAAGCGCAACGCGCCCACGCCCGCCTCGGCCACCGCCACCGACGCCAAGAACCGCGTCGAGCTCGACCACGTCGACCGGGCCGAGGACCGGCTGCTGGTGGCGGCCCCCTACGACGGCCCGGTAATCGCCGGGATCCTCGGCCGGCCCGCCGCCGCGGCGTTGGCCGGGCACGCCAAGATCGTCTCGCTGTACCCGCACGACGCCGTCACTGCGCTGGAGACCGCCGACGTGGACATGCTCGTGGTGGACGCGGCGGCGGGCGAGCCCGGCGGCCCCTGGGCCTACCTCGGCATGCCCGGCATGTACGACCGCGAACGCGTCCTGCACGACACCCGCGAGCTGGCCCGCGTCCGCGGCCTGCCGCTGGTGCTGTGGGGCGAGGCGCCGCCGCCGGGCCTGGCGATCCTGGAGTGGGACGCCACCGTCACCGCGCCCGCGCGGCTCGCCGAGCTGGTCCCGACCTTCCAGCCCGCCTGACCGAAACGCAAACCGCCCGAAAGGAATGCCCGTGCCACCACGCGCGCTCGTGTACGGCGACGTCGATCTCAACCTGATCGACGGCTCGGCGATCTGGGCCCAGGGGATGGTGCAGTCGCTGGCCCGCGCCGGCTGCGCGGTGACCCTGGTGCTCAAGGCCCCGGTCCGCACCGGACGGCTGGTCGATCCGCTGCGCGCCCTGCCCGGCGTGACCGTGCGCAGCCCGCACGCCGAGGGGAAGGTCGAGGGAGACCGCGGCATGCCCGCCAAGCAGGTCGCCGCCGTCCTGGCCGAGATCGACGCCGAGGACCCGTTCGACCTGGTGGTGGTGCGGGGCCGGCGGCTGGCCGGCAAGCTCGCCGCCGGGCCGCTGGCGGGACGGCTGTGGACGTACCTGACCGACGTGCCACAGTCGGCGGGCGAGTTCGACCGGGCGGCCAAGGGCGAGCTGCGCCGCATCGCCGACGCGTCCCGGCTGCTGCTGTGCCAGACCGAGGAGCTGCGCTCGTTCCTGGAGAGCGCCGTCCCCGCCACGGCGGGCAAGAGCGTGCTGTTCCCGCCCGTCGTCGTGCTGCCGGACGGGCTGACGCCGCGCGACGCGCAGCCGCCGCGCGGCCGGGCGCTGCGGCTGGTCTACACGGGCAAGTTCGCGCCGCGCTGGAACACCTACGAGATGACGGGGCTGCCGCGCATGCTGGCGCTGCGCGGCGTGGACGCCGAGCTGCACATGGTCGGCGACAAGATCCACGACGACCCGAAGGACCCCGGCTTCTCCACCCGGATGCGCACCGCCCTGGAGACCGCCCAGGGCGTGGTGTGGCACGGCGGCCACCCGCGCGCCGAGGCGATGCGGATCACCGCCGAGTCCGACGTGGGCCTGTCGTGGCGGCACCCGGAGATGGACGCCAGCCTGGAGCTGTCCACCAAGGTGCTGGAGTGCGGGGCGCTGGGCGTGCCGGTGCTGCTCAACCGCACCCCGATGCACGAGCGGCTGTTCGGCGCCGACTACCCGCTGTTCGTGGCGTCCGAGACCGACGTGGTCGACGCGCTGGCGCTCATCGGCAAGAACCCCGACGTGTACGTGACGGCCGCCGAACGCTGCCGGGCCGCCGCCCGCGACTACACGCTCGACGCGGCCGCCGAACGGCTCCGCGGCTACCTGGAGCAGGCGTTCCCGGAACCGTCGCAGGCCGTGCTCGCCGCCGCCCGCCGGGCCGCCGGGAGCACCGGGGCCGCCGACGGGCGCAAGCTGCGCGTCGGCATCGCCGGGCACGACCTGAAGTTCTTCACCCGGCTGCTGGACTACCTGCGGTCCCGCCCCGACATGGAGATCCGCGTCGACCACTGGGCCGCGCTGAAGGTGCACGACCCCGACCGCAGCCGCGAACTCGTCGAGTGGGCCGACGTGGTCGTGTGCGAATGGTGCGGGCCCAACGCGCTGTGGTACGCCCAGCACAAGCGGCCCGGCCAGCGCCTGCTGGTGCGCCTGCACCGGTTCGAGCTGTACGCCAGGTGGCCGCGGCACCTGGACATCGACGCGGTCGACCAGGTGATCTGCGTCAGCCCGCACTACGCCCGGCTGACCCGCGAGACCACCGGCTGGCCCGCCCACAAGATCACCGTCGTGCCCAACTGGGTGGACGACGCCCAGCTCGACCGGCCCAAGCTGGCCGGCGCCGAGCACCACCTCGGCATGATCGGCATCGCGCCGTCCCGCAAGCGGCTCGACCTGGCGCTGGACGCCCTGGAGGAGCTGCGCCGCGACGACCCCCGGTTCACGCTGTTCGTCAAGTCCAAGCTGCCGTGGGAGTACTGGTGGATCTGGCAGCGCGACGAGGAGCGCGCCCACTACGAGCAGGTGTTCCGCCGCATCCGCCGCTCCCCGCTGCTGTCGGGCGGCGTGGTGTTCGACTCCTACGGCCGGGACGTGGCCGCATGGCTGCGCCGCATCGGGTTCGTGCTGTCCACCAGCGACGACGAGAGCTTCCACCTGGCCCCGGCCGAGGGCATGGCGTCCGGCGCGATCCCCGTGCTGCTGGGCTGGCCCGGCGCCGACACCATCTACGACACCCGCTGGATCCACGCCGACGCGTCGGCGATGGCCGCGTCGATCGCGGCGACGGTGCGCGACGGCCGCTGGGAGGCCGAAGGGCGGCTGGCCCGCGAGCAGGTCACCCGCGCCTACGGCCTGGCCGAGGTCTGCCGCCAGTGGACCGAGCTGCTGGCGGGCGTCCGCCCCTAGCGGCCGCCGGGCCGGGGAGCCGGGAACCGTGGCGCCAGGGGAGCTAGGAGCCGGGGAACAGCCGGTCGACGACGCGGGCGGAGGCCCGGCCGTCGTCCAGCGGGCAGAACCGCTCGACGAACGCGTCGTAGTTGTCCCGGTACTCCTTGGCGATCGGCTCGATGTCGCGGATCGCCTCGATCACCGCGTCGGAGGTCTCCAGCAGCGGACCCGGCGCCTCGGCCTGGAAGTCCAGGTAGAAGCCGCGCAGCCGGTCGCGGTAGTCGGCCAGGTCGTAGGTGAAGAACAGCATCGGCCGCCGGGTGTTGGCGTAGTCGAACATGACCGACGAGTAGTCCGTGATCAGCAGGTCGGAGATCAGGTACAGGTCGGTGATGTCGGGGTAGAGCGAGACGTCCATGACGAACTCGCCGTCCTCGGGCACCCCGTCCACGACGTTGCTGTGCAGCCGGACCAGCAGCACGTGGTCGTCGCCCAGCGCGGCCTTCGCCCGGTCCAGGTCCAGGCGCAGGTCGAACTTGTAGCGGCCCCGGCTGTAGTACTGGTCGTCGCGCCAGGTCGGCGCGTACAGCACGATCCGCTTGCCCGCGGGCACGCCCAGCCGGGCCCGCACCTGCGCCGCGATCCGGTCGGCCTCGGGGTGGTACAGCAGGTCGTTGCGCGGATACCCGGCCTCGATGATCTCGCCCTTGAACGAGAACGCGCGGCGGAAGATCTCGGTGCTGAACGGGTTGGGCGACAGCAGGTGCGTCCACTCCGGCAGCGCCGGCCCGGCCTGCGCCTCCTCGCCCTTGCCCTTCCCCTTCGACAGGGAGCGGTAGGCCTGCTTCATGCCGGGCGCGTAGGCGAAGTGCGCCTCTTTGACGTCCCGGCCGACCTTCTTCAGCGGCGTGCCGTGCCAGGTCTGCAGCACCACCTGGTCGGGGTGGCGCTGGAACCAGTCGCCGAGCCGGTGGTTGGTGATGATGTACCGGGAGCTGGCGATCGCCTCGTGCCACTCGCGGCCGTTGAGCCGCAGCGGGGTGAGCGTGTCGGGCAGCTCCACCTGCGCGTCGTTGACGACCCACAGCTGCTCCAGGTCGCCCGCCAGGCCGCGCGCCACCATCTCCAGGTGGATGGCCTTGGGGCTGTCGGAGTACTGGCGCCCGTTGAAGCAGGAGAACACCACCGCGTCGCGCAGCCCCTCCTTGGCCACCCGCTGGCGCGCCTCGGACCGCAGCGCCGTGGCGGCCGAACGCTCCTCGGGCGGGACGTCGCCGGACACCCGCACGACCAGGCCGACGCGCTGCAGCTCCAGCGCGTACCCGCGCCGCGCGACCTCCAGCGCCGGGGGCAGCGCGGACGACACCGCCGGGTCGGTGCGCACGGCCAGGGCGCGGCCGCCCGGGGTGCGGAACAGCACGTCCCACTGGCCCGCCCGCAGCGGCAGCACGCCCGCCACGCTCGGCACCGCCGCAGCCGGGATCTCGGCGCGCAGCACGCCGTCGTCGCCGCAAGTCACGCCGAACGCGTACTCCTTGCGGCGGCCCCGGCTGCGCAGCACGATCTCGCCGGTGCCGCCCGCCCGGTGCGTCCCGGCCAGCACCAGGGTGCCGTCGGGACGCCACGCGCACTCGGTGACCGTCAGCCGCGCCGTGCGCGACTGGACCCGCAGGTAGCCGGACGCGTCGCGGCCCGCATACAGCTCCCGGCGGCCGACCAGCCGCTCGATGCCGTCGACGCCCTCGGCCAGCACCAGCGGACGTCCGTTGAGCAGCACGGCCCAGTCGCAGGTGTCGTCGACGGCCCGCGGGTCGGTCAGCTCGTTCGGCTCGGGCAGCGGGACGCGCGCCACGAACCGGGTACCGACCACCGTGACCGGCACCGGCACGACCTCGTCGCCCATCGAAAGCGCCAGCTCGGCGGCACCGGCGCAGGCGCCCTCGACCGCCAGCTCGTCGCCGTCCCAGCGCAGCGACGTCGCCTTGGCGGTGACCGTCTCCACGTGGATGCGCAGGGTGCCGTCCACCACCTGCGGGACGATCCGCACGTCGTCGTCGACGTAGTGGTACGGCGGGCGGGCCGCGCTGCCGCTGGTGCCGCCGCGCAGCCGCGCCGACCGCAGCACGCCCGCGTTGAACACCACGGCCTCCACGTCCCAGGACCCGTCGGTCCAGGCGCCGCCGCGCCGCAGCTTCTTGGGGTCGAGGACGAACTCGAAACCGGTCCACGGCCCGGACTTCTTGCCGGGCTTGCGGGTCTGCCGGGCCCGCAGCGCCACGCGCCGCCGCCCCGACCGCAGCACCACGCTCTTCACCGACGTCCAGCGGCGCCGCATGCTGACCGAGTTGATGTACGCCTCGCCGGACACGAACAGCCGTCCGTCCCGCCAGGCGATCTCGTGGGTGCGGCTGCGCAGCGCCACTTCGGTGCGCGCCAGGTACACCTCGTCGGGGATGCCGAGGTTGTCGTCCTTCCAGTACGGGTGGACGACGTAGCGGCGCAGCCCGCTGCGCACGATGCTGGGATGCGGCTTGCCGCGCGCGTACCGCACCACCTTGACCAGTTCGGTGCGGCGCTCCCGGCCCGCCAGATGCCACTTCAGCCGGGTGATCGACGGCAGGTCGGCGAGCGTGTCGGGCTGCAGCCAGGACGCGTGCGCCGCCGCCTGCCGCACCACGGCGGCGCGCTCGTCGTCGGTGGCGTCGGGCAGCGCGTCCAGGAACGCCCGCAGCTCGCCGTTCAGCACCGACGCCAGGAAGGCACGGCGGTCGCGGGCCGACCAGCGGCCCTCCAGCGCGTCCAGCGCGGTGGCGACGGCGGTGAAGCCGTCGGCGACGGCCTGCGGCTCGGCGGTCGGCTGCGGCGCGGTCGGACGGGCGCGGCGCAGCACCACCTCGGGCAGCACGTCCACCGCCTCGGCCAGGTAGTACGCCTGCACCGCCACGGGCAGGTCGTCGTCGCGGTTGATGTCGGGGAAGGCCAGGGCGTGCCGGTCCCAGAACGTGCGGCGGAACAGCTTGGCGGTGATCACCCGGTCGTCCAGCAGGGCCGGATGCTTGCGCACGTGGGTGCGCGACAGCGCCGAGGCGAACGCCTCGCGGTGCCGCCGCGACGGCTGCGACCCGTGCTCCCGCCGCACCGACACATTGCCCGCCGCGAAGTCCGAGCCGCTGGCGGTGAGCGCGGAGTGCAGCGCGGCCAGCGCCCCCTCGGGCAGCACGTCGCCGTCGTCGGCGAACGCCAGGAACTCCCCGGAGGCCTCGGCGACGCCGATGCCGCGGGCCGCGCCGCGGCTCGGCGCCCCCCGGCGGATCACCCGGAACCGCTCGTCGGGCAGGTCGGCCTCGGCCGCCGCCCCGGTCCCGCCGTCGACCACCAGGACCTCCAGTGAGCCGTACGTCTGCGCGGCCAGCGACCGCAGCGTCTCGTTCAGCTCCGTGGCGGTGCCGTGCGCGAGGACGACGACGCTGATCCGGTGAGGCACCAAGGCGATCTCCTTCTGCCGGGGGGATGGCGGGGAGCCTATGGTGGCGGGAGTCTAGGGGGCTTCGGGCGGATTGGGCACCTGTTCGCCGAGGAATACGCGGCGGACCGTCCGCTCGGCGGCGTGCCCGTCGTCCCACGGGCAGAACCGGGCGCGGAACGCGGCGCGGGCCCGCACCGCCGACTCGTCCAGCCAGGGCGCACCGGTGCGGAACGTCTTGAGCAGCTCCTCCTCGTCGTACGCGACGGCGCCCGGCGGGAAGGCGGTGACGTCGAAGTTGGTGCCCCGGGTGAGCTGGTAAGTCTCCCAGTCGGGCACGAACAGCACGATCGGCCGGTCGGGCAGCACCGCGTAGTCGAACATGATCGACGAGTAGTCGGTGAGCAGCGCGTCGGAGGCGATGCACAGGTCCTCGACCGACCGGTGCGCCGACACGTCGATGACCCGCTCGGGGTCCCACTGGCCCGCGCCCGGCTTGTAGAAGTAGTGGGCGCGCATCAGCAGCACGTACTCGTCGCCGAGCTCGCGGGCGAACCGCCGGATGTCGAACGTGGGCCGGAACGAGCGCTGGTACTCGCGGTGCGTCGGCGTGTAGAGGACGGCCTTCTTGCCCTCGGGGATGCCCAGCTTGCGCCGCAGGTCGGCCTTCTCGGCGTCGGTGGCCCGCACCAGCCGGTCGTTGCGCGGGTAGCCGACCTCCAGCATCTCGTACTTGCAGGGGAAGCCGCGCTCCCACGCCTCGGTGGACAGCGGGTTGGACGACACCACGAAGTCCCACCGGTCCGCCCGGGAGATCATCAGCTTGAAGTCCATGCCCTTGGCGCTGGCCGGGTACTTCATCTGGTCCAGGCCCATGCTCTTGAGCGGGGTGCCGTGGTGGGTCATCACGTGCACCTGCCCGGGCCGCTTGACGATGTCGTCGGTCCAGTTGACGTTGTTGACGAAGTACTTGCCGCGGGCCATGACGCGCCAGAAGTCCTTCGACCCGCGCACCACGTAGTCCACGCCCTTGGGCACGGACTTGACGTTCTCGCGCTTGACCACCCACACGCCGTGCACGTCCGGCGCCAGCTCCCGCATCCTCTCGTAGATGGCGGCGGGGTTGCAGGCGTAGCCGCGGTACCAGTACGCGGCGAACACCGCCAGGTTCTCGTCGATGGGCATGCGCAGCTGCGCCTTGTAGTACTGGCGCAGGCCGGTGCGCTTGGCGACGTTGACGGCGGCGCGCTTGCGCTTGCGGAACATCGCCGTCGCGGCCTTGGCGGGCGTGCGGGACGGCGGCTTGCGGGTCAGCACCCGCTGGTAGCCCTTGTAGTCGTTCTTCTCGATGAGCTGGTACTTCTTGGCCGCCTGCTCGTCGCGGGGAAGCTCGTGCCCCGCGGGCCGGTACGCGGCGTAGGCCTGCGCCATGCGCTCGAAGTAGCGCGGGGCGTCGTCCTCGTGCAGCCGCTCGCCGCGCTCCAGGATCTTCTGCATGTGCCGCAGCGCCTGGTCGAACATCGGCGCCCGGAGCCGTTCGCCGTCTGCGCCCAGCGAGTCGAGGAACGCGAACACCCGGTCGTACTGGTCGAAGACGTCGAAGTGCTGGGCGCTGGTCGTGCGGGTGACCGGGCCGCGGCGCCGCTGCCGGTAGATGTAGCAGACCTGGTCGAGCAGGCTGATCCGCTCGGCCGCCAGCAGCACCGGGTAGGCGACGGTGACGTCCTCGTAGCGGCCGGCGCCGAACCGCAGCCCGAGGTCCACCAGGAACCGGCGGCGGATCACCCGGTTCCAGGCCGCCGCCGTCAGCGTCAGCACCGACGGCTGCTCGGCGCAGCCGAACACCTCGGCCCCGGACACCTCGCCGACGGAGGAGCGCTTGACCTTGCCGTGCCAGTACTCGCGGGCGTGGCCGAACAGCAGCACGTCAGGGCGGGTGTCGGCCAGCCGCTCCAGCACCGCGGAGACCGCGTCGGGGGTGAGGTAGTCGTCGCTGTCGACGAACCACACGTAGTCGCCGGTGGCCATGTCCAGACCCGTGTTGCGCGCCTCGCCCGGCCCGACGTTGCGCTCCAGGTGCCGCACCCGCACCCGCGGGTCGCGGGCGGCGTACTCGTCGAGGATCTGCCCGCAGTGGTCGGGGGAGGCGTCGTCCACCGCGATCACTTCGAGGTTCGGCGCGTCCGGCACCAGGATCGAGTCCAGGCACTGGCGCAGGTAGCCCTGCACCAGGTGAACGGGGACGACGACACTGAGCGAGACGGGCGCGCCCGGGCGCGCAGCGGCCTGTCCGTCTCCGATGTGAGCTGGGGTGTCTGCCATGGCTCCGAAAAGGTCTCGTCCTGGGGTCGGCCGGTAGAGGGGCTGTACGGACTTTAGTCGGTGTTTACCGGGCATACGCCGCCGATTCGATAGGACGCCGCCCACACCTGCGGGCATGGCGGCCGGGCGGGCCGTCCCCGGGCCCGCGGCGGGGACGCAGACGGCACCGGTAGACGACACCGGCAAACGCGGCGCGTCACGGCGGGGCGACGGATAGCCTGGTGAAGTTCTGCAGGTGACAGATTTGCGGACGCGCGGGGTGGGTGTGGAGCAAAGGCCGAAGGTGACCGTCGTCATGCCGGTCTACAACTGCCGGACGACGCTGCGGCGGGCGCTGGAGTCGGTGCAGGAGCAGTCACTGGGACGGTCGGCCGGCGCGGGCGCCATCGAGATCATCGCGGTCGACGACGGATCGACCGACGGCAGCGGCGAGGAACTGGACCGGATGGCGGCCACCCGGTCCGGGCTGACGGTGCTGCACCAGCCGAACTCCGGCGGCCCCGGTGCGCCGCGCAACGCCGGCATCGACCGGGCGTCCGGCGAATACGTGTTCTTCCTGGACGCCGACGACCACCTGGCCCCCGAGGCGCTGGAGCGCATGGTCGCCATGGCCGACGCCAACGGCACCGACGTGGTCGTCGGCCAGTACGTGGGCGTGGGCCGGCAGGCGCCGGTGTTCCCACGCGACCTGCCGCGCACCACCGTCGCCGAGACGCCGCTGCTCTACAACACCCTGTCGCCGCTGAAGCTGTTCCGCCGGTCGCTGCTGGAGCGGCTCGGGCTGCGGTTCGTGGAGAACCTGTACTCGCACGAGGACATGCTGTTCACCGCCCAGGCGTACTTCGGCGCCGACGGCATCTCGGTCGTGGCGGGCTACGACTGCTACCACTGGGTCGCCCGAGAGGACGGCACCAGCATCATCCAGCAGGGCGGCGCGCCCGCCGAGCAGTACTTCCCGGCCATCTCGGAGGTGATGAGCCACCTGGCGGCGCGGGTCGAGCCGGGCCCGCTGCGCGACCGGCTGATGCTGCGGCACTTCCGGCACGAGATCGCCACCCGGTTCGGCCCCCGCTACCGCGAGCTGCCGGAGGAGGAGCAGGCGCTCACCCGCGTCGGCGCCCGCCGGCTCGTCGACGCCTGGTACACGCCCGGCGTCGAGCACGGGCTGTGGCCCCGGTCCCGGCTGGTGATGCACTGCCTGCGGTACCGGCTGGACGACGTGCTCGCCGAGATCGTGGCGACCGACCCCGACGGCCCGCCGCCGCCCACCGTCGTGGACAAGGACAAGGCGTTCCTGGCCTACCCCCGGTTCCGCGACCCGGCCACGGCGCTGCCCGACCACCTGTACGACATCACCGACCGGATCGGCACCGAGAACCGGCTGACCGAGGTGTCCTGGACGCCGTCCGGCCTGCGCGTCGCCGGCCGCGCCGCGCTGTCGGGCGTCACCGAGCGGGTGGAGACGACCCTGCTGCTCAGGCGGCGGGGCGAGCCGGCCGGCGAGCGCCGCCTGCCCGTCCGCGCGCTGGGCTCCGACAGGTTCCGCGCCGACATCGACCTGACCGCCGACGACGCGCCGGACGACGGCGCCTGGGACCTGCACGTCGAGATGCGGGTGCAGGAGCTGACCGTGGTCCGCCGGCTTAGCCCGGACGACGGCCTGGAACCGCCCGAGCGGCGGCTGGTGCGCGGCGGCCGCGCGGTCGTGCCCGCCCACCGCGGGCAGGGCCTGGAGCTGCGGGTGGCCGCCGCGCACCCCGGCACCGCGATGACGCTGGAGAGCGCCGACTGGGCGGCGGACGGGGTGCTGCGGATCACCGGTCACGTGCCGAGCGCGCTGCCGTCCGGCCACCCGGTGGAGGCGTCCGCCGAGCTGCTGCGCCGCCAGGACGGCACGGTGGTGCCGGCGAAGGCGTGGGCGTCGTGCGTCCCCGAGGCTGTGAACCTGACGGCCGAGTTCGACCTGCGCGGCTGCGACCCGGGCCGGTGGACGCCCTGGGTGCGGTTCACCGTCGACGGCGTCACGATCCGGGTGCGCCCCCCGGCCCCGCCCGCTCTGCCGCGGCCCGGCCCGGCGGGCAGGCTGCGGCAGGCCGCGCCGTACCGCACCGAACGCGGCGGGCTGTCGGTGAAGATCACGCCGGCGCGGGCCGCGCAGGCCGCGCGGCGCTTCGCCCGCCGCCTGCGGGGCTGAGCGCCCCGGGGACGGCGGCGGTGCGCCGCGCGCCGTCCCCGTCTGTGCCGGCGCCTCCGGGCACGGTGCCGGGCCGCACGTTCTCGTACAGGGTCACGGTGCCGCCCTTGAACCGCCAGCGCTTCACCAGGCGGAAGACGCCGGACCGGCGGACCAGCCGCTCCTTGGCGCGGTCAGGGGCGTCGGGGGCCTTGGCGTTGCGGTGGACGTACCACAGGCGCCGCACGCCCGCCAGGCGCCGCGCCAGCTCGGCCGAGGAGACCTCCTCGCCGTCGATGGTGCCCGACTGCGTGCCCGTCCGCGCCAGGGCGATGTCGCGCAGCCCCGCGTAGGCGTCGGCGTAGGCGCTCATGGCGCGCCGGTAGTACTCCTGGTGGAACAGCAGCGCGTCGCCCGGCTGCTTGCCGGTCCGGATGATCGTGCTGAGCGTCCGCAGGTCGTCGGCGCGGGCGTCGGGCGCGCGGATCTGCCGGTGCGCCGGGACCATCGCCACGGCGAGCGCCGCCACCGCGGCCGCCGCGGCCCACGCGGGCAGCCGCCGCAGGCCCAGCGCGACCAGCAGCGCCAGCGCCGGGAAGCAGAACAGCACGTAGCGGAACAGGTACGTCGGTATGACGAACGAGACCGCCAGCAGCGCGGCCGGCGGCAGCGCCAGCCACGCCAGCAGCACCCAGCGCGTGTCGTCCTGCGCGTCGTGGACGGGACGCACGGTCGGGCGCCACAGCGCGACGGCCGCCAGCGCGAGGGTCGGCAGGATCAGCCGGCGCCCGCCCGCCAGCATGTCGAGCAGGTACCACAGGTCGTCGCGGCCGGGCCGGGTGATCCAGTTGACCTGCGCCCGCTGCGTGACCGACAGCAGCGCCAGCGGCAGCGCCGCCGCCAGCGCGCAGCCCGCCGCCACCGCCCAGCGCCGCAGGTCGCGCCGCGCCGCCACCGCGTGCGGCAGCACCAGCAAAAGCGAGAACAGGTGCAGCCACCCCATCAGCGCGACCATCGCGCCGTAGGCGGCCCAGGCCCGCCGCCCGCTGTCGTCGTCGCGCTGCTCCAGGGCGCGGACCAGCAGCAGCGTCGCCGCCACCGCCAGCGCCGTCACCCACGTGTACTGGCGGGCCTCCTGGGCGTACCGCGACATCGCCGGCGACACCGCGACCAGCAGCCCGGCGACCAGGCCCGTCCGCGCGTCCGCCAGCCGCAGCCCGAGCCACGCGGTGAGCCCCGACGCGGCCGCGGCGCCCAGCACCGACGGCAGCCGCACGGCCGTCTCCCCGGCGCCGAACACCGCCACCACCGGATGCATGAGCAGGTAGTACAGGCCGTGCACGGCGTCGATGTCGGCCAGCAGCCGCAGCGCGTCCCACGGCGGACGCCGCGCCACCCCGATCGTGACGGCCTCGTCCCGCCACAGCGCCGGCCGGGCCAGCGCCCACAGGCCCACCGCGAACGACAGCACCACGGGGAGCGCCACGGCGAGCACGTCGGCCCTGCGGAGATGCCCGGCGGCTCGTCCGATCGCACCCGCAGGCAGGACGCGCTTCGCCATGAAGACCCCCGTCCCCGTGCAAAGGTGGTCGTTTCGATCCTAGGCGGGAATCGCGTAAATGATCTCCGCCGTGTGCGGGCGGGCTATGCTTCGCGGGGGCGGTGCGGGGGGGTTCGCGTACCCGGCCGAATGCGGCCGTATGGATGGGGCCGAGTACGGCCGTATGGATGGGCCGGGTATAGCCGCATGGATGGGGCCGAGTACGGCCGCATGGACGGAAAGCGCGGAGCTGGAGTGAGCGACGAGGCCACCAACGTGCAGGGTACGAGCCGATCGACGCGTGGCCCGGCGCATCGGCTGCTGCGCGGTCTGGGCAGGGGTCTGCTCGGGCACGGCCTGTTCCTGGTCGTGCTGGCCGGAGCGGTCGTGATCCGCTGGATCGCGGTGCGGGGCTTCCCGTCGGTGCTGTGGTTCGGCGACTCCAACACCTATCTGGAAGGCGCGCTGCACTTCGAGCCGTCCCCGCTGCGGCCCGGCGGCTACTCGGTGTTCCTGTGGCTGCTCAAGCCGTTCCACAGCTTCCTGGTCGTGCTGGCGGCGCAGCACGCGCTGGGCGTGCTCACCGGCGTCATGGTGTACGCGCTGGTGTGGCGGGCGATCCGCGCCGCCTGGCCGCGCCGCGGCGTGTGGCTGCCGGGCCTGGTCGCGTCCCTGCTGTCGGTGCCGGTGCTGTACGACGCGTACCAGATCCAGCTCGAGCACATGCTCGTGTCGGACGGGCTGTTCACCTTCCTGCTCGCCGCCGGCATCACCGCGGCGCTGTGGAAGCCCCGCCGGATGAGCTGGTGGGCCGGGGCCCTGGCGGGCCTGCTGATCTCCGCCGCGGCGATGGTGCGGTCGGTGGGGCTGCCCATGCTGATCGTGTTGCTGGTGTGCATGCTGGTGATGCGCTCGGGCTGGCGGGCCATGGCCGCGACGGTCGCGGCGGCGGTGATCCCCGTCGCGCTCTACATGTCGTGGTTCCACGCCGCGCACGGCAAGTGGGCCATCACCACCACCGACCGCATCTGGCTGTACGGACGCACCGTCGACTTCGCCCGCTGCGACATCATCAAGCCCGACCCCGAGGTCGCGATCCTGTGCCGCGACCACCTGCCGCCCGTGCCCGGCACCGCACCGGCGTTCCAGGCGCTGTGGGGCGACGACTCGGGCTTCAAGAAGGTGCCCGGCTGGATGTACAACCCCAAGGCGAACGAACTGGCCGGGGAGTTCGCCATGGCCGCGATCACCAAGCAGCCCGGCGACTACGCCCGCGTGATCGTGCGCGACACGTTCCGCTCCTTCGAGTGGGAGCGCAAGCCCTACCCGCGCAAGAGCACCGTCGAGGAGTACGAGTTCCCGGTCGGCGCGGCGCTGCGGGACGACCACGCCCTGCGCGCCTACCCGTACGGCGGCAAGACGGCCCAGGCGCGCGTCGTGGAGCCTTACGGCGAATGGATGCGCGACTACCAGGACTGGGCGTTCGTGCGCGGCCCGTACCTGGGCGCCTTGATGGCGGTGGGGTTGCTGGGCGTGCTGGTGCGGGTGCGGCGGCTCGGCGGCGAGGTGCTGCTGCCGTGGTCGATCGCGCTGGCGCTGCTGGTCGTCCCGGCCGCCACCGCCGACTTCGACTACCGCTACGTCCTGCCCGCCATCCCGTTCGCCGCGCTCGCCGCGGGCCTGACCTTCGCCCGCCGGCCCCGCCCGGCCGTCACGCCCCCGGCCGCCGCCGAGGCGGCGTCGCCCGAGCCCGGCGAACTGCCCGGCGCCTCCGAACCGGCGGAGCACCGCGAAAAAGTCGGCCAGTGAACGCCTTTCGGCGGCCCGACCACTTTATGAATTACTGAAAGTGTTTGCATGAACACTCTCCGCTGTCGCCATATCGGCGGACGCCGGTTGCGGCGGCGACGATCATCATCGCGGTAATCTTGCTTCTCTTTGCTGATCCGGAGGTATTTGCACAAGGAGCCTCGGGCATCCCCTTATTTGGCGAGAAATCGGGAAATGTCCGCCTCTCGCCAAGGTCGAAAACCCAGAGGGGGGAGACATGCGAATCGACATTCGCACGGGGGTCGCCTTGGGCATCTCCGGGCTCGCGCTGAGCGGCATGGCCGCGCTCACGCCCGCCGCCCAGGCGTCCACCGCCGCCGGCGGCGCCACCGCCGTCAGCGGCCAGGTGACCTCGACCAGCGCGGTGCGTCCCATACGGTGCACCGGCAAGAAGGGGTGCAAGCGCATCGGCCGCCATGTGCGCAAGGACTGGGGCTGGGGCTGGGGCCACCGCGGCTTCCGTCACCACCGCTTCTTCCGCCACCACCGCTTCTTCCGCCACCACCACCGCAAGTTCGGTTACGGCCGGGGCTTCGGTTACGGGCGGGGCTTCGGCAAGTTCGGCTACGGCCGAGGCTTCGGCTACGGCCGCAACTTCGGGAAGTTCGGCTACGGCCGGAACTTCGGCTACGGCCGGGGGTTCGGCGGATACGGCGGCTTTGGGGACGGCCGGTAGGGCCTGACCCACCGCACACGGGCGTCTCCTGCTCTCGGCAGGGGGCGCCTGTCCATGTGAAGCGTCCGGCCGGTGCCTATCGGCCTCGCCGCCGCATGCCCATCTCGCCGCGGGCGCGCCGCCGCCGGCAGATCAGAAAAGTGGGCGTCGGAAGGCGTATCACCTCCGTTCTTCGGCATTATCGCCATCCCCCGCAGGTGCCAATTCTCCCCCCTCGGGAGGACCCGGTTCTCCCCCCGACTACCGTGTCACCGACCGAAAGAAATTGCGGTCGATGCGCCGTCCTAGAACTGCGCGTCGGCCTCGTCGAGCAGGTGCTGCAGACGCCGGGCGCGCTCGCCGGTGATGCCGCCCTCGCGGGTGCGGGTGACCACCTTGGTGCGCAGCTGGTCGATGCGGACGTCCACGAGGTCGTGCTCGCCCCGGCGGGCCTCCCGGATCGTGGCATCGATGATGTTGGTCAGGTCCAGGCCCACGTCGGAGCGGATTTCGTCGGCGCGCACGCCGTTCTCCACCGACCTGCGCAGGTTTTTGAGCGCGTCGTCGCGCTCGGGGGTGCGGCGGGCCGGCGGCTTGTCGGGCGGCGGCGCCCTGCCGGTGGACGGCGGATCCGGGGCGGGCGTGGTGGCCGGGACGGTCTCGGTCGCGGAGGGCCCGGCGGAGTCGCCCGGGCTTTCGGGCGCCGAGGCGCGCGGCGGCGCCAGGGTGGGCCGGTCGTCGAGGGGCGTCACGTCGATCCCGGTGTACAGGATCGTCGCCGCGGTGGCGGTCGAGGCCAGGCTGCCCGCGACCGGCCACAGGACCCGCAGCCCGCGGCGACCGTGCGGGCGGGGCGCGACCGCACGGCCGGCGGCGGGCTGCCGTCCGGCGCGGTCGCCGGGAAGATCGACGATCTCGTCGGCCGGCAAGGCGCGCCCGCCGCCGCCCCTCAGTTCCGACTCATCCGCCATGCTGGTCCAGGACGCCGGTCAGCTCGGCGGCCGCGTCCGCGGTCAGCGCGCGCTCCCGGAGCCGTGTGTCGATCTTGCGGCGCAGTTCGGCCACCCGGGCGTCCACATCGACGGCACGGCCCGCGGCGACTTCGTTGCGCAGGTTGTTGATCAGGTTGGTGAGGTCGAGGGCCACGTCGTCCCGGATCCGGCCGCTGGCCCGGCCGTGGTCCACGAGCGGTTGCAGCCGTCCGAGGACGCCGAGGGTGCTGGTGTCCACGGCCCGGCCGGTGGCCGAGGGCCCGGACGACGCGGTCTCGGTGGGCTCGGGGGCCGGGGCGGTCGGCTCGGTGGGCGTGGCGGTGGGCGCGGTGGCGGCGGGGGGCGGCTGCGGGGCGGCGGCCTCCCTGGACGCGGGCGGCGGGCGGTTCAGCGCGACGAGCGCCGCCGTGATCACGGCGGCGGCGGCGATGGCGGCCGCGATGAGGGCGGGCCGACGGCTGGGAGGCGCGTCCTCGGGCGGGGGCGGGGCGGGCAGGTACTCCGTCCGCCTGTCGTCCTGCTGCGGGCCCGGGTCCTCCGGCTCCGGTTCCGGCTTCGGCGGGGCACAGGCGTCTCCGGCGAACAGGCTCGCCAGGGCCGTCTCGTTCCGGGCGGACGCGGGCGGCGCCGTCGCGCGGGCGAGCACGTCGGCGACGCGGCTCATGGACGGCCGCTGCAGCGGATCGGACGCGCGGCACTCGTAGGCCAGGATCGTCACCTCGTCGGGCACGCGCGCGGCCGTCGCACCCGCGTGCAGGCAGGTCGTGAGCAGCATCCCGAACGCCAGGACGTCGTCGGCCCGGTCGGCCGCCGGCAGGTCGGACGGCGTGGCGGGCTCGGGGTCGGCGGTCCGGGCGAGCGCCCCGGACCCGTGGTCCGCCGCGGCGCGCAGCACCGCCCCGATGCCCACGTCCACGATCTTGACGCCGCCGGGGGTGAGGAAGATCCGGCGCGGCGTCAGGTCGCCGTGCGTCACGCCGTCGCGGTGCGCGACCGCCAGCGCGGTGGCGACCCGGGCGCAGATCTCCAGGGCCTCGGCGGTGGGCAGCGGGGCCCGGTCGATGCGCGCGGCCAGCGTCTCGCCCTCCAGGTACTCGGTGACCAGGTAGGGGGTGGCGCGTCCGGCGGCGTCGCGGGTCTGGTCGCAGTCGTAGATGGCGGCGAAGCCGGCGTGCCGCACGCCCGCGGCGCGGCTCGCCAGTTCGTGGAACGCCCGGCCGCGGGCGCCGCCGGCCGCCCGGGACGGGGCGGGCAGCTTGACGGCGACGGACCGGCTCAGCACCTCGTCCCAGGCCCGCCATACCTCCATGGCGTCCCCGTCGTCGAGGCGCTCCATCAGCCGGTAACGCTCGGTGAGCCGAAGGCCCGGCCTCATCGGGCCGTCCTTCCGTGCGTGCGGGCCGAATATTCAGGCACGTCCAGCAGTACGCGGCACACGGCCGGACGGTTCGATGGCGTGCGGCGGTTCCGGCGCGGCGCCGCCCGTGAATGGAGCTCCGCCGGGGACGTTTTCGCGAACGGCGGCGTTTATGAAAAGGCGGGCATCCGTCCGCCCGCGTGCCCGCCGGATAACGCGGCAATTTCCCGCCGGGGGGCTGGACGCGCACTCCGGGGCGTGGTCGGCCCGGCGCTCGCCGCGCCATACCTAATGCCGCTATTGGCACCCTCCCGGCATATGCCGTAATTCGCCTGCTAGATGGCAGGATGCCTATCGGCGGCCGCCGTCGCGGCCGAATCCGGAGGAATCCTCGGCGGAATATCCGTGCCACCACCCCTGGTACGGCGACCGCCCCCACTGCGACTGCTGCCGGTCCTGCGGGGACCACCACGCCGTCCACGGGTAGGAGGGGTAGGGGTATCCGGGCATCGGTGTCAGCGGGTACCTCAGCCACTGCGGCGGGACGACGCCCTGTCGCCTCCCCGCGGGCGGGTCGGACTCGGACGGCTCCGGCAGGGCGATGGGCCGCTTCGACGGCGGTGCCGGCGACGCCGACGGCTTCGTCGGCTCGGACGGCTCCTGCCCGCCGTCTCGCTCGGCGGGCGTGCGAGTCTTCGCCGGTGCCGTCTGCGTCCGCTCGGGCGTCGGCTCCGCAAGCAGCGTCCGCTCGGGGGAGGCGCTCGGCGACGGCGTGAGCGTGTTGCGCGGGACGATGGCGCTCGGTGTCGCCGACGGCGTCCGCGACGGGTACGCCTCGATCGCCTGCGACTGCGGAACGGGCAGCGGACCGTTCCCCGCGCCCAGCGTCTCGGCGATCCCGTAAAAGACGCCGCCCGCCGTCGTGGCCAGCAGCGCCATTCCGGCCCAGGCGCCGTAACGCGGCGAGGTATCTCGGACGGCGCGGGGCCGCCGGTGCCGACCGCCGCGCATATCGGAAATGCGGTTTCTGTTGAACATTCGGCCCCACTCCCATCGCTCCGCCACGATCAACGCTCAGGCCACTTGACTACGCTCACCGGCCGATCACCGTCAAGAGGAGACGGAGGACTATTTCGATGCGCTTCGATCTCGCGGCCGCGGCCGGTGAACGCTGAATGAACGCGCGCTGCGCACGCCCAGGATGGGGCCCGTCCTGATCACTCACCGCACAGCAAAAAGCCCGCCCGCGTCAACGCGGACGGGCGGCCCGGTGCGCGCCGGGCGAGGGGCGCGCCCGGCGGTCAGACCCGGTCGGCGACCGTCACCTGCTCGGGAAACCGGGCACGGTACTCGGCGATCTTGCGCTCCAGCTTGGTCACCGTGCGGCTGTAGTCGCGGCTGGACAGCCAGAACTTGTAGATGATCACCAGCTCGAAGGCCAGCATCCCGGCGGCGGCCAGGATGGTCACCGGGATGACCGCCCCCGGCACCGCGGCCGCGACCAGCGGGGCCACGATGAACACGCCCATCTGGAACTCGATGCCGCTGATCAGGTGCGGGCGGATCCGGCCGCGCAGCAGCGCGTTGCGGATCCGGGCGTACCAGGGGAAGCGCCGGTTGAACTCCTGCTGCATGAGCAGGTTGGCCTGCTGGTTGGGGTCGTCGCCGACGACCCGCTCCTCCATGTCGGCCTCCGGGTCGGGACGCAGCGCGCCCGCCGCCGACCGCAGCTCGTCGCCCATCCCGCCGGCCTCGGCCGCGCCGTCGGCGTGCCGCGCGGCGTCCTCCAGGGTCTGCGCCTCCTCCTGCAGCTGCCGCAGCTTGTTGCGCATCTGGCCGCGCACCTTGTAGATCTCCAAGGCGTCCATGTAGCGCAGCATGTCCAGGAACACCACGGCCAGCGCCGTCCACACGTACGCCACGTTGCCGGTGGCCGCGTACTGCCCGCCCATCAGCGCGATCGCGCAGGCCAGCACCCGCACCCGGTCGAAGATGTAGTCCAGCCAGGCGCCGAACACCGACCCGGTGCCCTTCAACCGGGCGATCTTGCCGTCCATGCAGTCGAGCGTGAACGACAGGTGGTACAGCAGCGCGCCCGCCACCAGATACGGCCACTCGGCCACCGCGAAGCAGGCCCCCGCGCCCAGCCCCAGGATCAGCGCCCCCACGGTCAGCTGGTTAGGCGTGATGTTCGTGCGGTTGGCGGTGAAGCGCACCAGACGGGATGCCAGCGGGTCGACCAGCAGCACGGTCCACCATGCGTCACGCGCCTTGTACGTCCGTTCTCGAACGTCCGCGAGCGTGAAGTTCGCCATGGAGAGCTGTCCTTTCAACTTTGTGGCTGGAGGCTTCCCGCCGTCGCTGGGCGCGAATCCACGTGGACCCGCGGTGCGCGGTCCCGGTGGTTCGTCCTGGCGGCTCCGAGCGCCGTCGGCCGCGGGAGCCGGGCGCGCTCCCGTCGGCCGAGAGGGCACGATGCTACCGCTCCAACAGGGGGTGTCCGCCGGGTGAACGCGCAGTTTGTCATCTTATGGTGATCACAACGGCTCGGGGGCGCTCGCGCGCAAAGCCGATCGGCGGGTCCCCTCGGGCCACCCGGACGGGCCCGGATGACCCGAAGGGACCCCGCTCGGTCAGCGCTCCAGCAGCCGGTCGACCACCCGGGCGGCGGCCTGCCCGTCGTCCATCGGACAGTACTTGTCGCGGAAGGCCCGGTAGGCGGCGGCGTGTTCGATGCCCACCGAGTCGACGCGGTGCAGCGCGTCCACCACCTCGTCCAAGTCGGTCAGCAGCGGCCCCGGTGCCTCCTCGGCCAGGTCGAAGTACACCCCGCGCAGCTCGTCCCGGTAGAAGTCCAGGTCGGGGGTGTAGAACAGGATCGGCCGCCCGGTCGCGGTGAAGTCGAACATCGCCGACGAGTAGTCGGTGACCAGCACGTCCGCGATCAGGAACAGCTCGGTGACGTTCGGGTAGTGCGTGACGTCCACCACCTGGTCCCCGATGCCGACCGTGCGGTCGGCCACCATGTGGTGCTGGCGGACCAGCACCACATGGTCGTCGCCGAGCGCGGCGGCGAGCCGCCCGGTGTCCAGCACCAGCTCCGCCTGGCGGCCGGAGGTCTGCCACACGTCCTCCCGCCACGTCGGCGCGTACAGCACCACGCGGCGCCCGGCCGGCACCCCGAGCCGCTCGCGCACCCGCAGCGCCCGCTCGTGCCGGTCCTCGGCGAACAGCAGGTCGTTGCGCGGGTACCCGGTCTCCATCACGTCGCCGTCGTAGCGGAACGCACTGCGCAGGATCTGCGTGACGTGCGGACCGGCCGACAGCAGGTGGTCCCAGAACGGCACGTCCTCCACGAACTGGCCGAGCGTGGCGATGCCGCCCGCGATCCGGCCGCCCTGCAGCAGGTCGTAGCCGACGTGCTTGAACGGCGTGCCGTGCCAGGTCTGCAGGTACACCTGGCCGGGGCGCTTCTCGAAGCCCTGCATCTGCGGGCCGTTGTTGACGATGAACCGCGCCTCGGACGTCAGCTCGTAGTACTCGCGGCTGCCGCGCAGCACCGTCCGGCCGCCGTCCGGTACCCGGAACTGCCCGTCGGAGGTGCACCACACCAGCTCCAGGCCCAGGTCGCGGCGCTTGAACTCCTCGTAGATCGCCCGCGGGTTGCACGCGTGCCGGCGGCCCGAGTAGCTCTCGAACACCACCAGGTCGCGCAGCGGCGCGGTGTTGAACGACGTGAAGTGCCGCCGCTGCAGCATGCGCTGGGCGTAGGGGCCGCGCTCGTCGTCCGACAGCGCCGTGCGCACCCACAGGTGCAGCAGGTCCCGGTTGACCTGCAGCGCCAGCTCGTGGACGCCGACGAACCGGGGCTCGGGCAGCGCCGCGCGGGTCTGCCGGTCGATGCCGACGGCCACGTCGCCGTTCGGGCCGGGCGCGTACAGGTCCCAGCGGCCGCTCGGCAGCGGCAGCGCCCCGTCGAACGACTCCCACCGGGCGTCCAGCAGCGCGGTGAACTCGGCCCCGTTCCACGTCAGCGGCACCTGGTGCGTGTTGGTGGAGCGGCGCCGCCGCATGACCAGCCGGTCCGGCCGGGTCTTCGGGTCGGCGCACGAGCCGGTCAGCTCGATCGTGGCGCCCTCCAGCCAGCGCACACCCGTCACCACCAGCCGCGGCGACCGCTCCACCAGCGTCAGGTTGCCGTACTTGGTGCTGATGACGTCGTACTCGCGGCCCGCCACCGTCTCGCGCAGGCCGAGCAGGTCGGCCTCCACGCCCAGCCGCAGCTTGCCGCGCCCCTTGGTCTTCAGCGACACGTCCCAGTCGATGCTGTCGCCGGTCACCGCCGCCTCGACCGAACCGGTCTGCTCGGCCAGCTTGGCCAGCTCGATGGACGCGGTGAACTCCACCCGGCCCCCGGCGCCCGACCCGGTGTGCTTCACCGGGAACTTCACCGTGGTCTTGCCCTGCCGGAACGACGCCAGCAGGTGCCCGCCGGTCACGTACACCGCGTCCTCGCGCCGCACCCACCCGGTCAGCTCGACCCTGCCGTCGCCGCCGCGCACGTCGGTGACCTGCGCGCGGATCGGCTGCACGCCGATGAGCAGCTCGCGCGCCTGCGTGTACTTGGGCTTGACCTGGCGGCCCGGCGCCACCTCGTGAGCCGGGGGCCACAGGCCGGCGCCCTTGGGCTTGGCGAGCCGGCCGCGCCGCTTCTCCCCGTGCGTGGTGACGGTGACGAACACGTGCCAGTTGCCGTGCCCCGAGCCCAGCTTGGCCGGGTCCAGCTCGAACGCGAACCCCGACCAGTCCAGGTCGGCGGTAGCCTGCCCGCTGCCCGCCGTCACGTCCGGGCGCCGCACCCGCTCCACCTTGGGCCGGATCACCTTGGGGAACAGCCGCAGCATCCGGCGGCGCAGCTCGATCTCGATCACCGAGTCCTCGGCGGACGCCACGTTCAGCCGGTCGATGTAGGCGTGGCCCTCGATGCGCAGCCGACCGTCGCGCCACAGCACCTCGTCGATGCCGGTCTTGAGCTCCAGCTCGTCCTCCGACAGCTCGTACAGCCGGTCGGGGAAGCGCGGGTCGCCCAGGAACGGGTAGTTGCCGTACCAGCCGGACGAGCCCTCGCGGCGGATCGCGCTGGTGCGCTCGGGATGTCGCTTGGAGAACGACACGATCTCCACCAGCTCGGGCATCATCCGCTGCCGCACCGCGTGGAACTTCAGCCGGTCGATGGCGGGCAGGTCGTCGAACAGCTTCGGGTCGACGGTGTCGAGGAACTCGTTGACGATGTCGAAGAACGTCTCGCGGTACTGGTCGTCGCCCTGGTCGACGATATTGACGTAGATGCGGATGTCGTCGCGCAGCGTCGAGGCGTCGTAGCGGTCCTTCAGGTCCGGCGCGTGCTCGGCCAGGAACTGCGACGCCGACCGCACCGAGCGGATGCGGTCGCCCAGGTTGCCCGGCTCGGTGCGCCGCTGCGTGATGGACCGGGCGCCGGTCTCGCGCACCCGCCAGTGGTAGACGACCTCGTGCAGCACGTCGACCCGCTTGGCCAGCACGTGCGCGGGGATCGTCACCGGCGCGTCCTCGTACAGGCCGGCCGGGAACTTGAAGTCGTGCCGGTTCCAGAACGAGCGGCGGAACACCTTGTTCCAGGCGGTGCGGTCGCGCAGCAGCTCGGGGAACTCGCGCACGTGCGTGCGCTTGCGCTCGACCGGAAAGATCTTCATGTGGACGCCCGAGTGCATCAGCCCGTCCACCCCGAACCGCCGCACCGCGCCGGCCGCGATGTCCGACCCGGTCTCCTCCAGCGACGACACCATCAGGTCGTAGGCGTAGCGGGGGATGATGTCGTCGCTGTCGGCGAAGGCGAGGTACTTGCCGGTGGCGTGCGGCACGCCCGCGTTGCGCGCCGGGCCCAGCCCCTGGTTCTCCTGCTGGACGAGCCGGAACCGGGCATCGCGCTCGGCGAACTCCTTGGCGATCGTCGCACTGCCGTCGGTGGACCCGTCGTCGACCATGATGACCTCAAGGTCGCGCAGGGTCTGCCCCGCGATCGATTCCAGGCAGGGCCGCAGGTACATCTCGACGTTGTAGAACGGAACGACGACGCTCAGCAGTGGTGACAAGGTTCTCTCGGCTTTCCCGACGAAGGTGCGCCCGACGGCGGACGCTGAGGGGACGACCCGGGCCGGCGGGGGCGGCCCACGGGGACTTAGGCAGCGTAGCCAACCGGGCTAACGAACAACCGGTTCAGCGGGTTTCGCATCCGCGGCCGCGAGACCCGCCGGGCTCGGCGGACCCTGCGGGCCGTGCGGTCCCTGCGGCGGCCGCGGCGCCCTGCCCTTGGCTTTGGCGGGGGTCCCGCCCGGGCGGCGGAACCGCGTGAACGCCCACGTCATCTTGGGCTCCAGGGCCCAGCTCATGCACCGCACCACCGGCTTGGTGCACAGCACCGTGCCGACGACCAGCGCGACCGCGATGACCACCAGCACGCCGGGGGTGGTGTTCATCCAGTCCAGGTGCCACCAGCCGAGGAAGCTGAGCAGCCGCGTGTAGAAGCCGTGCAGCAGGTAGGTGTACAGGGTGTAGGCGCCGAGGCCGGTGAACCACGTGCGGCGCCGCGGCACCAGCGACAGGAAGGCGAACACCAGCGTCACCGCGCAGGCGAACATGCCCAGCCGCATGAGGGTGCCGGTGACGTTGTCCACCCCCAGCTCGTCGTGGGGGTCCTTCCAGTAGAGCCACTTGCGGGACATGTGGTTCATGGCCAGGAAGGCGACGCCGAACCCGCCCGCCATGATGATCACGCCCAGCACCCGCGACATCGGCCGCTTGACGATCTCGAAGTGCTCGGGCCGCAGCATCAGGCCGAGCACGTAGAACGGCAGCAGCCCGATCACCCGGTGGATGTCGAACGTGCCGCCCATGGGGCTCATGTACGACAAGAGGGAGAAGCCCACCGCCACCGCCAGCGGCCAGCGGATCTGCTGCCACACCGGCGTGGACAGCCGCCACATGAACAGCGCGCACAGGAACCAGGTCAGGTAGTACGGGTTGAGCAGGCTGATCTCCAGGTCGTTGCGCCCGACCAGCCAGTCGTAGGTGGAGTAGGCCGTCTCGAACACCACGTACGGGACGCCGACGTTGGTGATGAGCTTGCGCGCCTTGCCGGGGGACGCCGACCAGTTCCGCGAGAAGTAGCCGGTGATCACAATGAACAACGGCATGTGGAACATGTAGATCAGGAAGTACAGCGCCTTCGCCAGCGGCACGTCCATCAGGCCGGCGATCGAGTGCCCGACCACCACCAGCAGGATCGCCAGGAACTTGGCGTTGTCGAAGAACGGGTCGCGCTCCTTGCGGCGCGGCGCCGGCGCCGTCGTGCCCTTGCCCGCGGCGGCGGACAGGTCCCCGGTCACCACCGGGTGGCCGCCGGTGGACACCGCCGGATACCCGCCCGTGGACACACCCGAGGGCGCGGCGTCCCGTTCGGCCGTGCCGAACGCCGAGTGCCGACCCCCGCCCGAGGACTGCTCGGCGAGCGTCGGGTGGGCTCCGGAGGACTCGCTCTTTGCGGCGCGCCCGAACGCCGCCGCGCCGCCGCTCCGTGGCGCGGCGCCCGCGTGGGCGAACACGCCGTGTTCGCCGCCCGAGGGCTGTTCGGCGAACGCGGGGTGAGCCTCGGAGGATGACTCGTCTGTGCCGTGTCCGAATGCCTGTGCGCTGCCGCTTCGCGGCGTGGCGCCCGCGTGGGCGAAGCCGCCGTGTTCGCCGCTCGAGGGCTGTTCGGGGAGCGCGTGGTGGGCTCCGGAGTCCGCTGCGGTGCGTCCGAATGCCGCCGCGGCCCCGCTTCGTGGTGTCGTGCCCGCCTGGGTGAACCCGTCATGTTCGCCGCCGGGCAGCTGTTCGGCGAACGCCGGGTGGGCTCCGGAGGGCGACTCGTCTGTGCCGTGTCCGAATGCCTGTGCGCTGCCGCTTCGCGGCGTGGCGCCCCCGTGGGCGAAGCCTTCGCCGCTCGGGGGTGTCTGCTCGGCGCCCGTGGGGACGGAGCCGGAGGGCAGCTGCGTCGTCGTCTGGGGGGCCGCCTGCGGGCCAGCGGCGTGGGCGCCGCGAGCCGCGTCCGGGGGCAGCTCGACCGTGCGGTCGGGCGGGGCCATTTGGAGCGGTCCCGTAGCCTCGGTCGGCGTCGCAGCCGAAGCGGGCACACCGTTGGGCGACACGTCGGCGGGGGGCGTGCCGTACGGGGGCGTGTTGCCGGTCAGCGGTGGCACGGCGTGACCGGACGAGGCGCCGAGCACGTCGCTGTTCGCGGCGCCGGACCAGCCGGGCGAGGGCGGGCCGCCCCCGGCGTCCGGTGTCGCGGTCGGTTCGGGGTCGGCCTGCGGGTCTTCGCTCGGCCTGGTCGGATCACTCATGAGCCGGGGTGCGGGGTCTCCCTAGTACCGTGCGGGGGTCATTCCTTGCAGATGTCGTCGGTCGCGCGGACCTCGCCCTGCTGGCGCGGGATGCCGGTCTGGACGCTCTGGGATGTCTTGAGCGCCTGCCAGTCGGT
Organism: Actinomadura sp. NBRC 104425; assembly: GCF_030269545.1. Classification (GTDB taxonomy): domain Bacteria; phylum Actinomycetota; class Actinomycetes; order Streptosporangiales; family Streptosporangiaceae; genus Spirillospora; species Spirillospora keratinilytica. The sequence goes on along the minus strand of NZ_BSTN01000001.1, from coordinate 664,293 downwards.
GCCGACCACGAGGTCGACCACGCCGGGCACCCCGCCGCTGGTGCGCGGGCCGGGCTTGGGGTTGGTCGCGACCAGGCTCGCCACGGTCTGGGCCTGCTGTTCGGCGCCGGAACCGTACAGCACCTTGGTGGTGCGCGAGGTGGTCTCGTTGCCGCCCACGCTGACCTGGAAGCCCTGCTCCTCCAGGTCGTCGGCGACCCGGCGGGCCTGCCCGTCGATGCCGCTGGCGTTGAAGACGCGCACCCGGACCTGGCTCGGCTGGATCTTGGACGACGACGAGGACGAGCTCTGCTTGCTCTGCTGCGTCGGCACGGTCTTGTCGTTGCGCAGCGCGGTGAACAGCTGGTTGGCGGCGGGCTGGGAGAGCGCCAGCCGGTTGGGGTCGGGCGCGTACGCGCCGTTCGGCACCGTGACGAAGCGCAGCTTGCCGGACGTCATGCCCTGCATGCCCTGCGCGATCTGCATCATCACCTGCGGGGTCAGGTCGCTGTCGGTGGTCAGCGACTTGGTGCTCGCGCTGATCAGCGACCACAGCCGGCTCGGGTTGGTGAGCACGCCCGCGCTCATCGCCTTGTTGGCCAGCGAGCTCAGGAACTTCTGCTGGCGCTTGATGCGGTCGGTGTCGGAGCCGTTGCCCAGGCTGTAGCGGGCGCGCACGTACGCCAGCGCGTCCTCGCCCTTGATGGTCTGCCGGCCCGCGGGCAGGTGCAGGTCGGCCTTGGTGTCGTTGACGGCCTTGGGCAGGCACACCTCCACGCCGCCGACGGCCTCGGTGATGGCCTTGAACCCGTTGAAGTCGATCTGCACGAAGTGGTCGATGTGGATCTTGGTGAAGTTCTCGATGGTCTTCACCGTGCAGGACGCGCCGCCGAGGGTGAAGGAGGAGTTGATCTGCCCGATCGACTGGGCCTGGGTGGTCTGGCCGTCCTTGGTCTTGCAGGACGGAATGGGGACCATCAGGTCGCGGGGGAAGCTCACCCCGATGGCCTGGCCGCCGCCCGGCGACAGGTGGAGCAGGATCATGGTGTCCGACCGCGGCGGGTCGTTCTTCATGCTGCGGCCGTACTTGGCGTTGGCGCCCGCGCGGGTGTCCGACCCCAGCATCAGGATGTTCATCGCGTTGTTCAGCTTCTTCGGCCGGTTCGGGCCGACCAGCGCATCGGTGTCCTCGTGCGCGATGTTGCCGAACGCCTTGCGGTAGAAGCCGTACGCGGTCAGGCTCCCGATGACCATTGCCACCGACATTCCGATGGACACCCAGCCCAGGACGCGCCAGCCGCGTCGACGCGCCGGCTCGTGCTGCAGCTCGGCGTCGTCGACGTACTCCATGTACATCGGGTTGCTGTTCATCGGCTCCGTGGTGGGGGTCTGCCGCCCCTCAGGGGTCGGAAACTAGGGAGAGGTTAGGTCAAAGGAGGCGGCGTACGGACCCGGTTGCGTCATTCCATCCGGAGAGGCCGGCCACCGCCGTCACATGCTCCAGGATCACTCGGCGATCTATGGCTGCTATGTCAACGTTGCGTTGGATTATGACGGAGGCACCTGAGGCTAGTGGTGCTACCAGCCCGCACAGAACCCCGTGCAGTGTGGTGAAGGGCATGTCAACCAGGATCCTGTCGCCCGCGTCGAGCCCCCATTTCTCGGCGGCCGCCTGCGCCTCGTTTGCCACACTGGCCCCACTGAGTGTGGTTTTTGTCACATGACTCCCGGGTATGGCGAGCGCCGGCCGGTCGGGAGTGACCGACGGGGCCGCTGTGAACCGGTCGCCGTACGCGCGCACCTCGACCGCGTAGTCGAGCACCCCGGGCGGGCAGGACGGCAGCGGGCCGCCGAGCGCGTGCAGGGACAGCCCGACGATCTCCTCGGCGTCCGTGCGGTCGATCACCGTGTCGAGCACCTCCCCGGCGGCCGCCAGGATGTACGGCCCGGACTGGGCGGCCGGTTCGATCTGCGGTGCTCGGCCTTCCGGCATCGGGACCGGCTCGGCCACCACGCCCGCCGACCAGCACGCCATCAGCCACACGGCGGTCTGCCAGTGCGCCGGCAGCATCAGCACCGCGCGGTCGCCCGGCTGCGCGCCCAACCCGTCCACCAGCAGGTTCGCCGTCTTGGCGACCCAGTTGTCGAACGTGCGGGCCGACAGTTCGACGCGCTCTGCGGTGCCGTCGTCATAGAAGGTCACCAGAGGGCGCGACGGGTCGCCGTCCACGCGCCGCCGCAGCAGTTCCACGGGTCCGATCTCGGTCATGTGACCCGAGCGTAGAACCAGCCGCGCCGAACGCCCGGCCACTCGGTGATCACGGCGTGCCCGTCCGGCGCGTTCCGCCCCGGTACGGCCGCCCCGCTACGCTCCGCTCGATGAACCCACCGAGGAGAACCCGATGAGCGCCGCCCGCGTCCTGGCGCGGGTCAGCGTGGTCCCGGCACTGCTGCTCGTGGCATGGCTGGCGGCGTCCCTGCCGCTGCTGCTGGCCGGGATCTTCCGTCCGGTACCGGCCATCGCGCTGTTCGCCGTGGCCGCGGCGGCGGTGCTGTGGTTCGGGCTGCGCGCTCCTCATGACGCGCCCGGCGGGGAGGCGGACCAGGCGCGGCCGGTGTCCTGGTGGGCGGCCGGAGGCGTGCTCGCGGTCGGCGTCGTCTTCCTGGTCTTCCAGGTCGTCATGAACGCCGAACAGATCATCGTGCGGCGCGACCCCGCGTCGTACATGCAGTTCGCGATCTGGCTGAAGGAGCACGGCTCCCTGCCGATCCCGCAGATGCGGTGGGCGTTCGGCGGGGGAGACCCCGCGCTGAGCTACGAAAGCCCCGCCTTCTACCAGAGGGGCGACGACATCATCCCCCAGTTCATGGCGGGCCTGCCGTTGATCCTGGCGCTGGGCGGCTGGATCGGCGGGACGCACGGCATGCTGTTGATGGCCCCCCTGCTCGGCGCATGCGCGGTGGTGGCGTTCGGGGGGCTGACGGCGCGTCTGGTGGGGCCGAACTGGGCGCCGCTGGGCGCGGCGGCGCTGGCGTTGAGCCTGCCCATGCTGTGGGTGTCGCGCTCCACCTACAGCGAGCTTCCCGCGCTGGTGCTTCTGCTGGGCGGCCTGGCGCTGCTGCACGACGCGCGGCGCCGCCAGGCGCGGGCGCAGGCGTTCCTGGGCGGGCTGGCGCTCGGCCTCATCGTGCTGGTGCGCATCGACGCGCTGCGGGACGTGCTGCCGGTGGTCGTGTTCGCCGGGCTGCTCGTGGGCCGCGGTCGCCGCACCGGATGGCCGCTGGGGCTCGGCCTCGCCATCGGGGCCGGCGCGGGGCTCGTCGAAGGGTTCGTCCTGTCCCGCCCCTACCTGCGCTACCTGCACGCGTCGCTGAACCCGCTGCTGGCGATGGCGGCGGCGCTGGTGGGCGCGGCCCTGCTCATGGCCGTCGCGCTGCGCTGGGAGGTCACCGGCCGCCGGCTGCGGCGGGCCGGCGCGGCGGTGGCGCGCGGACGGCTGCCGGACGTCGCCGCCGCACTGACCGTCCCGGTCGTGGTCGCGTTCGCCGCCCGCCCGCTGCTGCAGACCGTCCGCCGCGAGCCGCACAACGCCGACGACCGGCTGAACGTCCACTTCATCGAGCAGGTGCAGCGCATCAACCACCTGCCGGTGGACGGCACCCGCCAGTACTCCGAGCTGTCCTACCACTGGGTCGTGTGGTACATCGGCGTGCCCGCGGCGCTGCTGGCCGCCTTCGGTGCGGCCCTGCTGGTCCGCCGCCTGCTGCGGGGGCGTTCGCCCGAGTGGGTGCTGCCGTTCGCGGTCCTGGCGTGGACGACCGTGACGACGCTGCTGCGCCCGGCCATCACCCCCGACCATCCGTGGGCGTCGCGGCGGCTCGTCGCCGTCGTCATCCCGGGGATGCTGCTGCTCGCGCTGTGGGCGGCCGACTGGGGGCTGCGCCGCGTCCGCCGCGCCGGGCACGGCCCCCGCGCCGTCCGGGCGTTCGCCGCGGGGGCCGCGGTGCTCGTCCTCGCCCCCATCGTGGTCACGTCGGCCGGGTTCATGGCGGCGCGCACCGAACAGGGCGAGGTGGCGGCCGTGCGCGGGATGTGCGAGCGGATCGGCCCCAAGGCCTCGGTGGTGCTCGTCGAACGCGCCACCGCCGACCGGTTCACGCAGGTCGTCCGAGGCATGTGCGGGCTGCCCGCCGCGCGGACGGTGCCCGACGCCGGCCCGGGCGACGTCGCCCGCATCGTCCGCAAGATCTACGATGCGGGGCGGCGGCCCGTGCTGCTCGGCGGCGAGGCCGCGAACGTGGCGCCCTACGGGCGGGCGGTGCACGTGCTGGAGCTGCGCACCCGCCAGGACCAGCGCACCCTCACCCGGTGGCCGACGGGCACCTGGAGCCTGACCGTCAACGTGTGGATGGCCGTGCCCGCCCGGCCGTGACAGGGGGCTGCGCACACGCATGATGGCCGCCGCGCACCGCCCATGGGAGTATCCTCGCCCTGCGTGAGCACCGAGCCCGAGCCCACGGCCCCGTCAGAGCGCGTCCACGTGACGATCGTCCTGCCGTGCTACAACGAGCAGGACCACGTCATCGACGAGGTCGAGCGCATCTGCAAGGCGATGGACAACAGCGGCCAGTCCTACGAGCTGCTGGCCGTCGACGACTGCTCCACCGACGCGACCCTGGAGCGCCTGCGGGAGGCCGAGCCCCGCTTCCCGAACATGCGCGTCATGGCGTTCCAGCACAACAGCGGCGCGGGCACGGTGCGGCGCATCGGCACTCAGCAGGCGCGCGGCGACATCGTGGTGTGGACCGACGCCGACATGTCCTACCCGAACGAGCGCATCCCCGAGCTGGTCGAGATTCTCGACAACGACCCCGCCGTCGACCAGGTGGTCGGTGCCCGCAAGACCGAGGAGGGCACGCACAAGCTTTTGCGCGTGCCGGCCAAGTGGTTCATCCGCAAGGTCGCCGAGCGGCTCACCAACACCAAGATCCCCGACCTGAACTCGGGGCTGCGGGCGTTCCGCCGCGAGGTGTCGCTGCCCTACCTGCGGCTGCTGCCGCCCGGGTTCTCCTGCGTCACCACGATCACGATCGCGTTCCTGTCGAACCAGCACCCGGTGCGGTACGTGCCGATCGACTACGCCAAGCGGGCCGGCAAATCCAAGTTCCGCTTCTTCAAGGACGCCTACCGGTACATCCTGCAGGTGCTGCGGATGGTGATGTACTTCAACCCGCTGAAGGTGCTGATGCCGCCGGCGCTGTGGCTGCTGGGCATCGGCATCGTCAAGGGCGTGTTCGACATGGTCGTGCACTTCGGGTACTTCGCCAACAACACCGTGATGATCTTCATCAGCGGGCTGCTCATCGCCTCGCTGGCGCTGCTGGCCGACCTGATCGTGCGTTCGCGCGGCGACACCTGAGCCCGGTGCATGGGGCAACGGCGCACGGACAGCGGCGCATGAGCGCGTGAGGATCGCCATATGAGGATCGCCGTCGTGGGGCCCGCGTTCCCCTACAAGGGGGGCGGCGCCCACCACACCACCGAGCTGGCGCACCGGCTGGCCGCGGCCGGGCACTCGGTCGTCATCGAGTCGTGGCGTGCGCAGTACCCCGCGTTCCTGTACCCGGGGCAGCAGACGATCTCCGAGCCCGAGGGCGAGCCGTTCCCCGGCACGCGCCGCCGCCTCGACTGGCGGCGCCCCGACGGGTGGTGGCGTACGGGCCGTTCCCTGCGCACGTGCGACCTGGTGGTGCTGGCCGTGCTGAGCCCGGTGCAGGTGCCGTCGTACCTGGGCATCCTCAAGGGGCTGCGGGGGCGGGCGCGTGCGGTGGCGTTGTGCCACAACGTGTTGCCGCACGAGCGCAAACCCTACGACCGTCCGCTGATGAAGGCGCTGCTGAAGCGGGTGGACGGCGTGCTCGTCCACTCCGAGCAGCAGGGGGCGCTGGCGCGTGAGCTGGCGTCCAGCCCGGTGCGCGTGGCGGAGATGCCCGCGCACCTGCCCACGCCCGCCGTCGGGGCGGCGCGGGACGGGGGCGTGCGCCGCCGGTTGCTGTTCTTCGGGATCGTCCGCCCTTACAAGGGCCTGGACATGCTGCTGCGGGCACTCGCCGACGGCCCGGACGACGTGTCGCTGACCGTGGCCGGGGAGTTCTGGGGCGGGCTGGAGGAGACCCGGGAGCTCATCGGCCGGCTGGGGCTGACCGGGCGGGTGGAGCTGCGCCCCGGGTACGTGCCCGCCGCCGACGTGCCGGCCCTTTTCGCCGCGTGCGACGCGCTCGTCCTGCCCTACCGGTCGGCCACGGCGTCGCAGAACGTGTGGATGGCCTTCGAGCACGGCGTCCCCGTCATCGCCACGCGCGTGGGCGGTTTCGCCGACCAGGTGCGCGACGGCGTGGACGGGCTCATCTGCGAACCCGGCGACCCGGGATCCCTGGCCGACGCCCTCAAACGCTTCTACGCGCCGGGGGAGCCGGAGCGGCTGCGCTCCGGCGTCCGCCCGGTCGACCACGAACCCGTGTGGGCCGCCTACCTGGAGGCCCTCACGGGCACGTGGTGATGAGCCGTCACAGGTGCTGGTCGATGAGCTTCATGAGCACGCGCTTGGGCTTGGCGCCGGTGATCTGGTCGACGACCTCGCCGTTCTTGTAGAGGTTGAGCGTCGGCAGGCCCATCACGCCGTACTTGCGCCCGGTCTCCGGGCTGGCATCGAAGTCGATCTTGGCGATGGTCAGCCGGCCCGCGTACTCCTTGGCGAGCTCTTCCAGCACCGGAGCGATCATCTTGCAGGGACCGCACCAATCGGCCCAGAAGTCCACCAGCACGGGCAGGTCGCTCTTGAGGACCTTCTCGTCGAACGTGTCGTCGGTGACGGTGATGGGCGCGGTCACGATCACTCCTTACTCGGTTGCCTGCCCGGCACAAGCCGCTCCGGGCGCGATTCATTCCCGTTATCTGCGTCACGCGGAGGGGTGTGCGGCCGCTCCCCGGTTGCCGCGGCCGGTTCCGCGGGACGGTCGGCCGCCGGACGGGCCAGCACCGCGATACCCGCGTTGACCAGGTCGGCGACGGTCAGCAGCACCCGGGACGCGATCGCCACCGCGATCGGCGCCCCGGCGGGCAGCCACGACGACAGCGCCAGCACCAGCGCGGCCTCCCGGGCGCCGATGCCGCCCGGCGCGATGAACACCAGGAACCCGGCCACGAACGCCAGCGCGTACGCGCCCGTCGCCGCGAACGGCAGGCCCGCCCCCTCGCCGCCCACGGCCGCGCACAGCAGCCAGGTGTGCACGCCGAACAGCGCCCAGGCCAGCATCGTCCAGGCGATGGCGCGCAGCGTCACGCCCAGGCCGACCGGGTGCTCCAGCGGCGGCCTGCGCACCAGGCGCAGGGCCGTGTCGAGGCACCAGGTGACGATGCGCGGATGCAGGGCGCCCAGCAGCACGGGCGCCAGCAGGAACAGCCACCAGTACCGGTCGCGCGCCGCCTGCGAGGTCAGCGGCAGCGTCACCGACGCGACGGCCAGGCCGCACGCGCAGGTCGTGGCGACCGCCAGCAGCACGGAGCTGAAGTTGCGCAGCCGCGGCACCCGGTAGGCCCGGCCCATCTCCACCTGGGTGACGATCGCCCACACCTTGCCCGGCACGTACTTGCCGAGCTGGGACACGGCGTTGATGCGGAAGGCCGCCCGCAGCGGCAGCGGCGACCCCAGCCCGCCCAGCAGCGCCCGCCAGGCCACCATCCACGCGAACAGCCCGGCCAGGCCGGCCGCGAACGCGCCCGCCAGCGCGGCCCACGACATCTGTTGGAACGCCTGTACGGTCTCGTCCCACCGGGCGACGAGGCTGTACGCGCAAAAGCCCAGGGCGAGCAGCACGAGCAGGGCCCGCACCGCCCGCGTCACGGCGGCCTTCACATTCACCCGCCCAGATTAGGCGAACCGGGCGGGCGGACCCGACGGTCCTCGCCCGCGGGCGCGTCCCCGCCGCCCCCCGGCGTTTCTCCTGGCCGCCCCACGGGCGCCGCCGAGGCGCCCTATTGTGGGCTGACGATGAAACTCTCCGATGTGGTCGCCTTCATGGGGCACCAGGTGCACGTGTGCCGCTACCGCGAGGCGGGGACGCTGCTCGACTGGATGGGCCGCGACCTGCGCGGCAAGCGCGTCCTGGACGTGGCAGGCGGTGACGGCTACTGGGCGGGGCGGGCCCGTCGGCGCGGCGCCCACGCCGTGTCGATCGACCTGTCCCGCAAGAAGATGCTGTACGGGCGGACCCTCGCCGACGCGCCCGCGCTGGTGGAGTGCGACGCGCTGCGGCTGCCGTTCGGCGATGCAACTTTCGACGCGATCCTGTCCGTGTGCGCCATCGAGCACTTCGACGACGGCGGCACATCCCTCGACGAGATGGCCCGAGTGCTCAAACCCGGCGGTGAGATTTTCATGTCCGCCGATGTGCTCAGCCGCGCCGACTCCTGGCCCAAGCTGCGGGACGCGCACAAGGCCAAGTACCACGTCCAGCACACCTACACCCATGATTCGCTGCGCCGCCTGATGGACGAGCGCGGCCTGGAGCTGGTGCGGCACTCCTACCAGTTCCGCACCGCCGCCGCCGAGCGGCTGTACCTGTCGCTGTCGGCCTACGGCGGCCGGGTGGGCTTCAACGCCGCCGCGCCGCTGGTCCCGCTGGTGGCCCTGTCCGACCGGCGCGCCCCCAACGAGCGCGGCAGCATCGTGCTGATCCACGCGCGCAAGCGCTGATCCGCCCCCGGGCCCGCTACCTTGATCGATAGGGCGCGGTGAACCGGCCGGACGCCGCCGGCGTCGGACAGGCGGTCGGGGTGCGGTGCGCCGAGCCCGCGACGGACGTCCGCCGGCGGCGTGGGAACCGCCTCCGCGCCACGGTGGGCGTAGGCTTTCGGGGGAGGAGTGATCCCCGTCACTTCCACCGAACCGGAAATAGGGGTGGACCCGTGACGCATCGGATTCTGCTCGACGCCACCGCAGTGCCCGCCGACCGCGGAGCGCTCAGCCGGTACGTCGACGGCCTGCTCGGGGCGCTGCACGCACTCGGTGCCGATCTGGCGGTGGCCTGTCAGCGGGCCGACGAACGCCGCTACGCCGAGCTGGTGCCCGGCGCCCGCGTCGTGCCCGGGCCACCGGCGCTGGCGCACCGGGCGTCCCGCCTGGCCTGGGAGCAGACCGGCCTGCCGTACGTGGCGCGGCAGGTGGGGGCCGACGTGCTGCACGTCCCGGCCTACACCCTTCCCATGTCGGCGGGCCTGCCGACGGTGGTGACCATCCACGACGTGACGGTGTTCGCCGAGCCGGGCGCGGACGACCCGATCCGCGCCACCTACATCAAGTCGGCCACCCGCACGGCGGCCAAGCGCGCCACCCGGCTGGTCGTGCCGTCCCGCGCCACCCGCGACGAGCTGGTACGGGTGCTGGACGCCGACCCGTCCCACATCGACGTGGCCTACCACGGCGTCGACCACGAGCTGTTCCACCGCCCCTCCGAGCAGGAGGTCAAGCGGGTCTCCGACCGGCTCGGCCTGCACGGCCGCCCGTACATCGCCTACCTGGGCGCCCTGGAGCCGCGCAAGAACGTGCCGAACCTGATCCGCGGCTGGGTCAAGGCGTGCGCCGACCGCGAGGAGCCGACCGCGCTGGTGCTGGCCGGCAGCGGCGGCTGGGACGACGAGATGGACGCCGCCCTGGCCACCGTGCCGCACCACCTCAAGCTCGTCCGCCCCGGGTATCTGCCGTGGTCGGCGCTGCCGGGGTTCTTCGGCGGCGCGCTGGCGGTGGCCGTGCCCAGCCGCGGCGAGGGCTTCGGCCTGCCGGTGCTGGAGGCGATGGCGTGCGGCGCGCCGGTGCTGACGACGCGGCGCGGCCCGCTGCCCGAGGTCGGCGGCGACGCCGTCGCCTACACCGAGCCCGATGCCGACGGCATCGCCGAGGCGCTGGCCGCGCTGATCGACGACCCGGCGGGCCGCGCCTCCCTGGCCGAGGCCGCGGTCGCCCGCGCCCGCCGCTTCACCTGGACCGCCTCCGCCGAGGCGCACCTGGAGTGCTACCGGCGCGCCGTCGAGCAGTACGCCGGAGCCCGGGGCGCCTCGCCCACGTGAGAGGCCGTCTCGCCCTTCGCGCGCGCTGCCACTAGGCTCGCTCGGGCCCGACGCAGTGGGAGCCGGGACGCGGACCGGCCTGTTTGGGGGAGGAGCCTGTTGGAAGCCATTCTGCTGGTCGGGGGGCAGGGCACCCGGCTGCGTCCGCTGACCATCTCCACGCCGAAACCGCTGCTTCCCACGGCCGGGGTGCCGTTCCTGGCCCACCAGCTGGCCCGCGCGCACGCGGCGGGCATCGAGCGGATCGTGTTCGCCACCTCCTACCGCGCGGAGATGTTCGAGGCCGCGTTCGGGCACCGCGCCCACGGCGTCGAGCTGGTCTACGTCAGCGAGGACGAGCCGTTGGGCACGGGCGGGGCGATCCGCAACGCGGCGCGGGCGCTGACCTGCGGGCCCGACGACCCCGTGCTGATCCTCAACGGCGACATCCTGTCCGGGCACGACATGCGGGCGCAGGTCCAGCTGCACGACAAGACCGACGCCGTCGTCACGCTGCACCTGACCGAGGTCGACGACCCGTCCCGGTTCGGGTGCGTGCCCACCGACGGCGACGGCCGGGTCACGGCGTTCCTGGAGAAGACCCCGCATCCGGTGACGAACCGGGTCAACGCGGGCTGCTATGTGTTCCGCCGCTCGGCGATCGACGCCATCCCCGCCGACACCGTGGTGTCGGTGGAGCGCGAGACGTTCCCCGGCCTGATCGCGTCCGGGGCCGTGGTCATGGGCTACGTCGAGCCCGGCTACTGGCTGGACGTCGGCACGCCCCAGGCGTTCGTGCGGGGGTCGTGCGACCTGGTGCTGGGGCGCATGGCCTCGTCCGCCATGCCGGGCCCGCCGGGCGAGCGGCTCGTCCTGGACCGGGCGGTCGTGTCGCCGGGCGCGGTGGTGCGCGGCGGCACCACCGTGGGGCGCGGCGCGGTGGTGGAGGCGGGCGCCACGGTGTCCGGCAGCGTGCTGCTGGACGAGTCGTTCGTCGCCGAGGGCGCCACGGTGCGCGACTCGGTGCTCAGCCGGGGCGCGCGGGTCGGGCCGGGCGCGGTGCTGGACGGGGTCGTCCTCGGCGACGGCGCCGTCGTCGGGCCGGGCAACGAGCTGCGCGGCGGCCTGCGGGTCTGGCCGGGCATCGAGCTGCCGCCCACCGCGGTCCGCTTCTCCACCGACGCCTGAGCCGGTGGTCGCGCGGGCACCGGCCGGGGCGCCGGCCGAGGTGCGGCACTGGCGGCCGCCGTGGCCGCTCGACCTGCGGGCGACGCTGGACCCGCTCCGGCGCGGCCCGCACGATCCGGCGTTCCGCGTCGATCCGGACGGCGCCGTCTGGCGCGCCTCACTGACCCCGGACGGACCGGGCACGCTGCGCCTGCGGCTGCGCCGCGGCGTCGTCGACGCCGCGGCCTGGGGGCCGGGCGCGGCATGGCTGCTGGACGGCATGCCCGACCTGCTCGGGGCGGGCGACGCCGCCGAGGAGTTCCAGGCCCGGCACCCGGTGGTGCGGCAGGCGGTCCGGCTGCGGCCGGGGCTGCGCATCGGCCGGACGGGCCGGGTGTTCGAGGCGCTCGTCCCGGCGGTGCTGGAGCAGAAGGTCCTGGCCGCCGAGGCGTGGCGGGCCTGGGGCCACCTGCTGCGGCGGTTCGGGGAGCCCGCGCCCGGCACCGAGGGGCTGCCGGGCGGGCCCCTGCGCGTCCCGCCGCCGCCGGAGGTCTGGGCCCGGATCCCGTCGTGGGAGTGGCACCGCTCCGGCGCCGAGCCGGTCCGCGCCCGGACGATCATCGCAGCCGCCCGCGTCGCCGCCCGGCTGGAGGAGGACCCCGCCGAGCGGCGGCTGTGCTCCCTGCCGGGCATCGGGCCGTGGACGGCCGCCGAGGTGCGCCAGCGCGCCGTGGGCGACGCCGACGCCGTCTCGGTCGGCGACTACCACCTGCCCGGGCTGGTGGGCCGGGCGCTGGCGGGCCGCGAGGTCGACGACGCCGGCATGCTCGAACTGCTGGAGCCGTACGCCGGGCACCGGCATCGCGTCACCCGGCTGCTGGCGCCGTTCGGCGGCACCGGTCGGCCGCGGCGCGGTCCCCGTCTGCCCGTGCGGGACTACCGGCGGTTCTGACGGCGCGGGCGGTACGGCCGCGGCGCCGCGGAAGCCAGAAGTCGCCGGGGGCCCAGTCGAGCCCGTCCCTGCTGTCGGCGCCGAACAGCGGGCCTGCCACGCCGAGGACGGCGATGGCGATGAACACGTAGAGCATCACAAGACCCTTCGATCGCTTCGCGGGGGTGCGTGTGCCCTGGCCGGGGGCTTGTCCGCGCGCGTCGGCCCGGGTGGTGGCCTCTTGCCGCCGTTCCGGGCCGCCTTCAGTCTTGACCAAGCCCAACGTTCAGGTCCAGTGACTATTTCTGCAGCGTTCATGTAAGAGTCTCTTCACTGTGTTGGATGCGGACGGGCGGGGAATAAGTGCGGGGCGCCGGGAGCTACCCACTTCGTCGCGTTTTTCACGCCCGGCCCCATGCTCACGAAATATGACGATTGGCATAGAGTGCCAGCATGGACGCTGGTGCTGTGACGGACTCCGCGCTCCGCCGGGCCCTCGCCCGGGCACGCGACGGCAAGACGCTCGACCTCAACGAGGCCACCACCCTGCTGCACGCCCGCGGCGCGCGGCTCGACGACCTGCTCGACCACGCCTCCCGGATCCGCGACGCCGGCCTGGCCGCCGCCGGACGCCCCGGGATCATCACCTACAGCCGCAAGGTCTTCATCCCGCTGACCCGCCTGTGCCGGGACCGCTGCGGCTACTGCACGTTCGCCACCGTGCCGCACCGGCTCGACGCCCCGTACCTCAGCCCCGACGAGGTGCTGGAGATCGCCCGCCAGGGCGCCGCGCTCGGCTGCAAGGAGGCCCTGTTCACCCTCGGCGACAAGCCCGAGGACCGCTGGCGGCAGGCCCGCGAGTGGCTCGACGCGCACGGCTACGACGACACCCTGTCCTACGTGCGGGCGATGGCGATCCGGGTGCTGGAGGAGACCGGGCTGCTGCCGCACCTCAACCCCGGCGTGCTGTCCTGGCGCGACTTCCAGCGGCTCAAGCCGGTCGCGCCGTCCATGGGCATGATGCTGGAGACCACCGCGACCCGGCTGTTCAGCGAGAAGGGCGGCCCGCACTTCGGCTCCCCGGACAAGGACCCCGCGGTGCGGCTGCGCGTGCTGGAGGACGCCGGCCGCACCAACGTGCCGTTCACCACCGGGATCCTCATCGGCATCGGCGAGACGCCCGCCGAACGCGTCGATGCGATCTTCGCGATCCGCCGGACGATGCGCGAGTACGGGGCGATCCAGGAGGTGATCGTCCAGAACTTCCGCGCCAAGCCCGACACCAAGATGCGCGACACTCCCGACGCCGAACTGGAGGAGCTGGCCGCCACCATCGCGGTCACCCGGCTCGTCCTCGGGCCCAAGGCGCGCATCCAGGCGCCGCCCAACCTGGTCGACGACCAGTACGCGCTGATGCTGCGCGCCGGCATCGACGACTGGGGCGGCGTGTCACCGCTCACGCCCGACCACGTCAACCCCGAGCGCCCCTGGCCGCAGATCGACGAGCTGGCCGCCAAGACCGCCGCCGCGGGCTTCGAGCTGCGCGAGCGCCTGACCATCTACCCCGAGTACCTCAAGCGCGGCGAACCGTGGCTCGACCCGCGGCTGAGCGCGCACGTCGCCGCGCTCGCCGACCCCGCAACCGGCCTGGCCCGCGAGGACGCGGTGCTGCAGGGCCGCCCCTGGCAGGAGCCCGACGGCGGGCTGGAGCCCGCCGGCCGCACCGACCTGCACGTGGAGATCGACACCGTCGGCCGCACCGGCGACCGCCGCGAGGACTTCGACTCGGTCTACGGCGACTGGGACGCCCTGCGCGAGCGCATCAACGCCCCGCAGCGCTTCGACGCCGACGTCAAGGCCGCGCTCGCCGCCGCCGAGTCCGACCCCGCCGGGCTGACCGACGACCAGGCCCTCGCCCTCCTGCACGCCGACGGCCCCGAACTGGACGCGCTGCAGAAGATCGCCGACGACCTGCGCCGCGACGCGGTCGGCGACGACGTCACCTACATCGTCACCCGCAACATCAACTTCACCAACGTCTGCTACACCGGCTGCCGGTTCTGCGCGTTCGCCCAGCGCCGCACCGACGCCGACGCCTACTCGCTGTCGCTGGCGCAGGTCGGCGAACGCGTCGACCAGGCGTGGGAGGCGGGCGCGACCGAGATCTGCATGCAGGGCGGCATCCACCCCGACATGCCCGGCACCGCCTACTTCGACCTCGCCCGCGAGGTCAAGCGCCGCGCCCCCGGCATCCACCTGCACGCCTACAGCCCGATGGAGGTCGTCAACGGGGCGTCCCGCTGCGACATGTCGATCCGCGAGTGGCTCCAGGAGGCCAAGGCCGCCGGGGTCGACTCGCTGCCCGGCACCGCCGCCGAGATCCTGGACGACGACGTCCGCTGGGTGCTCACCAAGGGCAAGCTGCCCACCGACCAGTGGATCGAGGTCGTCACCACCGCCCACGAGATCGGCCTGCCGACCACGTCCACGATGATGTACGGCCACGTCGACACGCCCGCGCACTGGGTGGCCCACATCAAGCTGATCCGCTCCATCCAGGAGCGGACGGGCGGCTTCACCGAGTTCGTGCTGCTGCCGTTTGTGCATCACAACTCGCCCATCTACCTGGCCGGGCTCGCCCGTCCCGGCCCCACCGCCCGCGAGAACATCGCGGTGCACGCCCTCGCCCGCATCCTGCTGCACGGCGCCATCCCCAACATCCAGACCTCCTGGGTGAAACTGGGCGACGAGCTGTGCGCGCGGGTGCTGCGCGGCGGCGTCAACGACCTCGGCGGCACCCTGATGGAGGAGACCATCAGCCGCATGGCCGGCTCGGAGAACGGCTCGTTCAAGACCATCAGCTCCCTGGAGGCCATCGCCGCCAAGGCGGGCCGCCCCGCCCGCCAGCGCACCACCCTGTACGGCGAGGTCCCCGAAGAACGCATCCAGGCCGCCCGCCGCACCGACGGCGTGGGCCACTTCGGCAGGGGCCTTCCGCTCATCGGCGCCTGACCGGTCCGGCCGGGGGCGTCCCTGGACGGCGCCCCCGGCCGCCTCACGACACGTCGGCGGCCTCCGACGGAAGATACGATTCGAGCAGGCCGCCGACATTGCCCAGCCCGGCGGTGGCCTCCCGCAGCCGCTCGGCCCAGTCGGCGTCGCCTCGGCGGGCGCCGACGGCGGTCTCGATCGCCGACGGCGCGGCCGTGCCCCACAGCGCGGCGGTGCGGGTGGCGTGGTCGCGCTGGTCGCGGTTCCACCAGGCGGTGACGTGCCGGAGCTGCTCGGCGAGCGTCGCCCCGGGAATGGCCCGCCCGTGCACGGCCTCCCATTCGCCGCTGCGGGGATGGCGCCCGGCTCCGGGGGAGCGGCGGTGGGCGCTCTCAAGGTCCTCCAGCACCAGGCACCACCGGTACGGGGTGGCGAAGTACCCGCTCTCCTCGCCGACGCAGACGCCCTTGCCGTCCAGGCGGCCGCGCAGCACCTCCGCCAGGTGGTCGGCGAACCCGCGCGGGTCGCACGTCGGCGGGATCGCCGTGGAGCGGGCGGCGACGGCGGCGTCGACGGCATGGGAGACCGCGCAGTCGCGCACGCGCGCGGGCAGCGCCCGCAACGCGCCCAGGGCGGCGGCGTCGGGAACGGGGGAACCCCACCCGGTCAGGTGCGCGGCCGCCGTCAGCTCCGCCCACAGCACGTACTCCGGGTGGTCGGCGAGGATGCGCTGGGCGGTGCGCATGTCCCGCAGCGTGCAGGGGGAGTCGCGGCAGTCGGCCCCGCATGTGCCGCTGCGGGGGGACACCAGCACCCCCGGCGATGCCGGCGGCGCCGCGGACGTGCTCTCCACGCGCGTGCCGTCCGGCATGCGCACCAGGTGCGGATAGTCCATGCCGTCGGTGAACACCGCGCCCTCCCCGGGCGTGAGCGTCACCAGGAACTGGGACTGCCGCTCGGTGATGTTCATGGTGGCGCCGACCGCGTCCCGGTCGTCCTGCGCGGGCAGCCGGTGCACGATCTTGACGGCGGTGTTCTTGATGACGTCCGGGACGAGCTTGGACGGGATCTGCTCGGCGATCACCAGGCCCTCCCCGTAGGCGCGTATCTCGGCCAGCAGGCTGGCGAACGTCTCCACCGCGTGCGCGGCCGGCCCCGCCTGCTCGCTGCGGCGCAGCAGCCGGTGCGCCTCCTCGAACACGCTCAGATGCCGCAGCCCCCCGGCGGCGTCGTGCCGCTGCCGCAGCCGCAGATGCTCGACCAGGCGCACCAGGACCGTCCCCATCAGGAACGCCTTGTCGCGGTCGTCCCCGACGTCCTCGATCTCCAGCACCACGTTGCGCGCCAGCAGCCGGTCGAAGTCGATCGGATGGCCGCCCTCGAAGAACCGCCCGGTGGTGCCCAGCCGCAGGCTCGACAGCCGGACCCGGATGAACCCGCGGACATTGTCGGTGATCTCCTGCCCGTAGCCGATCTCGTCCACCACCTGCTCGGCCACGGCCTGCAGGTCGGCCAGCGTCGGATAGCGCGGCCGCGTGCCCGGCACGACCGGCTCGCCCAGCGCCAGATCCCAGCCGAGCCGCTCGTAGCAGCGGGTCAGCGCGGCCGACAGCACCTGGGGGAAGGGCTCGTCGGCCTCGAACGCCGCCAGGAACAGCGCGCGCACCAGGTCGGCGTGCGTCTGCAGGGGGAAGGGCCGCCCGTCGGGCCCCGCCGCCGGCTCCAGCGGATTGATCCCCGCCGCGATCGCCTCGACGTCACCGGGCCGGATCGCCACCACCTCCGCCTCCCCGGCCAGCCGGGCCGCCATCAGCCGGTACTCGGCCTTGGCGGGCTCCACCACCAGCCAGGGCAGCCCGGCCCGGCTCGCGGCGGTCAGCAGCGCCCGCACGGTCTGGGATTTTCCGGCTCCAGTGGCACCGCACACGAACGTGTGCCGATTCAGACTCGACAAAGGAATGACCAGCGGGCCGACCTCGCGGCGATTGCGGTCGAGCACCTGCCCCAGGCGCACCGCGGCCGCCGAATCGGGCGCGGATTCGGGTGTGACGTCGAATTCCGGCCGCATGACGAACCGAACCCCCGCGATCTCCCTGATCGGAGGACGCGCCAATGCCGCCACCAGTCGCGTGCTCGCCTCGAAAGGGAATTGCGCCGTTTCGTCCGCGGGCTCGGGCACCAGCGCATAGGGAAGCCCGTCCAGGTCGGCGGACGCGCAGACCAGCGCCGCCACCCGCGCGGCGTCCCGCGCCGACGCCGCCCCCGCCATCAGGTGGACCCGCCACAGCCCCGATGTGGCGGCCTGCCGCACCTCCCGGTGCCGACGCTCCAGCCGATCGGCCGCCACCGCGTTCTCGGGCGACATGTCCGCCATCGACCGGGCGTGCCGCTGCCGGTCGGCCAGATCGTCGGCAAGGCTCCCCGCCTCCGCCGCGTCCACCGGTTCGGCCACCAGCAGCCACGCGAACGGCCGCATCCACACCGACAGCAGCCCTTCCTCCAGCGACGGCCGCGCCGGTTCGCCCGGCTTCGGCGCGGCGTCGTCCGCCAGCAGCCCGTCGGCGATGCCGCCGATGCGCACCCAGTACGGCAGGGCGGCCATCGCCTCGTCGACGGCCCCGTGCGGCAGCAGGAGGCCGCGCCCGCCCGCCGGGAGGCTCAGCGTCACCGAACCGGCGTCGGCCCGGCCCGCGATGAGCGCGTCCCCGCCGACGAACACCTCGGTCGGCCCGAACTCCCGCGCCCGCCGCCACCCCAGCAGCACCGCGCCGTCCCCCGAGTGGTAGGCCGACACCAGCGCCGCGACCCGCTGATCCCGCCACTCGTCACGCCCCTGGGCCTCGGGCTCGTCACCGGACCGCCGCGGCACCTCCAGCAGGCGGCACACCGGCAGACCCCGCACGACATCCCACACCGCCCCGCCGGTCATCGCTGCCCGGATCCTCCTTTACTCGTCGCGGCCCGGTCAGGCTATTGAGCAAGGATCCCAATGTGAACCCCGTGTTTGTGATCAGACGTGGTGACAAGTCCTCTGTCAATCTGCTTGGGTTGTTTGGGGTAATGGCACGCCGCGTGATCAAGACGGGAGAACGGGAAGCGGGGGCTTGAGCCGTGGTGACCGGCGAACCGATCGATCATCAAGAACTGCTGACCCGCCGCTACCTGCTGTTCGACTCCGCGCCCCGCCTGGGCTGGGTGTTCCAGGACAGACGTGCGTCCTCCCAGCCCTTCTCCGAACCCCCGCCGCCGGAAAAACCCCTGCCCGCATACCTCGAACGCCGCGTGACCGAAACCGAGCGGCTCGCGCACCGCAGGCTGTACCGCACCCTTCCGTTCACCCTGACCTCGGCCGCGCTGCTGGCCCTGCTCGCCGCCGGCATGACCGTCGCGCTGCCCGGCACGTCCGTCGCCTACGGCGTGCTGCTGCTGGCGCTGTCGGTGGCGGCCCCCGGGGCGACGCTCACCGCGTCCGCCGTCCGCCACCGCGCCCAGGCACGCGAGGCGTACGAGCTGGCCTACCGGCAGACCGCCGGCCGCTACCAGGCCGAGGTGCAGCAGTGGCAGGCCCGCAAACAGGCCCACGACGCCGCCGAGCACACCCGCACCGCCACCCGGCCCGAATGGAACCCGGTACCCCGCCCCTCCCGCCGCCTGGACGTGTTCGGCGGCACGCTGTGGTCGTGGGAGGCGCTGCTCACCACCTACGGCACGTCCGCCCTGGCCGCCCAGCCGCTGCTCGTCCTCGACCTGTCCCGCGAACAGGTCAGCGCGGAACTGGTCGCCCTCGCCGAACAGACCGGCATGGACGTGGACGTCCAACTGCTCCCCAGCCGCCAGGAGTCGTCCACCCTCCTGTCCGGCCTCCCGCCCCGCGACCTGATCGACGCCATCGTCGAATCCATGCACGGCGGCACACCGGACGCCGCCCGCGCCGACCGCAGCATGGACGACCGCATCCTGACCGGAATCTGCGACGCCCTCGGCGACGACGTCACCCTCGGCCGGATGGCCGCCGCGCTGCGCACCCTCATGGGCGAACCCGAAACCTCCGACGCCCTCACCCGCGACGAACGCCGCCGCATCGCCAACGAACTGTTCAGCGTGGAATACCGGCGCCAGGCCCACGCGAACCTGTCGAGGATCGAGTCCTACATCCACCCGTTGGAGGACCTGGGCAGCAAAGCCCGCACCGGCCAGGTCGGCTATCTCACCTGCATCGCCCTGGACAGCCAGGCCCGCAACGTCCGCGCCGACCTGCTCACCGACCTGATCGTCCAGTGGGTCACCCTGCGCATCACCGCGTCCCACGACTCCACCCCCGCCCTCGTCGTCGCGGGTGCCGACGAACTGGCCCGCCGCCACCTGGAACGCCTGTCGGACGCCTGCGAACGCCGCGGCGTACCGCTGACCTTCATGTTCCGGCGGCTGCGCGACACGTCCGCGGAGCTGATCGGCGGGGGCGCCGTCGCGTTCATGCGCCTGGGCAACCACGAGGACGCCACCCGCGCCGCCGACTACATCGGCCGCGAGCACCGGTTCGTCCTGTCCCAGATCACCAAGAACGTCGGCGGCAACGAGTCCCACACCACGACCGACACCACCGGTGGGGGCGACTCCGACAGCCACAGCACCAGCCACACCACCGGGACGTCCACCAGTTGGGGCACGTCAAGCTCGTCCGGCGCCAACTACTCAGGCGGCGGGCTGCTGTTCCCCGACCGCTCCACCTCCCGCGGCAAGGGCAGCAACCGGGGACGCTCCACCAGCAGCAGCGACACCGAGGGCCGCACCGTCTCCACGTCCCGCAACTGGTCCGCCGCCTACGCCTACGCGGAAGGCACCAACTGGAGCGACTCCGACAGCATCCAACGCGTCTACGAGTACGCCGTCGAACCCGGCACCCTCCAGCACCTCCCCGACCACGCCCTCCTCCTCGTGGAGTCCGCCCCGGGCGGCGGCCGCACCCTCACCCCCGTCGAATGCGACCCGGCCATCATCACCCTCGACCGCGTGAGTACCACCCCCCTCCCGCCTTCCGGGCAGGGCATCACCCCGTCCGCCGCCCCCGTAGCCCAGTGGCTGACCGCACCCACCCCGGCCGCTCCCAGGCCGCCCCTGCCCCCCGACCCAGGCCCCCCGCCCGGCTACCAAACCGGCCCCCGCCAACAAGACGCCCCCTCAAACCAGGGGCGACCGGCACCCGGCCGACACCAGGGCCCTCCACCCCTGTTCGGCGGAAAGGAATGAGCATGGCCGTCGAGCACACCGACAACGTCACTCGCCCCGAGCACACCGAGGCCCCACGCACCGCCGAGAAACCCGCCCCGCTGCCACCCGACAGGCCGGGCGCCCCGGGCCAACCGTCCCGAGCCGAAAGCCGCGCCGCCGCCCAAGCGCCCTCTGAGACGCGCGAGACCAAGCCGTCCGACAAGCCAGGCACCACCGCACAGGACAAGCCACCCTCTTCCGAGGGCAGCGCCCCCACACCCACCGACGCAGGCCCCCGCCGCGCGTCGATGGAGGCCGCCAACCACCCCCAAGACAAACCTTCGGCCGCCGCTCCGGAGCCACCCGTCGACCAGAGCTCCCGTGGGGCCACCCGAGACGAACGCACCCCGCCCCTCGGGGACGAGGAGGCCACGGGCAAGCAGCCCCCGGAGCCGACGGACTTGGGCCCCCGCCGCGCCTCCAAAGAAGCCGCCGCCGCTACAGAACCACGCGTTAGGGAGACCCAACACCCCCGCGAAGCGAACACGGAGGGCACAGCAACTCACCCCAAGCCCGGCGAAACAACCACCCGCCGCCCGAATGAACAGGTAAAGAGCCCTGAACCCAAAGCAGACACCCCACCCACAAAAGACGCCACCAGCCGGCCGCCCGAGACCACCGACGGGGCGGCCCCCACCACACCCAACGCCCCCACCGACCAGCAGTCACCTGCCAGCGCCGTCGCGGCAACCTCTGCCGACACTCCGGCATTGGCGACCGCCCCCACCGACCAGCCGTCCCCTGGTCCCGTCGTCGCCGCCCCCAAGGCCCCCGACACCCCGGGCACCACCACGCTTGACGGACCCGCCGAACCTCACGCCCCCACCGACGCCCCCTCCGGCAGAGCTCCCACCGACCAGCAGCCCCCCTCCGACACCTTGGCAATGGCGACGGCCCCCACCGACCAGCAACCGTCCTCCGCGCCCATGGCCGCCGCAACACAAGCCCCGGACTCTTCGTCCGACGCTCTGGGCACCTCCACGTTCGACGGTCCCGCCAAGCCGCACACTCTTACCGAGGCTCCCGGTATAACCCCTGCCGACCAGCAGCCGGCCCCCGACGCCGTCGCAGCCGCCGACAAACCCTCGACCGCCCCTCCTTCCACCGACACCCAATCGAAGCCGATCACCCCGCCCGACCAGAGGCCGCCGAGCCTGGTGGAGACGCACGGCCCCACCGACCAGCAGACGCCGCCAGAGACCCTTGCAGCCGACCGGCTCTCGGCGGCCTCCTCAGATGCCTCCACCGACACCCCAGCGGCGGCGATCGCCCCCACCGACCGGCCATCCCCCAAGCCCGCAACCGCCCCCGAAGCGGCTGACGCTCCACTCACCGCCGCCCCCTCGAAACCCGCCCCCGAGCAGCCGACCAACGACACTGGCGAGTTCGACACGAATGCGTTCGCCCAGTCGCGCGACGCCACCGAGTCAGGCAAGACTGGACGCGATGACGCCGCCACAGCCGAGGACCCGCCGCAGGAGACAGACGCCCACCCGCCAGCCCGCGAACCCGACAAGCCCGAAATCGAGGGCAACGCACCAACTTCGCCCATCGAGCCCACTTCAACGGGGCTTGCCCGCGTCCCAGAGAAAGACCCGGCGGCACGAGACGCGCCCGTGCCCTTCCAGTTCACAACCGACGGCCAAGACATCCGCGACCACATTGACTCGGGGTACGACATCCCAAGAATCATCGGTGACCAGCCGCGAGTCAATCCTGAAGACCTCCCAGGCGAGGACGCTGTCGCCGAGGAAGATGACAGAAAAGGCAAGACCAAGCGTATCAACGACGTTCTCGCTAGAAACGTCGAAAATATTGCGAAGTCGGCAAAGAAGGCTGCGGATGCAGCTGACAAGATTTTCCCTCGGCCGCCAACGGGCACCCGCTCCGAAGTAAAGCTGCCCCAGCAGAAAACGGACATCCTGACAGCTAAAGAGCCGGGAATTGGGGATGTCGTCAGCGCGACACTCGTATCCAGTATATTTGCTCTCGAGCTAGGGCGCCGTGCCTATGGTTGGCTAAACAAGAAAGAGGGGCGAGAGGTATGACGGCATCGGTATCCGATCAGATGGTGGCTGCACTCCGCGCGTATCTGAGTGGCAACCGCGCGGAGTACGACCGGCTGTTCGATCAGTTCGATATGAAGGCCGAGGGGCTGGCGTGGAGCGCATTGATCGCCGCGGGCTTCTTCGAGGCAGTGGATCGCCGGTGGGCAAATGATCGCGATTCTGCGGACATTGTGGAGTATGTGGCGTCCGTGCGGGCCAAGGATCCGGAACTCAGCGAACAGATCGAGCCGAATGTGGCGGAACAGCTCATCCTGCACGCTCTCGGGAAGAGTGAAGCGCCTGACGTCGATGACAGCGATCGGTACGCGATCCAATTTCTTTTCATGGCCGCTCTCATCGTAGATGAACGTCTGGATGGCGCTGGGCTGGACAAGTTCCTTGCTGCGGTACGTGAACTTGCCGATGATGTTCTGAAGCAGCAATGACGAGAGATCAGGTCAACGGGGGCGTGACTGACGAGCACGTCGCGGTCTTTCGCTCATACCTCGTGGACGAACCCGAGGTGTGGCTGCCATTGCACAAGGAGATGGTGGAATCAGGCTGTTCCGCCGGAAACGACAGGCTGGCCTGGGCCGCGTTCGTGACGTTGGTCCGCGGAAAGTTCGCGCCGATCTATTCGCTTGGCGAGGTGATCCGGTATGTAGCCCATGCACGGTCCGCCCTTGAGGACCAAGCGCATATGGTAAATGCCCGCGTGGCCGAGGGGCTGATTCGTCGGGCGCTTGGTGATGATTCGCTGGATGCTGAGGCGCTCGACATGGTGGACGACGAGACAAGGGCGTGCGCTCAAATCTTGATGATGTTGGCGCTGCTCGCCGATGCCGATTTCGATGATTCGGCGCTGGAGGAGTTTCTGAACTCGGCTCGAGAACTGGCCGCCCAGGGGTCGTGAGGTCAGCTCAGCCTAACTGATTCGGGAGAAGCTGCCGTCGACATCACGGGCAAGGAACCATTCGCCGAGTGGCTGCGTCCTACCAGCACAACGAGCTGAGGCGGGCGATATTCCGGTGCGTCAGGGGCGGCAGAACGTGCACCCCTGACATGGCCGAGATGTCGGCTGGATGCGGGAGGTGATCCCGTGGAGATGGCGAGACTCGATCGCTACGAACTGGCCCATCTGTGTGGCGGGGGCGAGCGGGTGGCAATGGTCGCGTTGGTGGCATTGTGCCGGGATGGTCGTGTGCGGATCACCTCGGATCGGCACCGCGTCCACATGGTGCGGGCGGAGGCTAATGACGCGCTTGAGTCGGCCGTCCTGGATGCGATTCCCGTTGTCGGGCGGGTGCTGGGACGGACCATGCTGCTGGTCAGCGAGTCGGACGCCGTGCAAGAGGTTGTCGGCCGGCTGCGCGAGCGGCGTCTTGTTCCCAGTTCGCGGCTCGGAAGGCTGTGGCAGTGGCGGCGCGTGCGCGCCGGGAAGCGAATCAAAGACGAGGCGGCTCGGGGGAGCGCGGCCGACGAGTTGGGGCGCATAGCGGTTTCCGGCGCGTCGGCGATCGTCGACAACGAGCTGCGGAAGATCTTCGAGACCCACGTCTGGAAGCC
The DNA here is from genome assembly GCF_030269545.1 of Actinomadura sp. NBRC 104425. Lineage (GTDB taxonomy): Bacteria > Actinomycetota > Actinomycetes > Streptosporangiales > Streptosporangiaceae > Spirillospora > Spirillospora keratinilytica. The sequence continues at coordinate 640,238 of NZ_BSTN01000001.1, read as the reverse complement.
CCCGCGGAACGTCAAGCCACTCGACGATGGCAAGTCGCGCGGGGGCCCGACCCGGCTTTTCAGTACGACCCGCCCTCGACTGGCGTCTGAAGTGTGTGGTGAGCCAGAGACGGACGGGCTCGCTCCCGACTGTGTCCTCACAGCTCTTTTCTCGGGCCCAGACGGCGTGGTCTTGGTCGCGCTGATCTGCTGTCGATGGGAGCGCAACTGAGCGGTCGGGGTGCGAGCGAACAGCAGCCGACCGCGCTTGGTCAGGACACCACTGTTAATTTCGAGGCACCCAGCGAGGGCATCCATCGCCTAAGGTCAACCGGTAGGTGCGTGCGCATCAGCATCCGAGAGTGGCTCATCCTCTTTGTCTCGCGTGCTGTGGGGCGTTGGCTGCGTTGCCTGGAATGCTTCGATCTGTTGGCGGTGGAAACGCATCTGGCCGCCGGGGGTGCGAGCGAACGACAGGCGGCCACGGTAGGCCCAGGACAGCACGGTTGAGGTTGTGACACCCAGCATCTGCGTGACTTCGCTGGTCTTCAGCAGTTCGGGCGGCTGCGCGTCGTCGCCCCGCTTTGACACCGCGGTGCCCTTCCTTCACGTAGTGGTCGGGCTCTGGGACTGGTCGAAGACGTGGAGTACGTGCTCGGCGGTCTCCTGCAAGTCGATGAGCGGGTGGCGGTGGTGGACGCCGTCGCTGCCGGTCCAGGAGAACGCCTCGCGACACACCCAGATGTTGAGGGCGGCGGTGGTCACGACGGAGATACCGGTGACATCGCTGCATCGGGTAGCGGTAATTCCGCGGTGGGAGAGGTGCGTTGTCAGGTGCTGGGCGGCAACCGCCGGCGGGATGCGGTGGGGCGGTCGCGGCCAGGTGGAGGGCAGCGGTAGGGAGAACCACACCGCCTTCCCGGAGATCGGTGGAGAGGCCAGGCGTGATCGCGTACGCCGCCAGCCCCACGCGGACGTGAGGGCTTCGACGATGCCGAGCCCCCTGCCGTGCGTGCTGGTCACGTCCTCGGTGTGCACCTGTGGGGTCACCTCTGGGGCGGCATCGAACACGGCGGCGACGAACTCTGGCTGCGGTGCCGTACGGGCCCAGACCCACAGTTCCGGCCCGACGAGCTGGCCAGCGGGGCTTCGGTTGGCGGGGTAGGGGCTGATCGCGTGCCAGAGGGCGTTGGTGGCCAGTTCGCTCACTGCCAGCGCCCCGTCGTCGATGCTGGCTGCGGGGAACCGAAGCGCCTGCATCACCGAGCCCAGCGCCGATCGGGCCTGCGCAGCGCAGCCGGCGTCCGCCGTGAGTCGCCAGGCACACGCACCGCCGTGCGGAAGGTTCAGAGGGTTGCCGCTGGTCGGGTGGACCATCGGCGCAGATGGGAGTTCCAAGGTCACCGTCATCTCGGGTTGGAATGACGGTCCGCAGGCCGACGAAGTCATGCCGACGGCGGGCAATCCTCGCTGTTATTGGCCAATCACCCTGTGTGGCGGCGCTGACATCGATACGCTCGGACCGTCAAACGACGCTTGACGGAGCTCACCCTAGAGCTGACAAGTCATCACTGTCGGCGACTTGACGGATACTCTGCGTCTCTTCGGCGTTACACTCCGCTTACCTGTTGGCGGAGGTGGGGGAGGAAGGTTGCTGTGGCCCCAGTCCAAGGTCCGACCGTCCGGCATCGGCGGCTGGCCAGGGAACTGCGCAAGCGTCGTGAGCAGGCTGCTCTCACCCCCGAGCGGGCTGCGTCCCTCCTCGGGTGGTCGCGTCCGAAACTCGTCGCCATCGAGACCGCAAAGGCGCGGCCCCGAATCCAGGACGTCGAGGTCATGCTCGACCTGTACGGCGGGGACGCACCAAGTCGTCTCGCCTTGGTTCAGCTCGCGCGAGACATCCGCAAGCGAGGCTGGTGGTCCTCTTATGACGACGTGCTTCCTGGCAGCTTCATGGAACTGGAGAACGACGCCGTAGAGATTCGCTCTTGGCAAACCCAGGTCGTCCCTGGCCTTCTGCAGACCGATGATTACGCGCTTACCCTCATCCGGGGTGTCAATCCACATGAGGATGAAGACGCGCACCTTCGTCGACTTGCCGTCCGCGTCACCAGACGGACCCTGCTGAGTCGAATCAACGCGCCCACCCTGCATGCCGTGGTTGACGAGGCTGTGCTGCACCGTGACCTTGGCAGCCGCGAGGTCATGCGTCGGCAACTGCTCGCCTTGATCGAGTCGGCGGAGCGACCCAACGTGCACCTCCGCGTCGTCCCCGCTTCCGCTCCAGCCCACCCCGGTACCGACGGGTCATTCGTCCTGCTCACCTTCGACGGGCCGCTCGACTTGGATGTCGGCTATCTGGAAGGGGCTGTGGGAGTGTCCGCCTACTTGGAGGATGTCGAGCAGGTCAGACGCTGTTCCGATACTTTCGACCGCATTCTCGAGGTGGCCCTCTCAGAACAGGAGTCGCTGGCGCTGATTCGGGATATCGCCAAGGGGTAGATTTTAGTTCATGTCTGGTGGTGAAACCCTCAACATCGCCCTGCGGTGGCGTAAGGCCAGTCGAAGCACGGGAAGCGGCGCGGACTGCGTCGAGGTTGCTCGCGCGTGTCCGGGCATCGCGGTTCGTGACTCCAAGGACCCGTGGGGGCCGGTGCTGATGTTCGGTCGGTCGGAGTTCGTCAGGTTCGCTGAGGCTGTGCGCCGAGGCGCGTTCGACCTGGAGGGGTAGCGTCGGATGCTGGACATGATCACGTGGCGGAAGGCTTCACGTAGTCAGGGTACCGGGGCCGATTGTATTGAGGTTGCTCGCACGCGTTCGGGCGTGGCCTTCCGTGACTCAAAAGACCCTTCGGGGCCGAAATTGGTGTTCAGTCGGCAGGAGTTCGCGGCGTTGGCTGACGCCATACGTCACGGCATGCATGACATGTGACCAAAACGCCTGGACCTTTGCCTCTGGCTGATCCGAGATATCGCCAAGGAGTAAGTTCCAGCCCATGTCTGGTGATGAGATCCCCAACGCCGCCCTGCGGTGGCGCAAGGCCGCCCGGAACACTAGGAGCGGCGACAACTGCGTCGAGGTCGCTGCCATGCCTCCTGGCGTTGCTTTTCGTGACTCGAAGAACCCGTCGGTGCCGACGTTGGTGTTCAGGCGGGATGAGTTCGTCAGGTTCGCTGAGGCTGTGCGCCGAGGTGCGTTCGACCTGGAGGGGTAGCGTCGGATGCTGGACATGATCACGTGGCGGAAGTCCTCGCACAGTCAGGGAGCCGGGGTGGAGTGCGTCGAGGTTGCTTGTGTGCAGCCAGGTATCGTGGTCCGTGCCTCCAAGGACCCGTTGGGCCGATGCTGACGTTTGGCCGCTCGGGGTTCGTGAGGTTCGCCGAAGCGGTCCACCAAGGCGCGTTCGATCTGAAGGGGTAGCTCGGAGAATGCACGACATCTCGTGGCGGAATGCTTCGTGTAGTCAGGGGATCGGGGGCGAACGTGTTGAGGTTGCTCGCGTGCGGCCAGGTGTCGCTGTCCGTGACTCTAAGGATCCGTCGGGTCCGGTGCTGATGTTTGGTCGGGTCGGAGTTCGTGAGATTTGCCAAGGCTATTCGCCAAGGCGCTTTCGGCTGGGCGAATAGCCTTGGAGCTTTTGCATCTCCTCGCACGGCGCAAAACCCTTTATGGGCAAAACCGGGTCGTTAGGTTGGCTGAGCCATCTACCTAGGCGGCTGTGATTCGTAGAGAGGTCTGGTGTTCATGGAAGTGGAGGTGGGAACCTGGCGCAAGTCGCGCCGTAGCGGCAGCGGCAAGGTGTGCGTCGAGGTGGCTGATGTTCAGCCGGCGGGCGTCGTCGCCGTGACAGTAAGGATTCGTTTGGCCCGGTGCTGACTTTCCAGCATCAGGAGTGGGAAGTTTTCTTCGTGGCGATCGAAGTCTGATCTCTTGATCTCGGCCGATAGGATCCGAGGTCGGCATACCCCTGTACCTGCGAGTAACGGAAGGCAGGTCTGAGGCGTGGCCGTCGATCGCCCCTCCGAACGGAACGACTGCGCGGAGGCGGCTGAGAAGAAGCGGGCGGGGGGGAAGCAGCCGTCACTCCCGTTGGACAGGCCGGGGTCGCCCGGTCAACCATCTCGCCTGGAGAGCAAAGCCGCCTCGTCGCTTTCTGAATTCCGAATCGAACAACGTAATCAACACGGCGACAAATCCTCGGGTGGCGGTTCGTCAAGCGAGAAGCGGGACACCGCGCCACGAGCTGAATTCGCCGCTGCGATTTCGGAGGAGTGCGAATCTTCCGTCGGCGATCGGCGTGCCCCGGGCTCTTCGCTGGACGCTCAGAAGGAGGTCCGGAAGGCGGAATCAGTAGATGGTCGAAGACGTGCCAGTCAGCGTGGTATAGAATACGAGAAGTATCTGGCGCGGATACTTGGGGGAGAACACGACTTCAAAGTCGGCCCACGGCAGTTCGACGTTCGCCATACGCCGGAGGGTGCCGACCGAGAAGCTTGGTGTGAGGCCAAGTCCGGCAACTACTGGAGAAGTTGCTCGAAGATCCGAAGATCGCCGCCAAGTTCAAATCCAGCACAGCGCAGCAGGCGCAAATCGCCAGGAAACATGGCAAGGACTTCGAAGTCATCTCGGAGAACCAGATACCCGATTCGATAAGAGCATGGTTGGACAAGAAGGGGATTTCTTACCGAGAGATCCCTTGGGGGCGGTGAGGGAGGTTTCCTGTGGGGCGGACCGTGGACATCGACATGACCTTCGAGTCGGCGATCCATGTCGACAATGTTCTAGGTAGTCTGTTCAAGGCGGGGTGGACGGCCGTCTGGGACGTGCAGACGAGGTACATGGTTGCAGACTTCGAGTGGAAGGCGTCCAGGCCAGATGACCTTTCCTCGGTAAAAGGGGAAATGGAGGAGAATCTCTCCGCGGGAGATGTTGTAGGGATCGCCATATTTTGGCAGGACAGCGGCTATGGTGGAAACTTTCTCATCTATGATGATCGCAAGACTGCGTCATTTCTTCCCGAATTGAACCGGCGGCCGCTTGCCGGGGCGGCGGAGTTTACCGATCTCGGCTGGTACGTCGCACGACTTGTTCCGCCGCTGCGTGAGATCGGCCTCGAGAGCATCGCCACCACCGACAAGCCCTGAGCCGTGTCCGGTAGACCACGGCGGAGCCGCAACAGCGCGGTGACCAGGGCGAACCCGACCACGTTGCGGCGTTGGCAGGGCGGCCGTCCCCGGCCTGCTCGCACATGACGGCGGCGAAGCCGCAGACTCGCAGCACGGCAGCGGACGACCCGGCTGACGTCTCCACCCAACCCAAGAGCTGGATGCCAAGATCCACCGGACGAGCCTTGGTGGACGCGGCTCTGTGGACGGCGGGGCCTGAGTGAAGAAGCGGCAGGGTGACAAACGCGATCAAAATGTCCTGTCGTCTGGAAAGTGCCGTCCGTGTTTTACGGTAACGCGCTGGTGTCCGTCGAGGGCCTCCGTCGGCACATCGAGCGTCGCCAGATCTGCCCGCTTGCACACCTTGTGACGTTTCGCACGCCGCGCTCATCGAACCGCCGTCGTGCGCGGGCTCGGCGGCGATGTGGTCCAGCAGACCGCGCAGTCAACGCCGTCCCGGACGGCACGCATCGCCGGGGCGTACGCCATCGCCGATGGCGACAATAAGCTGATCTTGTTCGGTACGGCGCGGGCCATGGCCGGCATTGGCCGCCCTGCCGATCAGGCAGGCGGGCCGTCACGAGCTGGAGATCGGCAAAGTCCCGGTGCATCGAGGTGTCGCGGGTGCCGCATCGCCCGCCGAGGCGCTGCGGCCCGCAGACGGTTCGACCGCATCACGCCGCCCTGACCGCCTTCCACCGGGCGCGTCCGGGGGGGGAGAACGCGCCGGCCCGGCCCTGAGGCTGAGGTCGGTGAGTGCCCAGACAGGGACGTGCACGGCGCGGAAGGCGTCTCCCGCTCGTGCGTTGGCGAGTGGGGCGGCCGCTGCCATCGGCTTGCTCGACCGGCTCACCGTCCCGCCTTCTTCTCAGTCACCGCGCGGATCGGACGACTGCGCCGCGAGCGCATCATCCGGAACCGGCTGGTTCAGGCAAGGGTGCGGCGGAGGTGGTGGGCGCGTTGGACCAGGGGGAGGGGGAGTTCGGCCTCGGAGGCGGCTTTTTCGATGTGGGTTTCTACTGCGGTCAGCAGGTCGGGGCCCAAACCCAGGTGGACGGCGTAGGCGTCCGCGTCGTGGTCCGTGGCGGTTTTCGAGAGCCGGGGGAGGGCCGTTGCGGCGTAGGCGATGGCGGCCGGGAGCGCCGCGAGCAGGGTGACGGCCGTGGCGGCGGCGGCCAGCAGGAAGACCATGAGAAAGCCGATCGGGCGCTGCCAGGCGACGGCGCGTTTCCACATCGGCGTGACCGGCGACCACAGGGTTCGCAGCACCCACCGCAGGAATCGGCTCGGCACCGTGAGGTGGGTGGTGACGAACGCGGACAGCGACTGCAGGCCGCGTTGGTGGCCTAGTTCGTGAGCGAGGATCGCCTCCAGATGCGGGGCGGGCAGCGACGTGGCGTGGCTGGTGACCGCCACGATCCCCCGGACCGGCGTGCAGGCGTTGAGGCCGTCCGCATCGGTGACCATGAGCCGGTACTGCCCGTCGGGGAGTCCTGCGCGGTGCAGCAGGTTGCGCCACGGCCGCCGGAGGCCCGACCGCTCGGACGCGGAAGGTTCGCGACAGCCGTGCGTCCGGGCGGTCCATGACCGGGCCGCCGGAAGGAACGTCAGCAGCACGAGCCCGCACCAGGCGGCGAACGGCACCACCGCGCCCCACGGCGGACGGGCCAGGTACGCCGCATAGGCGAGCGGCCCCACGATCGCGGCCTCCCCGGCGAGGACCGCAACGGTGGTGGCCAAACTCACCGTGGTCGTCCACACACCCGGACGGTGTGCGCCCTCCGCGACGGGCGCCGCCGGCCGGGGGCGCGCGCTGAGCCCCTTCGCCGGCAGGTTCCCACGCGCCGGGGCGTTCCCGGGCCCCCGGGACCGCGTCAGCGCCTTACGGGAGGGACGGCGGGTGGCCGGGGGCGCGACGTGCTCGGTCATGACGGCGGCCTTGCCGGTCCACGGGCGTGACTTGTCCGTCCAGCTCTGGCCGTCCCAGAACCTTTCGCGCCCCATCCATTGCGGATCCGGGTACCAGCCGGGTGGTGCGCTCACCGAGCCCTGCCTCCCCACAACAGGGATTGATCAGCAGACAGTAGGCTGACGCACCGCCCGATGCAGCGTCAACGCCCTTGTGGAACTCAGCGGACCTCGATGAAGGCATCGGGGGAGCGGGGCGGCCGTTCGCGCGGCGGGGCGGCGGCGTGGCCGACGCCCACGGCGCCCATCGGGTCCCAGTCGGCGGGCAGGTCCAGGGTCTTGCGGACGACGTCGCGGCAGAACATCGTGCTGGACACCCAGCAGGAGCCCAGCCCCTCCACGGCCAGGGCGACGAGGAGGTTCTGCACCCCGGCGCCGGTGGCGACGACGAACATCTCGCGTTCGGCCTGGGAGCGGCGCTCGTCGGGGTAGTCGTGCGAGCCGTCCATCACCAGGCACGGCACCACCAGGTAGGGGGCGCGGCGCAGCACGTCGCCCCGGCGCAGCCGCTTGGCGATCGACTCGTCGGAGAAGCCGTCGCGGCGCAGGTCCGCCTCCCACGCGTCGCGCATGGCGTCCAGCAGGCGCACCCGCGACTCGGGCGACTCCAGCAGGACGAACCGCCACGGCGTGGTGTGGTGCGGCGCGGGCGCGGTGATCGCCGCGGCGACCGCGCGGCGCACGGCGGCCGGGTCCACGGGGTCGGAGGTGAACTCGCGGACGGTGCGCCGGGCGTGGAGGACCTCGGCGGAGCCGTACCGGAACATGTCCTCCGAGGCGGGACGCACCAGCGCGCGGGCGCCCGGGCCGTCGTCGTCGGTGACCAGGCCGCCCAGGCCCCGGACGACCGCGATCGGCACGCCGTCGAGCTTGCCCTTGACCAGTTCGGCCGCGGACGCCAGCTCGTCGGCCACGGCGGTGATCGTCGCGTCCAGGCGGTTGCCGTACGCGTCGTCGCGGCCGCGCAGGTCGTGCAGCGGCGCCAGGCCGGCCGCGCCGATCGCCACGTCGGTCAGGCCGTTGCGCCACGGGCGCCCGAACGTGTCGGACACGATGACGGCCACGTTCAGCCCCGTGCGTTCCCGGATTCCGGCGCGGATGCGGCGGGCGGAGGCGTCCGGGTCCTCCGGGAGCAGCAGCACCGTGCCGGGGGCGGTGTTGGACGCGTCCACCCCGGCGGCGGCGAGCACCAGCCCCTGGCGGGTCTCGACGATGCGGGTCTCGCCGCGCGCGTGGCGGCGCCGGGCGACCACGCGGACGGTCTCGGCGTCGATCGCCTTCTCCCGGTCGGCGGCGACCAGCACCCGCCCCTCGGCCTTGCTGACGATCTTGGACGTGACCACGACGACGTCGCCGTCGGCGAGGGCGTCCGCAGGCACCAGGGCCGCGATGTCGGTGCCCTCGGTGACCTCCGGCAGGCCCGGGATGCCGAAAACCTCTACCTTCATGCGGCGTCCTTCGTCAGTTCGCGGGCCAGGTCGAGGGCGGCGCCGGCGATGTCGGCGGCGGCGCTTTCGTCGGTCATCAGCAGCGGCCGGGACCGCACGGCGATGCCGGGCACCTGCACGCCGGCGTCGGTTTCGTCAACCAGCCAGCCGTTCAGCAGGTCAGGGCCGTAGTGGGCGGCCACGGCGGCCGCCGAGGTCTGCACGCCGATCGCGGTCAGGCAGGCGTCGGCCATGCCCCGCACCGGCGCCCCGCCGATGATCGGCGACACGCCGACGACGGTGCGGGCCGCCACCGCGTCGCGGATGCCGGGGACCGACAGGATCGTCCCGATGCTCACCACCGGGTTGGACGGCGGGAAGAGCACCACGTCGGCCTCTTGGATCGCGTCCAGAACGCCGGGGGCGGGCTTGGCGTCGTCCGCGCCCACCGCCGCGATCGACCGGGCCGGGACGGACGCCCGCAGCCGCACCCACCACTCCTGGAAGTGGATCGCGCGCCGCCCCTTGTCGTCCTCGATGACGACGTGGGTCTCGACCTGGTCGTCGGTCATCGGGATCAGCCGCACGCCCGGCTTCCACCGGTCGCACAGGGCCTCGGTGACCGCCGACAGCGGGTAGCCCGCGGCGAGCATCTGGGTGCGCACGATGTGGGTGGCGAAGTCGCGGTCGCCCAGGCCGAACCAGCTCGGCCCCACCCCGTAGGCGGCCAGCTCCTCCTTGACGGTGAAGGTCTCGTCGGCGCGGCCCCAGCCCTGCTCCTCGTTGATGCCGCCGCCGAGGGTGTACATCACCGTGTCCAGGTCGGGACAGACCCGTAGCCCGAACAGCGATATGTCGTCACCGGTGTTGCCGATGACGGTGATCTCCGCGTCCGGGGCCGCCAGCCGCAGCCCGCGCAGGAAGCGGGCCCCGCCGATGCCGCCCGCCAGCGCCACGATCTTCATGCGCCCAGCCTAGGCGGCTCCGGAGGCGGCCCGGCTCGCAGGGCGGGGCGGTTTCGGGATGAGACGGCGGGGCACGCGATGTGCAAAGCTTTGCGGAACAACCCATTGCGTACGTCTGGAGAGGTCGTGGTGAACACCGAAGCCGTCCGACGTCTGCGTGAACCGGCCGCCTGGATTTTGGTCGCCGCCGCCGGACTGCAATTGCTCGCGGGCATCATCATGTTGTTCATCGGCGGGGGTGACGGCTTCAAGTACCGGGCGTACGCCGAGGCCGCCGACGGCTTCTTCACCCACGTGACGGTGGTGGCGCTGGCCGTCCTGGCGGTGGCGCTGGCGACCTGGGGCCCGGCGCCCTCCCCGCAGGCCCGCACGATCACCATGGGCGCGCTGGGCGTGCTCGGCGGCGTCGCCCTCTTCGGCGTCATCGCCCTGCTGGGCTCGCTGTTCGTGGATTCCAACTATGCGGGCGCGGGCTCCAAGCTGGCCGTCTTCCTGTACTGCGCGGCCAAGCTCGCGGTGGTCGGCGCGGGCGGCTGGTTCGTCGTGACGGTGTTCCAGGGCATGCAGCCCGTCCGTCCCCGTGGGGTGGCGCAGGTGCCCCCGGGGTACCCCGACTTCGGCTACCAGCAGGGGCAGCAGGTCCCGCCCGGACAGCCGGGGCAGCCCGGTCAGCCGCAGCCGTTCGCCCAGCCGTACCAGCAGCAGCCCTACCAGCAGCCGCAGCCGGGCTACCCGCAGCAGTACGGGCAGCCCCAGGGCTACCAGCAGCAGGCGCCGGGGCAGCCCGGTGCGCCCGGCCAGCCCCAGCCGGGCCAGGCCCAGCCCGGCCAGGCGCAATTCGGGCAGGGGCAGTTCGGGCAGGGGCAGTTCGGGCAGGGCCAGCCCGGGCAGCAGCAGTACGGCCAGGGCGGCGGCGCCCGGCAGGAGTCCGACAGCGACGAAGTCGGCGACTGGACGCGCGCGTACGGCGGCGGTTCGGGCCAGGAGGGCCAGTCGCCGGCTCAGCCCGGCTATGGTTCGCAACAGGGGGCCAAGCAGGGTTCGCAGCCGGGCGAGCAACGGTCCGATGAGGGCGGCGACTGGTACCGCGACAACCGCCCCTCACAGTGACCTACGGCGCGTTTATCTGATCTCCGTGCCAAAGCCGATCGCGGCGATACCCAAAAAACCCTTGTTGTCCCCTCGGAAACTGGTTCCGCTTGACGGACCGGGCACTACACGCGTGTAATTTCGTCGGTGTAGTTCTATGCCTTCTCGGGGGATGGAGCTCGAGGGAAGGCAGTGACCAGGGGGGCTCCACGGGCTAGGAGGTGCGCTGTGAGCGAGGTGGTCATCCCGCTGGCGCACGGCACAGAGGGCGAAGAGTTGGGCTGGCAGGAGCGCGCACTGTGCGCGCAGACGGACCCGGAGGCATTTTTTCCGGAGAAGGGCGGCTCCACTCGCGAAGCCAAGAAGGTGTGCCGCGCATGCGAGGTCCGGGCCGAGTGCCTGGAGTACGCGCTGCAGCATGACGAACGTTTCGGTATTTGGGGGGGACTGTCGGAACGGGAGCGTCGCAAGCTGAAGCGACAGGCCGTCTGACGAACGACCCTCCCCGGAGCCCCGGAGCCGGGGACGGCCGAAGGCGGCGCCGCGCAATTCGCGGCGCCCCCGATCCGGGGAGATCTGGGACGCGTCCGCTACGGCGCGCGTACAGTTGTCAGCCGTGTCGGCCCCCGGCCGGCACGGCTGCTGACTGTCGACCCACAGATCGAGCGGACCCTTGTCGCCCACTGTCGATCGCCACATCGTCACGGCGGTCCTCGTCGCCCACGACGGCGCGCGCTGGCTCCCCGAGACGCTGAAGGCGCTGCTGACACAGACGCGGCCGGTGCAACGCCTCGTCGCCGTGGACGCCGGGAGCCGCGACCGCGGCCCGGCCGTGCTGGCCGAGGTCGCCGGCACCGGCAACGTGCTGACCCTGCCCCGCGACACCGGCTACGGCCAGGCCGTCGCCGAGGCCCTGCGGCACCCCGCCGCGTCCCTGCCCGTCCCCGACGACCGGCCCGGCGAGCCCCGCACCGAATGGGTGTGGCTGCTGCACGACGACTCCGCCCCCGCGCCGGACGCGCTCGCGCTGCTGCTGCGCGTCGCCGACACCGACCCCCGCGCCGCGGTGCTCGGCGTCAAGGCCCGCGACTGGTACGACCGCCGCATGCTGCTGGAGCTCGGCGTGTCCATGGACGGCGCGGGCCGCCGGGAGACCGGCCTGGACCGCCGCGAACTGGACCAGGGGCAGCGCGACGGCGTCCGCGACGTGCTGGCCGTCGGCAGCGCCGGGATGCTGGTGCGCCGCGACGTGTGGGACCGGGTCGGCGGCTTCGACACCGACTTCGGGCTGTTCCGCGACGACATCGACTTCTGCTGGCGCGCGCACGCCGCCGGGCACCGCGTCCTCGTCGTCAGCGACGCCGTCGTCTACCACGCGCAGGCGTCCCGCAGGGGGTTGCGCGAGATCGGCATGTTCGCCGAGTCCCGGCGCCGCCGCGACCGGCGCAACGCCCTCTACACCCTGCTGGCGAACGTGCCCCTGGGGGCGGCGGCGCGCCTTCTCGTGCGCAACCTCCTCCTCGCCCTGCTGCGGGCGCTGTACTTGACGCTCCTCAAACGGCCGCAGGACGCACGCGACGAATTGGCGGCGCTGGCTGACGTGCTGCGCGCGCCGCGGCGGCTCCGCAGGGCGCGCAAGGTGCGGGCCAAGGGGCGCAGGCGCGTCTACCGCAGCGTCCGACGCCTCATGCCCCGCCGTGTCGCGCTCCGCCGCTTCTCCGAGTACGTCCTCAACCGCCTGTCCGGGCGCGACGACGAGGATGAGGCACCGGCCCCCGAGGGCCCTGGGCGCGTGCGGCGCGTGCTGACCCGCCCCGGCGTCATGCTCGTGCTCGCCCTCACCGCCGTGTCCCTGGCTGCGGAACGGTCCCTGCTCACCGCGGGCGGACGTCTCGGCGGGGGCGCGCTTGTGCCCGCCTCCGGGGGAGCCGGCGACCTGTGGGCGCAGTACGTCTCCGGCTGGCATCCCGTGGGGCTGGGCTCCGACGCCGGCAGCCCCCCATACGTGGCGGTGCTGGCGGCGTTGTCCACGGTGCTGTTCGGCAAACCCTGGCTGGCGATGGCCCTGCTCCTTCTGGCGAGCGTGCCGCTGGCGGGGCTGACGGCCTACCACGCCTCGCGCACCCTGATGACGCAGCTGCCGCGCATAGGCCGCAGGGCGCGCGGACGGCGCGTGCCCGGCGCCGCGGTGCGCGTGTGGTTCGCCGCCTCCTACGCGCTGCTGCCGTCGGCCACCGGGGCGGTGTCCGGCGGACGGTTCGGCACGTCCGTCGTCATCGTGCTGCTGCCCCTCATCGCCGTCCAGGCCGTGCGCCTCTACGGCCTGCCGGGCGGAAGGACCGACGCGCGCCGCGCCGACCGCGCCGCCTGGGCGGTGGCGTTCCTGCTGACGGTCGCGATGGCGTTCGTTCCGCTGACGTGGCTGCTGGCTTTGGCCGCCGGGGCGCTGTCCTGGGTGCTGCTCGGCGGCCCCCGCGTACGCACCCGCCTGGCCATCGCCCTGGGCGTGCCGCCGCTGCTGCTCCTGCCGTGGACGGTCGGCCTCCTGCTGCACCCGTCGCGGTTCCTGCTGGAGGCGGGCCTGCACGGCGCGGCACGGCCCCTGCCGACCGCCCACGACCTGCTGACGCTGAACCCCGGCGGCCCGGGCGCCCCGGCCCGTTGGACCATGTACGGCCTCGTGGCGGTCGCGCTGTGCGCCCTTCTGCTGCGGGGGCGCCGCACCGTGGTCGCGGCGGGCTGGGCGGTGGGCATCTTCGGGCTGCTCACCGCGATCCTCGTCAGCGCCGTCACCGTCACCAAAGGGGCCGACCGGGCGCCCGCCTGGCCCGGGGTGGCGCTGACCTTCGCAGCCGCCGGAATCCTGCTCGCGGCGACGGTCGCCGTGCGGCGTGCCGCGGAGGTTTTCGGCGGCCACCTCGTCGCCACCGCCGTCGGCGGCCTCATCGGGGTCGCCGCCGTGGCGACACCCCTTCTCGCCGCAGGGCACTGGGTTGTGCGCGGCGCCGATGGGCCTGTGGGCCGCGTCCCCCGCACGGTTCCGCTGTTCGTCGACGCCCCGACGGGCCCGCGCACTCTGGTGCTGCACCGTGAACGCGACGGACGCGTCTCCTACACCGTTCTGCGCGGCACCGAGCCGAGCCTGGGCGAGAACGAGACGCCCGGCCCCGACCACGTCAAGGACGTGGTGTCCGCGCTCGCCGCGGGCCGCGTGGGGGACGGCTCCAGGCTGACCCGCATGGGCATCCAGTACGTCTTGGTGCCGCGGCCCGCCCGCGACGCCCTCACGCCCGTCCTGGACGCCAACCCCGAGCTCACCCGCCTCAACCGCACCGCCGCCTACGGCGTCTGGCGTCTGCAGCCATCGGCAGGCCGCCTCATGCTCCTGGACGGCCGGAACATCACCCCGCTGCCCTCCGGCCGCATCAACGCCCACGTCCGCATCCCCCCGGGCAGCGGCCCCCGAATCCTGCTTTTGGCCGAACCCGCCGACGGCGGCTGGTGCGCCACCCTCGACGGACGCGACCTCAAAGGCGAGACCGTGGACGGCTGGGCGCAGGCCTACGACATCCCCGCCTCCGGCGGTACGTTCGACCTCTCCCGCAGCATGACCCTGCGCCACACCTGGGTCGCCCTCCAGGCCGTGGCCGTCCTGGTGGTGGCCGCCCTCGCCCTCCCCGGCACCCCCGAGGCCCCCGCCCCCGTGTACCGCCGCCGCCCCCGCCGTCCCGTCACCACGGATCCCGCCGCCGTCCCCGCAGAGGACGGCCGCGCAGAGGGCGGCCGCGCGGCCACCGCGGACGGCGAGACCACCAACGAGTCCAACCCCCTCGCCCCCGAGGGACCGGCCTCCCATCAGACACCCCCGTACGGGCTCCCCACGCCCGCAAGCTCCCCCGGACACCACGCTGAGACCACATCACCCAACCCCGCCAGCCGCGCTGAGACGGCCGCACCCGACGAGCACCCGGCACGCGACGATGAGCCCCGCACGGACACGGCCGCCACGCAGGCCCTCCCCCCACACCACGCGACCGCCCCAGCCGACCCGGCCTCCCCGCAGGTCACAGGCCCGCGCGGCGAGGTGAACGCGGGGCGCGGCGGGGTCTTCGCACGCGCCGCCAGGGCCGCTTCGTTCGCCGAGCGCTTCCCTCTCCGCAGGGGCTTTGCCCGGCGGGCTGGGGGTGCCTCGGCTGGGGAGGCGGGTGCGGGTGAGCGGAATGTGGATGTTGCGGAGGAACGGCGTTGAGCGCGGCTGATTGGGTGACTGCGGGGCGTGGCGGGGTGTTCGCTCGTGCTGCCGGGGCCGTTTCGTTTGCGGAGCGTTTTCCTCTTCGCAGGGGCTTTGCTCGGCGGGTTGGGGGTGCTTCGGCTGGGGAGGCGGGTGCGGGTGAGGGGGATGTGGATGTTGTGGAGGAACGGCGGTGAACATGGACAAGGTGCTGCGGTTCCTCGGGTTCCGGTACGCGACGGCCGGGCTCGTGGCGCTGGCGCTGGTGGCCCTGTACGGGCTGGCCTCGCTGTCGCGGCCCGGAGGGACGGCCGGAGCGGCCAAGGCGGTCTCCGCGCCCGTCACGTCCACCGTGGCGGTGTGCCCGGCCGGGGAGAGCGGCCGGTTGAGCCTCCTGTCGGCATCCCGTGCGCGGTCGGCCGGACGCCTCGACGTGGTGGAGACGCAGGACGGCACCGCGGTCGTCTCGTCGCAGTCGCCCGGCGTGTTCTGGATGAAGGACGGCCTCAAGAGCGACCAGAAGTCGTACACGGTGCGGGCCTCGGGGGCGCTGGCGCCCGGGCTTGAGGCGGAGCGCACCACGCATTGGCCGCGGGGCGCCGACCGCGGCCTGGCGGGCACGCGATGCGGGCGGCCCGGCACGGACCTGTGGTTCGTGGGGCCGGGGCCCGTGGCCGCCGAACGCATCGAGCTGTACCTCACCAACGTGGACGCCCAGCCCGCCTCCGTGGACGTCACCGCGCTGTCCGGGGAAGGGCCGCTCGACACCACCGACGGCAGAGGAGTCCCCGTCGAGCCCTACACCACCAAGGTCGTGCGCATAGGCGCCCCTGGGGACGGGCTGGGGGACGTGGTCGCCTCGGCCCGGGACCTCTCCCTGCGGGTGCACGCCACCACCGGGCGGGTCGCCGCGGCCGTGCGGGTGCGGATCGACGAGGGCAAGGGCATCGAGTGGCTGCCGCAGGCGCAGCAGCCCGCCACGTCCCTGGTCGTGCCGGGGGTGCCCGGCGGGAGCGGGCGTAGGCAGCTTCTGGTGGCCGTCCCCGGGGAGGAGGACGCCCGCATTCGGGTGCGGGTGGTCACCTCCAAGGGGTCGTTCGCCCCGCAGGGGCAGGACGTGCTCGACGCCCCCGCCGAGACGGTCACGGCCCTGGATCTCGACGGCGCCCTGTCGGGGAAGGCCGCCGCCGTGCGGCTGGAATCCGACAAGCCCATCGTCGCGGGGTTCGCGGCCGAGCGCGGCGCCGACGTGGCCTACGGGGCGGCGGTGGCTCCCCTGGGAGCGGACGGCGGTGTGGTGGCCGAAAACCGGTTCGACGCGTCGCTGATCCTCACCGCCCCCGGCGCCGCGGCCACCGTGCGCGTCACCCCCGTCGGGCCGTCGGGGCCGGGCGGCGCGCAGGAGGTGAAGGTTCCCGCCGGGGGGACGGCCGAGGCGAAGCTCACCGCGCCCAAGGGCGCCGAGGACGGGTTCGGGGTGCTGCTCGCGCCGAGCTCGGGTTCCGGCCCCGTCTACGCGGCCCGGGTCCTCGCCACGGGCAAGGGGGACGACGCCCTGATCACCGTCCTGCCGGTCGAGCCGGCCTGGACGACCATGCGGATGCCCCCTGCCGCGGACTCCCAGCGCGCCCTGATCCCCTGAAACAGCCGAACGGGCCGCCCCTGGGAAAGCCGGTCAGTCGTCGGGGGAGTCGTAGCTGGGGTCCACCGATTCGGGGGAGAGCCCGAGGAGGTCGGCCACCTCCTCCACGAGGGCGTCCCGGACGATCTGCGCCATCTCGCGTTCGCCGCTGCCCCGGGCCTCCACGGGGCGCCGGAACACCACGATGCGCACGGGGCGTCCCGCCGTGCCGGGGCGGGTCTGGGCGAGCGGCACCGGGCCGTCGAACCACGGTTCGAGCTCGGGAACCTCTTCGACGGCGAACTCCACCCGGGCCAGTTCACGCCCCCAGCGCTGCCCGAGACGGCGCACCTCGTCGGCGACGAGGTCGTCGAAGCGTTCGGCACGGGTACGGGAAAGGGGCGCCTGAGGCGGCGCCAGAGGGCCGCGGAGGCCGCGACCGTGCCGGTCGCGGCGCCGTACGCCTGCCACACGGGATCGCACGTCACCAAGACTACCCCTCCGCCTGCGGCGGCCTCCCGCCCCGGCCGCGCCACCCCGCGCGCTCCCGGCGGCGGCCTCCCGGGGGCCGCCGCCGACGCGACCGCGGGGTATCGGGCGCTTCATGTACCTCTGCTGCGAATGCAGTGATTAGAGTTGCTGAGCGTGGCACACAGACCCACGTGGCCGATGGTGCGGGGAACCGCCTGGTCGCGGCTGGGGGTGACCTTCCAGCTGCTCATGTTGTTCCGGGGCCTGTTGCTGGCGATGGCGCTGGTCCTCATGCCCGCCTCCCGCCTGGACCCTGGACTCGCGCTCGCCGTGGCCGCGCTGGCCGCCGAGACCGCGATCGCGGCGGCCGCCTGGCGCATCGTCCTGCCCTGGCTGCGGCGCCGGCCCGTGCTGTGCTGCCTGGACGGCCTTCCGGCGTACTGGGTGCTCGCCGAGGGCGGTGTCAACGGGGCGTTCTTCCCGCTGACCGTCATGACGTCGGGCATCGCGGGTGTGCTGTATCCGTGGCGGCGGGCGCTTCCGGTGTGCGCCGTGCAGATCGTGCTGTGCCTGCTGGCCACGGCGTCCGAGCCCGCGCACGGGACGGGCGCGCTGCTCGGCCTGCCCGTCTTCTACCCGGTGACCGCCTGCGCCGGGGCCATGCTGCGCCGCCTGTACGCCCAGTACGCGGCGGCCGAGGAGGAGAGGCGCCGCATCGAGACGGCGGTGGCCGCGGCCGCCGAACGCAGCCGGCTGGCCCGGGAGATGCACGACTCGCTCGCCAAGACCCTGCAGGGCATGGTCATGTCTGCGGCGGCGCTGCCGGTGTGGATCCGCAAGTCCCCCGACCGCGCCGAACGCGACGCCCGCCACTTGGTGTCCGCGCTGGAGACCGCCACCCGCGAGGCCCGCGGGCTGATCGCCGATCTGCGCGAGGAGGCGTACGGGCTGCCGCTTCCGCTGGCCGTGCGGCGGGTCGTCGTGGACTGGAGCCGCTCCAGCCGGGTCGCCGCGCGCACCGACCTGGCGAAGGCCGCCGGGGCGATGGACGCGCCCGCGGTGGTGCGCTACGAGGTCGTCTCGGTGCTCAAGGAGGCCCTCACCAACGTCGAGCGGCACGCCCGCGCCGACAGCGTGGAGGTGCGCCTGCGGTGCGCCGCCGGACGCCTGGAACTGACGGTGCGCGACGACGGGCAGGGCTTCGCGCCCCCGCCCGGCGGCGCCGTGCACATGCTGGCGCGCGAGGGGCACTACGGGCTCGTCGGCATGAGCGAACGCGCCCGCTGGATCGGCGGTGCGCTGACCGTGAACTCCGCCCCCGGCGAGGGAACCACCGTGACGATGACGCTTCCCTGGCCGTACGCCTCCGCCGACCCCGACACCTGGACGTACCGGACGGCGGCGGACGACCTCGCCCTGGCCGCGGGGGCCTCGCCCGTACGGGAGCGGCGGTGAGCGGCGCAGGCGTCCGCCGCGTACGCGCACTGGTGGTGGACGACAACCCCGTCGTGCGGGCCGGGCTCGTCGCCCTGCTGGAGGCGGGGGACGTGCACGTCGTCGGCGAGGCCGTGGACGGTGACCACGCGCTGGAGGAGGCAAAGCGGCTGCGCCCCGACATCGTGCTGCTGGACGTGCGCATGCCCGGCGTCGACGGGCTGGCCGCCGTCGGCCCGCTCAGCGCCCTGGCCAAGGTGCTCATGCTGTCCTACGACACCGACGCGGAGGTGATCGGCACGGCGATCCGCGACGGCGCGTCCGGCTACCTGGTGCACGGGTCGTTCGCCGCGGAGGAGCTGGTGGCCGCCGTCCACGACACGGTCGCGGGACGGGCCAGCCCGCTGTCCCCGGCGGCGAGCAAGGCCGTGGTGGAGGCGCTGCGCCGCGCGACCGGCGGCGCGGCGGCCGAACCGGTCCCCGACCGGCACGCGCTGGGCCTGTCGCCGCGCGAGGCCCAGGTCATGGAGCTGATCGCGCGCGGCCACGCCAACCGGGAGATCGCCCTGGCGCTGGTCGTGTCGGAGAACACCGTCAAGAACCACGTCAACCGGATCTTCGCGAAAATGGGCGTGCGGACCCGGGGGGCGGCCATCGCGCGCTGGCTCGGCACCGCAGGCTCCCCGCCGTCCGTGCCGCGCTGACCGCCTCCGCGGGGTGATGCTCGCCGCACCGGAGGGTGCACGGAATGTAGTTGTTCTCGCGTAATTAGGCCGGTAACGGCGACACGTACCCTCGGGTGGTGGCGGATGCGGCGGGAGCGGGGTACGGTCGGCCATCGTGAGCCCCGTCCGCATCTGCTCCCGCACCGCCTGCAAGGAGCCCGCAGTTTTCACGCTCACGTACGTCTACCGCGACTCCACCGCGGTTTTGGGGCCGCTCGCAACGTACGCGGAGCCGCACTGCTACGACCTGTGCGCCGAGCACTCCGAGCGGCTCACCGCCCCCATGGGCTGGGAACTGGTCCGGCTTCCGGTGGAGGAGCAGACCGAGCCCAGCGCCGACGACCTGGAGGCCCTGGCCGACGCGGTGCGCGAGGCCGCCAAGCCCGTTCCGGGAACGCGACACGAACCTGTCGGGCAGGGTACCGAGATCGGCCGCCGCGGGCATCTGCGGGTCCTGCGCTCCGAACCCTCCGAGACCCGCCAGAAGACGGGGCAGGACTGACCTTCGACTGATCCCCGGTCCCTGCCGCGCCGCGCTCGCATGTGTCATTCGCCCTGGTCTGCGGGCTGATCGGCGCATTGTGGGTATGCGGCGGGGCGAGTGCCGGGGGGCGGCCCGGTTCCGCCCGGTAGGCTCGTGGCCTGGCGCCGGAAGCCAGGGATCGTCCCCCGCAGGGGCGAGCACAGCGATTCGGACAGGGAGCAGGAGTGGGCGATCTCGACAAGATCTTCAAGGCGTACGACATCCGGGGCGTCGTACCGGAGGAGCTCGACGCCGAGACCGCCGAGGCGGTGGGCGCCGCCTTCGTCCGGGTGACGGGCGCGAACGCCGTGGTCACCGCGCACGACATGCGGGCCTCCTCGGTGCCGCTCGCCGAGGCGTTCGCGCGCGGCGCCACCGCCCAGGGCGCCGACGTCATCGAGGCGGGGCTGGGCTCGACCGACATGCTCTACTACGCCAGCGGCAGCCTCGACCTGCCCGGCGCGATGTTCACCGCCAGCCACAACCCCGCCAAGTACAACGGGCTGAAGCTGTGCCGGGCGGGCGCCAAGCCGGTCGGCCGCGACACCGGGCTCACCGAGATCCGCGAGCTGGTCGAAAAGGGCGTCCCCGCGTACGACGGGCCGCGCGGCACCGTCTCCTCGCGCGACCTGCTCAAGGGGTACGCCGACCACCTCAAGACGCTGGTGGACCTGTCGGGCGTCCGGCCGCTCAAGGTCGTCGTGGACGCGGGCAACGGCATGGGCGGGCACACCGTCCCGGTGGTGTTCGACGGCCTGCCGTTCGAGCTGGTGCCGCTGTACTTCGAGCTGGACGGCACGTTCCCCAACCACGAGGCCAACCCCATCGAGCCGGAGAACCTGCGCGACCTGCAGGCCAAGGTCCGCCAGACCGGCGCCGACATCGGGCTGGCCTTCGACGGCGACGCCGACCGGTGCTTCGCGGTGGACGAGCGCGGCGAGATCGTCTCGCCGTCGGCGATCACCGCGCTGGTGGCCGTGCGGGAGCTGGCCAAGCACCCCGGCGCGTCCATCGTGCACAACCTGATCACCTCCAAGGCCGTGCCGGAGATCGTCACCGAGCACGGCGGCACCCCGGTGCGCACCCGGGTCGGCCACTCGTTCATCAAGCAGACGATGGCCGAGACCGGCGCGGTGTTCGGCGGGGAGCACTCGGCGCACTACTACTTCCGCGACTTCTGGTTCGCCGACTCGGGGATGCTGGCCGCGCTGCACGTGCTGGCCGCCCTCGGCCAGTCGGACCGGCCGCTGTCGCAGCTGCTGGCCGAGTACGGCCGCTACCCGTCGTCCGGCGAGATCAACAGCGAGGTGGCCGACCAGGCCGCGGCCACCGCCCGGGTCCGCAAAGCGTTCGAGGGGCGGCCCGGCGTCACCATCGACGAGCTGGACGGCCTCACCGTCGGCACCGGCGACTGGTGGTTCAACCTGCGGCCGTCCAACACCGAGCCGCTGCTGCGCCTGAACGCCGAGGCGTCCGACGAGCGGACCATGGCCGAGATCCGCGACGAGGTGCTGGCGATCGTGAGGGGGAACTGACCGTGAAGCTCGACGACTGGCTGCTGGAAATCCTGGCCTGCCCCAACTGCAAGGGCCCGCTGCGCCCCGACGACGAGGCCGCCGAGCTGGTGTGCGGCGGCGACTGCGGCTATGCCTACCCGGTCCGCGACGACATCCCGGTGCTGCTGGTCGACGAGGCCCGCGCCCCCGCGTCCTGACCGCGCGCGACCCCGCCGTACGCCACCGGCCGCGGCGGCGCCCGCGTCCGCGAATCTGGGGTATTTTGCCCGGAACGCCAGGGCGGGCGTGCGCGTCCGGAATGGTGGCGGCCGCGGCGAGGCCCGGACGCCGATGCACGGTGGGGACGGCGCCCCTGGGGCGCCGCGGAGAGCGGAGACCAGATGAGCGACCCGGACGGGGCGGACCGGTTGGAGGATCCGTCCGCGATCGAGGCCGCCGACCCGGGCGGGATGCTGCGGCAGGTCGCCTCGTCGGCGGCGCAGATCCGGGAGGCGCGGCGGCTGGCCGTCGAGGCGGGCGCGGCGCGGCTGGCCGAGGAGGGACGCCCCCGCGCGGTGGTGGTCGCCGGCATGGGCGGCTCGGGCATCTCCGGGGACGTGCTGGCCGCGGTGTGCGGCACCGGCTGCCCGGTCCCGGTGGTGACGGTGCGCGGCTACCGGCTGCCCGGCTGGGTGGGCGCCGCGGACCTGGTGATCGCGGTGTCGTGCTCGGGCGGCACGGAGGAGACCCTCGCCGTCGCGGCCGAGGCGGCGCGGCGCGGCTGCCGGCTGATGTTCGTGGGCGGCGCCGGCTCGCCGCTGGCCGACCTGGCCGAGCGGACGCGGGCACTGTTCGTGCCGGTGCGGTCGGTGGGGCAGCCCAGGGCGACGCTGTGGGGCCTGACCGTCCCGCTGCTGGTGGCGGCGCGGGAGCTGGGCCTGGCGGACGTGCCGGACGCGCTGCTGGAGGCGACGGCCGGACGCCTGGAGGACGTGGCGCACCGGTGCCGTCCCGCCAGCGAGCCGTTCGTCAACCCGGCCAAGCGGGCGGCGCTGGACCTCATGGGCGACGTGCCGCTGGTGTGGGGCACGTCCCCCCTCGCGGGCACCGCCGCCTACCGGCTGTGCTGCCAGCTCAACGAGAACGCCAAGTACCCGGGCGTGTACGGGGAGCTGCCGGAGGCCGACCACAACCAGGTGATGGTGTTCGACGGGTACTTCGCCCGTCCCCCCGCCGACCCCGGCGACTTCTTCCGCGACCGCGCCGAGGAGGCCGAGCACGGCATCCACCTGGTGCTGCTGCGCGACGTGGACGAGCATCCGCAGGTGCGCAAGCGCCGCGAGGTGTCGGCCGAGCTGGCCGCGGCGCGGGGAGTGCCGGTCACCGAGCTCGCCGCCGAGGGCGTCCATCCGCTGGAGCGGATCGCGACGCTCATCGCGCTCGCCGACTACGTCACGGTTTACTTGGCTATCGCGCTGGGCGTCGACCCCACGCCCGTGCCGGCCATCCAAGATCTCAAAGCGAGGATTGTGGAATGAGAGCTGTGCGGTCCGCGACCCAGGCTGAGGCGGGAGGTGCCCGGTGAGCGCGGAAGGCGGAACCAAGGCGATCATCGCCGCGCTGGGCGCCAACCTCGGCATCGCGGCCTCCAAGTTCGTGGCGTTCGTGTTCACCGGCTCGTCGTCGATGCTGGCCGAGTCGATCCACTCGGTGGCCGACTCGGGCAACCAGGGCCTGCTGCTGCTGGGCAACAAGCGCTCCCAGCGCGCCCGTACGCCCCAGCACCCGTTCGGATACGGGCGCGAGCGCTTCTTCTACGCGTTCGTGGTGGCCGTGGTGCTGTTCACGGTCGGCGCGGCGTTCTCGCTGTACGAGGGCGTCCACAAGATCAGCGACCCGCACGAGGTGGAGTCGCCGGGCTGGGCGTTCGGCGTGCTGCTCGTGGCGATCGCCATGGAGGGCTTCTCCTTCCGCACCGCCATCAAGGAGTCCAACGAGCTGCGCGGCGACAAGTCGTGGGTGCAGTTCGTCCGGCACGCCAAGGCCCCCGAACTGCCGGTGGTTCTGCTGGAGGACCTCGGCGCCCTGGTCGGCCTGGTTTTGGCGCTGTTCGGCGTGACGATGGCCGTCGTGACCGGCAACGGCGTGTGGGACGGCGTCGGCACGGTCTGCATCGGCCTGCTGCTCGGCGTCATCGCGGTCATCCTGGCCATCGAGACCAAGAGCCTGCTGATCGGCGAGGGCGCCGGCCCCGAGGTCGAGCGGCGGATCATCGACGCGATGGAGTCGGTGGACGAGGTCGACCACGTCATGCACATCCGTACGGAGTACGTCGGCCCCGAGGAGCTGCTGATCGCCGCCAAGATCGCCGTCCACCACGACGACACGGCCGCCGAGGTGGCCCGCGGCATCGACGCGGCCGAGGCGAAGATCCGCGCGGAGTTCCCGCACGCCCGCCTGATCTACCTGGAGCCCGCCCTGGACGAGGCGCCGCGCGAGCAGGACCGGTCGTCCGCGCAGACGGCCGGGACGGAGAGCGCCGCCTCCTCCTGAGCCGAGTCCTGTTACGGCCCGCTGCGTCCGTGCGGACGCAGCGGGCCGTTCGCGTGTCCGCCCGGCCCGCGTCGACGTCGCCGAGCATCGGAGGCGCGATGTGTCGCCGGGGGCTCGGATGCGGGGGTGCTGTGTGGTGCCGTCCTGCTGCTGTGGGGGGTGTGTGTCTGTCCGGTCCTTTGGGCGTGCGTTGTGGAGGGTCGGAGGTGCGATGTGCCGCCGGGGGAGGGGTCGGTGCCGGGGGTGCTGTGTGGTGCCGTCCTGCTGCTGTGGGGGGTCGTGTGCGGGTCTGTTCGGCCCCTTGGGCCCGCGTCGTGGAGCATCGGACGCGGGATGCGCCGGAAGGAGATCGGGTCGGTGCGGCGCGGTCTCGTCGGCCGTCGTGCGACGGGGCGGCCTCCCTCGCCGGCCCGGCCGAGGCGGTGCCGGTCGACCCCAGCCCAGGCATGACCGGCCGCGCCTCCGCAGAGACGCTCCGCGGCCGAACCGGCAAGGGCGCCTTCCCATGCGTCCGCCCGGACCCCTGAACCGGACGGTCTGGTGTGACCTGCGGCAGCCCGCCGAACCCCCTACGCCGGCGGTCCGCCGCCCGCGGTCACGGTTACGACAGTACGGGCCGCCCCGTCCCGCGCACGTCGTCCCAGAGGAGGGAACCGGGGTCGTCCTCCAGAGGGATCCGACTGGTCGGCATAACACCGCACGGTGAGGTGCGCCGAGCCGGGCAACGGCCAGTATGGAGAACGTGACCAGTGACCAGCGACCACCGAACGCACCGCCGACCCGCATCGGCCCGACGCTCGCCCACCACGCGTGGCGGCTGTCCGGACGCGTCGTGGCGGGACTGGGGCAGCTGCTGCTGTGGGCCCTGACCGGCATCGGCCGCTTGCTGCGTCCGCTGGCCGCCCGCATCGGCGCCAAGCTGTACGGAACCGCGCGCCGCACCCCGCCCGCACCGGCCGGGGCCCAGGGGGTGCGCGACGGCGGCACCCGCGTCATGGCGCCGGGCGACGCCACCGCCCCGCTGCCCCGCTGGATCAACGCGTGGACCGAGTTCACCCAGGCGTGGTACTTCGCCCCGCTCACCGGCCTGGCCCTCACCGTCGCGGCGCTGGCCGAGCTGGCGCCGCGCACCGACTCGCCGATCAGCGTGGCCGGCGGGTTCGCGGTCGCCGCGACGCTGCCGCTGGGATGGCGGGAGGAGTTCCTGCGGCCGGTGGCGGCGATGGTCCTCGGCGCGTACGCCGCCGGGCTGCTCACCGGGCAGACGCTGCTGGTCACCACCGCGTTCGCCGCGCTCTACACGCTGTACACGCTGGGCCGCCGCCTGCCCCGGCAATCCACCGGCGTGCTGGCGGCCGGCAGCGTGGTCACCGTCGCCGTCGTGTACCTGGCCACCGACACCCTGGACCGCATCCCGTGGCCCGCCGCCGTGCTCGTCGTGCTGGCCGCCATCGGCCTCGGCGACGCCCGCCGCACCCTGGAGACCGCCGGACGCACCCAGGCGGAGGCGGACGAGCGCACCAGCGAGACCCTCACCCGGCTCACCGCCGTGCAGCGCGAGCAGGCGGTGATGCGCGAACGGGCCCGCATCGCCCGCGAGCTGCACGACGTGGTCGCCCACTCCGTCTCCATGATCGCCGTGCAGGCCGAGACCGCGCCGTACACGATGCGGGACCTGTCCCCCGAGGCCCGCGAAGGCTACGCCGAGATCGCCCGCACCGCCCGGGAGGCGCTGGTGGAGATGCGCCGCCTGCTCAGCGTGCTGCGCGCCGACGCCGGCGCCGAACCGGAGTCGGCGCCGCAGCCGCGGCTGGAGGAGCTGCCCGGCCTGATCGAGCAGCACCGCGGCGCCGGCGGCAAGGCCGATCTGAGCATCCGGGGGGAGCCGCGCACGCTGTCCACGACGGTCGAGCTGTCGGCGTACCGGATCGTCCAGGAGGCCCTCACCAACGCGCGCCGCCACGCGCCCGGCGCCGAGGTCAAGGTGGAACTGACCTATCTGCCCGACAGGCTCTCCGTCCGGGTGGTTGACGACGGCGGCTCGGCACCCACCATGGTGCTGAACCGGGACGGGTCGCCGGCCCGTACCGCGGTGCTGGATCCCGCGGCCGCCGGGGCCGGTCCGTCCGGGGCCACCCGCCTGGAGGGGGCGCCCGCGGCGGAACCGGGCGGCGGACACGGTCTCGTCGGGATGCGGGAACGTGCGACCATGCTGGGCGGGAGGTTCTCCGCCGGGCCCGCCGAGGACGGCGGCTTCGTGGTGGAGGCCGAACTGCCGGTCTCCTCGGCGGATGGGGGACGCGGCTCGGGTTGAGCGAGAGGGGCGGCTGATGCGGGACGGCGGGAGGCGCGGCGGACCGGGCGGGACGCGTCCGTGATCGCCGTCGGCACCCCGGGGAGGTCGCATTGATCAAAGTGCTGATCGTCGACGACCAGACGATCGTGCGCGCCGGGTTCGCCGCGCTGCTGGCCGCCCAGCCCGACATCTCGGTGGTCGGGGAGGCCGGCGACGGCCGCGAGGCGGTGCGGCTGGCCGAGCTGCACCGCCCCGACGTGGTGGTCATGGACATCCGGATGCCCGGCATGGACGGCATCGAGGCCACCCGCCGCATCCTGGAGCGTCCCGGCGCCGACAACGTGCGGGTGCTGGTGCTGACCACCTTCGACGTCGACGAGTACGTCTACGAGGCGCTGGCGGTGGGCGCGAGCGGCTTCCTGCTCAAGGACGCCACCGCCGACGAGCTGGTGTCGGCCGTGCGGGTGGTCGCGCGCGGCGACTCGCTGCTGGCCCCGCAGGTGACCGGGCGACTGATCCGCGAGTTCACCCGCCAGCGCCGCAGCCGCCCGCGGGCCCCGGCCGAGCTGTCCACGCTCACCGCCCGCGAGACCGAGGTGCTGACGTTGATCGCGGGCGGCCTGTCCAACAGCGAGATCGCCGAACGGCTGGTCGTCAGCGAGCACACCGTCAAGACGCACGTGGCCCGCGTGTTCACCAAGCTGGGCGTGCGCGACCGCGCCCAGGCGGTCATGCTCGCCTACGAGTCCGGCGTCGTCGTCCCCGGCGAGAACGACCTGCGCCGCTCCTGACTTCGTGCCCGGCGGCGCCGCCTCCAGTGCGGCCCGCGCGCTGCTGCCGCACCGAGCCGCACCGCTGCGCGAGGCGGTCGGTCGAATGCGCCGGCGAGGGTGTCGCTCTGCTTGCCCATCCCGCTGTGCGGCCTGCCCCTTCGTCGCCCACCGTCTCGTGGCGCCCTCGTCAGCCGTCGGCCGGCGCGCAGCGGGCGGCGGGGTGTCAGCGGCGGCGCTGGAGGAGGCGCAGCGCCTTCTCCTTCTCGAAGTCGAGGGCGCGGGTCGGCGGCGCCGACAGGCGGCCGATGCGCTCGCCCAGCTCGCGGACGCGCGCCTGCACCTCCGGCTCGGCCAGCACGCGCAGCCCGAAGGCCAGCTCGGCCGGGCCGATGTCGTAGCGCTTCTCCAGTTCGAGGGCGAGCGCCACGGCCCGCAGCTCGGTCTCGCCGAACTGCCGGTGGCCGCCGCCGCGCCGACCGTTTCGTCCCGGCGCGGACTCGCGGGTGGCGGGCAGCAGGCCAAGGCTCTCCCGGTAGCGCAGCATCCGGGGGGACGTGCCGAGCCGTCGGGCGGCCTCCGTGATACGCATGGCCTCGATTCTGACAAATCAATGGCAGAAAGTCCCTTTCGGCCGTGCCCGCAGCCCGCTGCCGCGCCTAGACTCGCGACCAGACCGGACCGACGCCCCGTGATCGACCGTTCGCGCCCGCTCCCGCCGGCGGTGAGCCGGGCCCGCGGGCGGCGCCCGATCATCCGATGCCGCGGACCGGGTTCCCGAGTCACCGAAGGAGCTACGAAAGCATGGACTACAAGGTCGCCGATCTGTCGCTGGCCGAGTTCGGGCGCAAGGAGATCCGGCTCGCCGAGCACGAGATGCCCGGCCTGATGGCGGTGCGCAAGGAGTACGCCGCCGCCAAGCCGCTGCGCGGCGCCAAGATCATGGGCTCCCTGCACATGACGATCCAGACCGCCGTGCTCATCGAGACCCTCGTCGAGCTCGGGGCCGACGTCCGCTGGGTGAGCTGCAACATCTTCTCCACCCAGGACCACGCCGCGGCCGCCGTCGTGGTGGGCCCGAACGGCACCGCCGACGACCCCAAGGGCGTGCCGGTGTTCGCCTGGAAGGGCGAGACCCTGCAGGAGTACTGGTGGTGCACCGAGCAGGCGCTGCAGTGGCCCGACGGCACCGGCCCCAACATGATCCTCGACGACGGCGGCGACGCCACCCTGCTGGTGCACAAGGGCGCCGAGTACGAGAAGGCGGGCGCCGTGCCCACCGCGTCCGAGGACGACCCCGAGGAGTGGGCCGTCATCCTCGACACGCTGCGCCGCACCATCGCCGAGAAGCCGGGCCGCTGGACCGCCACCGCCGAGGGCATCAAGGGCGTCACCGAGGAGACCACCACGGGCGTGCACCGCCTGTACGAGATGGCCAAGAACGGCACCCTGCTGTTCCCGGCCATCAACGTCAACGACTCGGTCACCAAGTCCAAGTTCGACAACAAGTACGGCTGCCGGCACAGCGTGGTGGACGGCCTCAACCGCGCCACCGACGTGCTCATCGGCGGCAAGGTCGCGGTCGTGTGCGGCTACGGCGACGTGGGCAAGGGCTGCGCCGAGGCGCTGCGCGGCCAGGGCGCCCGCGTGATCGTCACCGAGATCGACCCGATCTGCGCGCTGCAGGCCGCCATGGACGGCTACCAGGTCACCGTCCTGGAGGACGTGGTCGAGACCGCCGACATCTTCGTCACCGCCACCGGCAACCGGGACATCATCCGCGCCGACCACATGCAGCGGATGAAGCACCAGGCGATCGTGTCCAACATCGGGCACTTCGACAACGAGATCGACATGGCCGGGCTGGCCCGCATCCCCGGCATCGAGAAGATCGAAATCAAGCCGCAGGTGCACGAGTGGCGCTTCCCGGACGGCCACTCGATCATCGTGCTGGCCGAGGGCCGCCTGATGAACCTGGGCTGCGCCACCGGCCACCCGTCGTTCGTGATGTCCAACTCGTTCACCAACCAGGTCATCGCGCAGATCGAGCTGTTCACCAAGACCGACGACTACCCGGTCGGCGTCTACACGCTGCCCAAGCACCTGGACGAGAAGGTCGCCCGCCTGCACCTGGACGCGCTCGGCGTCAAGCTCACCAAGCTGACCAAGGAGCAGGCCGAGTACATCGGCGTCGACGTCGAGGGCCCCTACAAGGCCGACCACTACCGGTACTGAGCGGCCGGCCGGGGGCGGACACCCTCCGCCCCCGGCCCCGTCCCGCGGCCACGCCGTCGCCTCCGTCATGGCGCGCCGGTGCGCGTGAAGGCGACGGCGCCGGACGCGAGCCGAAAGCGGACTCGGTCGGCGCACGCCCCCGAATGATCGCGGCGCGCCCGCTGCACGGCGTGCGGGGGTCGCGCGCATCGGCAGCGGCCCGCCGGACACGGCGTCGGCTGCGCGGCGTCCGAGCGCGACCACCCGGCGGCCGCGCTTGCGGCTGCGTCGAGTAACGCGCCGCCGTCAACGGACCGCGGCCCGGTGCGGCGCGCGCGGGACGCGAGGCATGTGAAGATCGTTCTTGTTGTGCGGCTGCGGGTGGGCTGACGGAAGGTGGCCGGATGAGCGACATCGCCGACGGGTCGCTGGCGTACGAGGGCGTCAAACGGATCGAGTGGGCCGACCGGGCGATGCCCGTGCTGCGGCAGATCCGCGAGCGGTTCGCCGCCGAACGGCCGCTGGCGGGGCTGCGGATCGCCGCGTGCATGCACGTCACCACCGAGACGGCCGGGCTCATCCGCACCCTGCAGGCGGGCGGCGCGAGCGTGGCGCTGGCGGCGTCCAACCCGCTGTCCACCCAGGACGACACCGCCGCCGCCCTGGTGCACGAGTACGGGGCCGAGGTGTTCGCCCGCGCCGGGACGGACCGCGAAGGCTACTACCGGCACATCCACCAGGCCCTGGAGACCGGCCCCGACCTGGTGCTGGACGACGGCTGCGACCTCGTCAACACCCTGCACACCGACCGGACGGACCTGATCGGCACCGTCCGCGCCGGATGCGAGCAGACCACGACCGGCGTGATCCGCCTGCACCAGATGGCGCTGGAGGGCGCGCTGCGGTTCCCGGTGGTGGCGGTCAACGACACCGACACCAAGCACATGTTCGACAACCGGTACGGAACCGGGCAGTCCACGCTGGACGGCATCGTCCGGGCGACGAACACGCTGCTGGCGGGCAAGACCGTGGTGATCGCCGGGTTCGGGTACTGCGGGCGCGGCCTGGCCGAGCGGGCCCGCGGGCTGGGCGCGCGCGTGGTGGTCACCGAGATCGACCCGGTCAAGGCGCTGGACGCGGCGTTGCAGGGCTTTACGGTGCAGCCGATGGCGCGGGCCGCCGAGCACGGCGACGTGTTCATCACCGCGACCGGCAACCGGGACGTGGTGGCCGCCGAGCACCTGGCCGTCATGAAGGACGGCGCGATCCTGGCGAACTCCGGCCACTTCGACGTCGAGATCGACGTGCGGGCGCTGCAGGACCTGGCGGTCGAGGTGCACCGGGTCCGCCCGCAGGCGGACGAGTACGTGCTGGCCGACGGGCGCCGCCTGATCCTGCTGGCCGAGGGGCGGCTGGTGAACCTGGCGGCCGCGGAGGGGCATCCCGCCGCCGTCATGGACATGTCGTTCGCCGACCAGGCGCTGACCTGCGCATGGCTGGCCACCGCGCACGCCACCCTGGACCCGGCCGTGCACCAGGTGCCCAAGGAGATCGACACCGAGGTGGCGCGGCTGAAGCTGGCGTCCATGGCGATCGAGATCGACACGCTGACCGCCGAGCAGGAGGAGTACCTGCGCTCCTGGCGCCTGGGCTCCTGAGCGGCCGGTAGCGTTTCGGACGTGCCGCGCGGAACCTACCTGCACGTCGAGGACGAGGTCGAGGAGCGCTTCCAGTGCGCCCCCGGGCCGGGCGGCTGGCGGTACGTCGGCGAACGCTCCGACGGCCGCCGCACCGACGTGGTCGTGGACGCGCGGTGGCGGCAGATCCGGGTCGAGGTGCTGGCCGGCGACTGGTGGGTCCGCGGCGGCGTCACCGGCCACCGGCTGGCCTGGGTGCGCGGTGCCCGGCAGGCGGACACCGGCGGCGAGGCGGCCGAGCACGACGCCCGCGCCTACGGATTCCTGGGGGAGTCGCCGGGGTTCCTGGTGGCGGTCGCGCGGTCGCTGCGCCTGGCCGAGGGAGAGCAGGCCGATGTCGCTCTCGTCCGGCTCGCCGGCCCCGCCCTGTCGGCGCTGACGGTGGCGCAACGCTGGCGGCTCGCCGAGGTCACCGCCTACGAGACCGACACCGAGCCGCTGCCCGTCGCGCGGTACGAGATCGCCGACCTGGCCACGGGCGAGACCGACGAGATCCACATCGCCGGGGACGTGGTCGTCGCGGCGCCCGGCATCGAGCTGACCGACCTGGACTCCCCGCCCCACCTGGGCGACCTCGGCCCGTGAGAGCGCCTTTCAACCGGCCCTTTTGAAATTTCAGCCTCCGTATCGAACGCGACTGAAAACCGCCCCGCGACCTGCGCGGACGCCCTTACGGGGCCGCGGCCCCGCAGGTCGGCGCCGCCATTGCCAAGTCCGGTGCCGACGGTCATGGTGTCTGCATCGCGAGCGCTCGTGACCCTCCCGACAACCCGAACCCCCTGCCGCGCCGGGCGCCCCGCCCCCGCCCGGGGCCCGGCGCGTGCCGTCGACGAACGGTCAGGAGTCGCCCCCCATGGTCATCCCCCGAAGGTCCCCGCGGCCGCGCGTGCTCGGCGCGGTGCTCGCCGCGCTGGCCCTCGTCCTCGTCGCCCTGCCGACCGCCGCCGGCGCGTCCGCCCCCGGCGGCCCCGAATCCGACCGGTACCTGGTCACCGGGGCGCGCACCGCCGAGCAGCGCACCCGGGTCGCCCGCACCGGCGCGGCCATCGACACCGTCCGGGCGGACGGAACGCTGGAGGTCAGCGCCCTCCCGGCCGAGATCGCCGCCATCCGGCGGCTCGGCCTGCGGGTCACCGCGCTGACGACGCCCGAGCCGGGCCCGACCGCCGCCGCCACCTCCTACCACACCTACGCCGAGACCCTGGCGGAGATCGACGCGGTGGTGGCCGCCCACCCGCAGATCGCGCGCAAGTTCGTGGCCGGACGCTCCTACCAGGGCCGTGACATCGTCGGCGTGAAGATCAGCGACAACGTGGCGGCGGACGAGAACGAGCCCGAGGTGCTCTACATCGCCAACATCCACGCCCGCGAACGGCTGACCAACGAGCAGGCGCTGTACTTCATCGGCATCCTGACCGGCGAGTACGGCTCCACCAGCCGGATCACCGACCTGGTGGACTCCCGGGAGATCTGGATCATCCCGATCACCAACCCGGACGGCCAGGTCTACGACATGACCAGCGACACCTCCGCCGGGCGCGGCTGGCGCAAGAACCGCCAGCCCAACCCGACCTCGACCGGCACCGACCTGAACCGCAACTTCGCCTACCGGTGGGGCTGCTGCGGCGGCTCGTCCTCCTCCGGCTCCAGCGAGACCTACCGCGGCACCGCGGCCGAGTCGGCCCCCGAGACCAAGGCGATCGCCGACTTCGTCCGCAGCCGCCGGGTGGGCGGCGTCCAGCAGATCAAGATCTTCCTGGACATCCACTCCTACGGCGGACTGGTGCTGTGGCCGTTCGGCTACACCTACGCCGACACCGTGGCGGGCGCCATGTCGGCGGACGAGGAGGCCACCCACCGCACCATCGGCCGCCAACTGGCCGCCTCCAACGGCTACACCCCGCAGCAGTCCAGCGACCTGTACATCACCGACGGCAGCTCGGACGACTGGACGTGGGGCGACCAGCGCATCTTCTCGTTCAGCTTCGAGCTGGCGGGCGGCAGCTTCTACCCGTCCCCGGCCAACATCGAGACGCTGACGCAACGCAACCGCGAAGCTCTGCTGACGCTCGCCGAGTACGCCGACTGCCCGTACCGCGCCATCGGCAAGCAGGCCCAGTACTGCGGCGCGTGACGCTCACGGTGCGGGCCGCGGCACCCCGCCCGGCCCGCACCGTCCCCCGCGGCAACCCACAGCGCGAACGACGGGCACCCGCGTCATCAGCCGCCCCTTTCAGACCTGCGGGGCACCACTGGAACGCCGCCAGGGGCTGCATCTGCGGGCCGTCGCGGGGACGCTTACGGCGTCCTCGGGGGAGTCGCGGGTGGGCCGCCCGCCGGCGGGGTTCCGGGCACAGGGGCCCACGACGGTGCCTGCGGCGCCTGTGCTGGAGGCGCCTGCGGGTGATCGCCTGACGGAGCGGAAGGCGCGCCCATCGGAGGGGTCTGCGAGGGAGCGGCCGACGGGGCCGGCGGTGCGCCTACGGGTGCCTGCGGTGCGCCTGTCGGAACCGCCTGGGGGATGCCCGCCGTCGCAGGGCCCTGCGGAGCGCCGTAGGCGGGGCCGTACGCGGCGTTCTGCCGGTGCAGCACGTCCTGATAGGGCCCGGAGCCGTAATCGTGCGGAGGAAGGAACTGAGGCTGCCCAGGCCTCGGCGCGCTGAACGCGGGCGGCCGGGGCGGCCCCTGCGGGACGGCCGCGGCAGGAGGCGGCCCGGCCACCGCCATCGCCGGCTCCCCGGGCCACGCCGCGGCGGGGACGGTCATGCGCATGCGGCGGGCGCGGCGCTGGGCGAGCCGCCACTCGTCGCGGCGGCGGCGTTCGGCCAGCACCGCCGACAGGACGATCTCGGGCCGCACCCCAGCCGGAGGGGGCGGGCTCACCACGGCGAACACCTGCTCGGTGATCCGCGCGCCGAGCGCGTCCCGCACCTCCGGCAGCAGCTCCCAGAACCGGGCCAGGTACTGGCGCGCCGCCAGCGCCAGCCCGTCCGGCAGCAGCGACAGCTCCAGCCGCTGCGCCCACCCGGCCAGCTGCGGCGGCATCACCGCGACCGGTCCGAACACCGGCCCGTGCGGCACCCGCTCCTGGATGACGATCGTCCCGGCGAACAGGTCCCCCAGACGCTTGCCGCGCCGGTTGCCCAGCGAGGTCAGCAGCGCGGGAGCCGCCGCCAGCGACCACAGCTCCACCGTTGCGGCCAGCCCCCGCACCAGCGTCTGGCGGAACCGCACCGGCCCGCCGTCGTCGGCCACCACGCGCAGGCCCAGCGCCAGCTTGCCGAGCGTGCGGCCGCGGGACAGCGTCTCGCACACGCACGGATAGCCCACCAGCACCGTCACCGTCGTCGCGATGCTCAGCCCGATGGTCCACGCCTCGTCGGCGACCAGCGAGGTCAGGCTCACCAGGGACAGGCCGAGGTTGAGCAGCGTCGTCTGGAGGGCCAGGTCCAGCAGGAAGGCGCAGCCCCGGCTGGCCAGCCGCGCCACCCGGATGTCGAGCGCGACGGCCTCACCGGTGACGAGTTCGGCCATGTCCGGTCCTCCAGGGTGGGGGCTGGGACCCCCCATTCTGCCCGTTCCGCACGGGTGGCCGGGCAGGCGTTAGTCTCGCCGGGTGGACGTCGATGCCTACGTGGCCGCCCATAACGACGAGTGGCGCCGCCTGGAGCAGCTCATCAACAAGAGCCGCAAACTGACCGGGGCGGAGGTTGACGAACTGGTCGAGCTGTACCAGCGCACCGCCACCCACCTGTCCGTGGTGCGCTCCAGCGCGCCCGATCCGATGCTGGTCGGCCGGTTGTCGTCGCTGGTGGCGCGGGCCCGGGCGACCGTGGGCGGGGCACAGGCGCCGCTGTGGCGCGACGTGGGGAACTTCGCCACCCGCTCGTTCCCCGCCATCGCCTACCGGCTCAAATGGTGGTGGCTCGGCAACGCCCTGCTGGGCAACCTGCTGGCCCTGGTCCTCGGCGTGTGGGTGGCGCGCAACCCGGAGGTGCAGGCGGCGATCGCGACCCCGTACGAGATCCGCGAGCTGGTCGAGCACGACTTCGCCAACTACTACGTCGAGCACTCGGCGGCCTCGTTCGCCTTCCAGGTGTGGATGAACAACGCCTGGGTCTCGGCGGTCGCGCTGATCTTCGGGATCCTGCTGGGCATACCCACCCTGTACGTGCTGCTGCTCAACCAGCTGAATCTCGGCGTCACGGCCGGGCTGATGTTCGCCCACGGCAAGGGCGACGTCTTCTTCGGCCTGATCCTGCCGCACGGCCTGCTGGAGCTGACCGCCGTCTACCTGGCGTGCGCCGCCGGCCTCAAGATCGGCTGGACGGTCATCGATCCGGGGCCGCGGCGGCGCGGCCAGGCCCTGGCCGAGGAGGGCCGGACGTGCGTGGCGGTCGCCATCGGCCTGGTCGGGGTGCTGCTGGTGTCCGGGCTCATCGAGGGCTTCGTGACGGGCTGGGTGCACATCACCTGGCTGCGCGTCGGCATCGGCGTCGTCGCGGAGGCCGCCTTCCTGGCCTACGTCGTCGTCCTGGGCCGCCGCGCCACCCGCCAGGGCGCAACCGGCGACGCCGACCTGACCCCCGACACCGCCCCCGTCTCCGGCTGACCGCAGCGGCTCAGGCGGCGAGGGGAGGCGGCCGGGGTGTTCAGAGGCGGCCGGCGGCTTTGAGGGCGAGGTAGGCGTCGGCCAGGGCGGGGGCGATCTCGGCGGGCGGGGCGTCGACGACCTCGACGCCGTAGCCGCGCAGTTCGGCGGTCAGGCGGCGGCGTTCGGCGCGGGCGCGTTCGGCCGCCGCGGCGTCGTAGACGGCGGCCAGGTCGCCGCGGGCGGCGGCCATCTCCTCGACGCGCGGATCGGCGACGGCGGCGACCATGACCAGGTGGCGGGCGGTGAGCCGGGGCAGCAGCGGCAGCAGGCCCTCCTCGATCGCCGCGGCGTTCAGCTCGGTGAGCAGCACCACCAGGCAGCGCTGCCGCACCCGCGACATCAGGGTGGACACCATCCCGGCCGCGTCGGATTCGATCAGCTCCGGCTCCAGCGGCGCCATCGCGCGCACCATCGCCGGGAGCAGGTCGGTACGGGACGCGCCCTCCACCCGGGCCCGCACCCGCCGGTCGTAGGCGAGCAGGTCGACGCGGTCGCCCGCGCGGGAGGCCAGCGCGCCCAGCAGCAGCGCGGCGTCCATCGAGCAGTCCAGGCGCGGGATGTCGCCGACGCGTCCGGCGGAGGTGCGGCCGGTGTCGAGCACCAGGTAGATGCGGCGGTCGCGTTCGGGCCGCCAGGTGCGCACGACCACGTCGCGGCGGCGCGCGGTGGCCCGCCAGTCGATGGAGCGCACGTCGTCGCCGTCCACGTACTCGCGCAGCGAGTCGAACTCGGTGCCCTGCCCGCGGATCAGCGCCACCTGCTGGCCGGTCAGCTCGCGCAGCTTGGCCAGCTTGCCGGGCAGGTGGCGGCGGGACGGGAAGGCGGGCAGCACCCGCACCGTCCACGGGGCGCGCCGCGACAGCTGCCGCGCGGCGAGCCCGAGCGGGCCGCGCGAGCGGATCGTCACCGTCACCGACTGCCGGTCGCCGCGCCGGGTCGGCACCAGCGTGGTCTCGACGCGGCGGCGCTCGCCGGCGGGCACGTCCAGCCGCACCGTGCGGGGCCCGGCGGCGGCGCTCGGCGGCCACACGTCGCGCAGCACGCCCCGCACCCGGCGGCGGCCGGTGTTCTCCACGATCAGCGACACCCGCGCGGTGCCGCCGAGGCGGACGCTGGTGTCGCCCTCCCGGTGCAGGCGCAGCGCCCGCACGTTGCCGGCGAGGGCCAGGTCGAGCGCCACCGCGGCCAGCAGCACACCCCACAGGGCCGCCAGCGTCCACCAGCTCGGCCAGACGATCGGCACGACCGCGCCGAGCAGCGCCAGCAGCCCGAGCCGTCCGGTCAGTGCCATGCCATGCTCCCCGCCGACCTGCGGGACGTGCCCTTCAACGCATGCCTCCTCAGCGGGGGGCCGGGACGTGGGCGAGGATGCCGTCCAGCACGCCGTCCGCCGTGGCGCCCTCGAGCTCGGCCTCGGGACGGAGCTGGACGCGGTGGCGCAGCGTGGGGCGGGCCAGGGCCTTCACGTCGTCGGGCGTGACGTAGTCGCGGCCCGACAGCCACGCCCAGGCGCGCGAGGTGGCCAGCAGCGCGGTCGCGCCCCGGGGGGAGACGCCCAGCTGCAGGGACGGCGACTGGCGGGTGGCGCGGCACAGGTCGACGACGTACGCGGCGACCTTGGGGTCCAGGCGCACCGCGCCCACGGCGGCGCGCCCCGCGGCCAGGTCGGACGCCCCCGCGACGGCCTGCACGCGCGACAGGTCCCGGGGGTCGAACCCGGCCGCGTGCCGCTCCAGCATCGCGATCTCCTCGTCGCGGGACGGGACCGGCACGGTCAGCTTCAGCAGGAACCGGTCGAGCTGGGCCTCCGGCAGCGGGTAGGTGCCCTCGTACTCGATCGGGTTCTGGGTGGCGCACACCACGAACGGGTCGGGCAGCGCGCGCGCCGCGCCCTCCACCGACACCTGCCGCTCCTCCATCGCCTCCAGCAGCGACGCCTGCGTCTTGGGCGGCGTGCGGTTGATCTCGTCGGCGAGCAGCAGGTTGGTGAACACCGGGCCCTCGCGGAACTCGAACTCCGCGGTCCGGTTGTCGTAGATCAGCGAGCCGGTCACGTCGCCGGGCATCAGGTCCGGGGTGAACTGGACGCGCTTGAAGTCCAGGTCCAGGGCGTGCGCGAGGGTCTTGACCAGCAGCGTCTTGGCGGTGCCGGGCACGCCCTCCAGCAGCACGTGGCCGCGGCACAGCAGCGCGATGACCAGGCCGGTGACCACCGAGTCCTGGCCGACGACCGTCTTGGCCACCTCGCCGCGCAGCGCGGTCAGAGCCTGCCGGACCTGCTGGGCCTGCTCGGCGTCGACGCCGGGGGCGCCGTCCTTGGCGAGCGGGACGGGGTGGTTCACGATTGCCGTACCTGCCTTTCCAGGTCGTCGAGGACGTCGGACAGCCACACCAGTCCGGCGTCGTCCGCAGGTTCAGGACCGTACAGGGCCGCGCCGATCGTCGCCTCGTCGTAGAGGAGGCGGCCGTCCGGGCCGGTGCTGAACGTTCCGGTCTGGGCGGCGCCGGGGGGCGCCCCGGCCCCGGCCGCGCGCACCCTCTGGGCGACCGCGGTGACGATCTCCCGGGCGGCGTTCGGGTCCTGCGCGGCGCTGCGCGGCAGGCCCAGCAGGGGGACGAGGCGGTCGCGGGCCCCCGCGCGCAGGGCGTCGGCGGCCCGGTCGCGGGCGTGGTGCGCGCGGTAGAGGCGGGCGCGGCCTTCGACGGTCTCGGCCGAACGCACCACCACCGGCAGCGCCTCGGCCACCACCGGCCCCAGCCTGCGCGCCCGCCACACGGCCACGGCGACCACGGCCAGCACCAGTTGCAGGAAGAACAGCTTCACCCCGAACGGCACCAGGTCGCCCAAGGTCCGGTCACCGCTGGCGCTGCCCGGGTCCGGAAGGTCGGGGATGAGCCACACGACCGAGGCACGCGCCCCGGCCAGGTTCATCGCCAGCGCCGCGTTGCCCTCGTCGTCCAGGTACTCGTTGGTGAACGGACGGGACGACCCCAGCACCGTCACCGTACGGGCGCCGTCGAGCCGCACCTGCACGAGCCTGGGGAGGCCCTCGACGCGGTAGCAGGCCGTGGCGCCGGGCGGCACCTCGTAGGTGTCGGACTGGCCGAAGTCCACGTTGCCGGCCAATACGGCCGCCTGGAGGGTGCAGTCGGGGGCGTCGGTGTCCTCGAAGCTGCTGCTGGCCACCTGCACCCCGGGGGCCAGCCCGGTGAGGACCCTGCGGGACGGCGCCACCAGCACCAGGTCGCCGGGGATGCGCCGCAGCCGGTCGATGTCGGAATCGGTGAGCCGTTCCGAACGGGTGATGACGGTGACGGACGTCGCGGTGGCCCGCTCTGCGGCGTCACCGGCGCTGCGCGACACCGCCACGGGCGTGCCCCGCTGCCGCAGGATCTCGGCGAGCGCGCGCGAGCCGCCGGGGCTCGCCGACTGCGGGTCGAGGTTCTGCCACGAGGACTCGGGGCGCAGCGCCGCCAGGATCACCGCGATCACGACGAGGGCCAGCACGACCGCGACCACGCCGCGCGAGGCCCGCCAGCGCCGCCTGGCGACCTGCCCGGCGGTCGGCTCCGCGCCTTCCCCGGCGGAGGGCGCGCCGGCGGTCTGCGGGGCGCCGGCGGTCTGCGGGGCGCCGGGGGTGAGCGTCGAGGTCATCGGCCATCACCACCGTGCGACGCGCCGCTTGTGCCGCCCGGGCCGCCTTCGCCGCCGCCGCCCGGGGCGACCGCGGCCAGGTCCGGGATCCCCGACTCGTCGGGCCGATCGGCGGCCGCGCCGTCCCCGTCCAGCGGGCGCGGCCTGGTGGCCTGCACCCGTTCGTCCAGGGCGCGCAGGCGGGCGTACCCCTCCGGGGTCCCGGGACGGCCGCCGTACCAGACGTCGTCGAAGATCCGCACGCCCGCCCGCAGATCCGCCGCCACGTCCGGCAGCGCCCGGCCCGCCTCGGCCGCCAGCTCGTCGGCGGTGCGGCCCGGGCGCGGCCCGAGCACCGCCCGCTCCTCCAGGTCGCGGGCGATGGCCCGCAGCCGCTCGCGGATCGCCTCGGCCCAGCGTCCGGCGGCGGCGTGCTCCTCGGCGTTCTGGCGGTGGCTGCGCGGCGTGGACGGCGTGGCGTCCAGCAGGGCCCGGCGGGTGCCCCGGGTGTTGCGGCGGCCCCACATCAGCCACACGACCAGGCCGATCACCACCGCGACGATGACCGCGATGATGATCCAGGAGATCCAGCCGCCGCTGCCGGGCGCGTTCGGGTGCGCCGACCGGTCGGTCAGCTCGCGCAGCCAGTCGCCGATCCGGTCCAGCAGCCGCTCCAGCCAGGACGGCTGGTCGCGGTGGTAGATCGGCTTGTCCAGCTCGCGGCGGGCCAGGTCGCGGGCCGGGTCCCGGCCGATCGGATCGGCGGTCAGGGCGGTGAGTACGGCAGTGATCATGTCGATGTCCAGGTCTGCGGCGGCTGCTGCGGCACCGGCTGCGGCACCGGCGGCTGCTGCGGCGCGGGCTGCTGCGGTACCGGCGGCTGCTGCGGCTGGGGGCGGGCGGCGAGCGGGGCGGGCCGCCACAGCTCGAAGAAGCCGTCGTCCGCCGCCTCCGGCCCGTCGGGCGCGTCCGCCGCCGGCGCGCCGCCGCCCGGGGCGGATGCGGGCCGCGTGCGGGTCCGCAGCTCCAGGTCGAAGCCTTCCCGGCGCATCCGCCGGTCAACGTACAGCAGGGCGATGACGCCGGCGTCGAACGGCAGCACCACCGACCAGCTCACGATGCGTCCCAGCGTGTCGACGGCCAGCGCGCCGACCGACGCCCCGGTGCTCTCGGCGTCGCCGAAGACCGCCAGCTGAACCAGCAGGAACGGCGCGCGCAGCGCGAACATGCCCATGAACACGGTGATCATCAGGGCGAGCAGCAGCGTCCCGCAGGTGCGCCACCAGCGGCCGCGCGACAGCGTGCGGGCCCGGCGCAGCGCGCCGGCGACGTTCTGGCGCTCCATCACCACCGCGGGCACGGCCGGCACGAGCAGCACGTACACCCAGACCATCGCGGCCAGCCCGGCCGGGACGCCGAACACGCCGGCGATGATGATCGCCTCGACCGGCCCCTCGGCGGCGATCAGCAGGAGCAGCGGCGCGTTCGGCAGCACCAGCGCGGCCAGCGAACCCGTCACGATCAGCGCGGCGACGGCCGCGAGCCGCCCCATCCGGGGCCGCGCGTCCCGCCACGCCTGGCGCGGCGAGGTCGGCAGCCCCAGCAACTGCCGTCCGATCAGCGGTGAAAGCAGCCCGGCCACCAGCAGGATGCCGTACGCCGACAGCACCAGCCCGATCGCGCCCAGGATGAACTGGGTGCCGATCGAGCGGACCAGCACGCCCGGCGTGATCTCCTCGCGGGCCTCGGGGCCGATGAAGTAGTACGCCAGCAGCGAACCCAGCACCTGGATGACGGTTGAGACGCCTATGGACAGGCCCAGAGTCGCCCTTGGGTGCCGCCGAATGCAGGCGATGGCCGCGTCCAGCATTTCCGAAATCGACAGCGGCCGGAACGGAATGTCGCCCCCGAGCAGGTCCGCGTCCGCCAGGGAAACCCGCACGTGGACGGGCTCGGAGGCAGCCGCCCCTGGTCGTGCGGCGCCCGTCCCGGGGTCGGCCGGGGGCGCGGGGGCGCCCGGAGGCGGGAAGGCGGCGTCGGCCGAGGGCGGGGGCTGGGGTGCGGGGGCAGCGGGGGACGAGGGCGCGCCGTCCCGGTCGCCCGAAGCGTCCCAGCCGTTGGGTCCCGGCATCTCCAGCTCCCCGTACCCGGTGTCCTGTGCCCGTTTGGTGAGGCCCGCCCCCATGACGGCCCGTCTGGCCATCCTGTCACGGCCGAGGACCTGCGATTGCCTCCTCTTGACGGTACGCCGCACGATTGATTCGTTCGGCCGATTCAGGCCGGGCCGCGGGTTGGTAGGCGAAATCGTGTCTAGAATTCGTTCCTTTGGACACGGCCCGGTGCACGCCACCTCATCGCCGGTCGGGAGGAGTCATGGCGGAGGCAAACGCAGGTAACCTTGCCTGCCAAAGCATTTCTCTCCCTGGCGAGGTGGGGCCGGGCCATCGTCCGGGGCACGACGGGGCGTCCAAGACGTGCGCGACGCGCTTGCCTGATCCCACCAGACCCCGAGTGTGTAGCGATGAGGGCCATGAGAGGACGTGTACTGGTCGTCGACGACGACCTTGCTCTCGCCGAGATGCTCGGCATCGTGCTGAGGGGCGAGGGGTTCGAGCCATCCTTCGTCCACGACGGAGACAAGGCGCTTGAGGCGTTCCGGGAGACCCGGCCCGACCTCGTGCTGCTCGACCTGATGCTGCCCGGCGCCGACGGCATCGACGTATGCCGCCAGATCCGCGCCGAGTCCGGCGTCCCGATCGTCATGCTGACGGCCAAGAGCGACACCGTCGACGTGGTGCTCGGCCTGGAGTCCGGCGCCGACGACTACATCGTCAAGCCGTTCAAGCCCAAGGAGCTGGTCGCGCGGGTGCGCGCCCGGCTGCGCCGCACCGACGAGCCCGCCCCCGAGACGCTGCAGATCGGCGACATCACCATCGACGTGGCGGGGCACTCGGTCAAACGCGGCGACCGCACCATCCCGCTCACCCCCCTGGAGTTCGACCTGCTGGTCGCGCTGGCCCGCAAGCCGCGCCAGGTCTTCACCCGCGAGGTGCTGCTGGAGCAGGTGTGGGGCTACCGGCACGCGGCCGACACCCGCCTGGTCAACGTGCACGTCCAGCGGCTGCGCGCAAAGATCGAGAAGGACCCGGAGCGGCCGGAGATCGTTGTGACGGTGCGCGGCGTCGGCTACAAGGCCGGGCCCGCCTGAAGCGGTCCGCGTGACGACGGCGACCCCATGAACGCTCCCCCCGTGACGCCCGACGCCCCGGTGCCCCCCCGGGCCCGCAACCGTCGCCACGCCGCGATGACGCACGCCCCGCAGGCGGCGCGGTGTCCCGCCGGGGGTGTGCTCCTCTCCGGGGGTGTGCTGCGGTGATGCACGCGGCCAGGCGAGTCGTACGGCGCGGGCTGCGCGCGTCCCGGCGGGTCCTGCGCCGCGCGGTCGGACGGGCCTACACCCGCTGGCGCCGCTCCATCCAGATCCGGGTGGTCACCTCCACGCTGCTGATCTCGGCGGCCGTGGTGGCGATCCTCGGGGCGTTCCTGCAGCAGCAGATTTCGGCCGCCCTGATGGAGGGCAAGATCAAAGCGGCCATGCTCCAGCTCGACGAGGGCCTCAGCATGGTGCAGCGCGACCTGGGCGGCCCCGCCGCCGACGACGACGGACGGCTGGAGCGCGTCGTCAACGCCCTCAAGGCCCGCAGCGGGCCGTCCGGGCTGTACGAGATCTACATCCGCGACGCCAAGAACCCCTACTACGACGGCTACGCCACCAACGAGCTGCGCCAGGAGAGCGTCCCCCAGCGGCTGCGCGAGGAGCTGCGCCGCGGCCCGGCCGGGGCGCGCGACTACACCTTCGGCCGGCTGTCCTACATCGGCCGCGACCGCGAACCCGGTCTCATCGTCGGCGGCAAGACCGGCCAGTTCGAGCTGTACTACCTGTTCCCGCTCACCCAGGAGGAGCGCACCCTCACCCGGGTGACCTGGGCGCTGCTGGCCGTTGGCGCGGTGCTGATGCTGCTGCTGGCCGCCATCGCCTCGCTCGTCACGCGGCAGGTCGTCATCCCGGTGCGGCTCGCCGCGCAGGGCGCGCAGCGGCTGGCCGCCGGACGGCTCGAAGAGCGCATGCGGGTGCGCGGCGAGGACGACCTGGCGCGCCTGGCCACCTCGTTCAACGAGATGGCCGCCAACCTGCAGGAGAAGATCGGCGAGCTGGAGCACCTGTCGCAGGTGCAGCGGCAGTTCGTCTCGGACGTCTCGCACGAGCTGCGCACCCCGCTGACCACCATCCGCATCGCCGCCGACATGCTCTACGAGTACCGCGACACGTTCTCCGACCCGGCCGTGGGACGCTCCGCCGAGCTGCTGCAGAGCCAGCTGGAGCGGTTCGAGGCGCTGCTGGCCGACCTGCTGGAGATCAGCCGCCACGACGCGGGCGCCGCCACCCTGGACGCCGAGTCGCTCGACATGCGCGACGTGGTATTGCGCGCCGTCGGCGACGTGCAGCACCTGGCCGAACGCAAGGGCAGCAAGGTCGTCCTGCAGCTGCCCGGCGAGCCGTGCATGGCCGAGGT
The DNA here is from genome assembly GCF_030269545.1 of Actinomadura sp. NBRC 104425. GTDB lineage: Bacteria > Actinomycetota > Actinomycetes > Streptosporangiales > Streptosporangiaceae > Spirillospora > Spirillospora keratinilytica. Next base: position 596,751 of record NZ_BSTN01000001.1, on the reverse strand, counting down.
GGACCGCCGCCGCGTCGAACGCATCCTGCGCAACCTGCTCGTCAACGCCGTCGAGCACGGCGAGGGTGAGGACATCATCGTGTCCTGCGCCGCCGACCGCGACGCTGTCGCGGTGGCGGTGCGCGACCACGGCGTGGGGCTCAAACCGGGCGAGAGCCAGATGGTGTTCGACCGCTTCTGGCGGGCCGACCCCGCCCGCGCCCGCACCACCGGCGGCACCGGGCTCGGCCTGTCGATCTCGCGGGAGGACGCCCAGCTGCACGGCGGCTGGCTGCAGGCGTGGGGCGAACCCGGCAAGGGCTCGCAGTTCCGGCTGTCGCTGCCGCGCGTGGCGGGCGCCGAGCTGCGCGGCTCCCCGCTGCCCCTCGTCCCGCCGGGAGTGCGCGACAGCCGGGCCGTCTACGCCGAACTGGAGGCGGGGGAGTGAGCGCGCGGCCCCGAGGGTTGCTCCGGGTGAGGCCGCCGCTGCGCGCGCTGGCCGCCGCGCTGTCGCTGCTGATGGCCGCCGGCTGCGCCTCCGTGCCCACCGGGGGGCGGGTCGTGTCCGGTCGGCCGGTCGACCGGTCCGACCAGGTCGACGACCCGTACGTGCGGCTCGTCCCGGTGCGGCCCCGCGCCGAATGGGGCCCGGCGGAGATCGTGTCGGGGTTTCTGGCCGCCTCGGCGAGCTTCGACGACGACCAGAAGGTGGCGCGCGAGTACGTCTCCCCGGCCACCGGCTGGCGGCCCGGCCTGCGCCCCGCCGTCACCGTCTTCCAGAACCGCGACCAGCCCATCGTCGTCAAGGAGAGCGCCGCGCAGGCCACCGTCCGGCTGGAGGGCGACCAGCTCGGCACCATCGGCCCGGACGGCCAGTACACCGCCGACCCCAAGCACGTCGAGGTCACCTTCCAGCTCGGCAAGAACCAGCAGGGGCTGTGGCGCATCACCGAGCTGCCCACCGAGGTGCGCGGCGGGCTGCTGCTCACCAAGGCCGACGTGGACCGCGCCTTCCGCACCGTCAACCTGTACTTCTTCGGGCCGGACGGGCGCACCCTCGTGCCCAACTCCATCTTCCTGCCGCTGGCCAACCGCAAGGACCTGCCCACCCGGCTCGTCCAGGCCCTGCTCGTCGGCCCCACCTCGTGGCTGGCGCCCGCCGTCCGCAGCGCCTTCCCGTCCGGCACGCGGCTGCGCGGAGCGATCACGATCAGCAAGGACGTCGCGACCGTCGACCTGACCCGGCAGGCCCGCTCCGGCAGCCCCGAACGCATGTCCGCCCAGCTCGCGTGGACGCTGCGGCAGCTGTCGGAGGTCAAGCAGTTCAAGCTGCAGATCGAGGGTGAGACGGTCACGCCCGAGGGTGTCGGCGCCACCCAGTCCGTCCGCGCGTGGGCGGCCAACGCACCCGACGGCGAGTCGTCCGAGGAACGCTCCGACCCGCAGAGCGCCTACCTCATCGGCGCCGCGGGCCATTTGAGCCAGCTCTCCGGGGACCTGCCGCAGCCCATCGTCACCGGGGCGGCCGGGCAGCTCGTCCGCCCCGCCGTCACCCCCGACTACCAGGAGGTCGCGGGGCTCAGCCCCGACGGCGGCCAGGTGCTGGCCGGGACCCTGGTCGCCGGGTCCACCGACATCCGGCCCCTGCTCACCCGCAGCGACCCGGACGCCCGCTTCACCGCCCCGTCCTTCGACCGCAACGGCGTGCTCTGGACGGTCGAGACCACCAAGGACCGCTCCACGCTGTGGATACGGCAACGCGGCCGCGCCCCCGTGCGCGCGGCCCACTGGGGCTTGGGCGGCCGCCAGGTCCTGGCCCTGCGCGTGGCGCGCGACGGCGTCCGCGTGGCCGCCATCGTGAAGATGGACCGCCGCGCCCAGCTCCACATAGGGCGCATCGTCCGCCGCTCCGACGGCGGCATCGAGGGCGGCTCCTTCCTGCCGGTCAGCTCTGAACTGCAGGACGCCATCGACCTGTCCTGGCGCGACTACAACACCCTGGCCGTCCTCGGGCGCGCCAAGTCCGACTCCCAGCCGCTGCCCTACCTCGTCCCGGTGAGCGGCGGCGCCATCAGCTCCCTCGGGGTCGGCGCCCTGGGCCTGCCCCAGACGATCGCCGCCGCCCCCAAGTCCCCGGTGCTCGTCGGCACCCGCTCCTCCCACGAGACGCGCGTCTGCCGCCAGCGCTCCTACCGCGACCAGTTCAGCGAATGGGTCTGCGCCATCCCCGGCAGCGACCCCACCTACGCCCAGTGATTCCGCCTCAAGATCACTTTCGCCGAAGAGTTATCCACAATCTCGGCGCCCCCTGTTGAAGCCGGCGGCCCGCCCGGCATCGTCGAGTCATGCGCTTCCTCGACGACCTGCTCAACCTCGTCCTGACGGAACCGTGCGCCGGCTGCGGCGTCGCCGTCGGCCTGCTGTGCGGGCGCTGCGCGGCCTGGCTGGGCACCCCCGCCCGCCGCGTGACGCGGCCGACGGCACTGCCGCCCGGCCTGCCGTGCCCGTGGGCGGTCGCGGCCTATGAGGGGCCCGTCCGCTCGATGCTGGTCGCCCACAAGGAACACGGCAGGACGGCGCTCGCCCGCCCCCTGGGCGCCGCACTGGCCCGCGCCGTCCAGGCCGCCCTGTCCGAGCCGGGCGGCCCGAGGGATCCCCCCACGGCCGTCGTCCCCGTGCCGTCGTCGCGGTCGGCCGTCCGGCGGCGCGGGCACGACCCGACCCGCCGCATGACCGACGCGGCCGTCCGCGCACTGCACACCCCGGGGCTCGTCCGCCTGGACGCCCTGCGCCACCGCCGCAAAGTGGCCGACCAGGCCGGGCTCACCGCCGCCGAACGCGCCGCCAACCTCCAGGGCGCCCTCGAACCCAAACGTCCGCTCCCCGGCCACCGGGTCGTCCTGGTGGACGATGTCGTCACCACCGGCGCCACCCTGGCCGAGGCCGCCCGCGCCCTCACCGAAGCGGGCGCCACCGTCGCAGCCATCGCCACCCTGGCCGCCACCCCCCGCCGGACCCAGCCGTGACCCCGCCTTCCGGCAACCCCCTATGAGGCCCCACCAGGCCGTGTCGGACGCATCATGGTGAATCCGCAGCAGCGCGCTGATCACGGTGATCCCGCCCCGGAGGTGACAAGCGAGGTTGCCGTGGCGAATGGCGATACCACGCCATTGCTGGTGCCGGTTGAAGCGCGTTCGACACCTTGCGGCGCAGGCCGGCCGACCGCATCGCGGCAGGTGGTCCCGCCCAACCCGCTGATCGCCACATGCGCCAGCAGCGGCAGCGATGCCGCAAACCCGCAGCGCGCGACAGACGACCCGGCCCCACCCAACCCGAACTCAGAGATCATCCACAGCGGAAGGCGAACACAGCCAAGACAGCGGCGCCCTCTGGCCGGGCCAACGCGCAGCGCCCGCCCGAACGGCGCCGTTCCACACGCGGTCAGGTGGCACCCCGCCCGCGACCTGACCACCTTGTGCCCGGCCCGAGGCAAGCGCCCTCACCCCAACGGCAGGCCACCCCAGCCGGGTGGCCCGTCGCCTCCCGCGCTGACCGCCTCTCCCGAGCATTCCCCATGACGCCCACACCGGGCGGCAGAACCTCCGGGCAGGGTCAGCGCAGGGGAAGCCCGGACCCGCGGCCTGGCTTGCCTGCGCCTGGCCGGGGCGAGCGGCGTCACCGCCGACGGCGGAGGAACCCGGGCGGACGATGAGCACGCTCTGGCGCGACGGCGTGTCCGGCGGTTTGTGGGACGGAGTGGGTGAGATTCTTCGCGATGGGGGTTGAACCGGTTGGTAGTTGCCGAGCGTAACCAGAGATGTGTCCGGTTCGCCGCCGGCGGCCGGACCGTCCGGACCGATCAGGTCACGCCGAGTCGTAGGACGGGAGTGGTCTTTGAAGTCTCACCGTTCCGCCAGGTCGGCATGACCTGCTCGCGCAGATCGAGGAGGAGGCCCCGCGGGATCGGCGGAGCACGGGTCGTGAACGCTCCCCGCGGGCGTCCGCGTACGCCGGAAGGAGGTCCAGCGATGACGCACCGTGAGTATTTCCTGCCGCCACCCCCCTGACATTCGCGGCGTAAAGGGGTTAGCGTTCCTGACATGGCACCCGCCCGGGTCCGTGGTTGCGTCGGACTGCGGTGCTCGTCGCGAGCACGCCCGCCGGTCCGGCTAGCCGATGCCAGGCGCAGGCGAAACGGCCCACGTAAGGCGACTTCTCGTCGACCGATCACGGTGCGCCTTAGGGGTAAGTCCTGCCCCGTCGGGGGGTCCGACACCCTCCGAGCAGGGAGAAGGGGAGTAGTGGCGAGAGCGCCGCGAGACCCTCAGCAGGCGGATGTGGGGACGAAGACCAGGTCGGCCGGGCGGGTGCGACCCCGACAACGCGAGTCCGGCAACTCCGGGAGAAGGGGGGTCCCGCGTGGAGATCATCGTCAGGGGCCGTCACACCGATGTCGACGACAGGTTCCGACGGCATGTCGACGGCAAGTTGTCGAAGATCGAGCGACTGAACCAGAAGGTCATCCGGGTGGACGTGGAGGTCTCCCAGGAGCGCAACCCGCGCCTGGCGGACCATCGTGAGCGGGTCGAGATCACGATCCGGTCCCGGGGGCCCGTGATCCGCGCCGAGGCCGCCGCCGAGGACCGGTACGGGGCCCTCGACGCGGCCATGGACAAGCTGGAGAACCGGCTGCGCCGGCGGAACGACCGGCGCAAGGTGCACCACGGCAGCCGCGCCCCCGCCAAGCTCGCCACGATGGAGCCGCTGCCCGAACCTCCGGCGGGCGCGCCGCTCGCCGAACCGGCTGCCGCCACCGCGACGGCCGCCGAGCCCGAGACGCGCCGGGAGGAGCCGTCCGAATCGCACGAGAACCTCGTCCCGATCCCCATGGAAGGCGAAGGCCCGCTCGTCGTGCGCGAGAAGTTCCACCGTGCCGAGCCGATGGGCATCGAGCAGGCCCTGTTCGAAATGGAGCTGGTGGGTCACGACTTCTTCCTCTTCCGCGACAAGGCCACCGGCCACCCGTCCGTGGTCTACCGGCGGCGCGGCTACAACTACGGGGTCATCCGCCTTGTCGAAGAGTGATGCGGCACATGCGGCACGTCACCGGCCGGGGCATGTCATGATCTAGAAAGGCGTAACTCAGCAAGCCGCGGACGCGGTGGTCCGGGGCGAAGGGCAGGCGCGCCGCGCGTGCCCGCTGCGCGTGGCTCGCGCCCCGCGCCGCATCGCCCGGGCCGACGCCCCGCGGAACCCTCCGCAAGACCAGATCACTGACAGTGAAGGGGGGAAGCGGCGTTCTCCTGCACGCCGCGACTCAGGTGAGCGAGAATCCCGAGGCTCGCGGCGCCGCCGCGGTGCCCCGCCAGGCCGCGGGCGGCAGGGGCGACGCGCAGGGCCCCGCCGACCCCATCCGCGTGCTCATCGTGGACGACCACGCGTTGTTCCGGCGCGGCTTGGAGATGGTGCTGCAGGACGAGCCCGATATCGAGGTCATCGGCGAGGGCGGGGACGGTTACGAGGCGGTCGAGATGGCCGGCGACCTGCTGCCCGACGTGGTCCTGATGGACATCCGCATGCCCCGCCGCAGCGGCATCGAGGCCTGCACGGCGATCAAGGACGCGGCGCCCAGCGCGAAGATCGTGATGCTGACCATCAGCGACGAGGAGGAGGACCTCTTCGAGGCGATCAAGGCCGGCGCCACCGGCTACCTGCTCAAGGAGATCTCCATCGACGAGGTCCCCCAGGCGGTGCGCGCGGTGCACGGCGGCCAGTCGCTGATCAGCCCGTCCATGGCCTCCAAGCTGATCACGGAGTTCGCGGCGCTGGCCAAGCGCAGCGAGGAGCGGCAGCAGCAGGTGCCCGCCCCCCGCCTCACCGACCGCGAGATGGAGGTCCTGCGGCTGGTCGCCCGCGGCCTCGGCAACCGTGAGATCGCCCGCGAGCTGTTCATCTCGGAGAACACCGTCAAAAATCACGTCCGCAACATCCTGGAGAAGCTGCAGCTGCACTCCCGCATGGAAGCGGTCGTCTACGCCGTACGGGAGAAACTCCTGGAAATCACCTGACCCCGCCCTCCTCGCCCCATCCCCGGGGAGCAGACGACGACGGGCAGGCCGAGCACGCGTGCCGCCGAAAACAGATCATGTACCCGAGTTCAGGCGTGCCCCGATCGCCCTATGCCCGCCGACTTCCATGGAGGAAACCCCAGGGCTCCACCCCACTCGACCCCGACTTGCCGCGCCCTGACACCCCGTAGACCACCTCTCGCCGCCGGCGGCCGCCCACCAGCACGCTGCCGGGGCCCGGCGGCGGGGCGACCTGCAGCGCGAGCCGCCCGGCGGCACGGCCGCCGAGCCGGACGATCACGTTTGGGCCGCTCTGGCGGCGGGCTGTCGACCAAGGTGCATCTGGCCTGTGAGCAGGGCGACACGCCCTGGGCGGTTCTTGAACGGCAAGAGGGCCTTGGTTCCGGTGTGGAATGCGACATCTACACCGAACTGCAGGAGGCCCTCGCGTCCCACCGTAACGCCCCGCTGCCCCCCGACCGGCAGGCTGCGTCTGGCCCGGTGTGTCGTCGAGGAGAGTCGGCCGCTGCGCCGGGCCGCGGAACGCTTCGGCGTCAGTCACACCACCGCCGCCCGCTGGGCGAACCGATACCGGCAACTCGGCGAGGCCGGCATGCACGATCGCACCCGGCCGGCCGCATCGCAGCCCCCACCGGACGCCGCCGGGTGTCGAGGCGCAGGTGATCGCTCTGCGGCGGACGCATCGCATCGATCCAGTCCGGCTGGCCGCCCGCACCGGCATCGCACCCTCGACCGCGCACCGCATCCTGGTGCGGCACGGCCTGCCGCCTGCGGCATGCGACCGGACCACCGGCGAACAAGTCCGCCGCTACGACGCTCCCGTCCCGGTGACCTGGTCCACATCGACGTCAAAACGCTCGGCCGCATCCCCGACGAGAGACGGGCGTCCCGCTGGTCGGCGCGTTGGCAGACGGCGGTGATGCCCCGGGGCGGCGACAGGTGGCGGACGCCCCCGGCTGCCGCCCGCCGAGATTCGACCGACTGCAGTGTGTCCGTGACCGACGAGCGGGCGACAGCAACCATTGCCTGGGCGGTGTCGGTATGGGGCTGGGGTGTATCGGCTTGTCTGTGTTCGTGTGCGCTTGCGGTCGTGTTGGCCGGCCGGCGGGCGGTGGGCGGTGTGGGGGCGGTGGGCTGAGGGCCGCGGGATGAGGGGGGTGATCCTGCTCAGGGATGGGTGTGCGGTGTTCGTTCGTGAGGCGGCACCGGCTATCTCATTTTGGTGGTGTTGGAGGCTAGCATCGGGCGGGTGACGGTCATCGAACTGAGTGCGGACGAGGCGCGGCGGCTGCAGCTTCGGGCGCAGGGGCTGCTCGGGACGGACGGCAGACGGGGCGGCGTGCCGGGGGTCCTGCGACGGTTGGGCGCCGTGCAACTGGACACCATCTCCGTGCTCGCGCGCTCCCACGAACTGGTGCCCTACGCGCGTCTCGGGCCGGTCGGGAGGGCGGCGGTCGAGAAGGCGTACTGGGGCGGCGGCGCCGGCTTCGAGTACTGGGCGCATGCGGCGTCCGTGCTGCCCATGTCGGAGTGGCCGTACTTCGCCTTCAGGCGGCGCGAGTTCCGCCGCCGGGGGTGGCGGTGGCACAAGGTGCCCGAGGGCGTGTGCGACGACGTGCTCAAGCGGTTGCGCGTCGACGGGCCGCTCACCACGAAGGAACTGGGCGGCGCCAAGTCGGGCGCCGACTGGTGGCAGTGGAGCGACCACAAGATCGCCATCGAGTGGCTGCTGGACATCGGCGAAGTCGTGTGCGTGCGCCGGGTCGGCTGGCGGCGGGTGTACGACCTGGCCGAACGCGCCGTCCCCGCCGACCTGCTGGCCGAGGATCCGGACGACGAGACGTGCCTGACCCGGCTGGTCGCGCAAGCCGGGCGGGCTCTGGGCGTGGCGACCCGCGCGGACCTGGCCGACTACTTCCGGATCAAGGCCGAGCAGGTCGACGCGGTGGTCGAGGCGGCCGGACTGGTGCCGGTGCGGGTGGCGGGATGGCGGAACGGGGCCTGGGCCGATCCCGGGGCGCTCTCCGCCCCGGCGCGCGGACGGCATGCCACGACGCTGCTGTCCCCGTTCGACTCACTGGTCTGGGACCGGGCCCGCACGTCCCGCGTGTTCGGTTTCGACCACAGGTTGGAGGCCTACGTGCCCAGGGCCAAGCGGGTCCACGGCTACTTCACCATGCCCGTGCTGGCCGGGGGACGGCTCATCGGGCGCGTCGATCCGGCCCGCGAAGGCGCGACCCTGGTGGTCCGCCAGGCTTCCCTGGAGCCGTGGGCGACCCGGACGGCCGCCCGTGCGGAGTCGTCCGTGGCCGCCCTGTGCGCGGCGCTGCGCAAGGCCGCGGAGTGGGTCGGCTGCGACACCGTACGCGTCGAGCGCATGACCCCAACCGACCTTCTCTCCAATGTCAACGCCCGCTTGGCGGAGTAGGCGGGCGGGTAAAGAAATCGCGCGGGGTCAGCCGTGGGGGGTGTGCTGGGTGTCGGTGCGGATGGGCTTGTCGATGGTCTCCCCCGCCGACCCGCCGCGGCGCTTGTCGGTGCGGGTGCCGAAGACGGAGTAGTCGACGATCTCCGGAATGACCCGGGGCGCGTCCACCACCACGTCGGAGAAGATGTGCACCATCCCGCCGACGATGAAGCCGACCACCACGATGCCCGCCCCGACCCAGAAGGCGCCCCAGGCCGGGCCCATGCACAGGGCGATTCCGCCGACCACGAACCCGGTGATCATGATGCCGACGGCGACCCACGAGCCGGGCCGCCCCGCGTGCGAGCCGTGTCCCTCGTGTGGCAGTTCTTCCGTCATCGAACGCCTCCCCTCGGGTATGCGGAGACACCTTCCTCGGGACGGAAAGGTCAAACGGAGTGCGCGCTGGATTGCGTCAAGGAGTGACCTAGACCATCCTGAGACTCGCCTACGATGGCATCGTACGTGCGGTGTGCGTTCCGCCGGTCGGCGGTGACCCACGATCTGCAAGGAGCCTTGAGAGTGCCACCGGTCATCGACAAGATTCTTCGTGCGGGCGAAGGCAAAACCCTGCGCAAGCTCAAGAAGCTCGCGGATCAGGTCAACTCCATCGAGGAGGACTTCCTCGAGATGAGCGACGCCGAGCTGCGCGAGCTCACCGACAAGTACCGGGAGCGCCTCGCCGACGGCGAGACCCTGGACGACCTGCTGCCGGAGGCGTTCGCCACCGCGCGGGAGGCGGCCCGCCGCGTGCTCGGCCAGCGTCACTTCGACGTGCAGATCATGGGCGGCGCCGCGCTGCACCTGGGCAACATCGCCGAGATGAAGACCGGTGAGGGCAAGACCCTCACCGCGGTGCTGCCGGCGTATCTGAACGCGCTGTCCGGCGACGGGGTGCACATCGTCACCGTCAACGACTACTTGGCCAAGCGCGACGCCGAGTGGATGGGCCGCGTGCACCAGTTCCTCGGCCTGGAGGTCGGCGTCATCCTCCCGCAGATGACGCCCGAGGAGCGGCGCGCCGCCTACAACGCCGACATCACCTACGGCACCAACAACGAGTTCGGCTTCGACTACCTGCGCGACAACATGGCCTGGAGCCTGGACGAGTGCGTCCAGCGCGGCCACAACTTCGCGATCGTGGACGAGGTCGACTCGATCCTGATCGACGAGGCCCGGACCCCGCTGATCATTTCGGGTCCGGCCGAGCAGAACTCCAAGTGGTATGTGGAGTTCGCCAAGATCGTGCCGCGGCTGAAGCGCGCCGAGCCGATCCCCGGCGAGGTGGACAAGTACGGCCCGGGCGACTACGAGGTCAACGAGAAGAAGCGCACGGTCGGCATCACCGAGTCCGGCGTGGAGAAGGTCGAGGACTGGCTCGGCATCGACAACCTCTACGACTCGGTCAACACGCCGCTGGTCAGCTTCCTCAACAACGCGCTGAAGGCCAAGGAGCTGTTCAAGCGCGACAAGGACTACGTCGTGATGAACGGCGAGGTCCTGATCGTGGACGAGTTCACCGGCCGCATCCTGCACGGCCGCCGCTACAACGAGGGCATGCACCAGGCCATCGAGGCCAAGGAGGGCGTGCCGATCAAGGACGAGAACCAGACCCTCGCCACGATCACGCTGCAGAACTACTTCCGGCTGTACAAGAAGCTGTCCGGGATGACCGGTACCGCCATGACCGAGGCGGCCGAGTTCAACAAGACCTACAAGATCGGGGTCGTGCCGATCCCGACCAACAAGCCGATGATCCGCAAGGACGCCCCGGACGTGGTCTACAAGACCGAGCAGGCCAAGTTCGAGGCGGTCGTCGAGGACATCGCCGAGCGGCACGAGAAGGGCCAGCCGGTGCTGGTCGGCACCACCTCGGTGGAGAAGTCCGAGCGGCTGAGCAAGATGCTCAAGCGGCGCGGCATCCCGCACCAGGTGCTGAACGCCAAGCACCACGAGCAGGAGTCGGCCATCGTCGCCGAGGCGGGCCGCAAGGGCGCGGTCACCGTGGCCACCAACATGGCCGGTCGCGGCACCGACATCATGCTCGGCGGCAACCCCGACTTCCGCGCCGACCTGGAGCTGCACCAGCGCGGCCTGTCGCCGCTGGAGACGCCCGAGGAGTACGAGGCGGCCTGGCCGGAGGCGCTGGAGAAGGCCAAGGAAGCCGTCAAGGGCGAGCACGAGGAGGTCGTCGAGCTCGGCGGCCTGTACGTGCTGGGCACCGAGCGGCACGAGTCGCGGCGCATCGACAACCAGCTGCGCGGCCGGTCCGGCCGGCAGGGCGACCCGGGCGAGTCCCGGTTCTACCTGTCGCTGGAGGACGACCTGATGCGGCTGTTCAACTCGGCCCGGGTCGAGGCGATCATGACGCGCCTGAACATCCCGGACGACGTGCCGATCGAGTCCAAGATCGTGTCCAATGCGATCAAGTCGGCGCAGGGCCAGGTCGAGCAGCAGAACTTCGAGATGCGCAAGAACGTCTTGAAGTACGACGAGGTGCTCAACCGGCAGCGGCAGGTCATCTACGCCGAGCGCCGCAAGGTGCTGGAGGGCGCCGACCTGCACGAGCAGGTCCGCAACATGATCGACGAGGTCGTCGAGGGCTATGTCGCGGGCGCCACCGCCGAGGGTTTCGCCGAGGAGTGGGACCTCGACAAGCTGTGGAAGGCGTTCAAGCAGCTGTACCCGATCTCGTTCAGCGTCGAGGACCTGGTCGAGGAGATCGGCGGCGACATCTCCAACCTGGACGCCGAGACGCTGGCCGAGCGGGTCCGCAAGGACGCCCAGGCCGCCTACGACGCCCGCGAGGAGGAGCTCGGCTCGGAGGTCATGCGCGAGCTGGAGCGCCGCGTCGTGCTGTCGGTGCTCGACCGCAAGTGGCGCGAGCACCTGTACGAGATGGACTACCTGCAGGAGGGCATCGGGCTGCGGGCCATGGCGCAGCGCGACCCGCTGGTGGAGTACCAGCGGGAGGGCTACGACATGTTCAACGCGATGCTCGACGGCATCAAGGAGGAGTCGGTCGGCTACCTGTTCAACCTCGAGGTCGAGGTCGAGGAGCAGCCGCAGTCCAAGGTCGGCGCCGCCCCCGTCGAGGTGTCCAAGACCGCCCCGGCCAAGGACGCCGAGGAGGAGGCCGCGGCGTCCGAGGAGGGCGAAGAGCCCGAGGAGCCCGAGAAGGCCGACAAGGGTGAGGGCGGCGAGCACGAGGCGCCCGCCATCCGCGCCAAGGGCCTGGAGAAGCCGCAGCGTCCCAAGAAGCTGGACTACTCCGCGCCCACCGTCGACGGTGAGGGCGGCGTGGAGCACCACAGCGAGGCGGCCGCGGACCCGTACGCGGGCGTCGGCCGCAACGACCCGTGCCCGTGCGGTTCGGGCAAGAAGTTCAAGCGCTGCCACGGCGACCCGCGCAAGAAGTAGCCCGCACGACCTGACAGCGGCCTCCCGGGCACCCGCCCGGGAGGCCGCTTCGCGTCCCGGCACTTCCCACGCGCCGCAAGGCCACCCCGAAACCTCCCCAGGCGGACGCCCCGCCCGCCGTAGTGGTGCGTGGCGTCGTGCCGTCCCAAGCCGGGTGGTGGCTGGGCGCACTCGGCGCCGTCAGCGTGGCTTTTCGCTGCCCGCTCGGCGACTTCCCGTCGAAGTGTGCGAGTCGGGGGCGTCGGCTGGGTGGATACCGGTTGTGGGCGCCCCGGATGGCCCGGACGGGGACGGGCCGTCCGGGGCGCTGGGCGGGTGTGGTCAGGCGCTGCGGTGGCGGGGCGGGGTGGTGACGCGTGGGCGTCGCGTCGGTCGTGGTCCCGGTGCAGCGGGTCGTCCCGCTCGGTGGGGCGGGGTGGTCGTCTCCAGGGCGGTGCACCGCCAGCGGCCCCGGTGCCGTTCGAGGCGGAGGGCCAGGGCTTGGACGTGCCCGGCGAGGACGACCACGGCGCCGGTCTCGGCGACGTCCGGGGCGGGTTCCTGGAGCCAGGTCGTCAGCACGCGCGGCGGCGTGGTGCGGGAGCCGGAGGTGAGGGGGAGCGGGTGGGCGGCCAGCACGTGGCAGATCTCCGGGGCGGCGCGGCGGGACAGGTGGTGCAGGGTGCGCGTCCCCGCCAGGACCTCGGCGACCAGGTGGACGATGGCGGTGGCCGCGCCGCGCAGCTCCTCCTGGGGCGGGTGTTCGGCCAGGTGGAGGGGTGCCCGGTCGCGGCCGCGGGCCGGGGGTGCGACCGCGCGTACGTGACGCGGGCCGGGCTCGTGGGCCCAGCAGAGGGCCAGGGCGCCGTCGGTGGGCCGGAACTGCTCGCACATGGTGGTCTCCTTGTGTCGGGGCGCCCCGAGGGGAAGGCGCCGATTACAAGGAGCCGCGGACGGGCCGTTTGATACATGCTGGCCGGATGCGGTCAGAAACCGCGCCCGGGGCGGGCATGGCCTCGGCGGACGCGGCGGCGGCGTGCGGCCCGCTGCGCGGCGCATCCGGACAGGCCCGGCCGCGTCCTGAGCAGGGGTGTTCGCGGCGGCGGGGTGGAAGCAGCGGCGTTCCTGGCAAAGGGCCGCGGCGGCGGGCCGTCGGGCCCGCCGCCGCGGCCGAGGGGGAGGCGGGGAGGAGTGGTCAGAAGGCCGCTATGACGTGCTCGTCTCCGCGGCGCCGCTCTTCTTGGAGCGGCCGCTCTTCTTGCCCGAGCCGGCCAGTTCGGGGGAGGCGGCGGGGTCGGCGGCGGCCGACTCCTCGCCCTCCGGTTCGCGGCCGGGGGTGGGGATGTTCAGCTTGCGGATCAGCACGCTGAACAGCAGGTAGTAGATCGCCGCGTAGATCAGCCCCATGATGATCAGCGGGATCAGCTTGTGGGTGTTGTCCTTGGAGCCGTTGATCAGCATGTCGATGCCGCCGGCGGAGAAGCTGAAGCCCAGCTTCATGCCGAGCGCGTCCGCGACGGCCATGGAGATGCCGGTCAGCACGGCGTGAAGGCCGAACAGGACCGGCGCCACGAAGATGAACGCGAACTCGATCGGCTCGGTGATGCCGGTGACGAACGCGGTCAGCGCGGCGGAGAACATGATGCCGCCGACGGCAGGGCGGCGGTGCGGCGGGGCGGCGCGCCACATGGCCAGGGCGGCGGCGGGCAGCGCGAACATCAGGACCGGGAAGTAGCCGGTCATCGACCAGCCCGCGCCGTCGGCGCCGTTGAGGTAGCAGTTCAGGTCGCCGGCGTAGGTCTTGCCGTCCACGGTGCACTCGGGGATCTGCGTCCAGACGACGTTGTTGGGGATGTGGTGCAGGCCGAGCGGCAGCAGCAGCCGGTTGATCACGCCGTAGACGCCCGCGCCGATCGTGCTGTTGTCGGCCATCCACTCGCCGAAGCTGGTGAGCCACTTGCCGAGCACCGGCCAGATGAAGCCGAATACCACGCCGAGGATCATCGCGGTGAACGCGGTGATGATCGGGACGAACCGGCGGCCGCCGAAGAAGGCCAGCCAGGTCGGCAGTTTGATCCGGTAGAAGCGCTGGTAGAGCAGGGCGGTGACGAGCCCGATGACGATGCCGCCGAGCACCCGGGTGGGGTTCTGCGCGGCCAGGTCCAGCACCAGGTTGGGCTGGCCGGGGTTGTCCGGGTCGAACAGCTGCTTGCCGATCTTGGCCTTCAGGTCGTCGTCGAACCGGACGAAGAAGATGTTCATGCTGACGTAGTGGAAGACCAGGTAGCCGACCACGGCGGCCAGCCCGGTCGAGCCGTCGGACTTCTTGGCGAAGCCCACGGCGACGCCCACCGCGAACAGCAGCGGCATCCAGTCGAACAGCGCGCCCCCGGCGCCGGAGAACACCTGCGCGACGCGGTCGGCGCCGGAGAAGCTGATCCACGGGTCCGCCGCCTTGTCGGTGCCGATCACGTCCGGCTGGCCGAGGCGCAGCAGCAGGCCGGCCGCGGGCAGGACGGCGATCGGCAGCATCAGGCTGCGGCCGATGCGCTGGAGGACGGCCAGGGCGGCCGATCCGCGGCGAGGTGCCGCGGTCCCGCCCACTGCGGTTGTGGAACTCATCGGGTTTTCCTCCTTGTAGCCGGGGGAGTGCTACGTGCGCGATGGCGGGTTTCCGAGGGAGGTGCGGATCTGGTAGCGGTCGGCCCGGTAGGTGGACACGCCCAGTTCCGCGCACACCCCACCGGTGTAGGAGCGTCGCCGCAGGAGCAGGACGGCGCTGCCGCGGGGAATCTGCAGGTGACGGGCCTCCGTGGCGTCGGCCACGGCGGCGTCGATGGTCTGGTCTCCGGCGTCGAACACCACGCCGTAGACCGCCTCCAGGACGCCGTACAGGGAGCGGTCGGCCAGCCGCCGGTCGAGCAGGTCGGGGGCGAGTGAGGCCAGGATGTGCGCCCGCTCCAGCGCCATGGGCTGCCCGTCGGCGGTGCGCAGCCGTTCGATGACGTGGATTTCGGTGCCGGGTTCGACGTCGAACTGGCGGGCCAGGTGGGCGTCGGCGGCGATGGTGCGCCGGTCGAGGTCGATCGCGCCCGGCCGCATCCCGCGGGCCAGCATGTCCTCGGTGAAGGAGACCAGCCGCAGCGGCATCTCGATCTTGGGGCGGGCGACGAAGGTGCCCTTGCCCGGCACCCGGTAGAGCCGACCCTCGGAGACGAGCTGGTCGACGCCCTGCCGGACGGTCATCCGGGACAGTCCGTACCGGACGCACAGCTCGCGCTCGGACGGGATCGGCGCGTCCACCGGCAGCTCCGCCGACTCGATCAGGTCGAGGAGGATCGCCCGGAGCTGGAAGTACTTCGGGACGGGACTGTGCGGGTCGATGGTTGTCACGTGGTCGTCGTCCTCGGGCCGGGGCCGGATACCTAAGGTACGTACTGGTCTAGGCCGGACTAGACCACATCGGGAAACGTCGTGTCAATGCACAGATGGATAACGGCTCCATTAAGCCGGAACATTGCGAAACCGCAGGTCAGCCGCCTCATCGGCGGTAGCCGGGCGGTTTGCGGCGAGACGGTCCGGCGCACCGGCCCGCCCGGAGGCGGCTGTCCGGTCCCGTCACAGGAGACTTGCCCCCGGGATCTTCGCTCTGTCCGCTTTTAGGGGTATGGTGACGACTGGTCTAGTCCGGACTAGACCAGTCCAGAGCGCCGTCACCTCCGCCCGGAGAGACCCCCATGGCAGCACTGCTCCTCGCCGCGAAGAACGTGGTCGCCGTCCCCGACGGCGACGGTCCCACCCGCCTGCTGTCCCCGGGATTCGTCCGCGTGGCGGACGGCGTGGTCACCGAGGTCGGCGAGGGTGCCCCGCCCGCACCGCCGGACGTGGACCTGCCGGCCGGGACGCTCGCCCCCGGCCTGGTCGATCTGCAGGTGAACGGCTACTTCGGCCACGACCTGGCGGACGCGGACGAGGCCGGCTGGCACGAGATCGTCCGGCGGCTCCCCGAGACGGGCGTCACCGCGTTCCTGCCCACCTTCATCACCGCGCCCGTCGCCACCCAGGCCGCGGCGCT
The DNA here is from genome assembly GCF_030269545.1 of Actinomadura sp. NBRC 104425. Classification (GTDB taxonomy): domain Bacteria; phylum Actinomycetota; class Actinomycetes; order Streptosporangiales; family Streptosporangiaceae; genus Spirillospora; species Spirillospora keratinilytica. The sequence continues at coordinate 580,742 of NZ_BSTN01000001.1, read as the reverse complement.
GCGCCGCACCCGCGACCTGCTGCCCGCACTTCCCGACGGGGCCCGCGTGCTGGGCGTCCACCTCGAAGGGCCGTTCCTGTCGGCCAAGCGCAAGGGCGCCCACAACGCCGACTGGCTCACCGACCCCACGCCCGAAGCGGTCGCGGCCCTCCTGGAGACCGGCCTGGTCAAACTGGTCACCCTCGCGCCCGAACGAGACGGCGCCATCGAGGCGATCGGAACGCTCGTCGAGCACGGAGTGCTGGTCAGCGTCGGGCACAGCGACGCGACCGCCGAGCAGGTCGCCCGGGCCGCCGACGCGGGCGCCCGCAAGGTCACCCACATCTTCAACGCCCAGAGCGGCGTCCACCACCGCCAGCCCGGCGTCGCCGCGCAGGCGCTGGCCGACCCGCGGCTGCACCCCGGCCTGATCCTCGACCTGCACCACGTGTCGGACGTCGCGGCCCGCGTGGTGTTCGCGGCCGCCGCCGGGCGGGTCGTGCTCGTCACTGACGCCGCGTCCGCCGCGGGCATGCCGCCCGGCTCCTACGACCTGGGCGGCGAGCCCATCGAGCTGCCCGCCGAGGGGCCGCCGCTGCGCGCCGACGGCACGATCGCCGGGTCCGCGCTGCGGCTGGACGCCGCGGTCGGCAACGCCGTCGCCCTCGGCGTCGACCCGGTCACCGCGATCGACGCCGCCACCCGCGTCCCGGCCGACCTGATCGGCCGCCCCGACCTCGGCCGCATCGCACCCGGCGCGGCCGCCGACCTGGTGTGGCTCGGCCCCGACCACCGGGCGCGTGCCACCTGGGTCGCAGGGCACATCGTTCACCAGGGCGGCAACCTGTTCCAGGGGGGTTCATGACCACCAGCCGCATGCGGGCCGAGATCGGCGACCAGCCGGCCGCCCTGGCCCGCACCGTCGAGGCGCTGCTGCCGCGCGTGCCCGACATCGGGCAGCTGGCCCGCGGCACCCGCCAGGTGCTGTTCATCGCGCGCGGGTCGTCCGACAACGCCGCGGTGTACGGCCGGTACCTGGTGGAGTCGCACACCGGACGGCTCGCCACGCTCGCCGCGCCGTCCATCGCCACCGCCTACCGCAGCCGCCTCGACCTGTCCGGCGTGCTGGCCGTGGCGATCAGCCAGTCCGGCAAGACCGAGGAGATCGTCGAGACGCTGGAATGGGCGGCGTCCTGCGGCGCCCGCACCGTCGCGGTCACCAACGGCGCCGCGTCCCCGCTGGCCGAGACCGCCGAGGTCGCGCTGGTCACCGAGGCCGGGGACGAGCTCGCCGTCCCGGCCACCAAGACCTACACCACCCAGCTGGCCGCGCTGGCGGTGCTGGCGCTGGGCCTCGGCGCCGAGGTCGACCGGGCCGACCTGCGCCGGGTGCCGGACGAGGTGGCGCGGCTCATCGCCGTGACCGAGGCGGCCGAGGCGCTGCCCGCGATCGTCGCGGAGCTGGCCGAGGTGCAGGGCGCGGTGGTCTCCGGCCGCGGCATCGCGTTCGGCACCGCCCTGGAACTGGCGTTGAAGATCAAGGAGGCGTGCTATCTGCACGCCATGGGCCTGTCGTACGCCGACCTGCTGCACGGCCCGATCGCGGTGGTGGACGACCGCACGCCCGCCCTGCTGGTCGCCGCCGGTTCCGGGCCGACCCTGGCCGGCACGGTGGCGCTGGCCCGGCGGGTGCGCGGAGCGGGCGCCCGGGCGTACGGCATCGGCGGCGGGGACGGGCTGGCCGCCGCGTGCTCGCGCGCGCTGCCCGGCCCCGACCTGCCCGAATGGGTCGCGCCGCTGGGGCTTATCGTGCCGGGGCAGCTGCTGGTGGAGGCGCTGGCGCGGGCGCTCGGCGTCGACCCCGACGTGCCCCGCGGGCTCAACAAGGTCACCCAGACCGACTAGCGGACTTACCGGGTCCGCCGGGTTTCCCCGGGATCATCAGGAAAGGGACGAGCGGATGGACAAGGCCGAGGCCATCATCGCCGCGCTGGGCGGCGCCGACAACATCGACGAGATCGAACCGTGCGCCACCCGGCTGCGCACCGTCGTCTCGGACGCGGATCTGGTGAACGAGGCCGGGCTGAAGGCCGCGGGCGCGTTCGGCGTGATGCGCAGCGGAAACGTCGTGCAGGTGGTGGTCGGGCCGGACGCCGACACCATCGCCAGCGACATCGAAGACCTGCTGGACTGAAGGGCCTGGGGAGCCACGCGATGACGCGAGTTCTGTCACCGGTCGCCGGGCAGGTCGTCGGCCTGGCCGGAGTGCCCGACCCGGTGTTCGCGCAGGCCATGGTCGGCCCGGGCACCGCGGTCGATCCCGAGCGCGCGCCCGGCCAGGCCATCGCCCCGGTGACCGGCACGATCGTCAAGCTGCACCCGCACGCCTTCGTCGTGGTCGACGACGAGGGCCACGGCGTGCTGGTGCACCTGGGCGTGGACACCGTCCAGCTCAAGGGCGAGGGCTTCGAGCTGCTGGCCGCCGAGGGCGACGCGGTCGAGGCGGGGCAGCCGGTGGTGGGCTGGAACCCCGCCGCGATCGAGGCGGGCGGCCGGTCGCCGGTGTGCGCGGTGGTGGCGCTGGACGCCCCCGCCGACGCGCTGTCCGACGTCAAGGAGTCCGGAGCCGTCGAAAAGGGGGCCGAGCTGTACACATGGCGCTGAGCGAGCACGAGCCGCCCGGTGCCGGGGGACGCCGCGGCAGCCCGGCGGAGCTTCCGCTGCGGGCCGCGGTGTTCGACCTTGACGGCACCCTGGTCGACACCGAGCCGCGCAACCGCGCCATGTGGCGGCGGCTGTTCCAGACGCACGGCGTCCCGCACGACGAGGCGCTGATCGCCTCGTTCGCGGGGCGGCGCGGCGTCGAGGTGCTGGCCGAGCTGGCGCACCTGTTCCCCGGCCGCGCCGTCGACGAGCTGTTCGCGCAGGTGGTGTCGTACGGCGCCGCACCGGACATGCCGCCGGTGGCGCCGGTGCCGGGCGCGGTCGAGCTGGTGCGGGCGCTGCACGGGGCGGGCGTGCCGGTGGCGGTGGTGACCTCCGCGCAGCGCCCCTACGCCGAGGCCCTGCTGGACGGCCTCGGCATCCTGGAACTCCCGGCGGCGACCGTGACCGCCGGGGACGTGACCGCCGGAAAACCGGACCCGGAGGGCTACCTGGCCGCGGCCGGGACGCTCGGCGTGCCGCCCGCCGACGCGGTGGCCTTCGAGGACGCCCCGGCGGGGGTGGCCGCGGTGAAGGCCGCGGGCATGACGTGCGTCGGCGTGACGACCACCCAGCCGGCGCGGGCCCTGGACGGGGCCGACCATCTGGTGGCGAACCTGAAGGAAGTGGAGCTCTCGCCGGGACCCGTGCTGCGGGTGTTCGGGGGCCGACCGCGCCGGGAACCACCCGGGCGCGGCGAGGATGAGGAGTAGCTGTGAGCCAGCGCAACGTCAAGATCGAGGCGAAGGTGGGGCTGCACGCGCGCCCGGCCGCGCTGTTCGTGCAGATCGCGGCCAAGGCCGATTTCGACGTGACCGTGGCCAAGCCGGGCGGCGAGCCGGTGAACGCCAAGAGCATCCTGGCGGTGCTGGGCCTGGACGCCCGGCACGGCGAGGAGGTCGTCATCCGCGCCGAGGGCGAGGGCGCCGAGGAGCTGCTCGACAAGCTGGAGGCCCTGCTCAAGCAGCCGGAGCCGGAAAGTGCCTGATCAGGAGGCGCCCGCGGCCCGCATGCTGCGCGGCGCGGGCGTCAGCCCCGGTGTCGGCGCCGGCCCGGTGCGGGTGGTCGCGGGCGCCGTGCCCGAGCCGCCCGCCGGGGCGCGGCACGGCGGCGACGCCGAGGCCGAGCGCGCGGCCGCCCTGGCCGCCCTCGAAGCGGTCGCCGCGGACCTGGAGGCGCGGGCCGCCCGCGCGGCCGATGTCGGCAACACCGACGGCCGCGACGTGCTGAACGCGCAGGCGCTGATGGCCCGCGACCCGGGCCTGGCCGACGCCGTCGCCGCCAAGATCGGTGACGGAACGGCGGCGGCGCGCGCGGTGTTCGAGGCGTTCGGCACCTACCGCGAGCTGCTCGCCGGGGCCGGGGAGTACCTGGCCGCGCGGGTCGCCGACCTGGACGACATCCGCGACCGCGCCGTCGCCCGGCTGCTGGGCGTCCCCATGCCGGGCGTGCCGGAGTCCGACGAGCCGTTCGTGCTGGTGGCGCGGGATCTGGCGCCCGCCGACACGGCCGTGCTCGATCCGGCCATGGTCGTGGCGTTCGTGACCCTGGAGGGCGGCCCGACCAGCCACACCGCGATCCTGGCCCGCACCATGGGCGTCCCGGCCGTGGTGGCGTGCCCGGGCTGCACCGAGATCGCCGAGGGCACGCGGGTGCTGGTGGACGGCGCCGCCGGAACGGTCCGCATCGACCCGTCCGACGAACAGGTGCGGGCCGCCCGCGACGCCGTGGCGGCGCGCGCCGCGATCCTCGAATCGGCGACCGGGCCGGGTGCCACCAAGGACGGGCATGCCGTGCCGCTGCTGGCCAACGTCGGCGGCCCGCAGGACGTGGCGGCCGCCGTCGCCAACGGCGCCGAGGGCGTCGGGCTCTACCGCACCGAGTTCCTGTTCCTCGACCGGGCCGCGCCGCCGTCGGCCGCCGAGCAGGAGGACGCCTACCGCAAGGTCCTGGAGGCGTTCCCCAAGGGCAAGGTGGTGGTGCGCACCCTGGACGCCGGGGCCGACAAGCCGCTGGCGTTCCTGCCGCCGCCCGGCGAGGAGCCGAACCCGGCGCTCGGCGAGCGGGGCCTGCGCATGCTGCGCGGCCATCCGGACGTGCTGGCCGAGCAGCTCGGCGCCCTGGCCCGCGCCGCCGCCGGGAGCACCGCCCGGCTCGAGGTGATGGCGCCGATGGTGACCGACGCCGAGGAGGCGGCGTTCTTCGCCCAGGCGTGCCGGGACGCCGGAATCGACCACCCGGGGGTGATGATCGAGGTGCCGGCGGCGGCGCTGCGCGCCCGCGACCTGGCCGCCGAGGTGGAGTTCTTCAGCATCGGCACCAACGACCTCACCCAGTACGCCTGTGCCGCCGACCGCCAGCTCGGCGGGCTGGCGCACCTGCAGGACCCGTGGCAGCCCGCCGTGCTCGACCTGGTCGCGGTCGCCGCGCAGGCCGCCGCCGACGCCGGCCGGCCGTGCGGGGTCTGCGGCGAGGCCGGGGGCGATCCGGCGCTGGCGTGCGTGCTGGTCGGGCTGGGGGTGACGTCGCTGTCGATGGGCGCGCCGTCGCTGCCGCTCGTCCGCGCCGCGCTGGCCCGGCACACCCTCGACCAGTGCCGCCGGGCCGCGGACGCGGCGCGCCGGGCGCGCACGGCGCAGCTCGCCCGCGAGTCTGCGCGCGCCCTGCTCCCCGGCCTGGCCGAGCTCGGCCTGTAGCGGGCTTTCGGCGAAAACGCCGGCCCGTCACCAGCGGTGGCGGGCCGGCGTTTCCCTGTCGCCGCAGGCCGGGTCAGGCGGGGCGGTAGGACAGGCCGTGGCCGATGGGCTTGCCTCCCGCCTTCACCGGCAGCTTGCCGGACGGGTTGATCGCGCCCGTCAGCACTTCGGCGAGCGCCTGCACCGACACCGTCGCCGACGAGTAGGTGGCCAGCGTGGCGGACGCCTGCTGGGCGGAGTCCAGGTCGTAGGGGCGTCCCAGCGCGGCCACCACGACCGGCTTGGGACGCAGCGCCCGCACCCGGGCGGCGGTGGCGGCCCCGGCGTCGACGGTGGTCAGCACCGCGACGTCGGCGGCCTGCGGCGTGGCAGCCACCTGCACGCCCTGGCGGCGCAGCGCCGCGGCCAGCGCGGCGCTCCTGGGGCCGGTGACGTGAACGGTCTTGCCCTTCAGCGGCAGCAGCCCCCGGTCGTTGCGGACGAGCGTGACCGAGTGTTCGGCGACCTGCCGCGCCACGGCCCGGTTGGCCGCCGTGCGGACCGAGGCGTCCGCGCGCGCCGCGTCGGTGTCGGCGTGCTGGAACAGCCCGCGCTGCTCCTTCATCCGCAGGATGCGGGTGACGGCCTCGTCCAGCCGCTTGCGGGAGATCTGCCCGCTGCGCACGGCGGCCAGCACCGCGTTGTAGGCCGTCGGCAGGCTGGGCGGCATGAGCAGCTGGTCGGCGCCGGCGTTGACCGCGCGCACGGCGGTGACGCCCGGCGAGTACCGCACCTTGGCGCCCTGCATCTGCAGCGAGTCGGTGACGATGACGCCGCGGAAGCCGAGGGAGCCGCGCAGCAGCCCGGTCAGCACCGTGCGCGACAGCGTGGCCGGGTCGCCGGACCGGTCCAGGCCCGGCACCACGATGTGCGCCGACATGACGGCGTCCGCCCCGGCCGACACCGCGGCGCGGAACGGCGGCGCGTCCAGCCGCTCCCACTGCGCGCGCGTGTGCCTGATCACGGGCAGGCCGGTGTGGCTGTCGGTGGCGGTGTCGCCGTGCCCGGGGAAGTGCTTGGCCGTGGCGGCGACGCCCGCCGACTGGTAGCCCGCGACCGCCGCGCCCAGCATCCGCGACACCAGTGCGGGATCGGCGCCGAACGACCGCACGCCGATCACCGGGTTGGCCGGGTTGACGTTGACGTCGGCGACCGGCGCGAAGTTCTGGTTGATGCCCACCGCGCGCAGCTCGGACCCGGTGACCCGGGCCGCGGCCTGCGCGTCGGCCGGGCGGCCGGTCGCGCCGAGCGCCATGTTGCCGGGGAAGCGGGTGAGGAACGACGCGCGCGACACCTTGCCCTGCTCCTCGTCCACGGCGAGCAGCAGCGGGACCTTGGAGGTCTCCTGCAGCGAGTTGGCCAGCTCGGCGGTCGCGCGCGGCGAGCGCAGGTTGGCGGGGAAGAAGATCAGGCCGCCGACGTGGTACTGCTTGATCATCGTCTTGGCGGTGGCGGCGTCGGGGAAGGCGGGGACGAACAGCTGCCCCACCTTCTCGCGGACGCCCATCGAGGCGACGTACTGGGGGATCCAGGCGCCCGCGGTCTGGCGCGGGGCCTGGGACGCGGCGGCCCCGGAAGACCGGCCCGCCCCCGCGGTCTTGGTCGCGGCCGGTTCGTCCTTGTCTTCGGAGTCGCCGCCACCGCAGCCGGCCAGCGACGCGCCGAGCGCCGTCGCGACCGCCGTGACGAGTGCGAGTGAACGTGAAGCACGCACTGGACCAGGCCCCCCGACGTGGTCTGTCGATTCCGCTTCGTGATCGATCCTGGCGACCGTAACCCGCGTCCGGGGCCGTGTCGACCCGCCGCCGGTCAACGATCTTTTCTGCTGCCGTTGCCGTCCGGCCCGCGCCGGACGCCGCCGCCCGGCCGCGCCGGCGCTTCGAGGGTATGCGCGGCGGCGGTCAGGTCGCGTCCACGCGGCCTTCGGCGCGTCTGCAGCCCGCTTTCAGGGCAGCGTCGGGCCAGGGCATGGCCGTGGTCGCGTTGCGCGTGGCGTCGGGGGAGAGCGCTCGGCGCGGCGATCGGCCGGATAGAACCGGCGCGGCGCGCTCGTTTCGGGATTCATCAGGTGGCGCGTCGCGGCCGGAGCGGATCGCTCAGCCGGCGGGCGCTTCGCCGGTCTCAGCGCGAAGTGGCGCAGATGACGCGGGATTGTGTGGCACTCGGGTGCTCGCGGGGCTCATGGGCTCCCGCGGTCCGCAAGAGGAGCGGAAGAGTTCGGCGGGACGGGGAACGGCTGTCGGACGGACGGGACGGCCGGCGGATCAGCCGGGTTGCGGCGGCGGCAGCGGGAAGCCGAGGCGGCGCAGGGCCAGCCCGGCCGCCCCGACGGCAGCGTCACCCGCGCTGCGCGGGTCGGCCGCGAAGCGGGCGCGCAGCCCGGCCCGCACGGCGTCGGCGACGGGACCGTTGCGCAGCACCGATCCGTGCATCACGACCGGCGCGCACGGGTCCGGCAGGGCCGGGCGCACCGCGTCCACATCGCGCAGCAGCCATTCGGCGGCCTCCCGGGTGATGCGCCGGGCCACCGGGTCGCCCGCGTCCGCCGCCGCGGCGACGACCGGCCCGAGCCGGCCGAGGGCCGCGACCGGGCGGCCGTAGACCTCCTTGATGATGGCCTGGGCGAGCTGCGGGTTCGGCGCGCACTCGGGCGGCGCGCTGGCGGGTCCCGCCCGGTCCGGGTCCGGCGGTTCGGCCCCGCCGGGCGGCCGGCCGAACGCGGTGTCGTCCAGCACCGCGGTGCCCGACCGGCGGCCGTGCCCCGGCGCACCGGAGGACGGCGCGCCGGCCAGGGCCAGCGTCCGCCGCCGCGGCGCCCGCCGCGGGGCGGCCGCGCTCAGCTCGGCGACCACCGCCGCCCCGAGCAGCGCCCGGGGCACCGATTCGGTCAGCAGGGTGGGGGAGCCGCGGCCGTCGAAGGCGGCCAGCGCCGCCCGGACCGCCTCCTTGCCCAGCCACACCGCCGAGCCCTCGTCGCCGACCAGCCAGCCGTAGCCGTCGGCGCGCTGCACGATCGCGCCGTCGCTGATCACCGCGGCGCCGGCGCCGGTGCCGGAGAACACCACGATGCCCTTGGACGCGTCGGTCCCGGCGGCGAACGCCACCGCGATGTCCGTCACGACGGCGGGCGCTCCGCGCAGCCCGACCGCCTGCCATGCCCGCCGCGCCGCCGTGACGGCGGCGGGACGGCCCGCCGATCCAGCGCCGGCGATCCCGAAAACGCCGGAGAGGATCAAAGAACGGTCCACGGTGCCCAGTGCCTCCTGCAGGGCCGTGGTGAGCGCCCCCGCGGTGTCGCCCCCGGAGTTGGGGTTGGCCCCAGGGCCCATTCCCACTCCGGCGATTGCTCCCCCGAGCGTGAGAACGACACAGCGGGTTTTCGTGCCACCCGCGTCAATACCGATCACGTATGGACCGGCCAAATGGGTCAACACATGCCGACGGTAGCCCTTTCTACCGTTGACGTGACATCTGTCCAGTAAGAAAATTTCTTCCATGAGGAAACCCACCAGCCCAGAGGCGGGGGGTGCCGGAACCGCCGGCGCAACCCGTACCGACGCGGCACCACAGGAGACGCGGAAGGAGGCGACACCGCTCAGCACCGTCGTGCGGGTGCGCTCCCTGCTGCCCTCCCTGCCTCCCGCGGAGCGGCGTGTCGCGCAGCGCGTGATCGACGACCCGGAAGGCGTCGCCAACTCCACCATCACCGAACTCGCCCAGACCTGTGGCACCTCCGAGACCACTGTCATCAGGTTCTGCCGGGCGATCGGGTTTCATGGGTATCCAGAGCTCCGACTGACCCTGGCGACGGAGGCGGGCCGGGCGCAGAGCGCCACCGGAGGACGGGTCATCGGCAGCGACATCAGTCCCGACGACTCCCTTGAGCAGATCGTGGAGAAGGTGACCTTCGCCGACGCCAGGGCCGTGGAGGAGACCGCGGCGCAGCTCGACATCAAGATGCTCGAGCAGGTCGTCGACGCGATCGTCGCCGCCGACCGGGTGGACGTCTACGGGGTCGGCGCCAGCGCCTTCGTCGCCAAGGACTTCCAGCAGAAACTGCACCGCATCGGCCGCGTCTGCTACGCCTGGGCCGACGCCCACATCATGCTCACCAGCGCCGCGGTGCTGAAGCCGGGCGACGTGGCGATCGGCATCTCCCACTCCGGCGCGACGGTGGAGACCATCGACGCGCTGGAGGTCGCCAAGAACAGGGGGGCGACCACCGTGGCCCTGACCAACTTCCCCAAGTCCCCCATCACCGAGGTGGCGGATCTGGTGCTCACGACGGCGGCGCGTGAGACCACGTTCCGCTCGGGGGCGACCGCCAGCCGGCTGGCGCAGCTGACCGTGGTCGACTGCGTGTTCGTCGGCGTGGCGCAGCGAACCTACGGCACCACCCGCAAGGCCCTGGAGGCCACGTACGAGGCGGTCCGCGGCCGGACCGTACGACCCGACCGGAGGCGTCGGTGATCGACTGCGATCTGCCCACCGAGGGCCGCAACCCGCGGACCCTCGACGTCGACACCCTGCCCACCCTTGAGGTGCTCAGGCTGATCAACACCGAGGACGCCACGGTCCCCGTGGTCGTGGCGGCCGTCCTGCCCGAGATCGCCCGGCTGGTGGACGTGGCGGTCGAGTCGCTGCGCGCCGGCGGCCGGGTGCACTACTTCGGCGCCGGGACGTCGGGGCGGCTGGCCGCGCTCGACGCCGCCGAGCTGCCGCCCACGTTCGGCATCTGGGGCCGGGTGGTGGCGCACCACGCCGGCGGCCCCGGGGCGCTGGCGCAGGCGGTGTCCCATGTCGAGGACGACGACGAGCAGGGCGCCCGGGACGCCGCCGAGGTGGCCGCGGGCGACGTGGCGATCGGCATCGCGGCCAGCGGCCGCACCCCCTACGTGGTGGGCGCGCTGCGCGCGGCCACGGCCGCCGGGGCGCGCACCGCGCTGATCAGCTGCAACCCGCGCACGCCCTACGGCGACGAGGTGGAGATCCACATAGCCCTGGCCACCGGACCGGAGGTGATCAGCGGGTCCACCCGGATGAAGGCGGGCACCGCCACCAAGCTGGTGCTCAACTCCTTCTCCACCACGCTGATGGTCAGGCTGGGCCGCACCTACTCCAACCTGATGGTCAGCGTCAACGCGCTCAACGGCAAGCTGCGCGCCCGGCTGGTGCGCATCCTCATCGAGGCCACCGGCATGGACGCCCGCACCTGCGAGAAAGCGCTCGCCGAGGCGGGCGGTGACACCCGCGTGGCGCTGGTCTCGCTGCTCGGCGAGGTGCCCGCCGCGCGCGCGACGGCGGTGCTGGAGGAGGCCGACGGGGGAGTGCGCGAGGCGCTGCAGCGGCTGCGGTCCGCGTGACGGCGCGACCGCGGGAACAGACGACGGCGTGACACCCGCGGCCGTTCGCTCCGGTGCCGCCGCCGTGCGGCCGCATGGCCGCGTCCGGCGGGCACGGCATGGGGGGCCGGAGCGGTTCCGCGCACGCCGCGCCGCACGGGCCGGCGGCCGTGCGGTCGGCGTCGCGCGGCGACAGTTCATTCGGCGGGGTTCATCCGGCGCGGTTCATCCGGCGGGGTTCATCCGGCGGGGTTCATTCGGCAGGGTCTATTCGGCATCTATTCGGTTCAGGGTCTATTCGGTCGCGACGCGGACGCCCAGCCCGATCAGCGTGACGCCCAGCACCCGCTCCTGGATCCGGCGGAAACGCGGCGCCATCGCGATCCGGCGCACGCGTCCCAGGCCGAGCGCCCACAGGCCGAGCCCGGCCATGCTGAAGACGACGGCGATGGCGGCCAGGCCCAGCGCGACCGGCAGCGCCCGCGCCGGGTCGTCCGGCAGGAACTGCGGCAGCGCGGCCAGGAAGAACAGGGTCGCCTTGGGATTGGTGAGGTTGGTGAGCAGCCCGGCCGCGAACGCCCAGCGTTCCCCGCGGCCGGGCCGCCCGGCCGGCTCGGCGGGCGGCTGCTCGTCGGCGGATCCGCGGTGGCGGCGGGCGTCCCACAGCGCGCGCAGGCCGAGGAAGGCCAGCAGCGCGGCCCCGGTCAGTTTCACCGCCTCGAACGCGACGGCGCTGCGGGCCAGCAGCGTGGCCAGGCCGAGCGCGACGGCGGTGGCGTGCACCAGCAGGCCGAGCGCGCATCCGGCCGCGGTCAGCATCCCGGCGCGGGTGCCGCGCAGCAGGACGCTGCGGGTGACCACGGCCGTGTCCAGGCCCGGAGTCAGAGTGATCAGCAGGCAGAGTCCGAGATAGGCGGTCAGCATTCCGCAATGGTCCCCCACAGACCGGGCCTTCGCCCAGAATCGGTCATCACTTACGATCGGCGGCGTGACGACCGTCAAAGCTGTGATCACCGACTGGGGCGGCGTGCTGACCTCCCCTCTCGGCGAGGCGATCCGGGCGTGGCTGGCCGCTGACCGCATCGACGCGGACCGCTACCTGTCGGTGATGGGCGAATGGATCCGGCAGGCCTATGACGGCGACGGCCGCAACCCCGTCCACGGGCTGGAGGACGGCACGCTGGACCCGGCCGAGTTCGAGCGGATGCTGGCCGCCGAGCTGCTGACCGTGGACGGCGACCCGGTGCCCCACGAGGGCCTGATCTCCCGCATGTTCGCCGCGTTCACCCCGGTGGAGGCGATGTACGAGGCGCTGCGGGACGTCCGCGCGGCGGGCGTGCGCACCGCCCTGCTGTCCAACTCGTGGGGCAACGAATACCCGCGCGACCTGTTCGCCGAGCTGTTCGACGCGGTGGTCATCTCCTGCGAGGTGGGCATGCGCAAGCCGGACGAGCGGATCTTCCGGCACGCCGTCGACCTGCTCGGCCTCACCCCCGCCGAGTGCGTGTTCATCGACGACATCGACCACAACGTGCGCGCGGCCGAGGCCGTCGGCATGCTCGCCATCCACCACCGCGAGGCCGCCGAGACCCTCGGGGCCCTGCGCGATCTGGGCGTGCTGCGCTGAAACGTGCGCGCGGCCGAGGCCGTCGGCATGCTCGCCATCCACCACCGCGAGGCCGCCGAGACCCTCGGGGCCCTGCGCGATCTGGGCGTGCTGCGCTGAGCCCGGCCGGCTCCGGCGGCCCGGCGGTCTGACTGATCAGGGCGGATCTGGCAGACTGGCTGACCGTCATGCGCGTCTATGTGCCCGCCACCCTGTCCGGCCTGGCCCGCGTCCACGAGGCGCGGGAGATCGGGCCCGCCCCGCTGACCGCCTACGCGGTCACCCCCGCGCTGCGGGAGTGGTACGCGGGGGGCGACCAGGAGGAGCTGGAGTACGCGGCGATGACCGCCGCCGCACGCGCGTCCCTGCGGCTGCTCGCCGACGATCCCGGCGCGCCCCGGCGCCGGGTGGTGCTGGCGGCCGAGGTGCCCGAGCAGTCGGTGGAGCGCCCGCGCGGCGACGCCGCCGTCGGGGACGAGGGCTCCCGCGCCCGCGTGCTGGTCACCGCGCCGATCGCCTGGCGCAGGATCGCCTCGGGCCATGTGGACGCCGAGGACGCGGCCGCCGACGTGGGCGCCGCCGCGGCCGCCCTGGACGCCGCCGCGGCCGGCGACGAGGACGCTCGCTTCACCGTTGACGGCGCTGAAGGCCACGAACTGCTCTGGTACGCCACCCAGGAACTCGGCGACCTGCTGCCCTGACCCCCGTCCTGCGGTCACCGGCCCGTCGGCCCCGTTTCGCCCGCCCGCCGACCGCGTCGCGGACGGCGGTAACGGGTAGGTCTCGTGTCGTTGAAGGCAGGAAGCGACATATGACGCAAGTCTCCCTATTTGTGTGACTATGCCGCTGTACGACGATGATGTCGGACTTTTGGGGAGCGCCAGATGGACGCCGTCACCAACGTGCCGGAGCCGGTGAACGAGCCGGTCAAGCCGTACCCGCCGGGCAGCCCCGAGCGCGCCGCGCTGGAAGCCAAGATCAAAGAGCTCGGCGACGCGGAGACCGAGCTGACCATGACGATCGGGGGCGAGCGCAGGCTGGGCGGCGGCGAGCCCATCGACGTGGTCGAGCCGCACGACCGCGCGCACGTGCTCGGCCGAATGGGCAACGCCACCGACGACGACGTGCGCGCGGCGATCGACGCCGCCCGCGCGGCCGCGCCCGCCTGGCGCGCGATGCCGTTCGACGACCGCGCCGCCATCCTGCTGCGGGCGGCCGAGCTGGCGTCCGGCCCGTGGCGCGCCACGCTGAACGCCGCCACCATCCTCGGCCAGTCCAAGTCGGTGCAGCAGGCCGAGATCGACTCGGCCTGCGAGCTGATCGACTTCTGGCGGTTCAACGTCGCCTACGCCCGCCGGCTGTACACCCAGCAGCCCGAGTCCTCGCCCGGCGTGTGGAACCGGATGGAGTACCGGCCGCTGGAGGGCTTCGTGGTGGCCATCACCCCGTTCAACTTCACCGCCATCGCCGGGAACCTGCCGACCGCGCCCGCCCTGATGGGCAACGTGGTGATCTGGAAGCCGTCGCCCACCCAGCAGCTGGCCGCGCACCACACCATGCGGCTGCTGGAGGAGGCCGGGCTGCCCCCGGGCGTGATCAACCTGGTGACGGGCGACGGGCAGGCGGTGTCCAACGTCGCGCTCACCCACCCCGAGCTGGCCGGCATCCACTTCACCGGCTCCACCCGCACGTTCCAGCACCTGTGGCGGACGGTCGGCGAGAACATCGCGGGCTACAAGGGCTACCCGCGGCTGGTCGGCGAGACCGGCGGCAAGGACTTCGTGGTGGCCCACCCGTCCGCCGACATCGACGTGCTGAAGACCGTGCTGATCCGCGGCGCCTTCGAATACCAGGGGCAGAAGTGCTCGGCGGCCTCCCGCGCCTACATCCCCCGGTCGCTGTGGGAGCGCATGCGCGACGACTTCTGCGACGAGGTCGCCGCGCTCACCATGGGCAACGTGGCCGAGGACCTGTCGGCGTTCATGGGCGCGGTCATCGACGGCCGGGCGTTCGCCAAGCACCGGGCGGCGATCGAACGCGCCCGCGGCATCGACACCGCGAAGATCCTCGTCGGCGGCGAGCTGGACGACTCCCAGGGCTGGTTCGTCCGCCCCACCGTGCTGGAGTCGTCCGACCCCGAGGACGAGATCTTCACCAAGGAGTACTTCGGCCCCATCCTCGGCGTGCACGTCTACGACGACGGCGACTACGACGCGATGCTGCGGCAGCTGGAGGGCGTCGCCGAGTACGGCCTGACCGGCGCGGTCGTCGCGCGGGACCGGGCCGCCATCGCCGCGGCCACCGAGGTGCTGCGCTTCGCGGCGGGCAACTTCTACATCAACGACAAGCCGACCGGCGCGGTGGTGGGCCAGCAGCCGTTCGGCGGCGCCCGCGCCAGCGGCACCAACGACAAGGCCGGATCGGTCTTCAACCTGATCCGCTGGGTCAACGCCCGGTCGATCAAGGAGACGTTCGTCCCGCCGACCGACTACCGCTACCCGCACATGGGCTGACCCCGGCGCTTTTCGGCCCGGCCGCCGTGCGGTTGCGCAAGCGCGCGGCAGGCCAGACGATACCCGGCATGAACCGTCTGGTCCTGTGGAACATCGACCACACGCTCGTGGACGTCGGCAGGGTCGCCCGGGAGTGCTACGCCGAGGCGTTCCAGCGGACCACCGGGCGGCCCCTGGTGCGGCTGGCCCCCATGCCGGGCCGCACCGAATCGGAGATCATCTTCGAGACGCTGGCGTTCAACGACATCGTCACCACCGACGACCACCTGCCCACGTTCATGGACGCGCTGGCCGCCGCGTTCGCCGCCCGCCGCGCCGGCCTGCGCGGCAACGGGCGGGTGCTGGCCGGGGCGGCCGAGGCGCTGGACGCGCTGGCCCGCGTGCCCGGCACGGTCCAGTCGGTGCTGACCGGGTCGATCGAGCCCGTGGCCCGGCTCAAGGTCACCGAGCTGGGCCTGGCCGGGCACCTGGACCTGGACGCGGGCGGTTACGAGACCGGCGTCTACAGCAAGGCCGCCTTGCTGGAGCTGGTGCGGCGCCGCGCCGGGGAGGCGCGCGGCGTGACCTTCGGCGAGTCCGCCACCGTGTACGTGGCCGACTCGCCGCGCGACGTGCAGGCCGCCCACATCGCCGGTTCGCCGATCATCGCGGTCGCCACCGGCAGCGCCACCGAGGCCGAGCTGCGTTCGGCGGGCGCCGACGTCGTCCTGCCGACGCTGGCCGACACCGACGCCGTCGTCTCCGCCGTCACCCGGCTCACCCAGGGCTGACCGTGCTGTAGAAGGTGCCGGGTGCGCCGCCCGCATAGGTGCCGACCTCGGGAAATGGGTAGGCCCCGGGGGACGGCGTCGGCCCCGGGCGTAAGATCGACGGGCTTGCGAAGCCGGGGCGGCGGGTTCGATGCTGGGAACGTCAGCGCGTACCGTATGCCCGCGCGCGAAACACCAGGTGGGGGCCGCCCCGACACCCCCGGAGAAGAGGAGGCCGGTGCGATGGCAGGCGACGAAGCGTCCGACGGCTTGCCCCCCGAAGGGGCGCCGCTGTGGGAGCCGTCCGCGGAGGTCGTCGCCGGCGCCCGGGTGACGCGCTACCGCGAGTGGCTGCGCGAGCGCGGCGTGGCCACCGAGGACTACGCCGACCTGTGGCGTTGGTCGGTCACCGAGGTGGACGCCTTCTGGTCGTCGATCTGGGAGTACTTCGACGTGGTCGGCGAGCGCGGCGACGGGCCGGTGCGGTCCGGCGGGCCCATGCCGGTGGACGGGCTGCGCTGGTTCCCCGGCGTGACCGTCAACTACGCCGCCAACGCGCTGCGCCGCGCCGAGCAGGCCCCCGACGACACCGCCGTGGTGTTCCGCTCCGAGGCGGGCGGGCACCGGCTGCTCACCTACCGCGAACTGGCCCGGCACGTGGCCGAGGTGCGCGCCGGGCTGGCCGAGCTGGGCGTCGGCCGCGGCGACCGGGTGGCCGCCTACCTGCCCAACATCCCCGAGGCGCTGATCTGCTTCCTGGCCGCCGCCTCGCTCGGCGCGATCTGGTCGTCCTGCTCCCCGGATTTCGGGTCCTCCTCCGTGGTCGACCGGTTCGCGCAGATCGAGCCGAAGGTGCTCATCGCCGTGGACGGCTACGCCTACAACGGCAAGCACTTCGACCGGCGCGACGTCGTCCGCGAGATCGAGGCCGCGCTGCCGTCGCTGCGCGCCACCGTGCTCGTCCCGTACCTGGACCCCGCCGTCACCGCCGATGGCCTGCGCGCCGGCGTCCGCTACACCGACCTGCCCCGTAGCGGCCACGACCTGGCGTTCGAGGACGTGCCGTTCGACCACCCGCTGTGGGTGGTGTACTCCTCGGGAACCACGGGGCTGCCCAAGCCGATCGTGCACGGGCACGGCGGCATCGTCCTGGAGCACCTCAAGGCGCTGTCGTTCCACCAGGACCTCGGCCCGGGCGACGTGTTCTTCTGGTACACCACCACGGGCTGGATGATGTGGAACTACCTCGTCGGCGGCCTGCTGGTCGGCGCCACGATCGTGATGTACGACGGCGCGCCCGCCGACCTGTGGCGGATGGCGGCCGACAGCGGCGTCACCTACTTCGGCGTCGGCGCCCCGTACATCATGGCCTCGGCGAAGGAGGGCCGCCGCCCCGGCGAGGAGCTGGACCTGTCGCGCATCCGCGGCATCGGCTCCACCGGGTCGCCGCTGCCGCCCGAGGGCTTCACCTGGGTGTACGACGCGGTCGGCAAGGACCTGCTGCTCGGCTCGTTCTCCGGCGGCACCGACCTGTGCACCGGCTTCGTCGGGCCGTCGCCCGTGCTGCCGCTGCGCGCCGGGGTGATCCAGTGCCGCGGCCTGGGCGCCAAGGTCGAGGCGTACGCCGACGACGGCCGGCCGGTGGTGGACGAGGTCGGCGAGCTGGTCATCACCGAGCCGATGCCGTCCATGCCGGTGTTCTTCTGGAACGACGAGGGCGGCGAGCGCTACCGCGAGTCGTACTTCGGCATGTACCCGGGCGTGTGGCGGCACGGCGACTGGATCAAGATCCTCCCGGACGGCGGCTGCGTGATCTACGGCCGGTCCGACTCGACGCTCAACCGGGGCGGGGTGCGCATGGGCACCGCCGACTTCTACCGCGTGGTCGAGTCGTTCGACGAGATCGCCGACAGCCTGGTCATCGACACCGGCCGGCTCGGGCAGGAGGGCCGGCTGATCCTGTACGTGCAGACCGCGCCCGGCGCCGTTCTCGACGACGACCTGGTGGCCCGGCTGCGCACCGCGCTGCGCTCGGCGCTGTCGCCGCGGCACGTCCCGGACGAGATCCACCAGGTCCCCGGCATCCCGCGCACGCTGTCGGGCAAGAAGCTGGAGGTCCCCGTCCGCAAGATCCTGCTGGGGACGCCGGTGGAGAAGGCCGCCAACCCCGACTCCCTGGCCAACCCCGACGTCCTGCGGCACTTCACCCCGGAGAAGGCGTCCTGAACCGCCCGCCCGCGGCCGCTAGTTCGTCAGTCCCGGACCGCGTCCGTGGCTGGGACGCGATCCGGGTGAGGTGATCGCGACGGGAACGGCCCCCGCGTCCCCGTCCGGCGGTGGCCCGTCCGCCGATCGGCGGCGGGCCCGGCGGCGTGCGCCGAGCCGGGTGCGGACGGCTCAGTAGAGCCGCGTGGGCACCGGCGGCAGCCGCCGCCACGCCGGGCGCACGGCGCCGACGTAGCGGGAGCGGTAGTGGCCGCGCAGCCGCTCGACCGTCACGCGGCGGCCGGGGCGCGGCGAGTGAACGAACCGGCCGTTGCCCACGTACATGCCGACGTGGTTCAGCCGGTTGAAGAAGACCAGGTCGCCGGGGAGCAGGTCGCGGCGCCGGATCTTCGGATTGATGTTGTGGTACTGCGACGCGGCCACCCGCGGGATGCGCACCCCCGCGCGCCGCCACGCCCGCTGCACCAGCCCGGAGCAGTCGAAGCCCCGGCGGCCGGTGCCGCCCCACACGTAGGGGCGCCCCTGCTGGCGCAGCGCGTAGCTCACCGCGCGGTCGGCGCGGCGCTGCCACCTGGCCAGCATCTGCGCCCGGCGCAGCCGCACCGAGCGCTGCAGCGCGGCCAGCATCCCGGCCCGCTCCCCGCGGCTGTGCATGCTGCCCGCCCTGCCGAAGGGCCTGGCCCGGCGGTTGTGCGCGGAGGGCCTGCGCCACAGCGCCTGGCTCCCGTCGCTTTGGATCTTCTCGGGACGTTCCCGCTGCTCCACCGGCTGCGCGACGGCGGCGCCCGGGGTGAGGGCCAGGGCGATCGTCGTGGCGCAGCACGCGGTTCTTAACGGAAGTGACATGCCGGTGTACCTCCTTGCGAAGATCGTCAAGCCGCTGTCTACCCGGCACGCCGACTTCACACTCCTGAATTCACTGAGAAAGCGGCCTCCGACCTGGAGAAATGCCAGTGTTTTCGGTTGTGTGCCTTATGCGGCGGCGCCGAGCGGGCTAGGGTAGGGGGCCGCCCCCGAACGCGGTGAGCAGGTGGTCGGATCGCGGCGAAGTGCCGGGTCCGAGTGAACTCCCCGACGGTTCGGAGCGTCCCACTGGTCGAAGGCCGACTTATTCATTCCCTACGATTCACCCGAGGCCCGTCCGCGGCCGGCGCGATCACCGGCGCCCGCCGGCTTCCCCGCGACGTACGCGACGGGCGGACAGCGCGACACACAGAGAGGGCGGTTCCGCGCATGGAGGTTGGTGCCCTGCGGTCCGGCGACCCGGTGCGGCTGGGGTCCTACGACCTGATCGGCCGGGTGGGCGAGGGCGGCCAGGGCAGTGTTTTCCTGGGCGAGTCGCCGGACGGCCGGCAGGTGGCGATCAAGCTGCTGCACGCCGAGCTGACCTCCGACGACAAGGCCCGGGCCCGCTTCCTGCGCGAGGTCGAGGTGGCCAAGCGGGTGGCCCCGTTCTGCACCGCCCAGGTGATCGACGCCGACGCCGACGGCGACCGGCCGTACATCGTCAGCGAGTACGTGCGCGGCCCGTCGCTCAACCAGCACGTCAACGAGAAGGGCCCGCTGTCGGGCGCGGCGCTGGACCGGCTGGCGGTCAGCACCGCCACCGCCCTGGCCGCCATCCACCAGGCCGAGGTGGTGCACCGCGACTTCAAGCCGCACAACGTGCTGATCGGCCCGGACGGCCCGCGCGTGATCGACTTCGGGGTGGCCCGCGCGATCAGCGGCTCCACCACGCTGACCAGCAAGGTCATCGGCACCCCCTCGTACATGGCGCCCGAGATGCTCAAGGGCGAGGAGGTCGGCACGCCCGCCGACGTGTTCTGCTGGGGCGCCACGCTGACGTTCGCGGCCACCGGCGAGCCGCCGTTCGGCCAGGACACCATCCCGGCGGTGATCAACCGGATCCTGCACGAGGAGCCGGACCTCGGGGAGCTGACCGGGCCGCTGCGCGACCTGGTCGCCGAGTGCCTGGACAAGGACCCGGCCAACCGGCCCAACGCCCGCCAGGTGCTGATGCGGCTGCTGGGGCACCAGGACGGCGGCGCGGGTACGGCCGTCCTGCCCCGCCCGGCCGAGGCGACCGAGGTGGACGACCCCTCCGTGCCCGACCGGCACGATGAGGAGACCGCCATCCTCGCGGCGGGCAGCGTGCTGGCCGCCGAACTCGGCGACGGCGACACCGGCGACACCGGCGATGCGGGCACCGCTCCCGGAGGCGACCGCGCGGACGGCTCCTTGGACGGCGCCGCCGACGACGCCGCCGACCGCGCGGGCGACCGCGACCCGGCATCCGAGCAGACCCAGGCGGTCGGCGCGGCCGCCGCCGAGCGGGCCGGCGACCGCGCCAAGGAGCCCGAGCGGCTGCCGACCCCCGCCGAGTGGGCCGCGCAGAACACGCTGCCGCCCGACCGCGCGTCCAACCGGCCCGCCCTGCCGGCCCTGTCGGCCGTGCTGCACGACCGCCGCAGGCTGGCCGCGCTGGCCGGGGCCGCCGCCGCGATCATCGCCATCGTGATCACCTCGGCGGTGCTGGCGTTCAGCGGCAGCGACAAGACCGGCAAGACCGTCGGCGACCGCAACCAGGGCCCCACGCCCGCCGGCGTCATGCCCTCCGCCGTGGACGACACCGACCGCCCGACGAGCACGCCCACGTCGGAGGAGACCACGTCGGAGGAGGAGCCGTCGTCCTCGCCCACCGGCTCCGGGACGCCGACCGGCGACATGTCCGACTGGCCGTCCGGCACGCCCTCCACCACCCCGACCACCGACGCCCCGGACGACGACGAGCCCTCCAGCCCGTCGACCGACGAGCCCGGAACCGGCGACCCGGGCACCGACGAGCCCGGAACCGGTGAGCCGGGCACCGGCGAGCCCGGATCGGGCACCCCGAGCAACCCGTCCGGCCCCGGCTCGGGCGGCTCGGGCGGTTCGGGCGGCGGCGACGGCAGCAGCTCCGGCGGCGACAGCTGATCGTCCGGCCGCCCGCGGGCGGCCGGACCGGCACGCGAAAGCGCGGTGAAGACGCGGCCACAGGACATCGAAGACAGCGGGAAGACGTGGGGAAGGCCACGGCCGTGTCCCGGGCGCTCGGGTCGGCTTTGCGGCTTTTCCTGGTTACGCTGACGCAGTGAGCAGCGCCACAACGAGGTGGCGACATTGCTCGTGGGGGGACGCCCTCCCACGCCCCCCGCCCGGGGGAAGAGTCTCGATGGGGAGAGTCGATGGGCGGCAAGCTCGATCAAGCGAAGGACGATGTGCTGCGGCGCGCGGCGCAGACCTGGGCGCAGGGCCCGGGGAGCAAGGGGATCGACCTCGACGACGCGGTCGAATACCTGCGCCTCTACTACCGCCATGTGGCACCCGAGGACCTGTTGGACCGCGATCTGGTCGATATCTTCGGCCCCGCCATGGCGCACCGGCTGCTCGGCGAGGAGCGGCCGCAGGGGCGGGCCAAGGTGCGGGTGTTCACCCCCACCGTGGAGGAGTACGGCTGGGACCCCGGCCACACCGTCGTGCAGGTGGTCACCGACGACATGCCGTTCCTGGTCGACTCGGTCACGATGGAGCTCAACCGGCACCAGCTGACCACCCACCTGATCGTCCACCCGCTGCTGGGCGTCGACCGCGACGTGGCCGGGCACCTCAAGGCGTTCCGCCCCAAGCTCGGCAACGCCACCGACCTGGACGAGTCGTGGATCCACATCGAGGTGGACCGCACCAGCGACCGCGCCGTCCTGGAGCAGCTGGAAAAAGACCTGCTGCGCGTGCTGAACGACGTGCGGGTCGCCTTCGAGGACGAGCCGAAGATGCGCGCCCGGGCCGGCGAGATCGCCACCAGCCTGCGCTACGACCCGCCGCCGCTGCCCGACAAGGAGCTGGACGAGGGCGTCGAACTGCTCGACTGGCTGGCCGACGGCCACTTCACCTTCCTCGGCTACCGCGACTACACGCTCACCGGCGACGGCACGGCGCTGCGCCCGGAGCCCGGCACCGGCCTCGGCATCCTGCGCGCCGACAAGCAGGAGTCCGACAGCTTCGCCGCGCTGCCGCCCGAGGTGCGCGAACGCGCCACCGAGAAGCAACTGCTGGTGCTGACCAAGGCCAACTCGCGGTCCACCGTCCACCGGCCCCTGTACCTGGACTACATCGGCGTCAAGAAGTTCGGGCCGGACGGCGAGGTGATCGGCGAGCGCCGCTTCCTCGGCCTGTTCACGCATGTGGCCTACAGCGCCTCGATCGCGCATGTGCCCGTCCTGAAGCGCAAGCTCGCCGAGGTTTTGGAACGCGCCGAGTTCACCCCCGACAGCTACGACGGCCAGGACCTGATCGAGATCCTGGAGACCTACCCGCGCGACGAGCTGTTCCAGATCTCCGTCGACGACCTGCTGTCGATCGCGCTCGGCGTGCTGCGGCTGCGCGAACGCCGCCACCTGAAGCTGTTCCTGCGCAAGGACGCCTACGGCCGCTACATGTCCTGCATGGTGTACCTGCCGCGCGACCGGTACACCACCCGGGTGCGGCTGCGCATCCAGGAGATCCTCAAGAACGCCTTCGACGGCGTCTCGGTCGACTACAGCGCCAACGTCACCGAGTCCGTCCTGGCCCGGTTGCACGTGGTGGTGCGGGGCGAGCGCGGCCGCCCGCTGCCCGACGTGGACGTCGAGGAGCTGGAGGCCCGGCTGGCCGCCGCCACCCGCTCGTGGGCCGACGACCTGGCCGACGCCATCGTCGAGCAGTGCGGCGAGGAGCGCTCCGGCGTGCTGGCCCGCCGCTACGGCGACGCCTTCCCCGAGGGCTACAAGGCCGACTTCCCGGCCCGCACCGCCGTGGCCGACCTGCGCCGCCTGGAGGAGCTCACCGAGGACGGCCAGACCTCCATCAACCTGTACGAGCCGTACGGCGCCGAGCCCGGTGAGCGGCGCCTGAAGCTCTACCGGCAGGGCCCGCCGATCTCGCTGTCGCGGGTGCTGCCGCTGCTGCACAACATGGGCGTCGAGGTGATCGACGAGCGGCCGTACGAGATCCGCCCGGCCGACCGGCCCCGCGCCTGGATCTACGACCTCGGGCTGCGCTACGACCCGCCGGAGGGGGTGCCCGAGGAGGACATCAAGGACCTGTTCCAGGACGCCTTCGCCGCCCTGTGGCGCGGTGACATCGAAAACGACGGGTTCAACGCGCTGGTCCTGCACGTCGGCCTGAACTGGCGGCAGGCGATGGTGATGCGCGCCTACGCCCTGTACCTGCGGCAGATCGGCACCACGTTCTCCAAGCGCTACATCGAGCAGGTGCTGCTGCGCAACGCGCAGATCACCCGGCTGCTGGTGCGGTACTGGGAGAGCCGCCTGGACCCGGCGCTGGCCGGCGGGGAGGACGAGCGCAGCGAGGCGATCCACGAGGAGCTGTGCGGCCTGCTGGACGAGGTCGCCAGCCTCGACGAGGACCGCATCCTGCGCGCCTACCTGGCGATGTTCGAGGCCACCTTGCGCACCAACCACTTCCAGCGCAAGCCGTACCTGTCGATCAAGTTCGACCCCTCGCGCATCCCGGACCTGCCGCAGCCCCGCCCCACCTACGAGATCTTCGTGTACTCGCCCACGGTGGAGGGCGTGCACCTGCGGTTCGGGTCGGTGGCGCGCGGCGGGCTGCGCTGGTCGGACCGCCGCGAGGACTTCCGCACCGAGATCCTCGGGCTGGTCAAGGCGCAGGCGGTGAAGAACACCGTGATCGTCCCGGCCGGGGCCAAGGGCGGCTTCGTCGGCAAGCAGCTGCCGCCCGCCTCCGACCGCGAGGCGTTCATGAACGCGGGCATCGCCTGCTACCGCGACTTCATCTCCGGGCTGCTGGACATCACCGACAACCTCGTCGACGGCAAGGTCGTCCCGCCGCCCGACGTGGTGCGGCACGACGGCGACGACCCGTACCTGGTCGTGGCCGCCGACAAGGGCACCGCCACGTTCTCCGACATCGCCAACGAGGTCGCCGCCTCCTACGGCTTCTGGCTCGGCGACGCGTTCGCCTCCGGCGGCTCGGTCGGCTACGACCACAAGGCGATGGGCATCACCGCCCGCGGCGCCTGGGAGTCGGTGAAGTACCACTTCCGCTCGCTCGGCAAGGACGTGCAGAACGAGCCCTTCACCGTCGTGGGCATCGGCGACATGTCCGGCGACGTGTTCGGCAACGGCATGCTGCTCAGCCGGCACATCAAGCTGGTCGCCGCGTTCGACCACCGGCACATCTTCCTCGACCCGGACCCCGACCCCGAGCGCTCCTACGCCGAACGCGAGCGGCTGTTCAAGCTGCCGCGCAGCTCGTGGGCGGACTACGACACCTCGGTGATCTCCCGCGGCGGCGGCGTGTACCCGCGCACCGCCAAGTCCATCAAGATCACCCCGGAGGTGCGCGAGGCGCTCGGCCTCGACCCGGGCGTCACCGCGCTGACCCCCTACGAGCTGATCCACGCCGTGCTGTGCGCGCCGGTGGACCTGCTGTGGAACGGCGGCATCGGCACCTACGTCAAGGCGTCCACCGAGAACAACGCCGACGTCGGCGACAAGGCCAACGACCCGGTGCGGGCCGACGCCTCAGAGCTGCGCTGCAAGGTGATCGGCGAGGGCGGCAACCTGGGCGTCACCCAGCTCGGCCGGATCGAGTTCGCCCGCCGCGGCGGCCTGGTCAACACCGACTTCATCGACAACTCCGCCGGGGTGGACACCTCCGACCACGAGGTCAACATCAAGATCCTGCTCGACCAGGCGGTGCGCGACGGCGAGCTGACCGGCAAGCAGCGCGACCAGCTGCTGTACGAGATGACCGACGAGGTCGCCGAGCTGGTGCTGCGCGACAACTACGCGCAGAACGTGGTGCTGGCCGCGGCCCGGGCGCAGGCCCGGTCCATGCTGCACGTCCACACCCGGTACATGCGCAAGCTGGAGCGTGACGGCCGGCTCAAGCGGCGCCTGGAGTTCCTGCCCGACGACAAGGCGCTGGCCGAACGCCGCCAGGCCGGGCACGGCCTGACCGGCCCGGAGTTCGCCGTCCTGCTGGCCTACGCCAAGCTGTCGCTGGACGCCGAGCTGAACTCCTCCGACCTGCCCGACGACCCGTACCTGGAGTCCTGGCTGGTCGACTACTTCCCGACCCCGCTGCGCGAGCGGTTCCGCCCCTACATGGACCGGCACCCGCTGCGCCGCGAGATCATCACCACCGCGGTGGTGAACGACCTGGTCAACAACTCCGGCACCACGTTCATGTTCCGGGTGAACGAGGAGACCGGGGCCTCCCCGTCCGACATCGCCCGCGCCTACCTGGTGTCGCGCGAGGTGTTCGACATGCCGCGGTTCTGGCGGACCGTGGAGGGGCTGACCCACCAGGTCGACGAGTCCACGCAGATCAGGATGCGGCTGGAGGCGCGCAAGCTCACCGAGCGCGGCGCCCGCTGGCTGCTGCACAACCGGCGGCCGCCGTTCGACATCCGCGAGACCATCGACTTCTTCGCCGACGGCGCCCGCACCCTGGGCGCGCTGCTGCCCAAGGTGCTGGTCGGCCTGGACCTGGTGGCGTTCGAGCAGCGCCGCGACGGCTTCGCCGAACGCGGCGTGCCCGACGAGGTGGCCGAGGCGACCGCCATGATGGTGCCCGCCTTCTCCACCTTCGACCTGGTCGAGATCGCACACGACACCGGGCGTCCCGTGGAGGAGGTCGCCGAGGTCTACTTCGACGTCGCCGACCGGCTGCAGCTGTCCCGGCTGCGTGAACGCATCATCGCGCTGCCGCGCGACGACCGGTGGCGGTCGATGGCCCGCTCCGCGCTGCGCGACGACCTGTACGCCGCGCACGCCGCGCTGACCCGCGACGTGCTGATCACCAGCGAGTCGGGCACCCCGCCCGAGCAGCGCCTGGCGCACTGGTCGGAGAAGAACAGCGTCGCGGTGCGCCGCGCCCAGCAGACCCTCTCGGAGATCTGGGAGAGCGACAGCTTCGACCTGGCCACCCTGTCGGTCGCGCTGGGCGCCATCCGCACGCTGGTCACGGCCAGCGCGCTGCCGTCGACGGAGGCGTGAGCGCCGGAACACGGGCGAAGTGACCGTCGGGCGCCGGTGCGTCTCCACGGCAGCGGTCGGTACGAGGGGACCCGCACCGGCACCCGGCGGTGATCAGGAGGCCTTCGCCGCGACGGCCTTGCGGTACATGCCGCCGACGGCGGCGTGCCCGGAGGCCGGCACGGTGGCCAGGTACTGCACCAGGACGGTGGCGTCCAGCCGGGTGCGGGCCGCCTTGGCGGGGGCCAGGCCGGTCAGGTCGCCGGTGACGGCGAGCTTGCCGAGCCGCGCCGCCCGGTAGCGCTCCTGCTGGCGCAGCACGTACCACACCAGCGCGCCCCCGTCCTTGGTGCGCAGCGCGTACACGGGCGAGGAGTCGGGGGCGAACCGGGTGTGCAGCCGCACCCCGTTCCTGCGCAGCCCCAGCTGGGCCTGCCGCAGCGCGTTGTAGGACTGCGTGGTCTGCGGGCCCGGCGCCAGCACCCCCGCGCCCGGCGCCTGCGGCCCGCCGCTCAGCAGCGCCGCATGCGCCGCGCCGATCCGGGACGGGCTGACCGCCAGCCCGGACGCGCCCGGCGCCACCGCCTGGGCGTATCCGTCGCCGTCGAGCCGCACCCGGGACATCTCGTCGCCGCCCGGGTGCGGGGACGCGGCCAGCAGCCACGGCGCCCCCGCCGCGGCCTGCGTGAACACCAGCGCGTGCCGGGTGGTGCGGGGCTGTGCGGCGCCGGGCGGCGTCGCGGAGGTCACCGTGTCGGCGGCGAACCACCGCGGATACCCGTTCAGCCGCGGGATGTAGAACACGGACTTGACGAACCGCACCGGCGTGAACGGACGGCGGGCGGCGCGGCTCAGCCGGAACGCGGCGCGGTCCATGGCGAGCTGCGGATCGGTCTCGACGGCGGCGAGCGCGTCGCCGTCCAGCCGCTGCCCCGCCTTGTTGGCGGCGTCGGCGTACCGTGCCAGCACGCGCTGCGCCTCGGCCTTGCTCAGCGCCGGAGCGGGTTTCGACCCGCCGCCCCCGCCGCACGCGGCGGCGAGCAGCAGGACCGGGACGGGCAGAACGACGGCTGCGCGGACGCGCATGGCGGGCCCCCAAGAGGACGAGTGCAGAACCGCCCGCCATCATCGCAGAGTGACCGCAAGGTCACGCAGCGGATTGGAAAACCGTCTGAACGCCGGTGGCTACTCGGCGGCGCCCTGGGCCTCCGCCTCGCGCTGCCGCAGCCAGCGGATCTCGGCCTCGATGAACTCGTCGATCTCGCCGTCCAGCACCGCGGCCGGGTTGCCCGCCTCCACGCCGGTGCGCAGATCCTTGACGATCTGGTACGGGTGCAGCACGTAGTTGCGGATCTGCGTGCCCCAGCTGGTGGTGGTCTCGCCGCGCAGCGAGGAGATCTTCTCCGCCTCCTCCTGCCGCTTGCGCTCCAGCAGCTTGGCCTGCAGCACGCTCATCGCGGTGGCCTTGTTCTGCAGCTGGCTGCGCTCGTTCTGGCAGGACACCACGATGCCGGTGGGGAGGTGGGTGATCCGCACCGCCGAGTCGGTGGTGTTGACGCCCTGGCCGCCGGGCCCGGACGACCGGTACACGTCGATGCGCAGGTCGTTCTCGTCGATCTCGATGTGGTCGCTCTGCTCCACCACCGGCACCACGTCCAGCCCCGCGAACGAGGTCTGCCGCCGCCCCTGGTTGTCGAACGGGGAGATGCGCACCAGCCGGTGCGTGCCGTGCTCGCCGCGCAGCGTGCCGTAGGCGTAGGGGGCCTTGACCGTGAACGTCGTCGACTTGATCCCGGCCTCTTCGGCGTAGGAGGTCTCGTAGATCTCCGTCGGGTAGCCGTGCCGCTCGGCCCAGCGCAGGTACATGCGCTGCAGCTGCTGCGCCCAGTCGGCCGCGTCCACCCCGCCCGCCTGGGCGTTGATGGTGATCAGCGCCTCGCGCTCGTCGTACTCGCCCGACATCAGGGTGCGCACTTCGAGCTGCTGGATCTCCTTGCCGAGCGCGGCCACCTCGTCGTCGGCCTCGCGGCGGGTGTCGGCGTCGTCCATCTCGGCGGCCAGCTCGTACAGCGTGGCCACGTCGTCCAGCCGCTGCCGCAGCCCCTCGACCCGGCCGAGCTCGCTCTCCAGGTACGACAGCCGCCGCGTCACCTTCTGCGCGCGCTCCTGGTCGTTCCACAGCTCGGGGTCGGCGGACTGCTCGCGCAGCTCGGCGATGTCGCGCCGCATACCGTCCAGGTCGAGGACCTGCTCGATGCCGGTCAGCGTCGAGTCGAGCTCCTTGAGCCGCTCTTGCGGGTCGATGGCTGCCACACTGAGAGCTTATCGCCGTCGCGGCAGTGCCCCGGGCGGCTGCGCCCGTCCGAGCAGGGGATTCGATCAACGCGTTCGATCAATAGGCTGTGGATGGCAGAATCACGGATCAGCATGGCGGATCGGATCAGCGGAACGGACCGCTCGGAACAGCCGGGGGCAGGCGTGGCGGCGAAAGCGATGTGGCGGTCGTTTCGCGCCGCCTCGGTCGCCGCGGCCGTGACGCTGGCGGCGGCTGGCTGCGCGGGCAGCGAGCCCGAGGCCCGGCCCACCGTGCTGGTCACCGCCACCACGTCCGAGCCGGAGCCGCTGACCCACCAGGTCGCCGAACGCGAGTTCCGCGCCTTCGTCACCAACGACGACGTCGCTCGCGCCGCCGGCGACGAACGGCTGGCCCTCACCTGGACGTCCGACGGGCAGTCCCAGCTGACCGCCGCCGAGTTCCGCAAGGCCGCCTACGACGGCGACCCGGTGAACCGCTACCAGTACGGCGAGCCGCAACTGATCGTCCCCAAGCTCAAGACCGACATCTACCCGCACTGGTTCGTGGCGGCCGTGCCGCGCACCGTCCAGGGCAAGCCGAAGAGCACCCGCACCGCGCTCATGGCGTTCATCCGCCGCAGCCCCGGCGACCGTTGGCGCCTCAGCCTGACCACCGAGCTGCTGCCCAAGACCAAGCTGCCCAAGATCGCGGTGGACGACGACGGCTACGCCACCGCGCTGAGCACCACCGACGACACGATACTGATCCGCCCGCGCGAGGTTCCGGGCATCCAGGCGACCCTCGCCTCCGAGGGCTCCGACAGCGTGGCCCGCAAGGTCATGCGGACGGGCAGGTACACCACCGGCTACTACACGCAGGTGCGCAAGGCCGTGCGCAAGGCCAAGGAAAAGGACCTGACCCTCCAGCTCGTGACGGTGGCCACGTCGTTCCCGATCTTCCCCCTGCGCACCGCGGACGACGGCGGGCTCGTCCTCTACTCCCTGGCCCGCAACGGCCAGCTGACCGCCGACGACGCAGAGAAGGGCGCCAAGCCGCCGGTGCCGCCCGAGGCCGCCCACCTGCTCGACGGCACGGACGAGGGCAGCGACATCACCACGTCCGAGGTCTTCCAGTTCGCCGTCACCGACCCGCCCCGCAGCAAGAAGGGCAAGGCCAAGGCCGACATCATCGCTCAGGCGGGCACCATCACCAAGGCCGGCACCCGGCCGTCGCGCACCTCCTGACCGCTGCCTGTGGCGATCGCCACGCCCCGCCGCCCGGTCACATGGGCTGTGAAAGTTTCGCACGGCCCGGCGGGCAGCGGGGGGCTCAGTACATCCGCTGCAGAGCCAGCGCCAGGAAGAACAGAAGGACCAGGACCGCCAGGATCACCGTGGGGGAGAAGGGGCCGCCGTGGCGGTGCATCTCGGCGCGGGCGTTCCGGCAGGTCGGGCAGCGGCCTTCGACCACCGGACCCGAGCAGCGGGCGCAAATCAGATGTTCGCAGCTCATTCGGCTGCCTCTCTCGCTGGAATGCGTACCTGTCGCTTGAGAACCAAAGCACTCGTTCGCCAGCATTCAGCCTATCCCGACTGTAAAGTCCCTTAGCGTGCCGGGGCGTGGACCGGTCGAGGCGATCGATCTCCGCCCCTACACTGCACGGGGGCCGATCGGTCCGGACGGTCGGACCGGGAAGCCCCTTCACCGAAGGAGCCGGGCCGCCCGGAAACCCCGACCCCCGGACACCGGCCGGCTCCGCCCTCCAGGGGCTCCAAGGGGCCTGCGGTCCCCATGACAGAGGAACTGCCGGAACGAGGTGGGAGTGTGCCGATGGCCTACGACTACACCTCGACGGCCTCGCTCAGAGCCCCCGCACCGACGCCGCATGGCACCGCCCAAGGCGCGGCAGACCTCCCACCCACTCGCTCCGTAAGAGAAAAGCGCCCCGGGCTCCAGCCGTCACACCCCCCGACCACCACGGCAGCCGATCTTCTGCCGTCCGACGCCGAAGGTGTGACGAAGTCCCCAACCGGTCGCTTCCCCGGAGAAGCGGGAGAGCGCGCTGACGGCATGCGGCCGTGGCCTTCCCCGAGCGCAGCGACCGTTCAGCCGCCGCAGTCCAGCGCCGCTGCTGTGACCCGCGCCCGGGAAGCTTTCGGGGAAGCGACGGAGCATGCCTCCAGCACGCGTCCATGGCCGCCATCCAGCGTCGTGGCCGTTGGGCCGCTGCCGTCCGTCCGCGGAGGTGTGACGGAAGCCCCGAGGGGGCGCTCTGCCGGAGAAAAGGGAGAGTGTGCCGGGAACCACACCGACGGCATGCAATCGTCACTCTCGCCTAGCAGCACGGCCGTTCGGCCGTTGCAGGCCGGCGCTGCCGGGACGGACGTCCCGACAGGGTGCTCTTTCGAAAAGAGAGAGCGTGGCGATGGCATGCGTCCGTTGCGCTCCTCCGAACGGCTGTCGGGGGTCGTCGGTGGGGGCGTGATGGGGGTTCCCGGGGGTTGTCTCCCTGGGGGAGAGGCGGAGCGAGTCGGGGAGCGCGCTTCCAGCGTGCGACCGTGGCTGGCCCCGAGTGCAGTGACGGGGGTCCTGGGGGGTCGTCCCTCTGGGAGTGTGGTGGAGAGGGCCGTGGAGCATGCTTCCGGCGTGCGTCCGTGGCTGTCTCCACGTGCGGTGGCGGTTGGGCTGCGGGCTGGTGGCCGGGGTGTGACGGACCCGACGGTTCGTGCTTCTGTCGGCCTGTCTCCGAACGCTGTGGCGGATGGGCCGCTGCTGCTCGCTACTGAAGGTCCAACGGGGGTTCCAGGGGGTCGCCCCCCTGGGAGAAAGACGAAGCGCGCCGGGGAGCATGCCTCCGGCATGCGACCATGGCTCGCCCCAAGCGGAGTATCATCTCGCCCCAGGCGGGTTGACGAACGGGCCGGAGGGCGGCACGCTCGACCGGCATCGGCCGGTGACCCGAGGGCGCGGAGTGCACGCTGCGGCTCCATGGCCCCGCCGGGTCGGTGGGCCGCGGGGGCCGGATGCCTCCGCTCACGAACCGCTACCGACAAACTACAGTCCGCTTCGTGCGGCGACAAGATGGAAGACGCGATTCCTCCCGTTCGTGACCGCGCGGGTCCCTCGCAGGAATGGTGCTGAACCGCCGTGATCCACTTCGATAACGTCACCAAGGTCTACAAGAGCCAGAACAGGCCCGCACTGCAGCATGTGAACGTCGCCATCGAGAAGGGGGAGTTCCTCTTCCTGGTGGGTCCCTCGGGTTCCGGCAAGTCGACCTTCCTGCGCCTCATCCTCAAGGAGGAGCGTCCCACCCAGGGGCACGTGCACGTGGCCGGCAAGGACCTCAACCGGCTCAGCAACTGGAAGGTGCCGCACCTGCGCCGCCGCATCGGCTGCGTGTTCCAGGACTTCCGGCTGCTGCCCAACAAGAACGTCTTCGAGAACGTGGCGTTCGCGCTGGAGGTCATCGGCAAGCCGCGGCGCTTCATCCAGAAGGTGGTGCCCGAGGTCGTCGACCTGGTCGGCCTGGAGGGCAAGGCGCACCGGATGCCGCACGAGCTGTCGGGCGGCGAGCAGCAGCGGGTGGCCATCGCCCGGGCGTTCGTGAACCGGCCGATGATCCTGCTGGCCGACGAGCCGACCGGGAACATCGACCCGGCCACCTCGATCGGCATCATGAAGGTGCTGGACCGTATCAACCGCACCGGCACCACCGTCGTCATGGCCACCCATGACGCCGCCATCGTGGACGCCTTCCGCAAGCGCGTCGTGGAGCTGGAGGACGGCCGGGTCGTCCGCGACCAGTCGCGGGGCGTGTACGGCCAGGCGTACTGACGGGTCGGCGCGGGGTGAACCTGGCGCGGGCCCCGGGCGTACCTTCCGTCGCGTGGAAGCGGCCCGCTTCCGACCGACGACACCGACCCACCCGGACCGACCGAAGAGACTGACAGAGCCTGACCGGACGCACGCTCCCGGCGGGGCACAGGCGATCAAGGACAGCGAGGCATGCGCGTACAGTTCGTTCTCCAGGAGATCTGGATCGGTCTCCGCCGGAACCTCACGATGACGGTCTCCCTGGTCATCACCGTCGCCATCGCCATGGCGCTCTTCGGTACCGGCCTTTTGGTGCGGGCGCAGGTCGAGTCGTCCAAGAGCTACTGGTACGACAAGATCGAGGTGTCGATCTTCCTGTGCGCCAAGACCAGCTCCAACCCGCAGTGCAACAAGCAGGACGCCACCGAGCAGCAGAAGCAGCAGATCAAGGCGGACCTGGAGAAGCTGCCGGAGGTCGCCAAGGTCGAGTACGAGAGCAAGGCGCAGGCCTGGCAGCGGTTCAAGGAGCGCTTCTCCACCACCCCGGGGTTCGTGCAGAGCACCCGCGAGGGTGACATTCCCGACTCGTTCCGAGTCCGGCTGAAGGACCCGGAGAAGCACCAGACGGTGGCGCAGGCCATGCTCGCCCGCCCCGGCGTCGACCAGGTGATCAACGAGAAGCAGATCCTGGACCGCTTCTTCCGCATCCTCGGCGGCCTGCAGTGGGCCGCGCTGGTGATCGCGCTGATCCAGGTGATCGCGGCGGTGCTGCTGGTGGGCAACACGGTGCGGCTGTCGGCGTTCAACCGCAGGCGGGAGACCGGCATCATGCGGCTGGTCGGCGCGTCCAACACCTACATCCAGATGCCGTTCATCCTGGAGGGCGCGATCGCCGGTCTGATCGGCGGGCTGTTCGCCGCGGGGCTGCTGGTGCTCAGCAAGTTCATGCTGGTCGACCGGGTGGCGAGCCAGATGCAGTTCGCCAGCAACCTCGGCTGGGGGACGGTGGTGGCCGTCACCATCGTGTCGATCTGCTTCGGCGTGCTGCTGTGCGCGATCGCCTCGTTCCTCACTCTGCGCCGCTACCTGAAGATCTGACGGTGCAGGCGGGGGCCGCGCCCCGGCCGGTCCCGCCGTCCGCCACGCCGCCCCACCGACCGTCGGAGCCTTCCGCCGGAGGCGCGATGCATAAACTGACCGCATGTTCCGGTTGACCGGTCGCGGGCTGCGCGTGTCGGCCGTCGTGGTCGCGGTGGTGTGCGCGTATGCCGCCGGAATGATCACCGGCGGCGGGCCCCCCGCCGAGCGGCGGGCGCGCGGATCGGCCGGGACGTCGCTGCTGGAGGAGGCGGCGACGCGGATCGGCCGGGCGGCGGCGCAGCCGGTCGACCGCGGCGCGCTGGACCGCGCGGCCATCGACGGCATGCTGCGCACCCTCGGCGACAAGTGGGCCCGCTACTACTCGGCCAGCGAGTTCGACGACTTCCAGGGACGCATGAACGGCCGTTACAGCGGTGTCGGACTCTGGCTGGGCACAGGCGGCGGGGGCGTGCGCAGCACGTCCGCGCCGGACGGGTCCGGCGACCGGCGCGTCCGGGTGGCCAGCGTCCAGCCCGGGTCGGCGGCCGAGCGGGCGGGCGTACGGGTCGGCGACGTGATCACCAAGGTGGGCGACGCCGACGTCGCCGGCTGGGACGCGGGCCGCGTCGCCGCGGCGCTGCGCGGCCGGCAGGGCACCGGCGTCGAGCTGAGCGTCGACCGCGACGGCGAGCAGCGGCGGTTCCACCTGGTGCGCAGCCCCGTCGCCGGAAGCGACGTCACCGTCGCCGACCTGGCCGACCGGGCCCGGATGATCCGCATCGGCGCGTTCACCCGCGGCGTGGGCCGCGCGGTGCGCGGCGCGCTGACCGGCGCGTCCGGCCGGCCCCGCGGCGGCGTGCTGCTGGACCTGCGCGGCAACCCCGGCGGGCTGCTGGACGAGGCGGTGGAGACGGCCTCGGCGTTCCTGCCCGGCGGGCCGGTGGTCACCTACGAGCGGCGCGGCGAGCGCGGCATGATCACCGAGCGGCGCGACGTCACCCGCCCCGGCGACGCCGAGATTCCGCTGGTCGTGCTGGTCGACGCCGGCACCGCCAGCGCCGCCGAGGTGGTCGCGGGGTCGCTGCGCGACCGCGACCGCGCGGTGATCGTAGGATCCCGTACTTACGGGAAAGGGTCGGTGCAGGAACCCATTCGGCTGGCCGACGGATCTGCGATCGAACTTACGGTCGGTCGCTACCGGACGCCCAGCGGCCGTAACCTCGACGGCGTGGGGATCGACCCGGACGTGGCGGTCTCCGCGGACCGTCCCCCCAAGGAGGCGGAGCGGCGCGCCCAGGAGGTGCTGCGCGGGCTGCTCGCCGCAATGCCCGAGCCGCGCTCGGGCGACGTGCTGGACAAGGACCGAGGCTGATCACGTGTCACGCGAGACAGGGCGCAAGCTCATCGCGCAGAACAAGCGCGCCCGCTACGACTACCACATCGACGACACGTGGGAGGCGGGCCTGGTGCTGATGGGCACGGAGGTTAAGGCGCTGCGCGCCGGCCGTGCCTCGCTCGCCGACGGCTACGCCCACGTCAAGAACGGGGAGGTGTGGCTGGAGAACGTGCACATCCCCGAGTACCTGCAGGGCACCTGGACCAACCACGCCCCCCGCCGCCCGCGCAAGCTGCTGCTGCACCGGCGCGAGATCGACAAGATCGCCGGCAAGGCGGAGGAGGCGGGCTGGACGCTGATCCCGCTGTCGCTGTACTTCAAGGACGGCAGGGCCAAGGTCGAGATCGGCCTGGCCCGTGGTAAGAAGACCTACGACAAGCGGCAGGCCATCGCCAAGCGCGAAGCCGACCGGGAGATGCGGCGGGCGGTCGCGGCACGGTTCAGGAGACGGTGAAGGGTGTCGATGAGCAGCCCGGGTCGGAGCAGTAGCGCGTCAGACGGGTTCGAACGGCACGGTGGCGGAGGCTGGGGCCGGCGGCGGCGTCCCGGCTCGTCCACGCCGCGCCGGGTGGTGTCGGTGGCGGGATGCGGCCTGCTGGTCGCGTCCGTGACGTCGGGCTGCTTCGCCGAGCCGTCCGCGATGCCGACCGTGCGGGACTTTTTGATCGCCTGGGAGGTCGGCAACTACAAGGCCGCGGCGCGCCTGACCACCGGCGCCGACAAGAATGCGGTGGCCACCCAGCTCGGCCAGCTGCGCCGCCAGCTGGACGCGGCGTCCCTGCGGCTCGGGCTCGGCCTGCCCACGCAGTCGGGCGGCACGCCCGCCAAGGCCATCACCAAGAACGGCGACAACGCGGTCGCCCGGTTCGCCGTGAAGATCGACCTGGGCGAGAACGGCCAGCCGTGGACCTACGAGAGCCGGATGCGGCTGCGCCGGGTGGACGGCGACTGGAAGGTCATCTGGGACCCGTCCATCATCCATCCGCGGCTGCGGGAGGGCATGCGGCTGGCCGTGCTGACCGAGGTGTCGCCGCGCGCGCCGATCTACGACTCCGACGACAAGCGCATGCTGCGCAACGTCAGGACCGACATCGTCGGCGTCTACCCCGGGCAGCTGCGCGACCCGGAGAAGACGCTGGAGCAGCTCACCAAGGTCACCAAGATCGACGGCGGCCGGAAGCTGGACACCGAGCGGCTGGTCGGCCGGGTCAACTCGGCGCCGCCGGAGCGGTTCCTGCCGCTGCTGACGCTGCGGCACCCGCTGGGGGTGGCGATCGCCCAGCGGATGCCGCAGAACTCCGGGCTGAGCGTCCAGACCATCTGGGCGCCGATCCAGTCCAGCGCCGCGCCCGAGCTGGTCGGCGAGCTCGGCCCCGCCACCGCCGACCGGCTGCAGCAGGTGGGCGCCCCTTACCAGCCGGGCGACACGATCGGCGTGAGCGGCATACAGCTGCTGCTGCAGCGGTGGCTGGCCGGCACCCCGACGGTCCGGGTGGTCGCGCAGGATCCGTCCGGCCGCAACGTCCAGGAGCTGCGTTCGTGGGTCGGGCAGGAGCCGCAGCCCGTCCGCACCACCTTGGACTCCAGGTATCAGAGGAGCGCGGACCAGACGCTGGCCAGGGTGCCCGCGGCGGCGTCCATGGTGGCCCTGCGCCCCAGCACGGGCGAGGTGCTGGCGGTGGCCAACAACAAGCTGGCCGGCGGCCGCAACCTGGCCATGGAGGGCCAGTACCCGCCCGGGCTGACGTTCGGGATCGTCTCGGCGGAGGCGCTGCTGCAGCGCGGCCTGACCAAGAACACCCAGACCGAGTGCCCGGCGACCGCCACCGTGGGCGGCCAGACGTTCAGCAACCCCGGCGGCCGGGCCGGCGGCAAGCGGAGCCTGCAGCTCAACTTCGCCTACTCCTGCGCCACCACCATCGCCCAGCTCAGCACCCGGCTGGACACCGCGACGCTGATGGCCGAGGCCAAGCGGTTCGGTCTGGGCAAGGACTGGGGCCTGACCGTGCTCGCGTTCACCGGGACGGTGCCGACGCCCCGCAACGACGCCGAGAAGGCCGCCGTCGCGATCGGGCAGGGCGGGGTGCGCGTCAGCCCCCTGGCCATGGCCTTGGTCGCGGGCGCCGTGGAGACGGGCAGTTGGCGGCCCCCGTACCTGCTGCGTTCCCCGCAGGACCCCTCGTCGCGGTACCCGGCCCAGGCGCTGCCGTCGGTGGCCACGTCCGACCTGAAGGACCTGGTCCGCCGGTCGGTGTACCAGGGCACCGCGCGGGACGCCGACGTGTCCAGCGGCGGCAAGGTGTCGGGCGTGTACGCGACGGCCACCTACACCGAGAACGGCAAGGAGAAGGTCGTGTCGTGGTTCGTGGGCTCCCGCGCCGACACGGCCGTGGCCATCGCGGTGGAGGGCCGCTACAACGCGGCCCAGCTGGCCTCGACGTTCTTCCGGGGCGGCATCCCGGCGACGTCGTCCACCGGGGCGGCCCGCTGACCGCCGCCGTTACGGCCTCTTGGACGCCCGTTGCGGCTTTGTTAGCTCTTTACCCGGGAGTCGCAACCATCCGCGGGCTTCTGGTCGTCTTAACAGGTGACTGAGACACCGCTTGGGGGGTTGCGGACTCAGTCGCCGTGATGAGACCAGAGCCTCGTCTCGGGGGAGGCTCTGCCGTCCGGACCGGCCCGACCCTGCCGGTCAGCCCCGGTGGGCGCGATACGTCGCCCACCGGGGCATCACCCTGTCTGCGGGGAATTCCCTTGGCACGAGGCGCGTTATCCTTGTACCGTCAGTCGACGGGGCGTCCGCCGTCCCGGTTGACAACTGAACATGGGGGTGACCGGTTTCGACTTCGGTCGGTCGAAGCAGGGGAAGCGGGCCGAGGGTTGCGGTCGTGACCTCGTAAATCCCAGTGACCGCAAACCAATAACTGCCAACCAGAAGCAGTCCGAGTTCGCCCTCGCCGCCTGAGCGAGGCCGAACTCTGTCGGCCCGGGAGCGTCTCCGACCCGGGATCCGGCATCATGAGGAGACTCAACCTGCGCACCCGGTCGCGGGGTGTGTAGGGACACCCAACAGCGACTGAGCCCGTCGGCGACTCGCCTGCGAGAGCGCCGGGGCTGAGAAAAGCGCCTAGCAGGCTGCGCCCGGAGAAGCCCTGCCTCATCACCGAAGGACGCGGGTTCGATTCCCGCCACCTCCACTGCCATGGAAGCCGCTGGTCAGACGCGTTCTGATCGGCGGCTTCTTTGCTGTGCGCCCACTTTAAGCCCACATTACGCCTCCCGGTTGCCGAGGATCTCGGCCGCCTGCGC
This sequence comes from Actinomadura sp. NBRC 104425, assembly GCF_030269545.1. Lineage (GTDB taxonomy): Bacteria > Actinomycetota > Actinomycetes > Streptosporangiales > Streptosporangiaceae > Spirillospora > Spirillospora keratinilytica. The sequence goes on along the minus strand of NZ_BSTN01000001.1, from coordinate 542,950 downwards.
GGCCGCCACGTTGCGCCCCATGTACACGTCCTGAGTCATGCTCGGCTTGGCGTGGCCGAGGTGATCGGCGATCGCCCGGGCGCTCAGGCCGGCCTCGTCGAGCCGGGTTGCGACCGTCCGCCGGAACGTGTGCGACGTGACCCACCCGAACCGCTCGCCGTCGATGCCCGTCAGCACCGCCTTGATGTCCCGGTTCGCGTTGCTCGGGTTCCGCACACCACCGAACAGACCAGGGAACAACAGGCCGACGTCCCCGGCCGGGCGCCGGACCTCCTCACCGCCCGCCGTGATGACGGTGATCTCCCGGTCGCCGTGCGGCCACGACATCGCCATCCGGCGGCGGCACAGCTCGACGACATGATCGGGCAAGGCGATCACCCGCCACCCGGCCGCCGTCTTGGGATGGAGCTGCAGCACCGTGCCCTTCCCCTTCAAGCGCGCGACCGTCGCGCACACCTCCACGACCCCGGCATCTAGGTCGACCACCTCGGCGCGCACGGCGAGCGCCTCACCGATCCGCATGCCCGTTCCGTCCAGGAAGGCCACCAGGTCCGCGACGTCCAGCTCTTGCGCGCGCTCATCCGCCGCGACCTTCGCCAGCATCGCGGCCTCATCCGCGCGCGTCAGCGCCTGCGGCCGGGAGCGACGTCCCGTCGAAATCTTCGCCGCGTCACGCACCGGGTTTGTCGGCATGGCGCCGTGCCGGACCGCCATCCCAAGCAGCAGCGACAGCACGCTCTTAACCGTCTTCGCCGCAGACGGGCCGTGGTTCTTGCGCACGGCCTTGATGAACCGGTCCACCTCCGGTACGCCGATCTCCCGCAGCAGCAGGCCACCGAGCGCCTTCAAGATGCGCGCGAGCGCACGCTCGTAGATCTCCCGAGTCTGGGGAGTCAGGGTGTCCGACTCCTCCACCTCGGCCAACCACAGTCGCGCCGCGTCGCGCAATCTCGTGTCCGCCGTGATCTCGCCGCCGGTCGGCGGCCCGCTCCGGTCGCGGATCGCCTCCTTCAACCTGCGTTCGGCCGCCGCTCGAGTGGGGCCGTATCGGGTGATCTCCCGCACCTCGCCGTCGTGATCTCGGTAGTTCACTCGAGCTCGAATGCGACGCGGCCCCAGCTTCTGAAAGCGGATCTTTCCAGCCGTGCCCACGGGCAGAGGAGGGCGCCCCATCAGTCCACCTCGGGCATGTCGTACAGCTCACGGCACCGCCGTAGCCAGCGGTTCGCGGTCGCGCGCGGAATGTCCCAAATGGCCATCACAGCGCGGCGCGGATCGCCCCACATCACGTAGTGAGCCCAATAGACGCCTGCCACGAGCTGCAGCTCGTCAGGCGTTGGCCGGCGGTCGGGCCGCCGGTCGACGGCCAGCCCCGCGCCGGGCGTGATCCGTGCCCGGGTAGCGTCCCGGACCACTTCGCCGAGCTGGAGGCCCGCGACATCGCGTGGCGTGACCTCGCGACCGTTCTTGCTTTCGATGATCAGCTTGTCGACGCGCGCCCGTCTCCCATCAAAGGTGACGTGCACGGTCATGGTGACCGGTCGTTCCGCGTAGTCGACGGTCGCTGTGAAGGCCGAGGGGAGCTTGTCTCCCAGAGGGCCGAACGAGATGTACCCGGCGCCCTGGTCAACGTCGCTCGTCACTGTCCAACGCTCATCCACGGTGGCGACGGTAGCCCGCTTGCGCTACCCCCGTCAACGGTGGTACTACTCGGGCCAACGGACCGACACCCCCATCAACGGAGGTCCCACATGCTCCGGAAGTACATGACCACAGCCGAGGTAGCAGACCACTACAGGCGCCCCGAGAGCACGATCCGCTACTGGCGGCACATCGGGTACGGGCCGCGCGGCATCAAGGTGCGCGGGAAGGTGCTCTACGACGTGGCCGAGGTCGAGAGATTCGACCAGGAGCTTCGGGAACAGGTCGACGACGGCAAGGGGGCCGCCCGATGACCCCTGACAAGCAGAACGCCCCCGGCGTGCGGACCGGGGGCGCACAAGACGAGCGGTCGGGTGGGCGCGTCGTCGTGCCCATGGTACGCCGCGGGCGCCGCAACATGCGCGCGACGTGGGAGTCGGCGCGGGTGAAGGCACACGAGCATGCGGCACAGCGCCGCAGGCGCGTCCTCGCCTACGCCGATCTCGCCGACCGGCTCACCGCCCCGCCCCTCTGCTACGCCCGTCCCGAACAGTGGAACGGCTACGTCCCGCCCAGCACCTGGGGTGCCGTTCAGAGCGGCGACAAGTCGTTTCGCGAGCTGCCCAATGACTCGCCGCGCCGCGCCGCCCTGGTCGAGCTGTGTGCCGAAGCGCTGCGCCGTGAACAGGAGACCGGGAACGCATGACGAGCCGGTGGGACGTCGAGCGCGCGGTGCTGGCGTCGGACCTTCCTCCGATGTCCAGGCTCCTGCTGTTGGTGCTGCTCGTCCATGCGGACGCCCGGACGCTCGACACTGGCAAGTACTCGCCGAGTTTGACCGGCCTCGCCCGCGCTACGGGGCTGGGCCGGTCGACGGTGGCCCGGGAGTTGAACCGACTTGAGGCCGAGGGATGGGTGATCCGGGCGCGTCCGGACGTCGACGACGCCCGGTCCAAGCGCGCTCGCACGACCTACCGCATCACTAATCCCACAGCGGGACTAGTCCCGGAGCGGGACCAGGCTAGTCCCACAGCGGGACCAGACCAGTCCCAGAGCGGGACTAGCGCTAGTCCCACAGCGGGACACAGATCAGATCTCTTCTCAGATCAAGATCAGATCTCTTCTCAGGTGATCGACAAGATCATCAGCGTTCTGAAAGAGACCCGCGGCCGGACCATCGACCGGAACCACGCCGCCGCCGTCGCCCGGCAGATCGGGCCGGGCCGAACGAACACCCTGGCCTACGTCGAGAAGGTCATCCGGGACCGGCCCGACGACTTCCTGCCCACTCCACAGCCGCCGCGGTTCACCGCGGCAAACGGATTCGAAACGGACTGATCATGACCGGCATCAAGGTGACCGACGAAACCGACTGCCTGCGGTTCATCGTCGCGCTGTGCGCCGCCCGCGACGACGAGCAACTCGTCAAGCGGGTCATCGAGACCGACGGCACGGAGACGCCGTGACCGTCCTCGGCACACGCTCCGACCCCTGCGAGCCCGACGAGGCACTGCTCGCCGTCCTGCGGGACCTCGGCCTGCCCGTCGACCAGGCGCACGGCGAACGGCTCGCCTTCACGGTCGCCGAGACCGACGCCGATGGCGCCCCGCTGGCCGTACGCGACGTGTCGTTCGCCGTGGTCACCAACTGTCCGCTACGATCAAAGGAGAGAGGCCGCGATGGCTGATCAGGAGAACAGCACCCAGACCGGCGCCGACCGGGAGGACGCGCCGCTCGGCGAGAACGGCATCAAGGCCCTGCAGCGTGAGCGCGAGGCTCGCAAGGCCGCCGAGAAGGAACTCGCCGAAGTGCGCGCCAAGATGGCCGAGATGCAGGCCGCCGCCCTGCGACGCGAAGTCGCCGCGGCCAAGGGCCTGACCGAGGCACAGGCCCGGTTCCTGACCGGTGAGACCCGGGAAGAGCTGGAGGCCGCCGCCGACGCCCTCACCGAGGCGTTCCGCCCCGCACCCTCCGGGCCGCCGAAACGGCGCCCCACCGAGGCGCTCAGAGGCGGCGCCGACCCCTACGGCACCAACGCCCCCAGCGCCGCCGACATCGCCGACCAGATCATGAGGCGCTGAACAGCGCGCGACGCGCCCCGGCCGGATTCCGCGACGGACCGGACGGAAACCACGAACCGTTCACCACAACCGTCAAGGAATCCGGCCATGGCTCTGCTCACCGCATCGTCCATCTCCAGTCTCGCCGTCGAGCTGCTCGCCCGGAGTGTCGTCCTGCCCGGCACCGTCGCCGCGATCCCCGGCACCGAGTTCGCGGGCGACAACGGCGACACCATCACCGTCAGGGTCCGGCAGCCTCGCACCGCCAAGACGCAGGCAACCCCCGGCGCCACCATCACCTACACGCCGCTCGACGAGACGGCGGTCAGCGTGACCGTCGAGCACCTGTACGACGCCACACGCGTCTCCGACGAGCAGCTCACCTTGGAGCTTGTCGACTTCGGCGCGCAGGTGCTCCAGCCCATGGCGGCCGCCGTCGCCGCCGGCGCTGAGGACCAGGTCGCCGGGGTGATGAACGCCCTGCCCACCGACGACGCGACCGTCACCGCGTCGACCGTGGAAGACGCCGTCCTCGCCGCGCGTGAGGCGCTCGGCAGCGCCAACGTCCCCACCGGCGACCGATACCTCGCCGTGTCCCCGCAGTTCGCTACGGTGCTGCTGCGCCTGGACAACCTGAGCGACGTCTCGGCGGCCGGAAGCCCGGGCGCCCTGCGCGACGCCACCATCGGCCGCTACAGGGGCTTCAACGTCGTCGAGTCCAACGCCCTCACCGCCGGGACGGCCGTCGCCTACCACCGATCCGGGATCGTATGGGGCAACCGCGCACCCGCCATCCCGGACGGCGCCGCCAGCGCCGCCGCGTCGGTCAGTCAGGGCATCGCACTTCGCACCGTGCGCGACTTCGACCCGTCCGTGCTCTCCGACGTCGTCGCCATTTCGACATTCGCGGGTGCCGCCCTGGTCGACGCCGACCGGGTCTTCAAGCTCGCGCTGACCGGCAGCTCCTGATGGGGTGGGGGGTGACCACCCTGGGCACCCCCTCCCCCGGGGCCGTTTTCGAAATCGTTTCGGCATAGCGCCTCTGACAGGGCGCGATGCTTGGCTCACGAAGGGAGACCGTTGCGATGGCGACTTCGCGGCCGCCGTCCGATCTCGGCGCGGCCGGTAGGGCGCTCTGGCGCAGGATCGGCGAGGCGCTGGCCGACATGCCGGACGGGCCGCTACAGCTCGACCCGTGGGAGGTTGAGCTGGTGGCCGAGGTCTGCCGCGCCGTCGACCGCATGGCCGCGTTGCGCGACCGCATGGCCGCCGCCGAGGAGGCCGGCGACGACGCGCGGTGGCTCAGGCTGGTGCAGGAGGAGCGGCAGCAGCGCGCCATCCTCGGCCGTGTGGTCGCTGCGAGTGGCCTGCCGACCGGCTTGGTGGGTGGGGACACTCCGGCCGGGCTGTCGCCGCGGTCTCGGCGGGCTCAGCGGGCCGCGCGGGCGAGGTGGGGCCGTGCGTCTTGAGCGTCGGCAGCGCGGCGGTCGGCACGAGGACCGGGCGCCCGCGCTGCTCGCCGCACTCGAGGCGCTCGATGCGGTGCCGGTCCGGTACGCCGGGACGGTGCGCGTCGGCAGCGGCGGGAACGGTGTCCGGGTGATGACTTGGGAGACGGTGGACGCGCTCGTCGTCGCGGTGTCCGAGGTTCGGCGGGTGCTGGCCACCCTGGACGAGTGCCGACAGGATCGCGGCCTGTTGTGCGAGGAGTGCGCGCTGCTGTGGTCGGTCTGGTGGCGCTGGCGGGGAGACGGCGCGCTCGACTACGGCATGGCGGGCTGGGAAGGCGAGAAGTACGCCGCGCTGGTCGCGTCGTCGCACTCGGACTGGCCGGACGCGTTCATCGCCGAGTGGCGGTGGTGGGCCGACCGCCTACCCCCGGGCATGGTGGCAGATCTGCCTTAGTCCGAGTAGACGGAGCGCATCTGGCCGATCACTCTCGGGTGAATCAATTAGTGCAGATCTGCACCAATTTCGTGCGGCCGCGCCCCCGGGAGGTACCCCTACACACACACGGGGGCGCGGCCGTCTGGAACCGCGGCCCCGGGGAGTATGCCCCCAACCCCCAGGGCCGCGGGGTCTACGTGGCCGCGCCGTCCTGGTCGGCGCGGCGTTTGAGATCGGCCTCTGCCATGCCGCGGGCCAGCTCCTCGGCCGCGGCGACGATCGTCGCCTTGATGCGCTCGGCGGTGACCGCGAGCTCCAGCTCCCCGAAGCTGCTGGCGCCGACGAGCAGGCGGCACCCGTACTCGAGCTGATAGCGGGACAGGCCGCCGCGTCGCCGGGCCAACCACCGGCCGTCGTCGTCGCAGGACACGTCCCACTCCGGTAGCTCAGGCAGCCCGTCCGCCATGTCGTCCTCCCATCGGTGCCGGCGGCGCGCGGGCCCCCGCCATGGAGATGCCTAGGACCTGCCAGAGGACGGGCAGCCCGCGCGCACCGCCCCGCCGTAGCGGGACGTGCACGGGATGCTACACAGGTTCACCATGGTGGGCCAGGGTATGCCCTACCTTGGTTTGGCCACCCGTGGCCACGTACGTTCCGGGCCATGTCGATCAACCATGACGACGTCAGGGCGCCGTACCTGCAGCTCGCCGACATCCTGAGGGAGCGCATCGCCAAGGGCGAGATCGCCCCGGGTAAGCGCCTGCCGTCGCTCATGGACATGGAGCGCGAGTTCGGGCTGAACCAGAAGACCATCCGCAAGTCGCTGGCCGTGCTGAAGGACGAGGGTCTGATCGAGTCGTCACCGGGGCGGGGGATGTTCGTGAAGGCCCAGCCGGACGACGACCGGGCCGAGGACGGCGACTAGGCCGGCGACGAGTAGACCGCCGCCCCACACGCCGGGGCGGACGGCCACCAGGGGTGTCCACGCCCATGGACGCCCTCCCCTGCCCACGTGCGCACGGGCCGCACGGTAACGGCGTGAAGCCGTTCAATGCGGAGAGTCCATAAGTGTTCCCGCAGATCTGCGGGAGTTTCCCCCCTGCCCACGTGCGCACGGGGCGCACGAAAAGGCGATGGAATCCATCGGAATTTCCGTCCCCGCGCGCACGGGCCGGACTCCATAGGTCATGTTGATTCTACATCTCCTAATGGGGGGGCCACGGATTCCAGGCCCCACGCGCCCGGGCCTTATGCGTCACGCGGCGCTGCTCTCGCCGCTCTCGCGACCGGACACGCCCCCCTCGGGGGTGCTCTCGCGAGCGGTCGCGACCGGCTCACGAGCGCTCTCACGAGCGCTCTCACGGGCGCTCTCGGCCTCCAGGGCGGCACGGACGCGAACGGCGCGCGGGTGGCCGATGCGCAGCTCCCGGCGCAGCGCCCGGACCGACGGGAGACCACCGGTCGCGAGCACCTCGGCGAAGCGGGCCCGGGCGGTCGCGATCAGCTCGGCGAGATCATCCGGTCCCGCGACCGCGGTCGCGACCGGTGCGGGGTCGGCCTCACGGGTGGTCGCGAGGGCCGGGAGCACGTCCCACCACTCCATGCCGACCGGGCCGTCGGGCCACGGCTCGGGCTCGACCGCCTCCGCCTCTGCCGGCATCGCCATCGCCTCGGCGGGCCGGACGCCCTGCCGGGCCCTGATGAGCCCCATGAGCAGCTCGACGGTCAGGATCAGGGTCACGGCGGGCCACGCGGCCACCAGGGCGCCCACGACGCCGTGAGCGACGCCGTGGGCGAGGTTCGCCGCGATGGTCGCCACGATGCCGAGCGCGAGCGCCAGCCGCGCCAGGCCCGGGGGCGGTGCGTCCCGCCGGGCCGAGTCGAGCATCACCAGGCCGGCGACGAGGAGAAGCCCGTCGGCGGTCACGGGGACGAGCGCGGCCGTCGTGCCGGTCTCGCCGTGCTGGACGGCCAACGTGTAGGCGTGCCGGTAGGAGATCACAGCCGCGATCGCGGCGACCGTGACCACGACGAGCGCGGCGGTCACTCGGATGAGACGATCGGACATAGTCAGCGCTCCGTTCGCTGATCAGGCCCCGGCCGGTGGTGGAGTCACCGCGTCCGGGGCCGCCTTCATGGGTTGACGGCGGCCGTCCAGGCTGGGGCGGGCGCGCCCACTTTACGCCCGCAAAATGACGGAAGACGGTCAACTCTGATCAACGTAAGTCAACGTCCAGAACCGTCTAAGGCGCTGGTCAGAGCGTCTTAGGCAACGGTGCCCAACGGTACCCAACGGTGCCGTATGAAGGACGCGGGTTCGATTCCCGCCACCTCCACTTCGTGGGCGACGTGTGGTCGCGGCCCCTGCGGGGCCGCTTCCCGCGACTCGTTCCGAATCTGTCCCAGGGGGGCGACCCCCTGGACCCCCGTTGGGCCCTGTGCTCGGCGAGCCGCGCTCGCCTCCGCACAGGGCCTGTTGCGTGTCTGGGGGCGATGTGTGACGCGAGCCTTGCGGGACCGCTTCGTTCAACTCGTTCTGGAGTCTTCGGGGGTGTCCCTGAGGCTTGTGCGCTGGGGGGCGGTGGGCTGTGTTTGTCCGCGTGTAGGGCGCGCTGTGCCTCGTGGGCTGTGCGGTTGCGGCTTCTTGCGGGGTGCTTCCGCTACCGCGTTTCGGGGTCTCCTGGGGGTGTGACCTCCGGCATCCCAGTTGGGGTCTGTGCTTTGTGGGCCGTGCTCGGCTCCGCCCAGGGCCTGTTGTGTGTCTGGGGGGCGACGTGTGGTCTCGGGGCCTTTTGCGGGGGGCGGTTCGTTCGACTTGTTCCGTGTGCCGGAGGGGGGTTCTCCCTACGACCCCTGTTGGGCTCTGTGCTCGGCGCACTGCGCTCGCCATCTGTTGTGCTTTGTGGGGGACGCGTGGTTGCGGTCCCTGACGGGGGCTGCTTCCCTCGGCTCGTTTCGCAGGGTGACCTCCTAGGCCCCCGTTGGACCCTGCTTGGTGAGCTGCGCTCGCCTGCGCGCGGGGCTCGCTTGCGTGTCTGGGGATGTGTGGTCGCCGCCTTGCGGGGCCGCTTCGTTCGACTTGTTCCGGGTTCTCCGGGGGGACCTCCTGGAGACTTGCGTCGGGCCCTGTGCTTGGTGAGCTGCGCTTGCCTCCGCACAGGGCCTGTTGTGTGTCTGGGGGCGATGTGTGGTCGCGGGGCCCCTGTGCGGGGGCTGTTTCCTTCGGCTTGTTCTGGATCTCTTCCGGGGGTGATCCCTGAGGGGCCGGTCGGGGGTGTGAGTGGGCCCCGGGCCGTCGGGGTGGGGGACGGCCCGGGGCGCGGGGTTAGGAGTGGACGGCTGCTGGGGTTCGTTCGGCGGGTGCGGGCTCGTGGCGGATTGACGTGAAGGTCATCGCGGCCGCACCCAGGGCGCCGATCAGGGCGAACGCGTAGAAGCCCCAGGGATAAGCGAGTCCGGCCGACAGCAGGGAGCCGCCGAGCAGCGGGCCGCAGATCGCGCCGATGCGTCCGACTCCGGCCACGGCGCCGAGGCCGGTCGCGCGGCTCGCCACCGGGTAGGCGCGGCTGACGGCGGCGTAGACGAGGACCTGTGCGCTGAACACGAAGCAGCCCGCGAGGAAGACCGCCGCGTACAGGCCGACGCTCGGCAGCTTGATGCTGAGCAGCGCCAGGAACACCGCCGCGGCGCCGAACCAGCCGATCGTCGCCGGGCGCACGCCCCTGCGGTCGGCCACGTATCCGGCGAGGAACAGGCCGGCGATGGCGCCGAGGTTCAGGGTGAGCAGCAGGCTCAGCGCGGCGCCGAGCGGGTAGCCGGCCTGCCGCATGATCTCCGGCAGCCAGGTGTTCAGGCCGTACACCAGCAGCAGCCCCATGAAAGAGGCCACCCAGAACGCCAGCGTCGTGCGCAGCAGGCCGCCCCGGAACAGGGTGCCCACCGTGGCGGTGGCGGCCGGCTTCGCTGCACCGGACGCGCGGGCGGCCAGGAACGAGGTGGACTCGGGCAGGTACCGCACCATGAGCGGCACCAGCACCAGCGCGGGCAGGGCGCCGATCACGAACATGGCGCGCCAGCCCAGCGACGGGATGACCGCCATGCCCAGCAGGGCGGTGAGGACGGCACCGACGTGGTAGCCGGTCATGATCGTCGTGGTGGCGCTGCTGCTGCGTTCCTGCCGGGCGTGCTCACCGACCAGGGTGATCGCGGTGGGCAGGCAGCCGCCCAGCCCGAGACCGGCCAGGAAGCGCAGCAGTCCGAACACCGCGGCCGACGGCGCGACCGCGCACAGGACGGTGAACACCGAGAAGGCGGTCACCGCGATGATCAGTGCCTTGCGGCGGCCGACGATGTCGGTGATCGCGCCGATCGCCAGCGCGCCGATGGTCATGCCGACCAGGCCGGCCGTGGACACCGCCGACGCGGTGCCCGGGGTCATGTCCCAGACGTGCTCGCGCAGTAGGACGGGGATGACCGTGCCGAGCACCACCAGGTCGAAGCCGTCCAGGAGCACGGCCGCCCAGCAGAGCGGCAGCGCCCAGGCACGAGCGGGGTGGGACGCCATAAGCGACCTCCTGTGAACTGCCTCACGAAACGGGGTGGCGTCCATGGTCTCGGCGGGTCAGCGCGTTGCCGCGGATCCTCTTCCGCTGAGTGGAAGCGTTTGTTAACGATCAGTGACGTATCGGTCGCAGCAGTTCGGCGGCCGAGCACGTCGGTGCCTTTCCCAACGGCCGTTCGAGGGGCCGCGGCACAGGCGATCCGGAGCCGTCCGGTCCGTAGTCAATATGGGTCCGCGATGTGTTTGCAGAACGTCAGCGGCCGGTGGTGTGATTTATGCCGCCCGGCGACGGTGGCGGTTGCCGAGGAAGGGACAGGGGCGTGGAAACCGGAGAGGTGCTCGCCGGTAGATACCGGCTCACCAAGCGGCTCGGCCAAGGCGGCATGGGAGAGGTGTGGGCCGCCGAGGACACGCAATTGCGGCGGCGGGTCGCAGTCAAGATCGTCCTGGGGAGCATGTACGGCTCGTCCACCGTGGTCGCTCGGCTGCGGCGGGAGGCCGAGAACGCCGCGCAGCTGCAGCACCCGGGGATCACCGTGGTCCACGACATCGGGGAGCACGACGGTCACCCGTTCTTCGTGATGGAGCTGCTGGACGGCACCGACTACACCGAGATCCTGGCCCGCAACCCCCGCGGCCTGCCCGTCGACCGGGTCGTGGAGACGGGGGCCGCGGTGGCGGACGCGCTGGCCTACGCGCACCGCAGGGGCGTGGTGCACCGCGACATCAAGCCCGCCAACCTCATGGAGCTCGCCGAGGGCGGCGTGAAGATCTGCGACTTCGGGATCTCCCGGTCCGTCGACGCCACCGGCCGGCTCACCGCCACCGGCGGGATGCTGGGCACGCCCGCCTACATGGCGCCCGAGCAGTACGAGGGTCGGCCCGCCGACGCCCGCACCGATCTGTACGCCTTCGGCTGCACCCTGTATGCGCTGCTGACCGGCGACGCGCCGTTCGACGGCGAGACGGTGCCCGCGCTGATGCGGCAGCACCTGACCGCCGAGCCGGTGCCGCCGTCCCGGCGCCGACCCGACATCCCCGCGGAGCTGGACCGGCTCGTCCTGTGGCTGCTCGCCAAGAACCCCGCCGACCGGCCCGCTTCGGCCGAGGAGGTGGCGGCGCGGCTGCGGGCCCTGGCCTCCGCCGGCCCCGTGCCGCCCATGGAGCAGCCGCCGTCCTGGTCGCCGACGCCGGCCCCGAACCCGGTCCCGACGCCCCCGCCGGCGAATCCGGCTCCCGCCGCCCCCTACCCGGGCGTGCCGCAGCCCGTCCACCCCGCCCCCGGCGTCCAGACCCCGCAGCCGTGGCCGGTGGGCGCCGCCCCCGCCCCGAACGTGCCGCCGGCCGCCCCGGCCGTCCCGCACGCCCAGCCGGGCGCGGGCGTCGGGCCGATGCCTCCGCCGGTGGCCGGGATGCCGCAGGGCGGCCCGCCGCCGCGCCGCAAGACGGGGCGCCGCGCCGTCCTGCTCGGCGGGTTCGTCGTCGTGGCCGGCGCGGCCGTGGGTGGGGGCGTCTGGGCGGCGGACCGCCTGCTCACCTCCGGCGAGTCCGAGAGCACCGTCCTCAAGGGCCACACCGACGACGTGCATGCGGTGGCGTTCAGCCCGGACGGCAAGACCCTCGCCTCGGGCGCCATGGACGGCACGGTGCGGCTGTGGGACGTCTCCGGCGAACGCGCCGTCGCCGTTCTGGACGACTACGGGGAAGCGGTCTACTCGGTGGCCTACAGCCCCGACGGCAGGATCCTGGCCGCCGCCGGGGAGGGCGACGGGGTCCAGCTGTGGGACACCAGGACCAGGCAGGCCGGCGCCGTCCTCAAGGACAGGAGCATCCGCATCTCCTCCCTGGCGTTCAGCCCGGACGGCAGGATCCTGGCCGCCGCCGACAGCGGCAGCCCCTCCATGAAGCTGTGGGACATGTCCACCCGGCGGGTGCGCGCCGAGCTGGAGGGCCTGGCCTACAACGCCGAGTCGGTCGCGTTCAGCCCCGACGGCAAGATCCTGGCGATCGGCAGCAACGAGAACCCGGTGACGCTGTGGGACGTGGCGACCGCGCGGAACATCGCGGAGCTCGGCACCCACGACGACGGCGTCTTCGCGGTGGCGTTCAGCCCGGACGGCAAGACCCTGGCGTCCGGCGGAGGCGACAACAAGGTGCGCCTGTGGAGTGTGGCGGGCAAGCGCATGATCGGCACCTTCGACAACGCCGCCAACTGGATCAAGTCGCTCACCTACAGCTCGGACGGCAAGTACCTGGCCGCGGGTGACGCCGACGGCACGACGTGGGTGTGGGATCTGGCCACCAACCGGCCCACCACCTACAAGGTCCGTGTGATGACGGTCGACGCGGTCGCCTTCAGCCCGGACGGCAGGACCCTGGCCACCGGCCATGTCGATCACACGGTGCGGCTGTGGAAGGTCGGCTCCGGCACCGAGTGAGGCGCCCCCTGCGCACATGGGAGCGCGGCGGGTCGGTGCGGCCGCGCGCGACAGCCGGGGTGTGACGCGGTCGATCCGCCCTTCGCGGGTGTCGCGTGGATGTCGTCGCAGTCTCCCCCGCTGAGCCGGGGAGGCGTGCCCGGTCTCAGGCGTCCTGCAGCAGGGCGGCGGCCGGTCGGGTCTCCCCGTCCGCGGCGGAGGCCGTGCGGAGCCGGCGGGCCGCCTGGACGCCCAGGCTGGTGTCGATGTGCTCGCGCATCACCGCGGCGGCGCCCTCGGCGTCGCCGCCGATGACGCAGTCCAGCAGCGCCTGGTGCTCGGCCGCCTTCTTGTCGCGTTCGGCCTGGCTGCGTTCGACCTCCAGGGCGAGCCGCCGGTACCGGTCGGCCTTGTCCCACAGCCCGTCAAGGGTGCTGATGAGCAGGTCGTTGTGGGAGGCGCGGTAGATCGCGGCGTGGAACCGGCGGTGCGCGACCAGCTGCTCGACCGTCGGCTCGCCGGGCAGGGGGCGCAGGCCGTGGGCGGACTCGCGCAGGGCGCGGATGTCGTCCTTGGTGCGGCGTTCGGCGGCCAGCGCGGCCGCCAGCGGGTCGAGTGAACGCCGGATCTCCAGCAGGTCCCGGGCCTCCTCCGCGGTCAGCGGCGTCACCCGGGCGTCCCGGTGGGCGTCCAGATCGACCAGGCCGTCGCTCTTGAGGCGGCGCAGCGCCTCGCGCAACGGGGTGGTGCTGATGCCGATGTCACGCGCGAGTTTCGCCTGGGGGATGACCGACCCCGGGGGGAGCTCGCCCGACAGGATCCGCTCCCGGACCTGCACGTAGGCGAACTCGGCCTTGGTCATGGGCTCCGTCGGCTGGCTCATGGGCCCCCCATCGCGTCGGTCACGCTTATAGCCTACACCACCGCTGTCGCCTGGACCGACCCACTTGCCGGGCCGGGGCATCCCGCCTGTAGGGCGCAAACATCCTGGTCCGGACGGAACGGGGGAAGGGGGCCGACCAAAAGATCTTGCCCGGGGGTTGAGGTAATAGGTTATAACGAAGCAAATGGTCGCGGCGCTGCTGGTGGTCTTGCAGGTCAAGCTGCTGCGGGACGCGCAGCAGTTCGTCTCGGTGCGGGGCAAGGCCACCCGGCTGCGCAAGCTCGACCTCGGCCGGCTCAAGTGGGTCAGCATCGCGGCCATCACCCTCTACGTGGTGTCGGGGGCGCTGGTGCCGGCACCGAGTCGGCGACGGCCGAGTCCAGCGAGCCGATCACTGCCGCCCGGGCCGGCCGCCGGGCGGCGACCTCGCCGATGCGGCTCGATACCCCCGCGAGGTCCAGCACTACCTGCACGGCGGCGTCATGCCCTACGTGCTGCGCGCCCTGTTGGACTCGTCTCCCGCCCCCGACGGCGCGTGACCGCCGCACCCCGCCCGCGAGGCGGGGTGCCGCTAAGGTCAACCCACAATTCCGACTGGCATGGTCCGGAAACCGGTATGCTGGTCGCCATGCGTCCCGGAACTTCCCTCTGGTCGCGCCTGCACGTCGACTTCCGGCGGCAGGCCAGCGACCTGTGTCGCCGCGCCGAGCGTTGAGCCGAGCCGAAGCGACGAGGAAAGGGACCGAAACACCATGACCGCGAGCACGACCGCGCCCACCACCACGCCCGCGACCGCGAACAGGCTGGCCGAGATGGCGAGCGCGCTGGCCGCCGACCCGAGCGACTGGCTGTGGCGCGTGCGGCTCAACCCCGACGGGCGCTGGTACGAGCGGCTGCACCAGGACGAGGACCACGAGGTCTGGCTGATCAGCTGGCTGCCCGGCCAGTCCACCGGCCTGCACGACCACGGCGGCTCGCGCGGCGCGTTCGCCGTCGCGCTGGGGGAGCTGGAGGAGGACGACCTGGGCGGCACGCGGCAGGTCGGCACGGGGCAGACGCGCGCGTTCGGCCCCGACTACATCCACGACGTGCGCAACACCTCGACGGCGCCCGCCGTGAGCGTGCACGTGTACTCGCCGCCGCTGTCGGTGATGAACCGCTACGAGCGCACCGACTCCGGCCTGAGGCTGCTGGCCGAGGAGCGCGCCGAGCAGTGGTGACCCGGTGACGCGCTGCGGCTCCGCGTCCACCGCCGGTGCTCAAGACAGGCGGTGGACGCGGATCACCGCGCGGGCGCGCCCTCCTCAAGTCCTGATTCGGTGTGGCGGTCGGTGCCCGCCGTGATGGCCGCGCGCAGCCGCCAGCGGCCGGAGCCGCTGGTGCCGACCTGGAGCAGCGTCCACGGCTGCAGGTCGATCGGCGCACCGTCATCGTCGGCCGGTGCGAGCCCCTCGGTGAGGCGGTGCACGGTGAAGCCGCCCTTCCCGAGGAAGGACGTCTCCAGGCGCGCCGAAGGGCCGGTGTAGAGCAGCACCGCCGGGTGGGCGCCCTGCACGGAAGAGGCGCCGAACGGGTGGACATGGTCTGCGCCCGGCCCAACCAGCAGGTCCGGGGTGTCCGGTATCTGCCGCAGCGGCAGGATCTCGATGGTCCAGTCGCCGTCCGCACGCACTTCCAGGACGGCTCCGGTGGGGACGGCGAACGAGCAGACGGAGGCGAGCGCGGCCGGCTGCGGTCCCCGCCGCTCGACGGGGACGACCTGCCCCACGCTGTGGCGGAGGGTGAGATCGGGGCCGCGCAGGAGCACCTCATCGGCTCCGCCTTCGGTGAGGATGCCGATGCCGGGCGGCCCCTCGTATCCGACCACGTCGCATCCGCGGCCGGAGATCGTCCGGTCGAACGCGCGGGCCGTTTCCGCGTCGCCGAACGCGACCGTCCAGGCGCCCGCCGCCTTGACCCGCAGCCGCGCCCCGCCGTCGACGACGAACCGGGCGGACGCGCCGCCGGGCACCGACGTCGGCGGCGCCCCCGGGCGCAGGCCGGTGCGGCCCGCGAGGACGCGCAGGCGAGCGGCGCCGTCGTTGGCGATCTCGGCGAGCACGGGCTGCGGTGACGTCTCCTTGATCGTGATCGACCGGTCGCCGGTGCCGGTGTGGACGGCGCGCCTGCCGTGCAGGAAGTGGTCGGCGGGCTCGAAGCCCGGCTGGCGGGGCGGCGTCTCCGGGACGCCCAGCCAGCGGCGCAGGTCGCCCGCCACCCGTTCCGGGTCGCTGACGCGCAACGAGATCCGGCGGTACCGCTCGCCGCGCCGGGGCAGCAGAGGGCGGTCGGCCAGGCGCCGGTCCATGCCCGGGTGGATGAGCCAGATCCAGTTGCCCCACCTGCGGCGCCGTCCGGGCAGACGCACGCCGGTGCGGAGCAGAAGATCGAGGTTGAGCGGTTCCCGGAACGGCGTCAGTTCGGCATGCCCGTCCGCGCCCAGATAAGCGCCGGAGGACTCGCCGGTCGCCCGGACGGCGGCGATGTCCGCACGCCGGATCCGCGCCGCCTTCCACAGCAGCACGCCGTCTCGAATGACGATCTCGTCGTCGAGCACCCGCAGCCTCGGGCGCAGCAGCAGCATCCGGCCGATCTGCACCGCCAGGGTGACGGGCACCGCCAGCGCGGCGGCGAGGAACAGGTTGAACAGCAGTTCGTCGAAACCGGCGGGGTCGTCGTGCAGCAGCAACTCCGAGCCTGCCCAGGCGGAGCCGATCGCCGCCGGCAGCACGAACGGATACGCCAGCGCCCAGCCGCAGGTCCGCGCCGGCGCTCGGACGATCTTCACCGGCACCGCGGACGGGCCCCAGGCGCTCCAGCCCCAGCGGTCCGCGGTGAACAGCTCGCGGGCCCGGGATCGCAGGGCATCGGCCGGGTCGAAGGCCCGCAGGCGCCCGGGCAGCTCGGCCCACGGCGTCCGCAGGGCCAAGACCGCCGCGCCGACGAGACCGATGGCGCCGAACACCAGCCCGAACACCAGTGCCGAGACGGCCTCGCCCCGCTCCGGGGAGCCGTCCGCCGCGTACACGGAGTCGTGTGCCCCCACGTCGAGGGCGGGAACCCGGTCGCCGCGGGCGACGGCGTCCGCGTCCACGCCGCGCAGCCGGACGCCGGAGGTGCCGTCCTGCGGGGCGCCGTCGGGAGTGAACGTCCCGTACCAGAAGCAGCCGCCGCGGCCGCAGCTGCGCGACTCGGCGACGAACGCGCCCGCACGGCCGTCCCCGGCCGCGGCGCGGTCGGCCGCGCGGTCCTCGCGGACCGCCTGGCCCAGCCCGAACACGGCGAACGCGAGCGAGGCGAGCACCACCACCCACGCCAGTGCGGGCGAGAACGACTCCGGACGGCGATCCGAAACGCCGGACATGCGCATCACCCTCACCGGCGCGGGGAGACGTTGATCACACCATGATCGCATAAACCGGCAGGACGGGACCGCCGGTACCTTCGCAGGGCGCGCAGGTCGGCAGCGGAGCGCAACGCACTGATCGCGGAGTGATCCCGAGGCCGCTAGGTTGGGGCCATGGTTCAGCCGTACGAGCAGCACGGGCCGGGCGTCCCCGGCCGGACGGGGCGACCGGTGCAGACGGGCCCGCACGGCGCGGCGGGCCCGCAGGGGCCGATGGGCCAGGTGAACATGCCGGGCGGCGCGGAGGCGCCCCGCCCGTCGTGGTTCAAGGACCTGTT
The DNA here is from genome assembly GCF_030269545.1 of Actinomadura sp. NBRC 104425. GTDB lineage: Bacteria > Actinomycetota > Actinomycetes > Streptosporangiales > Streptosporangiaceae > Spirillospora > Spirillospora keratinilytica. The sequence continues at coordinate 525,778 of NZ_BSTN01000001.1, read as the reverse complement.
CAACGGGGTCGGCTACCTGTTCCGGGGGCTGGCCTGGGTGGCGCGGCGCCCCGCGCAGTGGCTGTTCGGGCTGATCCCGGCGTTGATCGTGCTCGCGGTGTACGCGGCGGGGCTGGTCGCGCTGGCGTGGAACCTGGGCGACCTGGCCGGGTGGGTGACGCCGTTCGCCGACGGCTGGTCGTCCGGGCTGCGGGACGCCACGCGGATCGTCGCCGGTGTGGCGATCTTCGGGGCGGCGCTGTTCCTGGCGGTGGTGACGTTCACCGCGGTGACGCTGCTGGTGGGCGACCCGTTCTACGAGGCGATCTCGGTGCGGGTGGAGGAGTCGCAGGGCGGCGCCCCGCCGGAGCCGGACGTGCCGCTGCTCACCCAGATCGGGCGGGCGATCGGCGACGCGATCGTGATGGGCCTGATCGCCCTGCTGTTCGCCGTGCTCTTCTTCGCCTGCGGGTTCCTGCCCGTCGTCGGCCAGACCGTGGTGCCGGTGGTGGCGGCGTGCGTGTCGGGCTCCCTGCTGGCCGTTGAGCTGACCTCCGTGGCGCTGGAACGCCGCGGCCTGCTGCGCCGGGACCGGCTCGCGGTGCTGCGCCGGTACCGGCCGCTGGCCGTCGGGTTCGGCGTGGCGACGTTCGTCACGTTCATGGTGCCGCTGGCGGCGGTGGTGATGATGCCCGCCGCCGTGGCGGGCGCCACACTGATGGTGCGGGAACGTCTGATTGTTTCCTGAGTGTGACTGGGGGCGGCAGTGCCCCCAGTGATCTTCGCGTAACGTGTGCCGCATGTCCGATCAGGGGGAGCGCGACGCGCGCTGGACCGAGATGAGCGACGGTAGCGAGAGGGGAGAGCGCTCGGGCGCCACGCCGCCGGAGGCCGAGGACGTCAAGGTCGCGCCCATACCGGACGCCAAGCCCGCCAAGGCCGGGGCCGCCAAGGCCCCCGCCGGGGCGGCGGCCGCCGGGTCCGGCGACCGGGCCGAGCGGTCGGCGAACGACGAGCAGGGCGAGCAGGCCGGGCAGGCCGACCGGTGGGAAGGCGAGCTGTTCGACGGGGCCGGGCCGGACGCGGACGGCGCCGCCGACCCGCGGTACCAGGCGCCGACGTCGAACACCGCGACCCCCGCCAAGCCGGGCCGCCCCAGCAGCGGCAACTGGCAGATGCCCGCGTGGATGGCCGACGAGGCGGCCGCCGACGCCAAGCTGGGCGGCTCCACCGCCCCGGACGTCGACGAGGACCGCGGCCGGTCGCGGCTGGCGCTGTACGGCGGCGTCGGGCTGCTCGTGCTGGGGCTGCTGGCGGCGGGCGCCGTCTACTACGTCAAGCAGCGCGACGACGACTCCGGCTCCGGCGAGGAGAAGGGGGCGACGACGCGCGGCGTCCAGGAGCCCGCGGTGTCGCTGCCCGCCGACCGTCCGCTGCGCCGCTTCCCCGGGCAGCCCAGCAAGGTGCTGGCGCAGGTCACCGACGCCCAGGCGGGCCTGTCGTACCCGCGGCTGGCCCAGCCCTGGCAGGTGCCGACCAAGCAGAACAAGCTGGCGGTGTCGGGCTGGTCGGGGCAGCAGATCCTGGTCACCGAGCGCAACGGCGGGCGGATCTGGTACGGGCAGCTGCTCACCGGCACGCTCGCCCCGGCGCTGCGCGGCTCCTACGACGGGCCGTCGAGCGTCCGGTCCGTGGCCGCCTTGGCCGCCAAGGACATCGAGGCCACGTACTACCAGTTCCCGCACAAGTCGTCGCCGCTGGCGTCGCAGGCGCTGCCGGTGGGCGGCCGCCAGGGCTGGCTGGTCGCCTCGTACCTGACCTACAAGCGGGCCGGGGTGCGCGCCACCGGCGAGGTGGTCGCGACCGCCGTGATCGACACCGGCAAGCCCGCCCCGGCGGTGGTGTTCGCGTCGGTGCCGAACACGCACCGCAAGAAGTGGCCGGACGTCAATCGGTTCCTGTCCGGGCTGAAGCCCGCGTCCCGCACCGGCACCACCTGACCGGCGCCGCCGGCCTCTTCACCGCCCTTGGGGGCGGTCTTCCCCTCGGCAACCGAATGGCGTTCTATTAGGCTGTGCGCCGCACGCCGAGGAGAAGGGGCCGGGCATGGCGATCGGGCTGACTGAGGAACACGAACGGCTGGCCGAGGCGGTCCGCGGGCTCACCGGACGGCACGTCACGTCCAAGGCCGTGCGGGAGGCCGACGACAGCGGGTTCCGCGCGGCGCTCGCCGCGCAGGGGCTGCCGGGGCTGCACCTTCCCGAACGGTACGGCGGCCAGGGCTTCGGCCTGCTCGAACAGGCCGTCGCGCTGGAGGAGCTCGGCCGGGCCCTCGCCCCCGGCGCCTATCTGCCGACCGTCCTGGCCTCCGCCGTCATCGACGCGGGCGGATCCGAGGCGCTCAAGGCCGAGGTGCTGCCGGGGCTGGCGGACGGCTCGCGCGCCGGCTGCGTGGCGCTCGGCGGGCTCGGCGGGCCGCCGGTGCTGGGCGCGGCGGACGCCGACGTGTTCGTCGTGCCGGCCGGGGACCGCTGGGCCGTGGTCGACCGCGACCGGGTCGAGGTGTCGGAACTGGAGTCGCTGGACCTGACGCGCCCCGTCGCGGCGGTCGCCGGCGCGCTCGCCGACGTGCCCGAGGAGCGCCTGCTCGCGCCGGACGTGGACGTACACGCGATCGTCGTCGTCCTGCTGGGGGCCGAGGCGTGCGGTGTGGCGGGGCGCGCGCTGGACGACGCCGTCGCCTACGCCAAGACCCGCGAGCAGTTCGGCCGCCCCATCGGGCAGTTCCAGGGCGTCAAGCACCGGTGCGCCCGGATGCTGATCGCCGTCGAACGCGCCCGCGCCGCCGTGTGGGACGCCGCCCGCGCGCTGACCGGCGCCGACGCGCCCGAGCAGCGCCGGTACGCGGTGGCGGTGGCCGACGCGCTCGCCGCCGACGCCGCCGTGACCTGCGCCGAGGGCAACATCCAGGTGCACGGCGGCATCGGCTACACCTTCGAGCACGACGCGCACCTGCTCTACCGGCGGGCGCTTTCGCTGCGGGCGCTGCTCGGCCGGGCGAGCGCGGCCCGGGCGCGGGTGGCCGAGCTGGCGGTCGCGGGCGTGCGCCGCCCCGCCGACATCGACCTGCCCGAAGAGGAGGCCGCGCCGCTGCGCGAGCGGATCCGGCCGCAGATCGCCGAGATGGCCGCCATGGACCTCCCGCAGCAGCGCGCCGCGATGGCCGAGGGCGGCTGGGTCACCCCGCACCTGCCCAAGCCCTGGGGCCGCGACGCCGGGCCCGTCGAGCAGATCGTCATCCGGCAGGAGCTGGCCGCGGCGGGCGTGCAGCCGGTCCCGCTGATGATCGCCGGGTGGGTGGTGCCGTCGCTGGTGCAGTACGGCACGCCCGCCCAAAAGGAGCGGTTCCTGCCGCCGACGCTGCGCGGCGAGATCATCTGGTGCCAGCTGTTCAGCGAGCCCGGCGCCGGCTCGGACCTGGCCGGGCTGTCCACGCGCGCGGAGAAGGTCGAGGGCGGCTGGCGGATCACCGGGCAGAAGGTGTGGACGTCGCTTGCCCGGGACGCGCAGTGGGGCATCTGCCTGGCCCGCAGCCACCCGGACCGGCCCAAGCACGACGGCCTCACCTACTTTTTGATCGACATGGCCTCCGCGGGCATCGACATCCGCCCGCTGCGCGAATGCACCGGCGACGCCGTCTTCAACGAGGTGTTCCTGGACGGCGTGTTCGTCCCCGACGAGCTGGTGGTCGGCGGGCCGGGGGAGGGCTGGCGGGTCGCCCGCAACACCCTGGCCAACGAGCGGGTCGGGCTGACCAGCACTTTCCAGCTCGGCGGCGACCTGCCCCGCCTGGTGCGGCTGGCCCGCGAGCTGGGCCTGGCCGACGACCCGGTGGTGCGCGACGAACTGGGGCGGCTGGCCTGCGACGAGCACGCGTTCACGCTGCTGGGCCTGCGCGCCACCCTCAAGCAGATATCCGGCACCGACCCGGGCGCGACCGCCAACGTCCGCAAGCTGGTGGCGATGGAGCACGGGCAGCGCGTCACCGAGTACGGCTTCACGCTGCTGGGCGAGGAGGGCGCCCTGACCGGCGGATGGAAGTCCGAGCTGCGCCGCCGGTGGACCCGCCACCTGCTGGCGTCCCGCGCGATGACCATCGGCGGCGGCACGACCGAGGTCAACCTCAACGTCATCGGCGAACGCATCCTCGGCCTGCCCCGCGACTGAACGGACGGACATCGCGGGCCGGTAGGCGTTAACGTCGGACGTCTGATGGCAGCGGGGGGACGGACGTGGCGGACGGGGTGGCCCCTGCCCGCCTTGACCGGGCTGGGGCTCGGGTTGCTCGTGCTCGGCCCCGGCCTGGCGCCCGGGTTCGTGCTGTCGTACGACATGGTGTTCGTGCCCGACCCCGGGTTCACGCCGTGGACGTTCGGGGTGACCGGGACGGTGCCCCGGCACGTCCCCAGCGACGCGTTCGCCGCGGCGCTCGCCACCGTCCTCCCGGGGGACGTGGCACAGAAAGTCGTCCTGCTCGCCGTCTTCGTCATGGCGTGCATGGCGGCGGCGTCGCTGGTCCCCTCGCCGCGCATACTGCCGAGGCTCGCGGCCGGGGTCTGCTACGCCTGGAACCCGTTCGTCGCCGAGCGCCTGCTGCTGGGGCAGTGGGCGCTGCTGCTGGGGTACGCGGCGCTGCCGTGGGTGGCGGCAGCGGCGGCGGACGCGGACGCACGGGGCGGCGGGCGGCGCCTGGTACGCGCGTTGCTGCCCGCGGCGATCGGGGGGTTCGCCGCGCTGACCGTGTCCGGCATCACCGCGCTGGCCGTGGCGGCGGCGCGGCGCCGTGGCGCGGGGGTGCTGCGGGTCGTCCTGGCGCTGGCCGTGCTGAGCCTGCCCTGGCTCGTGCCGGGGCTGCTGCGCGCCGGGGGCGTGCCGGGGGACGGCGGCGCGGTGGAGGCGTTCGCCGCGCGCGCGGACACCCCGTTCGGGACGCTCGGCAGCCTGCTGCTGCTCGGCGGCGTCTGGAACGGCGAGACCGTGCCCGCCGCATACGGCAACGCCGTCACCTCAGGGGTGTGGCTGGCCGTCGTGCTGGTGGCGTTGTTCGCCTACGGGCGGTGGTGTGCGAACACCGACGCCCCCTGGCAACGCGGTCTGGCGGGGGCGGCGGCGGTCGGGTTCGCGGTGGCGGCCCTGGGCGCTGTGGCGGCGCCCGTGCTGGAGGGGCTGATCGGGCTGTGGTCCGGGTTCGCGGTGTTCCGCGACGGGCAGCAGTACGCGGCGCCCCTGGCCGTCGTCGTCGCCGTGGGGCTGGGCGTGGCCGCCGACCGGGCCGCGCAAGCGCGCTTGGGCGCGGTCACGGCGGGCGCGGTGCTCGCCCCGGTGGTGCTGCTGCCGTCGCTGGCGTGGGGCGCCGCCGGGCAGCTGCGCGCCGTCGACTACCCGGACGACTGGGCGCGGGCACGCGACATCGTCCACGCCGACGAGCAGCCCGGGGTGGTGCTGCTGCTTCCCTGGGCCGCCTACCGGAGCCCGCAGTGGAACCACGGGCGGCGCGTCCTGGACCCGCTGCCCCGCTACCTGCACCGCAGGGTCATCGCCAACGACGCGGTGACCGTGGACGGCACCACCGTCGCGGCGGAGGACCCGCGCGCGGTCCGCCTCGACCCGCTGATCCGGTCGGGCGCCGCGCTGACCGAGGCGCTGCGCCGCGAAGGCGTCCGCTACGTCGCCGTCGACGACCCCGCCAACGCAGGCTCGCAGGCGCGGCGGCTCGCCGGCGCAAAGGTCGTGCTGCGCGGCCGCGACCTCGTCCTGTACCGCATCGACGGCGCGGCGGACGTGCGGGACGAACGGGTGCCGACCGCGGCCGTCGCGGGCGCCTGGATCGTCACGGGTATCGCGATCGTCTGGTCATGGCTGGGCTCAGCCATTACTCTGGGCACCCCGCTACTCGGCCGTAACCCCCGTCGAAGGGTCGACTGATGCGCATCGCGATCTCCGCTCTGGTCGGCGTCCTGCTGGCAGCCGTCGCCTCGTTCGGCGCGGTGCAGCTCGCCAGCGCCTCCCAGAAGGACCCGGTCATCAAGCCGCTCTACAACTACGGTTCCCGCTGACCGCGGCGCCACCGCCGTCCGCCGTCCGGAGGCCCCATGGCCGCACCCACCTCCGGCCCCGCCGTCCTCGAAATCGTCGTCCCGGCCTACAACGAGGCCGAGCGGCTCCCGGCGGGGCTGTCGCGGCTGTGCGCCGAGCTCGCCGCCCTGCCCGTCGCCGCGGGCGTCATCGTCGTCGACAACGCCAGCACCGACGGCACCGCCGCCATCGTGCGCGGCTGGGACGGGCCCGTCCCGGTCCGGCTGCTGTCGTGCGAGCGGCGCGGCAAGGGCGCGGCCGTGCGCACCGGAATGCTCGCCACCCGCGCGCCCTACGTGGGGTTCTGCGACGCCGACATGGCCACGGAGCTGTCGGCGCTGCGCCGCGTGCTGGCGCTGCTGAGCGCGGGACGGCCGGTCGTGGTCGGGTCGCGGCGCCACCCCGACTCGGTCGTCGACGGGTACGGCCGGCCGCTGCGCCGCCTGGGCGCCATCGTGTTCAACCGGCTCGTCCGCGACCTTGCCGACGGGGTGACCGACACCCAGTGCGGCTTCAAGTTCTTCGCCGGCCCGCTGGCCCGCGCGGCCGCCGCCGACCTGCGCACGACCGGGTTCGCGTTCGACGTCGAGCTGCTCGCGCACTGCGTGCGGCGCGGCGCGTCGATCACCGACGTCCCGGTGGTGTGGCACGACCGTCCGGGCAGCACGTTCTCGGTGCGCCGCCACTCCCTGGAGTGCCTGCGCGACCTGCTGCGCATCCGCACGGGCCCGGCGGCCCGCGCCCGCGCAGGCCGGGTCGGGCCGCCGGTGCCCGCCGCCCGCGCGGAGCCCGCCCCGCTGCCGACCGTCGCGGGCGCCGGACGCGGATGACAGCCGATCTGGCCGGTCTGCGCCTGGCGGTCGTCAACTGGCGCGACCCCCGGCACCCGGCGGCGGGCGGCGCCGAACGGTACGCCTGGGAGCTGGCGCGGCGGCTGGCCGCGCGCGGCGCCCGCGTCCGCTATGTGACGTGCCGGGCCCCCGGGCAGCGCCGCCGCGAGGTCGTGGAGGGCGTGCGGTTCACGCGGCTGGGCGGCCGGTTCACCGTCTACCCGCTGGTGCTGGCGTGGACGGCGGTGCGGCGCCGGTCCCTCGACGCGGTGATCGACTGCCAGAACGGCATCCCGTTCTTCACCCCGTGGGCGCTGCCCCGCCGGGTCCCGGTGTTCTGCGTGGTGCACCACGTGCACGACGCCCAGTTCGGCCTGTACTTCCCCGGGTGGCTGGCGCGGATCGGCCGGTTCCTGGAGGGGCCGGTCAGCCGGTGGACGTACCGGCGGCACGCCTTCGTGGTCGTGTCACCGTCCACTCTGCGTGCGGTGCGGGACCGGTTGGGCTGGGACGGGCCGACATATGTCGTGCCCAACGGCGTGGCCTCCGCTCCCGTTACGCCGCCCGCCGACCTGCCCGAGCGCGGCGACCCCGAGCTGGTGTGCGTGACGCGGCTCGTCCCGCACAAGCGGACGCGCCGCCTGCTCGACATGGTGGAACGCCTGGCCGCCTCCCATCCCGCTCTGCGCCTGCACATCGTGGGCGACGGGCCCGAGCGGGCGGCCCTTGCCGCCGAGGCCGCCGCCCGGGGGCTCGACCACACGGTGACGCTGCACGGCTACGTGCCCGAGGACGTGAAGGCGGCTCTGGTGGCGCGCGCCGACCTGCACCTGAGCGCGTCCCAGGGCGAAGGGTGGGGGCTGAGCGTCATCGAGGCCGCGGCGCACGGCGTGCCCACGGTCGCCTACGACGTCGACGGCCTGCGCGACGCGGTCCGCGACGGAGTCACCGGCTGGCTGGCCGCCCCCGGGGAGCCGCTGGCGGACGTCGTCGAACGCGCCCTGAAAGAGCTGGGCGACCCGTCGCGGCGGCAACAGGTCGCCGACGCGTGCCGCCGCTGGGCGGGCGAGTTCGACTGGGCGCGCACCGCCGACCGGATGGCCCGCCTGGTGACATCCGCCGTCCGCGCGGGGACGGCGGCCACCGGCGACAAGCGCGCGCTCGTCGTCGCCCATGATGGTGCCGTGCAGGTGGTCGAGGGCCCCGTCCGCGACATGCTCGTGGCCGAACACGGCGGCGCGGTGCGGGTGCTGCGGACGGCGACCCCGCTGGAACGCCTCCTCGGCCACCCGGAGGACGGTTCTCCCTGACGACCTCGCCGCCGAAGAGACCAAGTGTGGGGATCCAGGACAGGAACGGGGGGCGAGATGGCCGTGGGTGAGGCGGACGCGGCCGCTGCCGGGGACGCGGCCGCCACCGCCCCGCCGCCCGCGCCCGGGGCGGACGCCGGGGACGCGGCGGCGCGGCTGCGGGACCGGCTGCGCGCCGCCGTGTGCTGCCTGGCCCTGACCGCGCTGGCCTTCTCCACCCGCCCCGGCATGATCCTCGCCGACACAAAGATCGACATGCCGGTGCGTCCGCTGGCGTTCCTCGGCCGGGCGCTGCACCTGTGGGACCCCGAGCAGCTCGGCCAGCTGCAGAACCAGGCCGTCGGCTACCTGTTCCCGATGGGCCCGTTCTACGCGCTCGGCGACCTGGCCGGCATGCCCGCCTGGATCACCCAGCGGTGGTGGCTGTCGCTGCTGATGTGCACGGCGTTCCTCGGCGTCCGCCGGCTGGCCGCGCGGCTCGGCATCGGCACCCCCGGCGGCCGCCTGCTGGCCGGGATGGCGTACGCGCTGGCGCCCGGCGCGGTGGCGGCGCTCGGGCAGCTGTCGTCGGAGTACATGCCGGTCGCGATGCTGCCGTGGATCGTGCTGCCGCTGGTCGGCGCGGTGCGCGGCGGCGGCCGGATCCGCGCGGCGGCCCGGTCCGGGGTCGCGGTGGCGTGCTGCGGCGGCATCAACGCCACCGCGACGGCCGCCGTGCTGGTCGTCCCCATCCTGTACCTGCTGACCCGGCCGCGCCGCGCCCCCCGCCTGCGCGTCCTGGCGTGGTGGTCGGCGGCGGTGTCGGCGGCGTCCCTGTGGTGGCTGGTCCCGCTGCTGCTCACCGGCACGTACGGGTTCTCCTGGCTCACCTACACCGAGAAGGCCGCCACCACGACCGGCCCGACCGGGCTGGTCAACGTGCTGCGCGGCGCCGAACGGTGGATCAACTACCTGGTCGTGGACGGCACCGTGTGGTGGCCGCTCGGCAACGGCCTGGCGCTCGACCCGCTGCCGATGGCCTGCACCGGCGTCGTCGCGGCGCTCGGCCTGGCCGGGCTGCTCGGCCGGCTGCTGCCCGAACGCACGTTCCTGCTGGTCGCACTGCTGACCGGGCTGGCGATCATCACCGTCGGGCACGGCGGCGACCTGCCCGGCCCGTTCGCCGCGCAGCTGCGCGACCTGCTGGACGGGCCGCTGGCGCCGCTGCGCAACCTGCACAAGTTCGACGCGGTGGTGCGGCTGCCGCTGGCGCTCGGCCTGGCGCACCTGCCCGTCATGGCGGCCGCCGCGCGGCGCGGCACCGGCGCCCCGTCAGCCCTGCGGTCCCGTGCGCGGACCCTGCTCACCGCGCAGACCGCGGCGATCGTGGCCGTCGGCGGCATCGGCGTGACGGCGGCCCGGCACGGGCTCTCGGGGCCGGGCGAGTTCCCCGACGTGCCCGGGTACTGGCGGGACGCGGCGTCCTGGCTCAACGCGCGCGCCGGACGGCAGGCCGTGCTGGCGCTGCCCGGGTCGTCGTTCGGCGAGTACCTGTGGGGGCGGCCGATGGACGACATCGTCCAGCCGCTGCTGACGGCGCGCTGGGGCGTGCGCCAGCTGGTGCCCGCAGGCTCCCCCGGCTACACGCGCGCGCTGGACGCCGTCGACCGGCAGGTCGGATCGGGGCGGGGCTCGCCCGGGCTGGCGCAGTTTTTGGGGCGCATGGGCGTGCGGTACGTCCTGGTCCGCAACGACCTGCGCCGGGAGACGCTGCGCGGCGCCTGGCCGGGGCGGGTGCGGCAGGCGCTCGACGCCTCGCCCGGGCTGCGCCGGGTCGCCTCCTTCGGCAAGCCGGTGGGCGGCGCGGCCGTCGACGACGCGGTCTCGGCCCTCGACCAGCCGGTCGCGCCGCTGGAGGTGTACGAGGTGTCCGGCGCCGACCCGGTGGTCACGCTCGCGGACGCGACCGACCCGCCGCGCGTGTACGGCGGTCCGGAGTCGCTGCTTGCCATGGCGGACGGCGGCGTGCTGCCGGACCGTCCCGTCCTGCTCGACGACGACGCCTCCGACCTGCGCGGATCCGCGGCGGTGAGCGACTCGCCGCGCCTGGTGCAGCGCGACTTCGGCGAGCTGGACCACACCTCGCACACCCTGACCGCCGCCGAACGCGGCAAGGCGTCCGACGTGCTCGACGACGGCTGGCAGCGTTACGCCACCGTCGCCGAATACACCGGGATCCGCAACGTCACGGCGTCGTCGTCGGCGTCCGGATTCGACGGGGTGCCGCAGGCGCACGACCCGTCCGCCACCCCGTACGCCGCCGTCGACGGGAACCCCGCCACCGCCTGGAAGACCGGCGGCTGGAACGGGCCGGTGGGGCAGTGGCTCCAGATCGACTTCGCACGCGCCCGCGAGATCGGCGTGCTGACCGCCGCGTTCGTCCGCGACGACGAGCTCGGCCCCGCCGTCACGCGCGTCGCCGTGCAGACCGAACGCGGCGTCCTCGAGCAGGCCGTCCGGGCCGACGGCAATCCGCAGCAGCTGCGCGTCCCGCAGGGCGCGACCCGCTGGGTGCGGCTGCGCATCACCGCACTGGCCTCGCAGCCCGCGTTCCCGGCGCTGGCCCGCGCGGGCGTGGCGGAACTGGCCGTGGACGGGCTGACTGCCGGCCGCACCTACCGCCTTCCGAACGTCCCGGCGTCCACGTACGTGATGAGCCGCACCCCCGGAGGCGCGCCCGACTGCATGAAGGGCTCCCAGCGCTGGGTGTGCTCGGACGACCTCGGCGTCCGCGACGAGGAGGGCGGCGGCTTCGACCGCACGTTCACGGCCGCGGCGGCGACCCGCACGCGGCTGTCCGGCACGGCCGTGCTCACCGACCGGCGGCTCATCAGGCGGTACACCACCGCGCGCGGCGGTCCCTGGGTGGCCGCCACCTCCGTCATCTCCGACCACCCCGCGGCCCAGCCGCGATCGGCGTTCGACGGCGACCCCGCCACCGCCTGGATCGCCGACCCCGACGACGACGCCCCCGCCTACGTGCTGCGATGGCGCACACCGCTGCGCGTCTCCACGATCACCCTGCGGCGGCCGCCCGGCGCCAACGGCCCGGTGCGCGTCCGGGTGGAGGGGTACGGCGGACAGAGCCGCGAGGTGGTGACCGACGCGCAGGGCAGGCTGACGTTCGCGCCGATGACCACCGACCGGCTCACCCTGACGTTCCCCCGCGACGGGCGCCTGCAGCCCATCCAGATCAGCGAAGTGCACGTTCCGGGGCTGCGCGCGCTGCCCGACATCCGGTCGGTGCCGCTGCGGCTGGGCTGCGGCCTCGGCCCCGAGCTGCGGCTCGGCGGCGTCACGGTGCGCACGCGCGTCGAAGGCACCCTGGGCGACGTGCTGGAAGGCCGCCCCCTGCGGTTCACCGCCTGCGGGCAGGTCGCGCTGCGCGCCGGGGACAACCGCCTGGCGTCCGCGCCGCAGGACGCCTACCGCGTCGAGACCGCCGTCGTCGGCGACGGCACGGCGACGGCAACGGCGGCGGCCGGCACGGCGGCGGCGAATCGGCCCGTGCAGGTGCTGGAATGGTCGGCCGGGACGCGCCGCGTCCAGGTCGACGCCGACCGCCGCTCGTTCCTCACCGTCAACGAGAACTACAACAGCGGCTGGCGGGCCACCGTCGGCGGCACCGAACTGCGGCCCGTCCGGCTGGACGGGTGGAAGCAGGGCTGGGTCGTGCCCGCCGGGACGCACGGCGTCGTCCGGCTCACCTACGAGCCCGACCGCGCCCAGCGGGTGTCGGTGCTGGGCGGGCTGGCGCTGCTGCCCCTCCTGCTGCTGCTCGCGCTGTGGCCGTCCCGGCGCCGCAGGCCCGACTACGGGCCGCTGCCCGCCGGGCTGGGCTGGCCCGCCTGGGCGGCGCTGGCGGCCGCGGCCGGGCTGGGCGGCCTGATCTCCGGGCCGCCCGGTGCGGCGGTCGCGCTGCCCGTCGCGCTGGTGTGCGGCTGGGCGCGCACACGGGACGCGGCGTACGCCCGGGTCCTGGCGTCGCCGTGGGTGCCCGCCGTGCTGATGCTGGCCGGGACGGGATGCCTGATCGCCTCGGTGTGGCCGGAGATCACCGGCAATCCGGCGTCGCCGTCCGGCACCCTGGACAGCCTCGTCCCACAGCTGCTCGGCCTGGCCGTCGTCGGACGCCTGGCCGTCGAGCTGTGGCGGCCCGGCGCCCGCCGCCGCGCAGGCGGCGCCATCCGGCTCAACTGGGCGGCACCGGACCGGCGGCCGCCCGGCTCCGATTCCTCCGGCGGGCCTGCGTCCGCAGATCCCACGCCCGCGCCACCCGCTGAACCGGCCGCTCCACCAGCAAGTAGCTCACCGTCGCCGCTGCGATGGTCGCCGCCAGCAGAAGCGGAAGATCGGGCAGCAGATCGCCCCGGAACACCCGATCGCGCCACTCGTACCAACCGACGATGATCAGCATCTGCCACAGGAAGACGCCGTAGGAGACGCGGCCGAGGAAACGCATCACCGGGTTGCCGAGCGCCGCGCCGATCGCCGCGTGCCCGGGCGGCGCCAGCGCCACCGGCGCCACGAACGCCACCGCGCACAGCCCGTTCAGCACCAGGTCGAACAGCGAGGTCCACAGCGCGTCGGGCGTCACCAGGTCCAGCGGGCCCGTCACCGGGGTCGCGGCGATCACGTACAGCAGGGCCGCGCCGAGCCAGCACGCGCCCCACGCGTCGGCCACCGTGCGGCACACGTGCGCGACCGGGCGGCGCGTGTCCGTCCGCGCCCACACCGTGACCACGGCCAGGGCCATGCCGATCGCGAACCAGATGAAGAACCGCGGCACCCACAGGCCCAGCAGCGGACGCGGCTGCGGGACGAACATCGCCACCGTGTAGGCCAGGGACACGAACGCGTACGCGGCGAGGCCGTACAGCAGCCTGTGGGCACGCGCGTCGACGTCCCCGGACGGGGCGCGCCGCGCGTACCGGCCCAGCACGGCCGCTGTGGCCGGCAGCAGCGCGTACCAGGCGACCTCCACCGACAGGCTCCACATCTGCCCCAGGTGCGACGGCCCCAGGCTCGTGCCCCACCACGGGTGCGGCAGGTAGGTGTGCGTGAGGGTGAGCAGGAACGCCCACGTGCCGGTGTCGCCGATGTGGTCTTTCGCCACCAGCAGCATGAAGCAGACGACCACGACCCAGTAGGCGGGCAGGATGCGCAGCGCCCGCTTGCGCAGATAGCCGAGCACGCTGGGGGAGGGGTGCCCGAGCAGCACCGCCGCCGCCCAGGGACGGTAGAGCAGCAGCCCCGACAGTGTGAAGAACAGCGGGACGCCCACTTGGCCGCCGTTGAACAGCCAGGTGCGGCCGATGGCGCCGGACGTACTGGCCACGTGGTAGACGACCACGGCCAATGCGGCGACCGCGCGCACCCCGTCGAGCGTGCTCTGGTGCCCCGAGATCTGGGGCAGGCCGTCGTCGGACGGGAGGCGCTGCGCGGCGACCATGGCCCCGGAGCTTACCTGCCGGTAGCCTAACGGCGGGGCGTCTCCTCAGTTCAGCGACCAAAGCTCGCGAATCGGGGCGTCCGAAAAGCGGTTCGCGGCATCGGCCTATTAGACGGACCGTCCGAGCGGTCCGGTAGGGTGACGCGCACCACGCCGGATCCGGCGGTCCTCCCGGAGGTGTACGTGCGACGATCCGTCGGAATGGCCCTCATCGGCCTCGGCGCGTTCTTCCTGACGCTGGGCCCGCTGGTCCGGTTTTACGTGGCCGACAAGGTCCTCGTCGCGCCGCTCAACCGGTACGCGGTGACGCGGTTGGAGGCGCGCAACGCCACCTACTTCGACACCTCCACCCTCAAGACCCGCACGGGCGCCACCCTGCTGGCCACCAACACCCTGCGCGGGGACGTGCGCGCCAACAACGGCAACGACGACATCGCGGTGTGGGACTCCACGACCAACATCGTCGACACCGCCAACCCCGACCAGCCCATCCAGATCCAGAGCTACCGCATGGCGTTCGACCGCCGCACCTCCGAGCTGGTCAACTGCTGCGGCGTCAACGTCGACGGCGACGGCAGCGTCCGCATGTCGGGGTACGGGCTGCTGTTCCCGCTCGGCCGCGTCGAGAAGGTCGACTACCCGTTCTTCGACATGACGACCAAGCAGCTGGCGCCGATGCGCTACGACGGCGAGGACACCGTGCAGGGCATGACCGCCTACCGGTTCGTCCAGCAGATCCCCAACACCCGGACCTCGTCCCTGGACGTCAAGATCCCCGGCAACCTGCTCGGCCTGGGCAAGAACAGCCCGCCGCAGAAGGTCGACCGCTACACCCAGGCGACCAACACCGTCTGGGTGGACCCGCGCACCGGCATCCCGGTCCGGCATCGGCAGAACATCTACAGCACCGTGCAGACCCCCGACGGCCGCGGCCGCATGGTCACCGCGCAGGCCGACCTGAGCACGATCGAGCGCGACCAGCAGTCCCTGGTCGACCTGGCGAACGCCAACGCCCTCAAGATCTCCATCTTCCGCGGCTACCTGCCGTTCGGGTCCCTGGCCGCGGGCCTGATCCTGCTGGTCGTCGGCGGCCGGCTGGCCCTCACCGCCGCCTCGCGCCGCCCGACCGCGCCCCCGCCGCCGCGCCGCCCCGACGGCCGTTTCAAGACGGTGCCCGCCGCGCCCAAGCCCGCCGCCGGGCCGCCGCCGGCACCGTCCGCACCGTCGCCGCCGCCTGCGCCGCGCGCCAAGGCCCCGACGGCCGCCGCGGCCGCCGAGCCTTCCGCGGGCGGCGCCGCCTCCGGGGCCGCCCCGTCCCGGAGCCCCGCCGCGCAGGCCCCGCCCCGCCGCCCGCCGGCCCCGCCCGGCTCCTACGCCGCCCGGCACGGCTGATACCCGTTCTAAGAACGGCTTCCAACGCCGACCAACCAAACCAAAACGTAAATAGAACCTGTTGCAGTTTCGGTGTCCGGCGCTTATGGTCGAGGCTGTGCGGACCCGAGTCACCGAACTGTTCGGCATCGAGTACCCGATCTTCGCGTTCAGTCACTGCCGCGACGTGGTCGCGGCGGTGAGCCGCGCCGGCGGCATGGGCGTCCTCGGCGCCCTGTACTTCACTCCCGAGGAGCTCGAACTCGAGCTGAAGTGGATCGACGAGCACGTCGGCGGCAGGCCCTACGGCGTCGACGTGGTGATGCCCGCCAAATACGAGGGCGCCGACGTGGGCGACGCGTCCGAACTGGTCGCCCGGCTGCAGAGCATGATCCCCGACCGGCACCGGCAGTTCGTCGAGGACCTGCTGGCCGAGCACGGCGTGGAACCGCTCGGCGAGGAGGGCGCGGGCAAGGTGCTGCTCGGCTGGACCGACGCCACCGGCCGCCCGCAGGTCGAGGTCGCCCTCCGGCACCCGATCGCGCTGCTGGCCAACGCCCTCGGCCCGCCGCCCGCCGACGTCGTCGAGCAGGCCCACCGGCGCGGCGTGAAGGTCGCGGGCCTGGCCTCCAACGCCCGGCACGCCCGCAAGCAGGTCGCGGTCGGCGTCGACATCATCGTCGCCCAGGGCACCGAGGCGGGCGGTCACACCGGCGACGTGTCCACCATGGTGCTGATCCCCGAGGTGGTCGACGCGGTCGGCGCCGACACCATCGTCCTGGCCGCCGGCGGCATCGGCAGCGGCCGGCAGGTCGCCGCGGGCATGGCCCTGGGCGCCGACGGCGTGTGGACCGGCTCCATCTGGCTCACCGTCGACGAGGCCGACACCCCCGAGCGGCAGCGCGCCAAGCTCCTGGCGGCCACCTCCCGCGACACCGTCCGCTCCCGCTCCTGGACGGGCAAGCCCGCCCGCATGCTGAAGACCGCCTGGACCGAGGCGTGGGAGAGCGAGAAATCCCCCGGCCCGCTGCCGATGCCCATGCAGTTCATGCTGATCTCCGACGCCCTGCGCCGCATCAACCGCTCCGGCGACGGCGAACTGGCCACCTTCCCCGTCGGCCAGATCGTCGGCTCCATGAACCAGGTCAAACCCGCCGCCCAGGTCGTCTACGAACTCATGGAGGAGTACATCGAGGCCATCGAACGCCTCAACACCCTCACCAACGCCGACTGACCCGCCGGCGGGGCGCCCCCACCGCCCCGCCCTGTGCCTTCATCCCAGCCAAGTGATGTCGGTGATGCGCAGGATTTCCTCTTCTTCGAGGACTTAGAACGTCAAAAGCCCCTGGGCGTCGTCCCCGAAGAACGCCTGCCGCACGAAGGTCTCGCCGCGCCGCACCGGCACGGAGTCCCAGGGAGCCTCAAGCAGCTCCAAGATCCGCTCCAGGAGCGGCCCGTGCACTACCTCCTCGGGCAGGCCGTTCAACTCCAGCAGTGCGCGCCCGAAGAACCCGCCGAACTTGAGTGTCACAGGCGTCCCGCCCAGCCGGGAATCTGGTCGGCCCCGACGAACTCTTCGTCCCGTCCTTCCTTGGCGGCCCGGATGGCCTCCTCGTAGTGGGGATGGGAATACGCCACCGAGCGCAGGCGCCAAAGATGCAGTACTTCGCGAATGCGCTTGAACTGGTCGAAGTCGTGTGCTGCTTCCAGGGCCGCGTCATAGTCGGCCCGGAAGTCCTTCCGGAACCGCGGCGGCAGCGCCTGAAAGATCGCGGCCGGGTCGTAGCCGGGGTCGTGCGGCTGCTCGGGCGCGGGGTCCACGGGCTGAGCGGGCATGGCTGCCAGCGTACTCGTGGGGATGCTCTCGTCCTGGGCCGTCGTCGGCCGCGTCATCACACTCTGGCGCCGAAGATACCAGCACAGATAGCGCCTTGAAGTCATATCGCTACTATCAGTGCCTGACATGTCCTCTCGGCCCTGTCCGGACGTCACGGCGGATTCCTGTCAGCCACTTATCCCATGGGCGCCGTAGGGGTGTGGATCGGTCATCGCGGGGCATCGCTCCTCGAATCCGCCGCGTGTACGCTCGCGTGATGGGCCATGACGCGGGGGTCTTCCTACGGGAGTTCCTTCGGGATCCCGCACGTGTCGCAGCCGTCGCGCCGAGCGGGCGGCGGCTGTCGGAGGTCCTCGCCGGTGCCGTCCCCCGCCGCGGAGTCGCGCTCGAACTCGGGCCCGGCACCGGCGCCGTCACCGACCACATCCGGCACCGGGAACCGCGGCGGCACCTCGCCGTGGAGGTCAACCCGCGGCTCGCCCGGCTGGTCGCGCGGCGGTGGCCCGACGTCGAGGTCGTCTGCGCCGACGCCGCCGAACTCGGCCCGGCACTGGACGCCTGGGGCGCCGCACGCGTCGACGCGGTCGTCAGCAGCCTCCCCTGGGCGTTGATGCCGGACGCCCAGCAGCGCACCATCATGACCGCCGTACAAGCCGCGCTCACCGATGACGGCTGCTTCACCACCTACGCCTACGTCCACGCGCTATGGATGCCGCCTGCCCGCCGCTTGCCGCGGCTGCTGCGCACGGCCTTCACCCACGTCGCAGTCAGCCCGGTCGTATGGGCCAACGTGCCACCGGCCGTCGTGTACCGGGCGCGCGCCCCGCGCCGGGACGTCAAGGGTTGTTAGCCGGGCCGGCCAGCGCCTCCCGCACGAGCTGATGGCGGAACTCGTACGCGGCCCCCACCTGCCGCAGCGCCCCGCGGCGGTGCGCCTCCTCCAGAAACGCCAGCGTCCGCCAGGGCAGTCGGCGGCGCGGCACCAGGGCGAGCCGCGCGAACGTGTAGTGCACCCACGCGATGGCCCCCACGTTGTCAACGCGGAACGCCAGCAGCCACACCGGGCCGTAGAAGAAGGCCCCCGACAGCCCGCAGAACAGGCCGAAGGCGGCCCCGTACCACGCGTCCACGGCGAACCCCACCACACCGCCGGTCGTGACGCCGTAGGTGAGGCCGAACACCAACGCCACACGGATGTCCTGGTACAGCAGCCGCCGGGGCGTCACCGTGCGGACGGTCGCGTCCGGCGCGGCCCACGCGTACACGAAACCGATGGGCACCCCCAGGAACAGCCCCGCGGGCACGCCGAGCGCCAGCCCTTCCCGGATGCTGCACACGACCACCGCGATGGCGCCGACCTCAAGCCCGCCCATCACCGGCGCCCACAGTTTGCGCAGCCTGCCGAAGTACAGGGCCGACGGCGGCGGCAGCGTCCGGATCGCCGCAGCCGCCATGGCCAGTGCGAACACCGCCCCGATGGCCAGCCCAGCCCAGCGGCCCCACAGCAGGTTGAAACCGAGGCCGATCGCCGGGCCGATCGCGGCCGCGCCGAACATCGCCGACAGCACCCGGTCCGGGCCGCGGGCCAGCTGCGACAGCTCCCACCAGCGGATCTGCTTCTCATCCGGCGGCAGGGCCCCGGCAAGGTAGCGCAGCCAGCGTTCGGCCTCACGGCTGTCCCAGGAGCCGCGCTGATCGTCGTCAGGAGGCGGCCGGAACAGCGCCGGGATCAAAGCGTGCGCCAGATGCCGCTCGATGGCCTTCTGGGTCGGGAACGCGTTCGGGCGGATCAGCTCCGCCGGGTTGCGGTCGGGATGCTGGTACACGTCGCGGGCCAGCGACACCATCAGCGGGCTGCGCAGCGTCTGCGCCAGCCGGCCCTGCGGACGGCGGCGCACGCGCTCCAGCACGGGGATCCACCGCCGCGCCTGCTGGGGCGCATAACCGTAGGTGAGGAACTCCAGATCCAGATCGCCTACGGTGAGGGGCTCGATGGTGGCGTGCGCCGCACCGGCCACGGTCATGCCGCTGTCGCGCAGCACCTCGTCGTACTCGTCGGTGCGGCAGGTGAGCACGATGTCGGCCAGGTCGGCGCGCTCGATCTCGCGCAGGGCGCGGGCGCGCTTGTCGGCGGGGATCTCGTCCAGCCCGTCCATGACGAACAGCAGCGCGCCGCGCCGCTGCACCAGCCGCGCGGGCACGTCCGTGCCGAACCTGGCCCGGTTGCGCAGAAAGGGGTAGTCGTCGGCGAGGCGGCGCGCCAGCCAGCTCCGCAGGCCCTCCACCTCCGGGTTCCAGGACGCGAGCGAGACGTACACCGGCGCCGGAGCGGTGCCGCCCTGCGCATGCCACTGCTCGGCCAAACCGCGGGTGAGCAGCACGGCCAGCGCGGACTTGCCGCTGCCGACACCCCCGACGATCACCAGCCGCCCGGCGCCGGTGGCGGCGTAGGCGGCCACGACCTGCTCCGGGCCGTTCAGCTCGCGGACCTCGGCCGCCCCGGACAGCGCCGACGCCGACCGCGCCGACCAGCGCAACGTCAGCAGCCGGTCGTTGTCGCCGATGCCGCGGGTGGCGGCCTCGACGCGCCACTGCTCGGGGACCGCCTCGGTCAGCTCGCTCAACGCGAGCCGGAACCTGCGCGCGGGCTCCTCCTCGGGCGGCGGACCGCCAGCGCGGCGCTGGGCCCGCAGCGCCTGCACCGCCACGATGAACGAGAGCACCCCGGCGGTGCCGCCGACGACACTGGCGATCTTGTCCGCGTCGTCCAGGCTGGGAAGCAGACCCAGCATCCCCAGTACGGCGATGGCGGAGAAAACGAGGGCGCCGCCCAGCCATGCGAGCGGTCGCCTCCCCATGCCCCCATCATCGGCAATACCGCACGCCGGTGTCAGTGCCGTCACGTGCGCAGCCCACTACCGGCCATTTCGTCGCGCTGCGGCGTCCGCGCCTCCTAGACTCGCCGCAGTCTCGCCGGGAGGAGGCGGCGCCATCACCGGACTCCTCGACCGCCTCGCCGAACTTCCGCTGCCGCTGCTGCTGGCGACGGTGGCGCTGATCCTGGCCGCCGAGTCCGGTCTCCTCGCCGGCCTGCTGCTCCCGGGCACCGCGACGGTCGTGACCGCCGGGTTCCTCACCCATCCCGCGTACGGCGACCGCCCGTTCGGCGCCGTCGCGGCCACGGTCGTCGCAGCCTCGGCCGCCGGGGCGAACTACGGCTACGCGCGCGGCGACGGCCGGCTGACCGCACGGCTGACAGGGGCCCGCTATGCCCGCCTGCTCGCCCACGTCCGGACGCGCCCTCTTACGGTGACGTTCGCCGCCCACTGCATTGGCGGCCTGCGGACGCTGTTCCCACGCATGGCGGCGGACGCCTCCATCCCCTACCGCCGCTTCGCCGCCACCAACCTGGCCGCCGCATGCGTATGGGGTTCGAGCCTGACCCTCGCGGGCCATGCCTCGGGCACGGCCCTGGAACGCGTCCGCGCCGCGTCAAGCCTGCTGGGCCCGCCCCTCCTGCCGGCTGCCCTAGCCTGCTACGTGCTCTGGCGCGCCCTCCGCCTCCTCCGCTGACCGCCCCCCGCCGCGCCTCAAGGACGTCTGCGGGGGAACAGCACGGAGACGGCGACGCCGCCCACTCGACGACATGAACCGTGATGGCGGCCGCCCGTTGGCAAGGAAGGCAGGACCAACCCAACCGCCCCCACCCATCCTGCTCGGCTTCCACCATCTCGCCCGTCAGCGCGATCAGGGCCACAATCCAACGCCGTGGCGGTGTCGTTGACGCGGCGGGCGTCCTCGCCGCCCGCGCTCGCCTTCGTGGAGCAAGCACCGCGCCGGTCGCCATCGCCGCCGGCGCGGCGGGCCGGGTCCGCGGGGCCGGTGGGTTCGGCGGTCGCCGTCTTGGGGGTGGCCGGGGCGGCGCCGGTCGTGCCGGTGGTGGCCGTGGTGGTGGTCCGAGGTTGGGCGGTGCAGGCCGTACCGGCGGCGGGTCGGCCGGAGCGGGCGGGCGCGCTGGCGGTGCGGCTGGCCGCCGTCAGGCCCGCCGTCCGACGATGAGAGCCGCCGTGATGGTCAGCGCGGCGTCCTTGGCGTCGTCGGGGTCCATGACGTCCTCGGCGTCACCGATCAGCTCCCCGGATGGGTGGAAGCGGAACTGCCACCGGCAGCCGGTCTCGGCCGTCCGTACGCACACCACCAGCAGGGTCGGCCCCATCTGCACGGGGTCCCAGCAGCGCAGCAGCGTCGGCCGCAGGGTGTAGTCGATGATCCGCGCTCGCATGCCCACGTCGTCCAGCGCCAGCAGCTTGACTCTCCGCAGCCGACGCGCCTCCTCAGAGATCACGTTGCCTCCAGGTGATCATCTCGTCACTTTCCGTAAAGCGCCCTCAAGGCTGCGGCTGCGGACCTAGGGTCCGGAAGTACGTGAGCAGACACACGCCCGCGGTAGATACGAGGAGCCCCCCATGGAGCCCGAAGAGCGCGATTTCGACCCCAAGCAAAGCTGCGCCGCCGCGTTCGTCCAGCGCATGCGCCGCTACCGCGAACGCGACGGCCTCAGCCAGGCCGAGGTCGGCGCGGCCTGCAACGTCTCACCCAAGACCATCTCCGCCGTCGAGAACCTCCGCCGCCTCCCGACCCTCGACGTCAGCGTCAAACTCGACCGCCTCCACGAGACCGACTACTTCGAAGAGCAGTACTGGCACGTCATCCGCGAAGCGGGTTGGAACCTCACGTTCCAGAACTACTCGGAGCAAGAGGCCCAGGCCGACTCCGTCCGCATCTACGACCCGCTCCACATTCCCGGGCTCTTCCAGACCGAGCGGTACGCCCGGCAGCTGCTGAGCGCCGGGCAACGTGCGGACGTTCTCGATCAAGCCGTCGCCGCTCGCATGGGCCGCCAGGACATCCTCCAGCGAGACGAACCGCCGTTCATCACGGTGCTGATCAAGGAAACGGCGCTGCGTGATCCGGTCGGCGGACCCGAGGTGATGCGAGAACAACTCGCACACCTGCTCAAGAGCGCCAACGAGCCCCGCAACACTGTGCAGGTCATTCCCAGCGGCGCTCCGGTCTACGTGTCCAGCGGCTTTACCGTTCTTGGTTTCGCAGAGGGGAACGACGTCGCCTTTGTCGAGGGGGCATTGGGGCTCGGTGGAGTAGTAGCGCGGCCTATCGACGTGCACCGTCTGGCTGTACGATTCGACATGATCAAAGGTGAAGCACTCCCGGTCGGTGAGTCTGGGACACTGATCAAGTCGATCTTGGAGGCGCTATGAATCGCCACGCCCCCGTCTGGCGCAAGTCGAGCTATTCCGGGGAGGAGTCCAGCAGCACATGTGTTGAAGTGGCTGCCCTTGAAGCAGTGATCGGCGTTCGGGATTCCAAGGACCCCGACGGCCCTCACCTGCGCCTCGCCCGGTCTGCGTTCGCTGCTCTCCTGTCGCAGATCAAGTCTGGCGACCGCTGAAGCTGTAGTGATCGCTCGCCATGGAAAGGGGCGCCGGAGCGACTGCTAACGGGAGTGTCGGTGATCGACAGGTGATGCTTCCGTGGCGAATCCGGAGTCGATCAAGGAAACACCGTGAAGCACGCCGACCCTCTCTGGCGCAAGTCCAGCCATTCAGGTGAGGACTCTAGTAGCACATGTGTTGAAGTGGCTGTCGTTGAGGCGCTGATCGGTTTTACCTGCTGGTGGAGTACCCGCCGAAGGTTGCGGTGGCGACGCTGGTGAACTCGCTGAAAGGTGTGTCGTCCCGGCTACTGCGCAAGCACCACCAGGTCCGGACACATCGCAATCACCTGTGGTCGCCCTCGCACTTGGCCGCATCGTGTGGCGGTGCGCCACTGGAAATCGTCCGGCAGTACGTCGAGCAGCAGCGGCGACCGGGCTGAAGGTGCGGCTAACTTCGGCCTGAAGGCCGGGGCTTGCGCCGCAAACTCTCAGGTCAGAACCGGGGCGTAGCGGCCGCCCATGAATTGCTCGCATGATGCGACAGACGGAACGTATGACTGCCGTCCTCGTTGCGGGTCTTGCCGCTGGTGACCTCCGGCAGCCTGGCTTCTACCGCGAACCTGGCAGCTGACTTGCCCTCGAACACCTCCTGAGGAAACACGCAGTTGTTGCGCTGCACTCGATGACGCCCGAGGGCACCCCAGCGGCCTGAGCCTCGCGGCTCAGGCCGTGTTGGACGTTTGTGTCTGTTGTGTCAGTTGAACAGTTCGTCGGCTGAGGAGATCGTGGCGGCTCGGCGGACCCATGTCTCCAGTTGCTGGAGGTCCGTGCATGTGAGGACCCGCTGCCGCTGCTCGTCCGTCACCGTGATGCCGCGGGCCTCCAGGATCAGCAGCACGCTCTTGGCTTCCCCTTCGATCCTGCCCTCGGCGATTCCTTCGGCGATCCAGACTTGGGCGTCTTCGCTGTACCAGCGGGATGCGGTCTTCATCTTCCCCAAGGTCTTCCCGGCCGCCTCGCGTGTCTTGTCGAGCGTGTCGTTGCGCTGTACTTCGACGACGCCCGTTCACCTATGCCGGGCACGTCAGCGGCCTGAGCCACGCGGTTCAGGCCGAGTTGGACGTTCGTGCCCGTGGTGTCAGTCGAACAGTTCGTCGGCCGATGTTGCGGTGAGTGCACGGTCGACCCACGCCTCGATCTGTTCGAGGTTCCTGCACTCGCTGATGCGCTGCTGCTGCTCCTCGGTGATGTCGATGCCTCGGCTGCGCAGAATCTGCAGGAGGATCTCGGCCTTGCCTTCAGCCTTGCCCTGGGCCTTGCCTTCGGCGATTCCTTCGGCGATCCAGGCTTGGGCGTCTTCGCTGTACCAGCGGGATGCGGTCTTCATCTTCTCCCTCAGGGTCTTGCGGGCCGCCTCGGGGAGCAGGGCGCTCACCCAGTCATAGTAACGGCGTGCTGTCAGCCGGTCCGCTTCTGCGATCTTGTCGTGCCCCTGGACGACCGCGTCCAGGGTGTCGTCGGGGCCGGCGTGGAACATCGCCGACAGCACGCCCATGGCCGGGTCGGCGGCGATGGCGTCCGGGTCGGTCATCACCGGGACGTGTTCGGGGCGCAGCACCAGGGGGGTGAGGTCGTATCCGGGGTGGCCGGTCTCGATGGTGGCCGCGCAGGCGCGGGCGACGGCGGGTTGGGGGGCGATCACCAGGAGGGTGGCGGGGCATTCGTGGCGGGCGCGGAGTGTGGCCAGGTACAGCGGCCAGGTGTACTGCTTGTCGTGGAGTCTGTCGTTGCGCTGCACCTCGACGACCACGCCCCAGGGGCCGTCCTGGGTTTTGAGCAGGACGGCGGCGTCGGCCATGTATTCGCTGGTCTTGTGGTCGGTGCATGATTCGGAGACCTCCGAGGCGTCGTGTATCTCGGAGATCTCAATTCCCATTTCGGTCAGGAGGTGTCCGGCGATCCGGGGGGACCATCGGAACAGCTCGGCCGGTATGTCGTGTAGCTGCGATGGCATGCACGGGACACTATACGCATTCATCTGGCTACTCAGTGCAAACGGCGGTATGCGGTGGAAGATGCGTTTTGTCACCCAGCGCAGGTTGCAGATGATGGCGGGGGTGCCACGGGTCCGCAGCAGCTGGCGGACGCTCCGGCTGCTGTTCAACCCGCATTCGAGAGCAACCGCAGCGGAACGTCAGGCCATTTCCTGCGGATCTTGGCAATCAGTTCTTGAGTACAGGCGGGCGGCCCTGCCGTGCGCCGGGAAGGCGGCCGCCCGCCCATGTCCGATGCGGCGCTCCACCGACGTCGCAATGTGCCGAAAGCTGTACCGACCGGCAGTGCGGACAGCCGCCACACCGAGCTCGCCTGCCAGCAGCAGGCCGGAAACCCCTTGGAAAAAGCGCACTGTCGCAGGCCCATCATGATCCACCGGACACGCCCTGGTGCTGCGACGGCGGGTGCTGGTGGTGGGCGCTCGGCGCGCCAGAGCGGGGGACTGGGCTGTGTTCAGTGGTCGGTGGGGCGTACGGCTCGGGCGGCGGCGACGCGGTCGGCGATGTGGTCGATGACCACGTTGACCGCGCGGCGGTACGGGGTGGCGTCTTGGTTCACCTGCGACAGGAGCATGCCGCCTTGGATCGCGGCCAGCAGTGCGACCGCGAGCGCCGCGACGTCCTCGTCGGGCGGCAGGTCACCGCGCTCGCGCATGCGGGTGAGCCCGGATTCGATCGCCGCCTGCCACTCGGCGAACGCCTTGGCCAGGCCGAGGCGGGCTGAGGGGTCGCTGTCCGACAGTTCGCTCGCGAGCGAGCCGATCTCGCACCCTCCGGCGCAGCGCACCGCGTCCAGGCGGACGGCGGCGCGTTCGCACCATTCACGCAGTGCGTCGATGCTGTCGAGGTTGTCGAGCAGGGGCCGCTGCTGTTCGAGCTTCACGGTGCTCTGGTACTCGATCACCGCCGCCGTGAGGCCCTTCTTGTCGCCGAAGTAGTGGTAGATCTGCGAGGCGCTCACCTGGGCGTGGCGTTGCACATCGGGGATGCTCGTGCCGGCGACGCCCTGCTTGAACATCAGCTCGGCGGCGGCGCGCAGGATGCGGTCTCGCGTGCGGCGGCCGCCCTCGGTGCTCGCCGCCTTGCTCTGGGTCTCGACACCGCGCGTCTGCATGTGAGCCAGCCTACCAAGCATTGGAATTGACTTTCCAATCTCGTCGCTCGTACGGTTGGAGTGTTCATTCCAAGATCGCTCGAAAGGTGAAGCCCATGGCCCTCGACCCCCAGATCCAGGCCGTGCTCGACGACCTGGCCGCGACCCCCGCGCCCGCACCCAACACCCTCACCGTGGCGGAGAACCGCGCCGCCGGCCGCGCGTTCGCCTCGTTCGCCGGTGACGTCGTCCCGGTCCGGGAGGTTCGCGACACGGCCTTCCGCAACGGCGACCACGACGTCCCGGTCCGCATCTACACGCCCGAGACGGTTCCGGTGGGTTCGCTTGCGCCGGTGACGGTGTTCTTCCACGGCGGCGGCTGGGTGTTCGGCGACCTCGATAGCCAGGACCACTACGCCAGGGTCGTCGCGACGCGGTCGAAGACCATCGTCGTCTCCGTCGACTACCGCCTGGCACCGGAGCACCGGTTCCCGGGCGCTGTCGAAGACGCCTACGCGGCGCTGCAGTGGGTAGCGCGGAACGCGAGCTCCTTCGGTGCCGATCCGCAGCGCATCGCCCTGTTCGGGGAGAGCGCAGGAGGCAACCTCGCCGCTGTCACCGCGCAGGAAGCGAAGCGGCGCGGCGGACCGGCCGTCACCTTCCAGGCCCTCGCCTACCCCGCAACCGACCGTTTCGATGACAGCCCATCGATGTATGACCACGCCGCAGGCCCCCTGCTGACGCGCCCTTGGCTCGAATGGTTCTGGGGCGCCTACCTGAACACCCCCGACGAGGGCGCCGATCCCCGCGTCTCCCCGCTGCGCGAGCGGGACCTGACCGGGCTTCCGGCCGCGTTCATCGTCACTGCCGAGTACGACCTGCTGCGTGACCAGGGCATCCGGTACGCGGACGCTCTCCGCGCGGCCGGGGTGCCGGTGACGCACCGACCGGTCGCGGGTGTGCCCCACGCGTTCCTGTCCTTCACCCGCGACGTCCAGGTCGCGCGTGACGTGCTGAACGAGATCGGCGACGCCATCGGCGCGGCCTTCGCGTGATGCCGGGCCGCCCGCCACCCTTGACATACCTCAGGGCCGTCGGGGCGGAGGGGCTGACGGCCCTGATCGGGCGGGACTTGGTCAGGACGCGTTGAAAGTGTGCCCGGCCCGCAGGTAGGGGCCATGCGCAAGCCGCGCCCACCTGCGGCTTCGCCCTCGAAGCCGCATCATCACCCTGGAGGTATCGCAACCCCAGCACGCCCTTGACGGGGTCGCCGCAGATCAGGCCGCATCATCACCCTGGAGGGATCGAGACGCCGGCCATCCCGGCGCACCAGGCGATGGCGGCGCTGTTGCCGACCGGGGCGCCGAGGAGGAGGCCGCGGACGGTCTCCGGCTGGTACTTGGCGAACCAGCGCAGGGCGGCGGGCATGGAGTCGGTGGGAACGAAGCCGTTGCCGAGGAAGGGCGGGAAGACCAGGCGCATTGGGGCGTTGCCGGCGGCCTCGGGGGCGGGGACTTCAGGCCGAGGGCGACCGCGAGCCAGGTGACGGCCATCGCGAAGAGGGCGAACAGGCCGGTGGCGGCCGGCCATTCGACGGGCGTGGCGTCGGGGCGGAACCCGATGGCCAGGGCGATGCCGACGAGGACCGCCGCGCAAAGGAGCTGCTGGACGGCGCCGGCGACGACATGGCCGGTGAGGACCGACGCGCGGGAGATCCGCATGGTGCGGAAGCGGGCGATGACGCCTCCGGTCATGTCGGTGGCGACCATGACGGCGCTTCCGGTCGCGGCCGCCATGAGCAGGATGCCGGGGACGACGTAGACCACGTTGGCGTCGCGGCCGTGTACCGTCCGCCGGTGCGTGCATGACCGCAACGGGCGGCACTCAGTTCTCAGGGGGTGTCCCCGTTTCCTATTTGAGGTCGTCTTGTTCAGCGCTGCTCAAATCCTCGGCAACGAACGTCCCGAGACCATGCACGCTGACAGTCCATCCGCCTTCGCGGAGCACGCGTAGTGTCGCGTCGGCGGTGCGGAGGGACACGCCGACACCTTCCGCGATGCTCCGCGCGGATGGGATGCGCTGACCAGGTTTGAGCCGCTCGGCTTTGATCTCCGCGATGATCGCGTTCGCGATGATCCGGTACGCCGGGCGGGGTTGCTCAAGGTTGATCGCGGTCAGGTCCACACGAACACCATTACACGGCGAGAACGGAGTCAAGCGAAAACAAGGTGGCCCCGCACGGCGACGCAACCGCCGTGCGGGGCCTAGAGCGAACCTGACCGTCCCTTCAGGGGCGGCCAGGTCGACGCCGTCCAGCACGACTTTGTCGCGGTAGGACTTGCGCAGCTCGTTCGCCTCGATGGGCGGGTTGGTGATGGTGGCGCTCCGTCAGAGGCTGCGGGCGGCGATGTCGCCGTGGGAGGTGGTGGCGTGGATGTCGAGGACGGCGGTGCCGTCGTTGTTGAGGGCGTTGCTGACGCGGCCGTGTCCGGTACCGGCGTTCAGTGAGGCCGAGACGCCGGGGGCGGCGCCGACCGAGATGTCGCCGGACCGGGTGCGGAGCACGACCTTGCCGCGCACGGCCTCGGCGATGCGGATGTCGCCCCGCTGGGTGCTGATCTCCGTGGGGCCGCCCAGCCTGCCGACCTCGACGTCCCCGTCGGTCGCGGTGAGGCGGACGCTTGCGGCCTCGTCCAGCTTGATCTGGCGGTAGGCGCCGTCGAAGGCGACGTCGCCGAGGCGGCCGACGGTCCGGAACTCGGCACCGGCCGCCCTGCCCTCGACCCGGGAGCCGGCGGGCAACTGGATCGTCACCTCGATGGCCCCGGAGGGGCCGAGGTACTGGTTCTTCTGCGGCGTCTCAATCCGCAGCACCCCGTCGGCGTATGCGACCCCGGTCTGCTCCGCCGCCTTCACGTCGCGGCTTTTGGAGGCGTTCGCGGGCCGGATCTCCACCGCGGTGTCGGCCCGGTCCGCGGCGATGACCTGGACGCGCCCGGCGGGGACGTCCAGGACGGCGGAGATGGGGGCGGGGGTGTCGAACGTGTGCATCGGGCTCTCCTCGTGCCTGCGGTTTCGTTTCGAACACTGAAAACGCTACGTTGCTTTCCAAATATGTACAACAACAGCTTCGCGTCTGTGGCGTGTCTATGCAGGCAAAGACGCTGTAATCGTTGCAACGGTCTGCAATTCAATGCAACGCATGGGTGCTCTTTCGTTGCAATGCAGTGACGGTGAACGCTATGGTGCGGGCGTCAGGGAACACCGAGCGGCGCCATGGACGACCCGTGGGGCATGAAAGGGGCGTCATGCCGGGAGGCAGGCTCACCCAGCAGGAGCGGCGGCAGATCGCGGTGGGGCTGGCCGACGGGCTGGCCTACGCCGAGATCGCCCGCCGCCTCGGCCGTCCGACCTCCACGGTCACGCGTGAGGTGATGCGCAACGGCGGCCCCACCGCCTACCGCGCCGACCTGGCCCACCACGCCACCCGGCGCCGCACGCGTCGGCGCGGGTCCGCCGCCTCCCGGGGCGCGCGGCCGGAGCCGCTGCCGCACGGACGCGACGCCGAGGCGGTGCGCGCGTTCGAGGAGGTGCTGACCAGCGTCTTCATGGCCACGGGCACGCCGAGGATGACGGCCCGGGTGCTGGCCTGCCTCTACACCACCGACTCCGGCAGCCTCACCGCCGCCGAACTCGTCCGGCGCCTGCAGGTCAGCCCGGCGTCGGTGTCCAAGGCGATCGCCTTCCTGGAGGAGCAGGGCCTGGTCCGCCGGGAGCGCGGCGAAGGCCGTCGCGAGCGCTATGTCGTCGACGACGACGTCTGGTACCAGTCGATGATCGCCAGTGCCCGGTCTCTCGCCCAGGTCGCCGAGACCGCACGGCAGGGCGTCGGCATCCTCGGCCGCGGCACCCCGGCCGCGGCCCGCCTGGAGGGCGCCGCCCGCTTCCTCGATTTCGTCGGCGAGAGCACCGCCCGCGCCGCGGAGCAGGCCCGGGAGGTGCTCCACACCGCAACGGTCCCGGCGGCCGCAGACTGAACCGACCCCCGATGCGGCGGTTCAGGCGCCGTGGTAGGTGAAGGGCGGGGGCGCCGCAGCTGTTGCCGTCGGGAGCGCGGAGCACGTCCCAGCAGTGTTCGGCGACATGGCGGGGCAGCCATGCCTGCGGGTCGTTCATGAGGCGGGCGAAAACCGGCGGCGCCCGCGTGCAGCAGGCGGGTGCACCGGGAAAACGGGTGCGGGGGCGCGGCGGGGTCAGTGGCCCTTGTAGACCGGGGGGCGCTTCTCGCGGAAGGCGCGGGTGCCCTCCTTGGCGTCCTCGGAGCCGATGACGGGCCAGCCGATCTCGTCGGAGATTTTGAGGGCCGCGGACTCGGGCAGGTGCTCGGTCTCGCGGTACACGCGGAGGATGGCCTGGACGGCGAGCGGGCCGCAGGCGGCGATCTGGTCGGCCAGCTCGCGGGCGGCGGTCAGGGCGCTCCCGGACGGGACCACCTTGTTGATCAGCCCCATGGCGAGCGCCTCCTGCGGGGTGACGGAACGGCCCGTCAGCAGGATGTCCATGGCGTGGGCGTAGCCGATCTGGCGGGGCAGGCGGATCGCCGCGCCGCCCATCGGGAACAGGCCGCGCCGCGCCTCGTACAGGCCGAGCGTGGCGTCCTCGGCGACGACCCGCAGGTCGGTGCCGATGAGCAGTTCGGTGCCGCCCGCGACGGCGTAGCCCTCGACGGCGGCGATCAGCGGTTTGGTGGGTCGGCCGTCGCGCAGCAGGCCCTTCCAGTGGAAGTCGGGGATCTGCCGCATGCGCTCGGCGACGCGCGGGTCGGACGGCGGGGCGCCCATCGCCTTCAGGTCGGCGCCGGAGCAGAAGTGGCCCTCGGCGCCGGTGAGGATGCCGACGCGGACCTCGGGAGTCTCGGAGATGTAGGCCCAGGCTTCGGCGAGGCCGACCAGCATGGCCGAGCTGAGCGCGTTGCGGGCCGCGGGCCGGTTCATGGTGACGGTCACGACGTGGCCGTCCTGCTCGACCGTGCAGTGCTCGGTGGAGATGGGCAGCATGGTTCCCTCCTAAACGAGAACGGATTCTAGTAACAAGATCGGCGCGCCGACAGGGCTTGATCGGACAAATGAGAACGTGATCTACTTTTTTCGCCGGGCGTCCGCGTCCGGGGTGGACCGAGGCGATCACCGAGGGAGAACCGATGGGATCGTTGGGCTTCTGGCGGCTGGCGCAGGCCGATCCCGGGTGGGTGGCGGCCGTCGATCCGGACGGCACCGAGTACACCGCCGGCGAGCTGCTGGCACTGGCGAACCGGCTCGTCCACGGGCTGCGCGGGCTGGGGCTGGGCACCGGCGACGGCGTGTGCGGGCTGGTGCCCAACGGGGTGGACGGCCTGGTGCTGTACCTGGCGGCGCTGCAGGCGGGCTGGTACTACACGCCGGTCAACTGGCATCTGACCGGCCCGGAGATCGGCTACATCGTCGCCGACAGCGAGGCCAAGGCGTTCTTCGTCCACGAGCGGTACGCGGGAGAGGGCGCGCGGGCCGCCGACGAGGCCGGGCTCGACCCGGAGCGCAGGTTCGCGTTCGGTGACGTCCCCGGTTTCCGCCCCGTTGGGGAACTGGTGGACGGGCAGCCGGGCACCCTGCCCGCCGACCGCAGCAACGGCGCCACCATGCACTACACGTCCGGGACGACCGGGCGGCCCAAGGGCGTGCGGCGCGCACTGGCCGGTATGGACCCCGATGACAGCTACGAGCTCCAGACGTTCCTGCTCACGCTGTTCGGCATGACACCGGGGCGTCCCGCCGGGGGCACGCCGCAGGCGCACCTGGTGACCTCGCCCAACTACCACACGGCGGTCACCCAGTTCGGCGGCTGCGCCCTGCACATGGGGCACACCCTCGTCTACATGGACCGGTGGGACGCCGAGGAGTGCCTGCGCCTCATCGACAGGTACTCGATCACCAGCACGCACATGGTGCCGACGCACTTCAAACGGCTGCTCTCACTGCCGGAGGACGTGCGCCGCCGGTACGACGTGTCGTCGATGAAGTGGGCGATCCACGCGGCGGCGCCGTGCCCGGTGCCGCTCAAGCAGAAGATGCTCGACTGGTGGGGCGACTGCATCTGGGAGTACTACGCCGCCACCGAGGGCGGCGGGACGATCGCGAGCCCGGAGGACTGGCGCAAGCACCCCGGCACGGTCGGCAAGGCGTGGCCGATCAGCGAGCTGCTGATCGTGGACGACGACGGCGTCGAGGTTCCCCGCGGCACCCCCGGCACGATCTACATGAAGATGGCCGGGGTCGACTTCGAGTACAAGGGCGACCGGGAGAAGACCGAACGCAACCGGCTGCGCGGCTACTTCACCGTGGGCGACGTCGGATACCTCACCGACGACGGGTTCCTGTTCCTGTCCGACCGCAAGGCCGACATGATCATCTCGGGCGGTGCCAACATCTACCCCGCCGAGATAGAGAACGAGATCATCCTGCATCCCAAGGTCGCCGACGTCGCCGTGTTCGGCATCCCCGACGAGGAGTGGGGCGAGCAGATCAAGGCGGTGGTCGAGCCCGCCCCCGGCGTCGAGCCCGGGCCCGCCCTGGCCGAGGAGATCCTGCGGTCCCTGGAGGGACGGCTGGCGCGGATGAAATGGCCCAGATCGATCGACTTCATCGACGCGATGCCGCGCGAACCCAACGGCAAGCTGCTCAAGCGCAAGCTGCGCGCCCCGTACTGGGAGGGCCGTGAGAGTGTCATCTGAGGCCGCACATGTTGTGGAGTTCCCCGGCGGTTACACGCGGTCGGTGGGGCCGGTCATCGGACGGTTCCTGACCGAGCTGCGCGACGGCCGGCTGGTGGGGGTGCGCACCGCGGGCGGCCGGGTGCTCGTCCCGCCCGCCGAGTACGACCCGGACGACGGCGAGGCCGTGACCGGCGAGTTCGTCGAGGTCGGCCCCGCCGGGACGGTGCGGAGCTGGTCGTGGGTGCCCAGGCCGCGCCCCGCGCACCCGCTCGACCGCCCGTTCGCGTGGGCGCTGATCCAACCCGACGGCGCCGACACCGCCCTGCTGCACGCGCTGGACGTGGGCGTGTTCGAGGAGGGCGCCGACCCGCCGCGCTTTTTGAAGACCGGCATGCGCGTGCGGCCCAAGTGGCGGCAGGAGCGCACCGGATCGATCGGAGACATCGAATGCTTCCGCCCCGAGGTCACGCTGATCAACGCGCCGACGCGGCTGGAGTACCGGCTGCGCCCCGGCCGCGCCCTCGACCGGTTCCTGCAGGGCATCGCCGAAGGCCGCATCCTCGGCCACCGGTGCCCGGAGTGCGGGCAGGTCATCGTGCCGATGAAGGGCCTGTGCCCGCGCGACGGCGTGCCGACCACCGAGGAGGTGCAGGTCGCCGACACCGGCACCGTCACCACGTTCGCCGTCAACAACCTGCCCGACCCGCGCGCCCCCGAGGTGCCGTTCGTGTCGGCTTACGTCCTGCTGGACGGCGCCGACCTGACGATGCTGGCGCTCGTCGCCGGGATCCCCGCCGACCGGGTCCGCATCGGCATGCGCGTCAAGGCCGTGTGGCGGCCGCGCGAGGAATGGGTTGCGTCCATGGACAACATCAAGTGGTTCGAGCCCCTCGACGAGCCCGACGTCCCGTACGAACGCATCAAGGACTACGTGTGAACCCGCGGCCCGGAGGCGAGGCCATGAACACCGAGATCGCGGTCGTCGCGTTCGCGCAGACGCGGCACTCCGCGCAGGACGGCGGGCTGACCGAGGTGGAGATGCTCGCGCCCGTCATCGGCGAGATCAAGCAGCGCACGGGCCTGGACAGGTTCGGCTTCACCTGCTCGGGGTCGTGCGACTACCTGGTGGGGGCGCCGTTCTCGTTCGTGTCGGCGCTGGACGCGGTGGGCGCCTGGCCGCCGATCTCCGAGAGCCACGTGGAGATGGACGCGGCGTGGGCGCTGTACGAGGCGTGGGTGCGGCTGCGGCACGGCGACGTCGACACCGCGCTGGTGTACGGGTTCGGCAAGGGCAGCCAGGGCGTCCTGCCGGAGATCTTCACCCACCAGCTCGACCCGTACTACCTGGCGCCGCTGGGCGTCGACCAGGTGTCGCTGGCGGCGGTGCAGGCCCGCGCGTACCTGGAGCGGGCGGGTGCCAAGGAGGACGACCTGCGCGCCGTCGCCGCCAGGTCGCGGGCGGCGGGCCGCGACAACCCGTACGCGCTGCACCTGCCCGACCCCGGCGACGAAGGCTACGAGGTGGCGCCGCTGCGGCCCTACGACATCGCGCCCGTCACCGACGGCGCGGCGGCGATCGTGCTGGCCGCCGGCGACAGGGCACGCGAGCTGTGCGAACGCCCCGCATGGATCACCGGCATCGACCACCGCGCCGAGGCGCACTCGCCGGGCGCGCGGGACCTGACGCGGTCGGAGTCGGCGCGGACCGCCGCGCGCAAGGCGGGCGCCGAAGACGTCCAGGTCGCCGAGCTGCACGCCCAGTTCAGCCACGAAGAACTGATCCTGCGCGAGGCCCTCGGCCTGGACGACTCGGTGGCGGTGAACCCGTCCGGCGGGGCGCTGTCGGCGAACCCGGTGATGGCGACCGGCCTCATCCGCATCGGCGAGGCCGCCGCCCGCATCCACGACGGGTCGGCCACGCGTGCGCTCGCCCACGCCGCGTCCGGCCCGTGCCTGCAGCAGAACCTCGTGTGCGTCCTGTCGGGAGAGACCAATGGGTGATCCGTGCGCCGTCATCGGGGTGGGGCAGACCGCATACAAGACCAGGCGCCTCGACGTGTCGGTGGCCGGGCTGGTCCGGGAGGCGGCGCGGCGCGCGCTCGACGACGCGGGCCTGACGTGGAAGGACATCGACGCGGTCGTCATCGGCAAGGCGCCCGACCTGTTCGAGGGCATGGTGATGCCCGAGGCGTACCTGGCGGACGCGCTCGGCGCCCGCGGCAAGCCCATCATGCGGGTGCACACCGCCGGGTCGGTGGGCGGCAGCACCGCGATCGTCGCGGCGGGCCTCATCCAGGCCGGGGTGCACGAGCGGGTGCTGACGGTGGCGTGGGAGAAGCAGTCGGAGTCCAACGCCACGTGGGCGCTGACGGTCAGCACGCCGTTCTCCGCGTCGCTGGTGGTGGGCGCGGGCGGCTACTTCGCCCCGCACATCCGCGCGTACATGCGCAGGTCGGGCGCGCCCGACCACATCGGCACGCTCGTCGCCGTCAAGGACCGGCGCAACGCGCTGAAGAACCCGTACGCGCACCTGAAGATCCCCGGCATCTCGCGGGAAATGGTCGAGTCCACGCCGATGCTGTGGGAGCCGATCCGCTACCTGGAGACCTGCCCGTCGTCCGACGGCGCCTGCGCGATGGTGCTGGCGAGCGCGGACGCGGCGAAGGCGGCGCCGAACCCGCCCGCCTGGGTGCACGGCACCGCCATGCGCTCCGAGCCGATCTTCTTCGCCGGACGCGACACGGTGAACCCGCGGGCCGGCCGGGACTGCGCCGCCGACGTCTACCGGCAGGCCGGGATCACCGACCCGCGCCGCGAGATCGACGTGGCCGAGGTGTACGTGCCGTTCTCCTGGTATGAGCCGATGTGGCTGGAGAACCTGGGCTTCTGCGGCGAGGGGGAGGGCTGGAAGCTCACCGAGGCGGGCGCCACCGCGCTGGACGGCGACATTCCCTGGAACGCCTCGGGCGGCGTGCTGTCGTCCAACCCGATCGGCGCGTCCGGGATGATCCGGTTCGCCGAGGCCGCGCTGCAGGTGCGCGGCATGGCCGGGGAGCACCAGGTGGACGGCGCGCGCCGCGCCCTCGGCCACGCCTACGGCGGCGGCGCCCAGTTCTTCTCGATGTGGATCGTCGGTTCCGACCAGCCCTGAACCGCCCCGCGGGAGGCGCCCCGATGGAGTTCAACCACGCCGATCTGTTCGAGGGAGTCGCCGACGCGATCGGGGAGCGCGTCGCGCTGGTGTGCGCCGGCCCCGATGGGGACGGTCCCCGCCTCACCTACGCCGAGCTGGACGCGCACGCCAACCGGCTCGCCCACCACCTGGAGGCGGCGGGGGTGCGGGCCGGGCAGCACGTGGGCGTCCAGCTCTACAACTGCCTGGAGTACGCGGCCGCGATCCTGGCCGCGCTGAAGATCCGCGCCGTGCCGATCAACGTCAACTACCGGTACGTGGAGAACGAGCTGCTCTACCTCTACCGCGACTCCGACATGGTGGCGCTGCTGTACGACGTGGAGTTCGAGGAGCGGGTGGCGGCGACCGTGCCGCGGGTGCCGGCGCTGCGGCACCTGATCGCCGTCGGCGGCCCGCCCGAGATCGCCGGGGCGGTGGCCTACGACGAGGC
Source organism: Actinomadura sp. NBRC 104425 (assembly GCF_030269545.1). Taxonomy (GTDB): domain Bacteria; phylum Actinomycetota; class Actinomycetes; order Streptosporangiales; family Streptosporangiaceae; genus Spirillospora; species Spirillospora keratinilytica. The sequence continues at coordinate 489,852 of NZ_BSTN01000001.1, read as the reverse complement.
GCTGCGCGGCCGGCCGCAGACGCGCGGGTTTCCGCCGCGTTCGCAGGACGACACCTACATCATCTACACCGGCGGCACGACCGGCATGCCCAAGGGCGTGATGTGGGGCATGAAGGACATGCTGCTGGCCTTCTACAACCCGACGCAGCCGCGTCCGGAACGCCCCGAGGACGTGGTGGAGCAGGCCCGGTCGAGCGGCCCGCTGGTGATGATGCCGGTGGCGCCGCTGATGCACGGCGCCGCGCAGATGGCCACGTTCATCGGCTGGTTCATGGGGGCCACCATCGTCTACCTGCGGCGGTTCGACCCGGACGCGGTGTGGCGGACGATCGAGCGGCAGAAGGTGAACTCGCTGACCGTCACCGGCGACGCGATGGCCCGGCCGATGGCCGACGCGCTGGCCCGCGGGTCGTACGACACCTCCTCGCTGCTGGCGTTCGTGTCGACCGGCGCGATCCTGACCGGGGCGGTGCGCGAGCGGCTCGGCGAGCTGCTGCCGAACGTGGTCATCATGGACCGGTTCGGGTCCACCGAGTCGGGGTCCACCGCCGAGGCCGTCGCGGGCTCCACGCCGGAGAAGGGGCTGCGTTTCACGGCGGACGTGGACGACCTGGCCGTGCTGGACGACCGGCTGGAACCCGTCAAACCGGGGTCCGGTGTCATCGGGCAGGTCGCGCGCACCGGGCACATCGCGCGCGGCTACTACAACGACCCGGAGAAGACCGCCCGCACGTTCCCGGTCGTGGACGGCAGGCGGTGGCTGCTCACCGGTGACATCGCCACCGTCGAGGCGGACGGCAGCATCGCGGTGTTCGGACGCGGCTCGCAGGCCATCAACACCGGCGGGGAGAAGGTGTTCCCGGAGGAGGTCGAGGCCGTCCTCAAGGGGCATCCGAAGGTGTTCGACGCGGTCGTCGCCGGCGTGCCGGACGAGCGCTGGGGGAGCCGGGTCGCCGCCGTCGTCCAGCCGTACGGCGGGCAGCGGCCGACGCCCGGGGAGCTGGACGCGCACTGCCGGGCGAACCTGTCGGGGTACAAGGTGCCGCGGACGTACGCGTTCGTCGCGGAGATCAAGCGGTCGCCCGCCGGCAAGGCCGACTACCGTTGGGCCCGGCAGGTCGCCGAGGCGGCCGACCGGTCCCCTTGATCCGGTCGGGCGGGCAACGGGGATCCGCCGAGCGGCTAGGATGGCGTCACAGGAGTGGCTCTCACTAAGAGTCTCTCGCTATCCGAGTTTTCGGTGGATGAGGTGACGGCGTGTCGACCCCGGAGCGCTACCGGTTGGAGCGCGAGCTGCAGGAGGCCACCCAGCGCAGCACGATGTGGACGGTGCTGCTGCACCACGCCACCGCGTCCAAGGCGGGCCTGAACGTCACCGACGCGCAGGCCATCAACGCGCTCGTCCTGGACGGCCCGCAGACCCCCGGACGGCTCGCCCAGCTCATGGGCATCACCACCGGCGGCGCCATCACCGCCGTCATCGACCGGCTGGAGAAGGCGGGCTGTGTCAAGCGCACCCGCGACCCCGACGACCGCCGCCGCGTCATCGTCGAGCCGGTGCCGGAGAACGTGGCGCGCCTGTCCCGCTACTTCGAGCCCATCGGCCGCCGCTTCAGCGAACGCGTCGCGCACTGCTCCGACGAGCAGCTGCGGTTCCTGCTCGACTGGGTGCGCGGCATGAACGCCGCCATGCCGGACGTCGTCGAGGAGATCCGCAACCTGGAGGACCGACCCCGCAACTAGCCCGCCGGGGCCCCGCCGGCGATGCGTCCGCGCAGCAGGTCCACGAGGGTGGCGTGCACGTCCTCCAGCGGCCGGCCCGGCTCCAGGGTCCGCCAGTGCAGCGCGACCGTCAGCACCATGCCGAACACGGCGGCCGCGGCCGTCTCGACGTCCAGGTCGGCGCGCAGGTCGCCGGCGGCCACCGCCGCGCGCAGCACGTCCGCGACGACGCCGATGGCGCGCTCGCGGATCAGCAGCGCGGCCTGGTGCCAGGCGCCGCCGCCCGACCGCCACGCCTCGGCGATCAGCAGGCGGGCGAACGGCTCGTGCTCGCCGATGAACGCCAGCTCCGCGCCGACCACCGCGTCCAGCGCGTCCAGCGGCGCCCGGTCCGCGGCGGCCTCGCGCAGGCGGGCGCCCAGCCGTTGCACGCCGTAGTCCAGCAGCGCCGTGAACAGCGCCGCCTTGCTGCCGAAGTTGTAGTACACGGTGCCCTTGGCGACACCGGCGCGCTCGGCGATCTGGTCGACGGTGGTCGCGGTGAAACCGTGCTCGGCGATCAGCTCGACCGCCGCGGTGAACAGCCGCTCCCGGGTCGCCGTCCGGCTCATCGTTCCTCGCTCCCGCCCGTCCGTCGCCGCGTCACAGTTTCAGCGCGGGGTGCAGCCGCTTGACCGTCCACACCCGGTTGTGCCGGGCGGCCAGGGCGGTCAGCGCCAGCCCTGCGACCAGGAACGCCGCCAGCACGGCACCACCCTGCCACACCGCGGCCGCATCGCCGCCCGCGATCAGGTGCCGGACGGCGCGCACCGCCCACGGCATCGGCAGGTACGGCTGGACCGCCTGGAAGAACCCCGGGCTCGTCTCGATCGGGTAGGTGCCCGCGGCCGAGGTGAGCTGCAGCATCAGCAGCGCCAGCGCCGCGATGCGCCCCGCCGGGCCGAACTGCGCGTTCACCCACTGGATCACGGCCAGGAACGCCGCCGAGGCCAGCGACAGGAACGCCACCAGGCCGGCCCAGTGCCGCGCGTGCAGGCCCAAGCCGAAGTGCAGCACCGCCAGCACGACGCCGACCTGCCCGATCCCGATCGCCACGGCGGGCAGCCACCCGGCGAGCGCCACCCGCCAGCCCGGCGCCGTGCCCGCCAGCGCCCGCGGGTTCAGCGGACGCAGCAGCATGTAGACGACCATGCCGCCCACCCACAGCGCCAGCGGCACGAAGAACGGCGCGAAACCGGTGCCGTAGTTGGCGACCTTGTTGTCGTTGGTGCCGGCCAGGCGGACCGGGCTGCTCATCATGTCGGCGCGGGCCCGCCGCTCGTCCTCCCCGTACGCGGGGACCCGGCCCGCGCCCTCGTGCAGGCCGTCGGCCAGCTCGCGGTTGCCGTCGGAAATCTGCGCCAGAGCCGTCCCCAGATCGACCGCGCCGCCCGACAGCCGTCCCAGCCCCGACTGCAGCTCCCCCGCGCCGCCCGACAGCGCGCCCAGACCGCCGGTCAGCCGGGACGCGCCCGACAGCAGTTCGCCCGTGCCGTCGTTGACCTGCGCCGCACCGGCCGCTGCCTGCGCCGCGCCCTGGCCGAGCCGGTCCACGTCACGCCGCGCCCTGTCGATGCGGTCGGCCAGCGCCGGCGCGTCCGCGGCGATCTTGCGCGCCGCGCGCTCCACGGACCTGGCCTGCGCGGCGACCTTGCGCAGGTCGCCGGTGTGCGTGCGGACGTAGGAATCGACCTGCCGGGCCACGGCCACCACCTCGGCGGCGGCCTGCCGCAGCTCCCGCCGGATGCCCGCGGGGATCTCGGGGTGCTCGCGGAGCGTCCGCTCCAGGTCGGCCTGCGCCTGCTCGGCGCGCCGCACGGCCTGCCCGGTCCGCGCGGGGAGCGCGTCGGCGGCGTCGGCGAGGGCGTCGGCGGCGTCGGCCACCGCCAGCGCGCCGCGCCGGATCTGCGGGGCGTTCTCGCGCAGCACCGGGACGGCCGCGTCGGCGGCCTGGTCGACCCGCGTGACGAGCTGCTGCACGCCCGCGTTGAGCTGCCGGTTCCCTTCCGCGAGCCGACGGGTGCCGTCGTGCAGTTCGTCCAGGCCCGAGGTGAGCCGGCGGCTGCCCGACTGTGCCTCGCCGATGCCGTTGCCCAGCTTCCCGGCGCCCTTTTCGGCTTCGCGTGCGCCCGCGGCGAGCTTGTCCGCACCCTGTTCGGCCTGGCCCGCGCCGTCGGCGAGCCGGCCCGCCCCGTCGGCGGCCTTGCCCAGCTCGCCGTGCAGCTTCCCGAACGACACGAAGATCTGGTCGAGGTAGCCGCGGGTGGCGTCCCCGCCCGCCGCCGCACTGATCTCCTTGAACGCCGACTCGGCCAGCGTGCCGATGACGTAGTTGTTGGCGTCGTTGAGCTGCAGCCGCAGCGCCGCGGGGGTGGGCGTGCCGTCGCCGGACGGCGCGGCGATCCGCGCGCTGAAGTCGGACGGAATCGTCAGCGCCATGTAGTAGCGGCCCGACCGGACGCCCTCGCGCGCCTCCCGCGCGTCCACGGTGCGCCAGTCGAACACCCGGCGCCGCTTGAGCTCGGCGGCCAGGTCGGCGCCCGCGTGGACGGTCCGGTCCCCGGCCTTGGCCGGCCTGTCCTCGACGACCAGCGCGACCGGCACATGGCTCAACCGGGCATACGGATCCCAGAACGACCACAGGTACAAACCGGCGTACAGCAGCGGCAGCAGCACCAGCGCCGCCAGAGCGATGCGGGTGAGCCGGTTGCGCTGGAACCGCCGCAGCTCCAGCCCGGCCGACGACACGGCGGGCATCCTCATAGCAGCGCCTCCTTGCGGAACTCCGAGAGCCGCACGACCTGGGCCGATCCCTCGGCGGGCGCGGCGTCATGGCAGGCCGCGACGATCGTGACGCCCGAACCGGCGAGCGCGTGCAGCCGCCGCCACAGCCGGCGCTGCCGCTCGAACGGCAGGCCCTCGTCGACGTCGTCCAGCAGTAGCAGGCCCGGCCCGCCGACCAGCGCGAGCGCGGCGCCCAGCAGCACCGCCTGCTCGGGCGCCAGGTCGGCCGCGAGCGTGCGCGGCGCGACGTCCAGGTCCACACCCGCTCCAGCGCCCGCCGGATGCGCGCCTCCCGGCCGCGCCACCGGCCCAGCAGCCCCTCCCGCAGGTCGAGCGCCTCGCTCACGTGCTCGCGGACGGTCAGCGCGGGATCGAGCTCGTTGACGCCCGGCACCACGCCCAGCGCCGTCCGCCGCCGCATCTCGCCCGGGCCGCGCCGCCGCCCGCCGAGCAGGACGGCGCCCGACGCGGGTTTCATCCGCCCGCCGAGGGTGAGCAGCAGGGACGTGCGACCGGAGCCGGCGGCCCCCGCGACGGCGGCCAGCCCGCCCGCCGGGACCTCCAGGTCCACGCCGTGGAACACCCAGCCGCGCGGCCCGCGCACCGACAGGCCCCTGGCCTCGACGGCGAGCCCCCCGGCCGGGCGCCCGCCCGTCGGCTCCGATGTCATGACGGCTTCCCTCCGAGCGTTTTTGAACTGACCAGTCAGTGCAATTTAACGCCGGACGGCGCCCGCCCCGTCCCGATCAGCCGGTGAACTCGGCCACAGGCACACGACAACGCCCGCCCGGCGAGCCGGACGGGCGTTCTGCTGCGGAACCGGTCGGCCGACGTGAGGCGGCCGGTCAGTCGACGCCTTCGTCGAGTTGCTCCCACGTCGCGGTGACCGCGAAGGGGGCCAGTGCGTCGATCGCCAGGTCGAAGCTGTCGCTCTCGCGGTGGGTGATGTGCGACGAGTACGTCCCGTCCGATGCGAGCTTCAGCGTCTCGATGCTGACCGCCGGACCGTCGTCTTCGGCCATCCGGACGATCCAGTAGTGCGGTATGCCGAACCGCGCGTAGTCGGCGCGCTTCTCGATCAGGTCCGCGGTCACCGTCGTGGGAGAAACCACCTCGACGACCAGCAGCGTATCGCCGACCATCGGCTTTCTCTTCCAGCGACCCCGCGGCTCTTTGACACAGCGGTAGACGATGACGTCCGGCCGCTTGTAGTGCAGCGGCACCTCTGAGACCAGCATGTCGACGTCGCGGTTGACGCGCAGACACGGCTCCTTGTGGCGCCGCTTGGCCTCCCCGTCGAGCAGTGCCCTTTCGACATTGCGGGCGATCGCGTTGTGGTTGGGAGACGCCGCCTCGCAGTGGATGATCATCCCATCCCGGATCTCCACATGCCTCGCGATCTCCTCGGGCATGGAGAGGTAGGCGTCCATGTCGACGGGAAAGGCGTAGGTCTTCGGTGAAGCCCAGTCGAAAAATGGCGACGATTCCGACAACGCCGTCTCCCCTGGTCGATGCCTGTCCGCCCATCGTATGCCAGCGAAAGGAGCCGGGGCCGCTTTACCGACCGACGGGCCCGCCGCCGGTTGCGGCGCTTCGACCGTCGCGGCGGTGCCCCCGCCGGGGAGGGGACGGCGGGAGCACCGCGGGGAGGAGGAGCGCGTCAGCGGGCCTGCTCGGCCTTGGCCTCGATCTTGGACTGGGCAGCGCGCACCTTGGCCATACTCGTGTAGGCCGAGGTTTCGCTGTAGCCGCGGAACTTGGCCATCGTCTCGAAGACGGCGGTGGCCGTGCCCGCCTTGGCGGGCAGCCCGGCGCGGAAGTCGGCGATGCCGTTCAGCAGCCCCCACGGGCCGCAGCCCGTCGACTTCGGCACGCTGAAGGCGTTGTCGACCACCGTGGAGGTGAACACGGTCGGGTCGTCGGGGTGCGGCTCGATGCCCCGGCCGGTGATCGGCTTGTTGGGCGCCGGCGGGTTGGTGGTGCCGAAGGTGAGGTTCAGCGTGATCGGGTCCTTGTCGGAGCCGATGTAGCAGGAGTCGCCGAGCAGCGGGTTGATGTTCTTGATCTTCAACCGCATCCGGTAGATGGTGTTGGGGTCGTCCTCCGGGCTGACCTGCGGGTCGCCGGCCAGCTCCGTCTTGGCGTGCAGCTCAAGGAACGGCAGCACGTCGGAGCCGGGGATGCCGAGCACCCCGCCCGACACCTTCAGCGGCTCCCCCTTCAGCGGCCGGAACACGAACTTCTGCTCCAGGGTGACCGGGTCGAAGCCGTTGGCGTAGGTGAGCGAAAGCGGCTTGTCGATCTTCTGGTCGATATTGCCGAACTGGAGCCGACCGCCGGTGATCACCACGACCGTGCACAGCCAGAAGTTCGGGTCGGCGCCCTCGGGCAGCTCGCTGAGCGAGGGGCAGTCGTCCAGGTTCACCTCCGGCGGGATCGGCGTGGCCTCGGCGCTCGCGGCCGGCGCCGTCGCCACCAGCGCCGACGCGGTGATCGCGGCGGCCGCCGCCGCGGCCCGCCACCGGTGGAACGGTCTTGTCATCTGTGCTCCAAAGGTGTCGTGGCCCGCACGCCCCTGGCCGGGACGCGCGGGCCGCAGGCGCGGGCGTCCCGCGCCGGTTCCTGTGCGTTCAGCGGGGAAACTCTGGTGTCAGCTCCGCAGCTCGGTGTACGGCTTGGAGCTGACGTACTGGTTGAAGATCGCCGCGTTGTGCCCCGCCGCCGCGGGCAGCCCCGCGTACAGGTTGACCGCCCAGTTCAGCGATCCGCCCGCGCCGCACCGGCTCGCCGCGGGCACGGCGAAGGCGTTGTCCACCACGGTCGTCTTCAGCACGAGCGGGTCGTCCTGGACGACCTCCGGCGGGGAACCGGAGATCGGCTTGTTGGGCGCCGGCGGGTTGGTGGTGCCGACGGTCAGGTTGAGCTTGATCGGGTTGGCGTCGGTGCCGATCGAGCAGCTGCTGCCGAGCAGCGGGTTGATCACGCCGACCTTCAGGTTGAGCTGCACGTTGCCGTCCTTGAGCCCGACCGACCCGGCGTAGCGCGGCTGGGCGTAGATGGCGGTGAGGAACGGGTCGCCGAAGATGCCCGGCTGCACCAGCATCCGGTCGGCCTTGAACCCGCCGAAGACGACCTTCTCCTCCAGGGTGACGGGGTCGAAGCCGTTGGCGTAGGTCAGCGTGATCGGCTCGGTGATCTTCTGGTTCAGGCTGCCGAGTTGGAACGTGCCGCCGGTGGTGATCGCCACGTTGCACAGCCAGAAGTTCGGGTCGGCGCCCTCGGGCAGGTCGGGGCAGGCGGCGAAGCTGAAGTCGGGGATGTCCTCGGCCGCGGCGGGCGGGGCGAGGACGCCGCCCGCCAGCCCGGCGCCGAGCAGCAGGCCGGACGCCGTCGCCAGCAGGCGCCGCAGGGATGATCTCATGCGTGCTCCACGGGACTCGGGGTGGGGGAGGGAAGGGAGGGGACGGGCCGCCTCGCGGGGAGGCGGCCCGTCCGTCACGGGACGTCCGCGGTGCGGCCGTCACATCGGTTGCGGGACGCGGTCACGGGGGCCGCGTCCGTCCCGGGGATGGCCGACGGATCGGTCAGGATCCGCCCCCTGGGCCGACCTGCAGGTTCGCGTTGCTCGGGTACGCCACGATCTGGAAGTCGCCGTTGGCGGACACCGAGGCCGGGCAGCGGGGGTCGGGCGCCGGGCTGGTCCGCCGCTGCAGCGACTGACCGGCGAGCTTGCCCCGGCCCGGGCTGTCCTTGGTCGCGTTGAACAGGTCCAGCACCAGGGGAGTGGACGTGGACAGGCCGTAGTGGCAGGTCAGCGAGATGCCCAGGGTGGGCAGGTCCAGCACGGCCTGGATGTGGACGGTGGGGTTCGGCGCGAAGATGGTCAGCGTCGCGTCCCGGCCGCCCGACACGGGCGCGTAGTCGACCTGCCCGCCGCTGTAGGGCAGGTCGAGGGCGGTGATCGTGGTGGTGCCGCTCCGGTTGTTGGTGCAGCCGGACAGCGCGACGTTGTCGAGCCTGCCGCCGGTGCCGTCGGAGTTGACGTAGGCGTCGAGGGTGCTGCTGGTGCAGGTGGTGACGATCGTGCCGAGCGCGCTGACTCCGCTGAGGGTGACGTTGCCGACGTTGGTGGCGCGCACCTCACCGCTGTAGGGGGTGCCGTCGGTGGTGGTGATCTTCGCGGAGGCGAGTGCGGCGGTGGCGGACGCGATCACGAGCGCCGAGGCGCCCAGGGTGGGGAGAGCGAGTCTGCCGAACTTTTTCATTCCTGCCTCACTTCGGCTGACGGAATGGGGGACGAGAACGATCGCCCGGAACGGTCTGGGCCCGCGGCCGTCCCGGTGATCGGGGGCATTGGGACAGAATCATGAATGCCGGTGTTTATCAAGCGTCCGCTACTGGCGGGTAAGTTGGCGGCTCCATTTGTTCGGGCGCTAATCCGGATTCGTGTCCGGGCGTTATCGGTGACGGTCCGCTGTGCGGTGCGTCACGTACCGTGCGGCGCCGCAGGTCGCGATGTGGCCTCCGTCACGCCCTTTTCGGGCATGCCTGTTCCCGCCGTGTGCGTGACCTGTCCGCAAGCGGCCAGCCCCCTGTCCGGGCGCGGGTCACTGGGCGGGAGCCGCGCCGGGGCCCCAGCGGTCGGGGTCGGGGACGGCGAAGGCGGCCAGCAGACCGGTGAGCAGGCGGGGGAGTTCGGCGGTCTCGCCGCGGCGGATGCGGGTGTAGGCGACCTCGTAGATGCCGCCGACGATCGTCTCGGCCAGCAGCTCCGGCTCGGGGTAGTGGGGGAGCAGCTCCCGCATGTTGTCGACCACGACCTGGGCGAACGCCTGCTTGGCGGCGTCCCGGCGAGCGGCGGCGGCCGGGCCGGCGGCCAGGCACTCCACGATGCAGGTGCGTGCGGCCAGCGGTTCGGCCGCCAGGAACTCCAGGAAGGCGGCCAGGCCCGCGCGCAGCCTGCCATGGGCGTCGGTCTGGCCCCGGTAGGCGCTGGTGACGTGTTCCATCAGCCGTTCGACGGTCGCGTCGTAGGCGCGGAGGAAGGCGTCCTCCTTGTTCTTGAAATGCACGTAGAACGTGGCCCGGGAGACTCCGGCGCGGGCGATGATGGCATTGACGGTGAGCTGGGCGTAGCCGGCCGTTCCGGTGACCTCGATGACGGCCGCGACGATGCGGGCCGTCTGGTGCTGGGCGACGTAGTCGCGGGACAGGTGGTGCCGTCCGGAGGGCAGCCTGGCCGGGTCCCGCGCCCGCCCGGCGCCGCCCTTAGCCTCGGTCATGTCTCTCCGCCCCGCACCGGCCCTGTCCGGCGATCTTCTCATGCCGGGCGGGGCGGCGGGCAGCCGCGCACCGGGCCGCGGTGGGCCCGGCGGGGTTCAGCGGGGGCTCTAGCGGACGGCGATGACGGCCGAGCCGTGTCCGAACAGGCCCTGGTTGACGGCCAGGCCCACGCGGGCGCCCTCCACCTGGCGGCCGTCGGCGCGGCCCCGCAGCTGCCAGGTCAGCTCGCACACCTGCGCGATCGCCTGCGCCGGGACGGCCTCGCCGAAGCACGCCAGCCCGCCGGACGGGTTGACCGGCACCCGGCCGCCCAGCGCGGTGGCGCCCGAGCGCAGCAGGTGCTCGGCGCCGCCGGGCTCGCACAGGCCGATGTCCTCGTACCAGTCCAGCTCCAGCGCCGTGGACAGGTCGTACACCTCGGCCAGCGACAGGTCCTCGGGGCCGACGCCCGCCTCCACGTAGGCGGCGTGGGCGATGGACGCGCGGAAGGGCCGGTCCGGCGGCGGGGCGGCCAGGGCCGAGTCGGTGGCGAAGTCGGGCAGGTCCGGCACCGTCTTGGGGAAGGTCGGCGTGACCGTCGCCAGGCCGGCGATCCGCACCGGGGACGCGACGCCCCGCGAGCGCGCGAAGTCCATCGAGGACAGCACGAGGGCGGCGCCGCCGTCGCTGGTGGCGCAGATGTCCAGCAGCCGCAGCGGGTCGGCGACCACGGGGGAGGCGGCGACCTCCTCGGCGGTCACCTCCTTGCGGTAGCGCGCGTAGGGGTTGGCGAGCCCGTGCCGGGCGTTCTTGACCTTGACGGCGGCGAAGTCGTCGGGCGTGGCGCCGTGCACGGCCATCCGGCGCCGGGCGTACAGGGCGAAGTACACCGGGTTGGACGCGCCGAGCAGCCGGAAGCGCAGCCAGTCGGGGTCGCCGGGGCGGTCGCCGCCGACCGGCCGGAAGAAGCCCTTGGGAGCGGCGTCGGCCCCGACCACGAGCGCCACGTCGCACAGGCCGGCGAGGATCTGCGCGCGGGCGGCGTTGATCGCTTGGGCGCCGGACGCGCACGCCGCGTACGAGCTGGACACCCGCGCGCCCGACCAGCCGAGCGCCTGGGCGAAGGTGGCGCCCGCGACGAAGCCGGGGTAGCCGTTGCGGATGGTGTCGGCCCCGGCCACGTACTGGATCTCCGGCCAGGTCAGCCCGGCGTCGGCGAGCGCCGCGCGCGCCGCGACCAGGCCGTACTCGACGAAGTCGCGGCCCCACTTGCCCCAGGGGTGCATGCCCGCCCCGAGGACGGCGACGTCGGTGCTCATGCCCGCCTCCCGCTCGGCCGCCACATCCAGACGGTGTACTGCGCCTCGTCGTCCTCGTACAGGACGCCCTCGGTCAGCTCGACCTCCATGCCCACCGCCAGATCGGCCGTGGTGACGTCCGGGACGACCTGGCCGAGCACGATCATCCGCTCGGCCTCCAGTTCCACGGCCGCGATGGCGAACGGGCGGAACGGGTCGGCCGCGACGTACGGAGGCGGGGGTGTGTAGCGGGCGTCGGTGTAGGACCAGATCCGCCCGCGCGGGGACAGCGCGTGCTCCTCCAGTTCGGAGCCGTCCTTGGGGCCGCCGCAGCCGGGGTTGCGGCAGGCGAGGTCGTTGCGGGGGAAGTAGGGGGTGCCGCAGGCGGTGCACCGGGTACCGAGCAGCCGGACGCCCGGTCCGTCCGGAGCGTCCCCGGTGGTGAACCAGCCTGCGACGGCCGGACGCCGCTGTTTGGTGCTCACCGCCGAAGCTTAACAAGCAAGCGCCCGTTCAAATCAAGGGCGCCGGCCGGGCGGACGTCCCGACCCGGACGCCCCCGGGTCTAACTGACTGGTCAGTCACTTCGCTACAGTGACAGGAAACCGAGTCGGATTCGGCCGCTACGGCGATCGTCCGTCACCGAGCAACGAGGAGTGCGCATGCGGACCGGACTGGAGGGAAAGACCGCGCTGGTCACCGGGGCGTCCCGGGGCATCGGCAAGGCCATCGCGACCGCGCTGGCCGCCGAAGGCGCCAACGTCGTACTGTCCTCGCGCAAGCAGGACGCGCTGGACGCGGTGGCCGAGGAGATCAAGGCGGCGCACCCCGGCGTCGGCGTGCTGGCCAAGGCCGCGCACGTGGGCGACGCCGACCAGGCCGCCGCCTGCGTGGACGCGGCCGTCGCCGAGTTCGGCGCCGTGGACGTGCTGGTCAACAACGCCGGCACCAACCCCTACTTCGGCCCCATGGTCGACATCGACCAGGCCCGCGCCGACAAGACCGTCCAGGTCAACCAGTTCTCCATCGTCCAGTGGACCGGCCTGGTCTGGAAGCGGTCGATGAGCGAGCGCGGCGGCGCGATCATCAACATCGCCTCGGTCGGCGGCCTGGTCACCGAGCACGGCATCGGCTACTACAACGCCACCAAGGCCGCCGTGATCCACCTCAGCCGGCAGTTCGCCATGGAGCTGGCGCCGAAGGTGCGGGTCAACTGCATCGCGCCCGGCCTGGTCAAGACGCATCTGGCCCGCGCGCTGTGGGAGAACAACGAGGAGCAGATCAGCAAGTACATGCCGCTCGGCCGGATCGGCGAACCCGAGGACATCGCCGGCGCCGCGGTGTTCCTGGCGAGCGACGCCGCCTCCTGGATGACCGGCCAGACCCTCGTCATCGACGGCGGGTCCAGCATCCGCCCCTCCATCGCCTGACCCCGACAGCGCCTGACCCGGCACCAGGCCGGAACCGCCGGAAAGGAGACGCACATGTCCCGCTGGGGCCTGACCATCCCGATGACCGGGGTGCCGCTGGCCGAGCACCGCGAGATCGTCGCCGGGCTCGCCGACCTCGGCTACACCGACGTCTGGTCCGCCGAGACCAACGGGGCCGACGCCTTCACCCCGCTGGCGCTGGCCTCGCAGTGGGCGCCGCGGCTGCGCCTGGGCCCGGCGATCGTGCCGGCCTACACGCGCGGCCCCGCGCTGCTGGCCCAGCACGCCGCCACCCTCGCCGACCTGGCGCCCGGACGGTTCGTGCTGGGCATCGGCACCTCGTCCGACACGATCGTGCAGCGCTGGAACGGCATCGCGTTCGACGAGCCGTACAAGCGGGTCCGCGACACGCTGCGCTTCCTGCGCCGCGCGCTGGCGGGCGAGAAGGTCACCGAGGACTACGCCACGTTCTCCGTCAAGGGCTTCCGGCTGGAGAAGGCCCCGGACACCCCGCCGCCGATCGTGCTGGCCGCGCTGCGCCCCGGCATGCTGCGGCTGGCCGCCCGCGAGGCCGACGGCGCCATCACCAACTGGCTGTCGCCCAAGGACGTGCGGACGGTGCGCGGAGTGATCGGCGACGAGCCCGAGTTGATCGCCCGGCTGTTCGTCTGCCCCACCGCCGACGCCGACGAGGCCCGCCGCGTCGGCCGCTGGATGATCGCCGCGTACATGACCGTCCCGGTCTACCGGGCGTTCCATGAGTGGCTGGGCCGCGGCGAGGCGCTCGCCCCCATGAACGAGGCGTGGGCGGCGGGCGACCGCAAGAAGGCGCTGGAGGTGATCCCGGACGAGGTGGTGGACGACCTGATCGTGCACGGCCCGCCCGAGGCGTGCCGGGAGCGGATCCGCGAGTACGTCGACAACGGGCTGACCACGCCGATCGTGGCGGTCGTGGGCGGCGGGCTGTCGCCCGCGGAGGCGGTGCGGGCGCTGGCACCCGGCTCCTGACCTGGATATTCGGCGCGGCGACGTTTACCGGGGCGGATGACCGGGGAGGGTGGGGCGAACAGGTCCGCGGGGCTCTGGTCCCGCCGACCTGCGGCCAGAAACCGAGACGTGAGGAGCCCATCGTGCTCACGCTGACCAGTGGGGCCGTCCAGGTCATCCGCACCGTGACCGCCGACCCCGAACTGCCGCCGGAAACCGGGATCCGCATAGAGTCCGGTGTCGACGGCTCGGACGCCCTGCGCCTGTCGGTCGCGTCCGCCCCCGAGGAGGGCGACCAGATCGTCGAGGAGGAGGGCGCCCGGGTCTACCTTGAACCCGTCGTGGCGCGGCTGCTGGACGACAAGACCCTGGACGCGCAGGTGGACGCGCAAGGCGAGGTGGCGTTCACCCTCGCCCAGGCGACCGCCTGACCACTCCCGTCCCAGGGGCCCGCCGGGACGCCGCCGCGGGTGCGGCGGTGCGTCGTCCTGGTCCCACCCCGCTCGACCAGGAGAACGGCGGAGCATGCGCCGGGGCGCCGGTCCGGCTGCGGCCGGACGGCGCCCCGGCGTCTGTCATGCCCTGCCTTGTGTCTTCTGTGACGTGTCTTCTGTGACATGTCTTCTGCGACACTGGCCGGGTGGGCCGAAGCAGACCGTCGTGGCGCGACCAGCCGCGCGGTCTTGCCTGCGCGGTCGTCGCCGCGTTCGTCCTGCTCACCATGGTCGCGTTCGGGCTGGCGATCGGCGCGTTCGTCGCCGCCCTCACCTGAGTTTTCAGGCGGCGGGGCGGAACGACGGGCATGGGGCCGGCGTGAAAAAATGAGGCAATGCGTCTCACCAAGTTCGGACACGCCTGCGTGCGGATCCAGAAGGACGACCGGACCCTCGTCATCGACCCCGGGGCGTTCACCCCGGAGGCCGACGCCGCCCTGACGGGCGCGAACGCGGTCCTGATCACCCACGAGCACCCCGACCACTTCGACGCCGACCGGCTGCGCAAGGCCCTCTCCGACGACCCCGCCCTCCAGGTGTGGGCGTCCCGCGTCGTCGCCCGCAGCCTGGCCGACCTCGGCGGCCGGGTGCACGAGGTGGGGCATGGCGACGCGGTGACGGTGGCGGGCTTCGACGTGCACGTCTACGGGGAGGACCACGAGATCCTGCACCCGGACGTCCCGCCCATCCCCAACGTCGGCTTCCTCGTCGACGGGGAGGTCTTCCACCCGGGGGACGCGCTGACCGTCCCCTCCGAGCCCGTGCCGACCCTGTGCCTGCCCGGCAACGCGCCCTGGATGAAGGTTCCGGAGATGTACGCCTACCTCCGCGAGGTGCGGCCGGAGCGCGCGTTCGTCGTGCATGACGGGCTGCTCAACGACGTCGGCCTGAACGTGATGATGAAGCACGTCACCACCGCCGGAGAGGAGGCGGGCAAGGACTTCCGCCGCCTCGCCCCCGGCGAGTCCGTGGAGCTCGGCTCGTCGTGAAGCCCATCGAGGCGGTCTTCTTCGACATCGGCGAGACCCTCATCAACGAGGGCGAGATCTACGGCCGCTGGGCCGACTGGCTGGGCGTGCCCAGGCACACGTTCCTGGCCAAGCTCGGCGCGGTGCTGGCCACCGGCGGAGACTACGCCGACCTGTTCTCCTACTTCCGCCCGGGGTTCGACCTGGCCGCGGAGGAGAAGAAGCGGGCCGAGGCGGGGGTGCCCAACGGGTTCGGCCCCGACGACCTGTATCCCGACGCGCGCGCGTGCCTGTCGGCGTTGCGCGCGCAGGGGCTGTACGTGGGCGTCGCGGGCAACCAGCCCGCCGAGGCCGCCGGGCGGTTCGCCGCCCTGGGGCTGGAGGCGGACGTGGTCGGCATCTCCGCCGTGTGGGGTGTGGAG
Source organism: Actinomadura sp. NBRC 104425 (assembly GCF_030269545.1). GTDB lineage: Bacteria > Actinomycetota > Actinomycetes > Streptosporangiales > Streptosporangiaceae > Spirillospora > Spirillospora keratinilytica. Next base: position 474,446 of record NZ_BSTN01000001.1, on the reverse strand, counting down.
AAACCGTCCCGGGAGTTCTTCGACCGGTGCGCCCAGCACGCCGGTGTGCCGCCCGCGCACGTGCTGTACGTGGGGGACAGGATCGACAACGACGTGCGGCCCGCGCTCGCCCACGGGATGCGGGTCGCCTTCCTGCGGCGCGGCCCGTGGGGCCACATCCAGCGCGACGACGACGCGCTGCGCCGCTGCCAGTTCGTCCTGGACGACCTGGCGTCCCTGCCCGGTCTCGTCGCCGCGCAAAATGACGGCGGCGGCCGGACCGTCGTCCCGTAGGGGTCGTCCCCTAGTCCGCGGGTAGGGGGCGAGGACAGGCCGTACGGCCGATCCGGACCGGGACGCCCCGTTCGTAGCGTGGTGGACGTGGCCCGCAGACGGCGGGGCACCCGGCCCCACCGGCCCGGTTCCATCGACAGGGACGAAGACAATGGAAGGTCTCTACCGCCCCCGCCGCGGACGGATGATCGGCGGAGTGTGCGCCGGGCTCGCCCGCCGGTTCCAGATGAGCCCGACGACGGTCCGGCTGCTGGCAGTGCTGTCGTGCGTGCTGCCCGGCCCGCAGTTCGTCGTGTACCTGATCCTGTGGGTGATGCTGCCGAGCGAGGACAAGCACGCGGCCCGCGCCCACTGACCCGCCCCCGGCACCGGTCGGCCCGGCACCGGTCGGCCACGAGGCGGGCGGCGGCCATGGAGTCCGAGTCTCGCCCGCGCGGTGCCGCCCGGCGACGCCCCCGTCCAGGTCGCCGAGACCCCGCGCGGGCGGAAGAGTCCCCCCGTGCCATGGCCGCCGCCCGCCCTCGATCCGGCCGCGTTCCCCGGTTTCCCGATTCCTGTGGCACTCTCCCGCGGCCAGGACCGATAGGAGTTTCTAGCAGGCCGCGGGCCGCGGCGATCTCGATTCGCCGTCATTTTCTCCTGGTCATTTGGGGTGATCTCCCGGCCATTTCGCCGCGCTTGGACCCGGACGTCCCGCAGTGTTAGATCGGGACGTCGGACAGGCGGGGGACGCGCGGCGGAAGGAGGGCCGTGGACACCAGGGGCGGCGCGGCGGACCCGTCCGGGCTGCTGCGGTACCTGCGCGACCTGGCCCGCGTGCGCCGCGCGCCCGCCCGCGGCGCCGCCCGGCGCGAGCGCGTCCACTGGCTGGCCGAACTGCCCGGCGACGTCTACGTCGAGACCGACGCCGGGCCGGGCGACGTGCTGTTCAGCGTGCCGTTCATCCCGCTGACGCCGCCCGCCGTGCTGGAGGAGTTCGACGGCTGGCTGGCGCTGCGGCACTGGTACCGGACGCTGCGCGAACTGGCCGAGCTGTCGTCCGCCGGGCACGAGGTGGTGCTGGCGGCGGGGCTGCTGTCGTGGCGTCCGGGGGACGGCCCGCCGGTCCGCGGCCACCTGCTGGCCACGCCGGTGGGCGTCGTGGTGGACGAACGCACCGAACGCGTCGACGTCGTCCTCACCGGGCCCACGGCGCTGCGCGACCGCGAACTGCTCACCGGGGCGCCGGGCTTCCGCGCCGGGCACGCCGACCGGGTCCGCGACGCCGTACGCGCCGGTCAGGGGTTCGGGCTGGGCGCGTCGGTCTGCGAGGTCCTGCGCGCGTGGGGCTCGGCGGCGTTCGAGGGCGGCGTGCCCGTCCACGCGGAGTGGCCCCCGGACGACCCGGTCTCGCCCCCGCCGGAGCCGCACGTACGGCTCGCGCCCGCGCTGGTGGTCCGCCCGCCCGGCCGCACCGCCCTCGCCGACCACTACGAGCGGCTCCTCGCACGAGGGCACAACGTCCCGCGGCCTCGCCCGCCTGCTGGACCCCTCGCTCGGCGGCAGGCCGCTGATGCACGTCCCCGAACGCGCCCTCGGCACGGCCGCCGACCTGCTCTGCGGGCTGCTGGCGCGCGGCCGCCGCGCGCTGGTGGCGTGCGCCGACGAGCGGGCCGCGCGGCGGCTGCTGACCGGCCTGCCCTCCGGCCTCGCCGATCTGTGCGCGGGCGCCGGCGACGGCGACCGGGTCGCCGAGGCCCTGGCCGCCCGCGCAGCCGGACACGACCCGTCCCGGCACCGGCGGCACGTCGCCGCCCTCGAACTGCGCCGCGACGAAGCTGCCCGCACCGTCGCCGGACTGCGCGAACGCCTCGCCGTCACGCTCGCCGCCGACCGCTGCGACCTCGCCCCCGGATACCGCGGCACCCGCGCGGAGGTGGAACGGCGGATCGCGGCCGAGGCGGCCGACCATTCCTGGCTGCCGCCCCGCCCGGACCTGCCCGCGCAGCCGCCCCTCACCGCCGCCGAGGCGGCCGAGCTGGTGGGGCTGCTCGCCGCCGAGACGCCCGTGCGGCGCGCCCGTCCCGCGCAGCGCGACGTCGACCCCGGCACGCTGCCCAGCCCCGCCTACGTGCGGACGCTCATCGACGAGGAGGCCAAGGCCCGGGCCCGCGCGGAGGAGGCCGAGACCGGCCTGTCGCGGCGGCTGCGCGAGATGGACGTCGCCACCCTCGCCCGCCTGGACGCGTGCGCGACGGCGGTGACCGCGACGCTGCGCGACCTCGGCCTCAGCGAGGACCCGGACGACTGGGATGCCGGCGACCAGGCCGCCCGCGCGTTCACCGACGCCCTCGCCCGGCGCCGCACCGCCGCCTGGGCGCGGGTCGCCGCACTGGCCGCACGGGCCGAGGAGGCCGCGCGCGCCGCCGCGTCCACCGCCGGACGCCGCGTCGTGCCGCCCCCGGGCGACCCGCGCGAACTGGCGGACGCGGCCGAGGGGCTGCGCGGCTACCTGGCCGACGGCGGCGCCCTCAAACGCGGCCCGCTGCGCCCGGCCCCGCAGCGCCGCGCCGAGCCGCTGCTGTCGGGCGCCCGCGTGGACGGCCGCCCGCCCAACACGCCCGACCGGCTGGCCGTGCTGTGCGCCTACCTGGAGGCCCTGGACGCATGCCGGGAGCTGCAGCAGGCGTGGGAGGCGACCGGCGCCGACTTCCCCGCCGACGCGCAGCCGCACGAGCGCCTGGCCCGGTTCCACCGCGCCCACGAACGGGTGGCGCGCGTCCGTGCGGCCCTGCCCGCGCTGGAGGAGACCGCCGCACTGCTGGACGGCGCGGGCCTGGACGTCCCGCTGCACCGCCCGGAGCTGTGGCACGAGTACCTCACCGGCCTGCGCAGCGCCCTGCTCGGCGTGGACGCCGGACGGGCCACCGCCGACCTGACCGCGCTGCGCGACTCCATCCCCCGCGGCGAGGACGACCCGCCCGAACTGCGCGCCGCGCTGGCCGCACTCGACGACCGCGACGCCGCCGCCTACGCCCGCGCCCTCGACGGCCTGGCCGCCGCCCGCCGCGAACGCGACCTGCAGGTTCGGTGCGAGGAGCTGCTCGGCCGCGTCCGCGCCGTCCACCCCGGCCTGGCCGACGCGCTGGCGGCCACCGCCCGCGACGCCGCGTGGACGGAACGGGCCGCACGCTGGGACGAGGCGTGGACGTGGGCGCATGTGTCGGGCCGCCTGGCCGAGCACGCCCGCTCCCCGGCGGAGACCCGCGTGCGCCAGGCGCTCGCCGAGGCCGAGACGCGGCACCGCGACCTGGACGCCGAACTGCTCGCCGCCCGCGCCTGGGGAGCGGCGCTCGCCCGGCCGCACCTGGTACCGGCCTGGGTGCTCCCGCTGTGGGACGTCCCCGACGCGCTGGCACCCGACCCCGACGCGTTCGACGCCGTCATCATCGACGGAGAACACGGCGCCGGGGCCGAGGCGCTGTTCCTGCTGTGGCACGCGCCCCGCGTCATCCTGGTGGGGGAGGGCGGCCCGCCGCTGCCCATGCCCGACGGCGCCCCGCCCCCTTCAGACCTCCCGGCCGGCCTGCGCGAGGTGATCAGCCCGACCGCGCCTCTGTTCGCCGTGCTGCTCAACGCTCTGGGCGGCCGCCCGCGCCAGGCCGCCGAACCCCCGCCCGCGCCCGCCGCGCCGAGCGCGCCTCCGGGGCGGTCCATCGCCACCTACAAGCGCCGGGAACTGGTGGAACTGATCGGCCGCATCGCCCGGCAGGACCCCGACCTCACCGACGACCAGCTCATCGCCGCCGCCCGCGCCCGGCTCGCATGCCCGCCCGACGAGCACGACCTCGTCGAAGCCCGCCTCCGCTTCGCCCTGGACGTCCACCGCGGCACGAACGCGCCGTGACCGGCGGCGGCCCTTCTCACGGCGCGGAAGGGGCTACCGGTCGCCCCGCACGATCTGCTCGGCGTGCGTCCACAAAAGCGCGCCGCCAGCCTCGGGCAGGAAGTGGCGGCGCGCCCCCGGGATGCGCCGGGCCAGCGTCGCGCCGAAGTCGGGCGAATGCGTGGGGTTGGTGTCCTGGCCGCCGTACCACAGGTCCACGGGGACGGCGATGTCCGCCACGTCGAACGGCCACCGCGACAAGTGCAGCACCGTGTCGTGCGCGTAGCCGCCCGCGCCCTGCGCGAACCCCTCCGACAGCGCCCGCCGGAACGCCGCCTCGAAGTCGGGCCGCAGGTACACGTCGCGGTCCACGGCGGGGCTGCCCTCGACGCTCATCCGCCACATCGCGTCGGGATCGCCGAACGCGGCGAACTCGGCCTCGGCGGCGGCCGGGTCGGACGCCACCAGATCCACCAGCCCGCGGATGTCCGGCGGCAGGCACTCGGCGAACACCGGATGCGCCAGCTCGTCGCCGCCGGACACCACCGCGACCGCCGCCGCGACGCCGCGGACGGCGCACGCCAGCGCGAACGGCGCGCCCTGCGAGAAGCCCACCACGCGCGGCGCGTCCAGCCCGAGCTCGGCGACCAGGTGCGCCACGTCGTCCGCCCAGTCCAGCAGCGTGCGGCCGGGGCACGGATCGGATGCGCCGAGCCCCGGCCGGTCCACCGTCACCAGCCGCATGTCCGGCGCGTCGAACCCGAGCCACCTGCTCCACCCGGCGCCCCCGCACAGCAGCACGGGCACGCCGTCGGCCGGGCCCCGCTCGGCGTAGCCGAGCATGCGCCCGCCGGGAAGCATGATCGTGCCCAGCCGGTCCGGGTCGGTGATTGTCAGACGCATGATCGACAATGCTGCCCCAGCCGTCCCATCCGGCGCACCCTGCCCCCCTCCTTTCGCGCGGAAATTCCACGGAATCCGACACCCGGCGCCGAAAAGATCACTGTCCTGACGGCCGGTGCACCGGCGGACAGGGGGCGGACACCGGGGAAACGGCGTTTCCGGTTACAAGGCGACGCCGCTTCTGTAGAAACAGACGTGTGACGGGATGGGACGAGCCGTCGCTGGCGCGGCTGCGCGCGGCGGCGTACCGCTGGGACGGCGCCGCGGGCATGGACGTCCTGCGGGACCGGCCGCTCGGCCCGGTGCTGCAGTACGCCGGGGACGTCCTGGTCGCCGCCCTCGAACAGGACGTGCCCGGCGCCGAGGCGATGGCCCGCAAGTGTCTGGAGGAACTGGACGGCCGCGGCCTTCCCGGCGACGCCGAACTGGCGAGCGAGGTGTCGGCCGCGCTCGGCGCGCCGCGCGGCCCGGAGCCGGTGCGGGTGCCGGTCGATCTCGGCGCGCTGGCCGCCGCGCTGGACGAGCCCGGCCCGCACGCGGTCGATCTGCGCACCGGCGACGTCCTCCCCGCCGACGAGGCCGACGCGTCGTTCACCGACAGCCTGCAGTACGAGCCCGAACGGTGGCTGGTGCTGTGGGGCGAGCCGGGCGGCGACCGCGACGACGAGGACCGGCGGCGCGGCCGGGCCCGCCGCCGGCTCGCCGAACACGGCTGCCGCCCCGGCCCCCGCACCCTGTGACCGCGGCCGGAACCGCCGACGCCGCCGGAGCCCCTACGAACCCGGCTTCACCAGCGGGAACGGGATGGTCTCCCGGATGGTGCGGCCGGTCAGCGTGATCAGCAGCCGGTCGATGCCCATGCCCATGCCGCCCGCGGGCGGCATCGCGTACTCCAGGGCGCGCAGGAAGTCGCCGTCCAGCTCCATCGCCTCCGGGTCGCCGCCCGCCGCCTGCAGCGACTGCTCGGTGAGCCGCTCCCGCTGCAGGATCGGGTCGATCAGCTCCGAGTACGCGGTGCCCAGCTCCAGGCCGAACACGATCAGGTCCCACTTCTCCGCCAGCCGCGGGTCGGCGCGGTGCGGCCGGGTCAGCGGCGAGGTCTCGGCCGGATAGTCCCGCACGAACGTCGGCGCGACCAGCGTCTCCTCGACCAGCGCCTCGAACAGCTCCTGCACGATCTTCCCCTGGCCCCAGCCGGGGTCGACGTTCACGCCCGCCCGGTCGGCCAGCTCCCGCACGACGCGCTGCGGGGTGTCGGGGGTGACCTCCTCGCCGAGCGCCTGCGACACCGACCCGTACACGGTGATCTCCCGCCACGGCTCGGCCAGGTCGTGCTCGACGCCGTCGCGCACCACCACCGTCGTGCCGAGCGCCGCCTTGGCCGCCGCCGTCACCAGGTCGCGGGTCAGCTCGGCCATGGTGTCGTAGTTGCCGTACGGCTCGTACGCCTCCAGCATCGTGAACTCGGGGTTGTGCCGGTTGGACACGCCCTCGTTGCGGAAGTTGCGGTTCAGCTCGAACACCTTGCCGACCCCGCCGACCAGCAGCCGCTTGAGGTACAGCTCCGGCGCGATCCGCAGGTACAGCTGCATGTTGTAGGCGTTGATGCGGGTGGTGAACGGACGGGCCGCCGCGCCGCCGTGGATCGGCTGCAGCATCGGCGTCTCGACCTCCAGGTAGCCGCGTTCGCGCAGCGTGTCGCGCACGGCGGCCACCGCGTCGCCGCGCATGCGCAGCATCCGGCGGGCCTCGTCGTTGACGATGAAGTCGACGTACCGCTGCCGCACCCGCGCCTCGGGGTCGGCCAGGCCGGTCCGCTTGTTGGGCAGCGGGCGCAGGCACTTGGCGGTCATCGTCCACGACGCGGCCAGCACCGACAGCTCCCCGGTGCGGGACGTGACGACCTCGCCGGTCACCCCCACCAGGTCGCCGAGGTCGACCAGCGACTTCCAGCGCCGCAGCGCCTCGGCGCCCACCGCGTCCTCGGCCAGCATCACCTGCACGTCGCCGGTCTCGTCGCGCAGCGTCGCGAACACCAGCCGGCCGTGCTCGCGGGCCAGCACCACCCGCCCGGCGATCGCGACCTCCTCGCCGGTGCGGGTGTCGGGCGCAAGACCCGGGTGGCGGGCGCGGATCTCGGCGGCGAAGTCGGCGCGGTCGAACCCGAGCGGATAGGGGTCCATGCCGGCGGCGCGGATCTGGTCGAGCTTGGCGTGCCGGACCCGCTCCTGCTCCGACAGGCGGCGCACCGGCGGACGCGGCCCCTTGGCCGCGTCCTCGATCTCCTGGATGCGGGCGACGACGTGCGGCGGCGGCACGGTGCGGGCGGCGCGCTCCAGCTTGGGCCGGTTGAGGTTCGGCAGAAACCCCTCGGCGCGCGCGTACGCCAGGCCGAGCCGCACCAGATCCCGGCTCTGCTCGTAGCAGATGAACCGCGGCCGCCACTCGGGCAGGTACTTGGCGTTGGCCAGGTACAGCGACTCCAGCTGCCAGAACTTGGACGCGAACGACAGGAACCGGTACGACAATCGCGCCACCGGCCCGGCGCCGATCTGCGAGCCGCGCTCGAACGCCGAGCGCAGCATCGCGAAGTTCAGCGACAGGTGCTTGGCGCCCAGCCCGGCCACCTTCTCGGCCAGCTTGGCGACCATGTACTCGTTCAGCCCGTTCTCGGCGGTGCGGTCGCGGCGCATCAGGTCCAGCGACAGGCCGGTGCGGCCCCACGGGACGAAGCTGAGCAGCCCGCGCAGCCGCCCGTCGGCGTCGAACGCCTCCACCATCACGCAGCGGCCGTCGGTCGGGTCGCCGAGCCGGCCGAGCGCCATCGAAAAGCCGCGCTCGGTCTCCTCGCCGCGCCAGGCGTCGGCGCTGCGGATCAGCTGCTCCATCTCCCATTCGGGGATCTGCGAGTGCCGCCGGATGCGCACCGAGTACCCGGCCCGCTCGACCCGCCGCACCGCCTGGCGGACCTGCCGCATCTCCCGGCCGTCGAGGTTGAACTCGGTCAGGTCGATGATCGCCTCGTCGCCGAGCTCCAGCGCGGTGAACCCGTGCCGCTTGTAGGCGTGCGCGGCGCGCTCGCCCACGCTGACCGCGCCGGGGATCCAGGCGTGCGCCCGGCACTCGCTCAGCCACGCCTCGATCGCCTGGTCCCACGACTCGGGGTCGCCCAGCGGGTCGCCGCTGGCCAGCGACACCGAGCCCTCCACCCGGTAGGCGATGGCGGCCTTGCCGTTGGGCGCCACGATGACGTCCTTGTCGCGGCGCAGCGCGAAGTAGCCGAGGGAGTCCTGGTCGCCGTACTCGGCCAGCAGGGTGCGCGCGGCCAGCTCCTCCTCGGCGCTGAGCACCGCCTCGCGCCGCCCCGGCCGGAACATCGCCCAGAACGTGATGACCAGCAGGCCGGTGCCCAGCACGCCGATGACGGTGTCGACCCAGCCGGGCACGTTCACGTTCAGGTCGCCGCCGGTCAGCCCGGCGCCCAGCACCGTCTGCAGCACCACGTAGGCCGGGTGGGTCCACCCGCTGCCGCCCGCGTCCCGGTCGGTGAGGAACACCAGCAGCGTGCCGACGCCGCCGCTGACCACCAGCCACACCGAGAACACGATGGCGGCCAGCCGCCGGTTGGCCCGGTCGGGCAGCGTGGTGAACTGCCCGCGCGCCGCGACCAGCAGGCCCAGCACCGCGCAGTACGACGCGGCGGTGACGATCTCGCCGCTGGCCGTCGGCTCGGCAGGGTCGAGCACCACGGCGAACAGGATCAGCACCGAGTACGCCGCGTACAGCCCGAACAGCAGCACCAGGATCCGCCAGGCGGCCTTCTTGCGCCGCCGGATCCCCATCGACAGCAGGATGTACAGCAGGCCGAGCGGCAGGCTCGGCGACAGCCCGAGGTAGTAGATCCAGCGCAGCGCCCAGATGTCGGCGATGCGCAGGATGAGGTCGGACGACAGCCACGACAGGATCGACAGGATGCCCGACAGCCGGGTGTACCAGAAGAAGACCGCCGGCACCGACTCGACCAGGCTCCGCCACGCGCCGGGCAGGCCCCTGTCCGTCATGCTGCTCCCATCGCGACCATGCCGCTCGCCACCGCGCCGCCCGTGCCGGTGCGGCCGCCGATCGAGCTGCGTTCTCTTCTTTGTACCGGCTGTCACGGCCTCGCGCCTCCGCCCGCCGCGCGGCGGGACCCGCCCGGACGCGCCGCGCGGATTCCGCCCATGATCGTTGCGAACTTCGGGCAGGCGGCGGACGTCCTACCCGGTGAGGGCCGTGGCCGCCGAGTCGGGTCCAAGGTTGTCAGCAAAAGTCGATATGGTCGCCGATATGCCGAACGAGACCACCGGGGAGCGGTTGCTCGCCCGCCGTTACCGACTGGTGACCCCGGTCGGCCGCGGCGGCATGGGCACGGTCTGGCATGCGCACGATGAGGTCCTCGGTCGTGACGTCGCGGTGAAGGAGGTCATCCTCCCGCATGGTCTCACCGACGAGGAGCGCGCGGTCCAGCACAAGCGCACCTTCCGCGAGGCGCGCACCGCGGCCCGGCTGGGGCATCCCGGGGTCGTCACCGTCTACGACGTGGTCGAGGAGGACGACCGGCCCTGGATCATCATGGAGCTGCTCCGGGCGCCGTCCCTCGACCAGATCATCAAGACCGAGGGCCCGCTGGAGCCGCGCCGCGCCGCCGAGCTCGGCCGGCAGATGCTGGCCGCCCTGCACGCCGCGCACGAGGCCGGGGTGCTGCACCGCGACGTCAAGCCGTCCAACGTGCTGGTCAGCCGGGGCGACCGCGCGGTGCTCACCGACTTCGGCATCGCCACCGCGGCCGGCGACGCCACCCTCACCCAGACCGGCCTGGTCATGGGCTCGCCCGCCTACATCGCCCCCGAACGGGCCCGCGGCCGCACCGCCGGGCCCGCCTCGGACCTGTGGTCGCTGGGCGTCACGCTGTACGCGATGCTGCACGGCAAGTCGCCGTTCGAACGGTCCGAGCCGATGGCCGCGCTGGTCGCCGTCATCTCCGAGGACCCCGATCCGCCGGAGAACGCCGGGCCGCTGAGGCCGGTGATCGAGGGCCTGCTGCGCAAGAACCCCGACCAGCGCATGGACGCCATCGAGGCGGGGGCGCTGCTGGACGACATCGTCCGCATGGACACCGTCGACACCCAGCGCACGATGGCGGTCGAGATGCCGCTGGAGGAGCTGCTGGGCCGCCCGGCGGACCGCACGTCCGAACCGGCGGGCGGCGATGCGGCCGACACGGCGGCGGACGCGACGTCCGCGGACGCCTACGCCGGCCTGTACGCCGACGAACCGGGCGGCGGCGCGCCGGTGGGAGCGGGCGCCGCCGAGTCCGGCGGGCCGTCGTCCGGGCTCGACACCCAGCCGCACCGGTGGGACGACGAGGACGCCGCCCGCCCGCCCGGCGGACGGCTTGGCGAGGCCCCCGGCGCCACCCGCGTGAGCGCCGCCGCGAACGAGATGGGCGCGGACGCCGCCCCGGTAGGTCCGGGCACCCGGCCCGTGGGCGGGCAGCCGCCCACCGCTCCCGCGCGCCGGCCGCCCGCCCTGGGCGGCGGCATCATGATCGCCATCGTCATCGTGGTGATCGTGCTGGTCGCCGTCGCCGGGTACGCCCTGGCCCGGGCCGGCAAGGACGACAACGAGGGCGCCACGCGCGGCGCCACCCAGCCGGCCGCGTCCTTCACGGCGCAGGTCCGCTCGGCGCCCGCGACGAGCTCCGCCGCGTCGTCGTCGCCTCCGGCCACGCCGTCGACGGACTCCCGCGTCCCGGCGGGCTTCCGCCTGTACCGGGGCAACAACTTCTCCACGGCGATCCCCGAGGACTGGAAGGGCCCCGAACGGCGCGACTCGTCCCCCAGCAGCGTGTTCTTCACCCCGCCGAGCGGCGAGGGGTACATCCAGATCGACCAGACCTCCGACCCGAACGAGAGCGCGCTGGAGGACTGGCAGAACCTCGCCCCCTCGGTGCGCGACCGGTTCCCCGGCTACGACGAGATCAAGATCGCGCCGGTGAAGGACGGGGAGCCGGTCAGCGACCCGTCCGGCGACAAGGCCGCCGACTGGGAGTGGACCTACAAAGGGAAGTCGGGTCGCCTGCACGCGCTGAACCGCGGGTTCGTCATGGGCGGATTCGGGTTCGCGATCCTGCTGGTGGCGCCGGAGGACACCTGGGACGACACGTTCGCCAAGCTCGCCCCCGTCTACGAGGAATTCGAGGCCGACGACGACTGACCTCCCGGGCCCCGCGCCCGGCTTCCGGCCCCCTTACGGCCGTATTTCAGAAACATGAGCGGATTCGACGACGCAGATCGGTAGGGTCGCCACACATGTCGCAGGGGGACAACACGGAAGCGGGCGCCGGTCGGCTGCTGGCCGGGCGCTACCGGCTGGTCTCGGTGGTCGGGACCGGCGGCATGGGCACCGTCTGGCGGGCCCGCGACGAGACCCTCCACCGCGATGTCGCGGTCAAGGAGGTCGTCGTGCACACCTCGGTGAGCGACGAGGAGCGCCGCGAGCGGCACGTCCGCACCCTGCGCGAGGCGCGGGCGTCGGCGCGGCTCAACCACCCGGGCGTGGTGACCGTCCACGACGTGGTCGACGAGGACGACCGCCCGTGGATCGTCATGGAGCTGCTGCGCGCGCGGTCGCTGCAGGACCTGGTGGACGAGGACGGCCCGCTGCCCCCGGCGCGGGCGGCGGGTATCGGCCGGCAGATCGCATCGGCGCTGCGTGCCGCGCACGCCGTGGGCATCCTGCACCGCGACATCAAGCCCGCCAACGTGCTGGTCGCCGACGACGACCGGGCCGTGCTGACCGACTTCGGCATCGCGCACGTGGTGGGCGACGCGACGCTGACCAAGACGGGCCTGCTGGTGGGGTCGCCCGCGTACATGGCGCCCGAGCGGCTGCGCGGCGAGCGGGCGGTGCCCGCCTCGGACCTGTGGGCGCTCGGCGCAACCCTGTACACCGCGTGCGAGGGCAGGCCGCCGCACCACCGCGCCGACGCCATGGCCGTCCTCGCGGCGATCATGACCGAGGAGCCGCCCCCGCCGCGCAACGCCGGCCCGCTCACCCCGGTGCTGCTGGGCCTGCTGGAACGCGACCTGGGCAGGCGGATGACCGCCGAGCAGGCCGAGCCGCTGCTGGCGCAGATCGCGGCCGGGTCCACGGCGGTGGACGTCCCCGCCCGCCCGGCGCCTTCGCCCGTCGCCGCGCCGCACGTTTCCACGCAGTCCGCCCCCGTGCCGCCCGTCCACACGCCGGACGGCACGGCGCAGAACGCGGCCGCGTTCCTCCCCGACGGTGGCCAGGTGTGGTCACCGAACGACATCGCCACCACCTCGCCGAGCGGCGGCGAAACCGAACGAACCGGGCGTTCCGACCGCCATCTGGTGCTGATGACCGTCGGCGCCATGATCGCGGTCACGGCGATCGCCATCGCCGTCACGGTCGCCCTGTGGCCCGACCGCGGAAGCGGCGCCGACCCGCAGGTGACCCGGTCCGCGCTCGCCGACGTCCCGACCGGCCGGGTCGCCACCTCCGAGTCGGCGGCACAGACGCAGACCCCCGGCACGGCCGGCGCCACCCCGACCCGGTCCGAGGCGTCGACGCCCGCGGCCCCGCCCGGGTTCCACACCGCGAGCGGCCCCGGCTACACCATTGCCGTCCCCGCCGGCTGGGTGCGCTCCGCACGCGGCGCCAGCGTCTTCTGGCGCGACCCGGCGACCGGCGCGTACGTGCAGGTCGACCGCACGCCCTGGACCGGCGACCCGACCGAGCACTGGATGCAGTGGGAGAGCGAGGTCCTCGCCAAGAACGCCCTTCCCGGATACACCCGCCTGGACCTGCGGACCACCAGCGTGGACGGCTATCCCGCGGCCGACCTGGAGTTCGCCTTCAGCGCGCGCGGCGGCACGCGCGCCGTCGACCGCGGCGTGCGGGTCGGCGGCAGCTCCTATGCGGTGTTCGTCGCGGTTCCGGCGTCGAGGTGGAACGACTACCAGGAAACCGTGAACAATGTCCTGGACACGTTCCGCCCGACAGCGGTGCGCTGAACCACGGGACGGCCGAGGCGTCCCGGTACCACACATGTCCGCGACGTGCGTGTCGGGCGGAGGCCCGATGCGGCGCGCGGCCGCGACGGGGGACCATAAGGTCATGGGAGAGGGTCATCTGCTGGCCGACCGCTACCGGCTCGACGAGGTGGTGGGCCGGGGCGGCATGGGCACGGTATGGCGGGCCTATGACGTCACGCTGGATCGCGAGGTCGCCATCAAGGAAGTGGTGCTGCCGCCGGGGCTGACCGCCAAGGAGCGGGACGTGCTCTACGAGCGCACCTTCCGGGAGGCGCGGGCGTCGGCGCGGCTCAACCACCCGGGCGTGGTCACCGTCCACGACGTGGTGCAGGAGTCCGGGCGGCCGTGGATCGTGATGGAGCTGGTGCGCGCCCGCTCCCTGCAGGACCTCATCGAGCAGGGGCCGCTGGACCCGCGCCGGGTCGCCGAGATCGGCCTGCAGACGCTGTCGGCGCTGCGCGCCGCGCACGAGAAGGGCATCCTGCACCGCGACGTCAAGCCGAGCAACGTGCTCATCACCGACTCCGGCCGGGTGGTGCTGACCGACTTCGGCATCGCGCAGGCCGAGGGCGACTCCGCGCTCACCCAGACCGGGCTCGTCATGGGCTCGCCCGCGTACATCCCGCCGGAGCGGGCGCGCGGCGAGCGGGCCGTGCCCGCCTCGGACCTGTGGTCGCTGGGCGCCACCCTGTACGCGGCGGTGGAGGGACGCTCCCCCTACGAGCGGTCGGACGCGATGGCGTCGCTGGCCGCCGCGCTGAGCGAGCCGGTGCCGCCGTCCCGCAACGCCGGTCCGCTGGCGCCGGTGCTGGACGGGCTGCTGGCCCGCGAGCCTGCGCACCGGATGACCGCCGCGCAGGCGATGCCGCTGCTGACACGCATCGCCTCGGCGCCGCCCCCGCCTCCCCCGCCGCCCTCTCGGGCGATGCGGGTGCCCCCGCCGCGTCCGCCCGCCGAGCGGCACCCGCCCTCACGCCGCCCGGCGGAGGCGCCCCGTGCGTCGTCCGGCCTGCGGCGCGCCGACGAGACCGTGGTGGACGACCCCGGCAGCGGTTTCGGCGCGGCGGCCTCGACGTCGGTCCCGGCTCCGGCGCGCACGGGAGACGACAGGCGCGGCGCCGACGAGACGGTGCTCGACGCGACCGAGTTCTACGGCGAGCCCCGCGACGGCAGGGGGGCGGCGCCCTCACCGTCGCCCGCGCCGCCCGTGTCGTCCCCGTCGCCCTCGCCGTCTCCGTCGGCGCCGTCGTACCGGTCGGGCGGGGCGTCGCGTCCGTCCGGGGGCGCCGACTCCGAGGCGCGCACGCTGCTGGAGACCGAATGGGAGCCGGCGGCGCGGCGGCCGTCGTCGCGGTCGGCCGCGCCGCCGCCGTGGGAGCGGTCTGCCGAGCCGCTCCGGCGGTGGGAGCCGTCCTCGGCGGCGCGCCGCGGCGACGTCAGCGAGCAGGTGCGCACGCTGGTGTACGTCGTCGTGGCGGTGATCCTGGTGGTGGCCGCCGTGCTGGCCGGGGCCTTCATTCTGCGCAGCAAACTCACCGGAGGCTGACCGCGCCGGCCGCACGCCGCGCCGGCCGCACGCCGCGCCGGGGGCTCTAGCCGCCGGGGAAGAGCGCGTCGAGTGCCTCGCGCAGGTCGCCGACGTGGCTCTCCAACCGGTCCAGGTCGTCGTCTGCGGCCGGCGGGCCGGCGCGGCGCGAACGCAGCCGCGCCACGTCGTCCTCCACCCGTGCCAGCCGGTCGCCGAGCGACCGCAGCAGCCGGTCGCCCTCGCCGGCCTGCGCGTCGCCGGACACGGCGCGGCGCAGCAGCTCGGCCTGCCGCCGCAGCCGCATATGCCGGCGGTGCAGCTCGACGAACACCGACACCTTGGCGCGCAGCAGCCACGGATCGAACGGCTTGGTCACATAGTCGACGGCGCCGACCTGGTAGCCGCGGTAGACCTGCTCGTCGGCCGAGCCCGCCGCGGTCAGGAAGATGATCGGGATGTCCCGGGTGCGGGGGCGGCTCTTGATCCGCCCGGCCACTTCGAACCCGTCCATCTCCGGCATCACGACGTCCAGCAGGATCAGCGCGAACTCGTCGTTGAGCAGTTGCTTGAGGGCGGCCGGCCCGGACGAGACCGGCACCACCTCGACCGGCAGCACGTCGAGCACCGCCGCGACGGCGACCAGGTTCTCCTCGCGGTCGTCGACGGCCAGGATCCTCGTGGCGTGCGTCACCTGACTCCCTCACCCCGGCGGCGGACGGCTCTCGTCCACCCTGTCATGTCCGCGCCCCCGCCGAACAGCGCACGGCGGACACCGAAATGCCGCGGATTGCGAATTTCTAAGGCAGCCAGCCGGGTTTGACAAGTCCGGATTCGTACGCCAGCACCACCAGTTGCGCCCGGTCGCGCGCGCCGAGCTTGACCATGGTGCGGCTGACGTGCGTCTTGGCGGTCGCGGGGCTCACCACCAGACGCTCGGCGATCTCCTCGTTGCTCAGTCCCTCGCCGACGAGCGCCATCACCTCGCGCTCGCGGTCGGTGAGGGCGTTGAGCCGGGGGGAGGGCGCGGGCTCCTTGGCGCGGGCGGCGAACTCGGCGATCAGCCGGCGGGTGACGCTGGGCGACAGCAGGGCGTCCCCGGCCGCCACCGCCCGCACCGCGTGGATCAGCTCGACCGGCTCGGTGTCCTTGACCAGGAAGCCGGACGCGCCGCCGCGCAGCGCCTCGAAGACGTACTCGTCCAGCTCGAACGTGGTGAGGATGACGATCCGCACGCCGTCCAGCCGCTCGTCGGAGCAGATCCGCCTGGTGGCGGCCAGGCCGTCCATGCGGGGCATGCGGATGTCCATGAGGATGACGTCGGGACGCAGCCGCCGGGCCGCCGCCACGGCCTCCTCGCCGTCGCCGACCTCGCCGACCACCTCGATGTCGGGCTGGGCGTCCAGCAGCGCGCGGAACCCGGCGCGGACGAGCACCTGGTCGTCGGCGAGCACAACCTTGATCACTCGGTACTCCCTGGGGTGTCCGGCCCGCGCGCCGCGGTGGTGGAGGCGTCGGCCGGAGCCTCCGGCGCGGGCTCCTCCGTGATGGGCAGTGTCGCACGGACGGCGAACCCGCCGCCCGGCCGCGGGCCCGCGGCGAACGTCCCGCCGAGCGCCGCGGCGCGTTCCCGCATGCCGCTGATGCCGCTGCCACCCGCGTGGTCGTCCAGCAGGGACACCCCGCGGCCGTCGTCCTCCACCCGCACGCGGATCTCGTGCTCGCCGTAGCCGATGCGGACCCGCACCGTCACGGGACCGGGCCCGGCGTGCCGCGACACGTTCGTCAGCGACTCCTGGACGATGCGGTAGGCGGCCAGGTCGGTGCCCGCGGGCAGCGGCCGCCGCTCGCCGGTGATCTCGGCGCGGACGTCGAGCCCGGCCGAGCGGGCCCGGTCGAGCAGGTCCTCCAGCCGGGCCAGTCCGGCGGTGGGGGAGCGCGGCGCGCTCTCGCCCTGCGAACGCAGCACCCCGATCACCGAGCGCATCTCGGTGAGCGCCTCCTTGCTGGCCTCCTTGATCGCCGCGAGCGCGGTGCGCGCCGCCGCCGTCCCGGCCGGGCCGGGGTCGTCGTCGAGCAGGTGCAGCGCCACCCCGGCCTGCACGTTGATCATCGAGATGTTGTGCGCGAGGACGTCGTGCAGCTCCCGGGCGATGCGCAGCCGCTCCTCGCTGGCCCGCCGCTTGGCCTCCTCGGCGCGGGTGCGCGCGGCCTCGGCCAGTTTCTGCCCGCGCATGCGGATCAGCTCGGCGGCGGTCAGCACCACCAGCGCCCACGTCACGGTGACCGTGATGGTCACCAGGTCGGGCTCTTCCACCGGGAACAGCGTGTCCGCGTGGCCGCGCCGCTCCAGCGGCACGCCGATCACGGCGGTGAGGGCGAAGTATCCGGTGAGGGCGGCGAAGGCGCCGCCCCAGGCGATCACGCGGCGGCCCGCCAGCACCACGCCGAGCAATGCCACGCCCGCCGAGACGGCCGCCGGGCCCATGACGTAGCCGCGCAGGAAGTACAGGCCCGTGACGAGCCACGCCAGGACCATTGTGAGGACGGGACGGCGGCGCCGCAGCAGCAGCACCGCCGGGCCCGCCAGGAGGAGCACGACGCCGAAGGCGTCCAGAGGCTGGAAGGGGTAGTCGTGCGCCCCGGTGTGCCCCCACGGCCCGTCATCGCCCCAGGGGCCTCCCTGCGGCCCTCTGCCTTCCCCTCCGCTCTGCGCGCCGAAGGAGCCGCCGACCTGGAACAGGGCCACGAACAGCGGTGCCAGCCATACGGGCCACTGCGACGGCGTGGGCCAGTGCGCCCGGGTGTGGGCGCCTCCCGCGCTGGTGCTCATTCCTGCAGGCTACGAGGGATCCGGACGGCCCGGCATCGGCTCTCAGGAGTGATGCGAGGTACTCCCTCGGGTGTACCGGCAGGTGTGTCGGAGGCGGCGTGCTCGGCGGACACCGACGCGCCGAATTCAGGTTGACATTTGGGGTGTTTGTAGCTGACTGTCGATACAGAGGGTTGTTGATCGTATGTGTCCGTGTTCGTTTGGACTGCGGACGGATCTTGCACTGTGTAGAGTTCTGCCTGCTTGGCAGGGTTGTTGCACCGGGGGGAATGAGTGCGCGGGCTTTCGGCGGTGGGGCACCGGGTCGACGTGACGGCGCGTGCGATGCGGCGGATGTCCCGCCTGCGGCTCGGTCTTGTGATCGGCCTGCTGACGCTGGCCGTGGTGGGCATGGAGGTCGCCGCGCTGCAACTCGGCTCGTTCGAGCTGCCGCTGCCCACCAAGCAGGCGGTGGCCGACCCGGCGGACGGCGGCCACTGACGTCTACCGCGGTGCCCGGGCCGCGACGGTGGAGCGGGCGGACCGCCCGGGCGGCCCGGCCCGTCACCGTTCGCGGCGAGTGAGCGTCACCGGAAACCCGGCCGCGCCTGGCCCGAAGGCGCCGTGCATCGGCAGCACCTGCGCGCCCGTCGGGATGGCCGCCCCGGCCGCCTCGGCGTGACGCGTGGCGGTGCGGCACATGTCGAGAGTCGGCGTGGTCCACCGTACGGACTCCTTTACCGCGCCCGGGTTGAGGGACGTGTCGCGGCGCGGCAGTTCTCGCTGGCCGAAATGTCGGGCGTGTCCAACCTTCCGACCAGCGCACCACCGTGCGGGCCTCTGTGCGTTTTATTCGGCTTTGCAGGCTTCCGGAGATCCGCGCGGCGCGGGATGCGAGAAGATGGGACAATTCCGACAAAGGGAGGTGCAGTGACCGGCGATGTGCGGATCACCGTGACGCGGGCGCTGAACAAGGAGCAGCAGGCCCGCCGCGAACGGCTGCTCGACGCCGCCCGCCGGCTCGCGCACGAGGGCGGCTACCACGCCGTCACCATGCACGACGTCGCCGACCGCGCCGGAGTCGCCCGCGCGACCGTGTACCGCTACTTCGCCACCAAGGACCACCTGCTCACCGAGGTGGCCGCCACCTGGGCGCACCGCATCACCGCCGACATCGACGCGCTGGCGGTCGGGGAGACGCCGGTGGAGCGGCTGACCGCGCTGCTGGAGCGGATCGTGCGGGTGGCCGCCGAGGAACGCACCCTCACCTCGGCCATCATCCAGGCGGTGACGTCGGACGACCCCAGCGTCGACGACGCGCGCACGGTGCTGTTCCTGTTCGTGCGCGACCGGCTGTCGGCGGCGATCGGCGGCCCGGTGCCGGAACGGGACGACATCGAGATCGTGCTCGGGCATGTCCTGCTGGCCGCGCTGGTCAGCCTGTCGTCGCTGCGCCGCCCGGTCGAGGAGGTCGCCCGGATGGTCCGCACCGCCGGCCGGATGGTGCTCGCCGGGGCCCTCGCGTCCGCCCCCGCCGTCCCCGCCGCACCGGACGGCCAGGAGCACTAGACACCTCAAGGCTGCGCGCCGGGGAGCCCGGCGCCCCGTGCGGCCGGCCGCGGCGCCGTTTGTCACCCGGCTGACAAACGGCGCGGTCCAATGCTGCGGTTCGGCAGAAGCCGCAAAGGTTACTTGCGAGTACTTTCAACAGTCTCCGCTTAGCACGGGCATGGAGGTGCGCACGGTGACCACGTCCGTCGGCGAACGCCCGCCCCTCAAGCCCTGGGCCGGCGTCCCCCCGGAGGTCGGCGAGATCTTCCGCCCCCACCTGGACGCCCTCGCCGAGGAGATGATCGCCGAGATCCTGCGCGGGGTGCCCGAGTACGCCCGTCCGCAGGACGAGGAGTACGCCCGGATGGTGCGGCTGGCCGTGGAGGGCGCCCTGCGGCAGTTCGTCGACCTCATCGCCGACCCGGACGCGTCCTGGGAGTCGGTCGCCGCCGTCTACCGGGAGATCGGCTGGGCCGAGGCGCGCGAGGGCCGCAGCCTGGACGTGCTGCAGACCTCGATGCGGCTGGGCGCCCGGGTGGCCTGGCGGCGCCTGGCCGCCGAGTCCGAGCACTACAACATCTCCCGCCGCACGCTGGCCAGCATCGCCGAAGGGATCTTCGCGTTCCTGGACGAGATCGCCCGCGCCGCCACCGAGGGCTACACCAAGGCGCGCGAACAGGAGGCGGGCGAACTGGAGCACCGCCGCCGGCGCCTGCTGGACCTGCTGCTGGCCGAACCGCCCGCCGCGCCGCAGGCCATCGCCGACATGGCCCGCCTGGCGCAGTGGCGGGTCCCCCGGACGGTCGCCGCCGTCGTGCTGTACGAGCGCAGCCGCCAGCCCTTCCACCAGCCGTCGCTGCCGCCCGACGTGCTCGCCGACGTCAACCGGCGCGACCCCTGCCTGCTCGTCCCGGACCCCGACGGCCCCGGCCGCGCCCGCATGCTGGAGACGGCCCTGCGCCACTGGGTCGCCGCGCTCGGCCCCACCGTGCGCACCGAGGACGCGGCCAAGTCGCTGCGCTGGGCGCGCGAGGCGCTGCCGCTGGCCCGGCGCGGCATCCTGCCTTCCGACCGGCTCATCCGCTGCGCCGACCACATGCCCACGCTGGTGGTGTTCAAGGACGAGGAGCTGGTGCGGACCGTCGCCGACCTGCGGCTGGCACCGCTGAAGGCGGTGCGCCCCCGGCACCGCGAACGGCTGGCGCGCACCCTGCTGGCCTGCCTGCAGAACGGGTTCAACGCGACCGAGGTCGCGGCACGCCTGCACGTCCACCCGCAGACGGTGCGCTACCGCCTGCACCAGCTGCAGGAGCTGTTCGGCGACCGGCTGTACGCGCCCGAGACGCGGCTGGAACTGGAGATGGCGCTGACCGTCTGGCTCACCGCCCCGGAAGGCGCCGACGACAGGGAGAACGCCGCCGCCGGCCACTGACGCGCCGCCCGGCCTCCGGCGGACGGTCCGCTCGCCGGGCGGCGCGTCCGGCTACGCCAGACGCAGGAGCCGCTTGAGGATGGACGGCTCCTTCAGCTCGCCGGCCACGGTCAGCGCGGTGCCGGCCGCGCCCGCCGTCACGGCGCCGACCCGCGTGCCGTCGGCGGCCCGGCGCGGCGGGTCCCCGGTGACGCGGACCGGCACGGTGAGTCCGGGCCACCCGACCACCGTGACGGGGGTGGCGGCGCGCAGCGGCGTCTCTCCGCCCAGACCGTCGTCGACCACCGCGACCTGTGCGCCCGCCGGGGCCAGCGTGACCGAGGTCAGCGCGTTCTCGGCGGCGATGATCAGCTGCTGCGCGACAGCGATCGCGCCCATCGCGCTCGTCGACCGCTGCCCCATGACCGCGCCCACGATCGTGGTGGGGACGTTGCCGACCTGCTTGCGCGCGGCGAACACGAAGTTGCCGCCCGCCGCGTCGGTGTAACCGGTCTTGCCGCCGAGCACCCCGAACCGGCCGACCAGGATGTTGCCGCCGGCACGGGCCGGCCGCCCGTCGTTGGGCACATAGGTGCGGTTGGCCACGATCTCGGCGAACGCCGGGATCTTCATCGCCGCGGTCAGCAGCTTCACCTGGTCGGCCGCCGTGCTGACGGTGCGCGAGTCGTAGCCGCTGGGGTCGGTGTAGGTGGTGCTGGTCATCCCCAGCGACCGCGCGGTCTCGTTCATCTTCCGCACGAACGTCTGCTCGTCGCCGGAGTCCCAGCGGGCCAGCTCGTGCGCGATGTTGTTCGCCGACACGATCATCAGGGCCTCGAGCGCCTTGCGCTCGGTGAACGGCTGCCCCGCCACCACCTCGACGAGCGACTCGCCGCGCTTCTTGCGCGCGGGAAGCTGCGCGGCCTCCTGCTGGGAGATCCTGAACGTCGGGCCCTGCGCGCCCGGCTGCAGCGGGTGGTTGCGCAGGAAGACGTAGGCGGTCATCACCTTCGCCACGCTGGCCGTGGGGATCGGCGTCTGACCACCGGACGCCCCCATGGAGCCCACCCCCTCCACGTAGAGGGTCGCCTGCCCGTACTGGGGCCACGGAAGCGACGGGGCGGCGCCCCCGAAGGTGTGCTGGGTGGTCGCCAGGGTCAGACGCAGGGTCGGCTCGGGCGTCGGCCGGATGAGCTGCCCCGCCACCAGCCCTGCCAGCAGGACGAGCAGGGCCACGACGGTGATCAGGCCGCGGCGCCGCTTGCGCGGTTTCTTCGCGGGGGGCTGCGCAGGTCCCTGCGGTGCGTGCGGCTGGACGACCGCTGGGGGAGGTGCCGTCTGCGGTGGGGGCGCCGTGTACGCCGCTGCCGCCGCAGGCGGTGCGGTTTGGGGCAGGGGGTCTCGCTGTGTCGTCTCCGTGAGGCTCTCGGGGCGGAACGGAGGGGCCTCCGGCAGCGGCTGCTCCACCGTCGGCTGAGCCGAGCGGAATGCTGTCTGGTGGGACTGCGGCTGCTCCTCCACGAGCCACGGCAGCGGGGCGTCCGCAGCCCCGGGCGCCTCCTGCTCGGGGGCGGGACGGCCGGGCGCGGCGTCCTCGGCGGCAGGCGCGGGCTCCTGCGGTGCCGGTTCCGGCTCCTGCTGGGCGGGCCGCCGGGGTGCGCTCGGCCCGAACTCGGCGTCGGCCGGCCGTTCCCTGCGGAACGCCGGGCGCGGCAGGTCCGGGACGGTGACGTTGCTGGACGGGGCGGGCGGCTGCTCCGGCTTGGGCGGCCGCCGGAACTCCGTGGTGGGCGTCCGGGCGCCGCCGTCGCCGTCCTCGTCTTCTTCCGCGTCCTCTTCGGTTTCCCCGGCTTGCGCCTCTTCGGCCTGCTCGGCGGCGGGGCGGGGCTCGTCCTCGGCTACCTCGGGTTCGCCGGGTTCTTCAGGCTCGCCGACTTCTTCAGGTCCGCCGACTTCTTCTGGTTCGTCCGCCTGCTCGGGCTGCTCGCCCTCGGCGGCCTCGTCCTCGACCGCCTCGTGCTCAGCGGACTCGGCCGACTCGGCGGAATCCGCGCAGGGCTCCGGCTGCTCCTCGGCCTGCTCCTCGTCGGCGTCCTCGTCGGCGTCCCCGTCGGCCTCGGCTTCCTCCTGCCGCCGCTCGGCTTCGGGATCGGCCTCGGTGACGTCTTCCTGCGGGGGCTCGTCGGCGGTCTCGGACGGCTGCTCCGCCTCCGCGCTCGCCTCAGCCGCAACCTCGTCCTGTTCCCCGGCCCGCTCCTCCTCGCCGCCTTCAGGCTCGGCCGAGGGCTCGGACTCGGCTTCGGACTCGGCCTCCGCCTCCGGCCGTGCCTCGGTGTCGGCGGCCTCGGGCTCGATCTCCGTGCCCGCCTCTTCCGCTTCCTCTGTCGCTGTCTCCGGTTCTCGTCCGGTTTCCGAGGTGCCGCCCTGATCGGAGCCGGTGTCCGGTTTCGCGTCGGATTCGGGGCCGTCCTGCGGGGGCTCCCCCGCAGGATCGTGCCGTGCGTCGTCGTCCAGCTCACGCGACGCGTCATTCACGGCGCGACCTCCTCGACTTCATGCCGGGCAATTGGAAACCGGGCAGGCGGGCGGAACGGTCTCGCCGACGACCCCGTGCATCTGTCAAGATGCGCGGGTCCGCCCCCGGGGCGACCTGCGTGCACGGCCTTGAACGATCGCTGGTCAGGGCCGGTTCCCCGGGAACGCATCGATATCGGCGAACGAGCGCAACGCTTCCTCCAACGGCGCCGGGGTGACCTTGACGTTGCCGGTGAAGGGCACGTTGACCTCGTAGAGGAGGAATACCACGAACGCGACGGTGGCCGCGCCCACCACCGCCAACACGACCCGAACCGCCGGACGCGGATCGCCCCGCAGCATCGGCAGCACCACCACCAGCAATCCGGTGGACAGCAGCGCAAGCCACATCAGCGGGGGGATCCGGGTCGTGATCAGCGCCCCGCGCGAGCGCCGCGCGTCGAACACGGAGTTGACCGCCCGCAACGCGTCCTGGTACCGGATGGCGGCACCGCCGCCCTTGGGGGAGATGCTGAGGACGTCGAGGCGCAACTGCCTCGCCAGCTGCCAGGAGCGGGGGTTCAGCGTCCCCATCTCGTCCATCGTCGGCCATTCCACCTGGATGACATGGTTGGTGTAGTCGCGCAGGTCGCTGCGCAGCCGCACCGCCTCCGGACCTTCGATCGTCCGGGTGTACCAGTACAGGTCGAGCAGGGCGTCGGCCTCCTGCACCACGCCGGTGTTCGCCCGGTTGACGGCCTCCCAGACGAACAGGCCCGTCGCCACCGCCGACAGCAGGAACGCGGAGACCACCAGGGCGGTGGTGAGCGCCCCGTACATCCCGAAGTCGTACCGCACCCGGGCGGGGACCGTCCGCTGGATCAGCAGCGCCCCCGCGACCGCCGCCGCTCCCGTCCCGAAGACGGCCAGGCACCCCAGGAGCACGGTGGTCATGCGTTCGCCCCTTCCCGGCGTCCACCGGTGATCGCCGGGGCAGGCGAAGGCTTTGCCGACTCGGGGCGGTCAGCTGGGAACGACCGGACACAGCACGCCTGTGCGCGGACGCTAGGCGGGACGCGGCAGGGCGCGCAGCAGGCGCTCCACCTCGTCCTCGGTGTTGTAGTAGTGCACCGACGCCCGTACGGCACTGACGCCGCCGCCGGGGTCGAAACGCTGCTGCCCGCTGGTGACGCTCACGTTGACGCCCTGCTCCCGCAGCGCGAGCTTGACGTCGGCGGCCTCGTGCCCGTCCACGGTGAACGTGACGATGCCCGATCGACGCACCCCGCGATCCAGGACGCGCACCCCCGGACGGGCCGCGAGCTCGTCGCGCAGCCCGGCGGCCAGGGCCGTCACACGCGCCTCGATGGCCGCGACCCCCAGCGCGGAGGCGTAGTCGGCGGCCACGCCCAGGCCGATCTGCCCGGCGACGTAGCGTTCCCACGTCTCGAACCGGCGGGCGTCGTCGCGGACGACGTACTCCTGCGGTGCCGTCCAGGTGGCCGAGTGCAGGTCGAGGAACGGCGGCTCCAGCGTCCGCACAACGTCCCGCCGCACGTACAGAAGGCCCGTGCCGCGCGGCCCCCGCAGGAACTTGCGGCCCGTCGCCGACAGCATGTCGCAGCCGATCTGCCGCACGTCCACGGCGAGCTGCCCGACCGACTGGCAGGCGTCCAGCAGGAACAGCGCGCCCGCCGCCCGCGTCAGCCGGCCCACCTCGGCCGCCGGGTTGACCAGGCCGTTGTGCGTCGGAACGTGGTTGAGCGACACCAGCCGCACGTCCCCCCTGGCCAGCTCGGCCGCCAGCGCCTCCAGGGAGATCTGGCCGTCGGCGTCGTCCGGCACCACCTCCACGCGGACCCCGCGCGCCCGCGCGACCTGCTGGTAGGCGATGGCGTTGCTGGCGTACTCGCTGGTGGTGGTGAGGATCCGGTCGCCGCGGCGGAACGGGATCGCGTAGAACGCCATGTCCCAGGCCCGGGTGGCGTTCTCCACGTAGGCGAGCTCGCCGGGATCGGCGCCCAGCAGCCCGGCCACCGCGTCGTAGAACCGCCCGACCGCCGCGGACGCCTGCTCGTACGCCTCGTACCCGCCGGTCAGCGCCTCCAGTTCCAGATGGCGGTTCACCGCGTCGATCACCGGCCGGGGCGGCAGCGCCGCGCCCGCGTTGTTGAAGTGCGCCACCCGCGCGCAGCCCGGTGTGTCCGCCCTCGCCTTGTCGATGTCGATGCCCACGCTGCTCGCTCCTCGTCGCCGCCTGGCCATTCAAGCCGTGCGGGCGCGGTCGCGCAAAGTGTCAAGCCCTCGCGCGACGATGCCGGTGCGACGGGCGACTCGACCTCAACCCATGTCGAGGTCCCGGAATCAGGGGTCGGACCTCCTCCTCCGACCGGATCGGCGGTGCCAGTTGACCTCCTCCCCCGCCTGAAGGCGGGGGATTCCGACCGTCGCCGGTCGGTCTTCCTGCTTCACAGCCGGTCGCCTCGCCCCGAGAGGACTCCCGTTCGAGGTCTGACACCAGCTCCACAGGCGTTTCAGCTCTCCGCCGGCCCGGCGGCGAGGAGGTTCTTGGCGGCGTTGACGTCGCGGTCGTGGACCGCGCCGCAGGCGCACTGCCACGTCCGGACGTCCAGCGGCATCGTGTCCTGCGCGGTGCCGCACGTCGAGCACCGCTTGGAGGACGGGTACCAGCGGTCTGCGACCAGCAGTCGGCGCCCGTACCAGCCGCACTTGTACTCCAGCATCGACCGCAGCTCACGCCACGATGCGTCGGAGATCGCGCGGGCGAGCGAGCGGTTGCGGACCATGGTGCGCACGGCCAGGTTCTCGACTCGTCAGCGGGGTGAGGCAAGGGTTGCGGAGACGGTGGCGTGGGCCAGGTGGGAGCCGACGAAGGGGCGGAGGACGTCGGTCCGGGTCCACATGGACGGGGGGACGGCGTCGTGCATGGTGACGTGGCGGAGGACCTCCAGGCCGTGGCGCCCCATCAGCGCGGTGACCTCGTCGGGAGACAAGGAGGTCAGGTAGGGCTCGTTGCTCTCGCGGACGACCTCGGAGGCCATGGCGGCGTACTCGTTGCCCAAATCGTCCCGCAGCTCCGCGGGCAGCGAGTACTCCATGACGACTTCCGAGCCGGGGGAAAGGCGGCCGAGTTCCGCCAGAGTGGCGGATATGGCGTCGCGGGTGAGGTACATGGTGACGCCCAGCCAGCCCACGAGGGTGGAGCGGCGCGGGTCGAATCCGGCGGCGGTGAGCCGGTCGAGGAGGGAGTCGGTTTCCAGGTCGACGGGAACGAAGGCGAGATGCTCGGGAATGGGCAGGCCCGCCTGCGCGATAAGTGTGCGCTTCCATTCCTGCGTGGCCGGGTGGTCCACCTCGAAGACCCGCGGGCCGCAGTGGCGGTGGGCGAACGTGTCCAGGCCCGCGCCGAGGATCACGTACTGGTCCGGTGAACGGTCGGCCAGCACCCGTTCGGTGTAGGCGCTGCGGGTGGTGACCAGGGCGCGCGTGCAGGACAGAATCGGGTGGTCGCCGTACGCGCGGTGGTAGCCGAGCATCTCCTCGGCCTGGTCGCCGATCAGCGTGGCCGCGACGGTGTCGTGCAGGATGTGCGGCTCGTTGTCGACGACGAGGTGCGCGGCGCGCGCCGCCGCAGTCGACAGAGCAGTCCGGCTGGGCTGTCCGTTTCGCATCGTGCTCCCTTCCGAATGAACCGGGGAACGCGATGCTAATCGCCACAGACCATTTGCAAAAACCAGGATAGCAGACGAAAATAAATTCTGGATAACTTCGGCGGTGCGAAGTCGTTGCGATTCTGGGCGCCCTCGGTCAGGGCTCTTCATTGGATGTGCGTGCGCAGAGTCGCGGCGCCGCACCGGATTCGGGATGCCGCGTCGCAGGGAACGAGGCGGTCGCGCGGGTGCGACTCGCCGTCGGGTGCGGGCCGCTCGGGGGCGGATGGTCGCGACGCGGGCGTCGGTGGTGGCGGGCGGGCGCGACCGAGGCCGTCGGGTTCTGGCTGGGGGCGCCGCTCGATGGGACGGCGCGCCCCCGGGGCCGCCCGTCATGGTGTCGGGCGCAATGCTGTTTCCGATTTGTTCGTATTCGTTCCTTTCTGGGGTTGGGTTTCGGGGTCTCGGAGGTTGAACCGCCGGAATGCGGGTGTGCGTACCACACCAGGAGGTGAGACGGGTCGTCGGCAGGGGCGGCGCATGCGAATCCGTGGCCGGCAAGCTCGGGCGAGGCTGCTGGGGTGCATGTGGCCTGCGTGGTCGAGGACACGTGCGGTAATGCCTGCAAAACACTGTGATCCGCGACATAATCGCGCAATCGCCACGATTGACCAATCCACCCAACTGAGGACCTGATGGAGCAACCCCTCTTGGTGGCGGCGCTCGCCGGCGCCGCCATCGGCATCGTCGTCCTCGCGGTCGTGCTCGTCCGAGAGCGGCACGTCTCCGACCGGTACCGCGGACGGGTCGAGTCGCTGCTGGACGAGCTGCGGCGGCGCGATGAGGAGCTGCGGCATCTGGCCGGTACGCGGCTTCCCGAGCTGCGCGACCAGCTCGACGGGCGGCCGGTGACGGTGTCGAGGCCACTGCACGAGCAGTGGCTGACCGGCACGCCGTTCGGTCAGGACGTGCAGACGGTGCTGGACCTGTTCACCGAGAGCGTGGAGCGCGCCCGGGTCCGCGCCGACCGGGCGGCCAAGGTCACGCTGCGCGCGATGATGCGCACCGTGCAGAGCCTGACCAACGAGCAGCAGCTCGCGCTGACCGACATGCAGGAGCGCCACGACGACCCCGAGGTGCTGGCCGACCTGCTGCGCCTGGACCACATGAACGCCCAGCTGGGACGGCGCGCCCAGGCCACCGCCGTGCTGTGCGGGTCGTGGCCGGGCCAGCAGCGGCAGGCCTCGGCGCTGTCGGACGTGGTGCGCGGCGCGGTCTCCCGGATCCGCGACTACCTGCGGATCCAGCTCAACTCGGAGGTGAACGTCGCGGTCGTCAGCCGCGCCGTGGAGCCGGTCGTGCTGGTGCTGGCCGAACTGCTGGACAACGCCGCCCGGCACTCCCAGCCGAACACCATGGTCGAAGTCAACTTCCAGATGGCGCACAACGGCGTGGCCATCATGATCGACGACGCCGGGGTGGCGATGAACGGGGAGGAGATCCAGCGGGCCACCCGGCTGCTGAACGGCATGGAGAGCGTCGACATCAACCGCATCGGCGACCCGCCGCAGGTCGGCTTCGCCGTCGCCGGGGTGCTGTCGGCCCGCTACGGATTCACCGTGTCGGTGGACACCCGGTCGCCGTACGGCGGCGTCCGCGCGGTGGTGTTCCTGCCGAACACGCTGCTGACCGCCGTCCCGACGAACGAGCAGGAGGGACCCGCCGTGTCGCCCGAGCCTGACGCGTCGTCCGACGAAGCGCAGCCGGCTCAGGTGGGGGCCGGCGAACAGGCCGAACCGGTCGCCGTGGAGTCCACGCCCGGCGGGCTGCCCAAGCGCCGCCGGCTCATCGCCGCCCCACCGGCCCCGGCGGCGGAGGAACCGGCCGCCGGCGGCGGCGCCGGCGCCGAGCCGCCGTCGCGCCGGAGCGCCGCGGGCCTGGGCGCGTGGCAGCGGGGAACGCGGTCCGGTCGTGCCGCGTCCGTCTCGGACGGGACCGAGCGGGCGGCCGGCCAGCACGAAGCCGACAGTGAAGGGAACATCCGGTCATGACCGATTTCGTGGACAACAAGCTCGGCTGGATGCTCGATGACGCGCTGCGCATGCCCGAGACGCGGTACGCGATCCTGCTGTCGGCCGACGGGCTGCTGATCGCCCACTCCGCGCGCATCGACCGCGACGAGGCCGAACGGCAGGCCGCGGGCATGGCGGGCCTGCAGTCGCTGGCCCGCAGCACCGCCGAGTTCTGCGGCGACCCGAACACGATGTGGCGGCAGACGGTCAGTGAGTTCGACGACGGCTACGTGTTCCTCGTCGCCGCGGGCCCGGGCGCGTACCTGGCCGTCTCGGCCACCCAGCACGTGGACATGGAGGCCGTGTCGTACCGGCTGCAGGAGCTGGTGCAGCGGCTGGGCAAGGAGCTGTCCACCCCGCCGAGGCAGGGTGCCGGCACATGATGACGCCGAAAAACCGGCGGGCGCTGGTCCGGCCGCACGTGGTGACCGGCGGCCGGGCGCGCCCGACACGCAACATCTTCGACCTGGTGACCCTGGTCACGGCCGCCGGTGATCTGCCGCTGACCGGGCTGAGCCCCGAAAAGCGCCGCATCGTCAACCTGTGCCGGGGCGGCGCGCTGTCGGTGGCCGAGGTCTCCGGCCATCTGGACCTGCCGGTGAGCGTCACCAAGGTCCTGCTGTCCGACCTGGTGGACAGCGGCCACATCACCACCCGGGCCGCGGGCCCGGACTCGTCGCGGCCCGAGCAGCTGGGGCTCCTGCAGGAGGTGCTCGATGGACTCCGTGCTCTCCTCTGAGAGCGTCGCCGCGGGCGCGCCCGGCACGGGCGCCGGCGGCATGTACGTGCGCGACTCGGTGCGCCAGTCGGTGAAGTTGCTGATCGTGGGGCACTTCGCGGTCGGCAAGACGACGCTGGTGGGCACCCTGTCGGAGATCAGGCCGCTGCGCACCGAGGAGCGGATGACGCAGGCCGGGGCGCCCGTCGACGACCTGTCCGGCGTCCCCGACAAGACCCACACCACCGTGGCCATGGACTTCGGGCGGCTCACCCTCAGCGACCGGCTGGTGCTGTACCTGTTCGGGACGCCGGGGCAGGGCCGGTTCAAGCGGCTGTGGGAGGACCTGTCGCGCGGGGCGCTCGGCGCCCTGGTGCTGGTGGACACCCGCCGCCTGGACCAGTCCTTCGAGGTCATGGACCTGGTGGAGCGGCACGGCCTGCCGTACGCGGTGGCCGTCAACGCCTTCGACGGCGCCCCGGTGTTCCCCGAGGAGGAGGTCCGCGAGGCCCTCGACCTGCATCCCGCCACACCGCTGGTCACCTGCGACGCCCGCGACCGGGCCTCGTCGGCGCGGGCGCTGATCGCGCTGGTGGACCATCTGATCGCCATGGACCGGGAGGCGTCATGACGAACGAACGCCTGCACGACGACCAGGCCCGCACCGCCGCGGGTTCCGCCCGGCAGGGGTCCGGGGCGTCGGGGTGCCCGGTGCACACCGGCGACCGCATACCCATCTACGGGCCCGAGTTCGCCGCCGACCCGCATGCCGCCTACGCCAAGATGCGCGTGCACGGGCAGTTCGCGCCCGTGGAGCTGGCCCCGGGCGTCCCGGCGATGCTCGCCATCGGGTACGACGCGACCCTTGAGGTGCTGCGCGACGACCTGACGTTCATGCACGACCCGCGCGGCTGGCAGCAGACGGTGCCGCCCGACTGCCCGCTGCTGCCGATGATGGGCTACCGGCCGAACGCGCTGTTCACCGACGGCACCGTCCATGCGCGGCTGCGCGGCGCCATCACCGACGCGTTCGCCCGGGTCGACAACACCACGCTGCGCGGCTATGTCGAGCGCAACGCCGACAAGCTGATCCGCCTGATGGCCTCGATGGGCGAGGCGGACCTGCTGAAGGACTACGCGGTCGTGCTGCCGCTGCTGGTGTTCATGGAGCTGTTCGGCTGCCCGCCGGACATCGCCCAGCAGCTGATGTACGGGATGAGCGCCATCTGGGAGATGGAGGACGTCGACAAGGGCAACGCGGCGCTGACCGACGGCGTCATGCGGCTGGTGGCGCTGAAGCGGCAGCGGCCGGGCGCCGACATCACCTCCTGGCTGATCGCCCACCCGGCGCGGCTGACCGACGAGGAGATGGCGCACCAGCTGGTGGTGCTGATGGGCGGCGGTACCGAGCCCACCCAGAACCTCATCGCCAACGGGCTGCGGCTGCTGCTGGCCGATGACCGGTTCGCCGGCGACCTGTCCGGCGGCAGCCTCCCCGTGGAGGACGCCCTCGACGAGATCCTCTGGACCGACCCGCCGATCGCCAACTACGCGGCCCGCTACCTGTCCCGCGAGATGGAGTTCATGGGGACGGTGCTGCCCGCCAACACGCCGATCGTCATCAGCTTCGCCGCCGCCAACACCGACCCCGCCAAGGCCACCGACGAGCGGGCGGGCAACCGCGCCCACCTCTCGTGGGGGGCGGGTCCGCACGCCTGCCCCGCCAAGAACCACGCGCGGCTCATCGCGTCGGTGGCGATCGAGCGGCTGCTGGACGGCCTGCCCGACGTCGAGCTCGCCGTCCCCGCCGACCAGTTGCAGTGGCGGCCAGGACCGTTCCACCGGTCCTTGCAGGCGCTGCCGGTCAAGTTCCCGCCCGTCCGGGACGCCGACAAGTCGTGGGGCGCGCAGAACGACGCGATGGAGCAGCAGGCCGAAGCGGCCGCGGCGCAGGCGCAGCCGGGCGGCTACGCCCCGGGCGCCGTCCAGCAGCAGCCGGCGCCCGCTCAGGCCCCGGCGTCGCGCGGCGGTCTGAAGGCCGCCGTCGCCCGCTGGTGGAACGGCGAGTAGGGGGCGGTCTCCGCAGGTTCGGCACGGGCCGGGCGCCCTGCGCTGGGACGCGGGGCGCCCGCCCGGCTCACACCCGGGCGGAGGTGCGGATGCGGTCGTACTCGTTGTGCGCGTCGACGAGCGCCAACGCGCCGACCAGCCACGACAGCTCCTCGCTGCCGCCGCCGCGGGCCACGTCGCGCAGCAGCGTGCCGCCGTCGGACGGCAGGTGCAGCCGCTCGGCGGCGCGGACGGCATGCCGGTCCATGAACGGCCCCGCCTCCGGCCAGAACATCTGGGCGTCGCGGAGGAAGACCGCGCGGCCCGCCTCGTCCATGCCGGGGATCTCCGCCAGCAGATCGGCCAGGCGGTCGTGGTCGCCGCCCGCGGCCCGGCGCAGGTTGCGCAGGTCGCCGCCGTACCGGTCGACGACCATGCGGGTGGCCGCGCCGAGCAGCCGGGCGGCCCGTCCGGCGTGGCGGTACCCGGCCCGGGCGATCACCTCGGCGCGTTCGCGGTCGCCGGTCCTGCTCATCTCGGGCGCGCTGTCCCAGCGGCGCGCCAGCAGCGCGCGGGTGGCCTCGACGGCCTCCCGCGACGGGGCGGTGTCGTCGGCCAGCACCGACAGGCACAGCAACCGGAACAGCCCGGCCGCGGTGGCGGTGACGGTGAAGCCGGTCTCCTCGGCGACGTAGCCGCGGGGGTGCCGGTCCAGCAGGGCGCGCACCGTCGCCTTCGTGCGCTCGTCCATCGGCATGACCGCTCCTACCCCTGTTTGCGCGCGATGGCCGCGGCCAGTTCCTCCTTGGACATGTGCGAGCGGCCCTGCACGTCCAGTTCGGCGGCCCGCTTGTAGAGCTCCTGCTTGGAGTGGCCCTCGACGTCGACGCCGCCGAAGCTCCGGCCCTCGCCCTGGCGGGCCCTGGGGTTCTTGGCGCGCGGGTCGGACGGTCCCTTGCGGGCCTTCTCGACCCAGCGGTCGCCGCGCTTTTCGAACTTGTGCTTGAGCGCCGCGTACGCGGTGCGGTGCGCCCGCTGGCCCTCGCCGTACGTCTCGACCGCGCTGTCGTGGGCCTTGGCGAAGGTCTCCTGGGCCTCCCTGCTGGAGCGCTGGAGGGTGCTCGGGAGCTCTTCCTTCCGCGGTTTGCCACTCTTGGTGGTCTTCGGCATGGCTCCTCCTTTTCTTCCTCTTCGGTCCCGCTTTCCGGAAAGGGCGGCAGTAAACCGAAAGAGGGGGCGGGGAGAGGAGCACTGAGGGGCCGCGCAGGAGGAAGGGGCCCGCGCACGGAGGAGGCACGCCCGTGGGCCGGTGAGTGGGCGTGCCCCCTCCCCCCTCCGTGGCCGCCGGGGCCGGGCATGCGGAGCCCACGGGCACCGGTGCGGGACGGTCGCCCGTCGGCCCCGCCGACGGCGCCTCCCCGAGGACCCCTGTGACCCGGGTCACCCGGCGACGGGCACGAAAATAGGCACTACGCCCGGGTATGTACGCGCGACGGCCGTCCGGTGCGACGAGCGGCCGGAACCATGCGACGAGTGGTCTGCCGATCACCTGCCGCTACGGCGGGCGGCGGCGCTCGGTGTCCGGGCCCGCGTGACGTCAGGGGTCGCGCCGGGGGCTCAGTAGTCGTGGCGTGTCATCAGCCAGCAGACGGCGACGATCCGCACGAACTCCCAGTCGCGGGTGTCGCCGGGCGTCCAGCCGCGCTCCAGTGCGGACTCGGTGAAACCGACCAGGTATTCGCCGAGCGATGCGGCGTCGAGCGTCTTTCCGGACGCGGCGAGCAGGTCGCGCACCGCGGCGGCGTGCTGGTCCACCGCTGCCAGCAGCCCGGGTATGCTCGCCATGGCGGCCGTCCCGGCGTTTCCCACGCTCCGGGCGACACCGGCCAAGGCATGCGACGGCTTGTCTCGCATGACCTCGACGTTAGCAAGGCTTGCCCGGCATTTGACCGTTCACCCGCACCGGCCCGCGAGCCCTGCGTTGACGCGAATCCCTTGGGCGGGAAGGGCTGGCGCGCACCGGGCGGCGCACCCCCCGATGTCGAAAGTTTTACCTGAGTTTTTACCGGCGGCGAATTGATCATGCGGGGACCCGGGCACGCGCCAGCGCACGCCGGTACGCCTTGACGGTCTCCAGGGCGATGCGGTCCCACGAATACCGGGAGCGGGCACGGTCGCTGCCCGCGAAACCCATGGCCGCGCGGCGGGTGGGGTCGGCGAGCAGCGACCGGATGACACGGGCCGTCTGCTCGGGCTTGCGCGGTGCCACGTGCACCCCGGTGACACCGTCGATGACGGTGTCCAGGTGACCGCCGACGGCGGTGGCGACGACCGGCACGCCGCAGGCCATCGCCTCCAGGGGCACCATGCCGAACGGTTCGTACCAGGGCAGGGTCACCACCAGGTCCGCCGACCGCAGCAGCCGGGGCACCTCCGCCCGGGTCACCCGCCCCAGGAACGCCACCCGCCGGGCGACCCCGGCCTCCTCGGCCAGCCGGCGCAGCCGCTGCACGTCCGGGTCCTCGTCGATCCGCTCGTACGGCGGGCCCCCGGCGACGATCAGCTCCGCGCCGGGGATCCGGGGGAGCGCCTGGATCGCGGTGTCCACGCCGTGGCGTTCGCCCAGCCGCGACAGCATGAGCAGCCGCCGCCCCCGCCGGGACGGGTCGGCCGGCCCGTCCGGGCTGAAGAACTCCAGGTCCACCCCGCACGGGACGATCGTGATGCGCTCGCGCGGCACCCCCATGCGCACCAGCTCCTCGGCCTGCTCCGAGCTCGTCGCGATCACCGCGTCGGCGGCCTGGCCGATGGCGCGTTCCAGCCGGATGCGTCCGGCCGGCCCGGTGTCCTCCGCCCCGCCGTGCCGGTGCTCGACCGTGCCCAGCGCGTGGTAGGCCTGAACCATCGGGACGCGCCGCCCGCCGAGATGCCGGATGGCCTGGAGGGCGGCCAAGCCGCTCATCCAAAAGTGCGCGTGGGTGATCTCGGGCTGGTCGTCGACCCAGCGTTCGCCCAGGTAGTGGCCGAAGTCGGGGATCCAGGGGAGCAGCTGGTCACGCGGGATCGGCCTGGCCGGCCCGGCGGGCACGTGCTCGACGGTCACCCCGGGCTCCAGCCGCACCCGCGCGGGCAGGTCCGGGTCGTCGCGGCGGGTGTAGACGGTGACGTGGTGACCCTGCGCCCCCAGCCGCGCCGCCAGGTCGGCGACGAACACGTGCTGCACGCCCGGTTCGGCGGGTCCGGCCTCGGCGTCGCCCTCCTCGTCCGGGTCGGCGGCGCGGACGGCCAGCGGGCTGGCGTGTGCGGAGATCATGGCGATCTTCACGGGTCACCTCCGGGAGCAGTCGGCCCCACTCGCGCGGCACGGCCGGCACCCGCGGGCCGCCGGGCCGTCGTGCCGTCGGCCGCCCGTCCGGCCGATCACGCCGGCCGGTCACCGCGATGGGGAAGAGAGATCTTTCGTGATGTGCGGGGGTGCGGATGGTGGCGCACCGGGCCGGAACCACGGAGGAAAGTTGCTGACCCTTCGCGCCGGCGACGTCGCCGGACGGACCGGCCACGTCGCCGCCGAATCGGTGCGGCCCGGCCGCGGGGACGGGGCTGCCCGTCCCGGAGCGGCGCGTGCGGACCGCGGGGGCGGGACGTGCTCACATGGATGCGCGCTGCGCCTCTTCCCGCCGGTCGCCGTGGGTCGCGGCGGACCAGTCGCGGCGCTGCGTGCTCGGCCGGGCGAACCAGGAGCGGAGCATCGCGATCGCGGCGATCGAGCCGGCGAGCGTGACGACCGCGGTCAGACCGGTGGCGCCCCACTTGGCCCACGTGCCGATCCGCGACGTCCTGCGCTGCGGCCGACGAGCCTTGTTCGACGACTTGCGTGCCTTGTTCGCCTTCATCGCGGGTCCCTTTCGTGAGCACGGTTTCCTGAGCACGGTTGCTCGCACGCAGGGCATGGCGCGGCCACGCCCCCGTGGCGAGAATCGACGGTTACGGCCCCGTTCCGCGACGGACGAGGGAACGGGGCCCGCGCACAGATACCTTTCAGTAACACGCCGTGCTCAAACTGTTACGGATCAAAATCGGCGCCAGGTTACGGGCCGATCTTCGTTAAGTGCGGGCGGGGATGCTGGCGTCCGGGGGCGTCCTGCGGCACGGCCCGCGGCGATCCCCTCGCACGGCGCGCGGTCGTTGTTCAGCGGGCGCCGTAGTAGCGCTTCAAGCCGAGGAAGTCCCCCCGGCCCAGGGTGCGCCAGTGGAACTCGCAGGCGCCGATGGCCGGGAACATCGTGAGGTTGCGGTGGGCGGAGCCGTCGACGTGGGCGAGGCCCATGTGGTGCAGGTTCTCGTGCGCGGCGACGCCGACCGCGTCATAGGTGTTGCCGCGGCAGCGCCTGCTGCTGGTCGTCCAGGTCACTCCGGCGCCGTTGAGGGCGACGTCGCCTTCGACCACTTTGCCTCTGCGGAACCACTTGCAGGTCAGGCCGAGGATCGTCTCGCCGCTGGTGAACCGCATCCAGCCGCGGACGTTGCGCCCGTCGGCCAGGCCGCACGCCCCGCTGGAGATGACTCCGGGCGGACGCCAGGTGTTCCCCAGCAGGACCTGGCGGACGGCGATCCGCCCCAGGCGGCAGTTGTTGCGTCCCTCCGCGGCGATGCGGACCCCCCGGGTGAACGCCCTCTTCTGCTGCGCGACGCTCAGCCTGCGCACCCGGCCGTCGCCCGGGTAGTACCACCATTTCAGCACCGCGCGGCCGCGGCGCTTGGACGGGATCGGGGCGCCGTCGTGCCGGTAGGCGGAGTCCCTGCACGCCGGGATGGGCGCGACGGCCGGAGCCGGAGGGTTGGAAGGGGGAGCGGCGGTCACGGCGCGGACCGGGTCCGGCCCGCGGGTCGCCGCCGGGCCGGAGGCCTCCCTCGGCGCGCCGGGCTCCCGGTCGGACACCACGACCAGCTTCTTGGCGAGATCGACCTGCACGACCAGCGACCGCATGCCCTCCCCGGGCCGGGTGCCGAGCCTGGACGCCGCCACCGAGGAGCCGTCGGCGGGCACCACGGCGCCCAGGCCGTCCGGCCCCTCCACCAGCGCGGACCGCGGGTCGCACCGGGTCATGTCGATGACGTGGGGCATGCGCACGACCCGCAGCGCCTCCCGCGGGCACGGCACGGCGGCGATCCGCGACGCGCGCGTGCCCGGTGCCCCGGCCGCCGCCGGCGGGTCCGGCGCGCGGCTGGGCGCCGCCCGGTCCGCCGGCGCGGGCGCGCGCGCCGACGGCCCCGCCGTGACCAGCGCACCGAGCGCCCCCAGCGCCGCCAGGCCCAACACGACCGTGCGCCCGTGCCCGCCCGTCCGGCGGCGCCGTGTGCTGCTGTCCATGCTCACCCCGCATCGCTCTTGGCCAGGACGACCAGCCGCTGCCTTTCCGAGCCCGGCGGATGGCACGTGATCAGCGTGAGCAACCGGGTGCGCGGCGCGGCGGCCGGCCGGAACGGCACCGGCGCGAGCACCGACCGCCGGCGCGGCGACATCACCGTCTTCCGGTACACCCGGTAGGTGTGCCGCTGCGTCCCCCGCGCCAGCACGAGCGGATCACCGTTGCGCAACCGGTGCAGCCGCCGGAACGGCGCCGTGTGCGTCGTGCGGTGGCCGAGCAGCACCACGTTGCCGATCGCGCCGGGACGCGCCGTGCCCGGGTAGTGGCCCACGCCCCGGGCCAGCACGCGCTGCGACACGCCTTCTCTGACCCGCAGCCGCTTGTGCAGGCGCGGAATGATGAGGAGCGTCGTGGTGGCGGAACGGCGCCCGGGGCCGCGCGCACGGGCCGCCGCGGGTTTCGCGGACACGGCGGGGCGCGCGGGCACGGCGGGTGCCGCCGTCGCCGCGGGTGCTCTGGGTGCCCCTGGTGCCGCGGGTGCGGCCGCCATCGCGGTCGGAGTCGCGGTCGCCGTCGGTGCGCCGGGCGCGAGCGCCGCCGTGAGCGCGCCGCCGAGCGCCGCCATGCCGAATCTGATGAACGAGTGAGCAGACAATTCCACTTCCAGCCGAGGATTCGGGAAACATGGGCGCCACACTCCGGCCATTCGGGTCGCCGGTCGCGGGGTGCGTTTCCACTAGCCTGAAACGGGTTGTCGGCTCGGACGCACCACCGGAATCCGGGCGGCCGGTGAACAATCGCCGGGCCTGTCGCCCGTGGTCATACCCACCTTCCACGCCGGGGCGGCCGTATTGGCATCTTGTTGGCCGACTGATTGCCGGGCACGGAGGAGAGGATGACGCCGGGGAGCGATTCTGGGCCGCGGCGCGGAGGGACGCGGAGTGGACGGCTTCGAACGCGATCGGCTGAGCCGCTTCGGCTGGGCGCGCAAACCGCCGAACCGAATGTCGCCCGAAGAACTCGAACAAGCCCTGACATTCCTGGAATCCTGCGACATGATGGACGATCCGCTGGCCCATGCGCTCGCCGCCGAGCTGGTCGCGCGCATGGCCGCCCGGATCCTGTGGAACGGCAACGGGCGCCCGACCGCCCTGGGCTGACGGCCCCGGCGGGCGATGGCACCGGTTCGCTTCGCCGGGTCATCTGGCTGATCCCGGGCTGTGCGGATGAGCCCGGGTGCGCGCATAAGCCGGTCGTCGGCCGGATCGGGGGCGGGATGCGCTATTGCCGCGCTGGAATGCCGGTGGCGGCATAAGCCGGAATTCGAGGAGAACGTCGCGCCGTGCCCGCCGCGGTGCGCGGATATGTCTGCCGCCGGAGGAGACGCCGTGCTCATCCGGCTTGCGGCCCCGGTGCCGGTTGCGGCATTTTCCGGCGTTTTTGAAATGGTGTTCCGCCGCGGCCTGTCCGGGGCGCGAAAAGGGCGTGCCGGACATTCGGCGCCTTGATCAAGGGAACGGTTGATCTTGTTAAAGAAATCAGGTGGCCAGGTGTACTTCGCCGCTCCGGTGTCATCCTGAGTCACGGGCCCGCCGACACGAAACGGGCACCGGCCGGGCGGTGTTCGCAGCACCGCTTCCATCCGGCCTCATTCGTTGTTCTCGGACGTCACTCGCCGGTGAGTTCTTGTCTTTGAAGGGGTGCGCGAGATGGGAGCCCAGGGGCTGAGTGCGAAGACCGCTCCGCAGCGGAACGGGCGGACCGCCCCGGCGGCGGCGACGCTTTCCACAGAGGAAATCGAAGCCGATATCGCCGCCGTTCCAGGCCTTTCCCGATCCGCCCGGGGCGGACGGCGCGAAAGCGTCTTCTTCTCATTCTTCCTGCCCGCGGTGGACGGGGCCGCGATGACGCTCGCGGCCCTGTCCGCAGGGGCCTCGCGGCCCGTCGCGGTATTCGGTGCCGCCGCCTTGGCGGTCGCGTCGTGCGGCCTTTCCGGCGCGCTCTACCAGCGCCGCCGGGCGCTTTCCCTGCTGGACGACCTGCGGGCGATGATGATCCCCGCGCTCGTCGCCGGGATGGTCGCCGCACTGGCATTTCTGAGCAGCCCGTGGACGCCGTTCTCCGACACCTGCGCGCTCGGCCTGCGGGTCGCCTTCCTGTTCTGCGTGACGGCGCTGGCGGCCCGGTCCCTGTGCTACGCGGCGGTGCGGACATGGCGCAAGAGGCGGATCGCCGCGCCGTCCGCCCTCGTCATAGGAAGCGGCCCGTTCACCGGCCACGTGCTCGACGTGCTGCAGCGACACGCCGAGTTCGGCCTGCGGCCCGTGGGGCAGCTGGTGTGCTACGGATCGGTGCCGCAGACGGAGGGGCACACCCGCGTCCTCGGCGGCCTGCTCGACCTGCGCCGCGTCATCGGGGCGCACGGCGTCACAACCGCGGTCATCGTCGCCGAGGAGGTGCCGCGCCGCCACATCGAGGTGGTGGCCCGGGTCTGCGGAGCGCTGGGGTGCGAGGTGCTCCTCGTGCCCTCGACCGTGGAACTCATCTCCGGTGCCGGGACGCGCGCGGAGCATCTGCGCGGCATCCCCTGCGTGGCGATCCCGCACCGCCCCCACGGGCTCCCCTCGTGGTCGGCCAAGCGCGCCTTCGACGTCCTCGTCGCCGCGCTCGCCCTCGCCGCCGTCTGGCCGCTCATGGCGGCCTGCGCGATCGCGGTGCGCATCGAGGGCGGCCCCGGGGTGCTGTTCAGGCAGCGCCGGGTCGGTGCCGGGGGCCGGACCTTCATGGTGCTGAAGTTCCGCACGCTCAAGCCCGCCGACGAGAAGGAGTCCGACACTCGCTGGAGCGTCGACGGCGACGACCGCATGGGGCCGGTCGGAAGGTTCCTGCGGCGCTCCTCCCTGGACGAGCTGCCGCAGTTGTGGAACGTGCTGCGGGGCGACATGAGCCTCGTCGGGCCGCGCCCCGAGCGTCCCCACTTCGTCAAGCGGTTCTCCGACGAGTACACCGGCTACGCCATGCGGCACAGGGTGCCCGCCGGCATCACCGGCTGGTCCCAGATCCACGGGCTCCGCGGCGACACCTCGATCGAACTGCGCGCCAGGTACGACAACCACTACATCGACAACTGGTCCTTCTGGGGCGACCTGAAGATTCTGCTGCTGACCCTGCAGGCCGTGGTGAAGGCGCCGTGATGAGGACGGCGTTCGTTCCGCCCGCGCTCATCGCCGCCACGGTGGTGTGCGTGTGCTTGCCCCGGGGGCCGGCCGACCTGGACGCGACGGTGCAGGTGACACCGGCCGACGTGGCCAGCGCCGTGCTCGTCGCGGTGGCCGCCCTCGCGGTGGTGCTGGGACGGCGCAGGCTGCCTCCGCGCGCGCTCCTCGCGTTCGGTCCGCTGATCGCCGCGCTGGGCGTGACGACGGTCCTGTCCACGGACATCCCGGTGAGCCTGGTGGGGGCGGCCCGGTTCCTGCAGGTCTTCGCGCTGGTCCCGCTGGCGGTGATGCTGGCCGTCCGGGAGCGCCGCCACCTGGTGCTGGTGTGCGGTGCCGTGCTGGCCGCCGGGCTGTTCGAGGCGGTGTACGGGATCGTCCAGGTGGCCACGGGCACGGGCGCCTCCTACGGGGGGCGCGGCGTGCGGGCCGTCGGGACGTTCGGCGCGATGGACGTCATGGCCCTGGCGTCCGTCGCCGGTTACGGGCTCGTCATCGCCCTGGCGTTCCTGCTGACGGCGCCGTCCCGACGGCGGGCCGGTGCGCTGCCCCGACGGCGGGCCGACGCGCTCACCGCCTTCCTGTGGTGCGCGTTCGGCGTCCTGGCGGTGGCGCTGGCCCTGGCGCTGAGCCGGGGCCACTGGATCGCGGTAGGGGCGGCTCTGACGGTGATGGTGGTGCTCTACAGCCGGATGCTGGCGCTGCGCGTCGCGGTCTGTGCGGGCGCCGTCGCGGTCGTCATGGTCGGCGGACTGGGGATCGCTTCGCAGACGCTCGTGGAACGCGCCCGGTCCATCACCGAGACGACGAGCACCCCCGACCAGTCGGTGGTCGACCGCTACAGCCTGTGGAGCACGGCCGCCGGCATCTGGCAGGACCACCCCGCGGCGGGGGTGGGGGTCAAGAACTTCGCCGCCTACCGCGACACCTACGCGCCGCTCCAGTTGTCGGCGGCCAGCGACACCGCCGACTCGGTCAACGGCTTCGTCCGCCAGCCGCTGCTGTCACCGCACAACGAGTACCTGCTCATCCTCAGCGAGCAGGGGCTGCTGGGGTTCACCGGGTTCGCGGTGCTGGTGGCGACCCTGCTGTGGGGGCTGCTGCGTCCGCCGGGCGGCTCCCTCAAGTGCGCGCGCCGGGACCCGCTGTGGCTGGTCGCGGCCGGGTTCATGACGGCGCTGCTGGTCGATTTCCTGTACGGAGACCTGGGAGGGCCCACGTCCGTGCTGACATCGGTGATGATCGGGCTGACCGCCGTGATCGCCCTCGGTCCGCCGTGGGCGGACGGCGCCGCCGGGCTCGAAGGATCGCAAGCCGCACGTTCCGGCGGGCCGACCGGAGGGCCCGCGCCGCGAGGCGGCCGCCGCGCACCTGGAGGCGCCGATGACGGCCGTTGAAGCCGCACCCGTACGCAGGGTGTCCATCGGGCGCGCCACGGCCCTCTCCGGGCTTCTCATCGGCACGGGGACGCTGCTGGGATTCCTGCGCGACCTGACCCTGGCGCACCACTTCGGGGCCAGCAGCGGCACCGACGCGTTCCTGGTCGGCTGGACGATCCCCGAGACGGTGTCGCCGCTGCTGATCGAGGACGCCATGGCGCTGGCGGTGACGCCCGCCATCAGCT
The DNA here is from genome assembly GCF_030269545.1 of Actinomadura sp. NBRC 104425. Lineage (GTDB taxonomy): Bacteria > Actinomycetota > Actinomycetes > Streptosporangiales > Streptosporangiaceae > Spirillospora > Spirillospora keratinilytica. The sequence continues at coordinate 432,775 of NZ_BSTN01000001.1, read as the reverse complement.
ACGCCCTGCACCGGCACGGCGGCGTGCGGCCGCTGGTGGCCGCCGCGCTGTCCCGCCTCGCCGCCCTGCTGGCCCTGACGGCCCTGCTGACCGCCCTGGCGGCGCCGTACCTGGTCGCCGTGCTCGCCCCCGGCCTGGACGACCCCGCCGACGCGATCCGCTGCGTGCGGTTCACGTCGCTGACCATCCTGACGTTCGGCATCGCCGGGTTCATGGCCGCGACCCTGCGGGCCCACCACTGCTTCGGCCCGCCCGCGGCGATCTACGCCGCCTACAACGTGGGCATCCTGGCGATGATCGGTGCGTTCCACGGGCCGCTGGGCGTCACCAGCGCGGCCCTGGGCGTCGCGATCGGCAGCCTGCTCATGGTCGCGATGGTGACGCCGACCTTCGCGCGCTGCCTGACGCCGGCCCGCACCTCCGCCCGGACGGAGCCGGGCGAGGCGGGCGGCCAGGCGGCCATCGTGGGGCTGGCCGCTCTCGCCCCCATCGTCATCTGGAGCCTGACCCGCCAGGCCCAGACGCTGGTCGAGCGGTTCCTGGGGTCGTCCCTGGCCGAAGGCTCGATCTCCTACCTCAACTACGCCCAGAAGGTGGCGCAGGTGCCGGTGATGCTGGCGCTGCTGCTGGTGACGGTGACGTTCCCCCGGCTGGCGCGGGCATCGGCCGACGGCGACGTGGGGCAGATCCGCCGGCGCATGGAGACGGACGTGGTCGGGGTGGGCGCCATGGTGCTCTGCTCGACGGCGTTCCTGGTCGCGTTCGCGCCGTCGGTCATCGCGATCCTGTTCCAGCACGGCCGCTTCACCGAGACCGACACCGACACCACCGCGCTCGCCATGCGCGTCTACTCGCTGGGCCTCCTGGGGCAGGCGATGGTCGCCGTGGCCGGACGCGGGTTCTTCGCCAACCGCACGCCCCGCTGGTACCCGGTCGTGTGCGTCGCCGTCGGTCTGGTGGTCACCGCGGTCGTGGGCGTCGCGACCCTGGGCGCGTTCGGGGTGGCCGGTCTCGCAGCGGCCAACGCGCTGGGCATCAGCGTCGCGGCCGTCCTGCTGTTCGTGGGCATGCGCACGCGCGTGGCACCGCTGTCCCTGCGCCGCACCGGGAAGGACTTCACCACGCTGCTGTTCGCGGCCGCGCCCGCCGCCGCCGCCGGGTACCTCCTGCAGGAGGGGCTCGCGGAGAGCATGCCCCCCGTCCTCCTGCTCGTGCTGGGAGGCGTCGTCTTGCTCGCGGTGTTCGGTACGTCGCTGCTGGTGGCGTGCGCGTGCCGAGGGTTCACCAACCCGGCGCGGGGGGCGGCCACAGGAGAAGGAACGAGCCCGCTGGAGTTCTACTTCCCCTTCGTCGTTCGGGCCACCAGTCGTGTCGTCAGTCGTCTTGATCGAGGGGGAGTCCGGTGATCCAAGGACAGCCGGTGGGGCGAGAGCAGCAGGTGGAACAGCAGCCGATGCGGCCGCGCCAGTCGGAGGAGCAGCAACCGCAGGAGCAGCAGCCGGCGGAACAACGGCGACCGGCGGACGGACCGCGCACCAGAATGCCGTGGATTCTGATGTACCACTCGGTGGGCCGCACGGACGACGACCCGCACCTGATCACGGTGTCGCCGGCGCAGTTCACGCGTCAGATGCGCTGGCTCAAGTCGCGGGGCCTGCGCGGGGTGAGCATGCGCGAGCTGCGGCGCGCCGAGACCGGCGGGGGAGTGCGGGGCCTGGTGGGCCTGACGTTCGACGACGGCTACGCCGACTTCGCGGTACGGGTCGTCCCCACGTTGCTGCGGTTCGGTTTCACCGCGACCGTGTTCGTGGTCGCCGAACGCATCGGTTCCTACAACACCTGGGACGAGGGGCCGTGCAAGCCCCTGATGACGGCGGACCAGATCTGCCAGGTGCGCGCCATGGGCATGGAGGTCGCTTCCCATGGGCTGCGGCACGTCTCCCTCCCGGACACCGACGACGACGAGCTGTGCACCGAGCTGCGCCGCAGCCGCGCCCTCCTCGAAGAAGTCATCGAGGAACCGGTGACCGGATTCGCCTACCCCTACGGCCACGTCGGCCGCCGTGAGATCGACGCGGTACGCGCCGCCGGCTACGACTACGGGTGCGCCATCTGGTCCGACACCTACGACGTGCACGCCCTGGCCCGCACCTACATCGGCGAACGGGACGGCGGCCTGCGCATGCGCGTGAAGGTCGTGCGGCACCAGCTGCGGTGGAGGACGCGGATATGACCCGGGTCCTGCACATCATCACAGGGCTCGGACGCGGCGGCGCCGAGCGGCAGCTGCTGGACGTGGTGCGGCACACGTCCGGGCTGGTCGACCACGAGGTCGCGGTGCTGTCGCGGCCCGGCCCCGTCGCCGACGCGCTGCGGGACCGCGGCGTGCCCGTATACGAGGTCGGCATGCGCGGCAACCGGGACCTGACCGCCCTGCCCGAACTCGTACGGCTGATCCGCGCCGGGTGCTACGACGTCGTCCACACCCACCTCTACCGGGCGTGCGTGTTCGGACGCGTCGCCGCGCGCATGGCGGGAGTGCGGACGGTCGTCGCCACAGAGCACTCCCTGGGGCACGGGCACATCGAGGGCCGCGCCACCACGGCCGCGGTGCGGATGCTGTACACCGCCACCGAACGCCTGGGCACGGTGACCGTCGCGGTGTCCCCGACCGTGGCCGAACGCCTGCGCGGCTGGGGCGTGCCCCCCGGTCGCATCACGGTGATCCCGAACGGCCTCGACGCGGATGCGTTCGCCTTTCACGCCGAGCGGCGGGCACGCGTCCGCGCGCGGCTCGGCCTCGACCCGAACGCCTTCGTCTTCGGCGCTGTGGGGCGGCTGGTCCCGACCAAACGCTTCGACCTGCTCATCCAGGCGTTCGCCCATCTCGACGACGGGCTGCTGCTGATCGTGGGGGACGGCCCCCAGCGCGCGGCGCTCCAACGCCTCGCGGACGCCTGCGGCGCGGCGGCGCGGACGATGTTCGCGGGGGACACCGGCCACGTGCCCGACATGCTCTCCGCCATGGACGTGCTGGCCGCCCCCTCCGAGCAGGAGACGTTCGGCCTCTCCGTCATCGAGGGCCTCGCCGCCGGGCTCCCCGTCCTCTACACGGCCTGTCCCGCCCTGGACGACCTGCCGCCCGGGAAGGTCCCGCCCCAGGCGCGGCACGTGCCCGCCGCACTGGAGGCCTGGCGGGCGGCACTGGCCCTGTGCCTGAGCCAAGGTTCCACACGGTGGCCCACACCCGAAGCCGTGCAGTACTACGACATCCGCGTCCACGCGAAGGCGCTTGCCGAACTGTATGAGAGCCACCGCAACCGCCCGGGCAGGAGGGCCCGGGCGGCGGGGGTGCCGCAACAGTACGAAAGGGCGGAGAATGCCGGACTCTAAGTCCATCGACCGCGAACGGCCCGAAACCAAGCCGTCCCGGGGGAGGTCGCCCCTGGCGCTGGTGACGCGGAGGAGGTCACCGCGCCCGGACGGCGAACGCCCGCGGCGGCCCTGGCCGAAGCGGTCCGGTCAGCCGCCGGGCGTGTGGCGGTTCGCCCGCCACCTGATGTCGCGGGCGGCGCTGTTCGTGCTCGTCGTGCTGCTGGGGACCCTGGGCGGCCTTATCCACGCGCTGGTCACGCCCCCGGTCTACAAGGCGACGTCCCACGTCATCGTGGTGACCGAGCAGAAAGGCTCCGACCAGCTCGCCGTCAACTTCGCCCAGGCGTACGGAAGGCTCGCCGTCCAGCGGCAGACCCTCGCGTGGGCCGTCAGCCCCCCGGTCCCCCGGGGGGCGAACCCGACCAAGCACGTCCGGGCGTCCACGTCGCCCGACACGCCCCTCATCCAGCTCACCGGCTCGGCGCACACCGCCGACGCCGCCGTCGCCTACGCCAACGCCGCCGCAGACGCCCTGGTCCGCTACAGCGCGGTCCGCTCCCAGGAGACCGGCGTCCACGCCGCCCTCATGGGCGCGGCGGACCGCCCCACCGCGCCCGCCTCGCCCAACCTCCTGCTGAGCCTGGCGATCGGAACGGCCACCGGCATCCTCCTGGCCGCGCTGCTGGGCACCGTCGCCTCCGGCATACGAGGGCAGTTCCGCGAGTACCGGCGCCAGCACCCCGAGCAGTTCCGCCAGCCCGCCGAACCGGCCGAGACGCGTACCGAGCCCGCGCGGCAACGCGTCCAGCCACGACGACGCAACGGGCGGGCCCAGGGCAAAGGGGCCGTGCCCAAGAAATTGGCCGCGCGCTGACACGCGCCATCACGCCACCACTCCACATGTCTCCGGGGGCAGCCATGACCAGCCAGCAAGAACCGATCCGCGTTCTGCACGTGTCCCAGCCGACCGACGGCGGCGTCGCCGGCTACGTCACCCAGGCGTGCCGGGACCAGACGCACCGCGGCTGGGAGGTCGCCGTGGCATGCCCCGTAGAGGGGACACTGCCGGGCAACCTGCGCGCCCACGGCGTCCCCCACATCCCGTGGAACGCCGGGCGCGCACCGGGGCCGAAGACCCTGGCCGAGTCCCGGCAGCTGCACGCCATCATCGGCCGCTACCGCCCGCACATCGTCCACCTGCACTCGTCCAAGGCCGGGCTGGCCGGCCGCATGCGCACCACGCACGGCACCCCCCTCATCTTCCAGCCGCACGGGTGGTCGTGGCTGGCGGCGCGCGGCGTGCAGCGCACGGCCAGCATCCGCTGGGAGCGGTTCGCGGCCCGACGTGCCAAGGCGGTCGTGTGCGTGGGCGAGGGCGAACTGCAGCAGGGACGCCAGGCCGGGGTGGACGCGCCCTACGCGCTCGTGCGCAACGGCGTGGACCTGCGCCGCTTCCAGCAGGCCGACGCGTCCGCACGGGGCGCGGCGCGCAGGCTCCTGGACGTCCCCGCCGACAAGCCGCTGGCGGTCTGCATAGGCCGCATCACACGGCAGAAGGGCCAGGACGTGCTGACCGCCGCGTGGCCCCGTGTCAGGCAACGCTGCCCCGACGCACAGCTGGTGATGGTCGGTGACGGCGACATGCTGCGCCGCGTGCGCGCCTATGCGACCCACGGCATACGGTTCGTCCCCCCGGTCGCCGACCCCCGACCCTGGCTGGTCGCCGCCGACGTGGTGACGATGCCGTCGCGCTGGGAGGGGCTGCCGCTGGCCGCGCTGGAGGCACTGGCCATCGGCCGCCCCCTGGTCGGCACGGACATCCCAGGGCTCACCGAGGTCGTCACCCCCGACGTGGGGGCGCTCGTACCCCCGGAAGACCCGGCGGCACTGGCCGCGGAGGTCGCGCGCAGGCTGCTCTCCCCGGAACTCGCCGAGATCGAGGGAAAGGCGGCCGCCCGGCGCGCCGCCGACTTCGACGCCGTGCGGACCTTCGCCCAGCTGGCCGTCATCACCAAGGACCTCGCCACCGCCGCGTACCCGGTGGCAGGCGCGCCCGGGACCGCCTGCGGGCACAGGCCCGTCGCTCAGCCGGTGGCCCGCCCCGCCTCCGCCAGTCCTCTGGCGGAGGCGGGGCCGGGCGTGGGTGCGGACTGATGGGTGTCGGACCGATGACCTCAGGGCGACCGCGACGCGTTCGGCGACGCGGACGGCGATGCCGCCCGGAACGGGTCCAGCAGGCCGGAGGCGCGGCCGAACAGCGACCGGTAGACCTGCGACGACTGCGGGTTGTCGGCGCAGCGCCACACCCCGTGCGGGCAGTAGTCGGAGATCGTCTGGTATTCCGCCCCGTGCCGGGTCATCCAGTCGAACATCTCCCGGATGTAGTCCGGATTATCGGAGTTGCGGAACAGTCCCCATTCGGGGAAGGAGATCTTCTTGCCGTGCGCGCGGGCGAAGTCGACATGGGCCTGCAGGCCGTACGGCTCCTTGACGAACTCGTCGAAGTCCTTGCCGACGGGCTGGTCGTAGACGTCCATGCCGATGATGTCGACCACGTCGTCGCCCGGATAGCACTCGGGCCAGGCGATCGCGTCCATGCCCCGGCTGGGCGTGAAATCGAACCGGAAACGCGCCCCCTTCACCGAGCGCATGGCCGCGACGATGCGCCGCCAGTAGATCTTCCACATCTCCGGATTCGGAGCGCACCGGCCGGTGTAGGTGATGCCGTTCATCTCCCACCCCAGCACGATGATCGCGTCCGGCGCCCCGGCGTCGACGAGCCGTTCGGCGAGCCGGACGAAATGCTTGTCGAACGCGCCCGTCGCCCCGCCCCGCAGCAGCGCCGAGACGACGTCGTCGGGCAGCGGCAGCTCGTTGGGCGCCAGCATGGGGACGTTCACCACGAGCTTGCGCTGCGGATCGGCCGCGCGCCATTCCCCCCAGGACCTGACCAGATTGCCCGGACCCTCGATTCCCTTCCAGGTCTCCCCGGGCAGATACGTGTGGCCCACGGTGACCGGCGCGTTGAGCCATTGCTCGAATTCGGCGAGCCGTTCCACCCCGGCGGCGCCCGATCCGACGAACGCGCCCAGGGGAACGGCATGGCGCCGCGGAGCGGGCGTGCCCCCCGGAGCGGCCGGGCTCGCCCGACGAGGCGAACTGATTGCGACGGTCGAGGCCCGCGCGGAATGCGAGGCCTTCGGTACGGCCGAACTTCCCGGAGCGGCCGGATCCAGCGCCACCGAAGCCCCGGTGCGAACGGCCGAATCTCCTATCTGACAACGCATCCCCACCATCGTCACGGCCCACACCGCGGCGGCCGTCGCCGCGGCCAGCAGGCCGCGGCCGAGCCGCCGCCGGAAGCGGCGGTCGCGGGAATGCGGGAAAGGGCCGTCGTCATGGCGGGCTGTCCCGTAACTCATAGCTGGGTTATGCCCTTTGTCTCCCCGCCACGGGCAATGAGATCACCAAGCCTTCGTGGGACGGATTTTCTGGGAGTGAATATGGTGCTGAATGCCAAGTGTCCGGTTGTCGGCATTATGGGCCGGTACCTTGTGGGGCGGTGCCGATGAGACGCCGCGAACCCGTCGACGCCGAGTTCGACACCGAATTCCCCGTCCTGGTGCTGCGGACCGACGCCAACGTCTTCCACCACGGCACCGTGGGCGTGATCCGCTCGCTCGGTCGCGCCGGCGTGCCGGTGCACGCCGTCCTGGAGAGCGGCGCCGCACCCGCCGCCGCCTCCCGCTACCTGCGGCGACGGCACCGCTTCGGCCCGCCCGCCCCCGACGGCGCCCCGGCCGCGCTGGTCGCCCACCTGAACCGGATCGGGCGGCGGATCGGCCGGCCCGCGCTGCTGGTCCCGATGGACGACGGCGGCGCGATATTCATCGCCGAGAACTCCGCCGCGCTCGCCGAACGGTTCGTCTTCCCCCGGCAGGAGCGGCAGCTGCCCCGGACGCTGGCGAACAAGTCCACGCTGGCCGACAGATGCGCCGAGGCCGGCGTCGCCTACCCCGAGATCCGCCTTCCGCTGTCCGGCCAGGACGTCGACGAGGCGATCAAACAATGGGGCCTGCCGGTCATCGCGAAATGGGCCAAGCCGTGGCGCCTCGGCCCGGGGCAGCGCAGCACCACCGTGCTCCGCACGCCCGAGGACGCCCACGCGCTGTTCGCCGAGGCCGCGGCCCGGCCCGCCGCCGGTCCGCTGATCCTGCAGCGCGCGATCGTCTCGCCGCGGGCGGCCGACTGGTTCTTCCACGGATACTTCGACGACGCCTCCCGGTGCCTGTTCGCCGGAACCGGACGCAAGCGACTGGCCTGCCCGCCGCAGGCCGGGCACACCGTGGTCGGGGAATGGCTGCCCAATCCCGAACTGGAGGAGATCGGGCGGACTTTGGGACGCGTCCTCGGCTACCGCGGCGTGCTCGATCTGGATTTCCGCCTGGTGCCCGAGTCCGGCACCTACTTCCTGCTCGACTTCAACCCGCGGCTCGGCGCCCAGTTCCGGCTGTTCACCGACCGGCGCGGCCTGGACCTGGTGCGCGTCATGCACCTGGACCTGTCCGGCCGCCCGGTCCCGCCCGTCCAGCCCCGTTACGGCCGCACCATGCTCGTCGAGAACCACTACCTGCGGCCGTCGGTGCTGCTGGCCGCGGTCGGAATGCCCAGAATGCGGCTGCTGCGCACGGCGGAGGAATATGCCTGGCTCGCCGCAGATGATCTCAAGCCATTTCTGCTCATGGGGGCGCAAAGCGTCATCCGGGCGGCGGAAAAAATCGCCGCGCCGAGGCTTGCCGGGGCACGGCGGGGTAGGAGCGCGGCGTCTGAGGAAACGCAACGGACGGTCAGCGCCTGACCCGCCGGCAAAAGGCAAGGAAAACGGGGGAACACATGTACGACTCGGTCATCGACGTGCTCGTTGTCGGCGCCGGTCCCTATGGCCTGTCCGTGGGAGCCTACGCGCATCATGCGGGGCTGCGCGTGCGCGTCATCGGCACTCCCATGGACTTCTGGCGCAACCACATGCCGGCGGGGATGTATCTGAAGTCCGAACCGTTCGCCTCCAGCCTGGGCAGTCCCGTCGCCGGCCTGACCTTCACCGAGTACAACGGCGGTTGGCCGGAGGGGCTCCCCATTCCCCTCCACACCTTCGTCAGCTACGGCCAGTGGTTCGCCGAGCAGGCCGTCCCCGAACCCGAGCCGTCGCAGGTGCTCCGCGTCGAGGGCGACCCCGGCCGCGTCTACACGGTCACGCTGTCCACCGGCGAGGAGGTCCGCGCCCGCGCCGTGGTGATGGCCGTGGGCGTCGGCCCGTTCGCCCACGTGCCCCGCAGGCTGGCGTCGCTGCCCACGGCATTGGTCACGCACAGCGTCGTCCACCGCGAGTTCGACCGGTTCGCGGGGAAGGAGGTCGTCGTCGTGGGGGCGGGGCAGTCCGCCCTGGAGACGGCCGTACTGCTCGCCGACTGCGGCGCACGCCCTGTCGTGCTGGCGCGCACGCCGCAACTGGCGTGGAACTCCCTGCCCGGCAGGACCGGCAGCCTCCTGCAGGCACTGCTGCGCGGCCCCCAGTCGGGGTTGGGGCGCGGCTGGCGCACCTGGCTGTGGTCAGAGCGTCCGCAGACCGTCCGGTACCTGCCCGCGCGCACCCGCCGGAACATCGTGAAGAACACCCTGGGCCCGGCCGGGGCCTGGTGGCTGCGCGACCGCCTGGACAGCCGCGTGGGGCGGATGCTGGGACGCCACGTGGTCGACGCGGCCCCGCACGGCGACCGGGTGCGTCTGATCGTCGAGGACCGGCGCGGCGACCGCACCGAGGTGCGCGCCGACCATGTCATCGCCGCCACCGGCTATGTGCCCGACGTCGACCGGATCTCCGCCCTGCCTCCGGAGTTGCGGCGGCGGCTGCGGCGCACCCACACGTCCCCGGCCCTGGACGCCCACTTCCAGTCGTCGCTGCCTGGCCTGTACTTCGCGGGCCTGACCGCCGCCGCCACGTTCGGCCCGGTCATGCGGTTCGTCCACGGCGCCGACTTCGCCGCCCGCCGCATCGTCGGCCACCTGGCCGAGACGGTCGGCGCGGGCACCGCCCGGCAGGACAAGCCCGCCGCTCCCCACGACGCGACCATGGTCCGCTGACCGCCGCGCCGGGGATCTGCCGCGGCGGCCGCGGCGCGGCCCCGATCCCCCGTCGGTTCGAAATACCTGTCGCAGTCTCCACAATTTTGTGGACCATCATGCCGGTGTCGGATAACCGTGGCGACCGAGGTAGGCCGCGTCTGCGAAATCGTGCGGAGCAATGCCCGGACGGGGTTGTAGTGTCGAGACATGCGAGCCAGTCGAGACCAGCTTCGGCAGACATGGGAACGAGCACGTGACGATCTTCATATGAAGCTCCGGATGACACCGATGCAATCGGCCGACCGCAGGGCCCTGGCGCGCGCCTTCGACGTCTACCACGCCACCCTGGTGGCCTGGCTGACCTGCGAGTATCCCACGCTGCGAGATATGTCGGACAGTCCTGGTCTGACGCATGCGGAGTGGAAACCCTCACCGGGCGGCTTCGCGTCGTGACCAACCATAACCCACACCGCCCCGCGTTTTCGTCCACTCGACGCAATCACCCGCCGAGCCCCCTGTCGAAAACCACGTCCGCCGCGTCGGGCGTGTCACTTCCGGATTCTCCGGAGCCATAAGATTATAACGCCCGCCGCCACGGCGAATTGCGCGTCACCCCACCACGCCCGACGGCGATCCGGGCATTCCGGCACTACCCCAGCCGGCCGACCGCCCCACAAGGGCCCCGGCACCCCCCACCAAGCCACACCCCGGAACACCCCCGACGACACCTCAGACCCAGTTATCGCGGGTGAGGTGGACATGACTCCCGCGACCGCCCGGGCACATCAGCCCGCCGCGCGGGGCCGCACGCAGCCAGACCGGCAGAAGCAACCGCCGCGTATCGCTGCCGGTCACAGCAGGTCAGCAGGGCGACTCGCCGTGTCGGCCGCTGGTGTTCTCCGAACTGATAGTCGGCGGCACCATGCCGTCGGGTGCGGCATCAACCAGCTCGAACGGCACCGTGCCGTGGCCGCGCGGTATAACGCCTGCGGCGCCTCGCGGTAGACGTCCCTAGTCTCGCGAGGCGCCTTCCGGCCAAATGACCTGCACGGGCAGGTTCCGGTCACGGATGGCGATGACGGTCGAGTGCCGCTACGACAGGCGGATGGGCGCGTGGTGGTTCTACCGATACGACACCGGCGAAGCCATCGCCCCCGCGAACGAGCTGGTCGCCGCCGCGCGCACGATCATCGCGACCATCGAGGAGACACCGGCATGACCCCCCACAAGATCAAGCCGACGCCCGGCTACCCGCGCAGGAACCTCGGTCAGGTCGCCAGAGTCAACGGCATCACGGCGGCTCGTGGATCACGGCGCGAGAGGCCAGGCTGACGGTGGAGCGTGGGGTTTGGGGAGCGCGTGGTGATCGCTACGGGGTGGTCGTCGGGGGCTGTGGGTGTGCGGTGGGCTGGGGGAGCGGGCGCGGAGGTGGCGGGTTCTCGTCTTTATCAGTCATGTGCGTGATGGGTGGATTTCTGCGCGGGGATTTTTTCGCTGGGGGAGTGTCGCTTTGCTTTGGTAGCAACCTTGCGTCGGCAGGCTGGGTCGTGCTGGCGCCCCCAAGGTGACGGGAGCGTTGTCCGTTGCGACGCTCGGCGCCTTTCCCGACAGACGGAGGAGAAGCGAGATGTTCAAGAAGACCTTCGCGGCCGCGAGCCTGGTCGCTAGCGCGGTCGCCGGGGCTCTGCTCCTGTCTTCACCCGCCGACGCCGACGGGCGGGACAAGGGCCCGCGGAACGTCGTCAACGTGTACAACTACAACATGAACTCGAACACGAACACCAACAACAACAATCTGGCCACGCTGAACATCCCCGACCCGCTGGCGCTGTTGCTGGGCTGACGACTCCTGACGTAGCGCGGAGTTGCGATTCTGACGGCCCTGGCCGGTGGTTGAGCCAAGGTCAGCATGAGCCGGTCGACTGCCTGACCCAGGGATGCCGGAACGCCTTGCGTTCCGGCATCCCTTGTTTTGTGTCCGTGCTCGATCAGGGGGGCGGGTGCGGAATGAGCGGTGCGGCCGTCGCCATCGCGCTTTTATCGTGCGGCCGGCCGACAGTTCGGGACCGGGGTGTTTCTTCCGGTGGTCGCCGGGAGGTGTGGGGCCGGCTGGGCCGCGGGACGGTGCAGAGGAGGTGGATCAGGGGCGGCAATATCGGAGAACGGCGCCTTTTCCCGAGTTGTTCCGGTGGCGCGATACCGGTTGGCTCTTCCCTCGGGTGGGGGTTAACCGGGATTGGCTGGAGCATGTCTAGTTTGCCGGGGATCGAGTTGATCTCCGCAGGCTTCATGTCCTCAATTTATGATTCACTCTGACCGGTTTTTCGTGCTCTTGCTTCGCGCTTTGCATTGCGGGCCATACTCTTGATCGCGACGGTGGACATCGGTGCTCTCCAAATCGTGAGTCCACGAAAGACGAGAGCGTCCCCATCAAACAACTTGTCCACGACAGGTGAAGGAGAAGCTCGATGCTGAAGAAGGCGACGGCTGCGGCTGGCCTGGTGATCGGTGCGGCGGCTGGGGCCCTGCTCCTGAGCTCGCCCGCGCACGCCAGCGGCCGGGGCGACGACCCGGACGTCAACGCTCAGCAGCAGAAGCAGGCGGTGAGCGTCACCGCCAACAACGTCAACAAGAACACCCTGGCCAACCACAACACCATCCGGAACAAGGCCAGCCTCCTGGACCTGCTCAGCGGGTTCTGAGAATAGGCGAGACGTTCTGATCCATCCCGTCGCGACGACGCGCGGCCTGGATGAGATCGACGGCCTGGCGGGGTGCTGGGGCGTTTTCTGCCCCAGCACCCCTTTTGGCGTGCGCGGATGAAAATCCGCTCGCGGGGTGGGGTTTGTCCCGGCGTCAGTGCCGGCGGGGGTGTTTTCTTGCGGGCATCGTGCTGTGCGGGTTGTGGTTTGGATGGACGGTTTCGGGCGGGGGGTGCTCGCTCGCTTCTCGTGTAGGGGATGGGCCGGGCGGTAATGTCGGGCTGAAGTGTTCTCATGCCTGAAGGCGGAGGCGGTGATGTCTGCCCCGTGATGCGTGCATCCCGCTAGTTCGCTCCGTTCGGTTCCTTGTGCGCCAGGTCGTCTGGTCGCGTGTCGAGTGAATTCGGGTTCCGGTCTGTTGTGCGGTGGACGTGCCGTTCGCTGTCATAGCGTCCTGTCCCGCCGGGTATCAGTGTGAATCGTCGCCGGCCTCTTCGGGATGCCTTTTGTGAATGGCGAATGGGGTGTTCTGGCATTTTCTCCCGGCAATCCGGTTTGCCCCGCGAAAATTCTGTTCGCCGGAGACGCGGACGTCGTGACCGTAAAGCACCCGGCCGTATCCAGTAAATGATGGATGCGATCGACATATATGTCGGAGATCGGCCGGTGGAACAATGTTAGCTTCGGGACGGCGGACTCACCGGTCTCGCCCGGCGGCCGTTCGGCAGCCGGATGCGGGGACCGGTCGGCCCGCCGTGACTCCCGACATTTTCGGGGCCGTCCCGCCGCGCCTTTCCGGAACGGTGCGCGGGGCGGCGCGATACTGAACGACCGACCAGCCGTGCGGCGGTTCCGCCGGGACCCCGCCGACACCAAATCGATATCGACGTCCATGGTGCGGGCGGTGGACGACTTCACGTGCCGCGCCGGCCGTTGCGGCGGCCCGGCGCCGCCTGGAGCCGCCGGCCGTCCGGCAGCGGTGAGACGGCGTCCGGGCCGACGCCGGTGAATCGTCAGTGAGGAGTCAGGGGCATGTGGCCGGAATCGATCCAGCGCGGGGCGCGGTGCCCCGGGGATCGCATCCGCCCTGCCCGGCTGCCGTTCGCGGCGCGCATCGCGATCGTCGGCGGTCTGGCCCTGGCGAGCTGGATCGCCGCCGCGCTGTTGGCGCACACCGCCGACGCGGCCGTCACCGACACCGACGGGGTCGCGCATACCGAGGCGGGCGGCGGGCGCACGGCGGTCGAGCCGCGTGACCCGCGCATCGTGGCAGGGGCGCTGCGTCACGCGTCGCGCCTGCTGGCGGCCGCGGACGAACCCGAGGCGGGCGAAGCGGACATGCGGGAGCGGGAGACGGTGCCGGCAGGCGGTGTCCGTCGGCACCGGGTGCGGCGCGTCGCCGAGCCGCTGCCTGGCATCCGGCGGGCCGAGCGCGGCGACTGCAGGGTGTGCGCCCTGATGGGACGTCGTGGTCCGCTCGGCGACGGGTCGTTCTTCCGCGCGATGGACCAGGTCACGACGAGCGCAGCCTCATCAGCGGGAGGTTCCACCGCCCGGGCGCAGGACCTGCTGCGCGAGGCCAGAAGGACGCTCGCCCGCGTCATGGTGGGCGCCCCCGGCCTCGGCACGGAGACGCTTCGCGGCGGGCTGCGACCGGTGCTGGACTCCACCGGTGGTGTCCGGGGAGTGGACGAGCAGTTCCCGCCGAACACCGTTGGTGCGCAGCCGCTGCCGTTCGGGCCGCCGATCCCCGTCATGACATCAGCCGACGCGTCCACGCAGCCCCTCGACATCGCCGAGCTCGCCAAGGAGCCCGCCTCGACCCCCGACTACGGCGCAGCTCCCTCCGCAGGCGTGCGCGTAGCGGACGACACCACCTGGCCGGGCCCCACCGTGCGGCCCGCAGCCGTCGATCACTGCCGATCCTGCACGGCCGAAAGCGAGCCCACCCCGACCCGCAGGCCCTCCCCGTTCACTCACCACGTCCCGGCCGACATGACGTACGTGTCCGCGGCGCATCCCCAGCCGGCCCTCGCCGGAATGCTGCCGGCCCACCCGCTGCGCATCCACCGCGACAGCAGTGCCGCCACCGTCCCCTACGTGGCCCTGGACGACATGATCGCGGCCGAGGAACCCGGGGCCGTCCCCGACTGACGCCGTCCATGGGCTGGGCTGCCCGGGGACGGGCCCGTTTCAGCGCGCCGCCCGTACGGCCGCATCGCGTCCCGCCCACAGGAGCCGCAACACGTGCAGGCGGAGACGGCGCCACCACCCGGCCCAGCCGAAGACCAGTCTCCCACCGGGGCGCTCGGTGCCCTGCCGCACCGTCGCCGGGCGAGCGCACCTCATGCGCCGCCGCGTAAGTGCATCGAACACGAACACACAAGACAGGAGTACACAGATGCGCAACTGGACCAAGAACCTGAGCCGCGCGGCCGTGGTCGCCGCCGGCGCCGTGACGTTCGGCTCCGGCGGCTTCGTCGCGCTCGCCGCCGCCGACGTCGCCGACCCGCACGGGCGGCTGGACGGCCACATCGAGAGCGAGGTGGCGAACGACGCGCGCACCTTCACGTCGAAACGCAACTCGATCGACGTCGACCAGACCCAATCCCAGCCGGGCGGCGCCGCCGGCGCCTCGTTCCACTGGGACGACGAGGACGACCACGACGATGACGACGACGGCTTCCTCGGCCTGTGGGGCGGCTCGACCGGGCCGATCAGCGCGTACGGCGGGGCGCTGGCGATGGTGAACATCACCAAGTCCTTCAGCTACGGCGGCGGGGGGTACTGCTCGCGCTGCGAGAACGACCCCGACGACTCCTACGCGCACAAGGCCAAGCCGAAGAAGAAGGTCAAGAAGTACAAGGCCAAGCCGCGCAAGGTGAAGTCGTACAAGGCCAAGGCCAAGCCGCGCAAGGCGCGCTCCCACAAGGCCAGGAGCCACCGCGCCAAGGCGCACTGGTCGCGTCCGGTCAAGCTGTACAGCTACAGCCGCCCGCTGCCGTCCACCAAGCGTCAGGCCCTGGCCCGGCCCCGTCCGGGCAAGTCCGGTGAGGGACGGCTCGGCGGGGTCGTGGGCCGGCTGATGAAGCCGGCCGCCAAGCTGCGGGGCACCGCCAAGCGCACCGACCAGGGCCAGCAGCAGGACGTGGCGGTCCGGTCCATGTCCGATGAGAAGTTCAACCCGTACGCCGCCAAGGCGCTGCAGTGACCGAAACCCGTCCGGCCGGCTGAGCGGTGCACAGCGGGTTCGGGCCGGGCCCGCCCGCCCGCGGCTGACCACCGCCGCCGCACGCGCACCGAATTCGGCTCCCTCTCGGAATCCATCCGAGACGGGAGCCGTTTTCTATTGCCCCCGCGGGAATCGCGTCACGGACGCTATGGCGGCGATCTACGAAACGTTTTCTTGCGGGTGGAAGTCCGTGCTGCTCGCGCATGTTCACGGAGGAAACGCCGCGCGGTCTTGCGGGGTGCGCCGTCCGTCCCCGGATTATCATCGACACGTGCATTGGTGGATTCAGCAGGCCCGCGATTCCGCGGCGGAGGCGCAGGCCGCCGACCCGTCGCCGGAGAATCTGATGGCGGCCGCGCAGGTCGAGGCGCTGGTGTCCATGGCCGAGGCATTGCACCGCATCGCCTCCGCCCTTGAGAACCAGGATAGACGAGAGCACACCCGGCTCCGCGGAGTGGACGCCGGCTGACCGCCCGTCCGGGCGATTGCGAAAATCACGAAAGCCGGTGTGTTCCGGAAGACTCCGGGACACACCGGCTTTCTGGTCCGTCGGGTGGAATCGGGGCTCAGACGTCGCTGAGCACTTTGCGGTCCAGCCTGCTGCCGTTGGAACCCGGGGCGAGCCGCGAGGGCTTGGTGACCGCCGACCGCGGCGGCAACGGCGGCTCCGCGACGGCCTCGTGCTCCATGGTCACGGGGGCGATTCGGTCGTCCTCGACCATCTGGTGGTGGGCCGGGTGGAGCCCGTGGTCGGGACGGTCCCGCAGCCGCGCCGCGGCCTGCCGCAGCGCGCGCTCGCCGACCAGCCGGGCCAGTTCGAGCCCGAAGCAGTCCAGCTTGTCGGCGTCGGTCAGGTCGTCGCGGTGGCTGAGATCGGCGGCCACCCCGCCCAGCCGCTGCGCCTCGGCCAGGTCGAACTCGCGCAGCAGGTGGCAGCACAGCTCGGTCAGCGCCGCATGGTCGCGCTCGAACGACAGCCCCGCCAGGTCGTCGTGCGAAAGCCGGCTCAGCGCCCGCTTGCGCTCCAGCTCGCCGTCCAGGATCCGCAGGATGCCGCCCAGGACGGCGATGGGGCCGATCCCGGGGCCCCGGTCGTGGGCGAGTGTGAACGACACGCGCAGCAGCGCGGCCGAGCCGAGGCCCGCCGTCAGCACCCGCACGATCAGCAGGCTCACCGGGGGCATGGTCTCCGGCAGGCCGAACGTCCAGCCCGCCGCCGTGATCGCGATCAGGGCGATGACCGACGCGCCGATGTTGACGAACAGATACAGCAGCCCGGCCGGGGACAGGAACGCCGCCAGGGGCCTGTCGCGGTAGCGGACGATCAGTTCGGCACCGCCGAACCCGCTGCCGATCAGGGCGGCGAACAGCATTTCGATGATCATTTTCTCCGTCCCGTCACGCCGTCCGGGCGTTCATCCGGCCGAACGCGTACTCCTCGCTCTTGCTCCGCCGCGACAGCACCGACGGGCGCTGCCGGGCCGCCGTTTCGGTGCGTTCGGCCTCCAGGAACACCAGCAGCCATTCCGCCGGTCCGCCGGCGCGGCCGGTGCGGGCTCGTCTCGACTTCTCCCGGGCGCGCAGGAAGGCCAGCAGCCATTCGGCCGGACCGGACGCCGCGGCACCTCGAATTCGGTAATCCATGAGGGAAACCATTCCGTATCCGCGACCCCCGCGTCGACTTCTTCGCCAGCGCGTCAGGTAATCGCCCGGTCAGGGCCTGCGGCCGCCACTTCTCCGGAGATTCCGCAGCACAATGCGGCGGACCGGGCGATCCGCCCCGCAGTGCGCCGGAATGATCTTTAGAAAAGGTCGGCGACACGGTTTTACGATTACCCGCGCCGACGCCGGCGCCCGGGTAGCGTGGCACGGTGTCTCAACACCGAGTCGGCGCAGCCGGGGGCGAAATACTCGCCCTGGCGGAAATGTTCCGGTTGGGTGCGGTGGAGAACGCGGAGATGATCCCCGAGGGGATGATGAACCGCAACTGGCGGGTCGTCACCGCGCGCGGCGTGTTCTGCCTGCGCCGGATCCTGGACGTCGACCTTCCCACCGCCCGCCGCAACCTCGCCGTGCTCGCCGCCCTGGCCGAGGACGGACTGCCCGTGCGCCCGGCGCTGCCCGCCCCCGGCGGTGCTCTGGTCGCCGAGGCCGCGGGGCGCGGTTACTGCGTGTTCCCGTGGGTCGACGGCGTCCACATCCGCGGCGTGGAGTTGACCGATCGGCAGGCCGGTGCTCTGGGGGCCCTTCTTGCCCGCCTGCACTACGCCCTCCTCCGCGCCACGGCGCCCCCTCATGCCCCCGGGCCGCCCACTGGTTCGCGTGTCTCGCCGTCCTCTATGCCGGCGCCGCGCTTCTCAGTGTCGTCCTCCGCATCGGCGTCCGCCCCCACGCCGTCCGGCGTTGCGCCAACGACGCCTAGCCCCGCCCACGGATCCACGCCGTCCCACACCGCGCCCGCGCCGCCCGTCCCTAGAGCCGCGCGGGCCGCCTCTGGGCCGGCCGTCTCTTCATCTGCGTCGTCTGCCCCTGCGCCCGGAACGGACGGCCCTGCGTCGACCGCTTCTGCTTCCGTGTCGGACGCCTCTGAGGAGGCCGCCCCTGCATCCGAGCCGACCGCCTCCGCGCCATCCGCCTCTGGAGCAACTGCTACTGCATCTGCGTCGTCCGGTTCTGCGCGCGGGGCGGCTGCCTCTGAGTCTTGGGCGTCTGGCCCCGCGCCCGCGTCGTCTGGCCCCGCGTCAGGATCAGCTGCCTCCGCGTCCGGGGCGGCCGACTCTGGGGCAACTGCGTCCGGCCCCCCGTCTGCCGCTTCTGAGGCATCCGCCTTTGGGACGACCGCGTCCGCGGCCACCGCCTCTGCGCCCGCATGGACTGACTCTGAGTTCGGTGCGGCCGGCTCTGGGGCGGGCGCTTCTGGGTCAACGTCGTCTGCCTTCGGGGCGACCGCGTCTGCGTCAGCCGCCCCTGTGTCTGCGTCGTCTAGCCCCGCGTCCGGGCTGGTCGGTCCGGCGGCGGCTGCGTCCGAGCTAGGCGGCCCCCAGCATGCGGGTTCCGGCACCGCTTGGCCGTTGGCTGCCGGCAGGTTCGCGTCGGCTGGTCCCCTGCTGCCTTGGCCGACGGCTGTGTCCCGCTCGCGTCCGCGCGCGGCAGTGGTCGAACCCCCCGAGCAGGCGTTGGCCCGCGCCGGTCGCCTGCTCGACCACATCTCCTCCCTCCGCTCCCCGCAGACGGTGGACCTGACCTTCGTCGTCCACCTGCGGCGGCGCATCCACCTGCTGCGGCGGTACGGCGCGCTGCGACCCGCCCGTGACCGCCCCCTCGGCCCCTACGGCTGGACGCATGGCGACCTGCGTCCCGACAACCTCCTGTGGCAGGGGGACGCGATCGCCGCCGTCATCGACTGGGACCGGCTGGCCGTGCGTCCCCTGATGGAGGAGCTCGCCCGCGCCGCCCTCGCCCTGTTCACTCGCGAGGACGGAGCCATCGACCTGTTCCGCGTCGCCGCCTTCACCAACGGGTACCGCTCGATCGCCCCGGTCGACGAGCGCGCCCTGGCCGACGCGGTGCGCCGCGTGTGGTGGACCACCATGTGCGACAACTGGCACCTGGAGTACTACTACGGCCACTGCTGCGGCCACCCGCACCGCTCCGGTCCCGGCGCCCTGGACTGGTGGCTCAACGCCTGCGGCCGGGCGTTCGTCCGCGACTCCCGCATGCTCGATTGGTGGACCCGCCACTGGCAGGACGTCCGCGACGCGTTCGCGGGGCACCGCCCCTCCGCAGGCGCCCTTGCCGCCTGACGCTCCGCCCGCCGGGTGGCGATTCCGCGGACACGAGCGCATTTCCCGCGGTTGTGATTCGTGGTTTCCGGCGTAGGGGCTCTTTGGGCGGGCTTGGTGCCGGCAAGTCCGAAGCCGTCAGCGCCTATGACGCGGGCCCTCGTACCGTGGGATGGGGAAAGGGGGGCCCGATGACCGAGGTGTCCGGATACGCGCCCGGGGCGCCGTGCTGGGTCGAACTGGCCAGCCCGCAGGTCACGGCATCCAGGGAGTTCTACGAGGAACTCTTCGGCTGGTACTCCCACGCGTTCGGTTACGACTTCGGCGACTACTACACGTGGTCGCTGGGCGGCCGCCAGGGGCCCATGGTGTGCGGGATGCAGCCGCTCGCCGACGACGGGCAGCCGCCGTACTGGACGTGCCACTTCGCCGTCGACGAGCTCGCGCCCGTCACCGAGCGGGTGCGGGTCGCGGGCGGCCGGGTGCTCGTGGACGGCGTCGAGCTGGACAACCTCGGGCGGCTCGCCCTCGCGGTCGATCCCGAGGGAGCGGGCTTCGCGCTGTGGCAGGGGCGGGCCTTCCGCGGCGCCGGCGTGGTCGACGAGCCCGGGGCGCTGTGCTGGATGGAACTGGCCTGCCGCGACCTGGAGGCCGTCCAGCGCTTCTACGGCGAAGTCCTGGGCTGGACGTTCGTGCGGCGGGACCACGACGGCCTCACCTACTCCTACTGGCGGGTCGCCGACCGCTCCGTGGGGGGCATGGTCGTGCTGGACGGCCCACTGAGGCCGTTGGAGCGGCCCCAGTGGGTCCCCTACTTCGCCGTGGCCGACTGCGACGCCTCCGTCGCCAAGGCCACCAAGCTGGGCGCCCGAGTGGAGGTGCCCCCGCACGACATCCGGCCCGGCCGCTACGCGTTCCTGCGCGACCCCGTGGGGACGCCCCTGGCCGTGATCCAGCCGGCCCGGTGAGTCACCAGTCGCCGACGGTGTTCGGCCTCGGCGACGCGGGCCTCGTCGCGCCGGTAGAAGACCCACTGTTTGATCTTCTTGCTGCGGACCAGGCCCGCCCTGGCCAGGATCTTCAGGTGCGCGCCGCAGGTGGGCCGGCTGACGCCCGGTTTCTGGGCGATGAACAGGGAGCAGACGCCGTCGCGGATCAGGTCGCCGTCGCGCCGCGGCGGGAAATAGCGTTCCGGGCGCCATGCCGGGATCTGCTGCCTCCGGTCGTTGGCCGAGGCTTTGAGGAGGTCCACGTCCAGCACGCACGCATCATGGCAACGGCCCCGGAACCCGTCCACACGGCCGTCCCGCCGCGATGCCGGCGCGGGCTCAGCACCAGTACAGGGCGGAGTTCTCGCGGGTGACGTTGCGCAGGACGATGTTGGTCCCCGTGCAGGGGCTCCAGCGGATGGCGGTGTCGCGGACGGTCAGGTTCTGCAACGTGATGTCGCGGGACGGGGCGAACTCGTCGCGTGCGGCGATGCGGACCTCGCCGCCGCCGTCGACCACGCCGGACCGCCCGGCGATCGTCATGTTGTAGCAGTTCTCCAGCAGGATGGCGTTGTTGCCGGTGTAGGCGATGTCCACCTCGTCGATCACGGCGCCGCCGCTTTCGGAGACGCAGAAGATGCCGCGTCCGCCGCCGCGGGCCTTGACGCTGCCGACCCGGATGTTGGTCGGGTAGGAGTCGCCGATGCGGCCGTTGCGGTTGGCGAAGCGCAGGGCGGCGTACCCGGTGCCGGTGCCCGTGCCGTCCGCGTCCACCCGGGTGACGGTCGCGTTGATCGTGTCGTTCATCAGCAGCCCTGACTCGCCGGTGTTGCGGGCGGTGACGCGGTTGATGGTCAGCCCGTCCACGCCGTAGGTCTCCACGCCGTGCGAGGACGTCCCCGACACGTACACCTGGTCGATGTAAATGTTGCGGGACCGGACGCTGCGGTCGCCGTGGTTGTCGATGCGGATCCCCAGGCCGCTGGAGACGCGCAGCTGGATGTCGCCGAGGGTGACGTTCTCGACGTTCCGCATGAAGATCCCGTACAGCGGGGAGCCGGTGACGTTCAGGTGGCGCACCTCGATGTCGCTCACGCCGCGGGCGTAGATCGGGGCCTGGTCGCCGGAACCGGAACCGGTGACGTTGACGGTGCCGCACACGTCGATCCCGGTGTGGGAGCGCAGGGAGATCCGCGATCCGGCGCTGAGCGAGCCGTCGCCGCGCACCACCACCCACTCCTTGGAGGTGCGGCCGGACGTCAGGCTGTCGATCGCCGCCTGCACGGCCGCCCGCATGTCGGTGCCGGTGTAGACGGTGCGGGAACCGTTGCGGGCGGTCCAGGTGTCACCGCTGCGCACCGCCTCGGCGTTGTAGTACGAAAGGTCGCCGCAGGCGGCGGACGCAGGCGGCGCCGCCACCACGGCCGTCAGTCCCGAGGCGACGAGTGAAAGCGCGGCGAGGACGGTGACGCGGGCGCGTCGGCGGGTGCGCCTGCCGACTGAGATTCTCATGGATCCTCCTGGGCATGCGATTTTGGAAAGCGGTTTCCTGTTCTCCGCTTCGTAGCCCGGCGGCGTCCGGCGGTCAATCCCGCCTTCCACCGCTTTCCGCGCCGGCGTCTCGTCGCGCTGAGGAACGGAGGGGGCGTGGTGGACTCCCATGGCGATGCCGCCGGGCAGCGGCACGCCGCCGCGGGTGGTCCGGCGGGGCGGGGCGGCGAAGCAGAGGGGGAGGACGAGACGTCCCGTCCTCCCCCTCCGGGCTTGCGGGGACGCTCAGCCGGCGACGCGAAGAAGCAGGTTCGCCGCGCCAGGCGCCTCGCTCCGGCTGAGGAACTCCAGCTTGACGTCGCCCCCGCCGGGCCGGTCGAACACCCAAGGTGGCCGCGATGCGCTGACCTTGGACTCGACGATATGTCACCTATGCCGCGCCGCCGCCCCTCAGACCGCAGCGCCCCCGGCATGCTCCGGGGGAGCCCTCCCCGGGGGCGCGGCCATGTACGGTGGCGGTGTGTCTGCCGCTCCGCCCCCTGGCGACGCGCCGCCGCCGAGATCCTCGAATTGGAGCCCGGCCGCCGGGTCGGCCCGGACTGGGGCTCGTTCGTGTCGACCTGGGAGCTTGAGGGCTCGGGCGGCAAGACCCGGTTCACGTTCGTGCACAGCGCTTCGACGAGGCCCTACGCCGGATGGGGTGGGCTGGCTCAGCGGCGTCGCCGAGCTGCGGCGCTTCCTCGAGACCCGCTGGGAGCCGGTCTGGTTGCACAGCGACATCCCAGGAATGCCCGCGGACGTCCTGGTCCTGCCATCGATCGGCTGAACAACTGGAGCGAGGTGGCCTGCCGAATGGCCGACGTGTCGAACGAGAGCCAGGTCCGGGACGTCGTCGAGCGCTGGGCGAAGGCGGTCCGCGACGGCGACATGGACGGCGTGCTCGCCAACCACACCGACGACATCCTGATGTACGACGTGGTCGAGCCGCCGCGCGTCCGCGGGTTGGCCGAGTACCGCAGGCAGTGGGAGCTGTTCTTCCGGTACAGCCCGCTCGGCGACGGCAGCTTCGACCTGCTGGACCTGGAGGTGTTCGCCGGGCAGGACGTCGCCTGGTGCCACGCCATGATCGCGATCGTCGATCTGCGCTGCCGGCTGACCCTGGGCCTTCGCCGGGTGGACGGGCAGTGGATGATCGCCCACGAGCACCACTCGTTCCCCAGTGAGGTCCCGGCGGGCTGACACGTCCCCGCGCGGTACGTTGACCACCCGTCGCCGGGCGGGCGTCAGGTTCTGCGACAGCGAGGGCGATCTGCACGGCGTCGGCCGGCCCCTCGTTGCGGACACCGTCCGGTGACACCCCCTCCGCGCGCCGGGGCACTCTCTTCTCACATCACCCGGCGGCGTCCGGAGTGAATCGACCGCGTGTTCCGAGATCGACGTGAACGCCGAATACGCATGCGCAGGATCGCCGGGTGGCCGTCCCAGGTCCGGCGCGTCCGGCGGACGGGCGATGCTGCGAATGCGGCGAAAGAGCCGGTGGCAAAAGGAATTCGTATGTCCGCTCCAGCAGCGTGGGTCCCACACCGACGCGGCCGACCCCCAAGGGATCAAGGCCGCCGCCGACGGCGCCGCGTTCGCCGCGCCCTGCACCATGTTCCGCTGACGTCTGCCTGCAAAGCCGCGAGCAAATCGCCGCATACCTGACCAAGTCCTACCAGGGCATGCGGGGATCAGCCTGCTGTCCGTCGGCGTCGTGACCAGGCATGTCGTCGCCGGGGGAGGCGGCCGCCGAGCGGGCCTTCCGGGCGACCTCTGTAGGAAAACGCCGCGACCGGCGATACGCACTGGCGCGATCAATGTCACGCGGATCCCTTATTTTTGCGTTTCCTTTGTGTTGTGCGGATCGCCTGCCGCAAAGGGGTGGGAAGGGGTGGCGGAATCCTTCCGATCCGCCGGAAATGACGTCACGGCCGCCGCCTCGCCGCCCGCCGACCGCGGTTTGCGGGTCCGCTGTTCTCCGTGCGTCGGAGATGGCACGCTGGAAGGGCGGACTTCGGTGCAGGGGGGAGCGCGAGAGGTGAGCTTCGCTGCGGACGAGCAGGCCGTCGGCCTTCGCCGGGCCGGGCCGACGGTGCTGCGGATGGTGGTCGGCGCGCGGCTGCGCAGGCTGCGCGAGGCCCGCGGGATGCCGGCCGACAAGGCCGGGTACGAGATCCGCGGCTCCGCGTCCAAGATCAGCCGGATGGAGCTGGGGCGGGTCGGCTTCAAGGAGCGCGACGTGGCCGACCTGCTGACCCTCTACGGCGTGTCCGACCCCGCCGAACGCGAGCCGCTGCTGGAGCTGGCGCGGATGGCCTCGGTGCCGGGCTGGTGGCAGCGCTACCACGACATCGTCCCGCCCTGGTTCGAGCCGTACCTGGGGCTGGAGCAGGGCGCCGGCGTCATCCGCTGCTACGAGGTGCAGGTCGTCCCGGCGCTGCTGCAGACCAGGAACTACGCCCGCGCCGTGCTTGCGCACGTCCACCCGGAAGCGTCCGCCGAGGAGATCGACCGGCGGGTCGAGCTGCGCCGGGAGCGGCAGCGCATCCTCTTCCGCGACGAGCCGGCGCGGCTGTGGGCGGTGGTGGACGAGGCCGCGCTGCGCCGCCCGTTCGGCGGCCGCGAGGTGATGCGGGCCCAGCTGCGGCACCTGATCGACGTGTGCGCGCTGCGCAACGTCACCGTGCAGGTGCTGCCGTTCGGCGCGGGCGGGCACGGCGCCGTCGGCGGGCCGATCACCCTGCTGCGGTTCGAGGAGGCCGACCTGCCGGACATGGTGTACCTCGAACAGCTCACCAACGCCCACTTCCCGGACCGCCCCGGCGAGGTGGACCACTACACCGACGTCATGAACCGCCTGGTGGTGCAGGCCGACCCGCCCGCCCGGACGCCGGACACGCTGCGCCGCCTGCTGGACGACCTGTGAGCGGGGCGGCGGTCGCGGAGGGCCACGGCGGACGGCATGCCATCTCTCTTTCGGCCGTGCCGCCGTGCCCCCGCTCGCCGTGAAGCGCCCCCGGCGTCAGGGGCGGCCGCCACCGGGACTGCCGCCCCGCCCCCCAGCGCGCCGGGCGGGCCGCTCCGTCGGTGCGACGAAACTAGTCGTGTCGGCGGGCGCGGGTTCCCCGGACCGGGACGGCAGTCGACGAGCGGTCGCCCGGCTGCGACGAACGGACGGACCCTTGACCGTTCCGCCGGGAATGTCTGGGATGGACGGCAGGAAGGGCAGGGCGAGGCATGACGGGCTTCTTCACCGGCCGGACGCTGGCGGACCTCGGACGCGACCTGCGGGCGGGCCGGACGAGCGCCGCCGCGCTCCTGGACCGGGCGCTGGAGTCGATCGACCCGGGCCTGAACGCGTTCGTCACCGTCGACGCCGCGGGCGCCGCCGAGGCCGCCCGGCGCGCGGACGAGGAGCTGGCGGCGGGCGCCGACCGCGGCCCCCTGCACGGCGTCCCGGTCGCGGTCAAGGACATCATCGACGTCGAGGGCCTGCCCACCGGCATGGGCTCGGCCCTGTTCGACGGGCACGTGGCCACCGGCGACGCGGCGTGCGTGCGGCGCCTGCGGGAGGCGGGCGCGGTGATCGTCGGCAAGACCACCACGCACGAGTTCGCCTACGGCGCGAGCGGCGACGTCTCCGTGACCGGCCCGTCGCGCAACCCGCACGATCCGGCGCGCATCTCCGGCGGGTCCAGCGGCGGCAGCGCGGTCGCCGTCGCGGCGGGCATGGTGCCGCTGGCGCTGGGCACCGACACCGGCGGCTCGGTGCGGATTCCGGCCGCGCTGTGCGGGATCACCGGTTTCAAACCCGCCTTCGGGGCGATCCCCGTCGACGGCGTGTTCCCGCTGGCGAAGTCCCTGGACCACGTGGGCGTGCTCGCCGCCGCCCCCGCCGACTGCCGCACCGCCTACCGGGTGCTCACCGCCTCCGACGACCGGCCCGCCCCCGCCGAGATCCGCATGGCCTGGATCGACGGCATGGCCCCGGTGGACGAGCAGGTAGAGCGGACCGTGCGGGCCGCCCTCGCCGGCCTGCCCGCCGAACGCCTCGACCTGCCCGCAGCGCGCCGGATCTTCGCCGCGATCCAGGACAGCGAAACCTACGACCTGCACGCCGACCGGGTCGAACGCGAACCGGACCGGTTCCAGCCCGCCACGCTCGACCGGCTCCGGCGCGCCGCGCGCACCCCCGGCTGGCGCTACGTGCGGGCCATGCGCGAACGCGACGCCTTCGCCGGCGCGGTCGCCGACCTGCTCGCCCGGTACGACGTGCTGGTGCTGCCCACGGTGCCGCTCACCGCGCCGCCCATCGGGGAGCGCGACACCGTGCTCGGCCCGCTGCAGCCGGTGCTGGTGTCCCTGACCTGCCCGTGGAACGTGGCGCGGGTGCCCGCGCTGAGCGTCCCGGCGGGGTCCGTGGACGGCCTGCCCGTCGGCGCCCAGTTCATCGGACGGCCCGGCGCCGAGCACGTGCTGTTCGCCGCGGCGGAGCGGTTCCGGGCGTCCCGCGGCCGGGCGGACGCGCTTCACAGGTAGAGGCCGAACAGCTCCTCGGGGTGGTCGAAGATCTCCGGCAGGTCCTCGGCGGTGAGGGTGACCAGCTGCCGCTTGCCCGGCGCCTTCCCCTTGGCGGGCGCCTTGCCGGCTGCGGGCGCCTTCCCGTTCGGGGACCGCCCGTTCGCCGCCGGGGCGACGTGCGCCGCCAGCCGCTGCGCCTGGTTGGCGACGGCCAGGTCGAGCAGGTTGCGCATCAGGCGGCCGTTGCCGAACGACGGGCCGCGCGGCGCGCGCCGCAGCATGGCCCGCAGCCGGTCGGTCACCCCCGGGGCCAGGCGGAACCCGTCGGCGGCGGCGAGCTGTTCGAACACCGCGACCAGCTCGTCGTCGGAGTAGTCGGGGAAGTGCAGCTGCTTGGGGAAGCGCGAGTCCAGCCCCGGGTTGGCGGCCAGGAACTCGGCCATCTCCCGCTCGTACCCGGCGACGATCACGATGAGGTCGTCGCGGTGGTCCTCCATCAGCTTGACCAGCTCGGCGATGGCCTCGTGGCCGTAGTCGCCGCGCAGCGGCGACTGGGTGAGGGTGTACGCCTCGTCGATGAACAGCACCCCGCCGAGGGCGCGCTCCACCAGGCGGCGGGTGCGCGGCGCGGTCTGCCCGATGTACTCGCCGACCAGGTGGGCGCGCGACGCCTCCACCAGGTGCCCCGACGACAGCACGCCCAGCTGCTTGTAGATGCGGCCGAGCAGCCGCGCCACCATCGTCTTGCCGGTGCCGGGGTTGCCGGTGAACACCATGTGCCGGGTCGGCGCGGTCAGCGACAGCCCCGACTCGCTGCGCAGCTGCTCGGCGCGGGTGCTCGCGACCAGCAGCGCGATCTCGTTCTTGACGGTCTCCAGCCCGATCAGGCCGTTCAGCTCGGCCAGCGCGTCCCCGGCGCCCGGCGCGGTCTCCAGGGTGGCCGGGATGTCCCGCTGCCGCACCACCAGCTCGGCGCCGGGCTCGGTGCGGTCCCGCACCGCCGCGACGACCAAGTCCGCCAGGTGCGGGGCCAGGCGGGCGTTGCGCAGCGTCTGCGCGGGCGGCGTGGCGGCCAGCAGCCGGCCCGCCGCGGCCAGCGCCTGCCGGGTGGCGCGGGCGCCGTGCCGGCGCAGGGCGCGGCGGAACAGCTCGGCGTGCCCCTCGGCCGTGAACGGGCGGGTGCGGGCGATGCGCAGGCGCTGCAGCAGCGCCGGGTTGACCTGCCGGATCCGCTCGTCGCCGCCCTCGTCGCACAGCGCGACCAGGTTCAGGTCGGGGTGGACGGCCAGCAGCCGGTGCAGCTCCTCGGTCAGCGCCTCGCCGTTGCCGGGGTCGGTGGCGATGTCGTCCAGGCCCTCGATCACCAGCAGCCGCTCGTGGGTGCAGTCGCGCGCGTCGGCGTGCAGTTTGGCGACCGCGTCCGACAGCCGCTGCCCGGCGAACAGGTTGTCGGTGAGCCACAGCGGGTCGCGGCCCATCCGCAGCATTGTGGAGACCTCCTGGGCGGCGTCGCGCTTGCCGGTGCCGTCCGGCCCGGCCAGCAGCAGCCGCACGGGCTCGCGCTGCTCGGCGATCTCCGCCAGGACGGCCGACACCTCGGGCTGGCCGACCAGGGTGCTGACCAGCTCGCCGCCGTCCGCGGCCGCCCGGCCTTCCTCGGCGGCGGGTTTCGCGGCGGTCTTGAGCCGGGTGGTGAGCGGGTTGACGACGCGGCGGCGCGGCGCGAACAGCCGCCGCAGGTCGGTCTGGAACTGCCCGACCGGGATCCACTCGGGCTTGGGGAACCACGGGTCGCCGGGCAGGCCCTGCAGGATCGCCACGAACCGCATCGCCATGTCCAGCCAGGCGCGGCAGGCGTCGGCGGCGCCGGCGACCAGGGCCCGCACCAGCCACGCGCGGGTCTGCTCCTGCCACGGGCCCGGCTTGAAGTCGCGCCGCTCCACGGGGAAGCGGGCGTTCAGCTCCCCGTACATGTCCGGGCCGAGGGCGGCCGCCAGCTCGCCGGGGACCTCCTCGATGCTGCCCTGCAGCATCAGATGGATCAGGTGCACCTCGACGGGCTCCTCGCGCGGCGCCGCCGCGGTCAGCGCCTCGTGGGCGGCCAGCAGCCCCGAGCACACCCACTCCAGGTAGCCGACGGGGCCGAGCAGCTCGGGGACGGCCGCCAGGATCTCGTCGTCGGCGTGCGCGTGCCAGTTCTCCCGCAGCTCCATCTTCGGCAGGTTGACCTCGCACGCGGGCGGGTCGTCGTACAGGCGCAGCAGCGCGGTGCGGCGCTGCTCCAGCGGCTCGATGCCCTCCAGCACGGCCAGGCAGTCGCGGGCCAGCTCGATCGCCAGCTTCCGGTCGGGCGCCTCGACCAGCCAGTCCACCGGGGGGCGCCAGCGTCCGCCGGGCGCGTCCCAGCGCGTCATCCGGGTGCTGAGCGGCCCGGGGTTGACCATGTGGCGGCGCAGCAGCCGCTCGGGCAGCTGCGACCAGGACCCGCCCTTGATCGCGCCGCCGCCGGGCAGGAACGCCAGGATGCCGAAGATCTCGGCGACCACCAGCGGCGCGGGCAGGGTGAGCAGCTTGTGCTCGTCGGTGGTCAGCTCCGCGCAGCGCGGGTCGCCCGCCAGCGCGTCGATCCGCGCCCCGATCTCCTCGAACAGCCCGTCGGGCACCCGCCACGGGCCGTACGAGTAGACGTCGAGGACCGGCTCGTCGGTGAGCAGTAGCTCCAGGTGCTCCGGCAGCCGCAACGCACACTCCCAAATAGTGATCAAACCGGGTAACAGCCTACGTTTTCCGGAAGTGTGCGGTGTCGTTCACCGGCGACGTTCACCCCTGGCGTTCCAACGCAGCCTCCACCCACCGGGCCGCCTGCAGTGCGTTCTCCCGTAGCGAACCGATCGCCCGGCCCTGCGCCTGGTACTCGATCTCGGCGGTGAGGTTGCCGAGGCGGAAGACCACCGTTGCCTCGGCGTCGTCGGACAGGTCGTCCGAGCCGTACGCCTCGTCGCCCAGCCCGGTGATGTCGCGGAAGGGCCGCTCGGGGTCCGGGGTCCGCAGCGGCGCCGCCGTCCGGCGATCCTCCTGGAACCGGGCCCGCGCACCGGCGGTGGACCGGTCGGCGATCAGGATGACGCTCAGCTCCGGTCCGCCGCTCGTGCCCGGGTCCGCGACGCTCCACCAGCACTCCGACTTGGGCAGGCCGGTCGAATGGTCGTCCGCGGAGTCGGCGTGGGAGGTGAAGGACGGCACCAGCCGTTCGGCCTGGTCGGCGGTGATGAGGCCGCAGGCGGGCGGCGGCTTGGCGAACCGGACCGGCTCGGACGCGGCCGCGGTGCCGGTGCGGCCCGGCGAGGCGGCGGACCTCGTCGGCGCCTCCCCGTCCCCCCGGGTGCTCAGCACGACCGCGACCACGGCCGCCACGGCGATGAGCACCACGGCCGCCCCGGCCACCAGCGGCACCGCCACGCCCCGGCCGTGCCCGGACGGCCGCCCCGCAGGCGCGGGCGGCGCCGTCGGCACGGGCGGCGCGGGAGCCGGGCTCGGCACGGCAGGCGACGCCGGCGGGACCGGCGAGAAGCCCGGCGGGGGCGGCGGGGGAGCCTTCCCGCCCGACGCGACCGTCAGCAGCGCGTTCTCGGCGTCCTGCGCCGACAGCCGCGCGGCCGGGGCCTTGACCAGCAGCCCCATGATCACCGGGGTGAGCGGCCCGGCGGCGCCGGGCGGGGCCGGCTCCTCGGTCAGCACGGCGCTCAGCGTGCCCATCAGCGTGGACCGGGCGAACGGCGGCCGCCCCTCCACCAGCGTGTACAGCGTGGCGCCCAGCGACCACAGGTCGGACTCGGGCCCGCCGCGCTCGTGCCGCACCCGCTCGGGCGCCATGTACGTCGGCGACCCGATCAGCGACCCCTCCTGCGTCAGCGTGGCGTCGCCCTCCAGCGCGGCGATGCCGAAGTCGGTCAGCACGGCGCGGCCGTCGTCGCGCAGGAAGATGTTGGCGGGCTTGACGTCCCGGTGCTGCACGCCCCGCGCGTGCGCCGCGCGCAGCGCCCGGAGCACGTCCAGACCCACCCGGGCGGCCTGGACGGGCGGCAGCGCGCCCCGGGCGGCCAGGACCGCGTCCAAAGACCGGCCGGGAAGCAGGTCCATGACGATGCACGGCCGGTCGCCGTCCATGACCACGTCGTGCACCGTGACGATCGACTCGTGGTCGAGCGCTGCGGCGGCGCGGGCCTCGCGGAAGGCGCGCCGCGCGGCGTGCTCGCGGTCGGCGGCGTCCAGATGCGCGGGCAGCAGCAGCTCCTTGACCGCGACCTCCCGGCCGAGCTCCTCGTCGCGGCCCCGCCACACCACGCCCATGGCGCCCTGGCCCAGCCGTTCCAGCAGCCGGTACCGCCCGGCCAGCACCCGCGGCGCCGTCATACGCGGCCCTCCAGCGACGCGGCGACCCAGCGCGCCGCCCGCACCGCGTCGTCCAACCCGCCGGTGCCCCGCCGGTAGGTGAACTCGACCTCCACCACGGCCTTGCCCTTCCGGAAGACGACGAACGCCTTGTCCATGGGGGCGCTGGTGCCCCGGTAGGTGTAGGAGAACGCCTCGTCGCCGACCCTGCCGAGCGCGGCGGCGGCGGACCGCTGCGCCCGCACGGTGCGCACCCCGATCTCGTCCCAGCCCCAGATGATCAAATCCGAGCCCTTGGCGCGCTGGTTGCGGTAGCCGACGAACTTGGTGTGCGCCTCGCTCGCCGACGACGGCCACGGCTCGTCAGACAGCCGGTTGGCGTCCTCCACCACCAGGCCCCGGTTCTTGATCCACCACGAGCAGCCGTTGTCCTCCGCCCGCTCGTGCTTGGGCGCCGCCCCGGGCAGCAGCCGGCGCGTCTGCCGGTCGGTGAGCGTCGTGCAGAAGTCGACGGGCGCGGCGATCACCGAGGGGGACGCCGAAGCCCGCGGGGTGCTCCGCGTCACCTGCGGTGTGGGGCTTCCGGCCACCGGTTCGGCCTTCTTGCCGGACTTCCCGTCGGACGAGGCCGCCACCGCCACCCCCGCGACGACCAGCGCGGCGACGAACACGCCCGTGACCCCCACGACGACGGCCGGCCACACGCGGCCGCGTTTCGGCGGCATGCCCGGGTACGGCGCCCCCGGGTGGGCCGCGCCCGGATACGTGCCCGCGGCGAGCTGCGGATGCGTCACCGGCGTCACCTGCGGCGGGGGCGGAACCGGGTCGGGCAGCCCGGACGGCTTGCCGTCGGCCACGTCCCGCAGTACCCGCCGCACCACGTCCGCCGGGAGCCGGTCGTCGGGGTTCTTGCGCAGCAGGTGCCACAGCAGCGGCCCCAGCGAACCGGCGCGGCGCGGCGGCGCGGGCTCCTCCGACAGCACCGCGCCCAGCACCGCCATCGGGCTGTCGCGCTCGAACGGGCCGCGCCCCTCCACGGCCGCGTAGAGGGTGGCGCCCAGCGACCACAGGTCGGACTCGGGCCCGGCGGGCTCCTCGCGGAGCCGCTCGGGCGCCACGTAGCCGGGGGAGCCGACGAACGTGCCCGTGCTGGTCAGCCCAGGGTCGCCGTCCAGGGCGGCGATGCCGAAGTCGGTCAGCACCGCCCGCTGCCCGTCCCGGTCGAGCAGCACGTTGCCGGGCTTGACGTCGCGGTGCAGCACGCCCCGGGCGTGCGCGGCCTCCAGCGCGTCCAGCACCTGCAACCCGATGCGGGCGACCTGCTGCGGCGTCAGCCCCCGGCGCGCCGCCTGCGCCAGCGACTCGCCCCGGATCAGCTCCATGACGATCCACGGCCGCCCGTCCTCAACCAGCACGTCGTGCACGGTGATGACGTTGGGGTGGTCGATCAGCGCGGCGGCGCGGGCCTCGCGCCGCGCACGTTCGCAGGCCACCCGGTGCTGTTCGGCGCCGAGGCCCGCAGGCAGCACGATCTCCTTGACCGCCACCTCGCGCCGCAGCATCTCGTCCGACGCCGTCCACACCGATCCCGCGCCGCCGGCGCCGAGGCGGGAGATCAGGCGATATCGCCCGCCGAGCACACGATCAGGCATAGGCCGACCGTATCGGGTCGGCCCGCTGCTTTCGTCCCGGTCCGCGCGGTGCGCCTGCCGGTCACCCCCGGTTCTCGCGCTCCCCGCCGTACAGGTGGACGAAGAGCCGGGTGAGCATGTCGTGCAGCTGCCGACGTTCGGCGGGGTCGAGCGGGGCGAGCAGGTCGTCCTGGATCGCCCGCGCCTGGGCGTCGAGCCGCCGCAGCGCCGCGGCGCCCTCGTCGTTGAGCGTGACGACCCGGCGCCGGCGGTCGCCGGGGTCGGGGGCGCGCTCGATCCGGCCGAGCGCCGCCAGCTCGTCCAGCACCTTGGTGACGTCGCTGGGGTCGATGTTCAGGCGCGCGGACAGTTCGCGCTGGGAGTGCGGCCCGAAGTCGGCGAGCGCCGCCAGGACCGCCATGTGCCACATCCGCATGCCCTCCGAGGCCAGGCGGGCGGTGACGCGCTCGCGTGCGGCCTTGCCCGTGCGGGACAGCAGATAGGCCGTCAGGGCGGTCAGCGTGGGCGGTGTCTCGGTCATGGGGATATCGTAGGGCTCGACCTAATGTTGGTGCGAACCCAAGAATGAGGTGTGCGCGATGGACGCTCTCTACCCCCGCCTGCTGGTCGAAGACTTCGGCGCCATGTTCCGCTTCTACCGGGCCGTCCTGCCGGAAGTGCTCGGCGCGCAACTGGTCAAGGGCACCGAGGAGGGCCCCTACGCCAACTGGGACCTCGACGGGGAGGCGGTGCTGGTGCTGTTCGACCGCGCCGCGATGGCCGCGGTCGCGGGGACGTCCGGGCTGCCCGCGCAGGCCCCCGCCGCACAGGACCGGGTCATGTTCGCCGGCCGCGTCGACGACGTGGACGAGGCCTACGACGTGTGCCTGCGGCACGGCGCCACGCCCGTCGCGCCGCCCGCCGACCGGCCGGAGTGGGGGCCGACGCTGCGCACGGCCCACGTCCGCGACCCCGAGGGCAACCTGCTGGAACTGCAGTCCTACGAAGGCTGACCGGCCGGGCGCGGGCTAGCCCCGCGCCTGCGGCCGCCCGGGCAGCGGACGGCGCAGCGCCTCCACGGCCAGCCGCGCGGACGTGCCGATGACCGCGTCGGCCTGCGGCAGCACGGCGGTCGGCAGCAGCGACCGGGTGAACACCGCCACGGCGTAGCGGCCGCCGTCGGGGTACTCCACGACGCCGATCTCGTTGCGGATCGTGGGCAGCGTCCCGGTCTTGCCGCTGACGCGCACATCGTCGTAGGGGAACCCGGACGACAGCCGGTGCGGCCACACCTGCAGGCCGAAGATCCGCCGCATCTGCGCGCACTCGGCGGGCGGCGCGGCCTCGTCCCGCCAGATCTTCGCCATCAGCCGGGCCATCTCGCGGGGCGTGCTGCGGCTGGTGCTCAGCGGGTCCAGGGCGCGCAGCCGCTGCAGCACCCCCGGCTCGCCCAGCCGGGCCCACAGCTCGCCGAGG
This sequence comes from Actinomadura sp. NBRC 104425, assembly GCF_030269545.1. Lineage (GTDB taxonomy): Bacteria > Actinomycetota > Actinomycetes > Streptosporangiales > Streptosporangiaceae > Spirillospora > Spirillospora keratinilytica. The sequence continues at coordinate 399,022 of NZ_BSTN01000001.1, read as the reverse complement.
TCGTCCACGCCGCCGTCGGCCAGCATCATGGCGTGCAGGTCGCTGCCGGAGCCCACCACCCGGGTGGCGTGCAGCCCCAGCTCGGCGACGGTGGCGTCCACCGCCTCCGGGCCGACGGCGGCGAACACCGCGTCGGCGGCGGCGTTGTCGCTCACGGTGATCATCAGGCAGGCCAGGTCGCGCAGCGACATGCGCACCTCGTCCAGCAGCGTGGACACGCCCGTGGGGCCGGCGCAGCGGTCCTCGGGACGCAGCGTGACCTGCTGGGCCGGGTCGAGCCGCCCGGCGGCGGCGTGCCGGAAGAACGCCACCAGCAGCGGCACCTTGAACACCGACGCCAGCACTACCGGCTCGTCGGCGCGCAGCCCGATCTCCCGCCCCGAGTCCACGTCGACGGCGTGCAGGTACCCGGTCACGCCGGCGTCGCGGAACGCCGCCTCGATCCGGTCCAGTCGGCTGTCCATACGCCCCTTCATGCCAGAAATCCCGAGGCCGGGCGGGGGACGACCCGGCGCGGCGGCGCGGACGGCAGCGGCGACATCCCGGCCTGCTCGCACAGCACGCCGGTGGCGGCCGCGGTGAACTCGGCCACCGCGTGCTCGTGCCCGGTGTCGCGGCGCCAGGCGCACGACACGCGCAGCAGCAGCGGCTCGCCGACGAGCGGCAGCCACGTGACGCCGGGCGTGTCGGGGGTGCGGGGCGTCAGCGCCACCGCCGACCCCGCCAGCACCAGCCCCACGGCGAACTGGGGCTGCCGCGCCTCGTGCACGGCGGCCGGGTCGTACCCGTGCCGACGGCACGCCGCCAGCAGCTCGTCGTAGGGGCCGGGCGCCTCGTCACGGGCGAACAGCGCCAGGTCGCGCCCGGCGAGATCGGCCAGGTGCACCTCGGGCGCGGCGGCCAGCGGGTCGCCTGAGGGCACCAGCACCCCCACCGGCTGCCCGAGCATGGACCCGAGGCCCAGGTCGCGCACCTCGCAGGGGTGGCGCAGCACGCCGACGTCCAGCGCGCCCTCGGCCAGCGCGCGGACCTGCTCGGACGTGCCGATCTCGCGCAGCTCCAGGCGCACCTCGGGGCAGCGGGCGCGGAACTCGGCGATCAGCGCGGCGACGACGGCGCCGGTCAGGTCGGCGGGCACGCCCGCGCGCAGCGCGCCCAGCTCGCCGCGGCGGGCGCGTTCGGCCAGGGAGTGGATGCGGTCCACCCGGGCGAGGATCTCACGGGCCTCCTCCAGCAGCAGCCGCCCGGGCGCGGTCAGCTCCACGCGGCGGCTGGACCGCTCGAACAGCCGCACGCCGAGCTCGCGCTCCAGCCGCTTGATGCGCTGGCTGAGCGGCGGCTGCGCCATGCCCAGCCGGTCCGCGGCCCGCCCGAAGTGCAGTTCCTCGGCCACCGCGACGAAGCACTGGAGATGACCGACCAGGTTCACGAGCAGCGATCATATCCATCCGCCTATCGCTGCGACACTCATACCGATCTTGGACTTTTCGCTGGTCGACTGGTGTGCTGTCCGGGGTGACATGGAGAAGGGGAGGGGCGATGCGCCGATCTCGGGGGATTTCGGTCGCCGCGCTCGTTGCGGCCGCGGCCCTGGTCGCCGGAGCGGGGGCGGTGTGGGTGCTGCGCTCCGGCGACGGCCCGCGCGACACCGCCGAACGCTTCCTGGCCGCGTGGGAACGCGGCGACGCCGACACCATGCGGACGCTCACCGCCGACCCGCCCGCAGACCTCCGGCAGCGCCTCACCCGGATGCGCGACGACCTGGGCGTCGTCCGGCAGCGGTTCCGGGTGACGGCGGTCGGCGACCCCGACGGCGACGAGGCGGGCGGCTCCTACCACGCGGAACTGACGCTGGCGGGCGGCCGCGTCTGGACCTACACCGGGACGCTGCCGTTCACCAGGCGCGACGGCACATGGCTGGTGGACTGGTCGCCGCGGGTCGTCCACCCGACGCTGCGGGAGGGGCAGCGGCTGCGCGCCGCCCGCTCCTGGCCCGACCGGGCCGCCGTGCAGGCCGCCGACGGCAGCGACCTGGACGGCGTGCAGTCCGGCTCGGTGCAGCAGCTCGTCGGCTCGGTCGGCCAGATCGACGCCGAGACCGCCCGCGAGCTGGGCGCCCCCTACCGCGCGGGCGACCTGGCGGGCGTCGAGGGGCTGCAGCGGCAGTACGAGCGGCGGCTGGCCGGGACCCCGGCGCTGGCCGTGCAGATCGTCGACGCCGACGACCGGGTCGTGCAGACGCTGCACCGGTTCGGCGGCACCGGCGGCACGCCGCTGCGCACCACCGTCGATCCCAAGGCGCAGCGCGCCGCCAGCCAGGCCCTCGCCGACGTCGGCAAGCCCGCCTCGCTGGTGGCGCTGCGCGCCTCGACCGGCGAGATCCTGGCCGTGGCCAACAAGCCGGGCGGCTACAACCGGGCGCTGATGGGCCGCTACCCGCCCGGCTCGACGTTCAAGGTCGTCACCGCGGCGGCGCTGGTGGCCGACGGGGTGGACGTGACCAGCCGGGTCGGCTGCCCCGCCACCACCGACGTCGGCGGCCGCACGTTCAAGAACTACCGGAACGAGGACTTCGGGACGGTGGCGTTCCGCGAGGCGTTCGCGCACTCGTGCAACACCACGTTCGCGCGGCTGGCCGTCGACCGGCTCGGCGCCAAGCGGCTGGCGCAGGTCGCCGAGCAGTTCGGGTTCAACGCGCCGATCATCGGCGGGCTGCCGGCGGTGCGCGCGTCCTACCCGCCGGTCAAGGACGACACCGCGCTCGCGGCCGCCTCGTTCGGCCAGGGCGAGGTGCTGACCAGCCCGCTCAACATGGCGAGCGTGGCCGCCGCCGCGGCCACCGGCACATGGCGTTCGCCCCGGCTGGTGGACGCCGCGCTGGCCCGGCAGGCGCTGGACGCGGGCGGCCGCAGCCCCGAGGCGCCGCGCAAGCTGGAGCCGGGCGTGCGGTCCGCGCTGCGCACCCTGCTGCCCGCCGTGGTCAGCGAGGGCACCGCCGCCGAGGTCGGCTTCCCGACGGGGACGGCGGGCAAGACCGGCACCGCCGAGTACGGCTCCGGCGACGACCCGCCGACCCACGCCTGGTTCATCGGCTACCGGGGCGACCTGGCCTTCGCGGTGGTCGTCGAGGGCGGCGGGACGGGCGCCGAGGCGGCCGCGCCGATCGCAGCGGAATTCCTGCGCGCCGCGGCTTGACGGCCCGCGGTCCCACGGGAGGCCGCCCGGCGGACGTGACCGGCCGCGGGCCAGGCGGCGGTGGCGAGCGCCAGCACTCCCAGCCCGGCGAGCGCCGCCGCCGCACCCGCGGGCCCCAGGTCGAACAGCCGCCCGACGGCCAGGCCGCCCGCGAACGCGACGACCCCGCCCACGAACGCCATCACCCCGTAGTACGCGCCGACCTGCGCGGGCGGCGCGTGCCGGGCGACGTTGTGGAACACCGCCGGTTCCAGCAGCCCGGCGGAGAGCCCGTGCAGCACCGCGACCCCCGCCAGCGCGGCGACGTGCCCGTCCAACGGGACCAGCAGCAGGTAACCGGTGCCCGACAGCGCCAGGCTGACGGGCATGACCCACGTGTGCCCGGCCCGCACGCCGCCGTCCCGGCGGCCGGTGCCGGCGCACCAGGGCTGGACGGCCGCCGCCACCGCCGCCGACACGCACAGGTACAGCGTCGTGGCGGCCGTGTCGAAGCCCCTCAGCGGGACGACCACCGCCGTCTGGGTGGGCAGCAGCGTCGTGGGCGCGGTCAGCAGGACGAACCGGACATACGGGCGGTCCCTGAGTACTGCCGGCACCGAGCGTCCCAGACCTGGCGCGGTGCGGCGCCGCGACCGTCCCGGCTGCCGCAGCGACGCGAACAGCACGCCCGCCACCGCCCACGCTGCCGTAGCGACGCCCGACAGCAGGCCGAAACCGCCGTCCAGCACGCCGAGCACGCCGTCCGACAGCAGCACCAGCCCGGCCGCAGGGCCGGCGACGGCCGCGACCTGACCGGCGGCGGTGTACGCGCCGAACCCCAGCGCGCGGTGCCGCGCGTCCAGCCCGGCCAGCAGCGAACGCGTCGCGGGAAGGAACAGCGCGCCGCCCACCCCCAGCAGCACCGCCGCCGAGAACAGCCCGGGCAGGCCGTCCGCGGCGCCGAGCACGGCGAACCCCGCCGCCCGCAGCACGCAGGCGGCCGCCGCGGCCCGCACCGCGCCGACCCGGTCGGTGACCGGCCCGACCGGCAGGTACAGCGCGTACTGGACGCCGACGCGCGTGCCCAGCACCAGCCCGATCGTCCCCGCCAGCAGGCCCACGTCGTCGCGCAGGTGTACCACCACGTGCGCCATCACCGTGTAGAAGCCGAGCGCGGCGGGCAGGTTCGCGGCCGCCACGACGGCGGCCACCCGCCGCCCGCTCGGGGCGGACGGCGGGTGGCCGGAGGACGCGACGGTCAAGACGTCCTGCCCAGGCCGCGCGCCAGCACGGACGCGGTCTGCGCGATGACGCCGTTGTCGATCTCGGGGTGCTCGCCGTCGCGGTTGGTGTACACGACGATGATCAGCGGTGCACCGGACGGCGGCTGGGCGATCGCGATGTCACTGGCCGGCGCGTACTTGCCCCCGCCGGTCCCCGTCTTGTCACCGACGGTCCAGTCGTCCGGCAGCCCGGCCTTGATGCGCTGGGAGCCGGTGGTGGTGGCGTTCAGCCAGGCGACCAGCTGCCGCCGGTCCTCGGGCACCAGCGCGTCGCCCACGGTGAGGGCGGCCAGGCTTCGGGCCATGAACGCGGGCATGACCGTGTCGAGCTTCCCGCCCGGCTCCCACTCGTTGAGGTCGGGCTCGTACCGGTCCAGCCGCCCGGTCGGGTCGCCGAGCGAACGGTAGTACCTGGTCAGGCCCTGCGGCCCGCCGATCTGCTCGAGCAGCACGTTGGCGGCCGCGTTGTCGCTGGCGGTGATGGCCGCGTGGCACAGCTGCGCCGCGGTCATCCCGTTCTCGATGTTCTCGGGCAGGCCGGTGACCGGGGCGTAGCCCGACTTCTCCGCCTCCTCCGCCGTCCAGTGGAACCTGCGGTCCAGCAGGCCCGGGACGGTGGTGCGCGCCTTGTCGAGGATCGCGCCGCACAGGATGGCCTTGAAGGTGGAGTTGCCGGCGAAGCGCTCGTGCGCCCGGTGTCCGACGGTCTTACCGGTGCCGGTGTCGATGGCGAACGCGCCGATACGTCCGCTGTACGACGCCTCGAGTTCGCGCAGCCGCTTGGTGACCTCGGCCTGGCCGGACGCCGCGGCGGTCGCCTGCTGGGAGGCGGCGCCGCGGGGGACCGCGGTGGTCTCGGATGCGGCACCGCAGGCGGTCCCGCCGAACAGCAGTGACGCCGCCAGCGCCGCCGCGCCCAGCCTCCGCCGCGGCCGCCGGCGGCGTTCGTCTTCACGCTGGATCATCTGGTCCTCGTCGGTCGGTGATCTTCCAGACGGAGGAAGCAGATCAGACCCCGCACGCCCATGTCCAATACGGATATGGCCCGACGAGCGATACCTGATCGGCTATCAATGCAGGCCAGGCCGCGGAACTACCCTCGCGTGGAGTCGGGTGCGCGTTCCGCGAAACACGCGGGGCCGATCGTCGACGGTCAGTGGCGGGGCGAGGCGGTGGAGGCGCGGACGACGAGTTCGGCGGGGAGGGAGCGGGGCTCGGGGCTGCGGCCGTCCAGGAGCTGCAAGAGCGCCGTCATGCCCTCGGCGCCGAGGCGGCGGGCGGGCAGCCGGACGGTGGTCAGCTCCGGCTCCAGCGCGGTGGCCAGCACGTCGTCGTCGAACCCGGTGACCGACAGGTCGCGCGGGATGTCCAGGCCCCGCGCCCGCGCGGCCTTGTAGGCGCCCGCCGCCATGAGGTCGTCGTCGCAGACCAGGACGGTGGGGCGGTCGGGGCGGTCCAGCAGCCGGCCCGCGGCCTCCTTGGCCGCGCCCACGTCGATCACCGACGTGGCGCGGACCAGTTCGCCGCCGGGCAGCGCGGCCACGGCCGCGGCCAGCGCGCCGCCGCGCTCGTGGAACGTCCACTGGTCGGCCGCTGCGGCCACGTGCCCGAACCGGCGGTGGCCCAGGGCGCCCAGATGAGCGGCCAGGGCCCGCATGCCGTCGGCCACGGCGAAGGCGACGGTCGGCGTCGCGCCCGCCGGGTCGTTGTCGAGCATCACCGCCGGGGTGTGGCTGAACTCCTTCAGCACCTCCACGGCCAGCGAGGAGGCCAGCACCCCGTCGATGGCCTCCCGGGGCGAGGCGAACGGGCCGCCCTGCGCCGAGGCGTCGCCGGAGCCCGTGTCGTCCGGCCACGGGTACACCACGACGCCGAACCCGTGCCGTGCGGCGACCTCGGCGGCGCCCGTATAGACGGCGCCGAAGAACGTGCTGCTCGGCGTCGGCACCACCAGCAGCACCGTGCGGGTCGTGCCGAGCCGCAGGTTGCGCGCGGCCAGGTTGGGCCGGTAGCCGAGCCGCTCGGCGGCCCGCCGCACCGTGCGCGCGGTGGCGGGGGAGACGCGGCCGTGCCACTTGCCGCCCAGCACCAGGGAGACGGTCGACTGCGAGACGCCGGCCGCCTGCGCGACGTCCCTGCTGGTGGGGCGCCTGGTCATGGGAGCAGCGCCTCCTCGCCGTCGGCTTTCGGTCGGCCCGATCGGCCAGCCGCACCGGACCGCAGTGCAAACAGGCTAGAGCGCGGGGGGTGGGGAGTGGTACGTATGACGGGAAGTAATACGTATGACGAACCCCCCGGGAGTGGAATGCGCGCCTACCTCGGCCTCCTGCGGACGCGGTACGCCGCCCGCCTGCTCGGCGGCACGCTGCTCGGCCGCCTGCCGAACGGCATGGGCGTGCTGGCGGTCGTGCTGCACGTGCGCGCCGACGGCGGCGGCTACCCGCTGGCGGGCACCCTGGCCGCGGTGTTCGGCCTGGCCATGGCCGCCGGGCAGCCCGTGCTCGGCCGCGCCATGGACCGCTACGGCCAGCCCCGCGTGCTGCTGCCCGCCGCCGTGCTGGCCGCCGCCGGGTTCGCCCTGCTGGCCGCCGTCGGCGCCGAACCGCTTCCGGTCGCGGCCGGCGCGGTGGTCCTCGCGGGGTTCGCCACCCCGCCGCTGGAGGCCGGGCTGCGCGCGCTGTGGGCGTTCGTGCTGCCCGGGCCCGCGCAGGTCCAGGCCGCCTATGCGCTGGACGCGGCCGCCCAGCAGATCCTGTTCACCACCGGGCCGCTGCTCGTGGTGGCCGCCGCCGCGGTCTCCACCGAGGCCGCGCTGCTGCTGACCGGCGCGCTCGGCATCGCCGGGACCCTCGTGGTCGCGCTGTCGAAGCCGTCGCGCCGCTGGCGCGCCGAGGCGCGCGCCGCCCACTGGGCGGGCCCGCTGCGCTCCGGCGGCCTGCGCGTGCTGCTGCTCGCCCTGTCCTGCGCGGGCATCGCCCTCGGCGTGTACGCGGTGGCCGTCGTCGCCTACGCCGAACGCGAGGGCGACGACGCCGCGTCCGGGCTGCTGCTGGCCGCGATGTCCGCCGGGGCGCTCGTCGGCGGCCTGGTGTACGGGGCCAGGCGGTGGCGGGGCGAGCCGCATGTCCGCCTGCCGTGGCTGATGGGCGGGCTGGCGGCGGGCTACGTGCCGCTGGTGTGGGCGCCCGCGCTGCCGCTCATGACCGCGCTGGCGGCCCTCAGCGGCGTCTTCCTGGCGCCGATGCTGGCGTGCGCGTTCTCGGTCGTGGACCGGCTCGCCCCCGCCGGCACCGTGACCGAGGCGTTCGCGTGGGTGGTGGCGGCCTTCGGCGTCGGCAACTCGGTGGGCTCGGCCGTCGCGGGGCTCGGGCAGGACCTCGCCGGAGTGCCCGGCGCGTTCGCCGGAGCGGTGGCCGGCGGGGCGCTCGCGCTCGCATGCTGCCTGCTGGGCCGCCGGACGTTCGCCCGCAGGCCGCCCGAGCCCGTCCGCCCGCAGGCCGCCCGGGTCTGACGGTCGCCGAGCGTGACGGCGGGCACACGCACTAGAGTGGGACGCCGTGAGGGGATCGGGGCCGTCGCCGCGCAGCGTCCTGCTGACGCTGCTGGGCCTGGGGCTGCTCGCCGGGCTGTTCATGATGCACGGCGTCACCGCCTCCCCGTCCCCCGTGCACGTCTCCGTGCCGCTGTCCGTGCCGGCGGCTCACCCGCCGGCGCCGGCGAAGGTCCACGCCGCGGGCGACCGCCATGACACCGCCGGGCCGGTGCACAATGCCGGGCACCTGGCGGGCTGCTCGGCGGGCACCGTGTGCTTCGCCCTCCTGACGGTCGCGCTGCTGCTGGTCGCCGTGGCGGCGCGTCCGGTCGCCCTGCTGCCGCTGCGGGCGGCGCACGGCCGCACGGCGCCGCGCCGGGGGCCGCCCCGGGAGCGGCCGCCCGACATCTACCGGCTCTCCGTGCTGAGGCTGTGACAGGCCGCACGCCGGTACCGGGGTCCTCCCGGTGCCGAGCGCGCTTTCCGCATGCCCTTCACCAGCTCATCCGGCAAGGAGAGAACGAGTTGAAAACGAAGTTCGCGGTGATCGCCGCGATCGTTCTGATCGGCACGGCCGCCTGCGGCGGGGACGACGGCGGCGCGGACGGTGCGGCCGCCCCGGCGAGCGGGCCGGCGACCGCGTCCGCCACGGCGCGGCACAACGCGCAGGACGTCACGTTCGCGCAGATGATGATCCCGCACCACCGACAGGCCGTGGAGATGACCCGGATCGTCATCGGCAAGACCAAGGACCCGCAGATCGAACGGCTCGCCCGGCAGATCGCGAAGGCCCAGTCGCCCGAGATCGAAACCATGACCACGTGGCTGCGCGCCTGGGGCGCCGAAGTGCCGGCCGAGGACGACGCCATGGGCACCAGCGGCGACGGCGGCCACAGCGGGCACGAAGCGCACGGCGCCGCCATGCACGGCATGATGACCGCCGAGCAGATGCGCAAGCTCAGCGGTCTGACGGGCGAACGCATGGACCGCGCGTTCCTCACCATGATGATCGAGCATCATGAGGGCGCGGTCGCCATGGCCCGGCAGGAGCAGGCCAAGGGCGCCGACCCGGCCGCCAAGAACCTCGCCGCGTCGATCATCAAGACCCAGCAGGCCGAGATCGACGAGATGACGACCCTGCTCAAGCAGTAGCGCCGAGGCGGGACGGCACGCCCGGACGCGGGCCGGGCCTCAGATCCAGTCCTTGAACCAGATCCGGGCGTGCCACTCGTCGTACGAGATCACCTTCGCCGCCAGCACCGGGTAGAAGTAGGCGAAGTTCGCCAGCACCACCAGCACGAACGCGCCCGCGATGGCCGCCCCCACCATGCGGCGCGTCTCCATCCGGGCCAGCACCCCGCCGATCTTCGCCGCGGTCTCCGCGGGGGCGGCCGCCGCCGTCCCGTACAACCGGGGCAGGTGGGTCAGCGCGGCGGCCCGCGTCGGCTGCGGCCCGATGAGCACGCCCAGCGTCAGCACCACCGCCAGCACCATGAACGGGATCACCGGGGTCGTGTAGAAGAGGAACATCGTGCGGTCGCCGAAGGCGTTGGGGAACCAGGTCAGCCAGCCCGCCAGGTACCCCAGCAGGACGGCGCCCGCCCGCCAGTCCCGCGCCACCAGCCACAGCCCCACGGCCACCACGAGGGCGATGAGCCCGCCCCACCACAGCGCGGGCGTGCCGATGCCGAGGATCTCCCGCGAGCAGCGGACGGCCTCGCCGCAGGCCCCCTTGGGCTCGGTGTAGAAGAACGCCACGGGACGGCGCAGTATCGGCCAGTCCCACGGCCACGACTGGTACGGGTGCTTGGCGTCCAGCCCGTTGTGGAAGTTCCACATCTCGGCGTGGTAGTGCCACAGATCCGGCAGCGCCTCGATCGGGCGCAGCAGCGGGTTGCCGGCGACCTCGCCGCGCCCCCAGCCGCCCGGCCGGAAGATCCAGCCCCACCAGGACGCCAGGTAGGTGACCGCCGCCACGACCACCAGCTGCACGAAGGCCAAGCCGGCCGTCAGCAGCATCGTGCCGGCCAGCGGCCGGGGCACGCCCGCCGCGCGGCGGGCGCCGAAGTCCCAGAACAGCACCATGAGCCCGAACGCGGCGACGTAGAACACGCCGGTCCACTTGGTGGCGCAGGCCATGCCCAGGCACACCCCGGCGGCGATCCGCCACCCGTGCACCAGGAACGGTCCGAAGGGGGACCCGGCGTCCGGGCCGCCCTGCGCGCTGATCCGGTCGGCCAGCTGCGCGCGGGATCGGAACCGGTCGTTCACCAGGCACGCGAACGCGGCGATGATCCAGAACTGCACGAAGACGTCCAGCAGCGCGGCCCGGCTGGTGACGAACTGCAGCCCGTCCAGCGCCAGCAGCAGCCCGGCGGCGCAGCCCAGCAGGGTGGAGCCGGTCATCCTGCGGGCCACCCGGCACAGCACCAGCACCGCCAGCGTGCCGAACAGCGCGGGCATGAACCGCCACCCGAACGGCGTGGCGCCGAACAGCCACTCGCCGATGGCGATCATCCACTTGCCGCCCGGGGGATGGGCGACGAACGACGGCCCCTCCGCCCAGATGTTCGCGTTCGGGTCCTGGATGAGGAGCTTGTCGGCGTCCTTGACGGTGCTGTGCTCCCAGCCGAACTTCAGCAGCGACAGCGCGTCCTTGGCGTAGTAGGTCTCGTCGAAGACCACCGCCTTGGGCACGCCCAGCCGGTCGAAGCGCAGGAAGGCGGCGAACGCGGTCACCAGCAGCGGGCCCAGCCATCCCAGCAGGGCGCTTCCCGGAACCGGCGGGGACAGCCGGTTGCGCAGCGAGGGTGTCCTCCGCGGTTCGCCGGAGGCCCGGGCCGGTGCCACATCCGTCATCGCCATTCCGCCATGGTACGGGCGGGACGGTAACCCGATGGTTGCATGGCGAACCCTGTGTGGTCAGGTCGGCGTCCCGGCCGCGGGGCGGCGGACGGGACAATGGTGGGGTGACGGGGAACGAGACGGGCGGCGCGACGGGCACCCTGCGGCTGGCCGCGGCGCCCATCGGACGGGCCGACGACGCGTCGCCGCGGCTGCGCGCCGCACTGGCCGACGCGCAGATCATCGCGGCCGAGGACACCCGGCGGCTGCGCCGGCTGGCCGCCGACCTCGGCGTCGAGACGCGCGCGCGGGTGGTGTCCTACTACGACCAGAACGAGCGCGCCCGCGCCGCCGAGCTGCTCGCCGAGCTGCTGGCCGGACGGGATGTGCTGGTGGTCACCGACGCGGGCCTGCCCGGCGTCTCCGACCCCGGCTACCGGCTGGTCCGCGCGGCCGTGGCCGAGGGCGTGCCGGTCACCGTGCTGCCCGGGCCGTCCGCGGTGACGACCGCCCTGGTGGTGTCGGGGCTGCCGACCGACCGGTTCTGCTTCGAGGGGTTCGCGCCGCGCCGCCCCGGGGAGCGGGCGCGGCGCCTGGCGGCGCTGGCCGCCGAGCCGCGCACCATGGTGTTCTTCGAGGCCCCGCACCGGCTGGCCGCCACGCTGGAGGCGATGGCCGAGGCGTTCGGCGCCGATCGGCCCGCCGCCGTCTGCCGCGAGCTGACCAAGACCTTCGAGGAGGTGCGGCGCGGCACGCTCGGCGAGCTGGCGGCGTGGGCGGCGGACGGGGTGCGCGGCGAGATCACCCTGGTCGTCGGCGGCACGCCCGAGCCGGACGGCACCGCCGACCCGGCCGACCTGGCCGCCGAGGTCGCCGCCCGCGAGGCCGCCGGAACGCCCCGCAAGCAGGCCATCGGCGAGGTCGCCAAGGCCGCCGGAGTGCCCCGGCGGGAGGTGTACGACGCGGTCGTCGCGGCCAAGCGGCACGGCGCGCCCTGACCGCAGCACGGACATGAGCGCTGACGCACGCACCGACGCCGCCCGGCACGGTGCAAACGCCGTCGGCGGGGAATGTTCAATCATGCACCGCGTCGCCCGACACACCGGCTGTCCCGGACGCGATGTGGCGTTCACCGGGGAGGTGGGGGCCTGTGCACGACACATGGTCCAGCCACGAGAGTTGGGTCTACGAATGCCTCAACTGCCTGACCACCTGGCGTGAGGAGTTCGAGGTGGTCCATACCGCCGACGCCCACGGCGGCGAGGTGGTGGTGTATTCCCACGAGGGGCATCCTTGCACCACGCCTTGGCTCGACCACGTCTGCCCGCGGTGCCGCTGCCAGAACGTCAAGACCTTCCCCGGGGCGCGGCGGCGGGAACGGGCCGAGTCCCGCACCGCCGCCAGGGACGACCTGGAGATCGTGTTCCGCCTCCGCCGCCTGCACGCCTGGTAGCCGCGCCCCGCGCCGCCGCCCGGCTGCGGCCTGCCGTCACTTGGCGGCGACCTCGGGGACCTTCTCCTCGATCAGCTCGGGACCGGTCCGCTCGGCGGGCTCGGCGGTGCGGCGCCGCACCAGGCCCGCCAGCCGCGCCCGCGTCTCGGGCGCGAACGCCAGGCCGGCCGCCAGGCACGCCAGCGGCACCGACGGCAGGACGTACCGGTAGTCGAACTCGGCCGTCGCGGCGGGCGCCAGCAGCAGCCCGGTCGCCAGCGTCCACGGCAGGAACGCCGCGCCGCCCACCCGGCGCCACATCGCGGCCACCCCGGCCAGGCCGACCAGCAGGATGACGCCGACCATGGTGCCGCGCAGGTAGAACACGTCCTGGTAGCCGCGGATCACCCCGGCGAACGGCTCGACCACCCGGGGCCGGGCGCGGCCGCGCTCGTAGGCGACCGCCTCATCGGCGGCCGTGGTGTCGTTGTCCATCCGCCAGTTCGGCAGCGCCGTGGACGTCTCGCCGAACTCGTACTGCTGGTAGGTGGCCCGGTCCGGGAACACCGTGCGCTTCCACCGGAAGACACGGAAGAAGTCGTAGGCCACCACGCGCAGGTAGTCCAGCGGCTGGGACAGGATCGCCCGCTTGGAGTAGTCGTTGGCGGTGGCGTTCTGCTCGGGACTGAACCGCTGGCCCGGGTACCGGTTGAGCGGGGACGCGGCGTTCCAGATGCCGTCCTGGGAGTTGGGCAGCCGGTTCTCCGGCTCGGTGCACAGCGGCATCTCCTGCACCGGCGGGTTGATCTTGTGGCAGTCGGCGAACTTGTAGACCCGCGCGTACAGGAAGATGCCGTTGCTCTCGGTGATGGCGAACTTGCCGTGCTCGGCCTTGAACCAGCCCATGTAGGCCACCACCGGCAGCATGCACGCGGCCAGCATCACCGCCAGCAGCCGCCAGCCGGTGCGCCGGATCAGCAGGAACACCAGCACGCCGAGCAGCACCGGCAGGCCCACCGAGCGGGTCAGCCAGGCCAGGCCGATCAGCAGCCCCACCGCCGCGGCCATCTTCGGGGTGTGCCGGTCCCGCCACAGCAGCAGCGTCACCGCGCACATCACCAGGAAGGTGAACAGCGTGTCCGACAGCACCAGGTGCTCGAGCTGGACGGTGTAGGCGTCCAGCAGCGGGGGAGCGGCGGCCAGCGCGGCGCCCCAGCCGGGCAGCCGGAACCGGTTCCGCAGCAGGGTGTAGATCATCACGCCCGTCGCCAGCCCCATCGCGTGCTGGACGGCCGCCACCAGCGCGAAGCTGTGCAGCGGCTTGAGCGCGAGCAGCATGAAGGAGTACCCGTCCGGCCGCAGCGGGTGCGGGTACGGCTTCATCGCCACGTGCAGGTAGTCGAAGCTGTCGTTGAAGAACAGGGCCGGCTGGTAGCCGATCAACGTCACGATGCGCAGCAGCCCCGCGAGGGCCAGCAGCATGGCGAAGGCCGGGTGGCGGCGCGCCGACGCCCACACGGCCGAGGGCCGCAGCGCGCGCCCGACCTGCACCGCGCCGCGTACGGCGGCCTCCGCGGCGCGGCGGCCCGTCCGCAGCGTCCAGGGCCCGATCTGCCGCCACGACAGCGCGCGCACCCGCCCGGCCAGGGCCCGCGCCCGGGACGCGGACGAGGACATGGAGGACGTGGACGAGTGCGAGGACGAGGCGTCCGGCGGCTCCTCCCCGTCGGGCCCGGTGCGCCGCGTCGTGCTCCGCGGCGTCTTCGGCGCGGCCCTCACTCGCCGACTCCGGAGCCGTCCGGCCGCGCCCCCGCAAGCGCCGCCCCTCCGGACCGCGTGCTCTCCGCGTCCTGTCCGAGCATCGTGCCCCGCGCCGCGATTCCCGCCACGGCCGCACCTCCCACTCGTTGTCCGTCGCCGGTACCCCGTTCGGCGGCACACCCTCGCCGCGTCATCGAGCCGTGCCGCGGCACGGCCGACCCGCCCCCGCCGGACCGCGGTGCCCGTATGCTTGTCCCCTCTAGCCTGCCGCCCGCGGCCGTGATGGAGCGGGTGTTCGGGTAGCAAGTGCGCAACACGATACGGGCGCTCTTGGTGGGAGCGGCGCGCAACGCCCCTCCCGGGCAGGCATCATTGCGTTGGACGGGCCGCCCGGCGGGACATGACGAGATTAGTGGAAAATACCGCAGACGGTCACCAGGGGTAACGAAGGAGATCGTGTGGAACTCTCCGTAGTGATGCCGTGCCTCAATGAGGCCGAGACGGTGGAGACCTGCGTCCGCAAGGCGATCGGGTTCTTCGAGGAGCACGGCATCGACGGCGAGGTCGTCGTCGCCGACAACGGCAGCACCGACGGCAGCCAGCAGCTCGCCCGCGACGCCGGGGCCCGGGTGGTGCCCGTCATCGACAAGGGGTACGGCAACGCTCTGATGGGCGGCATCCGCTCCGCCCGCGGCAAGTACGTGGTCATGGGCGATGCCGACGACTCCTACGACTTCACCGCGCTGATGCCGTTCCTGGAGCAGCTGCGGGACGGCGCCGACCTGGTCATGGGCAACCGTTTCAAGGGCGGCATCGCCCCGGGCGCCATGCCCCCGCTGCACCGGTACCTGGGCAACCCGGTGCTCAGCTTCATCGGCCGGCTGTTCTTCGGCAGCAAGATCGGCGACTTCCACTGCGGGCTGCGCGCCTTCAACAAGGAGTCGATCATGCGGCTCGGCCTGCAGACCGGCGGCATGGAGTTCGCCAGCGAGATGGTGGTGAAGGCCACGCTGGCCAAGTACGACATCCGCGAGGTGCCCACCACGCTGTCGCCGGACGGGCGCTCGCGTCCGCCGCACCTGAACACCTGGCGGGACGGCTGGCGTCATCTGCGCTTCCTCCTGCTCTACAGCCCGCGCTGGCTGTTTCTGATCCCCGGCCTGCTGTTTATGACGCTCGGGCTGATCGCGGGGATCGCGCTCTCCTTCGGCCCGGTGACCGTGGGCGAGATCGCCTTCGACGTCGACACCCTGGTCGGCGCCTCGGCGGCCATGATCATCGGCTTCCAGTCGGTGATCTTCGCCCTGCTCACCAAGGTCTATGCGATGCAGGAGGGATTCCTACCGCACGACCCGCGGGTCAAGCGCGTCATCGACTGGTTGAGTCTGGAGCGCGGCCTGGTGCTCGGCGGGCTGCTGGCCCTGGCGGGCCTGGCCGGCCTGATCGCCTCGCTGCTGCACTGGCGCGTCAACAACTTCGGCGAGCTCAACCCGCGCGAGTCGCTGCGCATCGTCGTGCCGGCCGCCACCGCCCTGATGATGAGCCTGCAGGCGGTGTTCGCCGCGCTGTTCGTGAGCATCCTGCGCATCCGCCGCCGCCAGCACCCGCCGGTCGTGGACGTGGCCGAGGAGGCCGCGGGCGTGGTGGACGCCGCCGCCCACCGGGTCTCCCGTGAGGCCGCCAAGGCCGCCGAGGCGGACGACAGCGACGACAGCGACGACAGCGACGACAGCGACGACAGCGACGAGCCCGCGGCGGTCGCCAACGGAGCCAAGTCCGCGAAGTCCGCGAAGGCTGCGAAGTCCGCGAAGTCGGCGAAGGGGGGCAAGGCCGCCGAGGCTCCCAAGTCCGCGGAAACCTTCGGCGGCGGCAACGTCAAGATCGTCAACGTCAAGCCCAAGAAGGCGGACGACTCCGCCGAGGATGGGGACGCCGAGCGCTGACACGATCCGGCCGGAGCGTCCCGCCGCCCGGCCGTCCGATCGCGTCCCGTCGCACCGCTGGACCGCCGAAAGCGCAACGTCATGTCATCCCGCGAACCCGTACGCCCCCGCACCGTGGCGCAGCGTGACCGGCATGTCGCGTCCCGCGCCGGATTGCGAGAGTCCCGCGCCGGATTGCGAGAGTCCCGCGCCGGATTGCGAGAGTCCCGCGCCGGATTCCGAGAATCGGCTGAGCGTTTTCTGCCCGTGTACGCCTTGACTGCCGGATTGTGACAGGCTGACTCGGCGATGGATCATCCACCCGTGGATCCCGGCGACCGTCCCGGCGCGCTGTGATGGGTCCGCAGACGGCGACGCTTCCGGTCGCGCGCACACCGGTCCGCTCCGCGGGGCCCCGGGCCGTGCGGGCGGCGCGTCGGCTGCGCGGCTGGAAAGCGCTTCTCCTGCTCGGCTGGCTGGGGCAGGTGGCGGTGCGGCTGTGGCTCGCCTCGGGGCAGACCATGCCGGTCGCCACCCCCGACGAGACCGGCTACCTGTTCGCCGCCCGGGTGCTGACCGGCGGCCCCGACGCCGACCTGTCCTGGAGCACGATCTACCGCGGCGGCTATCCGCTGCTGCTGATGCCGGCGTACTGGCTGGCCGACGAGCCGGTCTCCGTCTACCGCCTGTGCATCGGCATCAACGCGCTGGTCAGCGCGGGCATGTTGCCGCTGTCCTTCGTCCTGCTGCGCCGCCTTGGGCTGTCGCGGCGCCGGGCGTACGCGCTGGCGCACGCCACCGCGCTCATCCCCGCCGTCGTGTTCTTCGCCGAGTTCGTGCTGACCGACGCGGTGCTGCCGGTGGTGCTGCTCGGCTGGCTGCTGCTCGCGCACTCGTGGCTGACCTCCGAGGGCTCCACGGCCCGGACGACGCTGTACGGGGCGGGCGCGGGGCTGCTGGCCGCCTACGCCTACACGACCCACACGCGCGGCATCATCGTCCTGCTGGTGCACGTGGGCCTGGTCGGCCTGGTCGCCGTGTTGCGCTGGCGGCCCTGGCGCGCCACGGCCCTGGGCGTGCTGCCGCCGGTGGCCGCCACCGCGGCGGGGACGATGCTCAACGGCTACCTGCTGCCGCACATGTACCCCCACGGGGACAACAACCTCGAGGCCAACGTCGTGCAGCGGCTCACCACCGTCGACGGCTGGGGGTGGATGCTGTCGCTGGGCACGGGCCAGCTCTGGTACCAGATCGCGGTCACGGGCGGCCTGGCGGGCGTCGGCCTGGTGGTGACGGCGGCGGTGGCCGTCCGCCGGGGCACGCCGCCGCGGCTGCGCGCCCTGGCCCTGGCCCTGCTCGCGCTGCTGGTGGGCATCGCACTGGCCACGTCGGCGGCGCTGCCGGACGAGTACCGCGTGGGCAACTACGCCTACGGGCGCTACCTGGCGTGCGTGGTGCCGATCCTGTTCGCGGTGGGGGCGGCGTTCGTGCTGCGCGCGTCCCGCAGGGACGTGCTGGCCGCGGCGGGGGCGGCGGCCGGGCTGGCCCTGCTGACCGCCTGGATCGTCCAGTGGTACGCGGGGGACCGGCTCACCACCTACGCCTTCAACCAGTACGACTTCCCCGAGCCGTCGTTCCTGACCTGGAACTGGAACGAGTTCCGGCTGTGGCCCGCCACGTTCGCCGGTCTGGCGCTGCTCGCCGCGGCGCTGCTGGCGGTCCAGGTGCCCAGGTACGGGTACCTGACGCTCGCCGTGCTGTTCATGGGCCTGCACCTGGCCATGAACGTCACCGCCACCCGGTACATCGCCCGGCCGCTGGTGCGCGACTACACCGCGATGACCGACCTGCGGCAGATCGCCGACCCGCGCGAGCAGCGCACCGTGGCGATCGACTGGTCGGTCGCCTGGAAGATCCGGCTGCCGCAGTTGTACTGGGTGTGGTGGACCGAGGTGCGCGGCTTCGACGGCCTCAACCAGGCGCCGCCCACCGACGTGGAGCTGGTGATCCTGGCGTGGGACAAGAGCACGTCGGCGTCCGCCACCTGGCGCACCGCGCCGCCCGGATGGCGTGTCGTGGCCAAGCACCGCACCGCCGAGGGCGACTGGGTCGCCTGGCAGCGCCCCTCGCCGAGCGCCGCCCACAAGTGAGCGGCCCGCGGGGGTCAGCTGTAGCGGCCGGAGTGGTCCCAGATCTCCAGTACGCCGTCGGATGAACGCCATAGCAGCCGCCACCCGTTCTGCGGGCCCGGCCGATACCCGGCGGCGATCTGCGACTCCATGCCGCGCCAGTGCGTGTAGAGCATGGGGGCCTGGTAGGCGCCCGCCGGCAGGGCCTGGGTGTAGTGCTCGAAGTCGCGGATCCGGCCGTGCCACTGCACGTCGCCCCACATGGAGCGGGTGTAGAACGTCATGGTCTGCGCCAGGCGCCGGTCGGCCCAGATCACCGGGATGTCGTCATGGCCGGCGAGCCAGACCCGCAGCTCGTTCCAGGCGCGGTCGCGCGGCAGGTCGGGCACGGCCTGCACGGCCGTCATCGTGTACGCCGCCGCCAGCACGGCCGCGGCGACGCCGCCCGCCCTGCGGAACCGGGCGGCCCCCGCGGGCAGCCGCCGCGCCAGCAGGATGAGCGCGCCGAAACCGCCCGCCAGCAGGGCGGGCAGCACCGAGAACCAGTAGCGCACCAGCCAGCCCCGCAGCGAGATGTCGTGCGGGTCGATCACCCCGGACAGCAGCGTGATCGGCACGCACAGCGCCAGGAACCACACCAGCACCAGCGCCAGCCGCCGGTCCCGGGTCACCGCCCAGCCCACGACGGTCAGGCCGAGCGCCACCAGGAAGATCACGCCGAGCCAGTGCCAGTCCTCCATGGCGCGGGGGAACGAGCCCGCCGCCCAGGGCCGCGTCACCGGCTCGTTGGGCTCCCCGCCGTGCCCGGCCGCCGACCGTAGCCCCGCCATCGGGTTGCCCCACACCAGCGCGTTGTGCACCAGGTTGAACGCCAGGACCGCGACCATCGGCGCGCCCACCACGATGTTGCGGCGCCACGGGATCCGCAGGAGCCACAGGTACAGCGGGATCGGCAGGAACAGGAACGCCAGGAACTCGCGGACCAGGAACGAGGACCCCAGCAAGAACCCCGCGGCCAGCAGCAGCCGGGTCTGCGCCCGCCCCGTCCGGCGGCTCGCCGTGACCAGAGCGGCCATCCCGATCGCGAACAGCCCGGCCCCGGGCATGTCCGGCAGCATCACCCCGGTCGACCAGGTGATCTCGTGGCCGAACGGGTTGGTGATCGTGAAGAACGGGTGGATGAGCATCAGCAGCGCGGCCGCCACCCCGGCCGCGTCCCCGAACAGCGACCGCACCACCAGGTAGCAGCCGACGAAGAACAGGCAGCCGCCCGCCGCCGCGACCGTGAAGTAGGCCGCCTGCCCCTGCCCCAGCACCTCCATGACCAGCCGGGCGGGCAGCACCAGCCCGATCCGCGTCACCTGGTGCGGGACCTCGCTGAACGGCCACTGGTCCAGCGGGATGTCCGGCCAGTGCCGGGCCGCCTCCCACACGTAGTACGGGTCGAAGTACAGCGGCGGCACCATCAGCACCCACTGCGCCAGCACCGCGCACGCCGCCACGAACACCGACAGCAGCACCGCGCGCCGCCGCGAGGACAGCCGCCGCGTCCACGCAAGCGGTCGCCGCCACCGTCCGCGCGACCGCCCCTCTGACGCGCTCGTCGGGGCGGCCGTCTCACGCATCGTGGTCTCGGTCATGTGGCTGCTGCTCTCCGCGTCCGGGTCCGGGCCTCCCGCAGGTTATCGGCTGAACGCGGAACGGCACGGCGAACCGGGCCCAAAGGGCCGTCCAACACCGTGCCACCGGGGTCGAACGCGTCCGGCTGGGCCCGTAGTCTTGAAAGCGCGGCCTCGTCCCTTCGGCGAGGAACGGTGCGATGGAAGGTGGGCAGTGAGCGAATCCGGCAGGTCCGACGGCTACGCGGCGGAGCGGTTCCCCCCGCTTCCCGACCCGCTGCCGGTCCACGTCTTCGACAGCCACTGCCATTTGGACATGCTGGACGTCCCGGTGGAGGAGGCGCTGGCCGCGGCCAAGGCGGTGGGCGTCACCCGGATCGTCACCATCGGCTGCGACCTGGCGTCCTCGCGCTTCGCCGCCGACGTCGCCGCCGAGCACGACGACGTGTACGCGGGCGTGGCGATCCACCCGAACGAGACCACGGGCGTCAGCGACGCGGTGCTCGACGACGTCGCCGAGCTGGCCGCGCTGCCCCGGGTGCGGGCGGTGGGGGAGACAGGCCTGGACTACTACCGCGACTGGGCCCCCAAGGACGACCAGCACCGCTCGTTCCGCGCGCACATCGACATCGCCAAGCGCACCGGCAAGGCGCTGGTGATCCACGACCGCGAGGCCCATGACGACGTGCTGCGCATCCTGCGCGAGGAGGGCGCCCCTGAGAAAGTGGTGTTCCACTGCTTCTCCGGGGACGCCGCCATGGCCAAGGAGTGCGCCGACCGTGGTTACGTGATGAGCTTCGCCGGCAACGTGACGTTCAAGAACGCCGAGCCGCTGCGCGAGGCCCTGCGGGCGGCCCCGGCGGACCTGCTGCTGGTGGAGACCGATGCGCCGTTCCTGACGCCCGTCCCGCACCGCGGCAAGCCGAACTCCTCGTACCTGATCCCGCACACCGTCCGCTTCATGGCCGAGGTCAAGGGCATGGACGCCGACGAGCTGTGCGCCGCGATCGCCGCGACCGGGGAACGCGTCTTCGGCCCCTGGTGATCCGCCCCCGGCCTGAACGCTCCGGTCTGGAATCGGCGGCCCTTTCCCGTCCTGTGTGCTCGATCCTCCGGGTTCCGGGCGCCGCCTGACCGGTCGTCCGCTATGTCATCGGCCGTCACATCTGCCGTTGTGGTGGCGGAGGGTGGTCGGGTGGCTCTAATGTGCTGCGCCGTCGGCCGGGCCCTTTGTATGCCTCGGCGCCCCCTTGGCGTAGCTGGAGGATTAGGTGCGTCGTTCCCCCCGTATCTCGGCGTTCTGCGTGCTCCTGACGGTGCCCCTCGCGCTGGCGGCCGGTTGCGGCGGCGATGACAAGCCCGCGCCGCGCAACACCGCCGCCGTCGCGGACGCCCCGCGCACCAGCGCCCCGCCCGCGCGCAAGGTCGTGATCGTGGTGGACGGCAAGAAGACCACGGCCATGACGACCGGTACGACCGTCGACGAGGTGCTCGCCCAGGCCAAGGTCACGCTGGGCCCCTACGACCTGGTGTCGCCGCCCAGGACCGCCCAGGCCGGCGACACCATCAAGATCAGGCGGCTGCTGTCCAAGCCGGTGACCACGACGGTCAAGGTGCCCGCCCCTGTCGTCCGCAAGAAGTCGTCGTCGGTGCCGCCGTTCAGCGAGAAGGTGCTGCGCAAGGGCCGGGACGGACTGAAGGTCGTGCAGACCGCCTACGCCAAGCGGCGCGGCAAGAAGGTCAAGATCGTGCTGGCGCAGAAGGTCAAGCGCAAGCCGGTGACGCAGATCATCGGGGTCGGCCCCAAGCCCAGCGGCGTCGGCGCGGCCGCCCGGCTGAACTGGGCGGCGCTCGCCAAGTGCGAGTCCGGCGGCAACCCCAAGGCCGTCAACCCGGCCGGGTACTACGGGCTGTACCAGTTCTCCATCCAGACGTGGACGTCGGTCGGCGGCACCGGCAAGCCCAGCGACGCCAGCGCCGCCGAGCAGACCTACCGCGCCCAGCTGCTCTACAACAAGGTGAACGGCCGCTGGCAGGGGCAGTGGCCCAACTGCGGAAGCCGCCTGTTCTCCTGAACCCCCGCCCTGAGCGGGCGGTCGCGTCCCCGTGCGTGGCGTGAGCCGCCGCGAACACTGGGACACTGGACGGGTGGGGGACTGCGAAGCGCTGCTGGGCCCGGCGGACATCCGCGAGCTGGCCGGACGGCTCGGCGTGCGGCCGACCAAGACGCTCGGGCAGAACTTCGTCGTCGACGGCAACACGGTGCGGCGGATCGTCCGCGCCGCCGAGGTGACGTCCGACGACGTGGTGATCGAGGTGGGGCCGGGGCTCGGCTCGCTGACGCTGGCGCTGCTGCCGGCGGTGCGCCGGGTCGTGGCCGTGGAGATCGACCCGGTGCTGGCCGAGGCGCTGCCCGGCACGGTCGCCGAGCGCGCGCCCGGCCTGGCCGACCGGCTGGAGGTCGTCAACGCCGACGCGCTGCGGCTGACCCGCCCGCCCGGGCCCGAGCCGACCGCGCTGGTCGCCAACCTGCCCTACAACGTGGCCGTGCCCGTGGTGCTGCACCTGCTGGCCGCGCTGCCGTCGCTGCGGCGCGCGCTGGTGATGGTGCAGGCCGAGGTCGCCGACCGGATGACGGCGGCGCCGGGCAGCAAGATCTACGGCGTGCCGTCGGTGAAGCTGGCCTGGTTCGGGGAGGCGCGCCGCGCCGGGCCGGTGGGCCGCACGGTGTTCTGGCCGGTGCCGAACGTCGACTCGGGCCTGGTGGCGTTCGAACGCCGCGACCCGCCGCCCACCACCGCCACCCGCGAGGAGGTGTTCGCGGTGATCGACGCGGCCTTCGCGCAGCGCCGCAAGACGCTGCGGGCCGCGCTTTCGGGATGGGCCGCAGGCCCCGACGCGGCCGAACGGGCGCTGCGCGCGGCGGGCATCGACCCGCGAACCCGGGGCGAAGCTCTGGACGTGGCCGCCTTCGCCAGGCTTGCCCAGTATGGTCCTGGAGGCGGACCGGAACCGGCGGGCGACCGGACGACCGGACGTAACCGGAATGAGGCGGAGGAACATGTTGAAGGCGCGTTCGCGGGCGGCGCGGGCCCTGGCGCCCGCGGCGGCTCTGGCCGTGACGGCGGTCGCGGCCGGGTGCGATAGCAGCGGCGCGGTCACCACACCCAAGATCAGCACCACCGCCCGGGCGGGTGTCGCCCCCACGCCGCCCGGCAAGGGCGCGTACTTCGGCGCGTGGGTGTCGCCCGCCGACCAGGGCGCCGACGCCGACGACGCGCCGGGCGGGCCCGGCATGGCGGCGGTCACCGGGTTCGAGCGCGGGCTCGGCCGGAGCCTGGACATCGTGCAGACCTTCCACGGCTGGAAGTCGCAGTTCCCCGACAAGACCGACACCGCCGTCGCGCGCAGCTCCCGCTACCTGCTGCTCACCTGGTCCGGCACCGACACCCGGGAGATCGTCCGCGGCGAACACGACGCGCTGATCCGGGAGCGGGCGCGCGCCGTCAAGGCCCTCGGCAAGCCGGTGTTCCTGCGCTGGCAGCGCGACATGGACAAGGAGAGCCTGCAGACCAAGGTGCACTCCGCGGGCGACTACGTGGCCGCCTGGAAGCACATCCGCACCCTGTTCGCCCAGGAGAAGGTCGCCAACGTGGCGTGGGTGTGGTGCCCCACCGCCGGCGGGTTCGCCTCCGGCGCGGCCGAGCCGTTCTACCCCGGCGACGACCAGGTGGACTGGATCTGCGCCGACGTCTACCCGGGCGTCGACTACGAGTACCGGGACCTGTCCGAGCCGATCCGCGGCTTCCTGGAGTGGGCCGGCGGCCGGCCCAAGCCGATCATGGTGGCCGAGTTCGGGGTGCCGCGCTCCTACGGCGAGCGGCGCGCCGAGTGGCTGCGCAAGGCCGCCCAGACGCTGCAGCACCCGCAGGTCAAGGCCGTGGTGTACTTCAACTCCAACGAGAACGCCACCGATCCGCGCGACGAGCGCCGCAAGTACTCGGTGACCGGCGACCGGCCCGCCGTCTCGGCGCTGCGCGAGTTCGCCACCGTCCCGTACTTCAACCCGCGCAACCTGCCGGTCAGCGGCGGCTGAGGGGCGCGGCATGGTTCATCCGGCGCGGGCTCCCCGGCATCGGGTTTGGCATAGGGTTGTCGTTCCGTGACCGCCATTACCGTTCGGGCGCCCGCCAAGGTCAACGTCCGGCTCAGCGTGGGCCCGCCGCGCGAGGACGGCTACCACGACCTGGTCAACGTCTTCCACGCCGTGTCCCTGTTCGACGAGGTGACCGCCGAGCCCGCCGACCGGCTGCGGATCGAGGTGCGGGCCGCGCCCGGGTCGCCGGTGCCGGTCGAGGACGTCCCGGTCGACGACGGCAACCTCGCGGCGCGGGCGGCGCGGCTGGTCGCGGCCCGGCTCGGCGTCGAACCCCGCGTGGCGCTGCACATCCGCAAGGCGATCCCCGTGGCGGGCGGCATGGCGGGCGGCAGCGCCGACGCCGCCGCCGCGCTGCTGGCGTGCGCCCGGCTGTGGGACGAAGACGAACGGCTCGACCTGATGGAACTGGCCGCGGGCCTTGGCAGCGACGTGCCGTTCGCGCTGCTGGGCGGCACGGCCGTGGGCCTGGGCCGCGGCGAGCGGCTGACCCCGCTGCCCACCGTGGGCACGTTCCACTGGGTGTTCGCGACCGCCCGCGGCGGCCTGTCCACGCCCGCCGTCTACGCCGAGTGCGACCGGCTGCGCGCGGGCCGCCGCGTCCCGCCGCCCGAGGCGTCCGACGCGCTCGCCGCGGCCCTGGCCTCGGGCGACGCCAAGGAGCTCGGCGCGGCCCTGCACAACGACCTGCAACCGGCCGCGCTGTCGCTGAAGCCGGAGCTGCGCCGCACCCTCGACGCCGGCCTCGAACTCGGCGCCCTGGGCGCGCTGGTCTCCGGCTCGGGCCCGACGTGCGCCTTCCTCGCCGAGACCGGCGGCCACGCCGCCGACCTTGCCGCGGCCCTGGGGGAGACAGGCGTCGCCGCCTCCCTGCTGTGCGCTCACGGCCCCGTTCCGGGCGCCGCCGTTGTCTGATCCGTCCTCACCTGGGAGCCCGGCATGGTCTCTTCCCTCCTCCTGGTCTTGTTCGTGCTCCTGGGCGCGGCCGTGCTGGTGGCGCTCGTGGTGGTGGTCGCCGTCATGGTCAGGAAGAGCGACGCGCCGGCGCCGTACCAGCAGCCGCCCCCCGGCATGCCCCAGCAGCCCCCGTACGGCCAGGGGCCGCAGCAGTACGGGCAGCAGTACTACGGGCAGGGGCCGTTCACCGGCTGACGCCGCGCGAGCAGCGCACCCGGCGGCATCGGTAGCCTTGAGGACGTCGTGAATCTGATCAATCTGGAGAACGTCGGCAAGGCCTACGGGCCGGTCCCGCTGCTGGAGTCGGTGTCGCTCGGCCTCGACGACGGCGACCGCGTCGGCGTCGTGGGACGCAACGGCGGCGGCAAGAGCACCCTGGTGTCGATCATCGCCCGGCGGATCGAGCCGGACGAGGGCCGCGTCACCCACGCGCGCGGGCTGCGGCTCGGATATCTGACCCAGCGGGACGAGTTCCCCGAGGAGGCGACCGTGCGGTCGCTGGTGCTCGGCGACCGCGCCGAGCACGAGTGGGCGGGCGACACCCGCGTCCGCGACGTGCTCGCCGGCCTGCTGGCCGATCTGGACCTGGACGCGCCCGTCGCCGGGATGTCCGGCGGCGAGCGGCGCCGCGTCGCGCTGGCCCGGCTGCTGGTCCCCGAGCACGACCTGCTCGTGCTGGACGAGCCCACCAACCACCTCGACATCGAGGCCATCGACTGGCTGGCCCGGCACCTTGCGGCCCGCGGCACTGCGCTGCTGGTCGTCACGCACGACCGGTGGTTCCTGGACGAGGTCACCGACCGCACCTGGGAGGTCGTCGGCGGCCGCGTCGAACGCTACGAGGGCGGCTACTCGGCGTACGTGCTGGCCAAGGCCGAGCGGGCGCGCATCGCGGCGGCCGCCGAGGCCAAGCGGCAGAATCTGCTGCGCAAGGAGCTGGCCTGGCTGCGCCGCGGCCCCCAGGCCCGCACGTCCAAGCCCAAGTTCCGGGTGGAGGCCGCGCAGGCGCTGATCGCCGACGAGCCGCCGCCGCGGGACACCGTGGAGCTGACCCGCTTCGCCACCGCGCGGCTCGGCAAGACCGTCATCGACGTGGAGGACGCCACCGTCACGGTCGGCGGCGCCGACCTGTTCGAGCGGCTGACCTGGCGGCTGGGCCCCGGCGAGCGGGTGGGGCTGGTCGGCGTCAACGGCAGCGGCAAGAGCACGCTGCTGCGGCTGCTGGACGGCGGCGTCGCCCCGGCGGCGGGGCGGGTCGTGCGCGGCAAGACCGTCCGCCTGGCGCACCTGTCGCAGAACCTGGAGGAGCTCGACCCGGGCCGCCGGGTGCTGGAGTCGGTCGAGGAGATCAGGCGGCGCATCACCGTCGGCAAGCGCGAGTGGACCGCCGGCCAGCTGCTGGAGCGCCTGGGCTTCCGCGGCGAGCGGCAGTGGACGCCGGTCGGCGACCTGTCCGGCGGCGAGCGGCGCCGGCTGCAGCTGCTGCGGCTGCTGATGGACGAGCCGAACGTCCTGCTGCTCGACGAGCCCACCAACGACCTGGACATCGAGACGCTCAACGAGGTCGAGGACCTGCTCGACGGCTGGCCCGGCACCCTCGTCGTGGTCAGCCACGACCGCTACTTTTTGGAGCGCGTCACCGACCGCGTCATGGCGCTGCTGGGCGACGGCAGGCTGTCGCTGCTGCCCGGCGGGGTGGACGAGTACCTGGACCGGCGGCGCCGCGGCGCGGCCCCCACCCGCACGTCGGCGGCCCGCACCGGCAAGCCGCCCGCCGCCGAGGCGGCCAAGGCGCCCGAGGCCAAGCCGAAGAGCTCCGCCCAGGCGTGGCGGGCCCGCAAGGAGCTCGACCGGCTGGAACGGCGGCTCGACAAGCTCGCCGCACGCCAGGCGGAACTGCACGAGCTGCTCGCCGCGCACGCCACCGACTACGAGCGCCTCCAGGAGCTGGACGCCGAGCTGAAGGCGGTCCAGGCCGAGGCCGCGCAGGTCGAGGAGCAGTGGCTGATGCTCGCCGAGGAGGCCGGCTGAGCCGTCACGCCGGGTGCCGCGGCGCGGTGTCGGCGTCGGCGTCGAACGGGATCAGCAGCGTGCGCAGCAGCCCGGCCAGCGCGTCGCGCTGCTCGGGGGTGAGCGACTCCAGGATGGCGTGCTCGCGGCCGAGCAGGTCGGCGAACGCCGCGTCCACCCGGGCCCGGCCGGCCGCGGTGAGCCGCACCAGCACGCCGCGCTTGTCCTGCGGGTCGGGATGCCGCTCGACCAGCCCGGCGGCGGCCAGCCGGTCGATCCGGTTGGTCATGGTGCCCGAGGTGACCAGCGTGGCGCGCAGCAGGCGGCCCGGGCTGAGCTGGTAGGGGGCGCCCGCCCGGCGCAGCGCGGTGAGCACGTCGAACTCCCAGGGCTCCAGCCGGTGGGCGGCGAACACGGCGCGCCGGGCGCGGTCCAGATGGCGCGCCAGCCGGGACACGCGGCTGAGGACGTGCAGCGGCCGCACGTCGAGATCGGGCCGCTCGGCGTGCCACGCCTCGACCAGCCGGTCGACCTCATCCTGCATGCGCACAGCCTACTCGTCTTGATATCGAGACGACTTTCTTGACATCAAGATATGAGCCGGGCATGATGTATCTCGATGTCGAGACAAGCAGCGGCCGCCGTGTGGGATCCGGCGCAGTACGGGGCGTTCGCCGCCGAGCGCTCCCGTCCGTTCGCCGAGCTGCTCGCACGCGTCGGCCTGGCCGCGCCGCGGCGCGTCGCCGACCTGGGCTGCGGCTCGGGCGAGCTGACCGCCGCGCTGGCCCGCCGCTGGCCGCAGGCGCGGATCGAGGCCCTCGACTCGTCCCCCGAGATGATCGGCGCGGCCCGCGCGCACGAGATCCCCGGGCGGCTGAGCTTCGCGGTCGGGGACGTCGCCACCTGGCGGCCCGCCGAGCAGGTCGATCTGATCGTCTCCAACGCCGTCCTGCAGTGGGTGCCCGGCCATGAGGACCTGCTGGTGCGCTGGGCGACCGAGGCGCTCGCCCCAGGCGGGCGGCTGGCCTTCCAGGTTCCCGGCAACTTCGACGCGCCCAGCCACGTCCTGCTGCGCGAGCTGTGCGAGTCGCCGCGCTGGCGCGACCGCCTCGGCGGCCTGACCCGGCCCGCCCCGGTCCGCGACGCCGCCGGCTACCTCGACCTGCTGACCCGGCACGGCTGCGCGGTCGACGCCTGGGAGACCACGTACCTGCAGGTCCTGCAGGGGGACGACCCGGTGCTCGAATGGGTCAAGGGCACCGCGCTGCGCCCCGTGCTCGCCGCGCTCGGGCCCGCCGAGGCGACCGAGTTCCTCGACGTCTACGGCGCGAGCCTGCGCGGCGCCTACCCGCCCGGCCCGGCCGGGACGGTCTTCCCGTTCCGCCGGATCTTCGTCGTGGCGGCCGCCCGCGAGGGCCCCTAGAACGCGGTGCCGCCCGCCGCGCGAGAAGCGAACCCTTCCCCTGGTGTGCCGACTCGCGCGGGGGCGGCATCCCGGCGCGCCGCACCCGGCGCGCCGTCCAGACCCCGGACTCGCGATCCGAGCCCGGCGACCCCGGCCGGTGGCCGCACGAACGAACTTCACGCGGCCACCGGCTCAGTATGTCCGCGCCCGCCCGGCCGGCGGAACAGCCAGGCCGGTCCGGCCGCCTGCGAGGCGGGCGGACGGCGGGCGCAACGGACGCGAAAAAGGCGGCCGGGGCGTCACCGTCCCGGCCGACCTGCCCCGCCGCTGCCGGGTTCAGTGCTCCTCGGCGCGGCGGGCCTGCTTGCGCTGGGCCTTCTCGGCCTTGGCGGCGGCCTTCTCGGCCGCCTTCTCCATGCGCTCGCGTTCCTTGCGGCGGCGCTTGGGGTCCAGGGACGGGCGCGGCTCCAGGCTGGACAGGCCGTTCCACGCCAGGTTGACCAGGTGCGCGGCGACCTCCTCGCGCTTGGGCTTGCGCACGTCCAGCCACCACTGCCCGATCAGCGCCACCATGCCGACCAGCATCTGCGCGTACATCGGCGCGTTCTTGTCGTCGTACCCGTGCCGGTCGAACTCACGGGCGAGGACGTACTCGACCTCGCCCGCGATCTCGCTCAGCAGGCTGGCGAAGCTGCCGGTCCCGGTGCCGCCGTGCGAGTCGCGCACCAGGATGCGGAACCCGTCGGGGTTCTCCTCGATGTAGGCCAGCAGCGCCAGCGCCGCCTTCTCCAGTTTGCTGCGGTAGTGGATGGCCGAGGTCAGCGCCTCGGTGATCAGGGCGAGGAGTTTCTCGAACTCCCGGTCCACCACCACCGCGTAGAGCCCTTCCTTCCCGCCGAAGTGCTCGTACACGACCGGCTTGGACACGCCCGCCGCGCCGGCGATCTCCTCGACCGAGGTGCCGTCCAGGCCGCGCTCGGCGAAGAGCGTGCGTCCGATGGTGAGCAGCTGCTCCCGTCGTTCCTTTCCGGTCATGCGCTTGCGTCTCGTCGACCGGGGGGCAGGTTCAGTCACACCCCCAATTGTCTCGCTCAGGCGGCCTGCTTCGCGCGCTTGGCCGCCAGGCGCTCCTCATTGGGCCAGCGGACGTCGTGGACCCACCCGAACTTCTCGAACAGCCAGATGATCCGGGCGCTGATGTCGATCTGCCCCTTCAGCACGCCGTGCCGCGCGCAGGTGGGGTCGCAGTGGTGCAGGTTGTGCCACGACTCGCCCAGCGACGGGATGGCCAGCCACCACACGTTGCGGGACTTGTCGCGCGCCTCGAAGTGCTCCTTGCCGAACACGTGGCAGATCGAGTTGACCGACCACGTGACATGGTGAACCAGGGTGACGCGCACCAGCCCGGCCCAGAAGAACGCGGTCAGCGCGCCCTGCCAGGACATGGTGACCAGGCCGCCGAGCGCGGCGGGCAGCAGCAGCGACACGGCGACCAGCGCCGGGAAGAGCCGGTGCACCCACATCACGTCGCGGTCGCGCAGCAGGTCCTTGGCGAACCGCTCCTTGGAGGTGCGGTTGCCGTCGAACAGCCAGCCGTAGTGCGCCCAGGCCAGCCCCTTGGTCAACGCCTTCCAGTCGTTGCCGAACCGCCACGGCGAGTGCGGGTCGCCCTCCTTGTCGGAGTGCTTGTGGTGGCGCCGGTGGTCGGCCACCCAGGTGATGACCGGGCCCTCCATGGCCAGGCTGCCGGCCACCCCCAGCACGATCTTCAGCCAGCGGCGGGCCTTGAACGAGCCGTGGGTGAAGTACCGGTGGAAGCCGACGGTGATGCCGGCGGCGGAGACCAGGTAGAAGACGGCGGCCAGCACCACGTCCGTCCAGCCGAGGATGCGGTTCCAGGCCAGCGGGACGGCGGCGAACAGGGCGAGGAACGGGACGCCGGTGAACACCGCGACGAGGACCCGTTCGAACATCCCCTGCGGCTCCGGCTCGATCTCGGGACGGGGCTGTCGGCGAGGGGGATCGAGGACGGGGGCTGAAGTCATGCGGTCACCACTTCCTGCGATTCGGAACTAGCCGTACCTACGCCACCGTAACCTACGCTGCCGTAAGTTGGACAGGCCCAGATTCGTAAAATCAGTGGGAATCTCTCCCACTGGACACAAAACTCACGCCGGTCGCACGGCCGCACACCGTCCGCAGCCTCCGGGACTCCGGGAGCGGACGCGGAGCACGTTCACAGCCCTCCCCGCACGAACGCGCGACAGCGCCGCAGAGTTCGCCGCCCGGCCCCCTTGCCGTGACGGACGTCTGTCACCTGTCTCACGTGCTCGTCTCCGGCCGCCCTAAACCACCATCGCGGCGTGACAAGGCGCGCACGCGGCGTGTCCCGGCAAGCCCGTACGAACGGAGTAGAACCCCCGAATGCGCCCCGGGAGCGGGGAAATAGAGGTGGGCCCCTGTGGGGGGAGTCGGTATCGTTAAGCCCGGCGAACCGGCGCCCCTGCCACGGGGCCGCCCGGGTTCGGCCGGTCCCGGGTCGTCTAGGGGCAGGACTACTGATTTTGGTTCAGTCAACGGAGGTTCGAATCCTCCCCCGGGAGCTCGATCGTCGCAGCGCCGACGCGGCGGCGCAGCACACTCGTCCCGCAGCACACCCTGCCTGGTAGCGGACCGGAAAGGACGCACCGCCCCCGGGGTGACAGAAGGCAGACGGGCGGTATCCTTCCGGTGTCGGGTGAGCCGCGGCCTGCCGCCTGCCCCCTTTTCGGGCAGGTCGCCAGCCTGTTGGACATCTCCATACGGTTGCGCCCGTGCCTAGTTCTTAACCGCGATGCCGAGGAGCCTCCCAGTGAGCGCTAGCCGCCCGGCTGCCGTCATCGTCCTCGCCGCGGGCGAGGGCACCCGGATGAAGTCCCGTACCGCGAAGGTCCTCCACGAACTGGGCGGGCGCACCATGCTCGGCCACGTGCTGGCCGCCGCGGGCGAACTGGACCCCGAACGGCTGATCGTGGTCGTCGGGCACCGCCGGGAGCAGGTGCTCGCCCATCTGGAGCGGGACTGGCCCAAGGCCGAGGCGGTCGTCCAGGAGCGGCAGGGCGGCACCGGGCACGCGGTCCGCACCGTCCTGGAGCAGGTCGGCGAGCTGCGCGGCACCGTGGTCGTCACCAACGGCGACCATCCGCTGCTGCGCGGCGACACGCTCGCCGCGATGGTGCGCACCCACGAGGACGAGGGCAACGCCGCCACCGTCCTGACCACCGAGATCCCCGACCCCGCCGGCTACGGGCGCATCCTGCGCGCGGCCGACGGCTCGGTCGCCGCGATCGTCGAGCACAAGGACGCCACCGACGAGCAGCGCGCCATCCGCGAGATCAACGTCGGCATGTACGCCTTCGACGGGACGCTGCTGGGCGGCGCGCTCAAGCGGGTCACCACCGACAACGCCGGCGGCGAGGAGTACCTGACCGACGTCGTGGAGATCCTGCGCGGCGACGGCCACCGCGCCGGGGCGCACCTGGCCCCCGACTGGGTGGAGACGCAGGGCGTCAACGACCGCGTCCAGCTCGCGCAGGCGCGGCGACAGCTCAACGACCGGCTGCTGGAGGCGCACATGCGGGCCGGGGTCACCATCGTCGACCCGGCCACCACGTGGATCGACGTGGACGTGACCATCGAACCGGACGCCGAGATCCTGCCGGGCACCCAGCTGCACGGCCGCACCCACCTCGCCGAGGGCGCGCGGGTCGGCCCCGGCTGCACGCTCACCGACACCCGGGTCGGCGCGGACGCCACCGTCGTCAACGCGGTGTGCGTCGAGGCCGAGATCGGCCCGCAGGCGTCGGTCGGCCCCTACGCCTACCTGCGGCCCGGCACGCGGCTGGCCCGCAAGGCCAAGGCCGGCACGTACGTCGAGATGAAGAACGCCCAGGTCGGCGAGGGGTCGAAGGTGCCGCACCTGACCTATGTCGGCGACGCCGAGATCGGGCAGGGCAGCAACATCGGCGCCAGCACCGTGTTCGTCAACTACGACGGCGTCAGCAAGCACCGCACCGTGGTCGGCGACCACGCGCGGGTCGGCAGCGACACCATGCTCGTCGCGCCGGTCACCATCGGCGACGGCGCGTACACCGCGGCCGGCTCGGTGATCGTGCAGGACGTGCCGCCGGGGGCGATGGCGGTCGCCCGCGGGCGGCAGCGCAACGTCGAGGGCTGGGTGGAGCGCCGCCGCGCGGGCACGCCCGCCGCGGAGGCGGCCCGCCGCGCCAGGGAACGGGAAGCCGTCGACGAGGACGGCCGCGACGCCCGCTGACGGCCGCCTTGGCCGGGATGAGGGCCGCGAGTCCGGGTGATGGCCGACAGGCCGAATGACAGCCGCCGTCCGGTGCCGTCCGGACGGCGGACGGGCGGGGCGTGCGCGCCCCGCCGACGGCAGCGTCCGCCGGCCGACGAGGAGGTTTGTCGGCGGAGCGCGGGCGCGTGCGGTCGCGCGCCCGCGTGCGACGGCTCATCGGCCGGATTGCCTCCGGTCGGCGGGCGGGTGGGGGTCCTCCCCACGCACAACGACATCAAAAGCCCTGCGAAACCGCCGAAACGGTCCTTTCGGCGTGCGTGGAGTGGGGACAACACCCACGTAAGAACCATCCATTGAGGGGGAGTTGTCAGAGGTGAGTGGGATCATGGCGAGCGGCCAGAAGAAGCTGATGCTCTTCACCGGCCGAGCCCACCCGGACCTGGCCAGGGAAGTGGCCGCCAACCTCGGCCTCGAGCTCACGCCGACCTCGGCGTACGACTTCGCCAACGGTGAGACGTTCGTACGCTTCCTGGAGTCGGTCCGCGGTTCGGACGCCTTCGTGATCCAGAGTCACACGGCTCCCATCAATCAATGGATCATGGAGCAGCTGATCATGGTGGACGCGCTGAAGCGGGCGTCCGCCAAACGGATCACCGTGGTGGCCCCGTTCTTCGGCTACGCCCGGCAGGACAAGAAGCACCGCGGCCGCGAGCCGATCTCGGCCCGGCTGATGGCCGACCTGTTCAAGACCGCCGGCGCGCACCGCCTGATCACCGTGGACCTGCACACCGCGCAGATCCAGGGCTTCTTCGACGGCCCCGTCGACCATCTGTTCGCACTGGACCTGCTCGCCTCGCACTTCGAGAAGCGGCTGGACCTGTCGCAGGTCACCGTGGTCGCGCCGGACGCCGGCCGGGTGCGGGTGACCGAGCGGTGGAGCGACCGGCTGGGCGGCGTGCCGATGGCGATCATCCACAAGAAGCGCGACCCGGACGTGGCCAACGAGGTCAAGGTGTTCGACGTGGTCGGCGAGGTGGAGGGCCGCACCTGCGTGGTGGTGGACGACATGATCGACACCGGCGGCACCATCGTGAAGGCGGCCGACGCGCTGTTCGACCACGGCGCCGCCCGCGTCGTCGTGGCCGCCACGCACGGCGTGCTGTCGGGCCCGGCGGTGGACCGGCTGAAGAACTCGCGCATCTCCGAGGTCGTGCTGACCAACACGCTGCCGATCCCGGAGGAGAAGCAGTTCGACAAGCTGACCGTTCTGTCCATCGCCCCGCTGGTGGCGCGCGCCATCAACGAGGTGTTCAGCGACGGCTCGGTGACCAGCCTCTTCGGCGGCCACAGCTGACCCGCGGCGGGCAACGGGCGCCCTGCGGGCGCTCGGGCGGTCGCGCATCGGCTAAACTCGGGGAACCTGCGTAAGCCCCGGGTCGTTCAGTGCGGCTCCGCGTCGGACACCCGCTCCCCGGGGTACGCACAGAGTCTTCGAGGCGCCCGACGCATCGAGCACCCGCCTGATCGCTTTGTCCGTAGCGGACGTCCGTGACCGGACGGCCGTGGATCGCAAGAACGAGGAGTTTTCGCCGTGTCCGAGGTACGCATTGCCGCCGAGCCGCGCACCGAGTTCGGTAAGGGGGCCGCACGGCGGGCCCGCCGGGCCGGCAAGGTGCCCGCCGTCCTCTACGGCCACGGCACCGCCCCGCAGCACATCTCGCTGCCCGGGCACGAGCTGATGCTCGCGCTCAAGACCCCCAACGTGCTGCTGCGCATCGAGGGTCTCAACGGCGGCAGCGAGCTGGCCCTGCCCAAGGACGTGCAGCGGGACCCGATCAAGGGGTTCCTGGAGCATGTCGACCTGCTGCTGGTCTCGCGCGGTGAGAAGGTCACCGTCGAGATCCCGGTGAACGTCGTCGGCGACGTCGTGGCCGGCGGCCGGGTGGCGCAGGAGGTCGTGCAGCTGGCCGTGGAGGCCGAGGCCACGCACATCCCCGAGGCCGTGGAGGTCGACGTCACCGGCCTGGCGGTGGACACGCAGGTCCTGGCCAAGGACCTGAAGCTGCCGACCGGGGTGTCGCTGGCCACCGACGAGGAGACGCTGATCCTGCAGATCAGCGACGCCTCCGTGTCCACCGCCCCGGCCGCCGAGGCCGCGGCCGAGGAGGCCGAGGCGGAGGCCGCGCCCGCCGCTGCGTCGGCCGAGTAACCGCAGGCCGAGCAGTCATCCGCCGGGCGCGCGTCGCCGCGCGCGGCACGAGACCGTCGACGGCCCCCGCCGGTGCGGACCGGCGGGGGCCGTCAGGCGTGTCGATTCGGGCGTGTCGATTCGGACAGCGCGCACTGGGGAGGTGCGGTGGTGAGCGCCGAGCCGTGGCTCGTGGTCGGCCTGGGCAACCCGGGGCCGTCGTACGCGGGCAACCGGCACAACGCCGGGTTCTTGGTGCTGGACGCGCTGGCCGGGCGGGTCGGCGGCCGGTTCAAGGCGCACCGGGGGCGCGCCGAGGTGGTCGAGGGGCGCCTGGCGGGCGAGCGCGTCGTCCTGGCCAAGCCCCGCAGTTACATGAACGACTCGGGCGGCCCGGTGAAAGGGCTGCGCGACTTCTTCAAGGTGCCCGTCGAACGCGTCGTTATCGTGCACGACGAGCTGGACATCCCTTACGGTGCGATACGGCTCAAGCAGGGCGGCGGTGACAATGGCCACAACGGGTTGCGGTCGATCACCAAGTCGCTGGGCGATAAGAATTACCTGAGGGTCCGCTTCGGCGTGGGGCGTCCCCCTGGCCGCATGGACCCGGCCGCGTTCGTCCTCAAGGATTTCTCGGCCGCCGAGCGCAAGGAACTGGACCTGCACGTGGAGCGCGCCGCCGACGCGGTCGAGGCGTTGCTCACCCGGGGGCTCGGCGCGGCCCAGAACGTTTTCCACGCGTCTTGATCAAACGGGTCGGTCCGGGAGTGGCCTCCGAAAGGTGATCTATTTGGGCCCCCGCGGTGAGCCGATCCTTTAGCTTGGGTAACAAAACCGCGGCTGACCGCCCGTTTTGCGAGCCCCGTGGGGTGAAGCGCCCCTAAGATGCGGCCATCCGGGGTTCGCACACATGTGAACCTCAAAGGCCGTTCAGCCGTCTCCGAGATGGACCTCGTCTTACGGGGCGCATGTGGCAGGGGTGGTGAGACGTCTATGGCCGTCGTTGACAGGGTCCAGGCAACGGACGCGTCCGAGAAGGACGGGCCGCGGCAGGGGCATCCCGTCAACTGGACGAGCTCCTACCGCCGACGTGCGCTCACCCTGGACTTCCTCAGCATGCTCACCGCCGGCGCGATCGCGTTCGTGCTGCGCTTCCCCGGCATGCCGGGCGAGTTCACCCTGCCGTACGTCGCGCTGACCGTCGCCCTGCCGCTGGCGTGGCTGCCGATCCTGGCGCTGTGCCGCGCCTACCAGCCCCGTTACATCGGCGTCGGCTACGAGGAGTTCCACCGCGTGCTGCGCGCGGGGTTCATCCTCACCGCCACCGTGGCGATCGTCGCCTACGCCACCAAGACGGAGGTGGCCCGCGGCTATGTGGTGATGGCGCTGCCGCTCGGCACCTTCCTCGGCCTGGTCGCGCGCTACCGGCTGCGCAAGTGGCTGCACCGGCGGCGCTGGGAGGGCGAGTGCATGCGGCGCGTCGTCGCCGTGGGGCACCGCACGTCCGTCGCCGACCTGATCCGGCTGCTGCGGCAGAAGCGCTACCACGGCATGGACATCGTCGCGGTGTGCCTGCCGCCCGCGCTGGTCGAGGGCGAGGACGCGGTCACCGAAGTGGAGGGCGTCCCCGTGCTGGGCGACTTCCGAGAGGCGGCGGCCGTCGTGGAGCGGGCGGGCGCCGACTCGGTGGCGGTGCTGGCCTGCCCGGAGATGGACGGGGTGGCGCTGCGCCGCCTGGCCTGGCAGCTCGAACGCGACGACGTGGAGCTGGTCGTGGCGCCCGCGCTGATGGACGTGACCGGGCCGCGCATCTCCATCCGCCCGGTGTCCGGGCTGCCGCTGCTGCACGTGGAGCATCCCGAGCTGGACGGCGGCCGCCAGGTCGTCAAGGACCTGTTCGACCGGGTGGTGGCGCTGGTCGGGCTGGTGCTGCTCAGCCCGCTGCTGCTGACCGTCGCCCTGCTGATCAAGCTGACCAGCAAGGGGCCGGTGCTGTTCAAGCAGACCCGGGTGGGCCGCGACGGCCGCGAGTTCACCGTGCTGAAGTTCCGCACGATGGTGGTCGACGCCGAGGCCCGCAAGACCGAGCTGCTGGTGCACAACGAGCACGACGGGGTGCTGTTCAAGATCCGGAAGGATCCGCGGATCACCCCGATCGGCCGCCGGCTGCGCCGCTACTCGCTGGACGAGCTGCCGCAGCTGGTCAACGTGTTGCGCGGCGACATGTCGCTGGTCGGGCCGCGGCCGCCGCTGCCGGAGGAGGTCGCCCGCTACGGCGGCGAC
Source organism: Actinomadura sp. NBRC 104425 (assembly GCF_030269545.1). Classification (GTDB taxonomy): domain Bacteria; phylum Actinomycetota; class Actinomycetes; order Streptosporangiales; family Streptosporangiaceae; genus Spirillospora; species Spirillospora keratinilytica. Next base: position 362,033 of record NZ_BSTN01000001.1, on the reverse strand, counting down.
GTGTACCGGCGGCTGGCCGTCAAGCCGGGCCTGACCGGGCTGTGGCAGGTGAGCGGGCGCTCGGACCTGTCCTGGGAGGAGTCGGTCCGGCTCGACCTGCGCTATGTGGACAACTGGTCGCTCGCCCTCGATCTGCTCATCCTCTGGAAGACCTGGTCGGCCGTGGTCCGCGGCTCCGGCGCCTACTAGGCCGCCCACAGGCGCCCGCCTGGGCCCGGGAGGCGTCCGGAAGAGGACGCGCCACCCCGGGCGCGGGTTGGACAGGCGGGGTAGGCGACAATGGAGACCCGAGCGATCAGGCGAGCAGGAAATGGCCGAGTGATGACGCAGAGCCCGCAGGATGACCACGCGCTGGCGGCAGGGCTGGCCCGAGACGCCGGGCGCCTGCTGCTGGAGGTGCGCCAGGAGGTCGGGTTCGCTGACGTCGACGCCCTGAAGAAGGCCGGTGACCTGCGCTCCCACGAGTTCCTGACGGCCGCGCTGGCCGAGCGCCGCCCCGCCGACGCCGTCCTGTCGGAGGAGGGCAAGGACGACCTGGCGCGGTTGGACGCCGACCGGGTGTGGATCGTCGACCCGCTCGACGGCACCCGCGAGTTCGGCGAGCAGGGCCGCACCGACTGGGCCGTCCACGTGGCGCTGTGGCGGGCCGGCGAGCTCGTCGCGGGAGCGGTCGCGCTGCCCGCGCGGGGTGTGACGCTCCGCACCTCGCCCGGCGGCGCACTCGTCAGCCCGTGGGACGGCGCGCCCGACCGCCCGCTGCGCACCCCCGAGCCCGCTCCCGGGCGGCTGCGCATCGCGGTCAGCCGCACCCGCCCGCCCAAGTTCCTCGACGCGCTGGTCGAGCGCCTCTCCTTGGAGGTCGAGCCGGTGCCCATCGGCTCGGCCGGGGCGAAGATCGCCGCGGTGCTGCTCGGCGAGGTCGACGTCTACGTGCACGCGGGCGGGCAGTACGAATGGGACTCGGCCGCACCGGCCGCCGTGGCGCTGGCCGCGGGCGCCCACGTGTCCCGCGTCGACGGCACCCCGCCCCGCTACAACCAGAAGGACTCCCGGCTGCCGGATATCCTTGTCTGTCACCCCGTGTCGGCATCGATGCTGCTGACCGGCATCCGGGACGTGGGCGCGGCCCTGCCGGGCTGAGCCGGCCGGACCGCCCGCCCCCGACCCGCGGGGACGGCGCCATCCCGGCCACCGGTGCATCTGCCAGAGAGCGTGGAGAGAACCCCAGACCATGCAGCGCTGCGATTATCTGCTGTCTCAGCTGGACGTCCTTGAGGCGGAGTCGATTCACATCATCCGAGAGGTGGCGGCCGAGTTCGAACGACCGGTGCTGCTGTTCTCGGGGGGCAAGGACAGCATCGTGATGCTGCACCTTGCCCACAAGGCCTTCTGGCCTGCACCGATCCCGTTCCCGGTGATGCACGTCGACACCGGTCACAACTTCCCCGAGGTGCTGGAGTTCCGCGACCGGCGGGTGGCCGAGGTGGGGGTGCGGCTGGTCGTCGCGTCCGTCCAGGAGTCGATCGACAAGGGCCGCGTGGTGGAGGAGACCGGCCGCTGGGCGTCCCGCAACCGGCTGCAGACCACCACCCTGCTGGACGCCATCGAGGAGCACCGCTTCGACGCCGCGTTCGGCGGCGCCCGCCGCGACGAGGAGAAGGCGCGCGCCAAGGAGCGGGTGGTGTCGTTCCGCGACGAGTTCGGCCAGTGGGACCCCAAGAACCAGCGGCCCGAGCTGTGGAACCTGTACAACACGCGGATCCGGCCGGGCGAGCACGTGCGGGTGTTCCCCCTGTCCAACTGGACAGAATTGGACGTTTGGGACTACATCCGCCGCGAGGGCCTGGAAATCCCGTCCATCTACTTCGCGCATACCCGGCGCGTGTTCGAACGCGACGGGCTGCTGCTGGACGACAACCCGTACGCCAACCGGGGCGACGACGAGCCGGTGTTCGAGGCGATGGTGCGGTACCGCACGGTGGGCGACATGTCCTGCACGGGGGCGGTCAAGTCGACCGCGACCACGCTGGACGAGGTGATCGAGGAGATCGCCGCGACGAGGATCACCGAGCGGGGGCAGACCCGCGCCGACGACCGCACCAGCGAGGCCGCGATGGAGGACCGCAAGAAGGAGGGCTACTTCTGATGGCCGCCGCCGACACCGCCCAGGACGCGTCCCAGGGCAAGACGATGGACATGCTGCGGTTCGCCACCGCCGGGTCCGTGGACGACGGCAAGTCCACGCTGATCGGGCGGCTGCTGTACGACTCCAAGTCGATCTTCGAAGACCAGCTGGAGGCGGTGGAGCGCACCAGCGCCGACCGCGGCGAGGAGCAGACCAACCTGGCCCTGCTGACCGACGGGCTGCGCGCCGAGCGCGAGCAGGGCATCACCATCGACGTGGCGTACCGCTACTTCGCCACCCCGCGCCGCAAGTTCATCATCGCCGACACGCCGGGCCACATCCAGTACACCCGCAACATGGTGACCGGGGCGTCCACCGCCGACCTGGCGATCATCCTGGTGGACGCGCGCAAGGGCATCCTGGAGCAGTCCCGCCGGCACGCGTTCCTGGCGACGCTGCTCAAGGTGCCGCACCTGGTGGTGGCGGTCAACAAGATGGACCTGGTCGGCTACGACCAGGCGGTGTTCGAGTCGATCGTGGACGAGTTCACCGCGTTCGCCGCCAAGCTGGAGGTCGCCGACCTGACCTTCATTCCGATCTCGGCGCTGCACGGCGACAACGTGGTGCAGCGGTCGGTGAACATGCCGTGGTACGAGGGCACGTCGCTGCTGCACCACCTGGAGCACGTGCACATCGCCTCCGACCGCAACCTGATCGACGTGCGGTTCCCGGTGCAGTACGTGATCCGGCCGCACGCCAGCACCGACCCGGAGCTGCACGACTACCGCGGCTACGCCGGGCAGGTCGCGGGCGGCGTGCTCAAGCCGGGCGACGAGGTGGTGCACCTGCCGTCCGGGCTCACCACCACCATCACCCACATCGACGGGCCGAACGGGCCGGTGTCGGAGGCGTTCGCGCCGATGTCGGTGACGCTGCGGCTGGCCGACGACATCGACATCTCCCGCGGCGACATGATCGCCCGCCCGAACAACCGGCCTCAGGTCGCCCAGGATCTGGAGGCGATGGTGTGCTGGATGACCCCGGAGCGGCAGCTCACCCCCCGCACCAAGCTGCTGATCAAGCACACCACCCGCACCGCCAAGGCGCTGGTGAAGGACCTGCACTACCGGCTGGACGTCAACACGCTGCACCGCGACGAGCAGGCCGGCGCGCTCGGGCTGAACGAGATCGGCCGGGTCAGCCTGCGCGTCACCCAGCCGCTGTTCATCGACGAGTACGCGCGCAACCGGCTGACCGGCGGGTTCGTGCTGATCGACGAGGCCACCAACAACACCGTCGCGGCAGGCATGATCACCGGCGCGTCCTGACCCCGCGCCGCAGCGGCCCCGGCCCGTCCGAAGGTGGACGGCCGGGGTCCCGGCATGTCAGATCCCGGTAATGTCGAGTTCAGGTCCACGTCACCGACGTCCCTGACGTCCCTGGCCGCGCTGGAGTCGCAGTGAAGCCCTTCCTCCCCCCGTCACCGGCCGCCTGGAGCGCCCGGTGAAGGCACTCGTCCTGGCGGGCGGGTCCGGTTCGCGCCTGCGGCCGATCACCTACAGCTTCGCCAAGCAGCTGGTGCCGGTCGCCAACAAGCCGGTGCTGTTCTACGGCCTGGAGGCCATCGCCGACGCCGGCATCCGCGACGTCGGCGTGGTGGTCGGCGACACCGAGGCCGAGATCAAAAAGGCGGTCGGCGACGGGTCGCGGTTCGGCGTGCGGGTGACCTACCTGCGGCAGGACGCCCCGCGCGGGCTGGCGCACGCGGTGCTGATCGCCCGGGACTTCCTCGGCGACGACGACTTCGTCATGTACCTCGGCGACAACTTCATCGTCGGCGGCATCAACGACCTGGTGGAGCGGTTCCGCCAGGAGCGCCCGCACGCCCAGATCATGCTCGCCAAGGTGTCCGACCCGCGCGCGTTCGGCGTCGCCGAGCTCGACGGCACCGGCCGCGTGGTCGCGCTGGAGGAGAAGCCCGAGCGGCCCAAGAGCGACCTCGCCCTGGTCGGGGTGTACCTGTTCGGCCCGGCCGTGCACGAGGCCGTGCGGCGGCTCAAACCGTCCCGGCGCGGCGAGCTGGAGATCACCGACACCATCCAGTGGCTGATCGACCAGGGGCACCGGGTGGAGTCCACGATGGTGTCCGGCTACTGGAAGGACACCGGCAACGTCGCCGACATGCTGGAGGTCAACCGGCTGGTGCTGGAGGGCCTGGAGCCGTCGGTGGCCGGGGAGGTGGATTCCGCCAGCGAGCTGATCGGCCGGGTGGTGGTCGAGGAGGGCGCGCGCATCACCGGCTCGCGCATCGTCGGCCCCGCCATCATCGGCCCCGGCGCGGTCGTCCGCGACTCCTACATCGGCCCGTTCACCTCCATCGACCGCGACTGCACGGTGATCGACAGCGAGATCGAGTACTCCATCGTGCTGCGCGGCGCGTCCATTGACGGGGTGGGACGCATCGAGGTCTCGCTCATCGGAAGGCAGGCACGGGTCACGCCCGCTCCGTCCGTGCCGAGGGCACACCGTCTCGTCCTGGGGGACCACAGCAAAGTGCAGATCAGCAAATGAGGGCCCGGCGGATACTGGTCACCGGCGGAGCCGGGTTCATCGGGTCGCACTACGTCCGCGAGCTGGTGTCGGGCGGCTACCCGGCGTGGGCGGACGCCGAGGTGACCGTGCTGGACAAGCTCACCTACGCGGGCAACCTGGCCAACCTCGAACCGGTCGAGGGCCGCTACACGTTCGTGCACGGCGACATCTGCGACGCCGAACTGCTCGCCGAGGTCGTGCCGGGGCACGATGTGGTGCTCAACTTCGCCGCCGAGTCGCACGTCGACCGGTCCATCGCCAGCGCGGGCGAGTTCGTGCGCACCAACGTGCTGGGCGTGCAGACCCTCATGCAGGCGTGCCTGGACGCGGGCGTGCCGCGCGTGGTGCAGATATCCACCGACGAGGTGTACGGCAGCATCGACACCGGGTCCTGGGACGAGGACGCCCCGCTGGCGCCCAACTCCCCGTACTCGGCGGCCAAGGCCGGCGGCGACATGATCGCCCGGGCGTACGCGCGCACCCACGGCCTGCCGGTCAGCATCACCCGCTGCGGCAACAACTACGGGCCCTACCAGTACCCCGAGAAGGTCATCCCGCTGTTCGTCACCAACCTGATGGACGGCCGCACCGTCCCGCTGTACGGCGACGGCGGCAACGTGCGCGACTGGATCCACGTGTCCGATCACTGCCGCGGCATCCAGACGGTCGCCGAGCGCGGCGAGCCCGGCGAGGTCTACCACATCGCGGGCACCGCCGAGCTGACCAACCTGGAGCTCACCCGGCGGCTGCTGGACGCGCTGGGCGCCGACTGGAGCCGGGTGGAGCACGTCCCCGACCGCAAGGGCCACGACCGCCGCTACTCGCTGTCGGACGCCAAGCTGCGCCGTCTCGGCTACGCGCCCCGCATCTCGTTCGACGACGGCATCGCCGAGACCATCCGCTGGTACGCCGGCAACCGGGCGTGGTGGGAGCCGCTGAAGAAGCGCGCGGAGGACGCCGGGTGAGCTGGCTGGTCATCGGCGCCGGCGGCATGCTCGGCACCGACCTGGTGCACCGCCTGCGCGCGCACGGCCACGAGGTGGCCGCCCTGACCCGCGCCGATCTCGACGTGTGCGCGCCGGACGCCGTCCGGCGGGCGTTGCGCGACCACCGCCCGGCCACGGTGGTCAACTGCGCCGCCTGGACGGCAGTGGACGACGCCGAGACGCACGAGGACGCCGCGCTGGCCGTCAACGGCACCGCCGTGGGCGCCCTGGCCGACGCGTGCGCGGACGTCGGCGCCACGCTGGTGCAGATCTCCACCGACTACGTCTTCGACGGCCGCTGCGACCGCCCGTACCCCGAGGACGCCGCCCCGGCGCCCGTCAGCGCCTACGGCCGCACCAAGCTCGTGGGGGAGCGGGCCGTCCTCGGCACCGGACGCGGCTACGTGGTGCGCACGGCGTGGCTGTACGGGGCGCACGGGGCCAGCTTCGTCCGCACCATGATGCGCCTGGCCGCCGAACGCGACACCGTCGAGGTGGTCGACGACCAGCACGGCCAGCCGACCTGGACGGGCGACCTGGCCGAGCAGATCATCGCTCTGGCGTCGTCGGACGCGCCCCCGGGCATCTACCACGGCACCAACGCGGGGCAGACCACCTGGTACGGCCTGGCCCGCGAGGTGTTCGCCCTGCTCGGGCTCGACCCGGACCGCGTCCGGCCGACCACGACCGACCGGTTCCCGCGGCCCGCGCCGCGTCCCGCCTACAGCGTCCTCGGCCACGCCCGCTGGGCGGAGGCGGGCCTGGCGCCCATGCGCCACTGGCGCGAGGCGCTGCACGCCGCCTGGCCCGAGCTGCGCTGACCGCGGCGCCCGTCAGGCCGGCAGGCCGAGCTCGGCGTAGTAGTCCAGGCAGGCCTGGTAGTCGGGCAGCAGGCCGGTCTTCTGCGCGTCGGCCAGGCTCGGCGCGGCCGCGTCCTTGGCCGACAGCACCGGCTCGACGTCCTGCGGCCAGGCGATGCCGAGGTCGGGGTCGAGCGGGTGCACGCCGTGCTCGCGCTGCGGCGCGTACGGCTGGGAGCACAGGTAGACGACGGTGGCGTCGTCGGTGAGCGCCATGAACGCGTGCCCGAGCCCCTCGGCGATGTAGAGGCACCGGCGGGTCCGGTCGTCCAGCCGGACGGCCTCCCAGCGGCCGAAGTCGGGGGAGCCGACGCGCAGGTCCACCACCACGTCCAGGATCGCGCCGCGCAGGCAGGTGACGTACTTGGCCTGCCCGGGCGGGACGTCGGCGAAGTGCACGCCGCGCAGCACGCCCTTGGCGGAGACCGAGCAGTTGGCCTGGGCGAGGTTCAGCTCGTGCCCGATGTGGCCGCGCAGTTCGTCCGCCCGGAACCACTCGTGGAAGGACCCCCGGTGGTCGCCGTGGACCTTCGGAGTGAACGAGAACGCGCCTTTGATGCCGAGTGGTTCCACACGCGAAAGAATGCCACAACCCTCACCGGGCGGCCGTCGCATGCTCGGGTTCGGCCACCGTCGGCGGGACAGCGTCCGCCGGGGCCGCATCCGCCGGTGGCGGGGCGTCCAGCACCCGGGCCTGACGGCGCAGCGTCTCCGTCCACGCCACCATGATCAGCAACCAGATGCCCGACACGTTGGCCGGGGTGGCCAGGCCCTCGGTGGTCATGCTGTCGACCAGGAAGCACCCCAGCAGGCCCAGCAGCAGCCCCGCGTCGGGCCGCAGCGGGCGGTACCGGCACAGAAGCAGCAGCACGAAGCCGAGGACCACCAGCAGCACGGCGAATATCGCGGCGCCGACCGCGCCGTTGTCGACCAGCGCGTTGATGAACGCGTTATGGCCGCCGCCCAGGCCGATGTCGTCCAGGAACAGCCCCCGGGAGGCGCCCAGCCCGCGGCCGAACACCGGCTCCTCGGCGTAGGCGCTCATCGCCAGCTCCCACAGGTCGGTGCGCGAATTGAGGGACAGCAGCTTGTCGGTGGTCTCGCCGCGCGCCACGAACGCCATGATGGCGTCGGAGAACGCCAGCACCGCCAGCACCGCCACGGCGGCGCCGAGCACGATGACGTCGGCCCGGCCGTGCGGGCCCCGCGCCGTGGCCAGCAGGACGATGAGCCCCGCCGCGCACCCCAGTGCCGCGCCCCGGGTGCCGGTGGCCACCAGCGCCCCGGACAGCACCGCCAGCGCCCCCAGGTAGACCACGGGAGGCCAGAGCCGGTGTTCGGGCCGCTCGCGGCGCACCAGGTAGCTGATGACCAGCAGCACCGCCACGGCCAGGTACACGCCCGCGATGACGGGGTGCACGTACAGCCAGTTGAAGCGGTCCTGGGTGTGCGCGGTGCGCGGGAACGGATGCACCACGCCGATGACCACCGACAGCAGCACGATCACGATGAAGGTGTGCGCCAGCCGGTGCAGGTCCCGCGGCTGCGCGCGCGTCGCGACCGTGTAGATCACCGTCATGGTGATGAGCAGCTGCACGCCGCGCACCACGCCGAGCGCCGGGTACGGCGACCACAGCGCCGTCAGCGCCACATATCCGGCGAAGGCCCACGCGGCCAGCAGCAGCCCGGTGGGCCGCCGCGCCGGGGGCCGCAGCCGGAACCGGTAGTGCAGGTACAGCGCCGCGCCCCCGTAGATCGCGATCTCGACCAGCACGGTCAGGTCGGCGCTGCCGCTGACCGCCTGGTCGACATCGCGGCTGCGCAGCTTGTAGTCGCTGGACAGCATCAGCGCGAGCGGCAGCACGACGACCCACCAGCCCGCGCTGGGCACGACAGCCCGCTGCCGCCGGCGCGGCAGGAGGGACACCTTGGCAAGCTTCAACGGCCGCTCCCGAAAACGAATCGCCCCACAGAATATGACCGCCCGCACCCCGCCCAGGTGTACGCGCACCCATGCCCCAACGGATGCTTCCGCCGTGCACACGTGCCGCGTGGTCCGCGGAGCTCAACGTGACCGACCTCACGGCCAACCGGTGCGGCAGGGGCGGCGGTCGGCTGCGCGCAGTCGCCGCACGCCCGCACGCAGCTGCGCGTGACGGGGTGCGGGGGCTCAGTTAGGGGTGGAGAGGCTCCAGGCGCCGGTGTGGCGGGTGCCGGCGTGGCGTTCGACGAGCTTGGCTATGCGGTTCGGCAGGGGGAGGGGAGTGGGCCGGGCGCGGCCCTTCGGCGGCGAGGCGAGCCGGCCGTCGGGGGCGGCGGCGTCGGGGTCGTCGATGGCCAGGCCCTTCTTCTCCTGGCCGGTCTGGGCCCGGAAGGCGTCGAGGGTCGCGTAGGTGGCGGCGTTGCCCGCGCGCTGCCAGACGATCAGGAAGAACGGGTTGCCGCGGCCGGGGCGGACGTAGACGTTGCCGTTGGCGGTGATGCGCATCTGCTCGGCGCTGCGCGGACGTCCGGAGTGGTCCTGCACGCACAGCAGGCACGGCGCGCCCGAGCGGGCGTCGGCGAGGACGTTGTTGCTCAGCGTGATGTCCTGCACCAGCCACGGCACGGTCGGGTCGGGCAGCTTCTGCCGCGGGTCGTGGCCGGGGGTGGACAGGTCGGTGGCGCGCCGGCCGTCCTGCACCAGGTGGACGGTGCGGCCGTTGCCGGTCAGGGTGTTGTTCCAGATCTGCGCGTCGCCGCTGTCGTTGAGCCGCAGCCCGTCGCCGCCGTTGCCGACGACGACGTTGTCGGCGACCACCGCCTTGGCGCTCAGCTCGATGGAGATGCCGTGGTCGCTGTTGCGGGCGACGCGGTTGCCGGTGACGGTGATGTCGTACACCGACTCATCGAGCCACAGGCCCTTGCCGCGGTTGCCGACGGCGGCGCCGCCGACCAGCGCCACCTTGCGGGAGCGGGTGATCTTGACGCCGCCGGCCACCGGGGCCGGCTTGAAGTGCTCGGTGTTGTTGGTGGCCGCGCGCACCGCCTCCAGCCGCAGGTCGTCGGCCTGGTTGGCGTGCACCCCGAGCATGCCGTTGCGGGTCGCGGTGACGCGGCGGATGCGGGCGTGCGCGGCCAGCACGCTCAGGCCGGTGGTGGCCGAGTCGGTGATCGCCACATTCTCGACGGTGACGTTCGGCGCGGCGACCTTCACCATGCCGAGCTGGGGGATCGAGGTGGCGTAGCGGCGCACTCCGATGCCGCGCAGCGCGGACCCGGCGCCGCGCACGGTGATGCCCTCGGCGAGGGTGCTGGCGCGCACGGCCCGCCCGCGCGGGTCGGTGCCGAGGTACAGCCGCCGCGCGTTCTCGTCGACGTAGAAGGTGCCGCTTCTCACCTTGGCACGCGACTCGACCTGCCGTTGCGCGACGCCGTCGATCCACACCTGGTCGGGGTGGGCGGCCATGGGGTGGGCCGGGTCGACGAAGCGGAAGTCGTCGTCGCGGCTGGGCGCGGCGCCCTTGGTGTAGCTGGGCGAGGAGTCGAACCGGGCCGTCCAGCCGTCGACGGCCCACACGCCGTTGCGCTTGACCCAGCCGGACACGGGGGAGCTGCCGTCGAACCAGACCGCCTCGCCCGGGTAGGCCTGCAGGGTCAGCCTCTTGCCGGCCGGGATGGTGACCGACTCGTGGTAGGTGCCGCCGCGCAGCACGATGGTGGCGCCCGAGCGCGCCCGGCGGATGGCCGCGCCGACGGTGCGCAGCGGCGCGCCGCGCGCGCCGGATGCCGAGTCGCTGCCGGACGGCGCGACGTACAGGGCGCCGTCGGGCGCCGGGTACCGGGTGCTGCCGACCTGGGCGGCGCCGGCGGTGTTGGCGACCTTCTGGGCGGGCTGCTCGCCGCGCGGCACCAGCCAGCCCAGGACGGCCACGGCGGCGACCGCCGGCAGGGCCGCCGCCCTGATGATCCACGTCCTGCGGGTGCTGCTGCCGGTCATAGCGCGAACCCTAGCCGGTCGGTGGGACGATCGAGGCGGCTGTGACCGCTACCGGAAGGCGACCATTACGGCCTGGTCAGGCTTCTATGGCCCCCGTAAACACGGCCACCTTGTGCGTCTCGCTGAACTTCACGCCCAGCGTGACCTTGCCGTAGCCGGAGCTGGGCAGGTCGAAGGCGTAGGACGCCGACCTGCTCTTGCCCGGCGCCACCGACCCGTAGAAGTCGTTGAGGTTGGCGTACGAGGTCGGGCTGGCCTGCGTGCCCTTCGCCCCGTAGCGCGCCACGACCCGCACCTGGTTGAGGTCCAGCGGGCGCGACGAGCCGTTGGTGAAGCGCAGTGTGAAGATGGTCAGGGTGCGGCCGGTGATCTCGCCCGGCCCGGTCTTGCTGTTGCGCACCTTGCGGATCGCGGTGACCTGCACGGTGATCTTGTCGTCGTAGGTCACCGGCTTGCGCAGGCCCTGCGACAGGCGCATGCTCTTCGCGCCGGGCGCGGCGTTGGCCTCCGACTCGGACTGCTGGCTGGGCGACGGCGGCGGCGATCCGGCCTTGTCGGCCTTGTCCTTGTCGTCGCTGGAGCATCCGGTCACGGCCAGCGCGAACGCCAGGATGAGCGTCAGGCCGGAACCGGCCACGCGGCGCGCCTGCCGGACCGGCCGGGACGAGCGCGTAACCGAACGGGGCATGCGGCTATCTCCTCGGGCATCGCGGATCGGGGGCACGGACGCCGGCCAGTGGAGCGGGCGTGCTGACGCGGAGTTGATCCCCTGGACTGGCCAACAGTGTAAAAGAGCGGCAATGATGAACAGCCGACTTATGGCAACTGACCGGGATTTCCGAGCCGGCGGTACCACGGGGCGGAACGAGCCCCGGAGCAGAACGACTAGGGGTTGCGTCCAATGAGAAGTCTCCTGCGCCGCGTTGCGGCCGTCGCGACCGCGGGGCTCCTCGCGTCGACGGCGGTCGCCGGCGTTCCGGCGGCCGCCGACACGGCGCCGCCCGAGGGAACGCCCGCGACGGTAAGCGTGGATCCGCTGCCCACCTGGCAGGTGGACGGCGTGGTGTGGAGCATGACGACGGTCGGCAACACCGTCTACGCGACGGGCAACTTCGCCAAGGCGCGTCCCCCGGGCACGGCGGCCGGAAGCTCGCAGGAGGTCGATGCGCAGAACATCTTCGCGTTCGACATCCGCACCGGCGAGCGGGTCGCCTCGTTCCAGCACTCGCTCAACGGCCAGGGCCTGCGCATCGTCGCGTCCCCGGACGGCAAGCGGGTCTACGTGGGCGGCGAGTTCACCACGGTGGACGGGCAGCCGCGGTCGCGGCTGGCGGCCTTCGACACCGCCACCGGCGACCTGGTCGAAGACTTCGCCCCGACGGTGTCGGCCAAGGTCCGCGCGATCGCCGCGACCAACTCGACCGTCTACTTCGGCGGCAACTTCTTCAACGTCAACGGCAAGTCCCGCACGCGCCTGGCGGCGGTGAAGGCGTCGGACGGCTCGAACATCGACACCTGGAAGCCCACCGCCGACGACGACGAGGTGTTCGCCATGGCCATGGCGCCGGGCGACCAGCGCGTCATCATCGGCGGCCGCTTCCAGAAGCTCAACGGCGCGACGCAGGTCGGCATCGGCGCCGTGGACGCCACGACCGGCGCGACCGCCACCTGGACCAGCCGCCCCATCCCCACGAAGTCGGGAAGCAGCTACTCGTACGTGACCGACCTGTACGTGTCGGGTGACACGGTGTACGGCTCGGCCAACGGCGAGGGATGGCACTGGTTCGACGGCCGGTTCGCCGCCAAGGCCGAGAACGGCGACCTGGTGTGGCTCGACAACTGCTACGGCGCCACCTACGGCATCTTCGCCCAGGGCCAGGCGGTCTACAGCGTGTCGCACGCGCACGACTGCTCCTCGCTGGGCGCGTTCCCCGAGACCAGCCCGACGACGTGGCACCGCGCCCTGGCCGAGACCAGCTACCCCACCGGCACCGACCAGGCCTCCCCCGGGTCGGGCAGCAACTACTCCGGGCAGCCCGTGCCGAGCCTGCTGCACTGGTTCCCGACGCTGGCGATGGGTTCGTTCACCGGCCAGTACCAGGCCGCGTGGGCGGTGACGGGCAACTCCGAGTACGTCGCCATGGGCGGCGAGTTCCCCCGTGTCAACGGCGTCGCGCAGCAGGGCCTCGTGCGGTTCGCCGTCAAGGACAAGGCCCCCAACGAGACGGGCCCCGAGGCCTCCGACCTCGGCACCCCCAAGGCGACCGCGCTGCCCGACGGGCGCATCCGCGTGTCCTGGAAGACGACCTGGGACATGGACAACAACAACCTCACCTACGAGGTGCTGCGCGACGACGACACCACGCCGATCGGCCGCGTCACCAAGGCGTCCACGTTCTGGAACATGCCGGACGCGGCGTTCACCGACTCCGCCCCGCCGTCGGGGTCGCACACGTACAAGGTCCGGGTGAAGGACCCGTTCGGCAACGCCGTCACCAGTGACGCGTCCAACTCGGTGACGGCCGTGTCCGCGACGCCCAGCGCGTACGCCAAGATGATCGCCGACGACGGGGCGGCCGACCACTGGCGCCTGGGCGACAGCGGCAGCGGCCCCGCCTACGACCACACCGGCCCGTACGACCTGACGCTCCAGTCCGGGGTCACGCGCGGCCAGGCGGGGGCCATCAAGGACGACACCGACAAGGCGATGACGTTCAGCGGCACGTCGTCCGGCACGTCCAGCACGGCCGCCGTGGCCGCGCCCGACAACTTCACCCTGGAGGCGTGGGTCAAGACCACCAGCCGCTCCGGCGGGAAGATCATCGGCTACGGCAACCGCAGCAGCGGCACCAGCACGGTCTACGACCGGCACCTGTACATGACCAACGACGGCCGCGTCGTGTTCGGGGTCAAGCCGGCGTCGTCCGTGGTGACGATCCAGAGCGGCACCGGCCTCAACGACGGGAGCTGGCACCACGTCGTCGCCACGCTGGACTCGTCCTCCGGCATCCGGCTGTACGTGGACGGTGCGCAGGTCGACGCCGACGCCGACGCCAAGAACGGCGAGAAGAACTCCGGGTACTGGCGCGTCGGCGGGGACAACCTCGGCTCCTGGCCGAACCGGCCGACGAGCAACTTCCTCGCCGGCACCCTCGACGAGGTGGCGGTGTACCCGCGGGCGCTGACCGCCGAGGAGGTCGCCGAGCACCACGGCGTCGGCGACGGCACGGTCGTGCCCAACCAGCCGCCCACGGCCTCCTTCACCGCCGACTGCGAGTGGCTGACCTGCACGTTCGACGCCAGCGGCTCCACCGACGCCGACGGCACGATCGCCCAGTACTCCTGGGACTTCGGCGACGGGACGACCGGCACCGGCGCCAACGCCTCGCACACCTTCACCACCCCCGGTGAGCACACCGTCAAGCTCACCGTCACCGACGACGACGGCGCCACCGACGAGGCCGAGCGCACCGTCACCGCACGCTCCCAGACGGTCGCCTCGGACGCCTTCGACCGCACCGTCAGCGGCGGTTTCGGCACCGCAGACGTCGGCGGGGCCTGGACGGGCGTCGGCACGGTCAGCGGCCTGTCGGTCAGCGGCGGCGCCGGGCGCATGAACCTCGCCACCGCCGGCGCGGCCATGGGCGCCTACCTGAACAGCGTGTCCGCCGCCGGCACCGACGCCACCGTCAAGCTGTCGGTCGACAAGGAGGGCACCGGCAACGGCGTCTACCTCTGGCTGGCCGGGCGCCGCGTCTCCGGCGCGGGCGACTACCGGGCGCGGGTCCGGCTGCGGCCGTCCGGGGTGGTCTCGTTGCAGATCAGCCGCACGAACGCCAGCAACAGCGAGACCGTCATCGGCTCCGAGCAGACCATCTCGGGCCTGACGTACACGCCCGGCACGCCGCTGCGGCTGCGCCTGCGGGTGACCGGCACCGCCCCGACCACGCTGAGCGCCAAGGTGTGGGCGGACGGCGCCGCCGAACCCGACTGGCAGGTCACCGGTACCGACTCCACCGCCGAGCTGCAGACGGCCGGCGCCGTGGGCCTGCGCTCCCAGCTCGCGGGCAGCGCGACCAACGCCCCGGTCGTGCTGTCGGTGGACGACTTCACCGCGCAGGCCGTGGAGTGAGCGCGGAGTGAGTACGGCCGTCCGACAGATCGTCATTTCGGCGCGTCTCCTCCGGAGAAGTTGACAAATTCATACGATGCCGCCGTGTCCCCTGCGGGACCGCACTACGATCTGCGGATCGAAGTGACCGCAGGGGTCACAGCGGCCATTCGGCAAGGGATCTGACTCGTGACAAGTCCTTCGCTTCGACGTCGTCGCGTCGCCGCCACTGCAGCCGCGGCCTCGACCGTCCTGCTCGGCGCCTCCGCCGTGCCCGCGGCGGCCGACACCGCGCCGCCCTCGGGAACACCGGCCACCGTCAGCGTGGACCCGCTGCCCACCTGGCAGGTCAACGGCGTCGTGTGGAGCATGACGACGGTCGGCAACACCGTCTACGCGACCGGGAAGTTCACCAAGGCGCGCCCGCCGGGCACCGCCGCCGGCAGCAGCAAGGAGGTCAGCGCGCAGAACATCCTGGCCTTCGACATCCGCACCGGGAACCTGGTCACCTCCTTCAAGCACTCGCTCAACGGCCAGGGCCTGCGGATCACCCGCTCCCCCGACGGCAAGCGCGTCTACGTGGGCGGCGAGTTCACCACGGTGGACGGGCAGCCGCGGTCGCGGCTGGCGGCCTTCGACACCGCCACCGGCAAGCTGGTCTCCAACTTCGCGCCCAAGGTGTCCAACAAGGTCCGCGGGATCGCCGCGACCAACTCGACCGTCTACTTCGGCGGCAACTTCTTCAACGTCAACGGCAAGTCCCGCACGCGCCTGGCGGCGGTGAAGGCCTCGGACGGCTCGCTGGTGGACGCCTGGAAGCCCACCGCCGACGACGACGAGGTGTTCGCCATGGCCATGGCGGGCAGCAACCGCGTCATCATCGGCGGCCGCTTCCAGAAGCTCAACGGCGCGACCAAGGTCGGCATCGGCGCGGTCAACACCACCACGGGCGCGTCCGCCACCTGGACGAGCCGTCCCATCCCCACGCGCCAGGGCAGCCGGTACTCCTACGTCACCGACCTGTACGTGTCGGGCGACACCGTGTACGGCTCGGCCAACGGCGAGGGGCTGCACTGGTTCGACGGCCGGTTCGCCGCCAAGGCGTCCAACGGCGAGCTGGTGTGGCTGGACAACTGCTACGGCGCCACCTACGGCGTGTTCGTCCAGGGCAAGTCGCTCTACAGCGTGTCGCACGCGCACGACTGCTCGTCCCTGGGGGCGTTCCCCGAGACGACCCCGGCGACGTGGCACCGCGCCCTGGCCGAGACGACCTACGCCACCGGCAAGGACCAGGCGGCCCCCGGCTCCAACAGCAACTACCGCAGGCAGCCTGTGCCGAGCCTGCTGCACTGGTTCCCGACGCTGACGGCGGGGACGTTCACCGGCCAGTCGCAGGCCGCGTGGGCGGTGACGGGCAACTCCGAGTACGTCGCCATGGGCGGTGAGTTCCCCCGCGTCAACGGCGTCGCGCAGCAGGGCCTCGTGCGGTTCGCGGTCAAGGCCAAGGCGCCCAACAAGTCCGGCCCGGTCAAGTCCGACCTCGCCGCGCCCAAGGCCGCCGCGGGCCTGAGCGGCATCAAGGTGTCCTGGAAGGCCACCTGGGACATGGACAACAACAACCTCACCTACGAGGTGCTGCGCGACAACGGCACCACCCCCATCGGCACGGTGACCAAGGCGTCCACGTTCTGGAGCAAGCCCTCCCTGTCCTTCACCGACACCAAGGCGCCGAAGGGCAAGCACACCTACAAGATCCGCGTGAAGGACCCGCTCGGCAACACCGTGACCAGCGCCGCGTCCAACGCGGTGACCAGGTGACGCGCACCGCCTGACGGGCCGCGCCACGGAAATCGTGTGAACGGCGACGGGCCGCGCACCGGGGTCGCCCCTCGGCGCGCGGCCCGTCCGCGTGACCGCCGCCGGCCGCTCAGGAGACCGGTAGCGGTAGCGGCGGATCACCTGGCGCGGATCGTCTTGCGGGTCAGCCGGCGGGCGAGCAGGTCCTCGCAGAGCCGCTCGTACGCGGCGGCCACGTCGTCCCACACGTAGTTCTCCGCGGCCCGCTTGCGCGCCGCCGCGCCCCGGTCGGCGGCCGCGCCCGGGTCGTTCTCGGCGGCCTCGATCTCGGCCGCCAGGTCCTGCGGGCCGGTGAAGAACCGGCCGGCCTCCTCGCCCAGCACCTCGCGGTTGAAGTTGACGTCGAACGCCACCACCGAGGCGCCGGCGCCCATCGCCCGCAGCAGCGACGGGTTGGTGCCGCCCACCGAGTGCCCGTGGATGTAGGTCAGCGCGCCCGCGTACAGGGCGTCGAGGAGGTCCTGGTCCCAGACGCCGCCGAGGAACGTGATGCGGGGGTCGTCCCCGGCCAGCTCCTTCACCCGCGCGGTGTAGGCGTCGGAGTACGGCGCCGACCCCACCACCACCAGGGGGTGCTCGGCCTTGCTGAGCCGGTAGCCCTCGACGGCCAGGTGCACGTGGTTCTCCGGCTCGAACCGCGCCACGACCAGGTGGTACCGGCCCGGCTCGTACCCCGCCTCGGCCAGCTTGGCGTTGTCGGGCTCGGTGAGGATCGGCGCGCCGTACGGGATGAACACCGACGAGGCGCCGAAGCGCTCCCGGTAGTAGTCCTCGATGCCGCGGGCGTCGGCGATGAGCGCGTCCGACCAGCGCACCGCCAGGCTCTCGGCGGTGCGGTAGTAGCGCTGCCCCGCGCCGCTCCACTTGGTGCGCTTCCACTCCAGCCCGTCGACGTGCGTGGCCACCGGGATGCGCAGCGCCCGCAGCATCGGCAGCATCGGCGCGTTGGCGGCGTTGAACACCAGCGCCACGTCGGGGCCGCGGCGTGCGATCCGCCGGCCGGACGCGTGCAGCACCGACAGCGCCGTGTGGCTGAGCGTCTCGGCGACCTTGGCGCGCACCGCGGGCAGGTGCACCAGCCGCATGCCCAGGTACTCGCGCTCGGGATGCCGTTCCCCCCGGCAGTACACCGTCACCTGGTGGCCGGACGCGGCCAAGCGGCGCCCGATCTCCTCCACCGCCGTCTCGAAGCCGCCGTAGCGCGCCGGAACTCCGCGAGTCCCCACCATGGCGATGCGCACCTTGACCCCCTGCCTGAGCATTACCTTGTTGAACCGGGATCCAGCCGCGGTCGTAGAACCGCAAGGTCTGATCAGGCCAGCGTAAGGCGAGTGGACATCTCGCGCGTCCTGTAAGTAAAGCCCGGTTAATCTGAGGGTGGCGCGACAGCGGTCGCCGGGTTCGCCGGCGCCGGAAGGAGGGGGCCGTGGACGAGGGTGACGAGAGATCCGTTGTGGTGCTGGCGCACCCGTCGCCCGATCTCTACGGTTCGGACCGCATGCTCGTCGAGTCGGTCCGGGCGCTGGCGGCCGAACACCGCGTGGTGGTGACCCTGCCCGCCGACGGGCCGCTGTCGGAGCCGCTGCGGGAGGCGGGAGCCGAGGTCGTGGTGCTGCCTGTGCCCGTGCTGCGCAAGGCGTACATGTCGCCGACCGGCGTGCTGCGGCTGGCGGCCGCGTCGGTGCGGGCGCTGCCGCGCGCCGTGCGGCTGCTGCGCCGCGAACGCGTTGCCGCCCTGTACGTCAACACCGTCACCATCCCGCTGTGGCTGGCGGCGGCCCGGCTCGCCCGCGTCCCGGCGCTGTGCCACGTGCACGAGGCCGAGGAGAACGTGCCCCGCCCGGTGCGCGCGGCGCTGGCGATGCCGTTGCGGCTGGCCCGGTCGGTGGTCGTCAACAGCCGGGCGAGCGCGGCGGCGCTCGGGCAGGTCGGCCGCCGGGCCCGCATCATCTACAACGGGGTGGCCGAGCCCGACCCGGCCGAGGTCACCGAGCCGCGCCCCGTCCTGGACGGGCCGGTGCGGGTGACGCTGGTCGGACGGCTGTCGCCGCGCAAGGGCTCGGACGTGGCGGTGCGCGCCGTGCGGCTGCTGCGCGAACGGGGCCGCGATGTGACGCTGACCCTGGTCGGCAACGTCTTCCCCGGCTACGAATGGTTCGAAGAGGAGCTGCGGGCCCTGGCCGGCGACGACGGGACGGTGGAGTTCGCCGGTTTCCGGCCCTCGGTGTGGGACTCGTTCGCCGCCGCCGACGTCGCGGTCGTGCCGTCCCGGGTCGAGCCGTTCGGCAACGTCGCGGTCGAGGCGATGCTGGCCGGGCGGCCCCTGGTGGCCAGCGCCACCCAGGGGCTGGTTGAGATCGTCAGCGACGGCGACAACGGCGTGCTGGTGCCCCCCGACGATCCGCAGGCCCTCGCCGACGGCATCGCCCGCCTGCTGGACGACTGGGACGGCGCCCTGGCCATGGCCAAGCGGGCCCGCGCCGATGCGGCCCACCGCTTCGGCGAGGAGCGCTACCATCGCGAGCTGCGCGCAGCCGTGCGCGCCCTGGTCTCGCCCGGATCCGCCGCCGCGCCGGCGTCCGCCCCCGCATCCGCGCCGGCATCCACTTCAGAACCCACGTCAGACGTCTCCACATCCGTTCCCACGAGGACACAGAGCAGCCGATGACAGCACAGACTCCCGTTCCGGCCTCCGTCCCGCCCACGCCGGAGATCAGTCTCGTCGAGGCGGTGTGGCGCTACCGGACGATGTCGCTCATCATCGTGCTCGCGTCCGTGCTGCTCTCGTCGGCGGTCACGCTGCTGCTGCTGAGCGGCGCCACGGCCACCGCCCGCTTCGCGGTCACCGACCCCACCAACAAGAACAACGTGCTGCGCATGGGCGTGGTCTCGGGGCAGGGCTTCGCCACCTACACCGCCCAGCGCGCCGCGTTCGCCGGGTCCACGCCCGTGCTGACCAAGGCGACCGAGATCATCAAGAGCAAGGGCGGCCCGGCCATGACCAGCGCGCAGCTGCGCGGCCGGGTGTCCACCTCCAGCAAGGCCGACGGCGGCGTGGTGCTGGTCGAGGCCAAGGGGTCGGACATGCGCGAGGCGGCGATGATCGCCAACGCGGTGGTGGCCGCCTACCAGCAGGTGACCGTCTCCACCAACATCGCCAAGCTCGACGAGCAGCTGAAGACCATCCAGCAGACCCAGCAGCAGGTCACCCAGCAGATGGAGGCCACGACCGTCGGCAGCCGCAACTACCGGCTGCTGGCCAACCGGCTGACCAAGCTGCAGTCCGACGAGAGCGGCGTGCTGTCGGCCCGCGCCAACACCAACGACGGCGTGCAGTTCGTCGACACCGCCGACCCCAACGCGTCCGAGCCGAGCAAGCTGCCGCGCAACGCCGCCATCGGCCTCGCCGTCGGCCTGATCGCGGCGTGCGTGGTGTCGTTCCTGCGGGCCGCCTCGCCGAACTCCCGGCGGCGCGTGCAGGCCGTCGCGGCGGGGGCGCCGCCCGATCCCGGCGAGCAGGCGGCCGCGCCGCCCGCCGCGCCCGAGCCGTCGCGTCCGCACCGCGGCCGGTCCGCCCCGGCCGACCCCGCGGCCGAACGGTCCGGCCCGCCGTGGACGGCCGATGCGCCCAAGGGCCCGGTGCCGCCGCTTGCCCAGAACGGCCGCAGCGAGCTGAACGGCTCGCGCAACGGACGGCCGGTGGGCGGCCGCAGCGACGGCCGCCGTCCGGCGCGTCCGAGCCGGCACGGCGCCCCCGGCTCGGACGCCGGCCGCCCCTCGCCGCGTGACGCGTCCCCCGCCGGCGGCCGCATGTCGCGCAACGGGGCGTCCGCGCCGTCGGCGTCGTCCTCCCGGAGCAAGCCCGGCGACGGCGACCCGAGCCGCACCGCCGAGGACAAGTTCTCCCTGGACGACCTGGCCAAGGACGCCCGGCCGCGCAAGAACGAGTCCACCCTGATGCGTTACGACCTCGACAGGTGAGCGGGGGCTCGAAAGGCCGGATCGCGCGCAAGCTCGGGCGGCTGCTGTCGTCCGCGGGAGGCGCGGTCACGGTCCAGTTCGTCACCGCGGGCGGCAGCCTGGTCGTGCAGGCGCTGGCCGCCCGCGCCCTGGGCGCCGACGGCTACGGCGCGTACGCGCTGTTCGTCGCCGTCCTCGTCATGATCACCGCGGTGCAGACGGCGTGGGTGGGCGACACCCTGACCGTCTACGACCGGTTCGACCCGCGGGTGCGCGGTGCGCTGCTGCTGTCGGTGGCGGGCACCGTGACGGCGGGCGCGTTCGTCGGCGCGGTCATCTCGCTGGCGATGGACCTGGCGGGCGCGGCGGGCACGGCGCTGTTCGCGCTGCTGGTCGCGCTGTGGCTGCTGAACGAGACCGGCCGCCGGATCTTCACCGCGCGGATGGAGTTCTGGCGCCTGGCGCTGAACGACTGCAGCTACCTGCTCGTCACGCTGGGCGTGCTGGGCGGCTGGCAGACGCTGGCGGGCGGGGCGTCGCTGGAGCTGCTGCTCGGCGCGATGTGCGTGGGCTGCACCGCCTCGATCCTGCTGGCCTGGCTGCGGCTGCCGCGCGAGGAGTACGCCCGGGTGCCGCTGCGCGGCACCGCGTTCCGCGAGATCGCCGCGTTCGCGTGGTGGCGGTCGATCCAGGCGGGCATCCGGCCGACCGCGCTGCTGACCGCCCGGCTCATGATCGCCGGATTCGCGTCCACGGCCGCGCTGGCGTCGGTGGAGGCGGCCCGGCTGCTGCTGGCCCCGGCGCTGACGTTCGTCAACGGCGCGGGCTGGTTCCTGCTGGGCGACTTCGCCAAGGCCGAACGCGAGGGACGCCCCATGCGGGCCCGGCAGGCGGTGCGGGCGTGCACGCTGATGGCGGGGATCGCGCTGGTGATGAGCCTGGCCGGGATCCTGCTGGCGGGCTGGCTGGGCCCGGTGGTGACCGGCGGCTCGTTCGACGTCGACGGCCTGGCCGCGGTCGGCTGGGGCGTGTACGCGGTGTGCTTCGCCTGCACGCTGCCGCTGTCGAGCCTGGCCACCGCCCGCAAGCGGTCCCGGACGGTGTTCGCCATCCGCGGCGTGGAGAGCCTGGTCGGGCTGCTGATCCTGGCGGTGCTGCTGGCCGTGGACGGGCAGGCGGCGTCCATCGCCCCGTTCTGCCTCGGCGCCGGGGGCCTGGTGTCGGCCGCGCTGCTGTGGCGGATGCTGCGCCGCGGCGACCCGCCCGCCGGCGCCGCACCGGCCGGGCCGCCCGCGTCGGAGGACCACACCGCGGACCTCAGCAGAACCTGATGGACACCAGATGAACGCCATGGAACCAATAGGCAGAACTGCGACAACGCTCGGGCGAAGGGCTGCTAGCGTACGGCTGTTCTCCCAGGACGGACGTACACGTAGGCCCGTATACAGGGGCAAGGGGGCTGCATGCACGGGGTGATCGGCTTCGCGCCGGGGGTCTTCGACCTCTTCCATGTCGGTCACCTGGACGTCCTGCGACGTTCGGCCCGGCTGTGCGACCGGCTCGTCGTCGGCGTGTGGTCCGACGAGCTGGCCGAACGGGTGCACGGCACGCGGCCGGTGGTGCCGCAGCTGGAGCGCATGGAGATCGTCGGCAATGTGCGCGGCGTCCACGACGTCGTGCCGCTGGAGCAGGCGGCGCTGCGGCCCGCCTTCGACGCGGTCGGCTTCGGCGTGGTGTTCGCCGGCGCGGACGCGTCCCCGCACGACGCCGCCGGCGCCGCCGCGGCGGCCGAACGCGAGCTGGCGGGCACGGGCGTGCGCGTGGTGTCGTTCACCGACGTGGCCGAGACCCGCAGCCCCGTCCTGCGCGAACACATCCGCATGTCCCGCGCCGGCGGCGTCGGCGCCGCACCGAGGACGTCGGTCGCGTGAGCGCGCCGACCGCTTCGGACGCCGCCGCGCCCGCCGGTTTCCGCGCGGCGCTGACCCGGCTGGCGTCCGCGCAGAAGAGCGCCAAGGGCGCCCCGGCCTACTCCCGGTTCGTCAACCGCAAGCTGGGCCGCGTGCTGGCCGCCGCCTCGTACGTGGCCGGCCTGACGCCCAACCAGGTCACCGCGATCAGCGCCTGCTTCACCTTCACCGGCATCGCGCTGATCGCGCTGGTCGATCCGGCGCCGTGGCTGGGCGCGGCGGTGTGCCTGGCGCTGGTGGTCGGCTACGCCTTCGACTCCGCCGACGGCCAGCTGGCCCGGCTGCGCGGCGGCGGCTCGGCGTCCGGCGAGTACCTGGACCACATGGTGGACGCGGCGAAGATCTCCGCGCTGCACTCGGCCGTGCTGGTGTCCTGGTACCGGTTCTACGACCTGGACCGCGACGCCTACCTGCTGGTCCCGCTCGGGTTCACCATCGTGGCCGCGGTGATGTTCTTCGGGATGATCCTCAAGGACCTGCTGGCGCGGGCCCGCCGCACCGGCCCGGCGCCCGCCCCGGCGGCGCCGTCGACGCTGCGGTCGCTGCTGGTGATCCCCACCGACTACGGGGTGCTGTGCGTGGCGTTCCTGCTGCTCGGCTTCACCGACGTGTTCCTGCCCGTCTACACGCTGCTGTTCGCCGGAAACGCGCTGTTCCTGCTGGCCGCCTCCGTCAAGTGGTTCCGCGAGGTCGCCGGGCTGGACGCCCCGGCGGCCGCCGCGCAGCCGGCGGAGACGGGGGTGCGCCGGTGAGCCGCCGCACGGGCGTGGTCGGGTACGTGCCGGGCGCCTACGACATGTTCCACATCGGGCACCTCAACATCCTCAAGCGGGCCCGGGCCGAGTGCGACCACCTCATCGCGGGCGTGGTCACCGACGAGGTGCTGGAGCAGGTCAAGGGGCGGGCGCCGATCGTCCCGCACGCCGAGCGGATGGAGATCGTCGGCTCGATGGGCTGCGTCGACGAGGTCGTCACCGACGTCTCCGCCGACAAGGTGGTGATGTGGGAGCGCCTGGGGTTCGACGTGCTGTTCAAGGGCGACGACTGGAAGGGCACCCCCAAGGGCGACCGCCTCGAAGCCGACCTGGGCGCGCGCGGGGTGCGGGTGGTCTACTTCCCGTACACGGTGCACACCTCCAGCACCGCGCTGCGGGCCCTCATCACCGGCTCCCGCTGAGCGGCGCCGGGCGGCGGCTAACTTCTGCTCACAGGGGTGCGCGAGACCTCCGGCTCGTCCTGCCGGGGCGCCCGCGCGAGCCTGCCGGTGATCTCCAGGGCGGGCAGGCCGTGGCGGCGGCGCAGCAGCGCCCACGCCGCGGTGCCCGCCACGGCCAGCCCGACGAGCGTCCAGGCGAGCACCTCGGTGCCCATGCCGAACATCTTCAGCGCGGACGCGACGAGCACGAACGCCAGCGCGCGGCGGATCAGGCCGCCCGGGGCGCGCGAGGAGATCCGCGACCCCAGGTAGACGCCGGGGACGGAGCCGACCAGCAGCGCCGCGGTGACCTCCATGTGGAAGTCGCCGAACAGCAGGTGGCCGAGGGCGGCGGCGAACACCAGCGGCACCGCCTGCAGCAGGTCGGTGCCGACGAGCTGGTTGGCCTTGAGCGTCGGGTACAGCGCCAGCAGCGCCACGATGATCAGCGAGCCGGAGCCGACCGAGGTGATGCCGACCACCAGCCCGCCGACGGCGCCGACCAGCAGGGTCGGCACCGGCCGGACCTTGATGTCGGGCGTGTCGACGGCGGCGGGCGAGCCGGGGGCGGCGGTGCGGCGCTCGCCGGGCTCGCGCCGCGCGGCCCGGTCGGCCAGCGCCAGGTAGCCGCGCGCGATCAACCCGGCGGCCGCCAGCAGCAGCGCCACGCCCATGGCCTTCTGGATGACGTCCTGCACCGTGTCGCCGTCGCCGAGGGCCCGGGCCGCCAGCACGCCGCAGAACGCGGCGGGCACCGAGCCGGCGCACAGCCACGCCACCAGGCGCAGGTTGATGGTGCCCTGGCGGTAGTGGACGGCGCTGCCCACGGGCTTCATCACCGCCGCGGCGACCAGGTCGCTGGACACCGCTGCCAGCGGGCTCACGCCGAAGAACGTCACGAGCATCGGTGTCATGAGCGCGCCGCCGCCCATGCCGGTCAGCCCGACGACGATGGCGACCAGGAACGAGCCGAACGCCATCGTCCAATCGAAGTCCATGAGCATGACCTACCGGGTATATCGGGAAAACCGAAAAACAAGACTAAACGGTCGGCAGGCATGATCGGCAGCCAGGGGGCCCGTACCGGACAGTAAAAAAGCGACTGCTGCGGCGACTGCGTCAGGCGGGACGCACCCAGCCGCCCTCCTCCAGCAGGGCCAGCACGCGGGCGACGGCCTCGTCGGGCTCCAGCCCGGTGGTGTCGAGCCGCAGGTCGGCGCCCCCGTCGACGGCCGGGTCGGGCTCCTCGTACGGGTCGGAGATCCCGGTGAACTCGGGGATGAGCCCGGCCCGCGCCTTGGCGTACAGGCCCTTGCGGTCGCGCCGCTCGCACTCCTCCAGCGGCGTGGCCACGTGCACCAGCACGAAGTCGCCGACCGCCGACACCATGCGGCGCACCTCGGCGCGGGTGGCGGCGTACGGGGCGATCGGCGCGCAGATCGCCACCCCGCCGTGCCGGGTGATCTCGGCCGCCACATACCCGATGCGGCGGATGTTCAGGTCCCGGTCGGCGCGGGAGAACGTCAGCCCGGCCGACAGCAGCCGCCGCACCACGTCGCCGTCCAGCAGGCTGACGGTGCGGCCGCCGCGTTCGATCAGCGCGTCGGCCAGCCCGCGCGCCACCGTCGACTTGCCCGACCCCGACAGCCCGGTGAAGAACACCGTCAGACCGCGCTCGTGCTTGGGCGGCCGCGCCACGGCCAGCTCGGCGGCGACCGCGGGCGGGGTGAACCAGTCGGGGATCGGCTCGCCCCGGTCGAGCAGCTCGCCGAGCCGTTCGCGGGTCAGCTCCGCCTGGACGTGGTCGGGCTCGATGCGGGCGACGGGACGCCACACCTCGACGTCGGCGTCGTAGGCCCACGGCTCGGGCACCACCACCGGGATCGGGGCGCCGTCGGCGATCCTCTCGGCGGTGCCGGCCTGCTGCTCGTCGGCCAGCAGGTGGGTGGCGCCGTAGGCGGCGGCGACGTGCGCGCGCAGCAGCAGGTCGCGTTCGCCGTCGGCGTCGTCGAGGTCGCGCGGCGGCAGCGGCACCGGGACGACCTGCGCGCCGTCCGGCAGGTCGCGGCGCACCGCCAAGAGGGCCCGCACCAGCGCCTCGTCGTGCTCGCCGCCCAGCAGCGGCAGCACCAGCACCCGCGCGCCGAGCCGCTCGGCCACCTGCCGCACCTGGCCGAGCTGCTTGCGGTGCAGCGGCTCGCGGGTGGCCACGGCCAGCAGCGGGCCGTCCGGGCGCTCCAGCTCGTCGGGGCGGCGGCGCAGGCGGTGGAACGGTCCGTGCGCGGGGGCGCGCAGCGGTTCCAGACCGCCGGCCAGCCGCCAGCCGCTGCTGGTGGGGTCCCGCCAGGCCTCGGCGACGGTCAGCACGGCCAGCGGCACGCCCTCGGGGTCCTGCAGGACGACCTTCTCGTGACCGGTCAGCTCCTCGGGCACCGCGAGGGTGACCGGCACGGGCCACGGCGTGCCGTCGGCCAGCCGGCCGCCGGCGATCACCATGGCGGTGTCGAACGAGCCGAGGAACCCCTTGAGCGGGGGGTAGGCCCCGGCCAGCAGCAGTTCCAGATCGGCCAGCTCGACCTTGCCCGGGGTGTGTGCGGGCAGGTCGCGCAGCGTGTCGGGAAGGGCCGTCTCGGCGGTCACCGCGGTCTCCGATCCTGCCCGGGCGGGGAACCGGGCCGACGCAGGTCAGTAGGGGGATTCCGCAGAGAATTTACCTACCGTCCACCGGTGCGCGCATCTCGGCCCCGCCGCGGCGGGGCGGGGCGGCCGCCCGGACGGGGCACGCGCTCAGATGACCCGCGCGAAACGGTTCTCGGGCTTGCGGATGACCAGCGTCACCTCGCTGTGCTCGGCGGTCAGCCGCCCGCGCGACAGGGACGCCACCAGCCGGCACAGCCCGCCGACGATGCCGGAACCGGACCCGAGGGCGTCCAGCGAGGCGCGCGAGGTGTACTCCTCGGCGATCACCAGCCCGCGCATGACGCAGTACCAGCGCATGCCCTGCCGGGAGGCGACCTTCTCGTACACCGCGGGCGGCGGCACGCCGATCCGGGCGGCGCGCTCGTCACCGGCCCGCCGCCCGCCGGCGCGGCGCCCCTCGCGCCCCTCGCGCCCCTCCGCGGCGCCGTCTTCGGAGGCGCCGGACGGGGCAGCCTCCCGGGGGGCCCCGGCCTGCGGCGCGGACCGCATCGCGCCCGGCGACGCCTCGGGCCGCAGCAGCAGCTCGACCCGGCCGCGCCGGGCCAGGTGCCGCCACAGCGGGTCGCGCAGCCATCGGGGCAGCCTGCGGTCCAGGAAGCCGAACGCGGTGTTGCGGTCGCGCAGCCGCACCAGCAGCAGCCCGCCGGGCTTGAGCGCGGCGACGAACCGGTCGAGCACCAGTTCGGCGTGCGGCACCCGCTCGATGAGGAACGAGGCGTGCACCACGTCGTAGGCGCGCGGCGGCATGGGCACGGTGCGCAGGTCGCCCAGGTGCCATTCGTCCAGGTCGGTGCGGTCGGCGGTGTGCGCCCGCAGCGCCGGGGCGTCCATGTCGACACCGGTGACCCGACGCTCGCAGTCGCCCAGCTCCAGGCCCCGCCCCCATCCGCATCCGGCCTCCAGGATGTGGACGGGCCGCAGCGGCCGGTCATGGGCGTACTGCCGGACGCGTTCTGAGAACAGATCACCGTCGTTGAGCGGCGGCGTACGCAGATCGGTCACAATCTCGCAGCGTAATCGTACGACTGCGCACTGTCCGCTATTTGCGGCTTCTTGGCATGCCGCATGCGGCCAGGCGACCAACCCCGGGGAGGATCCGAGCGTCAAAAGCGGGGCGCGCCGGTGTCAGTGCTCGTGGCCGCCGGCCAGGTCCAGGTCGCGCGGGGTGAGCAGCCACGCCAGCGCGGCGCCGAGGAGCAGCAGGGCGCCGCCCGCCGCGCCGGCCCACTCCAGCGACGAGGTGAACGCCTCCTGCGCCCGTTCGGCCAGCCGCGCGCCGGCCTCGCCGAGCGACGGGACGATCTCCAGCGCGCCGCCCAGCGACTCGCGCACGGCGTCGGCGGCCGCTCCGGTCAGCCCGGCGTCGGCGAGCCGCTCCGGGGGCAGGCCGGCTCGGTAGACGGCGGCGGCCACGCTGCCCAGCACCGCCACGCCGAGGGTGCCGCCCAGCTCGTAGCTGGTCTCCTCGATGGCGGCGGCGCTGCCGGAGCGCTCCGGCGGGGCGCCCGCCATGATGACGGCGGATGCGACGGCCAGCGCGCCCAGTCCCGCGCCGACCAGCGTCAGCGCGACCACGACGGCGCCGTACCCGAGCGGATGGGGGGCGGCGGGCAGCACCAGGAAGCCCAGCCCGGTGATGGCCAGGCCCGCGGCCAGCACGGTGCGCGCGCCGATCCGGGCGGCCAGGGCGGGGGCCAGCGGCGACAGCACGGCCGTGGCGATCGCGCTGGGCAGCAGCCGCACGCCGGTCTCCAGCGGCGAATAGCCCTGCACCAGCTGCATCCACTGCGCCAGCAGCAGCATCGCGGCGGCCAGCGCGATGCTCGTGCTCAGCGCGGCCACCACCCCGGCGGAGAAGGCCGGCCGCCGCAGCAGCCGCACGTCCAGCATCGGGTCGGGGCGGCGCAGGCAGCGCGTCACGAACCAGCCGAGCGCGACGGCGGCGATCGCGGCGGCGGCGAGCGCGCCGTGGTCGGCCGGCCCGTCCTCGCCGAAGTGCTTGATCGCGTAGACGAGGGCGACCATGCCGACGATCGACAGCAGCGTGCCCGGCAGGTCCCAGCTCCCCGCGCCGGCGGCCCCGTCGGAAGCGGTCGGATGCCGGTTGCGCGACTCGGGTAGCAGCCAGCGGCCCAGCACCAGCGCCGCCGCCATGACCGGGACGTTCACCAGGAACGCCGACCGCCAGCTGAAGTGCTCCAGCAGCACGCCGCCGAGGATCGGGCCGAGCGCGGAGCCCAGGCCCGCCATCGTGGCCCATATGCCCAGGGCGGTGGCGCGCTCGCGCGGGTCGGTGAACAGGTGCCGGATCATCGACAGGGTGGACGGCATGATCAGCGCGCCGCCCACGCCCAGCACGGCCCGCAGGGCGATGACCGCGCCCGGCGTCGCGGCGGCCGGCACCGCCAGCGAGGCCAGCCCGAAGACCGCGAATCCCGCCAGCAGCACCCGCCGGCGGCCCCACCGGTCGCCGAGCGCGGCGGCGGTGACCAGCAGACCGGCCACCACCAGCGAGTAGACGTCGACGATCCACAGCAGGCTGACCGCGTCCGGCCGCAGGTCGGCCGACAGCGCGGGCAGCGCCACGTTGAGGACCGTCATGTCCATCACGACGATCAGCAGGCTGGCCGACAGCACCGTCAGCCCCGCCCAGCGGCGCGGGTGCGGACGCGTGCGGGCCGGGTCGGCCGGCTCGGCGGTGCGGGTCATGCCCACCCCCGCTCGTCCGCGGCGGCGCGCCGGTCGAGTGCGTGCAGCGGAAAATCCCGGCCGGTGCAATGGCTGCGCAGGGGGCCGAGGTTGACGCCGATCACCTGGGTGAGCTGGGCCGACGAGGCGGTCGGGCGGCCATTGCGATGCCGGATCCCCGCAGTGGAAATTTCCTCGGTGTCCATGTAGTGAATTACGCTCGTCTCTACTGCGACAATTTCGTCGCAGCCTATACAAATTTCTTGGGCTGCGCGAATTTCGCCGCGACCCATGCAAATTTCTTGGCCTAGCGACATTTCGTCGCGGCCTATCCGAGCGCGTCGCGGCCGGATGATCGTGCGGGGACCGGTACGGGACGGTATGCGGGCGCGTACGCTGGTACCGCGCACCGGGGTCCGGCGGATTCCGGGGCTTCGGGCTGCCCCGCGACGGGGGCGTCCACCGGCGGCGCGGCCGGGCGGGCGCCGGGCACGGCGGGCAAAGGTCTTTCGAACGGCGGGGCGGGGGCCGCCCTCGCAAGGAGCACCGACGAGCGGGCGAACATGACGCTTTCTGGACTTGTTGACCTGGCCTGCGGCGACCCTCGGCTGGCCGCCGCGCTCAAGAACGCGCGCGCCGACCGGGACGTTGTCGCGCCCCCGGCCATGTGGCCGATCCTGGCCGCCGCCCTGGCGCGCCACGGCACCGGCGGGGGCGTGGTGCTGGCCGTCACCGCCACCGAACGCGAGGCCGAGGACCTGGCGTCCGCGCTGACCAGCCTGCTCGACCCCGACCGGGTCGCGCACTTCCCGGCGTGGGAGACGCTGCCGCACGAGAAGCTGTCGCCGCGCTCGGACACCGTCGGCAAGCGCCTGGCCGTCCTGCGCCGCCTGGCCCACCCGGACGCGGGCGACGGGGCCGGCGGGGCGCTGGACGTCGTCGTGACGCCGGTGCGGGCGGTACTGCAGCCGATCGTGTCCGGCCTCGGCGACCTGGAGCCGGTGCGGCTGCGCGCCGGCGACGACGCCGAGCTGGACGACGTCGTCCGCCGCCTGGCCGACGCCGGATACCACCGCGTCGACCTGGTGGAGAAGCGCGGCGAGATGGCCGTGCGCGGCGGCATCCTCGACGTGTTCCCGCCCACCGAGGAGCACCCGCTGCGCGTGGAGTTCTGGGGCGACACCGTCGAGGAGATCCGCTACTTCAAGGCCGCCGACCAGCGCTCCCTTGAAGTGGCCCAGAGCGGCCTGTGGGCGCCGCCGTGCCGCGAGCTGCCGCTGACCGAGCAGGTCCGGGAACGGGCCAAACTGCTGGCCGAGCAGTACCCGGCCCTGGAGGACGTCCTCACCCGCATCGCCGACGGCGACACCGTGGAGGGCATGGAGGCGTTCTCGCCCGTCCTGGCCGACCGCATGGAGCTGCTCACCGACCTGCTTCCCGAGGATTCGTGCCTGCTGGTGTGCGAGCCGGAGCGCATCCGGGGCCGCGCCGCCGAACTGGTGCGCACCAGCCAGGAGTTCCTGGAGGCGAGCTGGGTCACGGCCGCCGCCGGGGGAGAGGCCCCCATCGACCTGGGCGCAGCCGCGTTCCGCCCCCTGGAGGAGGTGCAGCAGCACACCGCCGAGCTGGGGCTGGCCCGCTGGACGGTCACCGCCCTCAACCCCGAGGGCGACGCGCTCAACCTGGGGGTGCACGCCGCCGAGGCGTACCGGGGCGACACCGCCCGCGTCATGGGCGACCTCAAGCGCTGGACGGGCGACAGCTGGCGCGTCGTCGTCGTCACCCCCGGCCACGGCCCGGCCGAACGCCTCGTCCAGCTCATCGGCGAGGAGGGCCTGGGCGCCGCCCTCACCGACCTGGCCGAACCCCCGGCCCCCGCGGTGGTCAGCGTCTCCACCGGCCTGCTGGAGCACGGCTTCACCTGGGACGAGATCAAACTGGCGGTCATCACCGAGGCCGACCTGTCCGGGCAGAAGGCGTCCACCAAGGACATGCGGCGCATGCCGTCGCGGCGGCGCGGCGGCATCGACCCGCTGCAGCTGCGCGCGGGCGACTACGTCGTCCACGAGCAGCACGGCGTCGGCCGCTACGTGGAGATGGTCAGCCGCACCGTGCAGGGCGCCACCCGCGAGTACCTCATCCTGGAGTACGCCAAGGGCGACAAGCTGTTCGTCCCCACCGACCAGCTCGACGAGCTGACCCGGTACGTGGGCGGCGAGTCGCCGTCGCTGCACCGGCTGGGCGGCGCCGACTGGCAGAAGGCCAAGTCGCGGGCGCGCAAGGCGGTCCGGCAGATCGCCGGCGAGCTGATCCGGCTGTACTCGGCGCGGATGGCCAGCCCCGGCCACGCCTTCGGGCCCGACACGCCCTGGCAGCGCGAGCTGGAGGACGCCTTCCCGTATGTGGAGACGCCCGACCAGCTCGCCGCCATCGAGGAGGTCAAGGCCGACATGGAGCGGCCCGTCCCGATGGACCGGCTGATCTGCGGCGACGTCGGCTACGGCAAGACCGAGATCGCGGTGCGCGCCGCGTTCAAGGCCGTGCAGGACGGCAAGCAGGTCGCGGTGCTGGTGCCGACCACCCTGCTCGTCCAGCAGCACCTGTCCACCTTCACCGAGCGGTTCGGCCCCTTCCCGGTCGTGGTCAAGGCGATCAGCCGGTTCCAGAGCAGCGGCGAGGTCGAGGAGACGCTGCGCGGCCTGGCCGACGGCACGGTGGACGTCGTCGTCGGCACCCACCGCCTGCTGTCGGGGCAGACCCGGTTCAAGGACCTCGGCCTGGTGATCATCGACGAGGAGCAGCGGTTCGGCGTCGAGCACAAGGAGGAGCTCAAGCGGCTGCGCACCCAGGTGGACGTGCTGGCCATGTCCGCCACCCCGATCCCGCGCACGCTGGAGATGGGCATCACCGGCATCCGCGAGATGTCCACCATCCTCACCCCGCCCGAGGAGCGGCACCCGGTGCTGACGTTCGTCGGCCCCTACGAGGACAAGCAGATCGCCGCCGCCATCCGCCGCGAGCTGATGCGCGACGGCCAGGTGTTCTTCGTCCACAACCGGGTGCGGTCGATCAACCGGGTCGCCGCGAACCTGGCGCAGCTGGTGCCCGAGGCGCGCATCGCGGTCGCGCACGGCCAGATGAACGAGCACGAGCTCGAACGCGTCATGGTCGACTTCTGGGAGAAGAACTTCGACGTCCTGGTGGCCACCACGATCGTGGAGTCCGGCTTGGACGTGCCCAACGCCAACACCCTGATCGTCGACCGCGCCGACATGTACGGCCTGTCGCAGCTGCACCAGCTGCGCGGCCGCGTCGGCCGGGGCCGCGAACGCGCCTACGCCTACTTCCTCTACCCGCCCGAGGCGCCGCTGACCGAGACCGCGCACGAGCGCCTGGCCACCCTCGCCCAGCACACCGAGGCCGGGGCGGGCATGTACGTGGCGATGAAGGACCTGGAGATCCGCGGCGCCGGCAACATCCTGGGCGCCGAGCAGTCCGGGCACGTCGCGGGCGTCGGGTTCGACCTGTACGTGCGGATGGTCGGCGAGGCGGTGCGCGAGCTGAAGGAGGGCGGCGCCGCCGAGGAGGTCACCGAGACCAAGGTCGAGCTGCCGGTGAACGCGCACCTGCCGCACGAGTACGTCCCGGGCGAGCGGCTGCGGCTGGACGCCTACCGGCGCATCGCCGCGATCACCTCCGACGAGGAGGTCGCCCAGGTGCACGAGGAGCTGCGCGACCGGTTCGGGGCGCCGCCCGAGCCGGTGCTCAACCTGCTGGCGGTGGCGCGGTTCCGGGCGCGGGCGCGCCGGGCCGGGCTGACCGAGGTCGCGCTGCAGGGCAACTACGTCAAGTTCGCGCCGGTCGAGCTGCCCGACTCCATGCAGGTGCGGCTGCAGCGGCTCTACCCCAGGAGCGTGCTCAAGCCCGCCCTGCGCACGCTGCTGGTGCCCACCCCCAAGACCAAGCCGCTGGGCGGCCGCCCGCTGCGCGACCAGGAGCTGCTGAAATGGGCCACGGACCTGGTCGAGGCCCTGTTGCCGGAGCCCGTCCGGACCTAGGCTGACCAAGATCGGACACCGCAGAGGAATGCGTACAGGAACGAGGTCTGGCGTGCTCGGTACAACCGTGAGGGCGGCGAGGCTGGTCGGGGCGGCGGCGCTGGCGGCGGTGGCCGCCGGGGTGCTGGCGGGCTGCGGCGGTACGCCGCCCAAGGCGGGCGCGGCCGCGCTGGTGGGCGACGAGCGCATCACCACGGCCACCCTCGACGGCGCCGTGCGCGACTGGCAGGCGCAGTTCCGCGCCGACCCGGTCGCCAACCAGATGCGCGCCTACCCCGGCGACAGCGACCAGCAGCTGGCCGCCGAGGCGCTGTCGGAGTCGGACATGCGCGGCGCGCTGAACATGCTGGTCAAGATCCGGGTCGCCGACGAGGTCGCGCGCCGCAACGGCCTGGCGATCACCGAGGGCACCGTCGACCGCACCATCGCCGCGCTGGACCGCCAGGGCGGCGCCCGCTCGGTCACGCTCGCCTACGGGCTGCCCGCCCGCTACACCCGCGACCTGGCCCGCTACCTGACCGTCCAGGACCAGCTCGCCGTCCGGCTCGGCGCCGACCCGGCCGACCCGCGCGGCCCGCGCACCACCACCGCGATGCAGGGCGTCGTCGACCGGTTCGTCCGCACCGCCGCCGACATGGACATCAAGATCAATCCCCGGTTCGGCACGTTCGACCCGCGGCAGGTCGCCATCCAGCCGATGCGGCAGCGCCTGTCGGCCACCGACTCGGGGACGGCGTGACCATGGGCCTGATCCTGCTGGCCACCACGCACCGCGTCGCCCCCGGACTGCTGACGTGGAAGGCGTGGGAGACGCTGCGTTCGGCCGACCGCGTGCTCGCCCCCGCCGGCCATCCGCTGCTGCCCTACCTGCGGGACGCCGGCGTGCAGCCCGAGGAGGTGCCCGAACCCGACCCGGCCGCCCTGGTCGCCGCCGCCCGCGCCGCCACGGCGGTGTGGGTGGCCGCGCCCGAGGGCGACGAGGGCCTCATGCGCGAGATCGGGCGGCTCGTCGTCGACGACCCGCTCGAGGTGGAGGTGCTGCACGGCTCCTACGACCTGCCCGGGGCGCGGCTGCTCGACCTGGTGGCGGTGATGGACCGGCTGCGCCGCGAGTGCCCCTGGGACGCCGAGCAGACCCACGTCTCGCTCGTCCCCTACCTGCTGGAGGAGGCCTACGAGGTCGCCGACACCGTCGAGGACGGCGACCTGGGCGCGCTGCGCGAGGAGCTCGGCGACGTGCTGATGCAGGTGGCGTTCCACTCGGTGGTGGCCGCCGAGCGCACCGACGACACCCGCTTCACCATCGACGACGTGGCGGGCGCGATCGTCGACAAGCTGGTGCGCCGCCACCCGCACGTGTTCGGCGACGTGACCGTGTCCGGAGCCGACGAGGTCAACGCCAACTGGGAGCAGATCAAGGCCGCCGAGCGGGCCGCCAAGAACGGCGGCGAGGCGTCGGTGCTGGACGGCGTGCCCATGGGCCAGCCCGCGCTGACCCTGGCCGCGCAGCTGCAGCGCCGCGCCGACCGCGCGGGCGCCCCGCCCGAGCTGTTCGACCCGCCCGCCGAGGAGGAGACCGCCCTGGGCGCGCGCCTGTTCCGGCTGGTGCGCGAGAGCCGCGAGCAGGGCCGTGATGCCGAGGCGGAGTTGCGCGCCGTGTGCCGGGTATTTCGTGACCGTGTCAGGTCATGGGAGCGGACGCGGTCGGCCGAATGACCGCGGGCGGCCCCCGCCCGCACCGTCGGCTCCTGTGCCGTCGGACGGGGGCCGCCGGGGGGTGGTGGGCCGCGATCGCCCCGTTTACTCTTGGCCCGTGCTGGGAGGGTCACGCGGGGGCTCGGCCGCGAGCGTGCGCGCGGCGCGCATGCGCGCCGTCCGGCACCTGGGCGGCCTCAGCACCCTGGCGGGCGTCCTGGTCGCGCTGATGCTGCTGCCCACCGCGTGCGGCGCGGGGATCGGCGCCCGCGACGCCGCCCGCTGGTTCCAGGAGGAACCGGACGACCTGGACGTGTCGGATGTGCCGCAGCGGTCCCGGATCCTGGCCGCCGACGGCTCGGTGATCGCCACGTTCTACTATCAGAACCGGGTGGACGTGCGGCTGGACCAGATCGCGCCGATCGCCCGCCGCGCCGTGCTGGCCATCGAGGACAGCCGGTTCTACGAGCACGGCGCCCTGGACTCCCAGGGCACGCTGCGGGCGCTGGCCAGCAATCTGACGTCCAGGCAGATCACCCAGGGCGGCTCGGGCATCACCCAGCAGTACGTCAAGAACCTGCTGATCGCCCAGGCCGACACCGTCGCCGAGCAGCGCGCCGCCCAGGAGATCAGCGCCGCCCGCAAGATCCGCGAACTGCGGTACGCGGTGGCGCTGGAGAAGCGGTTCTCCAAGGACGAGATCCTGCGCCGCTACCTCAACATCGCCTACTTCGGCGACGGCGCCTACGGCATCGAGGCGGCCTCCCGGCACTACTTCGGCAAGCCCGCGGCCGAATTGCAGCTGGCCGAGGCGGCGCTGCTGGCCGGGGTGATCCGCTATCCGCACGCCTACGACCCGATCCGCCACCCCAAGGCCGCGCGCAAACGGCGCAACGTCGTGCTGCGCCGCATGGCCGAGCTGAACTGGATCGACCGGGCCGCCGCCGAAGCCGCCGCACGCAAACCCCTCGGCCTGCGCGTCAAGCGGACCCGCAGCGGCTGCGTCGTCAGCAAGGCCCCGTTCTTCTGCGACTACGTACAGCGCGAGATCCTCACCAATCCGGTGTTCGGCAAGACGGCCAAGGCCCGCGAACGGCTGCTCAAACGCGGCGGCCTGACCATCCGCACCACCCTGGACCCGCAGACGCAGCGGGCCGCCCAGCGCGCCGTCGACCGGCACGTCCCCCCGAAGAACTCCGCCGGCAAGGCCGCCGCCGAGGCGCTCGTCGAACCCGGCACCGGCGAGATCAAGGGCATGGCCGTCGACCGCGAACTGGGCTCGAACCGGGAACGCGGCAAGACATGGATCAACTTCGCCGCCGACGCCAGCCACGGCTCCAGCATCGGCATGCAGGCCGGATCGACGTTCAAGGTGTTCACGCTGGCCGCCGCGCTGGACGAGAACATGCCGTTCGGCACCCGCCTGATGGCGCCGCGCGCCTTCGTCCCGACCGGGTACCGCGACTGCAAGGGCCGCCGCGTCGGCGACACCAAGCCGCTGCGCAACGCCGCCGACGGCGAGGGCGGCCGCGAGTTCACCCTGGTCACCGGCACCCACCACTCGGTGAACACGTTCTTTCTGGCGCTGCAGCGCAAGGTCGGGCTGTGCGACACGGTGAAGATGGCCGAAAAGCTCGGCATGCGGCAGGCCAACGGCAAGCCGCTGGAGCAGTACCCGTCCTTCACCCTCGGCTTCAACCCGGTGTCGCCGGTGCGGCTGGCCGCCGCCTACGCCGCGTTCGGCGCCCGCGGCCGCTACTGCAAGCCGATCGCCATCAAGCGGATCACCGACGCGCAGGGCCGGGAGCTGCGGGTGCCGGGCGCCGACTGCGAGCAGGTGCTGGACAAGGGCGTCGCCGACGCGGTCAACCACGTGCTGCGCGGCGTGCTGACCAAGGGCACCGCGCGCGGCCAGGGCATCGGCCGCCCCGCCGCGGGCAAGACCGGCACCGTCGACGACTTCTCCGCCGCCTGGTTCGCCGGCTACACGCCCGACCTGGCCGCGGCGGTGTGGGTGGGCGACCCGCGCGGCGGCTACAAGCACCCGATGCGGAACCTGTGCATGGACGGCCGCTGCTACGGCGCGGTGTACGGGGCGACGATCCCCGCGCCGATCTGGCACGACACCATGGCCGGCGCGCTGGCCGGGCGCCCCGCCACCCCGTTCGCGCGGCCCCCGGCCCGCTTCTTCCGCCGCGGCAGCGGCGAGATCGACCGGGCCCCCGACGTGCGCGGCATGACGCTGGGCGCCGCGCTCGCCCGGCTCCGCGCGGCCGGCTTCCAGGCGCGCCTGGGGGCGCCCGTGCGGTCCGACCGGTACCCGGCGGGGACGGTGGCGGGCATGTCCACCGCCGCCGCCGACGGCACCGTCATCCTGCACGTCAGCCGCGGCGGCGACCGCCCGCGGCCCGACCCCGAGCCCCCCGAACCCGACGAGCCGGGCCCCGACCCCACGCCGCCCCCCGAGGCAGGGCCGCAGCCCCCCGGCCCCGGACGGGGCGTCGAGGATCCTCCCGGAACAAGCCCCTGACCCGGGAGGTTGTACCGCGCGGCGGCTCTGGGCCGAGGCGGGACGCGGGGTGAGGAAGCGGACGTGAGCGAGATCTCCATCGCCGCACGGGCGGTGCCGCCGGGGCTGCGCTCGTTCCTGCGCACCGAGGTGGGCGGGACCAGCGTGCTGCTGGCCGCGACGGTCGCCGGGCTGCTGTGGGCCAACTCCCCGTTCGGCGACACCTACGAGACGTTCTGGCACACCGAACTGGCGGTGCGGATCGGCGACCACACCGTCGCCCTCGACCTGCGGCACCTGGTCAACGACGGGCTGATGGCGCTGTTCTTCTTCGTCATCGGGCTGGAGATCAGCCGCGAGGTCCGCATCGGCCAGCTGCGCGACCGCCGCCTGATCGCCGTGCCCGCGGTGGCCGCGCTCGGCGGGATGGCGGTCCCCGCGCTGGTCTACACGGCGGTCAACGCCGGCGGCCCCGGTGCGAGCGGCTGGGGAATCCCGCTGGCCAGCGACACCGCGTTCGTCCTCGGCCTGCTGGCGGTGATCGGCACCCGCTGCCCCGAGCCGCTGCGCGCCTTCCTGCTCACCCTGGCCGTGGTCGACGACATCGGCGCGATCCTGGTCGTCGCGGTCTTCTACACCGAGTCGCTGTCGGTCACCGCGCTGGCGGTCGCCGTGCTGCTCACCGGGCTGATCGTCGCGGCCCGCTGGCTGCGGTTCTGGCGCGCCCCCGCCTACCTGGTGCTCGGCCTGGGGGTGTGGGCCGCCATGCTGGAGAGCGGCGTGCACCCCACCCTCGCGGGCATCCTGCTCGGCGCCCTGGTCGTGGTGTACGCGCCCAGCGGGCACAAGGTGCTGCGCGCCAACGAGATGCTGCGGGAGCTGGCGCGCGCCCCGAGCCCCGAACTGGCCGTCGAGGCGGGCCGCACCGTCCAGCGCACCGTCTCGGTGAACGAGCGGCTGCAGCTGCTGCTGCACCCGTGGACCAGCTACGTCATCGTGCCGATCTTCGCGCTGGCCAACGCGGGCGTCCGCCTGGACGGCGGCACCCTGCGCGCCGCCGCCACCTCGCCGGTCACCATCGGGGTGGCGGCCGGCCTGGTGGCCGGCAAGTTCACCGGGATCGCCCTCGGCACCTGGCTGCCGCTGCGGTGGAACTGGGGGGTGCTGCCCGGCAGCCTGGTGTGGGGGCAGGTGCTCGGCGGCGCGGCGGTGTCCGGCATCGGCTTCACGGTCTCGCTGTTCATCACCGATTTGGCGTTCGCCGACGATCCGGCGCTGCAGAGCCAGGCCAAGATCGGCATCCTGGCCGGGTCGCTGCTGGCGGCCGGGCTCGGCTGGCTGGTCTTCCGCATGGCCTGGAACCGCGGCGCCGTCTGCGCGCCGCCGTCCCGGGAGGACGAGATCCCCGTGGAGGCCGAGCCGCTGCCGCCGGTCACCGACGCCGACCACGTCCGCGGCCCTATGGACGCGCCGGTCACCCTGGTCGAGTACGGCGACTATGAGTGCCCGTACTGCGGCCGCGCCCACCCCGTCCTGGAGGAGCTGCGGGAACGCTTCGGCGACCGGCTGCGGGTCGTGTTCCGCCATTTCCCCCTGTCGGAGCTGCACCCGCGCGCGATGGCCGCCGCCCTGGCCGCCGAGTCCGCCGCCGACCACGGCCGGTTCTGGGACATGCACGACACCCTGTTCCGCAACCAGCTCGCCCTGTCCGACTCCGACCTGGCCTCCTACGCCGAGTCGATGGGCGTCCCCCTGTGGCGCGACGTGGAACGGCACCGGCAGCGCGTCCTGTCCGACATGGAGGGCGGCGAACGCAGCGGCGTGGGCGGCACCCCCACGTTCTTCATCAACGGCGAACCCTATGAGGGCGGCCATGACGTGCCCTCGATGTCCGCCGCCATCGAAGCCGCGCTCAGGGAGCAGAGCGGCGACCGCGGCTGAACCCCAGGCACCTGCCTCGGGGTGATCTGTTGCTGCTGTGGCTGTGCGGGCAGGTGGGGTTTGGGTAACGCCGGCGCAAGGGGGTTGTGTCCGATCCCCTCTTGAACACAATTGGCGACTACATGATT
Organism: Actinomadura sp. NBRC 104425; assembly: GCF_030269545.1. Taxonomy (GTDB): domain Bacteria; phylum Actinomycetota; class Actinomycetes; order Streptosporangiales; family Streptosporangiaceae; genus Spirillospora; species Spirillospora keratinilytica. The sequence continues at coordinate 322,679 of NZ_BSTN01000001.1, read as the reverse complement.
ACTTGAGGTAGTCCGATGTGGATCGGACGCGACATCCTTCCACCTGAGAGGTGTGCCATGCGTTTCCCCCTCACGGCGCGACGCGGCCTGCCGGCCGCCGCCCTGCTCGCCCTCGCCGCCCCCCTGATGGCGTCCACCGCCGCCGACGCCGCGTCCGCGGGCCGGCTGCAGTCCTCCGAGCGCGGAAGAATCCTGACGTTGCATGACAAGTGTTTGGACGTCCGCGGCGGCGACTTCGCCGATGGCACCCCGATCATCCAGTACCGGTGCCACGACGGCGCCAACCAGACGTTCCGGCTGGTGGCCGCCGAGCGCGGCCGCTTCCAGATCCGCACCCTGCACAACAAGTGCCTGGACGTCAGCGGCAGGAGCACCGCGGACGGCGCCGCGATCATCCAGTACCGGTGCCGCGGCACGGCCAACCAGAGGTTCCGGCTGCGGCCGGTCGGCTCCGGCCGGTACGAGGTGCGCACCCTGCACAACAAGTGCCTGGACGTGCCCGGCCTGAGCGCCTCGAACGGCACCCCGATCGTCCAGTACCGCTGCAACGGCGGGGCCAACCAGCGGTTCACCTTCGAGCGCGTCTAGCGTCCGCGACGGCGTGCACCCGGACGGCGTGCACCCGGACGGCGTGCACCCGGACGGCGTGCACCCGGACGCCGTACGCCCACCGTCGCCCGGCCGGCGGGGCGGGGTCGCGTGCCCCCGCCCCGCCGGTCCGGGTCAGATGCCGTGGTCAGTCGCCGTGGTCAGTCGCTGTCCATGCCCCAGCGGGTGCGCAGGGCGCGGTCGGCGACGCCGAACAGCTGGTCGATGACGATCCCGATGATCAGAATGACGATCATGTAGGAGATCATGTCGGCGGTGTTGTTCAGCTCGCGGGCCTGCGACAGCAGCACGCCCAGCGAGGTGGTGTCGCCGATGATCACCAGCAGCTCGCCCGCCATCAGGCTGCGCCAGGCGAACGCCCAGCCCTGCTTGAGCCCCGCCACGAACGACGGCAGCGAGGCGGGCAGGATCAGATGCCGGTACAAAAGCAGCCCGCGCAGGCCGAGCACCTTGCCCGCGCGCAGCAGGATCGGCGGGGTGTAGTCGACGCCCGCGATCAGCCCGTTGGCGATGGACGGAGACGCGCCCAGCACCACCACGAACAGGATCGCGCTCTCGCTGAGCTGGAACAGCAGGATGGCCAGCGGGAACCAGGAGATCGACGGCATCGTCTGCAGCCCGGTGATCATCGACCCGAACGCCCGGCGCAGGATGCGGAACTGCGACACCAGCGCACCGACCAGCACGCCGATCACGATGGACAGCGCGAACCCGATCACCGCCCGCTGCATGGTCAGCGCGACGGCCTCCCAGAACCGGCCGCTGGTGATCTGGTCCCAGAACACCGGCAGGGTGTCGGCGGGGCCGGGCAGCACCCAGGGGTCCTTCCAGCCGCTCCACACCACCGCCTGCCAGAACGCCAGCGCGATCGCCACGGCCGTGACCATCGGCCAGGCCGCCGACCACAGCCGCGACAGCGGGCCGCGGCGGGCGCCCTGGGCCAGCTCCAGCGCGTCCAGCCCGGTGATCTGCCGTTGCAGCGCCGGGTCGTCGGCGGGGTCGTCGGCGGGGTCGGGCACGTTCTTGCGGGTCTCAACCGCCATGGCGGCCGACCTCCTCACGCAGCCGGTCGGTGATCTTGCCGGCCAGCGCCGCCACGGGGGCGGCGTCGATGCGCCGGGGGCGCTCGATGTCGACCGGGAACTCCTCCACGACCTTGCCGGGGCGGCTGCTGAGCAGCACCACCCGGTCGCCGAGCCGCACGGCCTCGCGCACGTTGTGGGTGACGAACAGCACGGTCAGCCCGCGTTCGCGCCAGATCCGCTCGATCTCGTCGTGCAGCAGGTCGCGGGTCATCGCGTCCAGCGCGCCGAACGGCTCGTCCATCAGCAGCAGGGTGCCCTGGCCGCCGTCGCTCCCCGGCGGCACGTCCACCGTGAGGGCGAGGGCGCGCGCCAGCGCGACCCGCTGGCGCATGCCGCCCGACAGCTGGTGCGGGCGCTTCTTGCCGAACCCGCTCAGGTGCACCGAGGCCAGCAGCGCCGAGGCCCGCTCGCGCCGCTCGGCCCGCGGCACCCCGCGCATCTTCAGGGCCAGCTCGATGTTGGCGCTGACGGTCAGCCACGGGAACAGCGCCGGCTCCTGGAACATCAGCGCGACCCGCGCGCCGCCGGTGTCGATGCTGCCCGAGGTCGGCTTGTCCAGGTCGGCGACCAGGTTGAGCAGGGTGCTCTTGCCGCAGCCGGACGCGCCGAGCAGGCACACGAACTCGCCGGGCGCCACGTCCAGGGAGACGCCGTCGAGCGCGAGCAGGGCCGCGTCACCGGTTCCGAACGCTTTGGACACGCCACTCAGCCGGACCGCCGCGGGCGCGGGGGTCCGGCTGGGCGCGGCCGTGACGGCCTCTGTCATTTGTCGCTGACCTGTGCCTTTCCGCTCGCCTTGAGCACTTCGTTGAGCGGGCCGAGATCGTAGATGCCGTTCAGGTCCACCGGCTCCAGCAGGCCGACCTCCTCGGCGTGCCGGGCGCCCTGGACCAGCGAGGAGGCGACCGGGTCCACGGTGAAGGTGATCTCCTTGAAGGACGCGTCGAGGATCTCCTGCTTGAGCGGCTTGCCGCTGAGCTTGGTGAGCTGCTCGTTGACGGCCTTCTTGGCGTCTTCGGGGTTGTTGTTGATCAGGTCGGTGGCCTCGACCACGGCCTGCAGCAGCTTCTTGACCTGCTCGGGGTGCTCTTTGGCGTAGTCCTGCCGGACGATCAGGTTGGTCACCACGAACTTGCCGCCGGGCCACAGCGACGCCTCGTTCAGCAGCCGCTTGCCCTTGTTCTCCAGGATCAGCCGGGAGGCGTACGGCTCGGGCACCCAGGCGCCGTCGATGGTGCCCTGCGCGAAGGTCTGCAGGGTCTGCGCGTTCTCCTGCGGGACGATCTTGACATCGCCGCTGCCGTCCTTGTTGGCGGTCAGGCCCTGGCTCTTGAGGTAGTAGCGCACCGCCACGTCCTGGGTGTTGCCCAGCTGCGGCGTGGCGATCTTCTTGCCGCGCAGGTCCTGGACGGACTTGATCTCCGGCTTGACCACCAGCGACGCCCCGCCGGAGGCGGCACCCGAGATGACCTTGATGGCCTTGCCGTGCGACCTGGCCCAGGCGTTGATGGTCGGGTTCGGGCCGACGAACGTGGCGTCCACCGCCCCGGAGAACACCGCCTCGACCGCGGACGGGCCGGCGTTGAAGGTGGAGGTGCGCGGCGCGGTGCCCAGGTGCTTGGCGAAGATGCCGCGCTGCACGCCGACCAGGGCGGTGGCGTGGGTGATGTTGGGGAAGTATCCGAGCCGCAGCGGTTCCTCCGCTCCGCCGGAGCCGCCGCTGTCGTCGTCGCCACCACAGGCGCCGAGCGTCCCGGCGCCGAGCAGCACGGCCAGCGCGGCCGCGGCGAGCCGACGGGGCAGCCCCCACAGTGACGAACGATGTGTGCGACGCATGTCCAAGATCCCTACTAAATAAGTGGGTTTGACCTGGACAGTAGATAAGCTAGGTAATGCTTTCGTCAAGTCTTGGGCGCGGGACGGATGCATCACACTCGGCCTTTCCCGGCCACCCCCGTGTCCGTTGGAGGATGGACAGAGGGCATCGATAGGCTCAGGGGGCAAGTCGACCGCACCGTAGATCAGGGGAGTTGCCCGTGTCGTCGATCGAGGCCGTCCTCGCCCGGGAGATCCTGGACTCTCGCGGCAACCCGACCGTCGAGGTCGAGGTGCTGCTCGCCGACGGGACCGAGGCGCGTGCCGCGGTGCCCAGCGGCGCGTCCACCGGCCAGTTCGAGGCCGTCGAGCTGCGCGACGGCGGTGAGCGCTACGGCGGCAAGGGCGTCCGCAACGCGGTCAAGGCCGTCAACGAGACCATCGACGAGAAGCTCGTCGGCCTCCCCGCCGCCGACCAGCGGCTCATCGACCAGCTGCTGATCGACCTGGACGGCACGCCCGGCAAGTCCAAGCTGGGCGCCAACGCCGTCCTCGGCGTCAGCCTGGCGGTGGCCAAGGCCGCCGCCGAGTCGGCCGGGCTGCCCCTGTTCCGCTACGTCGGCGGGCCCAACGCCCACCTGCTGCCGGTGCCGATGATGAACATCCTCAACGGCGGCGCGCACGCCGACACCAACGTCGACGTGCAGGAGTTCATGATCGCCCCGATCGGCGCCGGCACCTTCGCCGAGGCGCTGCGCTGGGGCGCCGAGACCTACCACGCCCTCAAGGCCGTGCTCAAGGGGCGCGGCCTGGCCACCGGCCTGGGCGACGAGGGCGGCTTCGCCCCCAACCTGCCCAGCAACCGCGAGGCGCTGGACCTGATCATGGAGGCGATCGGCCGGGCCGGGTTCACCCCGGGCCGCGACATCGCGCTCGCCCTGGACGTGGCCGCCACCGAGTTCCACTCCGACGGCGTCTACGCCTTCGAGGGCGGCAAGCGGTCGGCCGACGAGATGGCCGCCTACTACCGCGAGCTGCTGGCGTCCTACCCGCTGGTGTCCATCGAGGACCCGCTCGGCGAGGAGGACTGGGACGGCTGGAAGGCCCTCACCGAATCCGTCGGCGACAAGGTGCAGCTCGTCGGCGACGACCTGTTCGTCACCAACCCCGAGCGGCTGGCCCGCGGCATCGAGGCCCGCACCGCCAACGCGCTGCTGGTCAAGGTCAACCAGATCGGCACCCTCACCGAGACCCTGGAGGCGGTCTCCCTCGCCCAGACCAGCGGCTACCGCTGCATGATGAGCCACCGCTCCGGCGAGACCGAGGACACCACCATCGCCGACCTGGCCGTGGCGACCAACTGCGGCCAGATCAAGACCGGCGCGCCCGCCCGCAGCGACCGCGTCGCCAAGTACAACCAGCTGCTGCGCATCGAGGAGCTGCTCGACGACGCCGCGCGCTACGCCGGCGCCGCCGCCTTCCCGCGCTTCTCCTGGGAGGGCTGAGCGCGGACGGGAGGCTGCGGTGGCCCGCCGGCGGGACGACGAGGGCGGCGAGGAGCGCGCGCGCCCCGGCCGCAGGGGCGGCACGGCGCTGACCGGCCGTGCCGCCATCCTGGCGGTCGTCATGTGCGCCATCGCGCTCAGCCTGGCCTACCCGGTGCGCGAGTACGTCGCGCAGCGCCAGGAGATCGCCCAGCTCAAGCAGCAGGAGCGGGTCGCCCGCCGTGAGGTGGCCCAGCTCGAAGAGCGCAAGCGGCAGCTCGGCGACAAGTCGTACATTGAGCGCGAGGCCAAACGGCGCCTGCACTACTGCATGCCGGGGGAGCGCTGCTACATCGTCCTGGACGGTGGCGGCGGCGAGCGGCAGCAGTCCAAGCCCGCCGACGCCACGCGCAAGGAGCCGTGGTACGTCACGCTGTGGCGGTCGGTCCAGGAGGCCGACCGCCCGCGCTGAGCCCACGGGCCCTCGGCGGGGGAGAAGCGGCTGGGGGGAGACTCGGTGGGGGAGAAGGAGATCGACGAACGCGACCGGGCCGCGGTGGCGGCTCAGCTGCGGCGTGAGCCGCGCGGTCTGCGCCGGGTGGCCTACCGCTGCCCCTGCGGCCTGCCCGCCGTGATCGAGACGGCGCCGCGCCTGCCGGACGGCACGCCGTTCCCCACGCTGTTCTATCTGACCTGCCCGAAGGCGGCCTCGGCCATCGGCACGCTGGAGGGCAGCGGGCTCATGCGGACCATGCAGGCGCGGCTGGCCGACGAGCCGGGGCTGCGCGCCGAGTACGCCGCCGCCCACCACGACTACCTGCGGCGCCGCGACGAGGCGGCCCGCGACGAGGGCATCGAGCCCCTGCCGCCCGGCATGCAGAGCGCGGGCGGCATGCCCGAGCGGGTCAAGTGCCTGCACGCCCTGGTCGCGCACGAGCTGGCCGTTCCGGGCGCCAACCCGTTCGGCCGCGAGGCCCTGGCGGCACTGCCCGAGTGGTGGCGCGCCGGCCCCTGCGTGACCTGCGCGGCGCCCGAGAAGCCGCGCGACCGGGCCGCGAGCCGGGCCGCCGGTACGGTGCCCGGGAGGGCCGAACAGGACGACATGGAAGGCAGTGATCAGTGACACGCGTCGCCGCCATCGACTGCGGGACCAACTCGGTCCGCCTGCTGATCGCCGACGTCGTGCCCGGCGGGCCGTCCGGCGAGGGCACGCTGACCGACGTGGAGCGCCTCATGCGGATCGTGCGGCTCGGCGAGGGCGTCGACCGCACCGGCCGCCTGGCGCCCGAGGCCCTGGCGCGCACGTTCGAGGCGATGCGCGGCTACCAGGAGCTCATCGAGCGGCACGGCGCCGAGAAGGTGCGGGTGGTGGCCACCAGCGCGACCCGCGACGCGGCCAACCGCGACGAGTTCGCCTCCGGCGTCGTGGACATCTTCGGCGTGGTCCCGGAGGTGATCACCGGCGACGAGGAGGCCGCGCTGTCGTTCACCGGCGCCACCCGCGAGCTGGCGGCGCTGCGCCCCGCCCGGCCCTACCTGGTGGTCGACATCGGCGGCGGGTCCACCGAGTTCGTCCTGGGCGGCTCGCAGGTGCAGGCGGCCCGGTCGGTCGACATCGGCTGCGTGCGGATGACCGAGCGGCACCTGCGCGACGGCGACCCGCCCTCGCCCGAGCAGATCAGCGCGGCCGCCGCCGACATCGACGCCGCCCTGGACACGGTGCGCCAGACCGTCCCGGTGGACGAGGCGCGCACCCTGGTGGGGCTGGCGGGCTCGGTCACCACGGTCGCCGGCATCGCGCTCGACCTGCCGGAGTACGACTCGTCCCGCATCCACGGGTCCCGCATCACCGCCGCGCAGGTGCACGAGGTGACCCGCGGCCTGCTGCACGCCACCCGCGCCGAGCGCGCGGCCATCGGCGTCATGCACCCGGGCCGGGTCGACGTGATCGGCGCGGGCGCGCTCATCCTGGACCGCATCATGCGCGAGTACGGCTTCGGCGCCGTCGTGGTCAGCGAGCACGACATCCTCGACGGTATCGCCTGGTCCCTCGCCTAGCCCCCCGCTGGGCGGGCGGCTAGTAGCGGGCGGGCCGCAGGGCGGCGAGCAGCTCGGGGAGCAGCACGGCGTTCGGGTTCTGCCGGGGCACGTAGAGGGTGGGCGTGCCGCCGTCGGACCGCTGGATCCACACCCGGCCGCCGTCCGCCACCGCGCCGGAGATCTCCGCCCAGCCCAGCGACACGCGGGTGCCGCGCACCCCGCCCGGATGCACGGTCAGGCCCTCGGCGACGTCCACCGGGTGGCCCGCGCGCACCCGTCCGGCCAGCTCGGCCACCAGGCGGGGCTCGGCGCGCCGGCGGCACAGGTCGATCAGCCGCGTCCAGATCGCCTCGGTCTCCCGCTCGGGGAACAGCGTGGAGTCGAGCACCACCTCGACGCGCGGCCCGCCGCGGAAAGGGTGCCGCCCGGCCTGGAAGGCCCAGGCGACGGCGGGGGCCGCACCCGGGGCGGAGGGCACGTCGGCCGTCCAGTGGGCCACCCATTCCACCTGGGACCAGGCCAGCATGTCGGAGCCGTAGGCGATCACGTCGTCGTCGGCGTGCAGCGGGACGCCGCGCACGTTCACGTCCAAGGGGGCGGCGTGGGCCGCCGGTCCGCTCTGGAAGGTGCCGTGGGGGCGTGCGGGCCCCGGCGTCTCGTGGTCGACGTGGCGGGTCCAGTTGCGGCCGTCCCACCAGCGCAGGCTCGCGGTGCCATAGGGGTCGGGATACCAGCCTGGTTGCGACAAGGCATGCCTCCGCGTCTCACGGCCGCGCCGGACACCGCCTCCCCGACCGGCGTGTCGCATCGTACCGAGATCGGAAGCCGCGGCGGCGTACCGGGGCGGCGTGCCCCGCGTGGCAGGATCGTGCCATGACCAGCCCGCACGCCCCGGGCGGAGATTCGTCCCCCCGAGCCCGATTCGTCCCTCCCGGAACGGGGTGGCCGGAAGACCCCGCCACCCCCGGCACCCCCGTCGCGCACACCGCCGAAGAGGTCGCCGAACTGGCGGCCAAGGCGCCCGACCTGGCCGAGCTGTGCGCCCGCCAGTCGGTGTGCCGCGCCTGCGACCGGCTCGTCGAGTGGCGCGAGCGCGTCGCGGTCGAGCGGCGCCGCGCGTTCGCCGACCAGGAGTACTGGGGACGGCCGGTGCCGGGTTGGGGCGACCCGCGGCCGCGCCTGCTGATCGTCGGCCTGGCCCCGGCGGCGCACGGCGGCAACCGCACCGGGCGGATCTTCACCGGCGACCGGTCCGGCGACTGGCTGTTCGCGTCCCTGCACCGGGTCGGCCTGGCCGCGCAGCCCATCAGCGTCCGCGCGGGCGACGGGCAGCGGCTGCTGGGAGCCCGGGTGGCCGCCACCGTGCGGTGCGCCCCGCCCGGCAACCGGCCCACCCCCGCCGAACGCGCCGCCTGCCTGCCGTGGCTGGCGCGCGAGGTCGCCGAGACGGCGCCCACCGTCCGCTGCATCGTCGCGCTCGGCGGGTACGCCTGGCAGGGCGTGTGGCCCGCGCTCGCGCAGGCCGGCTACGGACTGCCCCGCCCGCGCCCGCCGTTCGGGCACGGCGCGCGGGTCGAACTCGGCCCGCCGGGAGGCGAGGGACCCGCCGTGACGCTGCTCGGCTGCTACCACCCCAGCCAGCAGAACACTTTCACCGGCCGGGTCACCGAGGAGATGCTGGACGCGGTGTTCACCGAGGCCCGGTCGCTGGCCGGGCTCTGAACGCCGAGCTCAGGCTTGTGGACCCGGTAGGAACGCGCATCGGGCAGAGCCGCCCCCGTTGGACTCTGCCCGATGCCGCGAACCGCCCGTAAGGGCGATACATCCGTGTAGATGCACGAATGGGGCCCGAGGTTCGGCCTGTCGCGACTGTCGGCCCGGATCGCGTGATCTGAACGGATCCGTGGGTACCGCTGCCGTATGTCTGCTCTGTCTATCCCGGACGGTGCCAAGCGGATCGTCATCGTCGGCGGCGGCTACGTCGGCATGTACACCGCGCTGCGGCTGCAGCGCAGGTTGCGCGCACGGCTGCGGCGGCACGAGATCGTCATCACGGTGATCAACCCGCACTCCTACATGACCTACCAGCCGTTCCTGCCGGAGGCCGCCGCCGGGAACCTGGAGCCGCGGCACGTGGTCGCGCCGCTGCGCAAGATTCTGCGGCGGTGCCAGATCGTGACCGGCAACGTCACCGAGATCTCCCACGCCCGGCGGTGCGTGACGGTCAGCCCGGTCGGCGCGGAGACCGTCCCGGACGGCGTGCTCGAGCTGCCCTACGACTACCTCGTGGTGGCCGCCGGATCGATCTCCCGCACCCTGCCCATCCCCGGACTGGCCGAATGCGGCATCGGCTTCAAGACGGTCGAGGAAGCGATCTTCCTGCGCAACCACGTGCTGCGCCAACTGGACATCGCCGCGTCCGTGCGCGACTCGCGGGCCCGCCAGCGCGCGCTGACCTTCGTGTTCGTCGGCGGCGGCTTCGCGGGCGTGGAGGCGCTCGGCGAACTGGAGGACATGGCCTGCGACGCCTGCCGCTGGTACCACGGGCTGGACCCACCGGAGATGCGCTGGATCCTCGTCGAGGCCACCGACCGCATCCTGCCCGAGGTCGGCCCCGAGATGGGCCGCTGGACGATCGAGGCGCTGCGCCGCCGCGGCATCGAGGTCCGGCTGAACACGCTGCTGAAATCCGCCGAGGACCACCACATCGTGCTCAGCGACGGCGAGGAGTTCGACGCCGGCACCCTGGTGTGGACGGCGGGCGTCAAAGCGCACCCGGTCGTGCGCGACAGCGACCTGCCCGTCGACGAGAAGGGCCGGCTGAAGGCCACCCCCGAACTGACCGTCGAGGGCGTGCCGCACGTCTACACCGCGGGCGACAACGCCGCCGTCCCCGACCTGACCTCGGTGGGCGACTACACCGCGCCCAACGCCCAGCACGCGGTGCGGCAGGCCAAGCGGCTGGCCGACAACATCGTCGCCGACCTGCGCGGGGCGCCGCGCAAGCCGTACATTCACAGGTACGTTGGCTCGGTGGCCGGGCTCGGCCTGCACAAGGGCGTGGCGAACGTCTACGGCATCAAGCTCAAGGGCCGCCTCGCCTGGTTCCTGCACCGGACCTACCATCTGTCACGAATGCCGACGGTGAACCGTAAAATTCGGATCACCGGCGACTGGACGCTCGCGGCGTTCTTCCGGCGGGAGATCGTCTCGCTCGGCGCGCTGCAGGCTCCGCGCAAGGAGTTCGAGCTGGCGGCCGGTCGACGGCACACCGGGTGAGCGCGGTCCCGCCGGACCGGGCCAGGTCCGCGTCCGGCGATGAGGCACCGTGGGGGGCACCCGGTGACGCGGACGGCACCGGGAGGGGAGGCGCGCCGGACATGCGCGGTGGACTGTGAAAAACGACGGGGTCGCCGCCCGATTGGCACCGCTGCTGACGCGGATCATGCTGGGGGCGGACGAGGACGGGCAGGCCGCCGACGACCTGCCGATACGGGTATGCGCCTGGGACGGCAGCGCCATCGGCCCCGCCGGAGCGCCCACCTTCGTCATCCGCCACCGCCGGGCGCTGCGCCGCCTGCTGTGGAAACCCGGCGAGATGGGCCTGGTGCGCGCCTACGTCGCCGGTGAACTGGACATCGAGGGCGATGTGTTCGCCGCGCTCGGCGCCGTGCAGCGGGTCATGCGCAGCGGCGACGAGCCCATCCGGCTCAGCAGCGACGACAAGCGCGAGATCGTGCGCACCGCCGTCACCCTCGGCGCGGTCGGACCCGAGCCCAAGCCGCCGCCGGAGGAGTTCCCCACCGGCGGCCGCGGCGACGTGGACGGACCGCTGTTGGAGTCCGGGGCGTTCTTCGCCCGACTGCTCGGCCCGAGCATGGCGCACGGCACCGGCCTGTGGGACGAGGCCGTCGACCTGGAGGACGCCCAGCGGGCCGCCCTCGCCCAGGTCGCCGCGCGGCTCGGCCTGTTCCCGGGCGCGCGCGTGCTGGACCTCAACTGCGGCTGGGGTGCGCTGACCGTCCCCCTCGCCCGCGACCACGGCGCCCGCGTGGTGGCGCTGGCGCGCTCCCGCGCCCAGGTGGACCACGTGCGCGAACAGGCCGGGGAGGCGGGCGTCGCCGACCGCGTCGAGGTGGGCCTGCGCGACACCGACCTCAGCGGCGCGGGCGACGGCCCGTACGACGCCATCGTCGGCCTGGCGGGCCTGGAGACGCTCGACCGCGCCTTCCCCCGGCTGTACGAGCTGCTGGCCCCGGGCGGGCGCCTGGTCGTCCAGCAGGCGGTGCGCCGCCCCGGCCGCCACCGCATCCGCCGCACCTTCACCACCAGCTACATGTTCCCCGAGGACGGGGAGCTGCGGCCGCTCGCCGAGCTGGTCGGCGCGCTGGAGGAGGCGGGCCTGGAGGTGCGCGGCGTCGGCGCGCTGCGCGAGCACCACGCCCGCACGCTGCGGGCCTGGGCGGCGAACCTGCAGCGGCGCTGGGACGAGTGCGCCGAACTGGCCGGCCCCGGCCGCGTCCGGGTGTGGCTGCTCTACCTCGCCGCGTCCGCGCTGGCCTGCGAGAGCGGCCGCGTCGGCGTCCACGAGATATGCGCCATCCGCCGCGACCGCGACGGCCGCGCCGGCGCCACCCTGGTGGAGGGACGGGCGGTCATGAGCGGTTGAGCCGTACCTTTTCCGGTTTTGACCGCTTCTGTCCGTAGAACCGGCGGTTTTGTGATCACCCTTGCCGACCTGCCCGTTCCCCTCCGTACCCGGATGTTTCCGACACGTTTCCGTCCGCTCCGCCCGAGCTTCACGCCAAATGTCACCCCGCTCGAATATTCCTCGCGGAGCATTCAAAGATCCTGGGTATGATGACGCCGCCCCTGTAGCCCAATGGCAGAGGCAGGCTCCCTAAAAGAGCTTATGTGTCGGTTCGAATCCGACCGGGGGCACGAGGCAGGCCGACTATGCTCGTCGAGCTTTGCTCGGCTTCGCCACGGCCCGCAGTGTTCACCCAGGGGGGCGCCCCCCTGGAACCCCCGTTGGGGCCGGGGGTGTGTGCGTCGAGCTTTGCTCGGCTTCGCCACGGCCCGCAGTGTTCACCCAGGGGGGCGCCCCCCTGGAACCCCCGTTGAGGCCGGGAGTGTGTGCGTCGGGCTCTGCTCGGCTCGGCCGTGGCCCGAGGTGCTCACCCGGGGGCGCTGCCCTGGAGCCGCTGTCGCGGGCGCGGTGCGGTGGTGCACGGCTTGAGGGGCGCAGCCGTGCGGCCGTGGGGCGGGCGGCTGGGAACACTACCCTGAACTCGATCACGCCTGTGCGGACTACGGCCCACGAGCGCGTAAGCGGCCGGGCGGATGTCCCCGTTCCGGCCGGGGAGCGGCTCGGGCGGAAGGACAGGCCCTGCTCGACGGCGGCAAGACCATGTGGAATGCGGCGTCAAGGGCGCGACCTGGGTCATGGCTTGAACGGGATGGTTTTCACGGCCGCTACGGCACGGTGATACGGGACCGATACCAAGCCGTCATATGTCCGGGGAACACGGGGAATGTTTGTCGCGTCTAGACTGATCGAAGAGGTCGGCCACTGTGGAGGCTAGTGATGGAGAGCAGGAACCCGGCCTTCCGGGGCAATGCCTTCGGGCGGCAGATGGGAGGTGGCGGCTACGGCGCGCCGCCGCCCCAGCAGCTGTATGACATGTACAACGCGCCCGCCTACGCGCCGCCCGCGCCCGCGGCCACCCGGCCGATGACCATCGACGACGTCGTCGTCCGCGGGTTCCTCACACTGCTGACGCTGGCGGTCGCGGCGGCGCTGTCGTGGACGCTGGTGCCCACCGAGCTGGCCGTGCCGGTGCTGGCCGTGGCGGTCCTCGCCGAGCTGGGCATCTGGGCGTTCATCACCTTCGGGCAGAAGGCCAACGCGCCGCTGGTGCTGGCGTTCGCCGCGGTGTACGGCGTCGCGGTCGGCATCGTCAGCCACGCCTACAACGACGTCTACCACGGCGTGGTGTTCCAGGCGGTGGTCGGCACCGCGCTGGCGTTCGGGGCGATGCTCGCCGTCCACTCGCTGCGCATCATCCGCGTCACCCCCAAGTTCGCCCGGTTCGTCCTCGCGGCGGGCCTGGCGCTGGTCGGGCTGATGCTGGTCAACCTGGTCGTCCAGCTGTTCGGCGTCGAGGACGGCATCGGCATCCGCGACCCGAGCAACCCGCTGGCCTACGTGTTCAGCGTGGCCGCCATCCTGCTCGGCTGCCTGTTCCTGCTGCTGGACTTCGACACCATCGAGCAGGGCGTGCGGGCCGGGGCGCCCGAGAAGTTCGCCTGGTACTGCGCGTTCGGGCTGGTGCTCAGCCTCGTGTGGATCTACCTGGAGCTGCTGCGGTTCCTGTCCTACTTCTCCGGCCGCGACTGACCGCGCGACACGCCTTCCGACGAGAATCCGCCCCCGCATCGGCGCGAGCCGCTGCGGGGGCGGATCCATTACGGGGCGGACTCTGCGTCGCACACCGTGGCGCCCGGCGCCACGGTGTGCGGGGGCATTGCCTGGACGGGTCCGTCCCGTCACGCCCGTCGTGGCCGACCCCGTTGAAATCGGCGGCGCCAGCGCAACGAACGTCGTGAGATACCCGGGCGGCTATGCGATTGTGTTCGTCGTCGCGACGACGAGCGAAATACAGGAAAACCTCCCCGGGAGGGACTGCGGCGGATTGCGATTGGGCGGTCGGCTCAGCCAGACGAGTCGGTTACGGCCCGAACGGGGGCGACGGGGGCCGCCCGCGATCAGTAGTGGCGGGCGCGGCGGGTGCGTTCGTGTTCGCGGACGAGGGCGGCGGCGTATCCGTACGAGATGCCGTGCTCCTCGACGAGCCAGTTGCAGCGTTCCTCGCAGCGCAGGAACGACGGGCCGTTCTCGATGGCGGTGAACCACTCGGGTAGGTCACGACCGGTGACCGCGGGGATGCGGGCGAGCAGCTTGCTGTGCGTCTCCGGCGAGTGGTTCAGGGACAATGGGCACCTCCAGGTCGGCGGGGCTCTTCTTTGGACTGTGCAACACCGCGCCGGAAGTGACAACCCCCTAACGGGGACCTATCGCTGGCGTAACGTAGATCATTTGTAACGTACCGGGCGCGGCGCCCGCCGCTGTGCTCGTCGGCGGGCGCCGCGCACCAGCAGATCGTGTGCGACCGCCCGAGGTCGGGCTCAGGACAGCCGCTCGATCACCATCGCCATGCCCTGGCCGCCGCCGACGCACATGGTCTCCAGGCCGAACTGCTTGTCGTGGAAGCGCAGGCTGTTGATCAGTGTGGAGGTGATCCGGGCGCCGGTCATGCCGAACGGGTGGCCGACCGCGATGGCGCCGCCGTTGACGTTCAGCTTGTCCATGTCCACGCCCAGCTCCTCGGCGGACGGCAGCACCTGGGCGGCGAACGCCTCGTTGATCTCGACCAGGTCGATGTCGTCGATGGTCATGCCCGCCCGCGCCAGCGCCCGGCGGGACGCCTCGACCGGGCCCAGCCCCATGATCTCTGGGGACAGTGCGGACACGCCGGTGGACACGATCCGCGCCAGCGGGGTGATGCCCAGTTCGGCGGCCTTGGCGTCGCTCATGATGACCACGGCCGCGGCGCCGTCGTTGAGCGGGCAGCAGTTGCCGGGGGTGACCGTCCCGTCCGGGCGGAAGGACGGCTGCAGCGCCGCGACCTTCTCGTAGGTGGTGCCCGGGCGGGGGCCGTCGTCCTTGTCCACGACGGTGCCGTCGGGGAGCGTGACGGGGGTGATGTCGGACGCCCAGAAGCCGTTGGCGATGGCCTTCTCGGCGAGGTTCTGGGAGCGGACGCCGAACTCGTCCTGCGCCTTCCGCGAGACGCCGCGCAGTTGGGCGACGTTCTCGGCGGTCTGGCCCATGGCGATGTAGACGTCGGGGATCCGGTCGTCCTCGCGCGGGTCGCGCCAGGGTTCGGCCTGCCCCTCCGAGCGCTTGGCGGTGCGCTCCACCGCCTCGGCGAACACCGGGTTCTGGGTGTCGGGCAGGCCGTCGCTGCTGCCCTTGGTGAACCGGGACACCATCTCCACGCCCGCCGAGACGATCACGTCGGCCTCGCCCGCCTTGATCGCGTGGAAGGCCATCCGGGTGGTCTGCAGGGACGAGGAGCAGTAGCGGGTGATGGTGGCGCCGGGCACCTGGTCCCAGCCGAGCAGCACCGCGACGACGCGGGCCATGTTGTAGCCCTGCTCGCCTCCGGGCAGGCCGCAGCCGAGCAGCAGGTCGTCGACCTGGCCCGGGTCCAGTTGCGGGACCTTGGCCATGGCCGCCTTGACCATCTCGGCGGTGAGGTCGTCGGGGCGCAGGTCCTTCAGCGAACCTTTGAAGGCGCGTCCGATGGGGGAGCGCGCGGTGGCGACGATGACTGCCTCGGGCATGACGGATCTCCTCGTGTCAGCGGCCGATGCCGGATGTTACCCGCTGGTCACTTCGAAATCTAACAGGCGGATCCCCGCAGCCCCAGGCCCCCGCCCCGGCGGAGACCGCCGGGGCGCCGGGATCACGTTGCGCCGTGCCGGACCGTCTCGGGGTCGTCGGGCTCCCCGGCGGTCTCGCCGACCTCGCGGCGCCGCAGCAGGGTGGCCCAGCGGCCCCGGGGGCCGCGCTCGCGGCCCGCGACCCGGGTGCCGGCGACCTCGGTGCCGGGCTCCTCGGCGGCCTCGGCGGCGGCCAGGTAGACGGGCAGGATGCCCTCGCCGCGCCGCACGTCCGGCTGCTCCTCCACCTCGGGCTCCAGCCCGAGCGCCGCGGCCATCGACGGCAGCACGGCGGCGGCCGCCGCGGCGTAGCCCCGGGCGGACGGGTGGTAGCGGTCCGCGCTGAACATCTCCCGCGGGTCGGCCTCGAACTCGCGGCCGAGCAGGTCGCCCAGCGACACCGTCCGCCCGCCGCGCTCGACCACCGCGATGGTCTGCGCGGCGGCGAGCTGGCGGCTGGCGCGGCGGGCGATCCACCGCAGCGGCTGCATCACCGGCTGCACCGTGCCGAGGTCGGGGCAGGTGCCGACGACCACCCGGCAGCCCGCGCCGTGCAGCCGCTCCACGGCCGCGGCCAGGTGGCGCACCGACTCGGCGGCCGGCACCCGGGCGGTGACGTCGTTGGCGCCGATCATGATGACGGCGATGTCGGGGCCGGCGGCCAGGGCCTTGTCCACCTGGCCGGGCAGCGCCTCGGAACGGGCGCCCGACAGCGCCACGTTGGTCAGCCGCACCGGACGCCCCGCGATCGCCGACAGCCCCGCCGCCAGCAGCGCGCCGGGCGTCTCGTCGGGCTCGTGCACGCCCAGCCCGGCGGCGGTGGAGTCGCCGAGCATCACGAACGACAGCGGAGCGGCCGACGCCTCCCCGTCCCCGGCGCCGATCCCGTACACGCCGTCGGCGACCGGTGGGTCGCCGTTGGGCCTGGCCTGGATGATCCGGCGGGCCAGCTTGGCCTCGATGACGATGAGACCGAAGGTCAGGCCCCCGAGGGCGGTGAGGCCACCGCCTCCGTAGGCGGCGGCGGTAGCGATGCGGCGTGCCGTCAACGCTCTCAGCATCGTCCGTTGACCCTCCGTATCCGGCGGGCACGGCACCGTCACCGGAACGTGCCCGCCGCCGTCTCACTGGGCTACCGTCAGGAATTGGAATCTATCCGAACCCGCATCCCTCCCCGACCAGGCACACGCTGGTTGAACAGGGATGTAACAAACTGATTCGACAAGGAAGTCGCGGTGCAGGTACACGATTCGCTGGTCGAGCTGATGGGCGACACCCCGCTCGTCCGGCTGCGCAAAGTCACCGCCGGGCTGCGCCCACAGGTGCTCGCCAAGGTGGAGTACTTCAATCCCGGCGGCTCGGTCAAGGACCGCATCGCGGTCCGCATGATCGACGCCGCCGAGCGGTCCGGCCTGCTGCGGCCGGGCGGCACGATCGTCGAGCCGACCTCCGGCAACACCGGGGTGGGGCTGGCCATCGTCGCGCAGGAACGCGGCTACCGCTGCGTCTTCGTGTGCCCGGACAAGGTCGCCAAGGACAAGCTGGACGTGCTGCGCGCGTACGGCGCCGAGGTCGTGGTGTGCCCGACCGCGGTGCCGCCCGACCACCCCGAGTCGTACTACTCGGTCTCCGACCGGCTGGCCGCCGAGATCCCCGGGGCCTGGAAGCCGAACCAGTACGTCAACCCCGACAACCCGCGCTCGCACTACGAGACCACCGGCCCGGAGATCTGGGAGCAGACCGACGGGCGGATCACCCACTTCGTGGCGGGCATCGGCACCGGCGGCACGATCAGCGGCGCCGGACGCTACCTCAAGGAGGCCTCCGGCGGGCGGGTCAAGGTGATCGGCGCCGATCCCGAGGGCTCGGTGTACTCGGGCGGCAGCGGCCGACCGTACCTGGTGGAGGGCGTCGGCGAGGACATCTGGCCGCAGACCTACGACCGGACGATCTGCGACGAGGTCATAGCGATCTCCGACAAGGAGTCGTTCACCATGACCCGGCGGCTGGCCCGCGAGGAGGCGCTGCTGGTCGGCGGGTCCTGCGGGATGGCGGTGGCGGCCGCGCTGCGGGTCGCCGCGGATGCCGACGAGGACGCGGTGATCGTGGTGCTGCTGCCGGACGGCGGCCGCGGCTACCTCTCGAAGATCTTCAACGACGACTGGATGGCGGACTACGGCTTTTTGACCCCGGCCACCGAGGAGGCCCGGGTGGGCGAGGTGCTCACCCGCAAAAGCGGGCAGCTGCCGGAGTTCGTGCACGTCCACCCGCACGAGACCGTGGAGACCGCGGTCTCGATCATGCGCGAGTACGAGGTGTCGCAGCTGCCGGTGATGAAGGAGGAGCCGCCGGTCATGGCGGCCGAGGTGGTCGGCTCGGTCGCCGAGCGCGACCTGCTGGACCTGCTGGTGCGCAACCGCGACTCGCTGGGCGAGGCCATCGAAAGGCACATGTCGGCGCCGCTGCCGACGATCGGGTCCGGCGAGCCGGTCAGCAAGGCCGTGGCGGTCCTGGAGAAGGCGGGCGCGCTGGTCGTGCTCGTCGACGGCAAGCCCAAGGGCCTGCTCACCCGCCAGGACCTGCTCGCCTTCCTCGCCGGCGGATAGCCGCCGGCGAGTCGCCGTCCCCGGACGGAGGCGAAGCGCCGGAACTCCGCGCAATGGGGGCTCCGGCGCTTCGGTTTTCCCCGGGTGTTGGGCCGCGGGCCCGCCGACCTGTGGGCGGCTATGTCAGCCGGCGTTCCGCGACCCAACGTCTCCATCGGCCGTGCGAGGTCGGCGCCATCGGCCGTGGGGGGCGCCGCCCCCGCCGGGCCGGGACCCGCTAGGTGCGGGCCCCCGTGCGGGCGAACTCCTCCTCCAGCGGATCGGCCTTGCCGGAGGAGACGGGCCGGTCGCCGTGCCCGGGCCACCAGGCCCGGTGGCCGAGCAGCGCGGTGACGCCCGGCACCAGGAAGATCGACATCACGAAGGCCGACAGCGCGATGCCGATCGCGATCGAAAAGCCCATCTGCTGCAGCATCGAGACCTCGGCCAGCAGCATCACCGAGAAGGTGCCGGCCAGGATGAGGCCCGCCGCGGCGACCGTGGGGCCGCCGTGCTCCACCGCCAGCGCGGCGGCGCGCCGCGGGTCGTGCCCCTCCTTGGCCTCCTCGCGCAGCCGCGCGGTCATCAGGATGTTGTAGTCGGTCCCGATGGCCAGCACGAACAGGTACAGCATGATCGGCAGGTGGAAGACCTCGCCGGGCTCGCCCATCGCCCCCTGGAAGAGGTACACCGCGGCGCCCATGGTGGCGGCGAAGCCGAGCAGCACCGCCGGGACCAGGTACAGCGGGGCGACCACCGAGCGCAGCAGGAGCAGCAGGATCAGCGCGATCAGCACGCCCGCCACCGGCAGGATGACCGACAGGTCGCGGTTGACCACCTTGTTGATGTCGCCGTAGATGGCGGTCTCGCCGCCGACGAGCATCTTCGTGCCCGGCGGGGTGATCTTGTGGGCCGCGGGCCGCAGCTCGTCCTTGACCAGGTTGATCGACTCGTTGGACACCGGGTTGTCCTTGAGCAGCAGGTCCACCTGGACGACCCGGCCGCCCGGCGCGGACTGGGCGGGCTGCACGCCGCCCACCCCCGGCAGCGACCCGGCCTGCTTGCGGAACGACTCGATCGCGGACTTGGGGATCGGCTGCCCGTTCTCCGACTGCAGGTAGACCTGGACGGGCTTGGTCAGGCCGGCCGGGAAGGCGCTCTGCATGTCCTTCATGGCCTGTGCGGACTCGGTGTTGTCCGGGAAGCTGGACTGGAAGTCGTAGTCGGCCTTGAACTGGGTCGCCCCGACCGCCAGGACGACCAGCAGCGCCCCGGACACCAGCGCGACCAGCGCCGGGCGCCGCCCGACCATCCGGCCGAGACCGGTGGCGACCCGCGCCTTCGGCTGCTGCTTCCACGACTTGGACGGCCAGAACACCGCCGGGCCCAGCAGCGACACGATCGCCGGGAACACCGTCAGCGATGTGATGCCCATGACCAGCACGCCGATGGCCAGCGACGGGCCCCACGCGGAGAAGATGCCGAACGAGGCGAGCATCAGCACCAGGAAGGTCACCGCGATGGCGGCCGCGGCCGAGGTGATGACCTCGCCGACCCGCTCCATCGCCACGATCATCGCGGTCTTCTTGTCGTCGCCGGCGCGCAGCCGCTCCCGGTAGCGGAACAGCACGAACAGGTAGTAGTCGGCGCCGATGCCGAACAGCACGATCGTCATGATGATCTGCAGGCTGTCGTCGCCGGTGAAATCCAGCAGCTTGGACGCGGCGCCGATCAGCCCGCTGGCCATGGCCTCGGTCAGCATGATCACGACGATCGGCAGGATCGCCGCGACCGGTGCCCGGAAGATCACCAGGATCAGTCCGATGATCAGCACGAAGGTGCCGACGGACACCAGCACGAACGAGGTGTTGAAGGAGTCCTCGTTGTCGGTGAACGTGGCGACGTCACCGCCGACGTTGGCCTTCAGCCCGGACCCCAGCAGGCCCGGCAGGTCCTTGCGGATGTCCTTGACCGCATCGCCCTGCTTGGTCTGCTCGTCCTGCGACATGCCCTTCATGGGCACGCTGATCAGCTGGATCTTCTTGTCGGGCGACACCGCCTGCGGGCCGGTGGCGAACGCCTGCACCGTCGGGTACTTCTTGGCCGTCAGCGCCTGCGCGGCCTGCCCGATCTTCGTGCTGTCGGCCGCGGTGAGCTGCCCGCCGTCGGCCCGCTTCACCACGATCAGGGTGGTGGCGTCGGCCTGCTGCGGGAAGGACTTCTGCGCGACTTCGGCGGCCTGCACGGCCTCGTAGGAGGACGGCAGGAACTCGCTCTGGTCGGACTCGGTTTTCAGCGAGGGTGACAGGAAGACGATGGCGACCCAGGCCACCGCCCATGTCAGGAGCGTCAGCCACGGGTGTCTGACCACCACACGGGCCAGGCGTGCGAACATACGGTTTCCTTCGATGGGGGGAAGCGGTACGCGTGCGCGGCCCCGGAGGATCGCGCGCTCGGTTCGGGCCGCCCGGCGTGCGGGGGGCGCCGGAACGGGAGCAAGCACTCGTCTCGGATTACGCGTTCAACGGTAGGGATCGGCCCGGCGGAAGTGGTCAACCCGGGAGCCGAAATGGCGGCTGATACCTACGGGGGACCGCCTCCTCCCGAAGGAGTGCCGGGCGGTGGATAGCCTCGTGCTCATGGACGACGAGGTTCACCGGGCATTCGAGACGCTGGCCATCCACGCCGGGCAGGAGCCCGACCCGGCCACGGGGGCGGTCGTGCCCCCGATCTACCAGGTCTCGACCTACAAGCAGGACGGCATCGGGGGGCTGCGCGGCGGCTACGAGTACTCCCGTTCGGCCAATCCGACGCGTACTGCGCTGGAAGTATGCCTGGCCGAACTGGAGGGGGGAGCGCGGGGGCTGGCGTTCGCCTCCGGACTGGCCGCCGAGGACGCCCTCCTGCGCACGGTGTGCGCGCCGGGCGACCACGCCGTCATCCCCGGTGACGCCTACGGCGGCACGTACCGGCTGTTCGCCAAGGTGTTCGAGCGGTGGGGGCTGGCGTACGACCCGGTGCCGCTCGGCGACGTGGCGGCGGTGCGCGCCGCCGTCCGCCCCGAAACGAAGGTCATCTGGGTGGAGACGCCGACCAACCCGCTGCTCGGCGTGGCCGACATCGCCGCGCTGGCCGAGGTCGCGCACGAGGCGGGTGCCCTGCTGGTGGTCGACAACACCTTCGCCTCGCCCTACCTGCAGCGGCCGCTGGCGCTGGGCGCCGACGTGGTCGTCCACTCGACCACCAAGTACCTGGGCGGCCACTCCGACGTGGTCGGCGGCGCGCTGGTGGCGGCCGACGCCGACCTGGGCGAGCGCCTGGCGTTCCACCAGAACTCCATGGGCGCGGTGGCCGGGCCGTTCGACGCCTGGCTGACCTTGCGCGGCGTCAAGACGCTCGCGGTGCGGATGGACCGGCACTGCGCCAACGCGGCCGCCGTGGTGGACATGCTCACCGCGCACCCGGCCGTCGAGCAGGTGCTCTACCCCGGGCTGCCCGACCACCCGGGCCACGAGACCGCGGCCAAGCAGATGCGCGGCTTCGGCGGGATGGTGTCGTTCCGGATGGGGTCGCCGGAGGCCGCCGTGCGGGTGTGCGAGCGGACGGAGCTGTTCACCCTCGGCGAGTCCCTGGGCGGGGTGGAGTCGCTGATCGAGCACCCGGCGCGGATGACCCACGCCTCGGCCGCCGGTTCGCCGCTGGAGGTCCCGGCCGACCTGGTGCGGCTGTCGGTCGGCATCGAGGACGCCGGCGACCTGCTGGCCGACTTGCGCCGCGCCCTCGGCTGACCTCGGCCGCCGGCCGCGGCCGCGGCGGCGCCGGCGGCGGAGGCGATGGCCCGGCGCGGGACGGGGGCGCTCTATATGATGTGCGCACCAAGATCTCTTCATGAAAGGGTCCGGGGTGCGCAAGGTATTGGTGAGCGGAGCGGCTTTCGCCGCCACCTGCATCGCGGCCGTCGCCGCGACCGGCGGGGCCGCCCAGGCCGCCGCGCCGACCCCACCGTCCGGCGGGCAGGCCACCGCCGAGGCGCCCGTCTCGCCGTCGCCGACGTCCGCGACGCCGGAGCCGGAGGCGTCGTCGGAGCCGTCCGGCCCGGAGGGCTCGTCGACGCCGTCGCAGACCCCCGGTTCGCCGGGCACGTCCGCCCCCGACACCGACACCGACTCGGTGACGACGGCGCGGGCGGTGATGGTGACGCCCGCGCCGCCGCGCACGGCCACCTACGCCTACGGATCCGCGCCGCGCCAGCGCCTCGACGCGTACTGGCGCCCGTCGACGTCGAGCGCGCGGCAGACGGGCAAGCGCCCGGGCGTGCTGCTGCTGCACGGCGGTTACTGGCTCGAAGGCGACAAGAGCGACTGGAAGTACTTCGCGCGCCGCCTGACCAACGAGGGCTTCGCGGTCTTCGCCGCCAACTACCGGTTGGCGGGCAGCGCCGCCTGGCCCGCCCAGCGCGACGACGCCGAGGCCGCGCTCGACTACGTCAAGCGCAACGCCGCCCGCTGGAACGTCGACCCGGACCGCATCGCGGTGGTCGGCTCGTCGGCCGGCGGGATGCTGGCCACCCAGCTCGGCACCTACGGGCAGGGCGCCCAGCGCGTCCGCGGGGTGGTGGCGCTGTCGCCGGTCAACACCCCGTACCTGGCCTACCAGGTCGGCGCCGGGCAGACCGCCTCGTCCCGCCAGCGCAAGCTGCGCCGCGCCGTGGTCACGCTGCTGGGCTGCCGTCCGGTGTCCGGGAGCGCCACCTGCTGGACGAAGGTCGACGACGCCACCTCGGCCACGCACGCCTCGGCGGGCGACGCCCCGATGCTGCTCATGCACGCCGACGGCGATTTCGTCCCGCGCACGCAGAGCACCGGCCTGGCCGGGGTGCTCAACCGCGCCGGGGTGCCCGCCACGGTGGTCACGGTGCCGGGCGGCATGCACGGGCTCGGGCTGATGCAGGACTCGAGCGTCTACCCGCGGATCCTGTCCTTCCTCAAGGCCCGCACCCGCTGACGCCAGGCCGGCGCACCCGGCCGTCCGGGCCGGGCGCGCTAGGAGTTCCAGATCATCAGGACGAGGATCACCAGCCAGATCAGCGCCACCACGCCGGAGATCGCGGCGATGCGGCCGCGTTCCACCTGCGCGACGTCCTCGGACGTCGCGGCGGCCGCCGACCGGGCGGGCTCCTGCTCGCCCTTCGCCGCGGCGGGCTGCTCCCCGGCGGGCGCCGCTTGCGGCCGCTCCGCCTCGACCGGCCGCCGAGCCTCGGCCGCCGCCACTTCCAGCGCGTGCGCCGCCTTGCGCTGATCGCGTTCGACGAGCAGCAGCAAAACCAGCGCCACCAGGAACAGGGTCATGGACGCCGTCAGCCACATCTGGTCGAACCGCCCCTTGGCCAGGAACAGCCCGAACAGGAAGATCCCCAGGGTGCCCAGCCCGTAGATCCGCGTGATCCGGGTGAGGTAGCGCAGCACCACCACGTCGCCCCTGCGGATGTAGCGCGGGCTGGCCATGGTGGCGGCCGTCAGCGGCCCCAGCGTGAAGATCGCGAACCCGATGTGCAGGAAGAGCAGTAGCCGGTCGGTGGTCGACATACCACCGACCCTAGCGACCGGGCGGCGGCGGACGGCGGGAGGGGGCGCGGCCCGCCCGATCGCTTGACGGGATCGGGCAGCAGCCCCCCGGACGGTGACGCGCCCTCAGCGGCGGCCGCGGCGCACCCGCAGGTAGTCGCTGACGACGTACTCGCCGAGCCGTTCGGCGTCGGGGGCGAACACCCGGCCGCCGTTGCGCCGGGCCACCTCCTCCACGAACGACACCAGGCGGCGGTCCTCGGCCAGCATGAACACGTTGAGGCAGGCGCCGCGCCGGGTCATCTTGTCGACCTCGGCCAGCGTCAGCACGAGGGTCTCGGGGGACGGCGGGTAGTCGAACAGGGACCGGCCGTCGGGGCGCAGGTGGGCGGTGGGCTCCCCGTCGGTGACCACCAGCACGATCGGCTCGAAGTCGGGGTGCCGGTCCAGATGCCGGCCGGCGATCATCAGCGCGTGGTGCAGGTTGGTGCCCTGCACCATGTCCCAGTCCAGCCCGGCCATCTCGGTGGGGTGCAGCACCCGGGCGTAGTTGGAGAACCCGATGATCTGGATGGCGTCCTGCGGGTACTTGCTGGTCACCAGGGTGTGCAGGGCCAGGGTGGTCTGCTTGGCCGCCGCCCAGGTGCCGCGCAGCACCATCGAGTACGACAGATCGACCAGCAGGCACACGGCCGCGGCGGTGCGGCGCTCGGTCTCCTGCACCTCGAAGTCGTCGACGTCCAGCCGGACACCGTGCGGGCGCAGGCCGCCGCTGGCGGGGCCCTCCATGGCGTTGCGGCGGATCGCGTTGCTCACCGTGCGGACGACGTCGAGGGGCTGCTCGTCGCCGAACCGCCAGGGCCGGCTGGATCCGGTCAGCTCCCCGGCCTGCCCGGCGTCGCGCTGGTCGTGGTCGCCCTGCCGGCCGGAGGTGAGCCGGGCGAACACCCGGCGCAGCGCCGTCTCGCCGAGCCGCCGCACCGCCTTGGGCGTCAGCTCCAGGCCGCCGCGGCGGCGCTGCAGGTAGCCCTGCCGCTCCAGCTCGGCCTCGATGCGGCGCAGCTGCGCCAGGTCGTCGACGGCCTGGCGGCCCAGCGCGCGGCGGACCGCCTCCTCGTCGATGTCGTCCAGCCGCGCGCCCGGGTAGTCCTGGGCGAGCGCGGCCTCCAGATCGGCCAGGTCGGCCAGTTCGGCGAGCGCGGCGGTGGCGTCGCCCATGCCGAGCGGGTCCTGCCCCGTCATCTGCTCCTGCCCGCCCCAGGCCAGGTCGGGACGGCGGGCGCGCAGCGCGTCGGTCAGCCGGGTCATCTCCATGGCCAGGCCCGCGTCCTGCATGACCTGGTCCATCAGCCCGGCCAGCTCGGCGCGCTGCTCGGGCGTCAGCGAGTCCAGCAGGCGCTCCATGGCGGCCGCGCGGCGGGCCAGCGAGTCGACCAGCTCCTCCAGGTTCTGCGGGTTGTCGGGAAAGAAGTCCCCGTACTCGCGCATGAACCGGTCGAAGTCGGCCTGGGTGTGCTCGCCGCGGGCGTCCCGGTCGAGCATGTCGTTCAGCGCGGCCATCATGTCCTTGACGCGCTGCATCACCTGCGGGTCCTGGCTGCTGAGGGCCTGCTTCATGCCCTGGAAGCGGGCGTCCAGCACCTCGCGCCGCAGCAGGTCCTTGATCTGCTCGTAGGTGGCGCGGGCCGCGTCCGACCGCCAGTCGTAGTCGGCCAGCCGCCGCACCGCCTGGGACGTGTCGGACGGCAGCGCGTCCAGCTCCGCCTCGCGCAGCCGGGCCTCGTCGCTCGGGTCGGGGAACAGCTCGGCCCGCTCCTGCCCGATCGCGGTGTCCAGCAGCGCGCGCACCTGCTCCAGCGTCCCGTCCAGGCGGCCGCGGTCGCGCAGCTCGCGGCGGCGGCGCCGCACCTCGCGCAGCAGGTCGTCCAGTCCTCGGCGGCCCTGCGCGCCGGGCAGGCCGCGGCGCAGCAGCTCGCGCAGCGCCTCTTCGGGGCGGGTCCCCTCCAGCACCGAGTCGCCCATCGCGTCCAGGGCGGCCCGCACGTCGTACGGCGGGGCCAGCGGGTCGGGCCCGCCCTGATAAGGCCCGTACCGGTAACGGCTCATCGAACCCCCAGGCTCTCGGTGTGCGACCCGGGACGGTCATCTGCGACCCGGGAGGGTCATCTGCGGCGTCAGGTTCGGCGTCAGGTTCGGCGTCAGGTTCGGTAGGTGGCGGTGCCGTCGCCGCGTCTGGTCGCGGTGTCCTTCGACAGCCGGCGGGTCAAAAACAGCCCCTCCAGGGCGAACTCCAGCGCCGCCGCGGCCTGCCCCGGCGACTCCCCGGTCATGCCGAGCCGTTCCATGATCTTGGCCAGGCCGGGCACCGGGCCGATGCGGCGCAGCAGCTCGGTGGCGGGTACCAGCTCGCCGGACTCCACGCTCTGGCCGGCGTCGAACTTGTCCAGCAGCCCGGACAGGTCGGCCCCGCCCAGGGTGCGCCGGTAGGTCTCGGCGATCGCCCGGCGCAGCAGGTGCTCCAGCACCTCCTGCTCGCGGCCCTCCTCGCTGACCTCGAACTCCACCTTGCCCATCAGCGACGGGACCACGGCGGGCAGGTCGCAGACCCGGGCCACCGCGTGCTCCTCGCCGGTCAGCGCGGCGCGGCGCACCGCCCCCGCGGCCACCGTCTCGGCGCCCGCCAGCGCGAACCGCGCCGACACGCCGGACCGGGCGTCCACCGCGGTCGACTCGCGCACCAGCCGGGTGAACCGGGCCACCACCTCCAGCAGGTGGGCCGGCACCTCGGCGGGCAGGTCGGCCGCGCTCGCCGGGCCGTCGCCGGCGAAGAAGTCGAACTCGGCCTCCTGGCGGATGAGGTCCAGCTCGTCGTCCAGCTCCAGCGGGTAGTGGGTGCGGATCTCGGCGCCGAACCGGTCCTTGAGCGGGGTGATGATGCGGCCGCGGTTGGTGTAGTCCTCGGGGTTGGCGCTGGCCACCAGCAGCACGTCCAGCGGCAGCCGCAGCGCGTAGCCGCGGACCTGCACGTCCCGCTCCTCCAGCACGTTCAGCAGCGCCACCTGGATCCGCTCGGCCAGGTCGGGCAGCTCGTTGATGCAGAACACGCCCCGGTTGGTGCGCGGCACCAGGCCGAAGTGGACGGTCTCGGGGTCGCCCAGCGTGCGGCCTTCGGCCACCTTGATCGGATCGACGTCGCCGATGAGGTCGCCGACGCCGGTGTCGGGGGTGGCCAGCTTCTCGCCGTACCGCTCGTCGCGGTGCTTCCACGTGACCGGCAGGTCGTCGCCCAGCTCGTCGGCCAGGCGGCGGCAGCGCACGCAGACCGGTGCGTACGGGTGGTCGTTGATCTCGCACCCGGCGACGACCGGGGTCCACTCGTCCAGCAGGCCCGCAAGGGTGCGGATCAGCCGCGTCTTGCCCTGGCCGCGCTCGCCCAGCAGCACCATGTCGTGCCCGGCGAGCAGGGCACGCTCCACGTGCGGCAGCACGGTGTCGTCGAACCCGACGATGCCCGGAAAGCGCGGCTCGCCGGTTTTCAGGCGGACGAGCAGGTTGTGGCGGATCTCGGCCTTCACCGACCGGTGGACGTGGCCGCTGTCCCGCAGCCCGCCCCGCGTGGTCTCTGGAGGTGTGGATGGACGCACGCGATCGACACTACGTCGCCGATGCGGCCGGTCGCACCCCCGCCAGCGGGTTTGGGCCCGCGGGCGGTACGGGGGAGACTGGAACGGTGAACGCACGACGGTGCGGGAAACCCCCGGTAGTGGGACCGCGGGACGCCGCGGACGAGGGAGGGGGCGCCGATGACGCGATTCGGTGACGGACTGGCCCTGGGCCCCGACTTGTCGGCCGCCGCCGAGTCGGCGGTCGAGCAGGCGATCGCCCCGCTGGACGGCCGCCCGGACCTTTTGTGCCTGTTCGTGTCCGGGCCGGACCCGAGCGAGGCGGCGGAGGCGGCGCACCGGGCGATGCGCGGCGCGGGCGCCCGCGTCGTCGTCGGCTGCAGCGCCTCCGGGGTGATCGGCGGCGGCCGCGGGGTGGAGGACGAGCGGGCGGCCAGCGCCTGGGCGGCCGAGCTGCCCGGGGCGCGGCTGGAGCCGTTCCGGCTGGAGACCCTCAGGGCCGACGACCGGCTCGTCGTGGTCGGCATGCCCGAGACCCGCGACGACGACGTGGTGGGCGTGCTGCTGACCGACCCCTACACCTTCCCGGTGGACGCGTTCGTGGAGCGCTCCAGCGAGGCGCTGCCCGGTCTGCCGCTGGTCGGCGGCATGGCCGACGGCGGCGCACGCGGCGCCACCCGGCTGTTCCTCAACGGCCGGGTGTACGACTCGGGCGCGGTCGGGCTGGTGCTCGGCGGACCGGTGGCCGCGGCGACCGTGGTCAGCCAGGGCGCCCGGCCGATCGGCCCCGACATGGTGGTCACCCGGGCCGACGACAACCTGGTGTACGAGCTGGCGGGCACCCCGGCGCTGGACAAGCTGGAGCAGATCGTGCTGGGCCTGCCCGAGGAGGAGCAGGAGCTGGCCGGGCGCGGCCTGCTGATCGGCCTGGCCATGGACGAGTACGCCGACGAGCACGAGTACGGCGACTTCTTGGTGCGCGGGGTGGTGGGCGCCGACACCGACAGCGGCGCCATAGCCATCGGCGACGTGGTGGAGGTCGGCCGCACCGTGCGGTTCCAGGTGCGCGACGCCGGGGCCGCCGACCAGGACCTGGCCGACCTGCTGGAGCGCTTCGACCTGAACCCGGTGGAGGGTGCGCTGCTGTTCTCCTGCAACGGACGCGGCCGGGCCATGTTCCCCGACTCCGACCACGACGCCAAGATGCTGACCCGCGCGTTCGGGCCCGCGGGCGTCGGCGGCTTCTTCGCCGCCGGCGAGATCGGCCCGGTCGCCGGACGCAACCACGTGCACGGGTTCACCGCGTCGATCCTGGCGTTCGGCCCGGCCGGCACCGATGACTGAGCCGATGACCGAGCCGATGACCGAGCCGGCGGTGCTGGCCGTCGACATCGGCGGCACGAAGATCGCCGCGGCGGTGGTGGACGGCGGCGGACGGATCCTCGCGCAGGGCCGCACGCCCACGCTCGCCGACGAGTCGCCCGAGGTGCTGTGGAAGGCGCTGACGGATCTGCTGGACCAGGTGCACGCCGCGGCGGGCGGCCCGTCCCCGGCCGGGGTCGGCGTGGGCTGCAGCGGCCCGATGACCTGGCCGGACGCCGAGGTGTCGCCGCTGAACATCCCGGCCTGGCGGGGGTTCCCGCTGCGTCGGCGGCTGCGCGAGCGCTACCCGGGCCTGCCGGTGCGGGTGCACAACGACGCGGTGTGCGTCGCCGTCGGCGAGCACTGGCGGGGCGCCGGACGCGGCCACCGCAACGTCCTGGGCATGGTGGTGTCCACCGGCGTCGGCGGCGGGCTGGTGCTCGGCGGCCGCCTGGTGGACGGGGCGTCCGGCAACGCCGGGCACGTCGGGCACATCGTCGTCGAGCCCGGCGGCCCGCCGTGCCCGTGCGGGGGACGCGGCTGTCTGGAGGCCGTGGCCAGCGGGCCGTCCCTGGTGCGCTGGGCCCGCGGCGAGGGCTGGCGCCCGGACGAGCCCGCAGCCACCGGCGCCGACCTGGCCGCCGACGCCCTCGCCGGGAACCGCCTCGCCCTGGCGGCCGTGCGGCGCGCGGGCCGTGCGGTGGGCGTCGCGCTGGCGTCCGCCACCCACCTGTGCGACCTGGACGCGGCCGTCATCGGCGGCGGGGTGTCGCAGATCGGCGCGCCGCTGTTCGACGCGGTGCGCGAGGCGCTGGGCGTCCACGCCCGGATGGACTTCGCGCGGCGCCTGCGGGTCGTGCCCACCGCCCTCGGCCAGACCTCCGGCCTGGTCGGCGCCGCCGCCCTCGTGCTGGCCGGCGACCGGTACTGGACGGGCGGCTGACCCTCCGCGGCGCCGGGCCCGCGGCCGTCTGCGGCGGCGGCGCGGAGCGTGCGCGTGGGAGGATCGGGGGCATGGCCCTCGTCTCCGTCGACGACGTCCGCGCGGCGCGCGAACTGCTGCGCGAGGTGATCGAGCCGACGCCGCTCGTCCGCTCCCGGGTGCTGTCGGAGCTGATCGGCGGCCCCGTCTACCTCAAGTGCGAGAACCTGCAGCGCACCGGCTCGTTCAAGATCCGCGGCGCGTATGTGCGGATCGCCCGGCTCAGCGACGCCGAGCGGGCCCGCGGGGTCGTGGCGGCCAGCGCGGGCAACCACGCCCAGGGCGTGGCGCTGGCGGCGAGCATGCTCGGCGCCAAGGCCACGGTGTACATGCCGGAGGGCGCGCCGCTGCCCAAGGTCGCCGCGACCCGCGGCTACGGCGCCGACGTGGTGTTCCCCGGCCCCACCGTGGACGACTGCCTGGTCGCCGCGCAGCGGCACGCCGAGGAGCACGGCGCGGTGCTCATCCACCCGTTCGACCACCCGGACGTGGTGGCCGGGCAGGGCACGATCGGGCTGGAGATCCTCGACCAGCTGCCGGACGTGCGCACCGTCGTCGGCGCCGTCGGCGGGGGCGGGCTGATGTCGGGCGTGGCCGTGGCGCTCAAGGGCGCGGTCGCCGAACGCGGCGGCCCGGACGTCAAGGTCGTCGGCGCGCAGGCCAAGCGGGCGGCGGCGTTCCCCGCGTCGCTGGCGGCGGGCCGGCCCGTCCGGGTGGAGGTCCAGCCCACCATGGCCGACGGCATCTCCGTCGGCCGCCCCGGCGACCTCACCTACGACCTGGTGACCGAGCTGCTGGACGCGGTCGTCACCGTCACCGAGGAGTCGATCTCCCAGGCGCTGCTGCTGTGCCTCGAACGCGCCAAGCTGGTGGTGGAGCCGGCGGGCGCGGCGGGCGTGGCGGCGCTGCTGGAGCACTCCTACGCCGTGCGGACCCCGGTGGCGGTGCTGCTGTCGGGCGGCAACATCGACCCGCTGCTGCTGTCGAAGGTGCTGCGGCACGGCCTGGCCGGGGCGGGCCGCTACCTGGTCGTGCGGTGCCGCCTGCACGACCGTCCCGGCGCGCTGGTCACGCTGCTCGGCGAGCTGGCCGAGCTGGGCGTCAACGTGCTGGACGTCATGCACGAACGGGTCGCGGCCCGGCTGCACGTCGAGGAGGCCGAGGTGCTCATGCACCTGGAGACGCGCGGCGCCGACCACTGCGAGGAGGTGCTGACCCGGCTGCGGGACAAGGGGTACACCCTCGTCCAGACGTGAGCCGGGCCCGGGGCGGCGCGCCCCCCGGGCCCGGCATCGGGTCAGGGACGGGTCACAGGGCGGGCTTGCCGGAGCTGTAGACCCACTTGGCGAACAGGTCGTCGAGCTGCTTGCCGGAGACCTTCTCGGCGAACGCGATGAAGTCCCGGGTGGAGACGTTGCCGTTTGCGTTGACCGTCGGCCACAGCTTGACGAGCCGGAAGAACGCCTGGTCGCCGATGGTCTTGCGGAGCATGTGCAGGGTCATCGCGCCCCGGTCGTAGACCGTGGAGTGGAAGATGTTGTCGCGGCCGGGGTCGGCCGTGACCGGCTTCCACAGGTCGTCGTCGGCGGGCGTGGCGTACACCTCGTCGAAGCTCTGCTGCGCGGTCTTGCCGGTGAACTTCTCCAAGTACAGCCACTCGGAGTAGGTGGCGAAGCCCTCGTTGAGCCAGATGTCGGCCCACCGCTTGGGCGTCACACTGTCGCCGAACCACTGGTGGGCCAGCTCGTGCACGGCCAGGTCCGGCCGCGGGATGGTGCCCGGCCGCCGGCCCAGGTCGTACACCGGGCGGCCCTGGGTCTCCAGCGCGTACCCGACCCCGGCGTCGACCACGATGCCTCCGGTGGAGGAGAACGGGTAGCGGCCGTAGGTGCTCGCCAGCCATTGCAGGAACTCGCCGGTCTGGGTGTGGAAGTCCTCGGCCAGCGAGGCGGAGATGCCGAGCCGGGAGTCGGTGGCGGTGATGTTGGGGATGCCGCGCTCGGTGCGGCCCTTGACCACGTCGAACTTCCCGATCGCGATCATGCTGAGCTCGCTGGCCATGGGCCTGTTCATCACCCAGCGGGTGGTGGTGCGGGCGCCGCTGGTCCAGCGGCCCGCCGGGTCGCCGCCCGCGAGCGTGGTGAGGTCCTTCGGCGCGGTCAGCGTGAAGGTGTAGGTGGCCTTGTCGGTCGGGGCGTCGTTGACCGGGTAGACGGTCGCGGCGCCGATCGGCTGGTTGAGCATGACCGCGCCGTCGGCGGTCGGGATCCAGCCGGAGCGGCCCAGCGCCGTGTCGTCCACGCCCTCGGGGACGCCGGAGTACGCCACCCGGACGGTGAAGCCGGTGCCCTTGCGCAGTCCCTTGGCCGGGGTGATCTCCAGCTCCTGGGCGCCGGTGCGCTTGTAGGCGGCCTTCCTGCCGTCCACCGCCAGCGCCGAGATCTTCAGCGGCCCCTGGAAGTCGAGGTTGAACCGCGACAGGTTCTGGGTGGCCCTCGCCTTGATCGTGGTGACCGCGGAGATGCCCTTGGACGCCGGGTCGTAGGTCAGCGCGATGTCGTAGTGGGCGGCGTCGTAGCCGCCGTTGCCCATGTCGGGGAAGTAGGGGTCGCCCGCGCCCGCCGCGCCGGGCGTGTACCGCACGGCGGCCGCGCCCGCAGGTGCGGCCGTCGCCATCAGGCTCGCGGCGACGCCGAGCGCCACCGCGGCCACCGCTCGGGGAGATCTGCTCATCGGCCCGTCCTCAGCTCATCAGACAACGCCAATCAAGCTGTCAGCGCGATCTGCGCGGGACAAGCTCGATTCGGTATCGAATTCGTTGGGGCGGCCCGCCGCGGCCGGGGCCGTCAGCCGGCGGTGCCGCGCAGGGCGGCGAGGAACAGCCGGGTGATCTCGCGGGTGTCGTCGGCGCGCCAGGCCGCGGCCAGCTCGGCGGGCGCCAGGCCGCGCACGGGCCGGCAGACCACGCCGGGCCGCCGGTAGAGGCCGGTGTTGCCCTCCGCGAGCAGCACGACGCCCAGGCCGGACGACACCGCCTCGAACACCTCGTCCGGGGCGGTGGCCTCGGCGCCGATCCGCGGCGGACGGCCCCCGCGGGCGTCCAGCGCCAGCCAGAAGTCGCGCAGCGGACCGGCCGCGGCGGGCAGCGCGATGAACGGCTCGTCCAGCAGGTCGGCGAAGTCGATCTCGGCGCGGGCGGCCAGCGGGTGGTCGTCGGGCAACGCCACATGGCGGCGCTCGCCGGCCAGGGTGCGGGTGCGGATGCCGACGGCGGGCACCGGCAGCCACACGAACGCCACGTCGCTGGAGGCGTCGGCCAGCCCGGCGGTGGGGTCGTCCCAGCCGACCAGCCGCAGCGAGACCGTCCAGTCGGGCGCCAGCTCGCGGAACCGGCGCAGGGCGCGGCGCTGCAGGTCGCGGCCGACGGCCGGCTGCATGCCGACGACCAGGGTGCGGGGGCGGCCCAGCGCGCGGGTCTCGGCGTAGGCGCGGTCCCAGGTGCCAAGGACGTCCCGGACGGCCGGC
Source organism: Actinomadura sp. NBRC 104425 (assembly GCF_030269545.1). GTDB lineage: Bacteria > Actinomycetota > Actinomycetes > Streptosporangiales > Streptosporangiaceae > Spirillospora > Spirillospora keratinilytica. The sequence goes on along the minus strand of NZ_BSTN01000001.1, from coordinate 289,497 downwards.
AGCAGCGCCGCACCCTGCGGCGTCAGCGCGACCCCGCGGCCGCGCCGCTCGAACAGCTCGAAACCCAGCCGCCGCTCCAGGGCCCGGATCTGCTTGGACAGCGCCGGCTGCGAGACGAACAGCCGGGCGGCGGCGCGGGTGAAGCTCAGCTCGTCGGCGATGGCCGCGAAGTAGCGCAGCTCCCGGAGATGGGCATCCATTACTTCTGGTTATACCGCTATGTCGTGGACGGTCGGACCGTCCCGGCGGCGGCGCGGAGGCATGACCGAGAATCCTGCGCGCGAGCTCGGACGCCTGCGGGTGCCCGCGATCGGATACGGGGCGATGGTGCTTCGCCCGGCAAGTACGGCGAGGTGGACGAGGACCGGGCGCCGGCCGCGCTGCGCCACGCGCTCGATGCCGGCGCCGCGTTCGTCGGCACCGGCGACGGCTACGGCGAGGACGCCCGCGGCGCGGTCACCAGCGGCGGGGCTTGCCCTTGCCGTACAGCCAGGCGCGGAACAGGCCGTCCAGATCGCGGCCGGAGATCCGCTCGGACAGCCGGACGAACTCGGGCGTGGCGGCGCTGCCGTCGCGGTGGGTGCGCGCCCACTCGCGCAGGATCGCGAAGAACGCGCGGTCGCCGACCCGCCGGCGCAGCGCGTGCAGGCACATCGCCCCCCGCGTGTACACCGAGAACCCGAACATGTCCTTGCGGCCGGGCACCCCGGGTGGCGGGCGGAAGACCGAGGAGTCGCCGGGCATCCGGTAATACCGCCGGAACACCTGTTCGGCGGTGCCGCGGTGGCGTCCGCCCCGCTCGTTCCGCTCCCGCCACAGCCACTCGGCGTAGGTGGCGAAGCCCTCGTTCAGCCAGATGTCCCGCCAGTTGCGCACGCTGACGCTGTTGCCGAACCACTGGTGCGCCAGCTCGTGGACGATGAACTCCTCGCTCGGCACGAACCCGGCGTAGACCGGGCGCTCCTGGGTCTCCAGCGCGTAGTCCAACTCCGGGTCGTCGACGACGGCGCCCGCCGTGGCGAACGGGTACCGGCCGAACATCCGCTCCGCCCAGCGCACCGCCTTGATCGTGGTGCGCTGCACGCGCTCGGCCGACCCGCGGAACTTCGGATCGACGGCCGTGATCACCGGGATGCGGCCCGCCCTGCCGCGCCGCATCCGGAACCGGCCGATCGCGACCGTCGCCAGGTAGCTGGCCATGGGCGAGTCCTCGGCCCATTCGTAGGTCGTCTTGCCGCCTCGGCGGACGACGCGGCCGGGCCTGCCGTTGGCGACCGCGCGCAGGCCCTTGGGCACGGTGATCCGGAACGAGTAGGTCGCCTTGTCGCTGGGATGGTCGTTGACCGGCAGCCAGGTCGGCGCGCCGTCCGGCTGGGACAGCACGACCGCGCCGTCCCGGGTCGGTATCCACCCGTACGTGCCGAGGGGGCCGTCCGGCATCGGGCCGGGGCGTCCGGCGTAGCGCACCACCGTGGTGAACGTCTGCCCCGCAGAGAGCCTCCGCGCCGGGATGACCGTCAGTTCCTGGCCGTCGCGCTCGTGGCGGGCCGGCCTGCCCTCGACCGTGACCGAGGAGACGGCCGGGCCGCGGTAGTCCAGGCTGAACGCCGACAGCGGCTGCGCCGCCCGGGCGTTGACGGTGACGGTGGCGTCCACCTCGCCCTTACTGCCGGAGTAGGTGAGGTCGACGTCGTAGTGCTGGACGTCGTAACCGCCGTTGCCTGCGTGGGGGAAGTAGGGGTCGCCGAGGCCCGGACCGCCGATCACACCGTAGTCGGCGGGATCCTCCCCGGGGGCGGCGGACGCGTCCCCGCCGCCCGAGGTCACCAGCAGGACGGCCACGGTCGTCGCCGCGGTCGCGCGCACCCAAGCCCCGTTCATCGACGCCACTGTGCGCGGCGGGGCGGCGCGGCGCCGCACCGACGCGCCGGAGGTTTCCCAGTGCTTGCCGCCGCTTGACCGCCCTTTGGCGGTCACGGCCTCAGCGGCTGGGGCGGCCCCGCTTGTACAGCCAGTCGTCGAACAGGGTGCGCAGCTTCTGCCCCGACACCCGCTCGGCCACCTCGATGAACTGCTCGGTGGTGCCCGAGGAGTGCCGCCGCTCCTTGGCCCAGGTCTGCAGGATCCGGAAGAACGCGTCGTCGCCGACCTTCATGCGCAGCGCGTGCAGGGTCATGCCGCCCCGGTCGTACACCGAACGGGCGAACATCTGCGTGCGGCCGGGGTTGCCCGGCGGCACGTCCCACAGCTCGCGGTTGCCGCTGCCCGCATACAGCTCGTCGAACTTGGACTGGACGGTCTGCCCGCCCGATTTCTCCAACCACAGCCACTCGGCGTAGGTGGCGAAGCCCTCGTTCAGCCAGATGTCCTTCCAGCGCGTCACGCTGACACTGTCGCCGAACCACTGGTGCGCCAGCTCGTGCGCCAGCAACGACTCGTCGAGGTCGTACGCCCCGTACACCGGGCGGTTCTGCGTCTCCAGCGCGAACCCGACCTCGGCGTTGTCGGCGATGCCGCCGGTCGAGGAGAACGGGAACGGGCCGAACCGCCGCGCCAGCTCGTCGGTGATCTCGGCGTTCTTGGCCTGGAAGGCGTTCAGGTCGGCGCCCGGCAGCGTCGGGTCGACCGCGGAGATGTTGGTCACCCCGCCGGGCGTGCGGCTCGTCGCGACGCTGAACCGGCCCACGGTGACCGTGGCCAGGTACGTGGCCATCGGCTCCGTCACCCGCCACTTGGTCGTCGTCGACCGCCGCGCGGAGATCGGCGTGACCGCCGGGCTCTGCTCCGCGCCGGGCGAATGCGGCGCCTCGGGCCCGCCGGACGGGGTGCCGCCCCCGGTGTTCAGCGGGGAGGCGGGCTCGCCGTTGGCGATGGCGGTCAGCCCCTCCGGAACGGTGATCTCGAAGTCGAACGTGGCCTTGTCGCTGGGATGGTCGTTGCTGGGGAACCAGGTGTGCGCGCCGCTCGGCTGGCACGCCACGAACACCCCGTCGGGGGTGCGGATCCACCCGTAGCGGCCCAGGATCGGGTCGTTCACCGCGCGCGGCGTCCCCGAGTAGCGCACCACCACGGTGAACCGGGCGCCCTTCTCCACCGGCTTGGCGGGGGAGACGGTCAGCTCCTCGCCCTCCTGCCGCTGCTGTGCCGCCGCGCCGTCCACCGTCACCTGCGACACCCGCAGGCCGGCCAGGTCGAGGTTGAACGAGGGCAGCCGCTGCGTGGCGGTGGCGGTGATCTCGGCGGTGCCGTCCAGCTCCTGAGCGCCGTCCGGCGTGATGGCCAGCTTGAGGCCGTAGTGCTGGACGTCGTAGCCGGCGTTGCCGGCACCGGGCACGTACGGGTCGCCGATGGTGTCCTGCCCGGGGCGGGCGGCCGCCTCCTGCGAGGCCTGGGCCGACCGGCCCGTGCCGCGGTCTGCGCTGGGCAGTTGGCAGGCCGCCGGCGCGCCGACGAGCGCCAGCGCGGTCAGTCCCGCGACTCCGCGTGCGGCGGTTCGGGAGCGGCGCGGGTGGGCGGGCCTGGGCGGGTTTCCGGCGATAGGCACGGTGCCCAGCCTGCCTGCCGCCGGGCGGGCTGGGCAAATCCGCAGTAAAAAGCTTTACCGACGGGGGTCGATCAGCGCCGGGCGTAGGGGTTGGGTGAGCCGGGCGGCGCCTTGACCACCACCGTCCCCGCGACCTTGTCGTGCAGGGCCTGCTTGCGCTCGTCCCACAGGATCCACGCCACGTCGACGATGCCGACGCAGCCGCACAAACCGCCCAGGATGCTGAAGAACGCCGAGCGGCCCGCGGCCTGGCCGACGCTGATCGCGCCACCGGTGTCGGCCCGCACCACCCTGGTCCTCAGCAGCATCTTGCCGAGCGTCTGCCCGAACCGCAGGTGCATCAGCCAGTAGTAGAGGAAGGCGACCGCGAGGTAGGCCAGGTTCGCGGCCAGCTGCCCGCGGTCGATCGCCGGGGCGTTCGGGGACGGGCCGGTCATCTGCCGCAAGTTCACCAGCGGCAGCAGGATCGGCAGCATCACGATGCTGAGCAGAAGGGAGTCGACGACGGCCGCGCCGAGCCGCGCCCAGCGGCTGGCCAGTTCGGCCGGGGGCGCGGGCGTTCCGGAAGGGCCGTGGCGGGACGGGGGCATGCCGTACCGGGGAACCTCGTCCCGACCGCCGTAGGCGCCGGGATACGGAGGCGGCTGCTCGCCGGGCTGGGGCTGCCGGGGCGGCGGCTGGGCGCCGGACTCGCCGGGGGCGCGCCACGGCTCGTCCTCCGGCCGTCCCCCGGGCGTGGGGTCGTGCGGCGGTTGCGTCATGCCGCCAAGGTGGGCTGGCGCCACCGCCGCCCGGACCTCACCACGCCCGGGACCGGCGAATGTTTACCGGCCGCTGATCGCCCGTTGCCGCCGCGTCGGCCGCCCGGCGCGCTGTGCGGCGGGCCGGCTCACAGGTTGCCGCGGCGGGCCTGCTCGCGTTCGATGGCCTCGAACAGGGCCTTGAAGTTGCCCTTGCCGAAGCCCATGGAGCCGTGCCGCTCGATGAGCTCGAAGAACACCGTGGGGCGGTCCTGGACCGGCTTGGTGAAGATCTGCAGCAGGTAGCCGTCCTCGTCGCGGTCCACCAGGATGCGGCGCTTGTGCAGTTCCTCGACCGGCACCCGCACCTCGCCGATGCGGGCGCGCAGTTGCGGGTCCTCGTAGTAGGAGTCGGGGGTGTCGAGGAACTCCACCCCGGCGGCCTTCATCTGGTCCACCGCGGCCAGGATGTCGTTGGTCGCCAGCGCGATGTGCTGAACGCCCGGGCCGCCGTAGAACTCCAGGAACTCCTCGATCTGCGACTTGCGCTTGCCCTCGGCGGGCTCATTCAGCGGGAACTTGACCTTGCGGGTGCCGTCCGCCACGACCTTGGACATCAGCGCCGAGTACTCGGTGGCGATGTCGTCCCCGATGAACTCGGCCATGTCGGTGAAGCCCATGACCCGGTGGTAGAAGTCGGCCCACTCGTCCATGCGCTCGACGTTGCCCACGCAGTGGTCGATCGCCTGGAAGTACCGCTTGGCCGGCGGCTCGACGATCGGGTCGGCGGGGACGAAGCCGGGCAGGTACGGCCCCGTGTAGTTGGAGCGGTCCACCAGGGAGTGCCGCGTCTCCCCGTAGGTGGCGATCGCGGCGATCATGACCTTGCCGTGGTCGTCCTCCAGGACGTGCGGCTCGGCCAGCCCCGTGGCGCCCTTGGCGAGCGCGTGCCGGTAGGCCGCCTCGACGTCGGGGACCTCGATGGCCAGATCGACCACCCCGTCGCCGTGCTCGGCGACGTGCCGTGCGAGGTCGGTGCCCGCCCGCACCGGCCCGCGGAACACGAACCGCACCGAACCCGACTCCAGCACGTGCACCGCCTCGTCGCGGCTGCCGTTCTCCGGGCCGCGGTAGGCGACCCGGCGCATGCCGAACGCGGTGGAGTAGTAGTGCGCCGCCTGCACGGCGTTGCCGACGGCGAACACGACGGCGTCCATGCCCTTGACCGGAAACTCGTCCATGCCGCCAATCTCGACAGGCGGCTGCAGAGTGCGCAAGAGTGGTCCAAATCACTGGGCAATCTGCACAGTGCCGCGCCGGAGTGTCCGGGCGATCTGTACAGGATGACCACGAGGAGGACACGGTGCCCGCCGAACCCGTCGACGCCCTGGACGGACGGTTGATCGAACTGCTGGCCGCCGAACCGCGCATCGGGGTGCTGGAGGCGTCCCGCCGCCTGGGCGTGGCGCGCGGCACCGTGCAGGCGCGGCTGGACCGCCTGGCCAGGCGCGGGGTCGTCCGCGGCTTCGGCCCCGATGTGGACCCGGCCGCGCTCGGCTACGGCGTGACGGCGTTCGTCACCCTGCAGATCCGCCAGCCCGGCGGGCACGACCCGGTGGCCGAGCGGCTCGCCGCGATCCCCGAGGTGATCGAGGCGCACACGATCACCGGCCCGGGCGACATGCTGTGCCGCATCGTCGCCCGCAGCAACCAGGACCTGCAGCGCGTCATCGACCTGGTCGTCGACGTCAGCGGGGTGGAGCGCGCCTCGACGGTGATCTCCCTGGCCACGCAGGTGCCCTACCGCACCCTCCCGCTCGTCCGCCAGGCCGCCCGCACCGCCGGCACCGACCCGTCCCGCCCCGCACAACCCCCCACCGCCGACCGGCCGCCCCGGAACCGGGCCCGGTGAACGGTCGGTCTTGTGCGGTCGGTCTTGTGCGGTCGGTCGGCGAAGGGGCGTGACGGGGCGGGGAAAGGCGAGGGCCCGCCGCCCTGGCGGGCGGCGGGCCGGAGGCTCGGTCGGCTGTGGCCGGGAGGTCAGGAGCCCTGGTAGGCGGTCGCACCGAGGATTTCGACGGTCATGGTGCGCCCGTTGGGCAGCGTGTAGGTGGCCTTGTCACCGACCTTCTTGCCGAGGATGGCGGCACCGAGCGGCGACTTGGGCGAGTACACGTCGATGGGGGCGCCGCTCTCCTCGCGGGAGGCCAGCAGGAAGGTGACCTCCTCGTCGTCGCCCTCGAACGCCACGGTGACGGTCATGCCGGGACCGACGACGCCCTCGGTGCGCGGGGCCTCGCCGACGCGGGCGTTCTCCAGGATGCTCTGGAGCTGTACGATCCGCGCCTCGATCTTGCCCTGCTCCTCCTTGGCCGCGTGGTAGCCGCCGTTCTCGCGGAGGTCGCCCTCCTCTCGCGCCGCCTCGATTTTCTGCGCGATCTCGATGCGGCCGGGGCCCGACAGGTGGTCCAGCTCGGCCTTGAGCCGGTCGTACGCCTCCTGGGTGAGCCAGGTGACGTTGTCAGCGCGGGTCTCGGTCACGGGTACTCCTCATCCACATGTTGCGATCCTCGCTCGCCCGGGGGAGAGCGCCACATCGACATGAAATGCGGCCAGGTGAAACCTCTAGCCTATGCGATGTGTGCGGGTAAAGGTTCCCTGCGGGCGGGCTACGTAATCTGCCAAAACCGAAGTCGCCGGCCGCGGCCGACGCGGCGACTCAGATCTTGCGGCAGTCCTTGATCCGGGCGGTGGTGGCCCGCTGGGACGTCTGCAGGACGTCGGTGCGCTCGAGCGTCGACGTCCCCGGCGGGATGGTGATCTCCTTGTGCGCCACCACGCCGAAGTCGGGGCCGAAGGCGTTCACAACGCAGCGGACCTCCGCGTCCTTCGGCTTGGCCACCTGATACCGGATCTGAACAGAAGAATCGTTCACTATGGAAAAGGTGATGGTCTGCGCCGCTATTCCCGCCGGCTGGCCCACGTTCGCCATGACCACGGCCCAGCCCACGGCCAGCACCGCGGCCAGCACGCCGATGACGGCGTACCCCAGCCGGCCGCCGCGGCGCGGCCGCTCGGAGGCGGTGGGGGCGGGGGACGCGCTGGTGGCCATGGCGGGAATCTCCGTGCGATCCGTGGACGTTGTCAGGAACAATTCTCATCTGTCGCGGCGGGTGCTCCGTACCGGGGCCCTCGTAACGCCCGAACATGCTGCTGAGAGGGAGAACCCCTAGTGTCCGAGCTCATCGACGGTACCGCGCCGGCCGGCTCGCCGAACGGCGCGCAGGGCGGCCCACGACCGGACGGATCCGGCCGGGGCGGCGGCCGGCTGCGGTTGATGGCCGTGCACGCCCACCCCGACGACGAGTCGAGCAAGGGGGCCGCCACCATGGCCCGGTACGTCGCCGAGGGCGTTGACGTGCTGGTGGTCACCTGCACCGGCGGCGAGCGCGGCGACATCCTCAACCCGGCGATGGAGCGTCCCGAGGTCCGCGCGGACATCGCCCGGGTGCGGCAGGAGGAGATGGCCCGCGCCCGCGAGATCCTGGGCGTCGACCAGCGCTGGCTGGGGTTCGTCGACTCCGGCTTCCCCGAGGGCGACCCGCCGCCCCCGCTGCCGGAGGGCTGCTTCGCGCTGGAGCCCCTGGAGAAGGCCGCCGAGCCGCTGGTGCGGGCCGTGCGCGAGTTCCGCCCGCACGTGATCCTCACCTATGACGAGAAGGGCGGCTACCCGCACCCCGACCACGTCAAGACGCACGAGGTGTCGGTGGAGGCGTTCGAGGCGGCGGGCGACCCCGAGCGGTACCCGGGGACGGGCGAGCCGTGGCAGCCCCTCAAGCTCTACTACCACATGACCTTCAACCGGGAGCGCATCCTCGCCCTGCACGGGGCGATGCAGGACGCCGGGCTGGAGTCCCCCTACAACGACTGGGTCGAGCGGTTCGAGGACCGGCCGCAGCAGTGGGAGATCACGACCCGCGTGCCTTGCGCCGACTACTTCGAGATCCGCGACAAGGCGCTGCTGGCGCACGCCACCCAGATCGACCCCAACGGCTTCTGGTTCGCCTGCCCGCTGGACCTCCAGCGCGAGGCATGGCCGACCGAGGACTACCATTTGGCCAGGTCCCTGGTGGACACCGAACTGCCGGAGGACGACCTGTTCGCCGGCATCCGGGAGAAGGTGTCTGTGTGATGCTTCCGCTGGCCGTACCGCTCGACCGGGCCGTCGCGCTCGGCAACGCCATTCCGCTCAACGACGACACGGTCACCCCCGGTCTGCTGGGGTTCGGCTTCTTCGTCGCCCTGGCGGTGGCGACGTTCCTGCTGCTGCGCTCGATGAACAAGCGGATGCGCAACATCCAGGCGCCGCGCGAGGAGGACCTCAAGCAGCAGGAGTGGGAGCGGGCCCAGCAGGCCAAGGCCGAGAAGGCCGCGGACGCGCCCCGCAAGGACTGAGCGGGCGAGAACCGGCCGGGCCGCCCCCGGCGGCCGCGCCGCGCGGGGGCGGGCCGCGGTCAGGCCTTGCGGTGGTCCCAGCTGACCACCCGGTCCGGCTCCATCACGATCACGACGCGCTTGGCCAGCGACTTCTCCAGGCCCGCGGCGAAGTCGGCGTCCAGCGGCCGACCGGGCTCGGGCACGGGCAGCCCGGCCATGCGGGCGGCGACCACCGCGCCGACCCGCAGCCGGACGTCCGGGTCCTCGATGATGCGGCCCTTGCCGTACAGCACGGCGCCGCGCAGCTCGTGGTACTGGGTGCCGTCCTCCACCAGGCACGTCATGGTGGGGTTGCGGCGCAGGTTCAGCACCTTCTGCGAGCGCTGGTACGTGGTGAAGGCGATCTTGTCATCGAGCAGCGCGTAGAACATCGTCACCAGGTGCGGTTCGCCGTGCGGGCCGACCGTGGCGACCTGCACCTTGGACGATGCGGCCAGGAAGTCGGCGACCTCCTGCGGCGTCATCTTGATCTGCTCGCGCTTGTTCGCGGCCACCGGCGCTCCTCGAATCCGATCGCGTCACCGACGTCGCCGCCAGAATAACCAGTCGCTTACCGGAGTGGGACGGGGCCCATCATGGGGGCATGTCCGCGCGTGATCTCGTCGTCCTCGGCTCCGCGAGCGCGGTGCCCACCAGGTTCCGCAACCACAACGGCTATCTGCTGCGCTGGGACGGGCACGGCCTGCTGTTCGACCCGGGGGAGGGCACGCAGCGGCAGATGACCCTCGCGGGCGTCTCGGCGCACGACGTGACGTGGATCTGCGTCACCCACTTCCACGGCGACCACTGCCTGGGCGTGCCGGGCATCGTCCAGCGGATCGCCCGCGACGGCGTGCCGCACCCCGTGCACGCCGTGTTCCCCGCCGCCGGCGCCGTCTACTGGGAGCGGCTGCGGCACGCCACCGCGTTCGTCGACACGGCCGTGATCCGCGAACGGCCGGTCTCCGGCGACCGCGCCGAGATCGCCGCCGGCCCGTTCACCCTCACCGCGCGGCGCCTGTCGCACCCGGTGGAGGCCTACGGCTACCGCCTTGAGGAGCCGGACGGGGTGACGATGCTGCCCGCCGAGTTGGCCGCCCGGGGCGTGCGCGGCCCGCTCGTGCGGCGCCTGCAGGAGGAGGGGCGAATCACCACCCGCGACGGCCGCACCGTCACGCTGGAGGAGTGCAGCGTGCGGCGGCCCGGTCAGAAGGTCGCGTTCGTCATGGACACCCGGCTCTGCGACGCCGCCTTCGAGCTGGCCGACGGCGTCGACCTGCTGGTCATCGAGGCGACCTTCCTCGACGAGGACGCGGCGCTGGCGGCCGAATACGGCCATCTCACCGCGGGGCAGGCGGGCCGGGTCGCCGCCCGCGGCGGGGTGCGGCGCCTGGTGCTCACCCATTTCTCCGAGCGCTACCGCGCCGACGACGAGCCGCGCTTCGCGGCCCAGGCCGCCGCCGCGGGCTTCGCCGGCGACATCGTCGTCGCCCGCGACCTCGACCGCGTCCCCCTGCCCCGCCGCCGCCGCGCGCCCGCCGGCGGGGGCCGGGCGGACGGGTGAGGTACCGGTGGATCGGGCAGGATCGGTGGCATGAACCGCCTCAAGGACGCGACCAGCCCGTATCTGCTGCAGCACGCCGACAACCCCGTGGACTGGCGGGAGTGGGGCGAGGAGGCGTTCGCCGAGGCCAGGCGCCGCGAGGTGCCGGTGCTGCTCTCGGTGGGCTATGCCGCCTGCCACTGGTGCCACGTGATGGCGCACGAGTCGTTCGAGGACGAGACGACCGCGCGGATGATGAACGAGATGTTCGTCAACATCAAGGTGGACCGGGAGGAGCGGCCCGACGTCGACGCCGTCTACATGGAGGCGACCCAGGCCATGACCGGCCAGGGCGGCTGGCCGATGACGGTGTTCATGACGCCCGAGGGGCACCCGTTCTACTGCGGCACCTACTTCCCGCGCCCGCAGTTCCAGGCGCTGCTGCAGGCCGTCCACAAGGCGTGGACGGACAAGCGCGACGAGGTGGTCGGGCAGGGGCGGCAGGTCGTCGACGCCCTGGCCTCGCGCGGCCCGGTGGCGGCGCGGGCCGAGCCGCCCGGCGCCGAGCAGCTCGCCGGGGCGGTGCGGGCGCTGGCCGCGAACTACGACGCGGCGCGCGGCGGGTTCGGCGGCGCGCCCAAGTTCCCGCCGTCGATGGCGCTGGAGTTCCTGCTGCGCCACCACGCCCGCACCGGCGACGAGCAGGCGCTGGCCATGGCCGGGCACACGCTGGAGGCGATGGCGCGCGGCGGCATCTACGACCAGCTCGGCGGCGGGTTCGCCCGCTACTCGGTGGACGACTCCTGGGTCGTGCCGCACTTCGAGAAGATGCTGTACGACAACGCGCTGCTGGCGCGCGTGTACGCGCACTGGTGGCGGCTGACCGGCAGCCCCTTCGCCCGCCGGATCGCCGTGGAGACCTGCGACTGGATGCTGCGCGACCTGCGCACCCCCGAGGGCGGCCTCGCCTCGGCCTTGGACGCCGACAGCGAGGGCGTGGAGGGCAGGTACTACGTGTGGACGCCCGCGCAGCTGCGCGAGGTGCTCGGCGACGGCGACGGCGCGTACGCGGCCGAGGTCTTCCAGGTCACCGAGGGCGGCTCGTTCGAGCACGGCACCTCGGTGCTGCAACTGCCGGCCGACCCCGATGACCCGGAGCGCCACGCACGCGTCCGCGCCGCCCTGCTGGAGGCGCGCGGGCGGCGCGTGCCCCCGGCCCGCGACGACAAGGTCGTGGCGGCCTGGAACGGGCTGGCGGTCGCCGCGCTGGCCGAGTGCGGGGCGCTGTTCGAGCGTCCCGACCTGGTGGCGGCGGCCACGCAGATCGTCCGGCTGGTGGCGGACGTGCACCTGCGCGACGGCCGCCTGGCCCGCACCTCGCGGGCGGGGGCGGCCGGGGCCAATGCGGGCGTGCTGGAGGACTACGCCGACATGGCCGAGGGGCTGCTGGCCCTGCACGCCGTCACCGGCGACGCCGAGCACGTGCGGCTGGCGGGGGTGCTGCTGGACGCGGTGCTGGAGCGGTTCGGCGACGGCTCGGGCGGCTTCTACGACACCGCCGACGATGCCGAGCGGCTGTTCCGGCGGCCCCAGGACCCCACCGACAGCGCCACCCCGTCCGGCCAGTTCGCCGCCGCCGGGGCGCTGCTGTCGTACGCGGCGCTGACCGGCTCGTCCCGGCACCGGGAGGCCGCCGCGGCGGCGCTGGCGCCGGCCGGCCTGCTGGCCGCCCGGCACGCCCGGTTCGCCGGGTGGGGGCTGGCCGTGGCCGAGGCGCACGCGGCGGGGCCGGTGGAGATCGCGATCGTGGGCGAGCCGGACGACGAGCGCACGCGCCGGCTGCACCGCACGGCGCTGATGTCGCCCGCGCCGGGCGCGGTGGTCAGCGTGGGCGCGCCGGGCGCCCCGGCGCGGGTGCCGCTGCTGGAGGGACGCGGACCGGTGGACGGCGCGCCCGCCGCGTACGTGTGCCGGGGCTTCGCCTGCCGCCTGCCGGTGACGACGCCGGCCGACCTGACCCGGGAGCTGCATTCCTAGGGCCGGATGGGGACAGATGCCCGGCTTCATTGAACGAAAGATCCATTTTGTGGCACCGTGAGATTGATCTCGTCTCAGCCGGGTGTTACCAATGAGTAGCTGGGGCGGATATGCCGATTTGCTGGCGGATCGCCGCAAGTGGCGCCGGTTACGGTATGAACCTGGACGTAGGCCGTGAAATCGGCCATAGTCACCAGGGTCGCGGTCCTGGGGCCGATCGGGGCGAGGACGAGGGAGTGGTGGGGTGCGCGAGCCGAGCCGCCGGATGCTACCGATGATCATCGGCGTGACGGCGGCGACCACACTGGCCGCCGACATCGCGGTGCTGCTCGCCCACGGCTCGTCGGCGTCCCCCGGCGTGCAGCCGCAGACCCAGATCGCCGGCCGCTACGTCGCCGCGTCCGGCAACTCCGCGCTGTCGCCGGCGGAGGTGGCCCCGCTCGGCAAGCGGCTGACCCCGCACGTGCTGGTGGCCGCGCCCGGCACGCTGCCCGCCGCCACCGTCGAGAAGATCCGCCGGATCAAGGGCGTGCAGGGCGTCGAGGTCGTCGACGCCGTCCAGGCCATGGTCGCGGGCAAGCGGGTGGGGCTGCTGGGCGTCAACCCGTCCACCTTCCGCAACTTCACGCCCAAGCCCACCGCCCAGTCCGACGCGCTGTGGCGCAACATCGCCGCGGGCGACGTGGCGGTGTCGTTCACCATGGGCAGCGACGGCGGGCTGCAGCTCGGCAGCCGCGTCCCCATCGGCGGTAGCGAGCGGCAGAGCCAGGTGCGGGTCGGCGCGTACGCCACCATGGGCATCGCCGACGTCGACGCCGTCGTCTCGCACGACACCGCCCGCGCGCTGGGGGTGCCGTCCGGCAACGCCCTGCTGATCTCTGCGCCCAAGGTCGATCCGGACAAGCTGATCAGATACCTGCGCGCCAAGGTGCTGCCGAAGCAGGCCAAGGCCGTCGAGGTCGATCCCGAGATCGACTACCCCAGCGCCGAGAAGCTGCCCGACGCCAACGGCCAGGTGATGACCGCCCGGCAGGTGCGCACCGTGATCGAGGCGGCGCGGTCGCGGCTGGGCTGGCCGTACGTGTGGGGTGGCGAGTCGGAGGCCGAGGGCGGCTACGACTGCTCGGGGCTGATGCAGTACGCCTTCGCCCGCGCCGGCATCCGCCTGCCGCGCGTGGCCGCCGACCAGGCCCGCGCCGGCTGGGTGATCCCGTTCGACAAGGCGCAGCCGGGCGACCTGCTGATCTGGGCCAACGACCCGACCGCGCCCGGGTACATCTCGCACATCGCCCTCTACATCGGCAACGGCAAGATGATCGCCGCGCCGCGCCGCGGCACCGTGGTGCAGGTGCAGGACGTCTACTTCCGCAACTTCAAGGGTGCGGTGCGCGTCAACCCGCGGCGCGCCGCGAGCATCGCGTACTGAGCACCGCGCACTGAGCACCGCGGGCCGACGGCAGCGCACCGGCCGGTGCGCGCCGGCCCTGGTCAGTCCTCGGGCGGGGCGTCGACCGGGCAGCCCGCCGCCAGGAACGCCATGGTGCGGTCGATGAGTTCGCCCGGGTCCTCCTTGGCAGCGTCTGCACCGGCCCGGAGTCGCGGCCGGCCTCGCCGCCGGGCAGCGGCGAGATCACCAGGTCCATGGCGGGCACCGCGGTGCGGCCGAGGCCCACGCCCAGCACGGTCGGTTACAGGGATCGGCGTCATTCGAGGAGCGGTGCTGGCCGAGGTCGGCGAGGAGTTGTAATTTTGATTACATGACTACGAGCGAGGCGGTGGAGAAGGTCCGGGGCTGGTTCACCGGCCGCCTGCCCGAGGACTGGTTCGAGGGGCCGGTCGAGGTCGTCCTCGACCGCGAGGAGATCAGCGTGGTCGGCCGCCTGCCCGAGCCCGCCGCCGCGCGCGGCGTCTCCGAGACCGAGCGCGCCGCCATGCTGGCCGGGCACATCCAGCGCTTCCGCGAGGACACCCGGGAGCGCCGCATGGCCATCGCGCGCGAGGCCGAGCACCGCTTCGGGCAGCGCGTGTCGTGGGGGGTGGTCTGCGGGGACGTCCGCGAGATGTTCACCACGCTGTCGGTGCCGGTGATGACCCGGCTGCGCCAGCCCGAGCGGCGCGTCCTGGACACCCTGGTCGAGGCGGGCGTGGCGCGCAGCCGCAGCGACGCGCTGGCCTGGTGCGTCCGGCTGGTCGGCAAGCACACCGACGACTGGCTCGCCGAGCTGCGCGCCGCCCTGGAGCACGTCGAGCGCGCCCGCGCCGCCGGTCCGCAGGTGTAGCCGCCCCGGCCCGCACGTCACCCTCCGGGGGGATTTCCCGTCGTCCGGCGCGAAATATGCTGAAACGACGCACGGGGCTGCAAACGTCCAAGACGGTAGGACAACCCTTGCTCGCAAGCCATAATTGAGCCTCGTTCTCACTGGAGACGGCTGCTCGAAGGGAAGCCCACATGGGGGTTCGGTGGGGTGGGACGCGTCGTGTCGCGGGGTCCGGCGCGGGTCGTGACGCCGCCAAGGGGGACGGGCACCGGGCGCGCGTGACCTCGGCAGTCCGCCGCAGCGGCCCGTACGCGGCGATCCGCGACGCCGTCTACCGCATGTACGAGCGGCGCCTCGAGGCGTCGCTGCCCACCGACAACATCCCCCGCCACGTCGGGGTGATCCTGGACGGCAACCGCCGCTGGGCCCGCTCCATGGGCCTGACCGACGTCAGCACCGGCCACCGCGCCGGAGCCGACAAGATCTCCGACCTGCTGCACTGGTGCACCGAGGCCGGGGTCGAGGTGGTCACGCTGTGGCTGCTGTCCACCGACAACCTGTCGCGGCCCGCCGCAGAGCTCGACCCGCTGCTGGAGATCATCGAGAACACCGTGCAGAAGCTCGCCGCCGACGGCTGGCACGTCAAGCCGGTCGGCGCGCTGGACCTGCTGCCCGATAAGACGGCGCGTGTCCTGAAAGACGCCTATGAGGCCACATCCGGCGCCCCCGGCCTGATTGTGAACGTCGCAGTTGGGTATGGAGGTAGGCGTGAGATCGCTGATGCGGTGCGCTCACTGCTGTTTGAGCAGGCGAGCAAAGGCACCAGCATCGAGGAGCTCGCCGAGGTCCTCGAAGTCGAGCACATCGCAGAGCATCTCTATACGCGCGGCCAGCCCGACCCGGACCTGCTCATCCGCACCTCGGGGGAGCAGCGCCTGTCGGGGTTCATGCTGTGGCAGAGCGCCCACTCGGAGTTCTATTTCTGCGAGGTCCACTGGCCGGACTTCCGCAAGGTCGACTTCCTGCGGGCGCTGCGCTCCTACGCCGCGCGGCACCGGCGCTTCGGTTCCTGAGGATCACCCGCGGGAGCGCCCGCCGTTCCCGCCGATCGCCGCCCCGGGCGTCCCGGCGATCCGGCCGGTCCAGCCCGCGACGGGGGCGGACTGCGGCGCCACCGGCAAATCCCCTCTGCACAGGGAGATCGAGTGGCCACAACCTCCACGCGCCGGCCCCTTCCCGGGGGCTCCTCCGGGCCCGCACCCGACGGCTCGGTTCGGCGCACGTACGTCCTCGACACCAGCGTCCTGCTCGCCGACCCGGGGGCGATGACCCGGTTCGCCGAGCACGAGGTCGTACTCCCCGTCGTCGTCATCTCCGAGCTCGAGGCCAAGCGGCACCATCCGGAGCTGGGCTACTTCGCCCGGCAGGCCCTGCGCACCCTGGACGACCTGCGCGTCGCCCACGGGCGGCTGGACGCCCCGGTGCCGGTCGGGCACCTGGGTGGAACGGTCCGAGTCGAACTCAACCACTCCGACCCCGCCGTGCTCCCGGACGGGTTCCGGCTGGGCGACAACGACACCCGCATCCTGTCGGTGGCGGCCTGGCTGGCCCGGGAGGGCCGCGACGTGGTGCTGGTGTCCAAGGACCTGCCGATGCGGGTCAAGGCGTCGGCGGTGGGGCTGGCGGCCGAGGAGTACCGGGCCGAGCTGGCGGTGGTGGAGTCCGGCTGGACCGGGATGCGCGAGCTGGAGGTGCCCGCCGACCGGATCGAGGAGCTGTACGAGGCCGGCACGGCCGATCTGGAGGAGGCCCGCGACCTGCCCTGCCACACGGGCCTGCGGCTGCTGTCGGAGCGCGGCTCGGCGCTGGCCCGGGTGCAGCCCGACAAGTCGGTCCGGCTGGTGCGCGGCGACCGCGAGGTGTTCGGCCTGCGCGGCCGCTCCGCCGAGCAGCGGATCGCGCTCGACCTGCTGATGGACGAGGACGTGGGCATCGTGTCGCTGGGCGGCCGGGCCGGCACCGGCAAGTCCGCCCTGGCGCTGTGCGCGGGCCTGGAGGCCGTGCTGGAGCGCGGCCGGCACCGCAAGGTGGTGGTGTTCCGTCCGCTGTACGCCGTCGGCGGCCAGGAACTGGGCTATCTGCCGGGCACCGAGAACGAGAAGATGTCGCCCTGGGCGCAGGCCGTCTACGACACGCTGTCGGCGGTGACCACGCCGGAGGTCATCGAGGAGGTCCTCGACCGCGGCATGCTCGAGGTGCTGCCGCTCACCCACATCCGCGGCCGGTCCCTGCACGACGCCTTCGTGATCGTGGACGAGGCGCAGTCGCTGGAGCGCGGGGTGCTGCTGACCGTCCTGTCGCGCATCGGCGCGGGGTCGCGCGTCGTCCTCACCCACGACGTCGCGCAGCGCGACAACCTGCGGGTCGGTCGGCACGACGGGGTGGCCGCCGTGGTGGAGCGGCTCAAGGGGCATCCGCTGTTCGCGCATGTCACTTTGACGCGCTCGGAACGGTCGCCGATCGCCGAACTGGTGACCGACCTGCTCGGCGACGTGGGCGTCTGACGGTCGCGCGGGTCGCGCGCCGCGCCCCGGCGGTCCCGTGCGGGCCGCCGGGGCGCGGCGTTTTCCGAGACCGACTCGGGTGCGCAATGTGATCGTCTGACGCCGCTGCGTGTATCTGTGAGTAAGGTCACAAGATCGTGCGGCGTGTCGCGGAATCGCAGGTCCCGCACCCGTTTTGGGGGTGTTACCGGCGAGTTGACAACCGCCTCATCCATAGCATTCGTCGCATTCTTGTTGCGGAGCCTCCCTTTCCGTCGGGCATTGTGTCTCCCGGTAAGCACCCCCCGAGTGGGCCGGGGGTGGAAGCAGTTCGTGCGCGTGACCATGCGCGTGCGACCGTCGGAAGGACCGCCTTGTACGGAGACCGTCCCGGGTCCCCTAGGCGAGACGATCGACAGTCCCCACAGCCGGAGCCGCAGACGCCCTTCCAGGCGGCTCCCCAGCAGCTTCCGCGGCAGAGCCCCCACGAGAACGACGTGCGGGTCGCCGGGGTGTCCGCGCGTGCGGGCGACGGTTTCGGCGAGCCCGGCGGGGACACCGCCACGATGTCGGCCGTCCCGGCGGACGACCCGGCGCAGGCGCCCCACGGCGCCCCCGACGCCCCGCGCGACGAGATCGAGGTCGGCGGCATGCCCCAGCCGGGCGCGCCGCGCTCCCGCAAGCCCGCCAGGTCGCGCAAGCCCGCCCGGATCGGCAAGGCGCCCAAGGCTCCCAGGACGCCTAAGGCGGCCAAGGGGCCCGGCGAGCCGGGCCGCCCGGGCGGCGGGCGCACCGGGCTGAAGGTCGCCGCGGTGACGGCGGGTGCGCTGGTGCTGGTGGGCGGCGGCGCGGTCGCCGCGTTCGCCTTCACCGGCGGCGAGGAAAAGGCCGTCGTGCAGCCGTCCCCGCTGGCGGACGCCCCCAAGCAGCAGCCGACCGTGGACCTGGAGGCCCTGGAGGCCGCGCGCAAGAAGCAGGCGGTGGATCGCGCCTCCCGCAGCGCGCGCAAGGAGACCTCCAAGCGGCCCGCGCTGCTGCCCAAGGGCACGCCGATCCCGACCAAGACTCCCGAGAAGGAGAAGGAAGAGAGCGGGTCGGACGAGGCGCCGACGGCGGGCAACCCGATGCCCGCGGGCGAGGCGCAGGCGTACGCCAAGGCCATCATGGACAACTACGGGTTCAACCCCAGCACCCAGTTCGGGTGCCTGGTGAACCTGTGGAACAAGGAAAGCCACTGGAACTACCGCGCCAGCAACCCCTCCACCGGCGCGTACGGCATCCCGCAGGCGCTTCCGGGTTCCAAGATGGCCAGCGAGGGCGCCGACTGGCGCACCAACGCCAAGACGCAGATCCGCTGGGGGCTCAACTACATCAAGGGCCGGTACGGCAGCCCGTGCGCGGCGTGGCAGCACTCGCAGAGCACGGGCTGGTACTGACCGGCCGTCCGGCCCGACCGGACGCCGATCGTCGTCAGGAGCGCCGGGGCGGCTCGGCGTTGGCCATGGACAGCACGTCCAGGGCCGCGTCGAGCTGCTCCAGCGTGAGTTTGCCGGCGTCGACGTAGCCGCGTTCCAGCACCACCTCGCGGATGGTCTTGCGCTCGGCGAGGGCCTGCTTGGCGACCTTGGCGGCCTCCTCGTAGCCGATGTAGCGGTTGAGCGGGGTGACGATCGACGGGGACGACTCGGCGTATTCGCGCAGCCGCTCGGTGTTCGCCTCGATGCCGTCGACGCAGCGGTCGGCCAGCAGCCGCGCCGCGCTCGCCAGCAGGCCGATCGACTCCAGCAGGTTGCGGGCCAGCATGGGCAGCATGACGTTCAGCTCGAAGCTGCCGGACGCGCCGCCGAAGGCGACCGCCGTATCGTTGCCGATCACCTGGGCGGCCACCTGGGCCACCGCCTCGGGGATCACCGGGTTGACCTTGCCCGGCATGATCGAGGAGCCGGGCTGCAGGTCGGGCAGCCGGATCTCGGCCAGTCCGGCGCGCGGCCCCGAGCCCATCCAGCGCAGATCGTTGGCGATCTTGGTGAGGCCGACCGCGATGGTGCGCAGCGCCCCGCTGGCCTCCACCAGGCCGTCCCGGGCGCCCTGGGCCTCGAAGTGGTCGCGCGCCTCGGTCAGCGGCAGCCCGGTGGCGCGGGCGACCTCGGCGATGACGCGCGGCGCGAAGCCCTCGGGGGTGTTGATGCCGGTGCCGACGGCGGTGCCGCCCAGCGGCAGCTCGGCCAGCCGCGGCAGCACGGCCTCCAGCCGCTCCACCCCGTGCCGCACCTGCGCCGCGTAGCCGCCGAACTCCTGGCCGAGCGTGACGGGGGTGGCGTCCATCAGGTGGGTGCGGCCCGCCTTGACGACCGCGGCGAACTCGGCGGCCTTGCGGCCGAGCGCCGCCTCCAGGTGCCACAGCGCCGGGATCAGGTCGTTGACGACCGCGCCCGTCGCCGCGATGTGGATGGAGGAGGGGAACACGTCGTTGGACGACTGGGAGGCGTTGACGTGGTCGTTGGGGTGCACGGGACGGCCCAGCCGCTCCTGCGCCAGCGTCGCGATGACCTCGTTGGCGTTCATGTTGGACGACGTGCCGGACCCGGTCTGGAACACGTCGACGGGGAACTGGTCGTTCCAGCGGCCGGCGGCGACCTCCAGGGCGGCCTCGCGGATCGCCTCGGCCAGGTCCTTGTCCAGCACGCCCAGCTCGGCGTTGACGGTCGCGGCGGCCGCCTTGATATGGCCCAGCGCCGCGATGTGCGCGGGCTCCAGCGTCCGCCCGGAGATCGGGAAGTTCTCCACCGCGCGCTGCGTCTGCGCCCGCCACTTGGCGTCGGCGGGGACGCGCACCTCGCCCATGGAGTCGTGCTCGATCCGGAACTGCGCATGCTCGCTCATGGAAGGCCACCTCCGGCTTCGGATTCCACCGCTGCTCTCTCAGCAGCCCGAAGAAGGCCCTGTGCATTCCCGGCGGGGCCCGCCGCATGCGGTGCGGACGCGCGGACCGGCGGTCAGCTTCCGGGGGTCTGCTTGGTGACGGTGTAGCTCTGCCGGCGGCCCGGCTCGCCGAGCGGCTTGCGCTGCCCGTTGACCCACACGTCGCACGCGGACGCGTCGTGGATCACGACGTTGAGGCTGGGCCGGTCGTACTGGCGGACGTCCCCGCGCGCCAGCGTCTCGTCGGCGAGCACCTCCATGCCGTGGCCGGGCACCGATACGAAGATCTTGCAGTTGTCGGTGCGGGCCCGCACGACCAGGGCGGCGGACGCGGCGCCGGGCGGCGCGTCGCCGTCGTCGCCCGCCCGGGCCTGCGCGGCGGCCGTGGCGGGCTCGGTGGCGGGCGGGCCGGAGCTCTGCTTGGACATGCCGATGACCAGCGCGGTGACGCCGATGCCGCAGGACGCCACCGTCGCCCCGGCCAGTGCGATCGCGGCCACCATGCGCAGCCGCGGGGTGGGCGGCCGGCGGCCCGAGCGCGGCCCGGCCAGCGCCCGCTCCAGGCGGTCGGCCGCGCGGGCGTGGCTGAGCCGCCGGGCGGGGTTCTTGTCCAGCAGGCCGCTCACCACGGGCGCCAGCGGCCCGGCGTTGCGCGGGACGGGCGCGGGCTCGTTGGCCAGCGCGCTCAGGGTGGCCAGCACGTTGTCGCGCTCGAAGGGCGGGCGGCCCTCCAGCGCGGCGAACAGCGTGGCGCCCAGCGACCACAGGTCCGAGCGCGGGGTGGCCTGCTCGCCGGCGGCCACCTCCGGCGCCACGTACGCGGGCGACCCCATGAAATGCCCCGACTTGGTCAGGCTCGCCGACCCGGCCGGGGAGCACAGCCCGAAGTCGGTGAGCACCGCCCGGTCGCCGTCCAGCAGCACGTTGCCGGGCTTGATGTCGCGGTGCACGATGCCGGCGCGGTGCGCGGCCGCCAGCGCGTCCAGCAGCTGGCGGCCGATGGGGCCGACCCGCTCGGGCGGCAGCGGGCCGGACTCGTGGATGATCTGCTCCAGGCTGGGCGCCTCGACCAGCTCCATCACGATCCACGGCCGGCCCTGCTCGATCACCACGTCGTAGACCTCGACGATCGACGGGCTGCGCAGCTGGGCCGGGGCCCGCGCCTCGCGCAGGGTCCGCCGGTAGAAGACGATGCGGTCGTCCTCGGACAGGTCCTCGGGCACCCGCAGCTCCTTGATCGCCACGGCGCGGTCGAGAAGGTCGTCGTGGCCCTTCCAGACCGTGCCGTGGGCGCCCTGGCCTATGCGCGAGACCAGCCGGTAGCGCGTCGCGAGAACGAGGCGCTCTGACCGAGACATGGCGGACAAGATACCGGAGGGACCCTCCGTCACCCGGCGGTGTGAGGCAGTTTGTTGAGGTGTCGGGTGAAATGCCGCCGACGTCCGGCGCCGTTACCGCCGCCCGATCGTCAGCAGCGGGCCGGTGGTGTCGGCGAAGAAGTCGTTGCCCTTGTCGTCCACCACGATGAACGCCGGGAAGTCGACCACCTCGATCTTCCAGACGGCCTCCATGCCCAGCTCCGGGTACTCCAGGACCTCCACCTTCTTGATGCAGTCCTGCGCCAGCCGCGCGGCCGGGCCGCCGATGGAGCCCAGGTAGAAGCCGCCGTGCTTCTTGCACGCGTCGGTGACCTGCTGCGACCGGTTGCCCTTGGCCAGCATGACCAGCGACCCGCCCGCCGCCTGGAACTGCTCGACGTAGGAGTCCATGCGGCCGGCGGTGGTCGGGCCGAACGAGCCGGAGGCGTACCCCTCGGGCGTCTTGGCCGGGCCCGCGTAGTAGACGGCGTGGTCGCGCAGGTACGACGGCATCGGCTCGCCCGCGTCCAGCCGCTCCTTGATCTTGGCGTGCGCGATGTCGCGGGCCACCACCAGCGGCCCGGTCAGCGACAGCCGGGTCTTGACCGGGTAGCGGGTGAGCTCGGCGCGGATCTCGTCCATCGGCCGGTTCAGGTCGATGCGCACCACCTCGCCGTCCAGCTCGTCGTCGGTGGTGTCGGGCAGGAACCGGGCCGGGTCGGTCTCCAGCCGCTCCAGGAACACGCCCTCCGCGGTGATCTTGCCGAGGGCCTGCCGGTCGGCGCTGCACGACACGGCGATCGCCACCGGGCAGGACGCGCCGTGCCGGGGCAGCCGCACCACGCGCACGTCGTGGCAGAAGTACTTGCCGCCGAACTGCGCGCCGATGCCGAGCCGCTGGGTCAGCTCGAACACCTGCTGCTCCAGCTCCAGGTCGCGGAAGCCGTGGCCGAGCGGGGAGCCCTCGGTGGGCAGCGTGTCCAGGTAGCGCGCGGAGGCGTACTTGGCGGTCTTGAGCGCGTACTCGGCGGACGTGCCGCCCACCACGATCGCCAGGTGGTATGGCGGGCACGCCGCCGTGCCCAGCGAGCGGATCTTCTCCTCCAGGAAGGACATCATCCGCTTGGGGTTCAGGACGGCCTTGGTCTCCTGGTACAGGAACGACTTGTTGGCGCTGCCTCCGCCCTTGGCCATGAACAGGAACTTGTAGGCGTCGTCGGACGTGGCGTACAGCTCGATCTGCGCGGGTAGGTTGTTGCCGGTGTTCTTCTCCTCCCACATGGTCAGCGGCGCCATCTGGGAGTAGCGCAGGTTCAGCCGGGTGTAGGCGTCGTACACGCCGCGGGAGATGTGCTCTTCGTCGCGGCCGTCGGTGAGCACGTGCCGGCCCCGCTTGCCCATGACGATCGCGGTGCCGGTGTCCTGGCACATCGGCAGCACGCCGCCGGAGGCGATGCCCGCGTTCTTCAGCAGGTCCAGCGCCACGAACCGGTCGTTGGGGCTGGCCTCGGGGTCGTCCAGGATCTTGCGCAGCTGCGCCAGGTGCGCGGGCCGCAGCAGGTGCGCGATGTCGCGCATCGCGGTCTCGGTGAGCAGCCGCAGCGCCTCCGGCTCGACCTGCAGGAACCTCCGCCCGCCCGCCTCGAACGTCGACACGCCCTCGGACGTCAGCAGCCGGTACTCGGTGTCGTCCGGGCCGGTCGGCAGCAGGTCGGTGTAGGAGAACTCGGGCATCGATGTACCTCGCGCGCTGTCTTGCTCGCGGGCGCGCACCCGGCTGGGGAGCGGCCCGGGCTTCCGGTGGGGCCGCCCTACAGCGTACGACCGCCGCGCCGGTAAGGCGGCGCTGGGGCACGGGCCTCATGGTCCACGGGTGACGGGATACGGCGTCGGGAACGCTGAACCTGATGTGACGGATCTGCATCTTCCCCTCGACCGGTCCGCCGGACGGCTGGCCGCACAGATAGCCGCAGGATTCCGCGCGGCGATCCGCTCGGGGCGGCTGGCCCCGGGGACGCGGCTGCCGTCCAGCCGTGACCTTTCCCGTGACCTCGACGTCTCCCGCGGTGTGGTGGTCGCCGCCTACGAGCAACTGGTCGCCGAGGGCTTCCTCCTCGCGCGGCGCGGGGACGGCACGCGGGTCGCGCCCCTGGCCCGCCCCGACGAGCCCCCGCCGCCCCGCCTCGCCCCCTGGGACGCCGCGCACACCGCCCCCGGCCCGCAGCCGAAGGCCACCGTGCGCAGGGCGCCCGCCGTCGACGCGCCGTCCCACGGCAGCGGGACGGCCGCGGTGGACGAACCCGCCGCCGTGCCGCGGGACGCGCGCTTGGAGTTCACCTACGACCTGTGGCCCGGCCTCCCCGACCTGTCCGCCTTCCCGAGAGCGCGCTGGCTGGCGACGATGCGCGCGGTACTGCGCGACGTGCCGAACGAGGACCTGGCCTACCCCGACCCGGCGGGCGTGCCCGCGCTGCGCGCGGCACTGGCCGCATACCTCGGCCGGGTCCGCGCCCTGCACGCCGAGCCGAGGCAGGTGCTGGTGATGAACGGGGTGGCGCAGGGCCTTGCGATCACGGTGCGGCTGCTGGCCGAGGAGGGGCACCGCGTCCTGGCCGTGGAGGACCCCACGAGCGTGCGGCAGCTGCCGATGCTGGAGGCGGCCGGGATGCGGCTGGAGCGCGTCCCGGTGGACCGCGACGGCCTGGACGTCGACGCGCTCGCCCGCACCCGGGCGCGCGCGGTGCTGGTGACGCCCGCGCACCAGTACCCCACCGGCGTGGTGATGGCCCCCCACCGCCGCGCCGCCCTCGTCGCATGGGCGCGCAGGACGGGGGGCGTCATCCTGGAGGACGACTACGACGCCGAGTTCCGCTACGACCGCGATCCCGTCGGGTGCATCCAGGGCATCGCGCCCGAACACGTCGTGCTGTTCGGGTCGGTGAGCAAGTCCCTGGCCCCGGCCATGCGGCTGGGCTGGGCCGTGGCGCCGCCGCACCTGGCCGAACGGCTGCGCGCCTACCGCGCCCACACCGACCTCGGCAGCCCCGCACTGGAGCAGCACGCGCTGGCGCGCTTCATCGCCGACGGCGGATACGACCGGCACTTGCGGGTCATGCGGCGGCAGTACCGCTCCCGCCGCGACGCCCTGGTGTCGGCGCTGCGCACCCACGTGCCCGACGCGGTGGTGCGCGGCATCTCCGCCGGGATCCACCTGTACCTGGAGCTGCCCAGGGGATGCGACGAGGAGGCCGTCGTCGCGTCCGCAGCCCGCGCCGGGGTGGCGGTGGCGGGGGCGACGCCGATGTGGTCGGCCGCGCGCGCCGGGCTGGCCGCGCCCGCGCTGGTGCTCGGCTACGCCCGGCTGCCGGAGGCGCGCCTGGCGCGCGCCGCCGAACTGTTGGGCAGGGCGGTTACGGAGGGTACAGGAGGGTAGGAAGAGGCTTCCCGCACAAGGAGGTATGGATGAGCCTGGACGAGGCCGCTCGGCAGCTCAAGATGGCCGTTCACGACGCGCAGGTGGCGTTCGACTGTGTCGGGCTCGGCGACCTCGACCGGGCCCAGGAGCACGCGGTCACCGCCAGGGCCGCCGTGAACGCCGCCGAGGCCGCCCTCGCTCGCGCGCAGCAGGACCTGACCCCCGAGGAGGCGCAGGCCGCGGGGGAGCGCGCCGTCACCGCCCTGGAAGACGCCTGAACCCGACCGGCGCCCCGTTGCGCGGCCCGGCCGGCGCCGTCCGGCCCACCGCGTCACACGGCCGGGCGCTCCATCGCCGGAGCGTCCGGCCGGGCCGCCCCGTCCACCACCGGGTCGAAGCCCCGCGCGGTGGCGAACACCAGCAGCACCAGCACCGTCGGCACGACGAACGCCAGCCGCAGCCCGTGGTCGGGGTCGAGGGGCGCGATCGCCCCCACGACGGCGGCGCCCAGCACGAACCCCACGTAGTTGAAGACGTTGACCCGCGCCACGGCCACGCCCAGCCCCGTCGGGTCCACCTTGCCCGCCGCCGAGTACGACACCGGCACGATCACGCTGAGGCCCAGCCCCGCCACGCCGAACGCGGCGATGGCGACGGTTGCGTTGGGCGCGGCCACCACGCCCGCCATCCCCGCCAGGCCGACCGCCCCGCCCACGCGCACGACCCGCACCGCGCCCCACCGCCGTACGCCGAAGTCGGCCACCGCGCGGCTGACCACCATCGCGATCTGGTAGGCCACGTAGCCCAGCGGCGCCACCCAGTCGCTGCCGGACAGCTCGTCCTCCAGGTACAGGGCGCCGTAGTTGGACAGGGCGGCGTCGGCGAGGTACGCCACGGCCATCGCCGTGCCCACCACCAGGATCGGGCGCCACGGGACGCTGCGTCCGGCCGCCTTCAGCTCCTCGGCGCTCGGCCCGTCGCCCTCCTCGTGCTTGCGGTACAGCAGGTGGCCGGTGCACAGCGTCCCCGCCAGCCCCGCCGCCGCGGCCGCGGCGAAGCAGGCCGGCAGCGGCAGGTCGAGCCGGTTGGACAGCGACGCCCACAGGCCGCCGAGGATGCCCGCGACGCTCCACACCGCGTAGCAGCCGGTGATCAGACTCATGCCGTAGCGCCGCTCGACCGCGACGCCCTGGGCGTTCATCGCCGCGTCCACCGCCCCGACGAACAGGCCGAACAGCGCGACCGCCGCGTACAGCGGCACGTCCGCGTCGCCGGTCGCCCCGATCAGCACGATCGCCGCGCACACCGCCGGCTGCGCCACCCGCAGCACCGGCCCGCTGCCGGCGCGCGCGAACACCGCGCCCGCCAGCACGCTGCCCAGCCCGGCGACCAGCGGGACGGCCAGCAGCACCAGCGACAGCGCGACGTCGCCGAGGTGGTGCGCCTTCTGAATGCGCGGCACCTGGGTCACCAGCGCGGCGAAGCACAGGCCCTGCACGCCGAACGCGGCGTAGGCGGCCAGCCGCGCCCGCCGGTCCCGACCGGTGATCCGCACGGTCATCCGGCGCCCGCCTCTCCGCCCACCCGGGCCGAAGATGAGAAAGTTTCGCGTCAGGGCGGCAGCGTACCGCAGCGCCTCCGCCGCGCGAATCCCCCGGCCGGACGGTCTCGAGGCGCCGAGACGGCGTTTCAGTCGATGAGGCGGCGGCGCATGCCGCGCACGGCCAGCAGCCACATCAGCGCGGAGAACACCACCAGCAGGGCCAGATGCCCCACGTCGGCCGCCGGACGCAGCCCGAACACCGCGTGCCGCACCAGCTCCACGCAGTGGAACAGCGGATTGGCCATCGCCACGTACTGCGCCCACCGCGGCAGCGCGTCCACCGGGAAGAAGGTGCCCGCCACCAGGAACAGCGGCGTCACCACACCGGTGATCACGTAGTCGAACGAGTTGATGGACGGCACGACCGTGGACGTCCACATCCCGAACAGCGCGAACCCCAGCGACAGCCAGAACACCACGAACGGCACCAGCAGCATGCCCGGCGCCGGGTCCAGCCCGAAGAACAGCGCCACCACCAGCGGCGTGCACGAGTACACCGACGACTTGGCCGCGATCCACAGCGCCTCGCCGGCGACCAGCTCGTGCACGTCCACCGGCGTGGCCAGGATCGCATCGTAGGTGTGCTGGAACACCCGCCGGATGTAGCCGTTGAACATCCCGGGGAACACGGCGGTGAACAGCGCGGCGATGCCCACCACGCCGGTCGCCATGAAGTCCAGGTAGCGCATGCCGGACACCACCGCGACCAGCGACCCGAACCCGTAGCCGAACGCCAGCAGGTAGAACGTCGGCTCGACGGTCGCGGCGAACGTCTGCGACCTCCAGTAGCGGCGGAACAGCGCCAGCTCGTGCCGCCAGATCCCGCCCACCGGCGCCAGCTCGAAGCGGCGCAGCGGACGCGGCGGCGCGACCCGCTCGGCCGCGCGGTCGGCGGTCATTCCACACTCTCCCCGGTGAGCAGCACGAACACGTCCTCCAGGGTGGCGGCGCGGCGAACGCCGTCCGGCCCCAGCTCCTCGGCCAGCGACGGCGGCATCGCCTCGGCCTTCAGCACCGACACCGACGGGCCGGTGCGCCGGGTCGCCAGCCCCGCCGCGTGCGCCAGCCGCTCGACCTCCGCCAGCCGCTCCGGCGGGCCGAAGTGCTCGACGACCTGCCGCCCGGCGTGCTCGGCGATCAGCTCGGCCGGCGCGCCCCGCGCCACCACCCGGCCGCGCGACATCAGCGCGCAGTCGTCGGCCAACCGCTCGGCCTCCTCGATGTAGTGCGTCGACATCAGCACCGTCGTGCCGTGCGAGCGCAGCCCGTCGATCAGCCCCCACAGCTCGGCGCGCACCTGCGGGTCCAGGCCCACGGTCGGCTCGTCCAGCAGCACCAGTGCGGGCCGGTGCACCAGCCCGCGCGCGATCAGCAGCCGCCGCCGCATCCCGCCCGACAGGTCGTCCACCTTGGTGTGCGCCCGGCCGGTCAGGTGCGCCAGGGCCAGCGCGTCGTCCACCGCCGCCCGCCGCTCGCGCCGCGGCACCCGGTACAGGTGCGCGAACACCTCCAGGTTCTCCCGGGCGGTCAGCTCCTCATCCAGGTTGTCCTGCTGCGGGACGACGCCCATCGCCGCGCGCACCCGCTTGGACTCGCCCGGCACCGGCAGCCCCAGCACCCGGATCGCGCCCTCGTCGGCGATCGCCTGGGCGGTGAGCAGCTTCATCGTGGTCGACTTGCCCGCGCCGTTGGGGCCCAGCAGGCCCAGGCAGGTGCCGGGCGCGACCTCCAGGTCGAGGCCGTCCACGGCGGTGAAGTCGCCGAAGCGCTTGACGACCCCCCGCATGCTGATCGCGGCCGTACCCCCCTCGGCAGAGGCCCGGACGGAGGTCTGCGCACCACGCTGAACGGCCATGAGCGTCACTCTAGGTACAGATCGGGCAAATCCCTACAGATTTTTCCGGGACGTTGACGATCTTTTCCGCCACCGCTCCCGACGCGGCATTCCCCGCCGCTTTCGACACGGTCCGCGAGCCTCTCGGGATCCGGCGGGGCAGGCGCGGACGGCGGCTACTCTCTAAGCGTGGAGACCCCCAGCCGACGGCCCACAAGCGAACCGAGCGTGCGTGACCTGCGCGCCTCCGACGCCGACCGGGAACGCGTGGCGGCCGTGCTGCGGGAGGCCCTGGCCGACGGGCGCCTCACGATCGACGAGCACGCCGAGCGCACCGAGCGCGTCTACGCCGCCCGCACCCTCGGCGACCTCACCGGCCTCACCGCCGACCTCGGTCCCCAGGAGACCCAGCCGATCGTCGTCGACGACCGCCCGGTGTCGGTCATGTTCGGCCGGACGCGGCGCGAGGGCCGGTGGGTGGTCCCGGTTCGGCTGCCGCTGCTGGCGCTGTTCGGCACCGTCGAACTCGACCTGCGGCAGGCCGTGCTGCAGCGGCGGCACGTGGTGCTGGACGCCATGGTGCTGGGCGGCCGCATCCGCCTGCTGGTGCCCGACGGGGTCCGGGTGAACGTCACCGGGCGCACCGTCCTCAGCACCCGCGACGTGCGCACCCGCTCCGGCAACGAGGGCCCCACGGTCGAGATCGGCGGCACGATGATCTTCGGGTCGGTGCGGGCCCGCACCCCGAAGCGCACCCTGCGCGACCGCGTCCGCGGCCGCCTGCAGCGCCGCCGCTGAGCCGGACCGCTGAGCCGGACCATGCGGCCGGGCCGCCGTGCCGCGGCCCGGCCGCCGGCGCCGCTACTGCGCGGTGTCGAAGTTGATCGCGCTGTAGGCCCGCAGCTTGCTCAGCTTGTGCTCGCTGGTGATCGAGCGGATGGTGCCGCTGCGCGAGCGCATCACCAGCGAGTGCGTGACCGCGGTGCCCTTGCGGTAGCGCACGCCGTCCACCAGCTCGCCGTCGGTGATGCCGGTGGCGGCGAAGAACACGTCGTCGGAGGTGACCAGGTCGTCGGTGGTCAGCACCCGGTCCAGGTCGTGCCCGGCGGCCAGGGCCTTCTCCCGCTCCTCGTCGTTGCGCGGCCACAGCCGGCCCTGCAGCACCCCGCCCAGCGCCTTGATCGCGCAGGCCGCGATGATCCCCTCCGGGGTGCCGCCGATACCCAGCAGCAGGTCCACGCCGGTGCCCTCGCGCGCCGCCATGATCGCGCCGGCCACGTCCCCGTCGGTGATGAACTTGATCCGGGCGCCGGCGGCGCGGACCTGCCGGACGATGTCCTCGTGCCGCGGCCGGTCCAGGATCACCACGGTCACGTCGTGCGGCGAGGAGCCCTTGGCCTTGGCGACGGCGGCGATGTTGTCGGCGATCGGGCGTTCGATGTCCACCACGTCGGCGGCCTCCGGGCCGGTGGCCAGCTTCTCCATGTAGAACACGGCCGACGGGTCGTACATCGACCCGCGCGGCGCCACCGCCAGCACCGCGATCGCATTGCCCATGCCCATCGCGGTCAGCCGGGTGCCGTCGATCGGGTCCACGGCCACGTCGCACTCGGCGCCGCTGCCGTCGCCCACGTGCTCGCCGTTGTACAGCATCGGGGCGTTGTCCTTTTCGCCCTCGCCGATCACCACCACGCCCCGCATCGCCACGGTGTTGATCAGCTGGCGCATGGCGTTGACGGCGGCGCCGTCGGCGCCGTTCTTGTCGCCGCGGCCCACCCAGCGGGCGGCGGCCATGGCGGCGGCCTCGGTCACCCGGACCAGCTCCAGGGCCAGGTTGCGGTCCGGCGCCGCGGGCTCGGTGACGAGCGGGGAGTGGACGGTGGTCTCGTGCGACATGACGGCGGCCTTTCGGTCGGTGATCTCCGTGGATTGTCGGCGCGCCCCGTCCAGGGTCACAAATTGGACCAGACCAGACATGGCGCATGCGGGATCCAATACCCCGAACGGTCCGTTTTTGACGGACCGGGCATCGGCGGAGCGCGCTCCACCGGCCCGGAGGGCGTAATCTCAGGGCTCATGAGCAGCGAGATCGATGTCCCCTCCGGCCGGGTCGCCGCGGAGGGCGGTGCGGCCGCGGCCGGTACCCGCGCGGACACCGGCGGCGAGGCCCCCGCGCGAACCTCCGACCGCGGCGCCGCCACGCGCAGCGCGCTGCTGGCCGCCGCGCGGGACGTGTTCTGCGAGGCGGGCTTCGCCCAGGCCGCCGTCACCGACATCGTCGCCAAGGCGGGGGCCAGCGTCGGCAGCCTCTACCACCACTTCAACGGCAAGGCGGACCTGTACCTCACGCTGTTCGAGGAGTTCCAGGTCCGCCAGCAGGAGCGCACCCGGGAGGCGGTGAACCGGGCGCGCGAGGCCGGGGAGACCGATCCCATGCGGCTGTTCATCGCCGGGGCGCGCGCCTACCTGGACGGCTGCCTGGCCGAACGCGATGTGGCCCGGCTGTTCATCTCCGGCGACGGCCCGCCCGGCTTCGACCGCGTCATGCGCCAGCGGCTCAACAAGTGGGCCCGCCGCAACGCCGCCCTGTTCCACACCGCCGACGGGGGCGTGGACGAGGCGCTGGTCGTCGTGCTGACCGGGGCGATGGCGGGCGCGGTGTCGGAGATCTCCCTCAGCGACGACGAGGCGGCCTCGCGCGCGCTCGCCGCCGACGTGATGGCCATCGTGTCGACGATCCACAACCCCCGGACGCAGCACCGCTGACCGTGCGGGATCCTGGGACCGTGAGCGAGAAGACCCCAGCGACGACTGAAGCGCCGCCGAGCGACGCCCAGCCGAGCGACGCCCAGCCGAGCGACGCCCAGCCGAGCGACGCCCAGCCGAGCGACGCCCGGCCGAGCGACGCGGTGCCGGGCGGCACCGCTCCCGACGACGCCGGGAACGCCGCCGCCGACGATGCCGCCAACGCTGCCGGCGACGCCGCCGCGGGTGACGCCGCTGCGGGCGAGCAGGCGGCGGCGCGGGCCGAGGCGCCGGGCGGCGGCCGGGCCGAGGCCGAGGGGCCGGTCCGGGTGAGCCCCGCAGTCTACAAGCGGCTGACCACCGGGCTGGGCGGGTTCACCATGGCGATGGGCGCCTGCCTGCTGCTCGTCGCGGCGATCTACCTGATCACGCCGCGCAGCCACAAGGAGGTCCTGCCGACCGTCGACTACCAGAGCCAGCTGTGGGCGATGCGCAGCGACGCCCCCTACACCGTGTACGCGCCCGAGAACCTGCCGCCCACGTGGCGTCCCACCAGCTCGCGGCTGCACGGCCTGGGCGAGGGCAAGGGGCCGGTGGCGTGGCATCTGGGGTTCGTCACCCCCAGCGACGAGTACGCGGCGCTGGAGCAGAGCAACGAGAAGGCGTCCGAGTACGTCCCCCGGATGACCAACAACAAAAAGCCGATCGGCACCCAGCAGGTCAACGGCGTCACCTGGACCAAGTACCACCGCAAGGACAAGAAGGCCAACTCTCTGGCGCGCACCCTGCCCAACGGGGTGAGCCTGGTGGTGACCGGCACGGCCTCCTACGAGGAGCTGGCGGTGCTGGCCGCGTCCCTCAAGCCGCAGCCCCGGCAGACCGGCGGCGTCCCGGTGCCCGCGGCCTCGCCGTCGAACCCGTCCTGAGGACGAGACGACCGCGTGGCGGCCTCAGAAGGGGGCGTCCGGGCCGTCACCGTCCGCGGGCTCGCTCATCGCCGCGGCCAGACGCGCGCGGGCGCCTTCGAGCCACTCCTCGCAGATCGCGGCGAGCTTCTCGCCGCGCTCCCACAGGCCGAGCGACTCCTCCAGCGTGAGCCCGCCCGCCTCCAGCCGCCGCACGACCTCGGCCAGCTGGTCACGGGCCTGCTCGTAGGACAGCCGCTGCTCACCTGGGCCGTTTCGGGCGAAGTTCTCCTCGGTCACCGTTCAACCTTAGTCGTCGGCGGAGTCGTCGGCGGGGCCGCCGCCGGAGTCGTCGCCGGTGGCGGTGACCGCGATGCGGCCGTCGGCCAGCCGCACCAGCAGCCGCTCGCCGGCGCCGACCGCCCCGGCCTCGCGCACCACCGCGCCGTCCTCGCGCTGCACGATCGCATACCCGCGGCGGAGCGTCGCGGCGGGGGAGAGGGCGACCAGCCGCGCCCGGGTGTGCGTCAGCTCGTCGTCGGCGCGGTCCAGGGCGGCGGTCAGGCAGCGGCGGGCCCGGTCGCGCAGCGCGCGCACCTGCTCGTCCTGCCGTTCGATCTCGCGGACCGGGTCGGCCAGCGCCGGCCGCGACCGCATCGCCTTCAGCCACGCCAGCTCCCGCTCCACGGCCCCGGCCAGGCAGCGGCGGCCGCGGTCGCGCAGCTGCCGCACGTACTGCAGCTGCTCGCGCACGTCCGGGACGACCTTCTTGGCCGCGTCGGTGGGCGTGGACGCCCGCACATCGGCCACCAGGTCCAGCAGCGGGGTGTCCTGCTCGTGCCCGATGGCGCTGACCACGGGGGTGCGGCAGGCCGCTACCGCCCGCACCAGCGCCTCGTCGGAGAACGGCAGCAGGTCCTCCATGGATCCGCCGCCGCGGGCGATGACGATCACATCGACCCCGGGGTCGGCGTCCAGCCTGCGCAGCGCCTCCATCACCTCGCCGACCGCGTACGAGCCCTGCACGGCGACGTTCTCCACCTGGAACGCCACGGCGGGCCAGCGCCGCCGGGCGTTGCGCAGCACGTCGTGCTCGGCGTCGGAGTCGCGCCCGCAGATCAGGCCGACCTTGCCGGGCAGGAACGGCAGCGGCCGCTTGCGCTCGGGCCGGAACAGCCCCTCGGCCGCCAGCACCCGCTTGAGCCGCTCCAGCCGGGCCAGCAGCTCGCCGACGCCGACCGGCCGCACCTCCAGGGCGGCCAGCGAGAACGTCCCCCGGTTGAGCCAGAAGTCGGGCTTGGCGTGCAGCACCACCCGGGCGCCGTCGGCCACCGCGGGGCCGGCCGCCTCGAACACCGCGCGCGGCCCCACGACCCGCACCGACATGTTGGCCACCGGGTCGCGCAGCGTCAGGTAGACCGTGCCGCCGCGGGCGTTCAGGTCGGTGATCTGCCCCTCGACCCAGATGCGGCCCAGGCGCCCGATCCAGCCGCCGACCGCCTGCAGGACGGTGCGGACCGGCACCGGCGACTCCGCCGAGGTCTCCATCGCCATGCAGGCAGCCTATGCCGCCCGTGCCGGGCCGCGGTCCGGCACGCTGGTGTGACCGGACTCACCCGAATAGTTAGCCAAACTAAGTTAGACTGCCTAAGTATCTGTCCGTGAGGTGACCTTCCGTGACAGCGTCCGAGCCCGTGTCCTCGTCGGCACCGTCCCGTCCGGCGCCGGCGCCCGTAACGCCCCCGGCCGGGCAGGCACCGCCGCACCGGCGGCCCACCGACGCCGACCGCGCGCTCGCCGACCAGTTCAACCGGCGCATGCGCGACGTCGTCCTGCTGCTGCGCAGGGTGTCCGCCGACCAGCCCATCACCGCCCAGCAGCTGTCCGTGCTGGGCTCGCTGGAGGCCGGGCCGCGCCGGATGACCGAGCTCGCCGCCGAGCACGGCGTCCGGCTTCCGACCATGACCGCCCAGATCAACCGGCTGGAACGGGACGGGCTGGTCGCGCGGGGCCGGGACGCCGCCGACGCGCGCGTCGTCACCGCCCGGCTCACCGAGACGGGCACCGGCCTGCTGCGCGCCGGGCGCGAACGCCGCCTGGCGTTCCTGGCCGACCGGTTCGCCGCCCTCAGCGACGAGGACCGCGCGGCCGTGGCCGCGGCGCTGCCCGCCCTGGAACGGCTCCTCACCGTCCCCTGAAAGGAGCTTCATGCACCCGACGCCCCCCGGCGCCCCGTCCGCCTCCGAGCAGGCGGCGCGGCGCGGCGGCATCCTGCGCCAGCCGCTGGCGGTCTGGGCCACCGCCTTCGCCGCCGTCGTCGCCTTCATGGGCATCGGCCTGGTCGATCCCATCCTGCCCGCCATCGCCGAAGGTTTGCACGCCTCGCCCAGCCAGGTCTCCCTGCTGTTCACCAGCTACTTTTTGATCACGGCGGTGGCGATGCTGGTCACCGGCTGGGTGTCCAGCCGCATCGGCGGCCGCCGTACGCTGCTGGCCGGGCTGGCGCTGGTGGTCGTGTTCGCCTCGCTGGCGGGCACGTCCGACACGGTGGGCCAGCTGGTCGGCTTCCGCGCCGGCTGGGGGCTGGGCAACGCACTGTTCGTGGCCACCGCCCTGGCGGTGATCGTCGGGGCGGCCAGCGGCGGCGCCGAGTCCGCGATCATCCTCTACGAGGCGGCACTCGGCCTCGGCATCTCGATGGGCCCGCTGCTCGGCGCGCTGCTCGGCGACATGAACTGGCGCTACCCGTTCTTCGGCACCGCCGCCCTGATGGCCGTGGGCTTCCTGCTGATCGCTGCGCTGCTCGGGCCGACGCCCCCGCCGGAGCGGCGGACCAGGCTGACGGACCCGATCCGCGCGCTCGCCCACGGCGGCCTGTCGACCACCGCGTTCACCGCGCTGTTCTACAACTACGCGTTCTTCACCGTCCTGGCCTTCACCCCGTTCGTCCTGGGCATGGACGCGCACGGCATCGGCCTGGTGTTCTTCGGCTGGGGCGTGCTGGTGGCGCTGACGTCGGTGTTCGGCGCGCC
The DNA here is from genome assembly GCF_030269545.1 of Actinomadura sp. NBRC 104425. Classification (GTDB taxonomy): domain Bacteria; phylum Actinomycetota; class Actinomycetes; order Streptosporangiales; family Streptosporangiaceae; genus Spirillospora; species Spirillospora keratinilytica. The sequence goes on along the minus strand of NZ_BSTN01000001.1, from coordinate 254,542 downwards.
GTTCCTGCAGCGCCGTATTGGAACGGTCCGAGTGATGCACCTGGCGCTCGGGCTGCTCGTGCTGTGCCAGCTCGGCCTGGCGCTGACCGGCCACACCGGGATCATCATCTCCACGATCCTGTGCGGCATCCCCATCGGCCTGAACAACACCGTTTTCACCGAGGCCGCCATGGAGGTCTCCGACGCGCCCCGCCCGGTCGCCTCGGCGGGCTACAACTTCGTCCGCTGGCTCGGCGGCGCTGTCGCCCCGTACATCGCCGGACGGCTCGGCGAGGAGATCAACTCGGATGTGCCGTACTACGTCGGCGCGGTCAGCTGCCTGATCGCCGTGCTGATCCTCGTCCTGCGCCGGCACCACCTGCGCGACCTGGAGCGCGTGGACATCGACCACGCCTTCCAGGAGAACCCGCTGCCCAGCCGCACCTGAACCCCTGGACACGCGACGGCCCCCGGGGGACGTGTTCCCCGGGGGCCGTTCGCATGCCGCCGTCGGTCAGTGGAGGCCGTTGAGCTTGGCGATGCGGCGCTCGTACATGCGCAGCACGTCGGCGCGGGCCGCGTGCTTGCTCTCGTACTCGCGCAGCAGCTTCACCTGGTCGACCGTCAGGCCGCGCAGCCGGGCGCGCAGCTGCGGCAGCGTGGCCTGGTCGTAGTTGGGCACCGGCAGGTCCTCGGCGACCTTCTCGGCCTCGGCCTGCGCCGCGGGCCTCGACTCGGGGCGCGGCTCGAACCGCGCCTCGTCCTTCGCCTCGTCCTTCGCCTCGGCTTCGGGTTCGGGCTCGCGCTCGGCCCGCGGTTCCGGCTCGGGGGCGGGCTTCGGCGCCGGCTCGGCCTCCGCCTCGGGAGCGGGCTTGGTCTCAGAGAGCGGCTCGGCTTCGGAAGCCGGCTTGGTCTCGGAGAGCGACTTGGCCTCGGGGGCAGGCTTGGTCTCGGAGACCGGCTCGGCTTCGGGCGTCGGCTTGGTTCCAGGTGCCGGCTCGGTCGCGGCCTCGGGCTTCGGGGCCGGCTTGGGCGCGGGCTCCGGCCGGGGCCTGGTGGCCGCGGGCTTGCCCACGGAGATCTCGCCGCCCGCGGTGTGGGCCGCCGGCCTCGGCCGCGCCGCCGGCCCGGTCCGGGCGGGCCGCGAGGTCACCCGGCTGCGCGCGGGCGCCGGGGACGGCGCGGACGCGCCCTCGCCGCCGCGCACGCGCTCCACCACCTGGCCGACGACCTTCTCGGCGGTCTGCCGCACGTCCGAGCCCAGCCGGCTCAGCACCGGACGAACCCCGCCGCCCTCGGTCAGCTCCTTGTAGTCCCTGGTCAGCCGGTCGCTCAGCAGCAGCGCCCGGCCCACCCCGAACATGGCCAGACGGACGGCGTGCAGCGGGAGATCGCGAACCTGCTCGCCGACGGTGTCACGGACCCGCTCCTTGAGGCGGCGCGGCGATCTCGTCATCGTCATCCACTCCCTGCTGTCGGGATCCTTGGCCCGGTCGGTCGGCCACCGCATCGTTCGTCACCTTTCACTCTGCCGCATCGGTGCAAGAGCGGTCACCCCGGGGTTAATGGAATGCCGTCCAACAAGCGCGTGGAGTGAGTCACAGCGAGCCGGCCTCGCCGGAGCCCTCCCCCGCGGGGGGGCGGGACGCCGACGGCCGTACGGGACCGGCGATGCGGCCCGTACGATAGGGCCATGACCTCCACCAGCCAGCGCAAGGTCCTGCTCGCCAAGCCACGCGGTTACTGCGCGGGTGTGGACCGCGCCGTGCAGACGGTCGAGATCGCCCTCGACAAGTACGGTCCGCCCATCTACGTGCGCAAGCAGATCGTCCACAACGTGCACGTCGTCAAGACGCTGGAGGAACGCGGCGCGATCTTCGTGGACGAGACCGAGGAGGTCCCCGAGGGCGCCATCGTGATCTTCTCCGCGCACGGCGTCGCCCCCGTCGTGCACGACGAGGCGCGCAGCCGCAGCCTGCGCACCATCGACGCCACCTGCCCGCTGGTCACCAAGGTGCACAAGGAGGCGGTCCGGTTCGCCAAGGAGGACTACGACATCCTCCTGATCGGGCACGAGGGCCACGAGGAGGTCATCGGCACCACCGGCGAGGCGCCCGACCACATCCACCTGGTGGACGGCCCCGACGACGTCGCAGGCGTCCAGGTCCGCGACCCCGAGAAGGTCGCCTGGCTGTCGCAGACCACGCTGTCGGTGGACGAGACGGTCGCCACCGTCGAGAAGCTGCGTGAGCGGTTCCCCAAGCTGGTGGACCCGCCGTCCGACGACATCTGCTACGCCACCCAGAACCGGCAGACCGCCGTCAAGGAGATCGCGGCCCGCGCCCAGCTGGTCATCGTGGTCGGCTCGGCGAACTCGTCCAACTCCAAGCGGCTGGTGGAGGTCGCCAAGGAGCACGGCGCCGACGACGCTCACCTGGTCGACTACGCCGAGCAGATCGACCCGGCCTGGCTGGAGGGCGTCACCACCGTCGGCGTCACCAGCGGCGCCTCCGTCCCCGAGGAGCTGGTGCAGGGCGTGCTGGCCTGGCTGGCCGAACGCGGCTACGGCGACGTCGAGGAGATCGAGTCGGTCCAGGAGAGCATGCGCTTCGCCCTGCCGCACGAGCTGCGCAAGGACCTGCGCTCCGCCTGACGGCCCGCGCGGCGCCGCCGGGGGCGCGGTTCGGCTGCGCCCAGGCCGCGGTTCAGTCGACCTCGCCGTGGTGGAGGCGGCGGCGGTCGCGGGGGGAGTCCGGCGACTCGTCCCACCGGACCGGGTTCTCGTTCTCCTCCTCCTCGAACAGCCGCGTACGGGCCAGCTTGGCGCGCAGCTCCCGGACGTTGGCCGGCAGCCCGCGCGGCAGCGACAGCAGCAGCACCAGCAGCGTCCCCAGGAACAGCCACGGCGCCGTGGTGGCCAGGGATGTCAGCACGCCCACCGTCACCCCGCGCAGCATCGACCCCTGCCCCAGGGTGGTCAGGAACTCGGCCAGGACGGTCGCCGCCAGGAACACCAGCGGCGGGCTGACCACCAGCGTCAGCAGGTCGGCGGGACGGGTGGTCAGGACCGCCAGCACGCACCCGGCGACGAAGCCCGCCCCCGCCGGCAGCTCCCAGTCCAGCCACCGCGACAGCAGCGCGCCCACCAGCCCGGCGGCGAAGATCACCACGATGCCGCCGCGCCCGGTCAGCGTGGTCGGCGAGCCGCCCGGCCCGCCCGCCCGGGAGCGTGCGGCGGCGCCGCGCCCGCGCCGGCTTCCACGTCGCACAGCTCTCCCCGGGGCAGGCGAGGCGTCCTCCGACGCGTCGCGTACCGTCGATGAACTCATTGCCACCTCTTTCGCCGATCAATCTGATCAGGGATGGCCCGTCCGCCGAAACCTACCGGTTCGGTCGCCTGCCCCGGCCGGGAACGCCCGTCTCCGCCCGGCTCCCCGCCGGCCGCCCCGCCGCGCTCGTCCCCGGCGGTGCTCCCGCCCGCGGCGCCGTCGCCGGTGTCGCGGAACTCGGCGGCCGACAGGGCGCGCGGGCTCTCCTGCACCGGTTCGGGGCCGTCCAGCGCCGCCTCCACCACCCCCAGCTCGTTCAGGCGGCGGGCGCTGACCAGCACACGCGTCTCCAGCGAGCCGACCGTGCGGTTGTAGGACCGGACGGCGTTCGTCAGCGAGCGGCCCAGCTCGTCCACGTGCCGGCCCATCGTGCCGAGCCGCTCGTACAGTTCCTTGCCGAGCTCGAACACCGCGCGCGCGTTGCGCGACAGGGCCGCCTGCTGCCAGGCGTAGGAGGCGGTCCGCAGCATCGTGATGAGCGTGGTCGGCGTGGCGATGTGCACCCGGCGGCTCATCGCGTACTCCAGCAGGCCGGGGTCGCGGTCCAGCGCAGGTGCGAGGAACGCCTCGCCCGGGATGAACAGCACGACGAACTCGGGGGCGGGGCTGAACGCCTGCCAGTACGACTTGGCGGCCAGGCGGTCCACGTGGTCGCGCAGGTGCCGGGCGTGCGCGTCCAAGCGCGCGCGCTCCACGGCGGGGTCGTCCGCTTCGGCCGCCTCCAGGTACGCGGCCAGGGAGACCTTGGAGTCCACGACGATGCTCTTTCCGCCCACGAGCCGCACCACCATGTCGGGACGCACCGTCCCGTCCACCGTGGACGCGGCGGCCTGCTCGTCGAAGTCGCAGTGGTGGGTCATCCCGGCGAGCTCCACCACGCGGCGAAGCTGCAGCTCGCCCCACCGCCCCCGTGCCTCGGGACGTTGCAGCGCCCGCACCAGCGTCCGGGTCTCGTTGCGCAGCTGCTCGGAACTCTGCCGGACGAAGTCGACCTGCTTGGCCAGCATCGCATGCGACTCGCGGCGGCCCGTCTCGACCTCGCGCAGCTGCTCCTCCACCTTGGCCAGCGTCTCGCGCAAGGGGGCCACCAGGTGCTCCACCGCCTGCTTGCGGCGTTCCAGCTCGCCCGCGGCCTCCGCCTCCGCCGCCTTCAACCGCGCGTCGGCCAGTTCCAGGAAGCGCTCGTTGCTGGCGTCGAGCGCACGCGCGGACAGGCTCTCGAAGCGCTCGGCCATCCGCTCCTCGGCGTAGGCCAGCTTCTCCTCCGCCGCCCTGGCACGGGCCATGAGACCGGCCTGGCGGCCGGTGGCGAGCGCGAAACCGACCACCACGCCGAGGGCGGCCCCCAGCAGCAGGCCGGCGAACAGCGCGAGATCCATCCGTTCATCGTGACAGCGCGGCCCGGCACCGCCGGGAGCGACGCGCCGGACGACGCCGCCCCGGACAAATGACCTGAGCGACTACTTACACCCGTGAAGCGGGCGCGGTAGCGTCCGATGGCGCCGGTGTGGCCGCCACGGAGGAGACCGACAGGATGACGACCAGCACCAGCCCAGGGCCGCTACGTCTCGTCGCGGCGACGGCGGCGCAGCGCAGAGTCGCCCGGACGCTGGCGATGGAACCGGGCGGCCCGCCCACCCTGCGCGCCCGCATCGCGGGCCAGGTCGTCCGCGCCACGGTGAAGACCGCCTGGCAGTGCGCCCCCGACTCCCCGGCGGGCATGACGCGCATGCAGCGCGTCGTCGGCGCCGTCGCGCGCCTGCAGGCCGTCCCGCCCGGGGTGTCCACGGCCCCGCAGGACCTGGGGGCGTGCACGGCCGAGTGGGTGCGCGCCGGTACGCCCGACGAACGGCGCGTCGTCCTCCACCTGCACGGCGGCGCGTACTTCTTCGGCAGCCCCCGCCTGTACCGTCCGTTCAGCTGGCGCCTGTCGGCCGCGACGGGACGCCCCGTGCTCGCACTGGACTACCGGCTGGCGCCCCGCCACACCCCCGCCGACGCCCTGGAGGACGCGCTCGCCGCCTACGACTTCCTGCTGCACCGCGGGTACAGGGCGCGGGACGTCGTCGTCGCCGGGGACTCCGCCGGTGGGCACCTGACGCTCGCGCTGCTGCTGGAGCTGAAGAAGCGGGGCGCGCCCCTGCCCGCCGCCGCGGTCTGCCTGTCCCCGTGGGTCGATCTGTGCTGCGAAGCCGACTCGCACCGCCTCAACCGCCGTACCGAGTACCTCCTGCCCGCGGACAAGCTCGCGCGGCTCGGCCGCCGGTACTGCCGCGGGAAAGACGACGACGATCCCGTGTTCTCCCCGCGGCGCGGCGACCTGTCGGGCCTGCCGCCGCTGATGGTCATGGCCAGCGGCGCGGAGATCCTGCGCGACGACGCCCGCGACGTGGCCGCGCGGGCGCGCGCGGCCGGGGTGCACGCCGTCTACCAGGAATGGGACGGCCAGGCGCACGTCTTCCCGCTGTTCGCCGGGTTCGTGCCCGAGGGCAGGGCGGCCTTCCGGCACATCGCCGAGTTCCTGCGGGCCGCAAAGGCCTGAGCCGTCCGCCCGCGGGCCGCCCGCCGGCCGCCCGTCCGGGGTCCGGCCGGCGTCTTGGGGCCCATAGACTTGAGGGTCGTGAGCCTTTCCATCGGAATCGTCGGCCTGCCCAACGTCGGCAAGTCCACCCTGTTCAACGCGCTGACCAAGAATGAGGCGCTGGCCGCCAACTACCCGTTCGCGACCATCGAGCCCAACGTCGGCGTGGTCGGGGTGCCCGACCCGCGGCTGACCCGGCTGGCGGAGATGTTCGGCTCGCAGCGGATCGTTCCGGCGACCATGGAGTTCGTCGACATCGCCGGGCTCGTCAAGGGCGCCTCCGAGGGGCAGGGCCTGGGCAACAAGTTCCTGGCCAACATCCGCGAGACCAACGCGATCTGCCAGATCATCCGGGTGTTCAAGGACCCGGACGTCACCCATGTCGACGGCGAGGTGGCGCCCTCCCGCGACATCGAGACGATCAACACCGAGCTGGTCCTGGCCGATCTGCAGACGATCGAGCGGGCCCTGCCGCGCCTGGAGAAGGAGGCGCGCACCAGCAAGGACAAGGACAAGCTCGCGGTCGTCGACGCGGTCACCGCCGCGCAGAAGGTGCTGAACGAGGGCGTCACGCTGTTCGCGGGCGCCGCCGCGGCCGGGATCGATCTGGCGCTGCTGCGGGAGCTGCACCTGCTGACCGCCAAGCCCTTCCTGTACGTGTTCAACCTCGACGAGGAGGAGCTCGGCGACGAGGGCCTGCGCGCCCGGCTGAGCGAGCTGGTCGCCCCGGCCGAGGCCATCTTCCTGGACGCCAAGATCGAGTCCGAGCTGATCGAGCTGCCCGACGACGAGGCGCTGGAGCTGCTGCAGGGCATGGGGCAGGAGGAGTCCGGCCTGTCGCAGCTGGTGCGCATCGGCTTCGACACCCTCGGCCTGCAGACCTATCTGACCGCCGGTCCCAAGGAGGCCCGCGCCTGGACGATCCGCAAGGGCGCCACCGCGCCCGAGGCGGCCGGGGTCATCCACACCGACTTCCAGCGCGGCTTCATCAAGGCCGAGATCGTCTCCTTCGACGACCTGGTCGCCGCGGGCTCCATGGCCGCCGCCCGCAACGCCGGGAAGGTCCGCATGGAGGGCAAGGACTACGTCATGCAGGACGGCGACGTGGTCGAGTTCCGCTTCAACGTCTGACGGCCGGGTGCGGTGTGGGAGTTGCACCGCAACCTGCAGCCCGCCGCCGGCGGGCCGCTCCGGCGCCCCGCCGCGCGGAGGGTGGCCCGGCGGACTGAGCGCCCTTGCCCGCGCGGCGGCGGCCGCGTATCGCCGGTCGCGGTGATTTGTCCGCTTTATAGCAGAGTGTCGGGTTTTTGGGAATGGTCGGCCGAAGTGCCGTCTGACCTGGTAGGTAAGCACCCTCCTGTGCCGGGGCGCTCGTCGCGAAGGGGGTGCGGCGCGCCGTTCGGCGCCATGGATAGCAGATCGTCACCGTTTGGCAATCTTCCCCGTTCCGACTGAGGTGGATTGCATTATCCACAACCGCGTGCCGGGGCTGTGCTTCGCCGCGATGCGCTGGAACAATTGACGCTCGTGGTTACCCTGGGCCCGTAGTGGGGTCCAGAAACCGTGTCGTCCGCCCCCCGGGCGGGCGAGGCCGCACCAGGACAGGACCAGAGCAGGACCAGGCACAGGCAACGACCGCGCCGATCGGGGCGAGGCGCGAGCGGAGGCAGGATGGCTCGCAGGTCGGCCGTGGGAAACGGCCGTGAGACCGCCGTGGTCGAGGAGGCGGCGCCGGCAGGCGCCGCGCTCGGCCAGGCCGTCGATCCGTGGGACGCGCCGGAGGGCGACGGCCGCCGGAAGCGCTCCGGCGGCGGCTCCGGCACCCGGGGAGGCCGCTGGAGCGGCTCCGGCGGCCGCTGGTGGATCTGGGTCGGCCGCGCCGTCCTGTGGGCGCTGATCATCGTCATCGTCGTCAACGGCGTGCGCGCCCCGTTCGAACGCTTCACCGCCGACGACACCGGGTCGTCCGGCACGTCCCGCCCCGAGAAGGGCGCCCGGTTCCCCAGCAGTGCGGCGGGCGCGTTCGCGCTGCAGTTCGCCAACGTCTACCTCAACTACGACCAGAAGAACGCGTCGGCCCGCGAGGAGCAGCTGCGCGCGTTCCTCCCCGAGGACGCCGACGGGCAGTTCGGCTGGAACGGCGTCGGGCAGCTGCAGGTCCAGTCGGTCAACGTCGCCGGCGTGGACGTCAAGGACGACCACAACGGCATCGTCACCGTGCTGGCGCGCAGCCAGGACAAGTGGCTGCGGCTGGCCGTGCCCGTCTACGCCGCCGACGACTCGTCGCTGGTCGTCTCCGGCCGCCCCGCGCTGCTGGCGCCTCTGAGCAAGGCCGCACTCCCGCAGCAGAGCGTGCGCGAACGCGACAGCGCGCTGGAGGCGGAGCTGCAGCCCGTCCTCGGCAACTTCTTCCCGGCGTACGCCAGCAGCAACCAGGCGACGCTGTCGCGCTTCTCCGACGGCGCCGCCATCGGCGGGCTCGCCAACACGGTGACCTTCTACCAGGTCCGCGAGATCATCGCGCCGCGCGGACCGGCGGGCGAGCGGACGGTCACCGCCACCGTCGCCTGGCAGCTGCCCGGCACCGGCCCCTCCGGCGGCGGCGGCGAGCTGGAGCAGACCTACGAACTGGAAATGATCAAGAAGGGGTCCACCTGGTACGTGCGAGACATCCGCGGCGCCACCCCAACGAGCGGATCATGAGAGGCCACGACGTGAGAGCACACCGGGGCCCGACCTCGCGCCGGACCCCCCGTCCAGGAGGTTAGTTTCAGTCGATGCTGCAGCACATCATGGCGTCGATTCCGCTTGACGTCGTCGCGGCGCCCAACGACGAACTGCGGACCGACCAGCTCGCGGACTGGCTGCGCCAGATATTCGGCCCGCTGTTCCTCGTCATCGTGGGCATTGTCGCGATTTTTTTCTTGTTCACCCGGGAAATCACTCGTTTCGTGCAATTCATCGTCCTGGCCATTGGAATCGGGGTGGTCTTCTACGTGCCGAACATCATCGAGACCACGGCCAAAGCGATCGCCAAGGCCCTCGGGGTCGACGTGACCTGAGCAGGGCCCCGCGGTCACCGAGGGAGGTCGGAACGGCCCCGCGCGGGCCGCAGGCGGCACTGTGCTTGCACAGTTAGGGGAGTTGGGGCGTGGATCTACCCACGTACACGAACATATGGCGCATTGAGAAGCGGTTGTACAAGCTGTACGACCTGCGGCTTCCGATGCCTCTGCCGCTCGTCCAGATCGGCGTGTTCGCCGGCGTGTTCGTGCCGTGGATCGTGCTGCTGCGATTTGTCGGCGTCCCCTTCGAGTCCCCGTGGCACGTGCTCTACATCGTTCCGCCGGGGGTGCTGACCTGGCTGGCCACCCGCCCGGTCATCGAGGGCAAGCGGCTGACCGAGCTGCTGCTGTCGCAGGCGCGCTTCCTGGCCGAGCCGCGCACCTGGTGCCGGCTGACCCCGATCCGCGAACCGCGCGAGGTCGTCGTCGTGGCCCGCATCTGGCGCCGCGCCGGCGCGCCCGCCCCGCCCGCCGCGCCCGAACGCGCCGCCATCAAGTCGCGGCGCAGGTCCCGCCGCGCCCGGGTGGCGGTGGAGGAGGCCCCCGTCCCCGCGCTGGCCCCCAGCCCCGCCGTGGCCGCGGCCCCCCAGCCCCTGGCGGAGTACTCCGCCCAGCGCCGGGCCGCCGCCAACGGCTCCCGGCCCGCCGTGGCCGCGACGCGCCCCGCCGAAGCACGCCCCGCCGAAGCACGCCCCACCGAAGCACGCCCCACCGAAGACGGCCACGTCCACTCGGGCGAACTGTCCGCCGCACCGCACCGCCACACCCCGCCGTGGGCGCGCCCCGCCTCGGCGGACGTGGCCGCACCCCGAGCCCGCGCGACCGCGGGGGACGGCCAGGCGACGCAGCCCGCTGCCACCGCCCCACGCAGGTCGCCGTGGTCCGAAGCACCCGCCGACGACGCGGCGTCCCCCCGAGCACAGCGCGACCACTCCGACGCGACCCCCTCCGGCGAAGCCGACGCCCCCGTCCCCGCTCACGCAGCAGACGACGGCAAGCGTTCGCACGGAACCGGTGCTCCCGGCGAGCAGGCAGGCCGCCCCTCGTCGCCGCGGGCGGAGGTCTCTGAGATGCCGCCCGTGCAGCAGCCCGAAGCCGGCGCTCCCGGCCGCGTCCGCGCCGCAGGCGACGGCAGGCGTCCGCCCGAGGCCGGTGCTCCCGCCCAGGGGGCGCGCCGTGGCCCGGCGCCGTGGGCGGACACGCCGACAGGCGCGAAGGCCGGCGACGAGCGCCGTGCGACCGCCCGTGACCAGGCCCCCTCCCCGGCCGCCGCCGACGTGCCCGGCGGCGTTCGCGCACAAGGCGCGGGCGCCCCGAGCGCACAACCTCGGTCCGAGGCGGGCGAGCCCACCCGCGAACGGGAACAGCGGCAGGGAGCCGAGCGGCAGCGGCCCGCGACGGCGCCGCGCAGGTCCTACGTGGTCGGCACCGAGAACGATGTGCGCGTCGCCGGTCCGGAGTCGCTGAAGACCAGAAGGTACAAGCCGTGGCGGCACAGGTCCCGCGACATCGCGCACGAGGACGACGTGCGGGTGGCGCCCGCCGCCCAGGCGGGCGCCGAAGACCGGCCCGGCGAGCTCGACCGGCCCCCGGCCACGCCGACGCTCGAGGCGCCCCCTGCGCAGGACGCCCCGGCGGCCGGGTCCGGCAAGCGCGCCTTCGCCTCCGGCATGCGGCGCCCCGGGGGACCGGCGGAGTTCTGGCAGGCGGCGGAGCCCGGCGGGCAGGAGCAGCCGCCCGCGCAGGAACCGCCGGCGCCCCGTCCCGACATCCCGCGGCAGGCACCTGCCGCTCCCGCCGCGACCCGTCCCGACATTCCGCGTGCCACGCCTCCCGCGCCGGTGACGCGGCCCGACATCCCGGTGCGGCCCCCGCAGGGGGACGGCACCGGCGCTCCCGAACAGACCAGGCCCGAGATCCCGGCGGTGCCGGGGGCCTTCGGCGGCGGAGGGCGGCCCGAACCGCCTCAGCCCCCGCAGCGGCGGCCCCAGCGGCCCGCCGCGCGGGACGGGCGGCCGACGCCCGACGACGGGACCGCCGGGCGCCCCGGGCCGGAGGAGGCGTCCACGCCGCTGCGCCCGGCCGCCGCCGACGCGCGGGTGTGGCCGCCCGTGCCGGCGCCGCGGCACGAGCATGCCGACCCGCAACCGCAGGCCGACGAGCAGGCGCCGGCGGAAGCAGACGCGCACGAGCCGCCGCGCGAGGTGCGGTCGGGGCCCGCGTCGCCCATCCGACCGGGGCCGCCGCCCGTGCAGCCGCGCCCCCGGCCGCGTCCGGTGCCGCTTCCGGAACCGCCCGCGCAGGGGCCCGCCATCACGCCCCCCGACCCCGAGCAGCAGCCCGCGCCCACGGGCGGGCTGCGGCGGCTGCTGCAGGCGGTCGGCGGCGGGCACGCCGAGGCCGACGCCGAGTACGAGCAGCGGCTGCAGCAGCCCTTCCAGGGCACCCGGCACATCGTGGTGCTGGGCTGCACCGGCGGCGCCGGGCAGACCGTCACCGCGCTGATGCTCGGCCACACCTTCGCCCAGCACAACGGCGAACCGGTGGTGGCGATCGACATCAACCCGGGCCCGGGCGCGCTGGCCCGCCGCACCCGCAGCGAGACCAACGAGACGCTCACCGGGCTCATCACCCGCGCCGACCAGGTCACCAGCCTCACCGCGATGCGCCGGTACACCTCGCAGGCCAAGTCCGGGCTGGACGTGATCGCGGCGGGCAAGAACCCGCTGCAGGCGCTGGACGACCGCGACTACGCCCTGGCGATCCGCACGATCGACAAGTTCTACTCGGTGACGCTGCTGGACGCGGCCGCCGCGGTGGTGGCGCGGGTGCTGCCGTACGCCGACCAGCTGGTGCTGGTGGCGCCCGCCAGCGCCGACGCGCCGCGCGCGGTGGCGATGACCTTCGAGTGGCTCGACGGGCACGGCTACTCCGAGCTGCGCTCCCGCGCCGTGACGGTGATCAACGGGGTGAGCCGCCGCAGCATGGACGACGTCGAGCAGGCCGAGGCGGTCGCCCGCGGCCGCTGCCGGGCGCTCGTGCGCATCCCGTGGGACGATCATCTCAGCATGGACCGCGCGCCGCGCAACGAGCTGAGGTCGCTGCGCGCCCCGACGCGGCGTGCCTACCTCGCTCTCGCCGGCGTGGTCGCCGGCGGGTTCGCCCTCGTACCCGAGCGTTACCAGGAGCCGCAGCAGCAGGAGCAGGAGGCCACCCGATGAGCAGGGCAGCGAAGGCTCGGGCGAGCCGGCTGGCGGTGCGGTACTTCGACGACCGGGTACTGCTCACCGACAGCGCGGCATGGGCGTACTTCCGGCTGCCGACGGTGTCGTACGAGTTCACCACCGCCGAGGAGCGCGAGGCGCTGGCCACCAACATCACCATCGCGCTGGCCGGGATCCGGATGCAGGACGCCGAGATCCACCTGCGCATCGCGCACCGCACGTACCCGGCGGCGGACTGGGCGCTGGCGCTGGACCGCACGTCCGACGGCGGGGCCGGCTGGCGCGAGTACCTGGAGGAGACCTACGCGCACGTCTGGGCCAAGGACTTCTGGGCCAAGGAGGTCTATCTGGGCGTGCGGCTCGGCCCGCGCGGCATGGGCGCGCACCTGTCGGGCGGGGTGCTGGCGCAGCTGCTCGGTTTCTACAAGCGCAGCGAGCAGGCGCTGGGCATCGACGACGACGCCATCGACGACAAGGAGATCGCCCGCTGGACCGAGCAGGCCGAGCGGCTCGGCCGGGCGCTGTCGTCGTCGGCGCTGTACGCCAGGCACGCCACCTCCACGGAGGTGGCGTGGCTGTTCCAGCACGCGGTGACCGCCTCGCTGGCCGACCCGCCGCCCTCGGCGGTGCCGCGCCGCACCTGGGGCAGGGGCGAGATCGAGGCCCTGGTCGAGGGCGCCATCCACAACGGCCGCTCGTACCTGAGGGTGGAGCAGCCCAACGTCGGCGGGGTCGGGTCGGGCGCCACCGCCCAGTCGTACGTGGCGTACCTGTCGTTCGCCCGGTTCCCGGACATGATGCCGTTCCCCGACGGCGAACCGTGGCTGCACTACGCCGACGCGCTGCCGTTCCCCGTCGAGATCAGCTCGCGGATGAAGCTGATCCCGCCCGCCAAGGCGTCCAAGGACGTCTCCCGCAAGCTGGCGCACGCCCGCGACATGGACCAGCACATCCGCGAGGCGGGCGCCGAGGCGCCGATCGCGCTGGCCGAGCAGATCGACGCGGCGCGGATGCTGGAGCACGGCATCACCAAGGAGCGGCTGCCGTTCGTGTACGGGTGGCACCGGCTGATCGTGTCGGCGCCGACGGAGGAGCTGCTGGCCCAGCGGGTCGACGCGGTCGTCGAGCACTACCGCGACATCGGCATCGACGTGGTGAACTCCACCGGCGACCAGTTCTCGCTGTTCTGCGAGTCGCTGCCGGGCGACCGGATCAGGCTGAACGCCTACGCGCAGCGCCAGCCGCTGCGCACCATCGCGGGCGGCATGCCCACCGCGACCGTCGACCTCGGCGACCGCCCCGACGACAACGGCGAGGGCTGGGTCGGCCCCTACATCGGCGAGACGCTGGGCCGGGCGCGGTCCATCGTGCACTTCGACCCGCTGGTCGCCGCGGCCCGCAACCGCCCCACCGCGGTCGCGATCACCGGCGAGCCGGGCGGCGGCAAGACCACGCTGGCGCTGCTGCTGCTCTACCAGATGGCGCTGCGCGGGGTGACGATCGCGGCGATCGACCCGAAGGGCGACGCCGAGTCGCTGGTGCAGCTGCTGCGCTCGCGCGGCCGCCGAGCGCGGATCCTGCCGCTGGGGTCGGCGGCGCCCGGCCTGCTGGACCCGTTCTCGTTCGGCGACGACCTGGCCGCCAAGAAGACCATGGCGACCGAGACGCTGCGGCTGCTGCTGCCGCGCATGTCCGAGGAGCGCGAGTCGGCCATGATCCAGGCGGTGGGCGCGGTCGCCAACGCCGACCGGCCCTCGCTCGGCAAGGTCGTCGACTACCTGGAGCAGGCCGCCGACCCGGCGTCCAAGAACCTGGGCGCGGTGCTGCGGTCGATGTCGGAGATGCGGCTGGCGCGGCTGTGCTTCGACCCGTCCGGCGGGGAGCGCATCGACACCGAGGGCTGGACGACGGTGTTCACGCTGAGCGGCCTGACCCTGCCCGACATGGCGATCTCGCGGGACGACTACTCCTACGAGCAGCGCCTGTCGGTGGCGCTGATGTACCTGGTGTCGCAGTTCGCGCGGCGGCTGATGCACGGCCTGGACCGGCGGCTGCCCAAGGCGATCTTCCTGGACGAGGCGTGGGCGATCACCTCCACGCCCGAGGGCGCCAAGCTCGTCCCCGAGGTGTCGCGGATGGGCCGGTCCCGCAACACCGCCCTGATCCTGGTGTCGCAGAACGCCGGAGACCTCTTGAACGAACAGGTGACCAACTGCTTGTCGTCGGTGTTCTCGTTCCGCTCCACCGAACGGGTGGAGGTCGGGAACGTGATGTCGCTGCTGGGGGTGGAGAACTCCGACGAGCACCGGGCCGTGCTGCGCAACCTGGGCAACGGCGAGTGCATCTTCCGCGACCTGGACGGACGGGCGGGCCGCATCGGGATCGACCTGATCTCCGAGGAGCTGCTGCGCTGGCTGGACACCAACCCGACCCGGTCGCGTCCGGAGTCGGAACTCACCGCGGCGGGGGCGGACATCGAGGAGGTCGGCCGATGAGGGGTCCCCGGTGGGCGGTCGCGGCGCGCCGCGCCCGCACGACGGCCCGCCCCGCGCGCGGTGTCGCACGCGGCGGCGGCCTGGCTGGTCGCAAGGTGAGGCGTGGTGTGTCCGGCGGCCGTGCGGCCGTCGGCGGCCGGGGCGGGGGACGTGCCGTGGGGCAGGGCGGCGTTCGGCGTGCCGTGACAGGTCGGATGGTCGGACGTCTGGTGCGGCGGCCGGCCCGCGTGCGCGTGCAGCGTTCACCGGCCGAAGGGCTCGACCCGGCCGCCCTGAGGACGCGGCGGCGGCGCATGCGTCTGGCGCGGCGCCGGTCGGCGGTGCTGCTGGCGCTGCTGGCGGTGTTCCTGCTCAGCCCGGTGGCGCCCGCCGGCGCGTCGATCCCGCTGCCGAGCGTGGGCGACGCCTGCCGTCCGGCCGACTATCCGCCTCCCGAGCAGTACGGGTCGGGCCTCGACGGGATGATCATGCCGCCCGGCTACCCGGACGAGAAGCTGCGCAAGACCCCGGTCGAGGACCTGACCTACTACGACCGGTACGGGACGGTCGGCCAGTACTGGTACGCGGTCGACATGGGCTGCTCGGACGCGATGGCCATGATGGGCAACGCGCTGGCCAACACCACGTTCACGCTGGTGCGCGTCATCGACCGCACCACCATCAGCGTGTACCAGGCCGCCGCGTCCGACTCGCTGCTGGGCTGGCTCAAGAACACCGTCGACGGCGTCATCAGCGATATCGGCACGACGTTCAACGCCCGCTACTGGTCCTGGGTGGTGATCCTGGGCGCGATGTGGCTGGCCTGGTGGGGGCTGGTCCGCAAGCGCGCCAGCAGGGTCACCGAGGGCGTGATCTGGATGGTCGCGGCCATGGTGGCGCTGATCTGGCTGATCGCCCGTCCGGGGGACTTCACCACGCTCGGCACCAAGGTGTCGGAGGCGACCAGCGCCGCGTTCAACGCCGCGCTGCCGCAGAGCGACACCCGCGGCAGCACCTGCATCCCGCGGCCGGACGGCAAGCCGGACCCGGCGACCACGACGAAGGTGGACGCCACCACCCGCAACGCCAACGGGCTGTGGGTGGCGCTGGTGTGCAAGCCGTGGCTGATGGGCGAGTTCGGCACCGCCGACCCCGACGCCAAGATCGTCAAGGAGAACGCCGACAAGCTGCTGTGGGCGCAGGCGGTCGACATGCCCGAGGCCTACGGCAAGCAGAAGCTCGACCTGAGCAAGAAGAACGACACCTACAAGGACGTCGCCAAGAACATCGAGGAGGAGCACGCCGGCGTCTATCCGCTGTTCCAGGGCAAGAACTGGCAGGGCCGACTCGCGGTAGCCTTCGGCGGGCTGTTCGCCGCGCTGGTCGCGGGGCTGCTCATCCTGGTCATCGCCATCGCGTTGATCGTGGTGAAGATCGCGTTCCTGCTGCTGCTGGTGGCCGGGCCGATCTTCCTGGGCATCGGCATCCATCCGGGCATCGGCCGGGTGATCGCGGTGCGCTGGCTGGAGCTGCTGCTGTCGATGCTGCTCAAGCAGGCCGCGCTGATCGGCGTGCTGTCGCTGCTGCTGTGGGCGTACGGGCTGATCCTCGGCGAGACGCTGCCGTGGGGCCTGCAAATCCTGCTCATCGCGCTGGTCACGTTCGCGGCGTTCGTCTACCGCAAACCGTTCCAGCACCTGTTCTCCGCGGTCGGCTACTCGGCCGTGGGGGCGCGGGAGAAGAGCGAGGCGCAGCTCGACAAGTCGGTGGTGGAGACGCGCAAGAACACCACGGCGCTGGCGACCGCGGTGGTGCCCGGCGCGGCCGGGTACCGGCTGGGCCGTCTCGGCAAGAACGAGGCCGGTGCCGACACGGCGGGGCTGTCGGAGGCGTCCGTCGGCGCCGGCACAACGTCCGAGCGGCGCGGCGGGGTCGGCGCGGCGGCGGGGAACGGCGAGGGCTCCTCCGCGGACGCGGCACCGGTGCTGGCGGCCAAACCGCGCAACGCGGCGGCGGCCGGACGGTCGCGGCGCGCCGCCCCGCCGCTGAACCTGCCGACGCGCGGCGGGCTGTCCGACCGCGCGGTCACGGCGCGGGCCGCGGGCGGTGAAGCCTCCGGCGGCGGCGCCGCGCCGTCCAGCAGCGGCGGCAGCGGTGGTGGCGGCGGCGGTGGCTCGTCGTCGGGCGGCGGAACCGGCACGGCGCGTCCCACCTCGTGGACGGGCCGGGGCGGCGCCGTCGCGGCCGGTGACGGGGCGTCCTCGGGAGGCGGCGGCTCGTCCGGCGGCGGTGCGTCCGGTGGCGGGTGGTTCGCCGGCGGCGGCCGTTCCAACGGCGGATCCTCGGGCGGCGGACGTTCGTCCGGGGGAGCGTCGAGCGGCGGCGGCCGCGTCCGGGCGGGCGGTGGCTCGGGCTCCGGCGGGTCCGGTTCGGGCGGCGGTTCGAGCGTGGCGCGTCGGCCGCGTGACGCCGCGGCCGGTGTGCCCAGGCCGCGTTCCGCCGACGGCTCCGGCGGCTCGGGCGGCTCCGGCAACGGTTCCGGCGGCGGCTCGGGCAACGGCGGCAGGCCGCAGCCTCCGCCGCTGTGGGCGCGCCGCGGCCGGGACGAGGGCCCGCCGATGCCGTTCTGGCTCCGTCCGGTGGAACGCGAACGGCAGCGGGACGAGTAGATGAACCTGTCCGACCGTCAGCGCAGGTTCCTGTTCGCCGGTCTGGTGGTGGTCCTCGCCGCGATCGGGGTGTACCTGACGGTGGCCGCGCCCGACGGCGACGGGGAGAAGGAGACGGGCGGCCGCTCGGCGGCGGCCGTGCCGAGCGCGACGGGGCCCGCGTCCCCGCCGCCCGGGATCTCCTCGGCGGTGGACCCGAACTCCTTCGACATCTACCGGCTGCTGCCGTTCTCCCAGCGCGAGTTCGCCACCGCCGCCGATGTGGCGCAGCGGTTCGTCGCCGCGCACGGCACGTACCGGTACGACGAGGGCCCGCAGACGTACGCGCAGCGGCTGTCCGGCCTGGTCACCGACGACCTGCTGACCGAGCTGGTACGCGGCGAGAGCTCCCCCGGGCAGCTGGAGGAGCGGCGCCGCCGGCAGGAGGTCGCCGAGTGCACCGCCACGCTCGACCGGGTCCGCGACATCGAAGACAACTCGATCATCTTTCTGGTGACCGGCAAACAGCAGGTCACCCGCGGGGGGCAGAAGAGCGAGAACAGCCGGCAGTGGGCGGTGACCGTGGCGCGCGACGGGGGAGCGATGCGCGTCTACGCGGTCGCGCCCGCCGACGAGGGACAGGCGGGTGACACCGGATGAACCGTCGTACCGTCCTGCTGGCCACGGCGTTCGGCGCGGTCGGCATGCTCTTCGCGACGTTGATGGTCGTCCCGGTGCTGTTCGGGTCGACCCAGTTCCTGTTCGGCGGGGGCACCGCGGGCTGCGTCGACACCTCCAAGGCCGGCGCGCAGCCCGCCGAGGCGTCCGACGCCCGCTCCATCCCCGCGGACTACCTCGCGCTCTACAAGAAGGCGGGCAAGGACTACGGCATCCCGTGGAACGTCCTGGCCGGTATCGGCAAGGTCGAGACCAACCACGGCACCTCCCGGCTGCCGGGCGTGTCCAGCGGCGAGAACTACGCGGGCGCGGGCGGCCCCATGCAGTTCCTGGCCGCCACGTTCCGCGAGTTCGGCGTCGACGGCAACGGCGACAACAAGAAGGACCGCTACGACCCCGCCGACGCCATCCCGTCCGCGGCCCGCTACCTCAAGCACAACGGCGCCCCGCAGCGCATGCGCACCGCCATCTTCATGTACAACCACTCGTGGGACTACGTGAACCTCGTGCTGAGCTGGGCCAAGCGGTACGCGGCCGGCGACTTCGAGGTCGTGCAGTCCAACGGCGTCGAGTGCGACGACAACGAGCTGCCGGCCGGCATCGACGGCCTGGTGCAGCGCATCATCGCCTTCGCCATGGCGCAGCGCGGCAAGCGGTACATCTTCGGCGCAAACGGCCCCGACGCGTGGGACTGCTCCAGCCTGGTGCAGGGCGCCTACCGCTCGGTGGGCCTGCGGATCCCGCGCACCACCTTCGAGCAGTGGCCGTTCGGCGTGCGGATTGCCAAGGGCAAGGAGCAGCCCGGCGACCTGGTGTTCTTCAACTCCGGCCCGGGCACCAGCCCGAACAACCCCGGCCACGTCGGCATGGTCATCGGCAACGGCAAGATGATCGTGGCGAGCTGCTCGACCTGCGTGCCCAACATCGGCGTCAAGTCGTACAAGCGCGGCGACTGGGTCGGCACCACCCGCCCCCTGGCCACCGACAACCTCAAAAAGCAGCTCGCCCAGCTGGACGCCGACGCCTCCGGCTGATCCACGGCCCGGCACCTGATCGCCGCCGATTATTCAGGTGGGACCGGGGCCTTGGCGTGGCATGCTGGCCGCGTGGAGCCCAAGACACCCGAGATCCGGATGCGCGTCGCCCCCGAGCTGCTGCTGTTCCTGCCCGCCGCGCGCAGGCGGGAGGAGCAGACGGTGGCCTGCGACGGAACCTCGACGCTGGGGCACCTCGTGGAGGCCCTCGGCGTTCCGCTGCCCGAGGTCGGTGCGCTGACGGCCGACGGCGTCCGGGGCGGACCGTCGCACCAGCCGTCGCCGGGCGAGCGGGTCGAGGTCGCGTCGGTGCCGCGCCCCCAGCCGGTGCCGCTGGAGCCCGGCCAGGACGCGCCGCGGTTCCTGCTGGACGTGCATCTGGGCACGCTGGCGCGGCGGATGCGGCTGCTCGGCTTGGACACCGCCTACCACAACGACATGGACGACCCGGCCCTGGTCGTGCAGGCCAACGAGGAGCGGCGGGTGCTGCTGACCCAGGACCGCGGCCTGCTGCGCCGCCGGGCCCTGTGGTTCGGCGCGTACGTGCGCGGCGCCCGCCCCGACGACCAGCTGCGCGACCTGCTCGACCGGTTTGCGCCGGCGCTGTCGCCGTGGACGCGCTGCACCGCCTGCAACGGGCGGCTGGTCCCCGTTGGCAAAGAAGAGGTCGCGCCCGAGCTGGCGGACGGGACGCGGCGCAGCTACGACGTGTACGGTCGGTGCACCGAGTGCGGCCAGGTCTACTGGCGCGGGGCGCACGGCGGGCACCTGGAGAAGATCGTCCGGGAGGCCGCGCGCACGGTCGCGGCGGCCCGTGCCGCCCGCCCGGCGTCCTCGCCCGGCGCGCCGGGACCGGGGGCGGGCGGCGTGGACAGCGCCGCGTCCTGAGAGAGGGGCTGGTCACGATCAACGTGGTGGTGGGGGCGGCGATCATCGCCGGGGGACGGCTGCTGGCCGCCCAGCGCGGCGAGCCTCCGGAGCTGGCCGGCGGCTGGGAGTTCCCCGGCGGCAAGGTCGATCCGGGCGAGTCGGACCGGGACGCCCTGGTCCGCGAGTGCCATGAGGAACTGGGCGTCAAGATCGCGCTTATCGACCGGATCGGCGGCGACTGGCCGCTCGCGCTCGGCGCGGGAAGCGTGCTGCGGGTGTGGACGGCGGAGCTGGTCGAGGGCCGGCCGGAGCCGCTGGAGCATCTGGCGCTGCGCTGGCTGAGCCCCGACGAGCTGTACGACGTGGCGTGGCTGCCCGGCGACCTGCCGGTCGTCGCGGCGATCCGCCCTCACCTGCGCTGACGAAAGCGTTCCTGGAGACGGGCGGGGCCTACGACCCGGTGCAGCGGGTCAGCGGGTCGTAGGCCGAGGCCGGCGGCGGCGTGGATCAGTCTTTGCCGGGGCCGCCGAGCGCCACGTCCACCCGCTGCCCGTCCCATCCGTCGGCCGTCCGCCAGATCACGGAGACGTCGAAGGCCTCCGACAGCACGTCCACGACCCAGGGGTCGGCGGGCGCGTCGGGCAGGACGAGGAACCGCTGGTCGGCGGGCTGCCCCTCGGCGTACTGGACTTCCATGATCCTCAGCACCGCTTCCCGCAGGCGCGCATAGCTGGTCTCGCCCTCGCCGAGGACCTCGTAGAAAACCTTTCCCGCAGGTCCCTCGCACAGGATATCGGCGGTCGGCGAGTGGGAGACCGGCTGAACGCCGAGGACGCACCGGGCCCCTACCTGACCGGTTTTCGAGGGTTGAAGCCCGGGGTCTCCACACTTAGGAGTTTTCGATGAAAAGCACCGGCCCTGGGGTAGTCGTTATCACTTCAAGGTCGGTCAGTTTTGGTGCTGTGTCAACGGGGGAGCGAGCGGACCGCTCTCAGGAAGGCACGCCATTCCTCCTGAGTGAGTTCTAGGGGGAAACCCGGGGCCTTCGAGTCTTGGATTCCGATGGTGCCGTCGGTGGCTCGGGCGACTTCGACGCACTCGCCGTTCGGATTGCTGTGGCTCGATTTACGCCAGCCGTTGTAGTGCTTCGCCATATTCTTCATTCTGGCGGGTCGGTGTGTCAGTTGGCTGACTGAGGAAGGGGGAGCTGGCTTGTGTGTAAATGTGAACCGGCCTTGAGGTCAGTGTCTTGATCTCAAGGCCGGTGGGGGTGGTGTCAGTGGTGTGTGCGGAGTGTGTTGAGGAGGGTTCGCCATTCGTTGGGGATCAGCTCTAGAATGTTGCTTGGGGCTTTGGAGTCTTGGATGCCGATGGTGCCGTCGGTGGCTCGGGCGACTTCGATACAGTGGCCGTTTGGTTCGCTGTGGCTTGATTTACGCCAACCGGTGTAGTTCTTGGCCATGATCCTGATTATGGCGGGTTGGTGTGTCAGTCGGCTGGCTGAGGAAGGGTGGGCTGGCTTGTGTGTAAACGTGAACCGGCCTTGAGACCAGCGTGTTGACCTCAAGGCCGGTTCGGGGTGGTGGTGTCAGTGGTGTGCGCGAAGCCTGTTGAGGAGGGCGCGCCATTCGTTGGGGGTCAGCTCCAGGTGGGGGCCTGGATTCTTGGAGTCTTGGACGCCGATGGTGCCGTCCGAGGCCCGAGCCACTTCGACGCAGTGGCCGTTCGGGTCGCTGTGGCTTGATTTGCGCCAGTTGCTGTAGTGCCTGGTCATACTCCCGATCCTGCCGCGTCGGTCAGTCGGTCGGCTGCCTGACTGAGATATGTGAGGCTGGCCTCGGGGGACAGGGCAGCCTCCCGAAGACGGTTGTACATCCCGGTATACCGCACGATCTCGCGTCGTTTGGTGACCAGGAGGTCGGAGGTGACGGTGTCGACCACTGCCAGCGGTGTGTCGCCGGGGTCGGGGAAGGTGTACAGGAAGAACGATGACTTGGGGAGCAGGCCGCCAGGGATGCGAGCGTCGTACGGCAGCACACGAAGGGTGAGCCGTTCGTGCTCGGACACCACCTGGATCATGTGCTTGAGTTGGGCAGCCATCACCTGGGGTGGGATGGCCAGACGGTGAAGGACGCACTCGTCCAGTACGGCCTCGTAGCTGGGGCCATCCTCGCGCAGGAGCTCCTGCTGACGCCGTAGGCGAGCATCGGCCATGCGCTCCGGACGGTATTCGAGCGTTCCCTGGAGCTGGTCCAGTTCGACCAGAGAGCAGATGAACTCGGGAGTCTGCAGGACTCCGGGGATGCTGGTCTGGTCGTAGATGCGGATGGTGTCCGCGCCGGACTCCAGGTCGGCGGCGAGGCGCTGGCGGGGACCCATGGAGTCCCCAAAGCGGTCCCACCAGCCCTTGGCAGCGGCGTCGCGGGCCAGGCGCAGCATCTTGTCGTATCGGTTGCCGGTGACGTCGAGCCGTTCGAGGAGGTCCATGATCTCGGCGACGTTCGGGCGGACCTGGGCGTTCTCCAGCCGGGTGATCTTGGTGCGGGAGTGGAACAGGACCTGGCCGAGTTCCTCAGCGGTCATGCCGCGCTCCTCGCGGAGCTTGCGCAGTTCGGCCGCGAGTCGGCGGCGACGGACATAGGGGCTCGGCATGGCCGTCTCCCTCCGTGTGATGACACAGCGTGCGGATCGCTAACTTTCTGCGACCGATCCGCATCACGCAATGTAATGGCCGGTTGCGGTCGTGCGCCCCGGTTCCGCAACTCTTTTCGCATCACGGGCCGGAATTCGCACGTGCGCGGGCTGCACGTGCGCGTGCGTGCGGTGCGAGCACGGCACGGGCGCAAGGCGGAATCAACGGCGCGGGATCGTGCCAATTGAGGCGCCAGCCGCTCACAGTCGCCGATTGTTCGTGCTCGGATGGCCACGCGTTGTGACGATGTGCAAGAGGCGGAGGGTGAATCCCCGACGCTCCGTCAGGCTCCTTCAGCATCCGAGGTGTCCCATGCCCCTGATGGCGATCCCCGCGACCGGCGCCGCGCCGATGCACTGGCGCCGTGTCTTCCCCGGCGGTCTCGAACAGGTCGCCCGCGCACGCAGGTTCGTCGCCTGCCTGCTCGACGGCTGCCCATATCTGGACGACGTTCTGCTCGCCGCGGACGAGCTGGTGGCCAACGCGCTCCGCCACACCAGGTCCGGCCAGGACGGCGGCTCGTTCGTCGTCGAAGTGCTGCGGAGCGACGGCCGGGTCGCGGTTTCGGTCGCCGACCAGGGCGGCCCGGGGGTGCCCGTCCCGGCGGACGCGTCCGAGTGGGACGAGACCGGGCGCGGCTTGCGGACCCTCGCCCTGCTGGCCGACAGCTGGGGGTGGCACGGCAACGCCGAAGGCCGCACCGTGACCGCCGTCTTCACCGAGGAGAAGGCCGCATGACCGGCGGACTGGCGGCTCAGCACGGCAGGCTTCAGGACCGGGTCGACTCGGTGATGCTGATCGCGATGCGGGCCGACGTCCGCGCGATCCACACGGTCGCGGGCGACGGCCGGGCGGACTGGCAGACCCGCACCTTCGTGCGCGAGGCGCGGCGGCTGACGCTCGGCTGCGCGGCTGGGCTGAGCGCCGTGCTGGACAGGCACCGGCCGGGCACGGACCCCTACGGGCACGAGGTCTGCCGGGCCTGCGGCACGTCCGCCTGTTCGACGCTCAAGGCCATTGCGGACGTCTTCGCGGCCTATGCGGTCCGTCCGGCGGCCGTGGACCGCGCGGAGGCGTGGCGGCGGGCGGACGCGTACCTGGGAGCGCGCGGGGTGCCGCTGGTGATCGAGGAGTTCGCCGAGGGATTCGTCGCCCGGCCCGTCCCCGGCGGCAACGGCCTGCTGGTCGTCGACCGGGCCACCGGGGCGCTCACCCGCTGGCCGGACCTGCCCACCGCCGAATTGGCCGAGCGCTACCGCCATTACCTGCGCGGCGCGCCGTAGGCCGTCGGCTCTCCGGCCCGCGCCGGGTCAGGAGATGCGGTTGGCGCCCGCGTAGTCGGAGCGGTCCGACAGCTTGGAGATCTTGACGACGTCGCCGGTCTGCGGGGCGTGCAGGTACTTGCCGTCGCTCAGATAGATCCCCATGTGGTGCAGGTCGCTGCCGAAGTAGACCAGGTCGCCCGAGCGCAGTTCGCTGCGGTCGACCTTGTGGCCCAGCTCGTAGAGGGCGCCGGTGTAGTGCGGCAGGCCCTTCTTGCCGACCTGCGCGTACGCCCACACCACCAGGCCCGAGCAGTCGAAGCTGTTCGGTCCGGCCGCGGCCCACACGTACGGGCTGCCGAGCTTGGAGTAGGCCTTGCGCGCCATCTTCGCGGGCAGCCCGGAGCCCTTGATGGTGGCCGTCAGGCCGGTCCTGGGGTCCTTGGCCTTGGTCGTGGTGAGCTTGTCGAGCTGCTTTTCGACCTCCTCGACCTTGGCCTTGGCGGCGTTGCGGGCGGTCTGCGCCTGGGCGGCGGCGCGCTGCACCTGCGCCGTCTTGGCGGCGGCCTCGCGCTGCGCCCGGTCGGCCCGGTCGATCTGCGCCTGGAGGCTTCCCAGCGCGGCGGTCTGGCTCTGCACCAGGTACGCCGACGCCGACAGGGCCCTGGCGTCGCCGGAGGAGAGCAACAGCGTGTCGGGGCCGCCGCTCATGTAGTTGGCGGCGGCGAGCTTGCCGAGCTGCGCGCGGGCGGGGGCGGCCTGCTGCTCCAGCGCGGCGGCGGTCCGGGCTGCGGCGCGTTCGGCGCGCCGGGCCTTGTCCAGCTCGACGCGCGTCTTGTTGTACTGCTCGGTGAGTCGCTCGGCCTCGGTGTTCAGCTCGTCCAACTGCTTGCGCAGTTCACTTTCGCTGGGGCGGCCGGGGTCGGCGAGGCGCGGCGCGGCGGCCGGGGCGGTCGCGGCGGCGGGGGCGACGGTCCAGCCGAGGGCGACGGAGGCCGCGGCGGCCGCTGCGAGGGTGGACACGGCGACGCGCCGTGGACGGTGACCGGGGGGCAAGGTCGTGCACTCCTCTCCTCGTCCGCCTACCGGGTTAGCTGACGGGTTCGGGCCGGGAGTTCGCCCTACGGCGCGGGCGCGCGTCACCGGTGACGGTGCGACCTGCGTCGATTCACCCCGAGTCCCGGGGGCGGCGGCGCCCCGGGATGTGGTTCCCCGGCTCCCCGCGAGGGGATTCGGCGGTCCGGCCGCAGCCCGCGCAGCGGTCCGGCGGGCTCCAAGACGGCCGGGTCCGGGAGAGACTACAAAGAAACCGTAAAACACAGCAACCAGGGCATATGTGGTGAACGTGATGTGCGGTTCGCCGGGACGGTACGGACCGGCAAGTAGAATCGGGCTGGCCGCGGCTCCGCGGCGACTCCCTGCACCTCCACCAGAGCGAGAAGCGCATGCCCATCTCCACCCGCGACGACCTCCGGAACGTCGCGATCGTCGCCCACGTCGACCACGGCAAGACGACGCTGGTCGACGCCATGCTCTGGCAGTCCGGGGCGTTCCGCGCGAACCAGGACGTCAACGAGCGCGTGCTGGACTCCGACGCCCTGGAGCGGGAGAAGGGCATCACGATCCTGGCCAAGAACACCGCCGTCCGGCACGGCGGGCTCACCATCAACATCATCGACACCCCCGGCCACGCCGACTTCGGCGGCGAGGTCGAGCGCGGCCTGTCCATGGTCGACGGGGTGGTGCTGCTGGTGGACGCCAGCGAGGGCCCGCTGCCGCAGACCCGGTTCGTGCTGCGCAAGGCCCTGGAGGCCCGGCTGCCGGTCATCCTGGTGATCAACAAGACCGACCGGCCGGACGCCCGCATCGCCGAGGTCGTCGACGAGACCTACGAGCTGTTCATGGACCTCGGCGCCGACGACGAGCAGATCGAGTTCCCGATCGTCTACGCCTCCGGTCGCGCGGGCCGGGCGTCCCTGCGGGCCCCCGGCAACGGCGAGCTGCCCGACTCGCCCGACCTGGAACCGCTCTTCCAGGTGATCAAGGACACCGTCCCGGCGCCGTCCTACGACCCCGACAGCCCGCTTCAGGCGCACGTCACCAACCTGGACGCCTCCAGCTACCTCGGCCGCATCGCGCTGTGCCGGGTGCACGCCGGCACCATCAAAAAGGGCCAGCAGGTCGCCTGGTGCCGCCGCGACGGCAGCGTCGAGCGGGTGCGGGTCAGCGAGCTGCTGATGACCGAGGCGCTGGAGCGCAAGCCCGCCGAGGAGGCCGGGCCCGGCGACATCATCGCCATCGCCGGCATCCCCGACATCATGATCGGCGAGACCATCGCCGACCCGGACGACCCGCGCCCGCTGCCGCTGATCACCGTGGACGAGCCCGCGATCTCCATGACGATCGGCACCAACACCGGGCCGCTGGCCGGCCGGGAGAAGGGCACCAAGGTCACCGCCCGGCTGGTCAAGGACCGCCTGGACCGCGAGCTGGTCGGCAACGTGTCCATCCGGGTGCTGCCCACCGACCGCCCCGACGCCTGGGAGGTGCAGGGCCGCGGCGAACTGGCCCTGGCCATCCTGGTGGAGAACATGCGCCGCGAGGGCTACGAGCTGACCGTCGGCAAGCCCCAGGTCGTCGCCAAGGAGATCGACGGCAGAAAGCACGAGCCCGTCGAGCGGCTCACCGTCGACATCCCCGAGGAGCACCTGGGCGCCGTCACCCAGCTGCTGGCCGTCCGCAAGGGCCGCATGGAGCAGATGACCAACCACGGCACCGGCTGGATCCGGCTGGAGTTTTTGGTCCCGGCGCGCGGCCTGATCGGGTTCCGCACCGAGTTCCTCACCGAGACCCGCGGCACCGGCATCGCCCACCACGTCTTCGAGGGCTACGAGCCGTGGTTCGGCGAGCTGCGCACCCGCCCCACCGGCTCGCTGGTCGCCGACCGCTCCGGCGCCGCCACCGCCTACGCACTCATCAACCTGCAGGAGCGCGGCACCTTCTTCGTCGGCCCGGGCACCGAGGTCTACGAGGGCATGATCGTCGGGGAGAACTCCCGCGCCGACGACATGGACGTCAATATCTGCAAGGAGAAGCAGAAGACCAACATCCGCTCGTCCACCGCCGAGGCGACCGAGACGCTGACGCCTCCGCGCCCGCTGAGCTTGGAGCAGGCCCTGGAGTTCATCCGCGAGGACGAGTGCGTCGAGGTCACCCCGTCCGCCGTGCGCCTGCGCAAGGTCGTCCTGGACGCCAAGGAACGCGAACGCATCCGCGCCCGCACCAAGCGCTCGAACTGAGGTGCGTCGGCCCTTCGCAAGCCGCTGACAAGACCGGGCGGCCCTCCAAGGGGAGGGCCGCCCGTTTCGTCTGCTACTTGAGGGTCACGGTGCCGGTGACGTCGGCGGCCAGGCGGAGCTGGTCGCCGTCGCGCAGCGGGGCCTCCACGCCGCGCGGCAGCCGTTCGCCGTTGACGAAGGTGCCGTTGGTGGAGCCCTCGTCGCGCACCCAGGCGGTGCCCGACGGGTCCAACCAGACCGTCGAGTGGCGCCGCGACACGTTGTCGAACTGGGTGAAGGTGGAGGCGACGGGGGACTGGCCCGCGTCGCGTCCCAGCACCAGGTGCTGGCCCACCGACACCTTGATCTCGCCGCTGGGGAACTGGACGCGCAGCACCGGCGCGCCCTGCCCCTGGCCCTGGGCGGGCAGCGGCCGCAGGCACGAGTCGCACTGCGCCGCGCCCGGGTTGGTCAGCACCGCCTCGCAGTAGGGGCACATGAGCGCGGTGGAGTCCGGGCGGGCCTGGGCCTGCTGCTGCTCGGGCGGCAGCAGCGTCGCCTCGCGGCCGTACGCCGGCGGCATCGGGGCGCGCGGGTCCGGCTGGTGCGACGGCGGGGCGTACTGGTGCTCCGCCGGGGCGTGCGGCTGCGGGCCCGGGCCGCCGTGCTGCGGCTGCTGGTGCGGGTCGTGCCCGGTCGGCGCCTGCGGCTGAGGCGCCCCCCACTGGTGCTCGGGCATCTGCGGCGAGGGCTGCCCCCAGGCGTTGTCGGGCACCTGCTGGCCGCCGCTCAGGCCGCCCTGGTGGCCCGGGGGCTGGTACTGGGGCGTGTGCGGCTGGGATGGCGCGGGCGGCTGCGCGGGCTGGTTCCACGGCTCCGGCCGCTGCTGGGCCCACGGGTCCTGCGGAGCGGGCGGGGACTGGGGCTGCGGCGCCGACTGGTAGGGCGACGGCGCCTGATGCTGCGGGTGGCCGCCCGAGGGCTGGTACCGGCCGGGGTCGTACTGCTGCGCCGGGTCGTACTGGCCCGGGTCCGGCTGCTGGTACGGCGGGACCTGGTGCTGGGGCTGCCCGGGGCCCTGCGGCTCGTACGGCGGCTGGTGCGGGTACTGCGGGGCGCCCGGCTGCTGCGGCGGCGGGTACCCGGCGCCGTGGCGACGCGCCCCGCCGCTGCGGGCCAGGTTGGCACCGCAGCTCATGCAGACCAGATCGCCCTGCTGGTAGGGCTCGTCACAGACAGGACAGTTCAAGGTCGCCATGACACTTCCCCCGCACGTACGCCGGCACGTTCGAGCCTCGTTGTGAGGTGCTCCATGTCACCCCTCCGCGGGATCCCGATGTAGAACACCCGCCTTCCCTCCGGCCCCTCGTCCACGGACACCTGGACTCGGGGCGCTGCGTCGCGACCGGTCTGCTGGGAGCCGTCGGCCAGAGCCCCGTACCTCTCGTGCCCCAGCGGGGACAGCGGGACGATGCGCTGGTTGGACGACCCCCTCCAGAGTAGAGAGCCGTCCGGGGAGTGTCGCCCCCCCGGATTGAGCCGGTCGACGTACGGTCCCGTGATGACCGCGTCGCACAACCCAAGGATCTCGCTCGTCCGCGCCGAACGCAAAAGCCGAGAGTAGACATATCCGCTGTAGACGAGTATGTCCACCGGAATCGTCTCATGTTCGGAACTGTCCTGCCACGCGCGGATGCCCCGAAGCAGTGCGGCCAGCGCTTCGGGCTGCTGGAACGGCTCGCCACCGGAGACGGTGACGCCGTCCAGCGGCCTCGGCAGCGACCGCAGCCAGCCGAGCACGGCCGTGACCGGCACGGCCTTGCCCGGGTCGGCCTCCCACGTGTCCCGCGACAGGCAGCCCGGGCAGTGCAGCGTGCACCCCTGCGTCCAGATGCCCGCCCGCACGCCCGGCCCGAGCGTGGTGACAGGATAGTGCGCCTTGGCCAGCAGCAGCGTCTGCCCGCTCGCGGACTGCTCGTTCGCAGACGGCCCGGTCACTGCAGGTCCAGATGGACGATGCTGCCCTCGCGGCGGATGCCGGTCACGGTGATCCGCTCTTCGGGGGTGAGCTCCCGGTCGAACAGGGCGCGGGCCAGCGGGTTGACGAAGAAGGACTCCAGCTTCATGCCGATGCCGCGGCCGCCGTGGTCCAGGTCGCCGGTGCACCATCCGCGCAGCGTCTCCAGCACGTCGCCCTTGACCGCCAGCACCAGCCGGTGCTCCTCGGTGACGCGGCGGCAGATGTTGGCGAACTGCAGGTCGAAGATCTTGTCGGCGGCCTCCGGGCCGATGAAGTCGAACACCACGATGTTGTCGCCGAACCGGTTGAGCAGCTCGGGCCGGTTCAGCACCTCGGTGAAGTGCTCGGCGACGGCGGCCTTGATGCGCCGCTCCACCTCGTCGTAGGTCATGCCGGGTGTGATGTTGCGCACGCGCACCGGCGCGCCGTCCGGCCCGGTCTCCGACCCGCGCACGTACATGCCCAGGTTGGAGGTGAAGATGAGGATCGACTCGGAGAAGTGGACGGTGTTGCCGCGCCCGTCGGTCAGCCGGCCGTCCTCCAGGATCTGCAGGAACTTGTCCAGGATCCGCGGGTGCGCCTTCTCGATCTCGTCGAACAGGATGACCCGGAACGGGTCCTCGCGCACCGCGTTGGTCAGCTCCCCGCCCGCCTCGTGGCCGACATACCCGGGCGGCGAGCCGATCAGCCGGTCGCCCGAGCCCTCCCCGGAGAACTCGCTCATGTCGAACCGCAGGTAGGCCGACTCGTCCCCGAACACCAGCTCGGTGATGGCCTTGGCCAGCTCGGTCTTGCCGGTGCCGGTAGGACCGGCGAAGAACAGCACCCCGCGCGGGCGGCTGCCCGACCGGGTGGCCTGCGCGCCCGACAGGCCCAGCACGGCCCGCTTGAGGATGTCCAGCGTCTTGGTGACGGCCTGCGGCTGCCCGATCACCCGCTCGGGGACGCGGCGCTCGCCCTCCAGCACCCGGCGGCGCAGATGCCCGCGGTTCCACGGGTTGTCCAGCACGCCCAGCTTGTAGGTGCGCACCGCGTCGGGCAGGTCGGCCAGCTGGACGTTGCGCTCCTTGGCCAGCCGGGTCACCTCGATCATCGACTGCAGGGTCAGCCCGTCGGCCTGCTCGGCGAACGCGTCGCACGCCTCGGCGGCGGCCTGGTCGGCGTCCACATCGCTGATCCCGAACGCGCGGGCCAGCAGCCGCGCCGTCTCCTGCCGGTCGCCCAGATGCGGCCGCGGGATGGTGATCTCGCGGATGTTGTCGTTGTCGGCGGTCAGCCACGGCGGCAGGTCGCCGGGCCGCTCCACCAGCCAGATGACGGGGTTGTACAGCGGCTTGGGCCGGGGCCCCACCACCCGCACCGGCCGCGCGGTGCGCGACAGCTTGGCGCAGAACCGGAAGAAGTCGCGTTCGGCGGGTTCCAGGTCGGTGGGGCTGCGGGCGATCCGGGACGCCGAGTCGATCAGCACCGCGGCGCGCACGTTCTCCGACGGGCGGGCCACCGCCGCCAGATGCTTGGTCAGCCCCTCCAGCGACGGCTTCTGCTCGCCCTTCAGCTTGCCCAGCAGCCGCTCGGCCGCCTCCGCCGCCGCGTCGCCGATGTCGTCCTCGGTGTCAGGGTGCACCTGCAGGCCGTCCACCGGGTCGTACACCACCAGGCAGGAGTAGCCGCTGGAGTGCAGCGACTCCCACAGCAGGTCGCGCAGCGGCAGCAGCCGGCCCGGCCCGTCGGCCTCCAGCGGCGGGGCCAGGAAGCTGTCGTAGAGGTTGCCCGACAGGACGTACTGGGAGTGCACCGACAGGGTCGCGTCCAGCTCGCGGATGAACGGCGGCCAGCCGAGCAGCCGCCCGCCGAGGGTGGGTGAATCAGTGGTCATTCCTCGCTCCGCTCGCGGCCCGCCATGGCCGCGTCCTGGTCGCCGGCGTCCCTGTCATGCACGCCCTATTGTCCCGCGTCCCGCGTGCCGGGGTTCACCCGCGTTCCCGGCGGCGTTCGCGCGGGGCGGCCGCACGGGCTGCGCTGCGCCGCGCCCGGTCGGTGACGGGCAGCTCCTTCACCCCCGGCTCAAGCCGCCAGGTGACCTGGGAACGCACGCCCGCGTCGGCCAGCCGCGCCCGCGCCGCCTCGAACGCCTCGCACCACTCCCGTTCCCGTTCGACGTCCAGCCTGCGGTCGTCCTCGCTCTCGGCGGGACGGGTGCGGACCATGGCCGCGCGGATCTGCGCCGCGTCGTCCACGCGCATGCGCACGCCGTGGTCGGGCCACGACCCGCGGGTCAGCACGACCTCGCCGCCGGCGGCGGTGAGCGTCTCGAACCCGGCCTGCACCTCGTAGCCCAGGTCCTGGAACGCCGAAGTGATCGAGTCGAGCACGTAGCGCCGCTCGGCCTCGGCCTGCTCGGCGGCCTCGCGTTCGGCGGCGCGCCGCCGCTCCTCCTCCCGCCGCTGCCGCGTGCGGGCGTTGGCCGCCTGCACCCGCAGCCGCACCTCGGTCAGCACCCCCTCGGCCTCCTCCTCGCCGGACGCGCCCGGCAGCAGCGCGGCCGCCTCGGCGACCGCGCGGCGGTCCTCGGCCGACACGTCCGGCAGCAGGCGGGCCACCACCCGCTCAAGGCGCTGCCGGACGGCCTCCGCCTGCGCCGGTTGCGTCTCCTGCTGCGGTGGACGCCCGGTAGCCGGGCCGAGTTCGGTGCGCAGCGACGTCGCGGCGGGCGGGAAGATCTGCTCGCCGATCTCGGCGGCCAGGTGGCGCGACAACCGGGACTCGGCCTCGTCCAGGGCGGTGTCGGCCGCGGCGCACCACGCGTCCAGGTCGGCGATGTCCTGGTCGGTGGGCTGGAGGTGCTGGGGGAGCGCCACGTCGGCGCCGAGACGCTCGGCCGTCTCGGCCAGCGCGGCGATGCGCGCGTTGCGTTCGAGCACCCTGCGCAGCGCGCGCTCGTACGCCTCCACCTCGGCAAGGGCCGCAGCCCGCTCCTTCGCCTTGCCCGCGGCGAGCGCCGCCAGCGCCTCGGCGCCGCGTCCGGCCGCGCCCGCGGCGCGGCCCAGCACCCGGTTCATCCCCAGGGTCAGGACCACTGCCGCGTCCAACGCGATGTCGGCCTCGACACCACTGCTCATGATGCTCCTCCAGGGCCGTGCTGCGTCGCCCCCGCAGCCGTGCGCCGGGGGCCGTGGATGTGGGGCGTCACGCCAGCGCCCTCCGCTCGTCCTCCGCGTGCTGCTGCCGCCACCGGTGCAACCGGACGCCCGCGGCCACCGCGTGCGCGGCCGGTCCGGCAACGAGCAGCAGCAACCACAGCAGGCTCGCTACCGGCGTGATCATGCTTACAAGCAGGAGGATCAGCAGCAGAGGGATGGTGCCGGCCAGCAGAAGCACGCCGCAGCCGCGTCCGCTCGTGCGACGCGCCGCGCCCGACACAGCCTGCGACGCCTTCGACAGGCCGCGGCCGCCGGCCCCCAGGACGCGGGACAGCCAGGACCAGGGACCGTAGGGCAGGTAGTCGCGTCCCTGCACGCGCGCGAGCAGAATCTCGCAGCCGCACTGAACGACCCATGCGACCACGGACAGAACCGCCAGCGCACCGAACGGCACGCCGGAGCCGGGCAGGGAGTTGAAGGCCGACATCTTGTCGGGGGCGTCTCCACCGAAGAGTGCACCGACGACCCAACTGCCCAGGAGCCAGAAGGCGAGGATGGGCAGGGTCCAGCCGACGGCTCGTGCCACGGCGCCGTTGCGTCCGGCCAGGCGCTGGCGTTCGCGTTCGGCCCACCACTCGCGCAGCGTCTGGGCGCGCTGCTCGGCCGCTCTGGCGTCACGGGACCGGGCCTCCAACTCCAGGACGGCCTCAGGAGCGGTACGGGCCACGGCGAGCAGCCGAAGCGGATCGTCCCCCGCGCCGTCGGCGAGCCACTCCAGCCACGGCACCGGCTCGGGCAGACCTGCGCGCGCGCGGGCGGCGGCATCGCTCAACGCCTGACGTGTCTGCCCGGGCTGGACGGCCAGCGCCAGCAATGTGAGCAGCACCACGGGCGGGTCGTCGGCAGGGACGGGCGGGCCGGCTACACGCGTGTCGGACGTCGTCCCCGCATCCGGCAACCGCGCCTGGGCCCCGGCCGGGAGCGCGTTCTGGGTGCGCAGCCACCGCGCCAGGTCGTTCCACGCGGACACGTGCGCGCGCCACTGCTCGTCGATGCGCGCCAGGTCGTGCGCGCCGTCGAAGCCCGCCAGCACGTGCAGCAGCCGGTGCTCCCACAGGTCCCGGCCCAGCAGGCAGGCGGTGCGGTGGTCGGGATGCGTCCCGTCGCCGGCCAGCGCCGCAAGGCCCGCCAGGTCGTCGGCGGTGACGCGCCGTCCCAGGTAGTGCGGCGGCAGCGACGGGTCGAGCCAGCGCACCAGGTGCAGCAGCTTCACATCGGGCGGCTGCCTGGACGACAGCGGCCCGTCGACCAGCTCGATGCGGCTGTCGTCCGGCAGGCCCGACAGCCACTCGCGCAGGACGCGGAACGCCTCCTGCCCGCCGCCGAAGAAGTAGCGCGCGGCCTGGTCCCACCGCTCGACCAGCGCGCGGGCGAACTCGCCGCGGTCGGTGAAACGGCGTCCGGCGAACGGCACGCCCGGCCCGGTCTCGACGACGGGCCGCGCCGGTTCGGCGACCGGCGGCGACGCCCCGTCCAGCCACTGCGCCACCTGCTCGGCGCCCCACCGCCGCCGCGGGTCGCGGGTGAGCAGCCCCCGGCACAGCAGCCGCAGCCGGGGATCGGCCACGTCGTCGGCCGTGACCGGACGCGTCGCCAGATGGTCGATCACCGCCGTCTCGCTGAGCCCCGCGAACGGCGGCCGCCCGGTCGCCAGCTCGCGCAGGATCATGCCGAGCGACCACCAGTCCCGCGCCGGGGACACCTGCCCCGACAGCGACTCGGGCGCCGCGTACGCCAGCGTGCGCGACGCCGAAGCGAACACCACGCTCTGCTCGAGGACCCGGCTCAGCCCGAAGTCGGTGATCGCCACCCGCACCGGATCGGTGCCGGTCACCAGCACGTTCTCCGGTTTGAGGTCGCGGTGCACGATGCCCGCCCGGTGCAGCGCGGCCAGCCCGTCGGCGAGCTGGGCGGCCACCTCGGCGACCATCTCCGGCGGCAGCGGCCCGCCCGCCAGCGCGGCGCGCAGGTTGCCGGCGGGCGCGTACTCGGTGATCTCGTAGTCGCGTCCCTCGGCGTGCCCGGTCTCCAGAACCCGCACCACGTGCGGCGAGTCCAGCTCGGGCAGTTTCCCCCACACGTCGCGGTCGGCGGTGAAACCGCGGCGGAACAGCTTCACCACGTACCGGACGCCGCGCGCGTCCCGTACCAGCAGCAGGTCGGACTCGGCGCCCTGCACGGGAAGCTCGGCCACCGTCTCGAACCGCTCGGCCAGCACCGCCGGCAGCCGCATCAGCGGATCGCCGGCCGCCGTCCCGTCCCGCCGGGTCTGCGCGGGCCGCGGCCCCGGCACGTACGCGTCGCGCCGTGTGACACCGGGGTCCCGCCGCGTCTCGCGCGGGGAAGCGTCCTCGCCGCCACCCTGAGGCTCGAAGTCGGCCACCTGCACTGCCCCGTCTATGTCGCGTGACTCCTGGCGAGCCTAACCCTGCTGTTCAGATCTTGTCCTTGATGACCCGCAGATGCTCGACGCCCTTGAACCGCACCACCACCGCCTCCATGAAGATGCGCACCAGGACGGCCTCGAAGATCCAAATGACGGGGGCGCACAGCATGATCAGCAGCCCCAGCAGCCAGCCGTTGCGCAGCTGGAACACCCACACGCCGATGACGAGCACCATCAACGCCGACAGGGTCACCAGCAGCAGCGCCAGCACGTAGCACAGCTTGATGAGCTTGGGCGTCACCAGGTGGTCGAAGTTGGCGTCGAACAGCGCGCCGAACAGGCCCTTGTTCTCGGGGACGCCGCCCGTCCCGCCCGGCCGCCCGAACGCCGCCTGCCCCGCGCCCGGAGCGCCGGGTGCGGCGCCGTAGGCCGGCTGCGGCTGGGGCTGCTGCATGTACGGGGCGCCCGGCGGCGCGGGAGGACGCTGGTACTGGCCGGGATCGGGAGGGTTCGTCATCGCCGTCGACTCCTGGTTCGTCCACCGAGGCTCCGCCTACAGGAAGACTCTAGGCCGAGCGGAGCGGGTCGCCGAGGCACCGAACCGCCTCTTGTGCGTCTCGCCCGCGGTCTTTCCGCCGCACCGCGCTCAGCGCCCCGGCGGAAAAATGGCATGACCGTCTCCGCGGCCTTCCTGATATGGTCCGGGCGCCAGCACCCGACCGGACACGGAGTGGACTCATGGGCCGTCTCACCGCGGTCGCCGCAGGAGTGATCGGCACGCTCGTCCCGCTGGCCCTCACCGCCTGCGGCGGAGACTCAGGCGACGGCGAGGCCGACGCGAGCGCGTCGCCGTCCCAGCAGATCACCACGCGCGCCGTCCCCGCGACGCCCGCGTCGTCCGCTTCCGCGCCGTCCGGCGGCGGCACCCGCATCGGCGGCGGCAAGACCGGTGTCACCCTGACCCTTCCCGCGGGCTGGCGGCAGGTCGATCCCACGACGGACTCCTCGCCGACCGTGCGGACGTCCTTCGGCCTCGACCTCGACATGGGCGTTCTCGTCCGGCAGCTCTTGGCCCAGCAGATCAAGCAGGGCGCCGTCTTCGCCATCGACGGCTCGGTGACCTCGGGGTTCGCCCCCCACCTGACGGCCGGCTGCGACCGCGGCGGCGCGGTGGGCGCGTCCCTGGAGCAGCTCAAGCGCAAGCAGCAGGCCCTGGAACCCGGCTCGCGCATCACGGACCTGACCGTCAGCGGCAAGCCCGGCTTCAAGGCCACCTATGACTCGACGAACAAGTCCGGACCGGTCAGCGGCATGACGGTCCGGGTCTCGCTGTCCGACGACCGCTTCTGCTACGTCGACATCGAAGCGCGCCAGGGCGCCATGCCGCCGGAGGCCGAGCGCATCGCCGCCTCCTTCGCCCTCGCCTGATCCGCCAGAAGCCCGCCCGACACCGATTCGAGCCAACGGCCCCCTTGGCGAACCCCGCTACTTCGTCGGGCCCGGGGATGCGGTGCTCGTCCCCCCGACGGTACCGGCCCCATTCCCGGGGACGTCAAAGCGTGAGCAAGAGGCTCCAGGAACTGGCCCAGGACCCGTCGCATGGCGGGCAATGGACCGCGCGGGTCCGAGACTGGGCCCGAGCCTGGGCGCAGACAAACCCCGAAGAAGGCTGATCAAGCACGCCTCGGAGACCAACGGAAAAGGACACCGGAGAATCCGTCGACGCCGATAAGCGGCACTGGGACAGCAAAGCCCGGGCGGAGCTTTCCCGGGCTGGGCCGGCGGCAGGTCGATCCCACCCGCGACTCCTCGCCGACCGTGCGGCGTCCTTCGGTTTCGACCTCGACATGGGCGAACTCGTCCGGGGATTGACGGCCAGGCAGGGACGGGGGCGCTGCGTTCACCGGCGACGGTCCGTGACATCCCGGTTCGCCGCGAATTCCGGGAGGCGTCGCGGGCGGTTCGGTGGTCAGTTGCCTGTGTCGGAGACGGCGACGGCGCTCAGCAGACCCTGGTCGAATTCGAGGCTCATCCGTCGTCCAACGGCCTGGAACTCGACGGCATCGTCGTCCGGCGAGGCGCCGGGCAGGGGCTCGAAGCCCGCGTCTCGTAGGGCCTCCAGGGCCTCGGGGCGGGGGGCGGACGCCAAACGGGAGGAGGTTGCCAAGGACATCAGGCCGGGCCAGCGGACGCCGGTCGGTGGCAGGCGGACCGCGATTCCCACCAGGGTGTCGGCCTCGAAGGTCAGTGAAACGTCACCTGCCGTCACGACGCTGCTGGACGCCGGGGCATGTGGGACGTCGACCACGGTCAGGGCGTCGGTGCGGTGCATGCCCAGCGCCAGCCCGGACAGTTCGCCCTTTGACACCAGGTCGACCAGGGCCTGCAGGGTTTGCGGCCGCCGCGGGCCATCTGCCCTTTCGATCGCCTTCCACGGGTTGGGCTCGGCGGGCAGAAAGCCGGACAGGGTGATGTCCAACACCGAACGGTCGGTGCCCGGGCGCCAGGCCGCATCGCATTCCTCGCAAAGCCAGAACTGCTCGCCGGTGGTGCGCACGCGGTAGAGGCAGACGCCGCTCTGCCCGCAGGCGGGGCAGATCTCTAGGACGCCCGTCGAGTCCCTGTTCGCCAACTCGATCGTCCCCTCGCGCCTGGAGGTGGTCATCTATAGAAAGACGACGGCCGCCTAGCTTCCGTTCCACACCCATACGGATGTACTTCCCTACCCTGCGTTCCCACAGGTCCGAGCCATGGAGGCACAGCGGGCCGCTTAGACCATGCCTCGGCGGCGTATACAAGCACGCCATTGAACAGCGAGTGAACAGGCTTGTCCCCAGGGCGACCGATACCGGCTGCCGGGGGCCGCGCAAGCCCGCCCGGAGTGCGCCGCGTGCTGATTTTGGGCCCACGGGCCCTTTGCGATCGCCGCTGCCGCTGATCTCCTGAGACAGGCTTCGTTGGGGTTTCGTTCTCGGGGGACGGTCTGCGGGGGACTTGCATGCTGCGTCGACTCGGCGATACAGGTGAGGGGGCGCTCTCCTACAT
The DNA here is from genome assembly GCF_030269545.1 of Actinomadura sp. NBRC 104425. GTDB lineage: Bacteria > Actinomycetota > Actinomycetes > Streptosporangiales > Streptosporangiaceae > Spirillospora > Spirillospora keratinilytica. The sequence continues at coordinate 216,777 of NZ_BSTN01000001.1, read as the reverse complement.
CGCGGTCGCCCTCCTGGTGGGCGCGATCGCCGCTGCCGTGACGGTGGTGGCGATTCCCGACTCGGTCGTCGCGAACATCAGGGCCGGTGTGTGCAAGATCACCGGCAGTTCCGGCTGCGATCCGGACGGTGGCGGAAAGGACCGGGCCGGTGCGTCGCCGTCCACCACGGCGTCCCCGGTGGGATCGTCGCCCGCGCCCTCCGCCTCGGGGGGCCTCACGCCGGAGGAGCAGGAGTACGAGGCGGCCAAGAGCGCCCTGGCCGCCTCCGATCGCGAGCTGAACGGCGCCCAGCAGCAGTGGGACGGCTTCAACCTGCTGAAAGAGATCGGCAAGCTCGGCCTGGACTTTCTGGCCGGGGACATCTTGAACTGCGTCAATAAGCCCAACTTCGCCGACTGCGCCTGGGCTCTGCTCGGCGTCGTCCCATGGAGCAAGGTCGGCAAGCTGCTGAAGTCGATCCCCAAGGTCGTCAAGCTGATCGACCGGTTCCTGGACCTGAAACGCCGGCTGGACAAGGCGCGCAAAGCGCGTCGAGACGCCCGAATCCGTCTGGACAAGGCGCTGGAGGCGTGCAAACGCAAGAAGTCCGGCAACAGCTTCCTCCCGGGTACGCCGGTGCTGATGGCGGACGGAACCCGTAAACCGATCGAACGTGTCCGGGTCGGCGACATGGTCTGGGCCAGCGACCCCATGACCGGCCGGAGCGGGCCTCGGCGGGTCACCGCCCGCATCGTCGGCAGCGGGCCGAAGGATCTTGTGAACCTCACCGTCGACCTCGACGGGAGCCTGGGCGGCCCGACCGCCCGCATCACCGCGACGGCCAACCACCCGTTCTGGGTGACCGGCGTCGACGACTGGATCAGCGCGGACGGCCTGGCCTTCGGCGACGTGCTCGGCGCCGCCGGGGGCGGCCGGGCGATGGTCGTCGACTCCTCGCACCGCCGTCGTGACGAGACGGTCTACAACCTCACCGTCGAAGACCTGCACACCTACTTCATCGGGCTCGGAAGCGCGGACCTGCTCGTTCACAATGACCCCGCTTCCGGTCCCGAAGCTTGTGGTGTTGATCCGGACGACCCGATCGAGAAGAAGATTCGTGAGGCCGGTTACACCGACCCGCTCCCGCAGGGAGTGCGCCGTCACGGCAAGGGCATCATCGACGAACGAGAGAAGAGTTTCGACCCCGACGAGAGGAGGATCGCCGAGAGGCTCGCCCAGGAGGGCAAGATCGTCAAGGCGAAGCAGGAGAAGGCCCTGCAAGGGGAGAGAGGACGGACTGGGGACTCGGAGGTCGACGGGGTGCCCACCGAGTTCAAGACGATCAAAGGCGACAAGAAGAACCCGATTCCGAACAGCAACACCGTCAAGAGGTCTCTCAACAGTGCCACTGGTCAGGCACAGCATGCCGTCCTCAGTTCCGAGGGCACGGGCATGACCCGCGAAGAGGCGATGAAGGGAATCAGGCGGTATCTCGGACAGCCGCACGCCAACCAGAAGAGCATTCGGTTCTTCGGGGACAACTGGGAGATCAACTGTGCTCCGTCTCCTGAGCATGGCGGGCAGCTGTGGTGCACGTGACCGTCCTGAGTCGCGTCGCGGATCGGCGAGGATGATAAGACCCATGTCACGACATGCTTTCGTGCTCGTCGGTGGACCGGATGTCACCTTGGATGACTTGGTGGCGCTCGGCGAGCGGGTTCTGGAAGGGTCCTTCGTTCCGGACGGTGACGGAACGCTCGTGTTGGTGATGCGCGGTGGGGCCGTGGCGGTGAACCTGAGCCGACACAACATCACAGATGACCCGGAGGACGACGATGACTTTTTCCCGTCCTTCGAGGCGCATCCCTACTGGTTCGAGGTCCGCGACCTGGACAAGAACTACGGTCGTCAGATGGAGATCGCACGGGAGATCTTTCACGCCGTCGTGGACGAGGGGCGGTGGCGGGCGTTCCTGAGCGACGATCTCCAGACGCTCGAAGCCGTCTACACGCCGGAGGACGGGCTCATCGATTACACCTGATGACGCTGTGAGCCGGAAGAACCGATCCGGCGCCGGGGAGCTCGCCTTCGACGACCTTCCGGCCATGCCCGACGGCAGCCGGGCGATGGTGGTGGACGCACGCCGCTGCACGCGGGACCATGCGCGGCTACGGCCCGTTCGTGGTCGAACGCCTCGAAGAGGTCATCGACATCAGCGCCGAGTGAAACGCCGGGTCGGCTGCCGATGGTGTGGACTGATCTCCCATGAGCGCTACGACGACGATCGAGTACGGTGACCGCTGGTTCTGGTCGTACGACCTGGCCCGCTCGGTCCTGCTGGCCGAAGTCATCATGACGGTCCGCGGCACGACCGGGGCGAAACCCGATCGCTGGGTGGACGAAGTACTCGACCAGCTGGCGGCCTGTGCGGAGATCAGTGACTTCGCGCTCTCCATCGACCCGGCATGGGGCCGGCAGCGGCTCCGCACGTTCACCGGATGGCTGGAACAGGCGAATCGCAGCCTTGGCACGCGTGCGGCGGTGGAGCCGGAAGAAGCCGCACACTGGCCGCTCGAACAATTCGAATGGAGGGGAACGGAGGCCATCCCGACCGCGTCCGTGATCTCACTGGGGACAGCGGTGATCCAGTTGATCCGGGGAACCCTTCCTGCGGAGCCTCCGGGCAAGGTCTGGTGCTACGGTTTCGCGCCCGAGCCCACTCTTCTCCCTCATGGAACCACCTGAGGCGAGGCGCACGGAGGCCGAAACCACTGCCGCCCGTCCCGGCCGTCGACCGACGGTGCGTGGCGCCCGCCGGTGACCGACGTCCACAGCGCCGCCAGCTGCGCACCCGTGATACGCCTGTCGGCGTACATGACCTCCCCGAGCGGCGTGCAGCCACGCGGCCCGAACTACCCGGCCAGGGTCGGCCGCGGGTCGCCGTTGCCGCCCTGCCGCAGCCAGTTCTGGATGCGCCACTGGTTGCGGGGCTCGGCCAGCGCGCAGTCGATGACCCTGTTCGGCAGTCTGGCTGTCGCCCCACCAACTCGCCCGGCGGGACGGGGTGCCGGAGGACCGGGCGGGCGCAGCAGATCGAGGTCGTGTCGGGCGTGGCCGCCGTCGTCGGCACGTTGTCGGTGCACCGGGACCTCGGGGCCGTCCCCGTCGACGAAGGGCTCCTGCGCGGGGCGCTCGTCGAGCTGGCGGAGGGCGGCTTCCCCGAACTGGCGCTGCGGTTCTACCTCCGCCTTGCCGTCGTGCATCTCAGCCCCGTGTCGCATTCGCTGTACGCGGACATCAAGCGCGTGGGCGCCGCGTTCGGCTACGGCCCGTTCATCACCGAACGCCTCGAAAGAGTCATCGAGATCGGCGCCGAGTGAAGCGCCGGGTCAGGTGCCGATGGTGTGGACCTTGTCGGCGGGCGGGGCCTGGATGCTGACCGGTTCGCCCCACTGCCGGTAGCGGATGTCCTGCGTCGAGCCGAGGCCGCGGTCGGTTGTGACGTCGACCCGGAAGCGGCGCGGCAGGCCCTTGTCGTCCACCCACAGCGTCCAGGGCACCTCGTCGCCGCCGAGCTGGGCGACGGCCTTGAAGGCGGTGTCGGTCTTGGCGAGCTCGGCGGTCGGCGTGCGGCCCGTGTAGCGGCGGGTGGGCACCCCGTCCACGGTCTCGGTCGCGGCGGCCTTGTCGAACCGTCCGGCGCGCACCAGCTGCAGGCCGCTGTCGACGGAGATCTGCGCCAGGCCGGTGTCGACCGAGTCCAGGATCCCGGTGAGGATCTTGCTGAACGGCGCCAGTTCGGGGTTGCGCACATCCTGCCGGGACAGCCGCACCCACGGCTTGCCCGGAGCCTGCTCCTCGCCGTCGACGCGGGTGTAGACGGTGCCGCCCGCCACCACGGCCTCGGTGGTGGAGTCCTGGTCGACGATGGTCATCTGCGCCAGCGGCGGCTTGGCGCCGATCCGCACCTGCGCGCTGATCTTCTCCTGCTGCCGCGCGCCGCCGTTCTCGGTGCCGCTGGAGACCACGTCGGCGCGGACCGTCCCGGCGGTGCGCGCCTGGCGGGCGACGGTGTCGATGAGCGGCCCCGGCTGGTCGGGCAGGGTGACCGGACGCAGCGAGGCGGCCGGGACCGGGGCGGGCAGCGCCGCCTGGCTCGCCTTGGAGGCGCCGTTGTTCTTCGGCTTCTCCTCGTCCGAGCACGCCGCCGCCATGCCGACGACGGCACCGACTGCGAGGGCGGTTGCGAGGAGCCTCATGGTGAGAAGACTATGGGCTGGTGTCGCCTTACGGCACGTTCAACCGATTCTTTGGGGCCTGATTTGGGCCCTCGGGCCCGTGCGCCGCGCTGCCGGCGCCGTTCGGGGTGCGCCGTTCGGGGTGCGCCGTTCGGGGTGTGGCGTCCGGACGCCGCTTGCGCCGCGGCGGAGCGCCCGGCCGGACCGCCGCCGGGGCCGCGGCGGCCGGTGCCTATGTGACCGCCGGCACAGAGGTGCCTGCCGATCAGCCAAATTCGTTTGAAATATCAATAGTTGCGGGGAAGTCGGCGGTGAAGACGCAATTCGTCGCGGCGGCCCGGCTTTGCACGGTGCCGATCAACGGGCAGGGGGCGCGGGGCGGCCGGAGGGGAGGCCGAACCCGCGTCCCGGCGGGTGCGGGGGCGTCTTGGTCGGAGCCGGAGGTACTGCAGGGCGAGGCTGGGACCGGCGGCGCGCCCGTCGTATGCCTTCGGGGCTCTTCCGCGTTGACGGTGACCCCGGGGGGTGAGGCCACCGTTCCGAAAGTTCGCTTTAGCGTTACATACTTACGCTTGAGATCGTCTTCGGTAGGACGCTAACGTCATCTGCGTTTTGCCGAAGGGAGGGTCCGCATACGTGGTTTGACGGGGGCATGGGGGCAGGCGACCGCGCATGGGATCCGGCGGGGCCGACGGGATCCGGCCGCGACCGGCGTCCCGGGCGCACTGCTCCCGATGTGCACGGCGACGCAGGCGAACGATGATCGCCCTTAGCGTCGGGCAGGATAGTTGTCAAGGACTCTGGGTCCCGTGTCGGGACCGATCGGCGATATCGGGGTGGAAGGTCTGGACGTGATCTCCAGAGGCGATCCCAGGAGATCCTGACACGGAGCCCCGGCATGCTCGATCCTCACCGCGACCCCGATCAGCGCGATGTGCATCCAACAGCGGTGAACCGAAGCCGCCGGCGGCGCCCCCATCGCGGAGAAAGCGCCTTGAGTTGTTATCAACGGGCTGGTTACCGTCAACGGGATCCGCATAACAGAAGCCACGGTCAGCCGTCAACACGACGTCGGGTGGACGGAGGAGCGACGCAGTGAGGCTCGTGAACCATCTGGGGTCGCCATGACAGCGGTCGTGCTGCTCGGGGACGTTCCGAGCACCCAGGTCATCCAGGGCGTCAGCGCCGCTCGTCTGCCCGTGGCCGACACGCCCGAGGGCCTGCTGGCCTTCGTCGACCAGATGACGTATCTGCTGAGCCGCAACGGCGCCGTCGTGGCCGTCTACCCGGCCGCCGAACAGCCCGAGATCGGCCGGATCCTGCGGATGGCGCGCGGGCTGTTGAAGACCGACCGCATCGCGGGCGTGCCCCTGGAACTGCCGCCGCTGGCCCTGTCGCTCATCGCCGACCAGCTCGCCTTCGTCGCGCGATACGTCAGCCCCGGCATCGTGGCGGGCATCGCCGCGCCGCTGACTCAGCGCATCGTCGCGGGCGCGTGGGTCAACAGCGTCGCCAAGTTGGAACGGGTCAAGACGGGGATCGGCCAGCACGTCACTTCTTACTTGCCCGGAAGCGGGTTCATGGTGACCGCCGCGCCCACCCAGGGAGTGCACCGGGTCACCTCGTCCAAGCCGGTCGCCGAGCTCTCCCAGCGGCCGCTCGACCCGGTGCTGCTGCTGGCCGCGCACGGCAACGGCGACATGGACTGGCTGCGCGGACGGCTGCAGCCCGCGCTGGGCGTGTCCCGCCTGATGCTCGTCCAGGAGCAGCCCCGCAGCGCGGCGTACTGGGGCACCAAGAAGTATGTCGAGTTCGTCGCCTTCAGCGGCCATCCGCAGGAGCTGCCGCTCCTGCTGCGCTCCCAGCCGTGCGTCCCGTGCCGGTGGTGCGGCGAGATGGTGATGTCCGGCACGTGCCCGTTCTGCGGCATGGTCAAGCCCGAGACCGCGGCCGAGGCGGGCCCGCCCCAGCCGCCGCAACCTCCGGGCGGTGCCCGACCGGCACCGGCGCAGCCCGCCCCGGGCCGGCCCGGCGCGACGCCGCCTGCGACGCCGCCTACGACGCCTCCCGCGGCGCGGCCGGGTACCGCCCCGTCCGCCCCGTCGAAGCCGGCGCACCCCGGGCAGCCCGGAGCGGGCGGCGCGCCGTCCGCCGCTCCCGCGAAGGGGACGCCCCCCGCCGAGCCGGCGGCGCGGCCGCAGGAGTTCCCCCAGCCCGAGCCCGTGCTGTCGGCCCCTGTGCCGGGCGACTACGACCTCTCGACGGGGCGGGGGCCGCTCGCCGAGCAGACGCTTCCCGACCTACCCCCGGTGCCTCGGGACGCGAAGCCGCCGTCACTGCGCAAGGCCCCGGCTCCACCGGACGGGCCCAACACCCCGGCGGCGGGCCCGGGACCCGCCCGGCCGCCCGACCAGGCGGCTCCGCGGCGGCCGCCCGAGCGGCACCGCCAACAACCCGACCAGGACCACGGGCCGGCCTCCGAACCGGCCGACAGCCCCGACCCGCTCCGGAGCGACACCGTGGTGTTCCGGCCTGCCCGGCGCACCTGACAGGCGCCTCCCCGATACGAGGAAACGGAGTCAGATGAACCCCCGACAGCGACGCGGCGTCCTGTTGATGATCCTCGCGGCCGTCGGCGCGGTGTTCGTGTTCGTCACGGTCATCGGATACATCGGAAAGGTCCAGGCCGACGCGGACGCCGCGGTCGGCGAGATGACCACCGTGCTGCAGGTCCAGTCCGACCTGGAGGCCTACCAGCCGGTCACCGCGGCGTCGGTGCGCGAGGCGCGGGTGCCGAGAAAGTGGGCGACCAGCGCCTTCATCGGCAACATCGCCGACCTGCAGGGCAAGGTGGCCGCCGGCCCCATCCCCAGCGGCGCCTACCTGCAGCAGGGCATGCTCGTCGACGCCCCCGCCCTGCGCGCCGGCCAACGCGAGATCGCCATCATGATCGACGCGGAGACCGGGGTGGCGGGCAAGGTCGTCAACGGCTCGATCGTCGACGTCTACGCCACCTTCGACTCCACCCAGAACGGCAACCGGACGACGGCGGCCTGCGCGGTGCGCATCCTCAACCGCGTCCAGGTCATCAACGTCGGACGGGTGCAGCCGGCCACCGGCGACTCCGGCCGCCAAAACAGCAACAACGGCACCCAGACCAGCAACACCTCCGGGTCGGTGCTTCCGGTGACGTTCGCGCTCAGCTCCGAGGAGACGCTGCGTCTGACCTACGCCGAGAGCTTCGCCCGCAAGGTGCGGCTGGCCCTCGTCGGCGGCACCGAGGACGCCAAGCCGCCGTTCAACCGGCTGTGCGAGACCCCGCAGGTGGACAACCGATGAGCATCCAGGTCCTCGTCGGCACCGGCGATGAGGCGCTCGCCTCCCAGCTCCGCACCATGATCGCCGAGCTGGCGGACGTGCAGCTGCTCGGCGTCGAGAACAACTCCACCGACGTGCTGGGCATCGTCACCACCCACGACGAGGTCGACGTCGTCCTGCTGGACGAGAACATCGGCCCGCAGCCCGGCCACGACCTGATCCGCGACATCGCGCTGCGCACCCCGCACGTCGCGGTGGTACTGGTGAGCGAGCAGCTCGGCGAGGAGGTGCTGGCCCGCGCGCTGGAGGTCGGCGCCCGCGGCGTGCTCGGCCGCTCGCCCAGCCTGGAGGAGCTCAGCTCGCGGCTCGACACGGTGGCGGAGTGGTCCCGGCGGATGCGCTCCCTGCTCGGCAGCGGCCGCGCCGCCGGATCGAACCTGGGCGGCCGCCGCGGCCGGGTGATCGCCCTGGCGGGCGCCAAGGGCGGCACGGGCACCACCACCATCGCGGTGCAGCTCGCGCTGGGCGCCGCGCGCGCCGGCCGGTCGGTGTGCCTGGTCGACATGGACCTGCAGACCGGCGACGTGGCCACCTACCTGGACATGGTGCACCGGCGCAGCATCGCCGACCTGGTCGGCGTCGCCAGCGAGATCACCGGCGCGGTGCTGGCCGACGTGATGTACATCCACGAGGCCGGCCCGCACGTGCTGCTGGCCCCGCAGGAGGGGGAGCAGGCCGAGGACGTCACCTCCTCGGCGGCGCGGCAGATCCTCGGCGTGCTCCGCTCCCGCTACGAGATGATCATCGTGGACTGCGGCGCGTTCATGACCGAGGGCTCGGTCACCGCGATCGAGATCGCCGACCGAGCGGTCATCACCGTCACCCCCGACCTGCCCTGCCTGCGCGCGGCCAAGCGGATGAGCCACCTGTGGCGGCGGCTGGACGTGCGCAAGCCCGAGGACGTGTCGATCGTGCTGACCCGACAGTCCCGCAAGAACGAGATCCAGCCCGACTTCGCCGCGCGGATCCTCGGCATGACCCCGCTGCGCACCACCGTGCCCCCGGCGTTCCGCGCGCTGGAGAAGGCCATCAACAACGGCCCGCCGATCCGGGTCGAGCACGACGGGTTCCGCGCGGCGATGCACCGGCTCGGAGAGGAGCTGGGCGTCCTTCCCGTCGCCGCGGCCGAACCGCGCGGCGGCCCCAAGAAGGCCAAGGCGGAGGCAGTATGAGACGGCTGACACGGCGACTCACCCGCCGACCCCCCCTGCGCCGTGACGCAGGCATGGTCGAGTTCACCGCGATGCTGCCGCTGATCCTCGTCACCGTGCTGATGGTGTGGGAGGCGTTCCTGCTGGGGATGGCCGCCACCTACGCCGGTCACTCCGCCAACGAAGGCGCCCGCGTGGCCGCCGTCAACGGCAGCTACGACGAGGTCAAGAAGGCCGCGGTGGAACGCGTGTCGGGGGCGTGGGCCGACGAGGACAACATCGACGTCCACTACCCCACGGGCCGGGTGTGCGATTCCGAGCAGGTCACCCGGGTTGACCCCGACTGCGGCTGGGTGCGCGTCACCATCAAGCCTCCCCTGCTGTTCCCCGGTGTGCTGCTGCCGATGGAGGTCAGCCACCGGGCCCGGGTCATCTATGAGGGGGAAGGGTGAGCAAGGACCGCGGAACGGCCGCCACCGAGTACGCGGCCACCATCGGGCTCTTCCTTTTCGTGCTCATGGTGTGCTTCGAAGCCTACGTCGCGTTCAGCACGATCGAGAAGGTCGAGGAGGCGGCCCGCACCGGCGCCCGGGTCGGCAGCATGAGCGGCGCCGCGGCCGGGGACGCCGCGGCGCGCCGGACGCTGCCCGGTTGGCTGAACGAGCACCGGGTGCAGGTGCGGCAGAACGGAGACGACGTCGAGTGCGTCATATGGGCCGAGGTGCCGGTTCTGGCCAAGGGTGTTCCGATGCACATCGCGGTGACCCGCCAGGTCCATATGCCGGTCGGAGGGTGAACTCGTGGGACTGCGCAACCGCCTCGACGCCGACAACGGCGGCGACCGCCAGGCGGCTGGGGAGAACCTCGCGCACTGGCGCAAGCGCCTGCTGGAGGAGGTCAACCTCGACGACCTGGCCGCGCTCGACATGGCGCAGCGGCGGGCGCGGCTGGAGAAGGTCGTCGGGCACATCCTGACCCGAGAGGGCCCGGTGCTGTCGACGCGCGAGCGGACCGTGCTCATCCGCCGCATCGTCGACGAGGCGCTGGGCCTGGGCGTGCTGGAGCCGCTGCTGGCCGACCCCACGATCACCGAGATCATGGTCAACGGCCCCAACGACGTGTACATCGAGCGCGGCGGCCGGCTGACGCGCATCGACCTGGGCTTCGCCAGCGAGGCCCAGCTCTACCAGACCATCGACCGGATCGTGGCGCAGGTCAACCGGCGGGTGGACGAGTCCAGCCCGATGGTGGACGCGCGGCTGCCGACCGGCGAGCGGGTCAACGTGATCATCCCGCCGCTGTCGCTGGTGGGCCCGGTCATGACGATCCGGCGGTTCCCGCGCGCCTACTCCATGCAGGAGCTGGTGCAGATGGGGTCGCTGGACGAGCCGACCGCCGTGCTGCTGGCCGCGCTGGTGCGGGCGCGGCTCAACATCGTCGTCACGGGCGGTACCGGCACCGGCAAGACCACCTTCCTCAACGCGCTGTCGGCGTTCGTCCCGCCGCACGAGCGCATCGTCACCATCGAGGACTCGGCCGAACTGCAGCTGCAGCAGGAGCACGTGATCCGGCTGGAGTCGCGCCCGCCCAACATCGAGGGCGAGGGTGCGGTGACCATCCGCGACCTGGTGCGCAACTCGCTGCGCATGCGCCCGGACCGGATCATCGTCGGTGAGGTCCGCGGCCCCGAGACGCTCGACATGCTGCAGGCCATGAACACCGGTCACGACGGTTCGCTGGTGACCGTGCACGCCAACTCCGCCGAGGACGCCATCTACCGGCTGGAGACCCTGGCGTCGATGAGCGACGTGAAGATGCCCTACGAGGCGATCCGGGCGCAGATCGCCAACGCCGTGCACGTGGTGGTGTTCCTGGAACGCGGCCCGGACGGATCCCGCCGTGTCAGGGAGATCGGGGTGACGTCCTCCGAGCGGAGCAAGTCGCTGCAGCTGGAGACGGTCATGCGCTTCGTCCAGGAGCCGATCGGCCTGGACTTGCAGGTCCGCGGCCGCTTCACGCACCGGCCACTGCCGCAGCTCCTGGTGCAGCGGCTGATGTACGCGGGGGAGGCGGTCCCCGCGGTCTTCGGCGCGGCCGCCCCCGGCTCCGCGCCCGGGGCTGCGCCCGCTCCCACGGCCGGGCAGCACCCGCCCACAGCCGGAGCCCCGCCCGCGGCAGGGCACGGCTCTGGCGGGCAGGTGCCCGCGCCACAGGGCGGCCACATGCCACCGCCGCAGCAGCCTGCACCGCGGCCCGCACCCGTGCCCGCGCCGCCGGCCGGCGCGAACGGGACCACCGAGAGGGCGGGCGCGGCCGCGCAACCGCCGGGGCACACGGGGAGGCCGACCGGGCAGACGCCGCCCGCGTTCGGTGCCCGGGACGACAACGGGGAGACGGGATGAGCCTTCCTCTCATCTTGCTGATGCTGATCGCGGTCCTGGGCCTGGCGGTCTGGGCGGCCTGGGAGTTCGGCCGAGGTCTCGACCAGCGCAGCGAACTGGTCATGCGCGGGGAACGCGGCTACGACGAGCGCCGCATGGCCACGCTGCTGGACCATTGGGACGCCCGGCTGCGCCGCACCACGCTGGGACGCCAGATCTCCCGCCGCCTGATGGCGGCGGGGCTGCGGATCCGCCTGTCGGTGTTCGTCTTCGGAATGGCCGTCGGCGCCCTGGTCGTGATGGCGGTGGTGGGCAGCCTCCTGTCCACGTTCCTGGGGCTGGTGGTCGCGGCTGGTGTCGGCGGCGCCGTCTTCATCTACATGCGGCACCAGGAGGACCGGCGCCGCGACGAGTTCGTCGGGCAGCTGCCCGAGATCGCCCGGGTGCTGGGCAATGCGGCGTCGGCGGGCTTGTCGATCCGCACCGCCATCGGGATGGCGGCCGAGGAGCTGGACGACCCGGCCCGCACCGAGCTGAGCCGGACCGCCGAGGCGCTGCGGCTGGGCCAGTCCTTCGACGATGCCATGAACGACCTGCGAGAGCGCCTGCCGTCCCGGGAGCTGGCGGTGCTGATCAGCACGCTGGTGGTGGCGGACAAGTCGGGCGGCTCCCTGATCACCGCGCTGCGCAAGATCTCCACCGCCCTGGAGGAGCGCAAGGAGACCCGCCGGGAGGTGAAGACGATCCTCGGGCAGTCGGTGGTCGCGGGATGGGCCATCAGTGGAATGGGGGCGGCGCTGTTCATCGGGATGGGCGTGCTGCAGCCGGAGACCGTCGACAAGATGACCTCCTCGCTGATCGGGCAGGCGATCCTGCTGGTGGTGCTGGTCCTGTTCACCGTCGCGCTGCTGCTGATCCGCCGGATGACAAGGATCGACGTCTGATGCCCGTGCTGCTCGCCCTGGCGGCCGGGCTGATGGTGCCGCTGTTCGTCTACGGTTATCACCTCAGGGTCGCCGGTCGGCCCGCACCCGCCGACCTGGACGTACTACCGGTCAAGAAGATCAAGACCAAGGAGTTCGGCCCGCTCGGCTCCATCATCAACCCGCTCGGACGCCCGTTCGCCGGACTTATCGTCAACGCCATGAGCGGCGCCGGGCGGACCCGGCTGCGCCGTCGCATCGACCGCGCCGGCCGCCCCGCCGGGCTGACCGTGGAGGGATACGCCGCCAACAAGGTCGGCTGCGTGCTGTTCTACGGCGGGGCCAGCCTGGTGGTGATGCTCGCCGGCCAGGCGCTCATCGGCGTCATCCTGCTGCTGATCGGTCTGCTGCAGACCGACATCGTCCTGTGGAACCTCAGCCGCGAGCGCCAGGAAGAGATCCAGCGGTCGCTTCCGGACTTCCTCGACGTGCTGACCGTCACCGTCTCGGCCGGGCTGGGCTTCCGGCACGCGCTGGCACGGGTCGCCGAGAGCATGCCGGGGGCGCTGGCGGACGAGCTGAACAACGCGCTGCGCCAGATGGAGCTGGGCACCCCGCTGCGCGATGCGTTCGAGCAACTGCGCCAGCGCAACGACAACGCGGCGCTGGCCAGCTTCGTCACCGCCATCCTGCAGGCCGAGGAGCTGGGCGCCCCGCTGGCCCGCGCGCTCACCGAGATCAGCACCGACATGCGCCGCGACGCCTTCCAGCAGGCTCGGCGCCGCGCCCAGCGCGCCGACCCGCAGATCACGCTGATCGTGACCTTCCTCATGGTCCCGGCGATGCTGCTGCTGATCCTGGGTGGGCTCTACTTCTCGATGTCCGAGGGGATCCTGTTCTGATGGAGTGGGACGACCCGGTCGGCGCCGTGCGGTTGGGGGCGACGTTCCGCCTGCTGATGCAGGTGCGCATCCTGGTCACCGCGCTGACACTCGCGCTGGTCTCGAGCGGGCGGATGACGCTCGAGACCCTGCTGCTGCTGAGCGGGGTCGGGTCGCTGTCGGTGATCGTGCTGTTTTCCTGGAAGCAGATCGTGCCGTCCCTGCTCAAGCACCCGGTGCTCATCGGCTTCGACGTGTTCGTCGCCTACGCGGTGCTGGAGATCGGCGGGGTGACCGGGCCGTTCTTCCTGTTCACCGTGGTGACCTCGATGCTCGCGGGCCTGCTGCTGACCGGCCGGTGGCTGGTGGCGGTCTGCGGCATGCAGGTGCTGCTGTACTTCGCGGCTTCGACGGGGTTCGGCGCCACCCGCGAGCTGGTCAACTTCCAGACGGTGGTGGCGATGCCCGCGTTCTACCTGGTGGCGGGGTTCGCCGGGGCGCGGCTGCGGCACCTGTACGACCGGCAGTCCCAGCTGGAGGCGGCCCGGCGCACGGCGGAGGTGGTGGCCGCCGCGGCCGAGGAGCGCAGCCGCCTGGCCCGCGAGATGCACGACTCGCTCGCCAAGACGCTGCGCGGCATCGCCCTGTCGGCGCAGGCGCTGCCGCTGTGGGTGGACCGGGCCCCGGTGCGCGCCGCCGAGGAGGCCCGCCGCATCGCCGCCGCTGCCGAGGTCGCCTCCCGCGAGGCGCGGCAGCTTATCGAGGACCTGCGGGACGAGATGTTCCAGCAGCCTTTGGGCCGGGCGGTCGCGGACATCGCGGCGGCCTGGGCCGAGGAGACCGGGACGGTGGTGACCCAGCGGGTCGACACCGGGATCGACCTGCCGCTGCGGGCCCGGTACGAGGTGATCGCCATCCTCAAGGAGGCGTTGGAGAACGTGCAGCGGCACGCGCAGGCCACGGCGGTGGAGGTCTGCCTGACCCAGGAAGCGGACCGCACGGTCCTGCGCGTGCGCGACGACGGCCGCGGCTTCGACGGCGGACAGGACCTGGGCCGCCTGCTGAGCGGCGGCCATTACGGACTGGTCGGGATGCGTGAGCGGGCGCACAACGTCGGCGCGTCCCTGAGCGTCGACTCCGCCCCGCGCGCGGGCACGACGATCACTGTCGCGGTGCCCGATCCGGGCGCGGAGTCGACCGGATCGGTGGATCTGGAGGTGGCCTGAATGACGGTCGGCGCGCAGTGGCGCTCGGACGGGGACGGCGGAGAGAGCGGAGACGGCGGGGCCCGCCAGGTCACGGTGGTGGTCGCCGACGACAACCCGGTGGTCCGCTCGGGGCTCGTGGCCCTGCTGGAGGCGACGGGCGAGGTGCAGGTGCTGGGGCAGGCGTCCAACGGCGGCGAGGCCATCGAGATGACCCGCCGGTTCGCGCCCGACCTGGTCCTGCTGGACGTGCGCATGCCGCTGATGGACGGCATCACCGCGCTGCGCACGCTGAGCGACATGACCAAGGTCCTCATGCTCACCTACACCGACAACGACGAGGTGATCCGCACGGCGATCCGCAACGGAGCCGCCGGCTACCTGGTGCACGGGACGTTCACCGCCGACGAACTGGCCGCGGCCGTCCGCGACACCGTGGCGGGCACCAACAACCCCCTGTCGCCGGTCGCGGTGGCCGCGCTGATGGCCGCTGTCAAGGGGGCGGAGGACCGTCCCGCCCCGCCGCCGCGGGAACGCTCCGGTGGGGGGACGGCCGCCGCCCGGCCCGGGCATGGACTGTCGGCCCGCGAGTCGGAGGTGATGGACCTGATCGCGCAGGGCCGTACCAACCGGGAGATCGCCGAACGGCTGTTCCTCACCGAGAAGACCGTCAAGAACCACGTCAACCGCATCTTCGCCAAGCTCGGCGTGACCAATCGGGCGGCGGCGATCGCCCGCTGGCTGGGCACCGCCGTGGAGTCACGCTGACCGGCGGGCGATGGACGCGCGGTTGGGCCCGGACATGGGCCTCGACAATGGGTCCAGATTGGGCCTGAGGACCCTGGGGCGAATGGCGTCGGCTGCCTACATTTTTCTAGTAGATGGGGAGATCGAAAACGCGGGAGAAAACCATGGCGCCTCTGCGGGACGCAAGCATTCGGGTCGCTGCGTTCATCACCGCCTATACCACCCGTGGCGACCGGGACCGCGGCGAAGGTCCGGTTTCCTACCTCGCGGTGATCTTGCTGATCGCTGCGATCGCCCTCGCGGTCAGCCAGAGCAAGGTCGGCACGACCATCGCCAACGGCATTTCCAACGCGGTCTGGCGCGTCTGGAACAACGGCCTCGGCGGCGGCGGCGGATCCAGCTGACCTCGTTGCCGGGCAAGGTCGAATACCGCCCGCACGGGGGGACGGGAATCCCGTCCCCCCGTGCGGGCTTTTCTCATGTCAAGTAGGATTTCTTCCGGCCAGGGGTCGCGAAGGGAGACTGGCGAGTGAAAAGCGCCGTGACGGGGCGAGGACGGTACGCGGCGGGTGTGGTCGCCGCGGCCATGGTGCTCAGCGCCTGCAGTTCTTCCGGCGGATCTGAGGGCGGCAAGCAGTCGCCATCGGCTTCTCCGACGTCCGGTTCGCAGAGCGGCGGGGAGAGGGTGCTGCAGACCCAGCCCTACCTGCCGACCGGCGAGGTCAAGTTCGACCTGCTGGCTTTGGACCGGGTGTCGGATCAGGTGGTGGTCGCCAAGTTGCGAGCGCGCAACACCACCAGGTCGACTGTCTCCCTCGGCCGGATCATGGTCCCGACGGCCCGCAAGGATGCCGGCGAGAACTTCGATTCGGATTCGGTCGGTGGGATGGCGCTGCTGGACGGCGTGAACATGCGCCTCTACCATCCCTATGTCCAACCCGGCCGCAAATGTCTGTGCACCAAGTCGTTCGGCGGCTTCCTCACGCTTCCCGCGAATGGAACGCTGACGTTGCACGCGGCGTTCCCCGCGCCGCCCGCCGAGGTGTCGCGGTTGGGCCTGATCGTGCCGGGGGTGTTGCCCTTCACCGACGTCCCGGTCGGCAACCGCACCGGGGTCAAGATCGACATCGACGAGAACAACCGCGGCGTCGACCCCGTCACGGCGCAGAAGGGGCCGACGCGGATCCTGCCGGTGACGACCATCACCCAGAACAACGTCGGCTTCGAGGAGGACGACGGCACCAACCTGAACGTGAACATCTCGACCGACGTGCTGTTCGCGGTGAACAAGGCCGACCTCAACGCCGAGGCCCAGGCGACGCTGCGCGAGGTCTCCCAAAAGATCCAGAACTCTCCCGGCAACACGGTCACGATCGAGGGGCATGCCGACAGCACCGGCAACGACGCCATCAACCAGCCGCTGTCGGAGCGCCGCGCCAAGAGCGTGGAGAACGCGCTGAAGCAGATGGTGACCAGGCAGGGCATCACCTACCGATCCCAGGGCTTTGGATCCAAGCGCCCCATCGCCTCCAACAGCACCGAGGAGGGACGCAGAAAGAACCGCCGGGTCGTCATCTCGTTCGCCCGGCCCAAGCCCGCTCCGGCGCAGACTCCCAGCGCTTCGGCCGCGCCCGCACCCGGCAGCACGCTGAACCCCAAGAGCGGCCCCAAAGGCACGTCCATCCATGTGGACGAGCTGCACCGCGACTCCAACGGCTTCACCACCGTGTCCTTCACCCTGCGCAACGACGGCGACCAAACGGCCTACGCCGGCACCATGTTCACCGCGCCGGCTGAGGACGGCTACATCCTCGAGGGCACGAGTGCCGTTTCGCTGGTGTCGGGCGATCGCCGGTTCCGCGCCGTGCGCGACGGTGACGGATACGCGATCGGTCCGCGGTTCGCAACCATGACCCCTGATGTGCCCTTGGTCGTCAAGGGGGAGCAGCTCCGCCTGTACACGATGATCAAGGTGCCCTCGGACGTCACGACGGTCACCCTGGAGATCCCCGGGTACGAGAAGGCCGAGAACCTCACGATCAACTGATCCGCTCGCCCGGGGTCGGGAGCGTCAATACGCTCCCGACCCCGGGATCTTTTTCGCGTGCTCTTGGGGCCGGAAATGGGTCTGCGGGCCCCATACAGAACCTACGGTCCGGATATATACGTGGTGGGTGCGTTACTTTCCCCGCCTTTTTCTACTGGGCGCCGTCCTCGGGGGACTGGTGTGGTGGTCCCCCTGGCAGGGCCTCGTGGACGCCATGAGCGTCGCCGACGGCTACCGGATCTACCGGGGCGACGACTACCGCCTCGCCTACCCGGAGAACTGGCAGATCCGCACCGGTACGAACGCGGAAGGGCACGACTACGTCGAGTTCAACGGCCCGGCGACGCCCGAGGGGGCGTACTCCGGGCAGGTGCGCGTCATCCGTCAGGACGGCTGGAACCATCGCCTGCAGGACAAGCTCACGCAGTTCCAGACGGCCGCCGCCGTCCAGCACTACCAGATCGTCGGTTCCCGTACGGTGACGATAGAGGGGGCCGCCGAGGCGCACCGCTTCGAGGTGGTGCGCAAGATCAAGGCCCTGTCCGGCGCCTCCGTCAGCATGCGGGGCTCGGAGACGTTCGCCGTCTCCGAAGACGGGGTGCTGCTGGCCATCACCGCGGAGGCCCCCGAAAAGCAGCAGACGCAGGAGCAGCTGCCGCGCGTTCTCGACACCGTGAAGATCAGCGGGAAGAACCGGTTCGCCGAGCAGGGCTGGGACCCGCGGAACTGGTTCGACCTCTTCTGACCGCCTCGCCGGGTGCGGTCTCGCGCCGGTCAGGCCGCACCCGGGCGCTCGACCGTCGCGGACGCCGGTCAGTCGATGATCAGGTGTTCCAGGCGCTCGACGATGAAGGCGCCGTAGCCGAACGGGACGGACGCCCGCTTGATCTCGGCGTAGAAGTCCTTCGGTATCGGTGCATCGTGCGTTACCGCGAAGCGGAGGAAGAAGCGCAGGGACAGTTCCGGCAGGCCCGCCCGTATCAGATCCTCAAGGGCCTGCCGCAGGAATTGCTCATCGGCCGGCTCGCCCAGAAAATTCGTGACGATTGAGAAACGCCGCACGACCCGTGCCACCGGTTCCGTCACTTCGGGGCGGAAGTCCTGTGCTCCTTCGGCCGAGACGCGGACGCCCGCCGCGTCCAGCTTCGGGGTGAGAATTTCGATCATCCGCTGGAACCACCGGCGGCCGTCCCGTCCTTCGGCTGTGACGGCGTGGTAGCCGTCGGTGGCGGATGTCCAGAGCGCCGCGAGCTGTTCGCCGGTCAGCGGCGACTCGGCCAGCAGCGTCGCGTCGTGCACGCACTGCTCGATGACTGGGACGGGGTTTTCGTCTCGCACGAACATGAGGAGTTCGTCGGACGTCGGGTGGCGCGACCACCACGCTTGGTGAAAGTAGCCCCCCGCGAGCGCGGTGATGCCGAAGTCGTCCGACCTGTCTTCCATGCCGTCACCACTCGCCGAGATCAGGGGACCGGATAGGCTGTGAAAATATACCGGCCCGGCTTGTGCTTGGGACTTTGCGTGCGGTGCAGAATGATCTTGAGATTGTTCCCCGCCGGGTTGATGTCGCCGTTCTTGGGCGCGATGTCGCCCAGCGAGCCGTTTCCGTACTGCTGCACCGGAAGTTCCAGCGTCGCCGCCCGTTCGGGCCTTCCTTGAGCCACCGCTGGATCATCGGCTGCAGCTTCGGGTCGGCCATGGCGGCGTCGATCGTCGCCTGCGCGGTCGCCTTGTCCTTCCAGCGGCCCGCCGCGCCCTGGGTGTTGCCGGGTCTCTCGCGCGGGCGATGAGGTCTTGGTCGCTGATGTCGATGTGCTGATTGATCGTGTGGCCCGGCCGGTGAGGGCCGGGGCGCTGCCCGCGCGGCGGTTCCTCGTGCAGGTCCAGGTCCGTGCAGTTGTGCACCAGCAGGTTGGCGCCGCCCGCTGCGCGTTCCGGGCCCGCCAGGTCCTGCTAGGCGCGGCTCAGCGCTTCCTGCGCCGCGCGGTACTCCTGGGCCTCGGGGGAGTTGTCGTCCGGAAGAGGGCCGTCGCCGGGCGAGGGCCCGAAAACGGCAGGGGCGAGTACGTCGCACTGGACGACCGGCGCGATAGGGCCCAGGGACCACCATTGGGCCCGATATTGGGCCTAGGGACTCACGCGCATTGGGACAAACAGATCATAACGTTCGCGATGTGCTGTCAGGTGGCCGTCAGGTTAATCGAGCCGGAAGGACCCGTGAACTCGGCGAGGGCCCGGTCAGCTATATCGTTGTGATCTCCTTGATCGCGGCGGTGGTGCTGGCGCTCGGGCTGTCCGGCATCGGCGGCACGGTGGCCAACCGCATCTACCTGGCCGTCTGCAAGGTCATGGAGGCCGGCGGGCTGGTCGATAGCTGCGCCAACAGCGACGGACGCCCTGAGGCCCGCGGCACGCCGACTGGCGGTCCCTCGCCGTCAATCACTTCCACTCCGTCCGGACCGGGCACCCCCGGCCCCTCCGACAGCCCAGGGCCGTCCGACAGTCCGAGCCCCAGCCCGTCTCCGAGTTCACCGGTTCGCCCGGTCAAGCGCCCCGAGCCGGTCTGCACGGCCGACGGCACTGCCGGCTACGACGACATCACGGTGGTGGTGCCGCTGCGTTTCGTCAACGTGCGCGGCAGCGTCCGGGTCTTCTACTCGATGGCGAAAATCGTCACCCCCGGCAAGCCCGACCGGTGGACGGTGGCGCTGGGAGCCTTCGGCGAGGGCGGAGCGCAGGCCCCCGAGATCCCTCTTAACAAAGGCCCGTTGAGTGGCGGTATCAACGGTTTGTGGGGCGGCCTCAACATCACCGGCGCGCAGTACTACACCTTCGACAACGAGAAGGATGCCCGGGAATTCCCCGCACGGTACGCCGCGGAACACGCCAAGTTCATCGCGCGCCACCATCCTGCGGTCGCCCCTCTGATGAGGGTGCCGTTTCTGGGGGGCATGCTGAGGGATCTGCTCAAGCCCAGAAAGCTGCCGGCCCCCGTTCGCTGGTCGGTGGAGGCCGGACCGGCGGGCGGCTTCACCCCCAAGCTGAAGATCGGCGGCTTCGACTTCTCGGCCGCCACCCGCTACTGGTCGCTGTCCGGTGTGCAGCGCGACAAGGACGGCAACACGATCCTGAACATGCGCGACAAGATCTTGACCGATCCGACCCTCACCTTCGACCTGACCAAGCTGCCCAAGCAGGTCACGCAGCGGGGGGCCGAGGCCGTGCTGAAGGAGCTGGAGGTGGCCGGGAAGGCCAAGTTCGGGCCCTACTTCGAGATCCCCGATAAACTGCGCGACTACATCAACAGGAGCCTGGCCAACGGGGTCAAGACCGGGGTCACCGTCGAACTCATCGGCCAGAACGAGTACCAGTACGTGGTGGACAAGAACGGGAACCCGGTCAAGTTCACCCGGAATGTGCTGACGTCGTGGACGCTGCGCGGCCGGGAGAACGTGACGCTCGGCGGCGGCAAGGGCAAGACGGAGATTCCTCTGACCCGCCAGATTCCGCTGGACGGCGGGCGCCAGGTCACCAGCTACTCCCTGGACCTGTCCGACCCCCAGAACCGCAATGTCGCCACCGGCGTGTTCGCGACCGGGATGCTCACCCAGAAGACCGCAGGAAGCGCGATATTCACCGAGTACACCCCGTTCGGACAGCAGATGGACGACCTTCTGCGGACCAGGGGCACCAACACCCGGACGACGTACGACGAAAGCGTCCGCGGGCGGTCGGCTGGGCTGGAGGGTCTCGGCAGGCTGGGCGGCGGGGCGATACGTTACGACGGAGAGGACAGCCAGACGACACTGACCAAGGCCGAGATCTGGCGGGACGGTTTCGGGTGGGTGCCATGGAACGAGTGTCATCGCTGATCGGCGGGGCGCGGTGAGTTCCCCGGTGCGGGCCGTCGCCCTGGGGGCGGTGGTCATGGCCGCCACCCTCGTGGTGCTCATGATCGGCGTCGTGGTGATCAGCTTCTTTCCCGCCGAAACGCTGCTGAGCGAGGGATTCTTCTGGGGGTACACGGTGGCGGGCGGGCTGGTGCTGGCTCTGGGCGCGGCCGTTGGGGGCGCGCTGGCAGCCGGACGGGCGCGGCCCCTGCTGGGGCCGGTCGGGCCGCTGGCGGTGGTGTCGCTGGTCGCCGTCCCGTCGCTGTTCGGCGAGGACTGGGTCGCGGGCATCTTCTACCTTGTGGCGACCCTGGTGGGCAGCGTCGCGGGAGCGTTCGGCTCCGCCCGGTTCGGCACGCGCGGGGGACGGCCGTAGATGCTGGAGACCTTCTTCAAGATCCTGGCCGTGGTGATGGGCCCGGCGCTTGTGGTGTCGGCTCCGCTCGTACTGGTGCGGCGGTTGCGCTTTCGCAGGTCGGCCGTGCCGACACACGGTGTGGTGGTCGGCAGCCGGGCGGAACGCACGCATGACGGCAGCGTCGGGTCCTACGAGCTGGAGGTCCGCTACCGTGTCCCGGACGGCCGGGAGTTCACGTTCCGGGAGAGCGGCCAGAGCCGTCACGATGACGGTGCCGTCGTGCGGGTGCTGTACGACCCGTCCCGGCCCGAGCGTGCCCGACTGGAGTTCACCTCCACCCACGCCTGGGTGGAGGCGGCCGTCATGGCGGTGCTGGGCGCCGTCGTCACCTGGCTGGTCATCTTCGTGTGGCAGCCGTGGTCGCAGTGAAGTCGCAGAAGGGTGGTCCGGTGGTACGGCTGACCGCGCTGGCGTGCTCCTTGCTGGTGGCGCTCGCGGGGTGCTCCGGGGAGGAGGAGCCTCCCAAGCCCCCGGCAGGGTTCACCACCTACAAGGGCGACGTCTACACCTTCGTGCATCCGCAGGGCTGGAGCGTCACCCACGACAAGGACGACCGCGGCGCTCCGCTGGTGGAGGCCCATGGGCCGGTGGGTGCCAATGGCGCGTACCGGGGGCAGGTCATCGTGTCGCGCACCGACCGCTTCGGCGGGAGCATGGACGCCATGAAGGCGCAGGCGCGCGGGCTGAACCAGCTCAGCGGCCGCCGGATCGTGCGCGAGGGCGACGCGAAGGTGCCCGGGGCCGAGGAGGCGTGGCGTCTGGAGACCGCGTACGAGGAGAAGACCTCCACCGGCGCCACGGCCCGGGTGCGCAGCATCGACATCTACGCGCTGACCAGCGGGGGGACGATGCTCGACCTCACCGTGCGCGCCTCGCAGGAGGAGTTCGACGCGGCGGGGATGCCCAAGGTCGTGTCCTCGTTCTGGGTGCGCCCCTGAGGCGCCCGCGCCCTCGCCAAGCCTGAGCCCCCAGGTCGCAAGTGCCGGCCTGCCGGGGCGCGGCGTCCGTCATGCGGCCGGACGCCGCGTCCGGGTGCAGCCCACGAGCGCCGTCACCCGAACCGCACCGCGCCGTAGAAGCCTCGGCCGGCCAGGGTCGACTCCCTGACGACGGCACCGGTATGTGGTGCCTCGATAAATCTGCCTCCGCCCGCATATATCCCGATATGGCCGGGATTGGGGAGGACGAGGTCGCCCGGCTGTAGCTCGCTCTGCGAGACCCTGCGCCCGCGCGGGTCGTTGAGCTGCGACAGCGTGTAGTGCGGAAGCGTGATCCGGCCTCCGGACGCCTGGTAGACCGCGTACAGGGTCAGGCCGCTGCAGTCGAAGCCCACGATGTTGGCGCCGCTGTAGCCGCCGGGGGAGCAGCAGATGCCCCGGCTCGGGCCGGCCGGGGTGCCCCCGCCCCAGGAGTAGGGGGTGCCGAGCCAGCAGCGCGCCCAGGCGATGACGCGGTGCCCGAACGGCATGCTGGGGTCGGGCTGCTTGTCCTTGGCGCACTCGCCCTTGACATAGGGGCCGGACAGGGCGTACAGGCCGTTGTCGGGCATCCCGGTGTACTTGACCGGGTCCTCCTTGCCCACCAGCCGAATCTTGAACAGCCGGACGACCCGGTCGCGCGGGGCGGCGCCCTGGGTGGCGCTCCACACCCGGACGTTGTCGCACCACAGCTCGTCGAAGAACGGTGCCTCCTCGGAGCCGCGGCCGCCGGTGTTGCGGTACTCGCAGTCGGGCAGGCGCAGCTCGGCGATCGCCTCGGCCGTGCCGCGGCCTTTGATGATGCCCGTGCGGCCGCGGTTGTCGGTGCACAGGTTGCGCCGGTTGGCGAGGTCCTCGCGGTCCTTGGCGGTCAGCTCGTCCTCTTTCTTGATGACGCAGTCCTTGGTCTGCACGGACACCTTCATGGTGTGGCCGAGCGCTCCGGACACCTTGACCTTGCCGACCAGCTCGGCGTCGTTGCGTCCGGCGTACTTGCGGGCCGCCTCGGCGAAGGGGGTGTCGTCGTCGTCGACGTCGTCGGCGATCGTCCACAGGCCGATGCCGCTGGGCAGCTGCCCGCTGCGGGCGGCGTTGAGCACGGCGTCCCGCATCGGGGTGACCGCGGCGATGGCGGCGGCGTCCGCGGCGGTCTGCCCGTGGGAGCGCAGGTCGTTGGCACGGGCGACCTGAATGGCCATCAGGGTCAGGCCGAACGCGCACACCATCGCGAGCAAGAGGATGATCTGCGTCGAGCCTTCGTCTCGGCTGAGCGCACGCCATCGTCCAGCTCTCACCGTGTCCCCCAGTCGAGTCGAGACCACATGTGATCACACCAGGACCGGTGAGAACTCTAAAGACGCGGACACCGCGAAGAAAGGGCCCGGGGGCCCAAAAAAGCCCGGTTCGTGGGCGCGGCGGTGCGTCCGGAGCCCGGCAGCCCCCTGGACGCGGCCCCGCGCGGCGCCCCGCCGGCGGTCCGGATACTGTCGGCGGCGATCGCGGCGCATATCCTTCCGGCCCCGCCCCGGGAGCCGATGTTAATTCTCGGACAACGGCCCGGAAATGAAAAGTTACGGCCGGGTTGCGGTTTTTGTTTGGGTCTGGAAATGGGCCCGCAGGCTCAATTAAAACCGGTCTTTCGGTGGCATTTTGGCGGCCGTGCGCGAATGGAGCCGGGGTGTGGCGGCGCGGACGGCCGGGCGCCGCGACGCGGGCGAGGGGCCGATCAGCTATATGGTGGTGGTGCTGCTGTGCGCGGCGCTGGCGCTGGCGTTGGCGCTGTCGGGTGTCAGCGGCCGGGTCGCCTCCGACATCGCGGCCGCGGTCTGCCGGGTCATCCAGGTGGCGGGGCTCGTCCAGGACTGCCGGACGCCGAACCGCGACGGCCAGCAGGCCCAGCGCGACCCCGACGAGCCGACCAGTGGCTGCGTCCCCTACATGGAGAGCCACTACCTGGAGGAGACGGTCGGCATCCCCGTGCGCTACGTCGATGTCCGCACCAACAGCCGCGGCACCCTGCAGCTCATCGAACGCGTCGGGCCGGACGGCAAGCGCACATGGGAGGTCGTGGACTTCACCTGGGGCGAGGGCGGGGTCGGCACCCCCGACGGCCTGAGCGCCGGCCCGGTCGGCGGCGGGCTCTGGGGCGGCCTGTCCATCACCAACGGGAAGGTGTACGGCGGCTTCACCAGCGAGCGCGAGGCCCGCCGGTTCTTCGACGACCTGCGCGAACACCGCATCGGCAGCGACATCAAGTTCACCCTGCGGACCAACCCCATCACCGGCGGCTTCGTGTGGCTCGGCAGCAAGCTGCCGTGGATCGGCGACGACATCGACGACTTCATGGGCGGCAGCGAACCGGACCGCAAGCCGACCGAGGAGTACATGGACGGCGGCCTGACCGGCGGCTTCCGCGCGGACCTGAACCTCAGCGTCGGACCCGCCAAGCTGAAGCTGCCGTTCAAGGGCCGCGGCTGGCTGCTCACCGGGACCCGCGTCAACAACACCAACGGGCAGACCACGCACTACTTCACCCAGCGCGGCGAGTTCGAGGCGGCGGTGCAGATCGATGTGAGCCAACTGGTGCGGACGCTGCCCGCGTCGGTCCGGCGGCAGGTGCAGCAGGGCTTGGACGAGGGCGTCGACGTGGTCCTCGACATGATCGAGCGCCAGCTGCGCAGCCAGTACGGCAACGGCTTCGTCCTGCTGCCCGACCAGCGCGCGCAGATGAAGGCGCAGATCAAGCTCAACCCGAGCGTCGGGTTCAACTACAAGCACCGCGGCGGCACGCAGTGGGGCGTCACCTACGACCGCAACGGCAACATCGTGGGGATCAGCCAGGTGCAGAACGGCCAGGACATCGTCTACGTCCGGGCCGACGGCAAGTTCGAGGGGAAGAACAGCATCGGCGACAAGACCCAGATCTCCGCGGGCGGCCAGTGGATCCTGTTCGCCCAGCGCACCGTGACGCAGAAGAACCTGGACTACTCCTCGGCCGAGGACCGCGCCGTCATCGACCGGTACCTGCGGGACGGCGACGACGACGCCGTCGAACAGGCGTGGGAGGACGGCGCCGGGACCATGAGCCGGCTGACCTACGACAACACCGGCGACACCTCCAAGCTGGAGGGCCGCGGCTCCACCCCCCGGCGCCGCCTGGGCTTCATCGAGATCGGACGCGAGACCGAACGGGCCTCGCTGCAGAGCGCGCACTACTACAAGGAGGGACAGGGATGGGTGCCCTGGCAGCGCTGCCGGTGAGGTGTGCGACGCTGGCGGCGGCCCTGCTCGCCTGCACCGTGCTGGCGGGATGCGGCGGCGGGGAGCGGCCGCGCGTCCCTGCGGGGTACACCGAGTACCGCACCGGCGAGTACTCGTTCGCCTACCCCAGCGGATGGCAGCGCCGCGACGACAAGGACGAGTACGGCCGTCCCACGCTGCTGTTCATGGGGCCGCGGCTGCCCTCCGGCGCCGTCGACGGCCAGATCCACGTGGGGCGCATCGCCGACTACCGGCACGACCTGGACGTCCAGCTCGGCCAGTTCCGCGCGCTGGCCACGATGCACCGCTACCGGCTGACCGCCGACCGGCGGATCGAGATCGACGGCGCGAAGCGCGCCCACCGCTTCGAGGCGACCTACGAAATGCAGGACCAGAGCGGCGCGAGCGTCCCGTTCACGCTGCTGGGTCTTTACGCGCTCACCGACGACGGCGTTCTTCTGGAATTCATGCTGCGTTCACCGCAGAACGGTGCCGCGCGTTCCCGGCTGCCGGTGATATTCGATTCCTTCCGGCTGGATCACTAGCCCGATCGGTATGACCGGCACGACCGGAGACGGAGTTTTTTCGGTGCGGTCTCGAAGCGGTCCGGGGACCGTCCTGCTGGGCGGCCTCGTCACCCTGGCGGGCGCGGCGGCGGCCGCGGTCGCCGTCACCGTCGTCGCGGTCGCGGCGCCCGGTGCCGTGGTGGGCCCGGGCTTCTACTGGACGTCGTCGGCCGCCGCGGTGGTGCTGCACGGCGTCCTCGGGCTGGTCGGGGGGCGGATCGCGGCCCGCCGGCTGGACGGCCCCGGCGACGGAGCGGCGAGGTTCCACCTGCTGGTGTGCGCCGGGCCCGTGCTGGCCACCGTCGTGACGCAGGCCGGCGCGCTGGGCGACGGCCGCGCACCGGTCGCGCTGGCGGCGCTCGGCGCCGCCTGCGTCGGCGCCCTGACCGGCGGCTGGTCGGTCGCCCGCCGATCCCGCACGGTGCCGTGACCGGCGGCGTGTTCCGCGGACGGCGGCGCCGCCTGCTGCTCCTGGCCGCCCTCGTCGTCGCGCTGCTGGTGCTGTTCGACGCGTTGTCGGGTGCGCTGTCGCTGGTGCCCGACGGGTGGCTGCGGACGGCGGTGCTGGTCGTGGGAGGCCCCGGGCTCGTCCTGGCCGCGCCCGTCTCGCTCGTGGCCGCCTTCCGGTTCCGTGGACGCGCCGAGGTCACCGAGGGCGTCGTGGAGACGTGCTCGGACGCCTTCGACGAGTACGACCTGACGATCCGCTTCACCGACCTGGACGCGCGCGAGCGGGTGTTCACCGCCCACAGCAACCTGCGTCGGCCCCCGGGACGTCGCGTGCGCGTCATGTACGACGCCCGCGATCCCTCCGACGCGCGCCTGTACGCCCACCCCGTGACCGAGATCGCGGCCGCCGTGCTGATGTTCGCCATGGGCGTCGTGATGTGCTTCCTGCTGTGGGGCGGCCACCTGAGTGGTTGACGGCCCACTGTCCGGTTTGGGGTCGATCTTGGGTCTGTGGGCTCACGCGTGAAGATCGGCGCCAACCTCGCGATCTCCACCACCGACCGGGCCGCGCAGGACGCGCAGTACCTCGGCGCGCCCACCGCCAAGGGCAGGCGGATCTACAGCAACCTTGAGGCGTGCCGGTGAACCGATGCCCGGCGGTGCGGAGCAGCGATGATCAAACCTGTGGTCGGTGTGCTGTTCGGCCTGTTCGTCTGCGGTGCGGGCGTGTGGGCGCTGGCCGAGCGGGTGCGGCTGCAGCTGCGCGGCGCCCGCGCCCCCGGCGTGGTCGTCGGGCGGACGGACGCGGTGGGCACCGGGCCCGGGATCGCCGGCCGCTCCGGGGTGTTCCGGTTCCGCACCCCCGACGGTCCGCGTGGAGCGGGTTCGCGGCGGCCCTCGCCGGGACCGCGGGCGGCTGAAATTTGCTGCGCGCGGCCCGCCGCCTGCTCCGTGCGGTGCGCCGCCTGCGCTCGACCGGCTGAGCCGGGGAAGGCGGTTGGGTCCCGGGGCCCTGGAGTCCGGACGGCCGCCCCACTAGGGTCCGGCCTACACCGGGACGGACGACGGGGCAGGGGACCTTCCCACCACCAACGGGAGAAACGCGGTCAGGTGAACACCTCCTACACCGACGAGAAAAATCCGCGCCCACACCCCGAGGAGACCGCACCCGCCGACACCGCCGCGGCCCGGTCCGCGTTCGCACGTGTCCGGACCGCGCTGATCTGGATCGTCCTGGGATGGACGGCGGGGCTCGAACAGCTCGACGACAACTCGTTCCTCACCCACCTGCGCACCGGACGCTGGATCCTCGAACACCACGGTGTGCCGCACTCCGACATCTACTCCTACACCGTCCCCGGCGCCGACTGGGTGGCGCAGTCCTGGCTGATGGAGGTCCTGTACGCGGGCCTCTACGAATCGGTGGGGCCGAACGGCATCCGAGTGCTGGGCGGGATACTCGGCGCGGCCTGCGCGTACCTGGCCTACCGGCTGGCCGTCCGGGCCTCCGGAGGCCGCGTCCGGACGGTGGTCGTGCTGGTTCCGGCACTGTTCGTCTCGACGCTGTACTGGGTGGAGCGGCCCCTGTTCGCAGGCATCCTGGCGTTCCTGGCGCTGCTGTGGATCGTCGAGATCCCGGACTCGGCGGCGGGCCGCCGCCCGCTGGTCGCGCTGCCGCCGCTGATGTGGCTGTGGGCCAACTGCCACGGCAGCTTCGCACTCGGGTTCGCCTACCTGGCCCTGCACCTGCTCGGCCGCTGGGCCGACGGGCACCGGCCCTGGCAGGGCCGGGAACGTCGGCTCCTGCAGGCGACCGTCCTGGCGTTCGCGGTCTGCTTCCTCAACCCGTACGGGGCCGGGCTGGTGCTGTTCCCCGTGGAGCTGCTGACCCACGGCGAGGCCCTCAAGTACGTCCAGGAGTGGAAGTCGCCCGACTTCCGCACGCTGACGGGTGCGGCCTTCGCCGTCTGGATCGCCGTCTTCGCCGCCGTGCTGGCGTTGGCCCGCAAACGCCCGACCAGGCGCGACGTCCTGGTGTCGCTGCCGTTCCTGCTGCTCGGCCTGTGGGCCCTGCGCAACGCGGCCGTCGCCCCCCTGGTCGGCCTGCCGATCGCCGCCCGGCTGCTGCCCGAGGCCCCGCCGCCCGTCCGCCGTCCCCGCCTGGACGTCGCGATGATCGCCGCGGTGGTGCTGCTCGCCGTCCCGCCGGCCCGGTCGGAACTGTCCCGGCCGTCGTTCGACCTGAGCAGGTACCCGGTCGCCGCGATGCGCACCGTCGAACAGCAGGGCCTGCTCGGGCGCCGCCTGTTCACCACGACCGGGTGGGCCGGCTACGTCATCCACCGGTACTGGCCGCGGCAGCGGGTATTCATGGACGACCGCTACGACATGTATCCGACCGAGTTCGCGGTGAACTTCCAGAAGGTGCGGTACGGCGACGCGCGCTGGCAGACGACGTTCGACCGGTACCGGGTGGAGGTCGTGGTGTGGGAGACGGGCACCGCGCTCACCGAGATCCTCACACAGAGCCCGTCGTGGCGGGTGCTGTACCGGGACCGCCTGGCAACCGTCCTCGTCCGCCGCTGACCACGTCCAACGGCCCGCAGGGCGGGTTCACACTGGGCCCGAGGGCCCAATGCCCGCGAACGGTGCTTTCAGGACCAAGGGCCCTCCGTTTCAACCCTCGGCGAGGTTAGCCTTGCGCGCCATGGGGAGCATGGCCGAGCCGGGCATCGATGCGGACGACCGGTCCGAGGCCCGCCGCTCCGGCCGCCGCACCATGCTCTCGCGCCTGTCCGCTCAGCTGACCGTCACCGCGCTGCTGCAGGCCCTGGCCCGGCTCACCGCGCTGGCCTTCCTGGTCGTCGTCGTGCTCGCGAGGCTGCCCCTCTGGCAGCCTGAATTGCTGTTCCTCCTGCTGCTGGCGGTGTTCACGCTGCTCGGCGAGGCGCGCGCCTACCTGACGCACTTCGGCCCGTTCGTCGGTCTGGTGGCCGTCTACGACTCCTTCCGTGCGATCGCCGACGACCTCAGCGGCAACGTGCACGTGCACGAGATGATCAAAGTGGACGAGTGGCTGTTCGGCGGGACGCTGCCGACGGTCTGGCTCCAGTCGCACCTGTGGGACGGGCAGGTCGGCTGGTTCGACTATTACCTCTACCTGCTCTACATCCTGCACTTCCCGATGCCCGCCGTGCTGGCGCTCTACCTGTGGCGGCGGCGTCCCGCGCTTTACCGCCCGTTCGTTGTGAGCCTGCTGGTCCTGTCGTTCTCGGCGTTTCTCACGTATGCGGCCTTCCCCGCGGCGCCGCCGTGGATGGCATCCGAACAGGGGGCCATCCCACCCGTCGACAGGATCGCCGGGGACGTCTGGGCGTCCCTGGGCGTGCACAGCTACAGCTCGATCTACGACCGCATCTCGCCCAATCCGGTAGCGGCGGTGCCCTCGCTTCACGCCGCATACCCCACGCTGTTCCTGCTGTTCATGGGCCGATGCTTCGGTTGGCGGCGCGTCTGGTGGCTGAGCCTCTACCCGATTTCGGTCTGGTTGGGCATCGTCTACTTCGCCGAGCACTACGTCATCGACTTCATCCTGGGAACCCTCTACGCGACCGCCGCCTACGAGGTGACGATGCTGCTGTTCGCCCGCCTGCGTCGACGCCGCTCCCGAGGGAAGCCCGCCGGGGACGCGCGCGCGGAGGCCGCGACAGGATGACCGACGACGCCGGTTCGGAGGTCTCCGTGCGCGCCCCTGAGGGCTCGGCCACCGCGCCCGAGGCCGGGGGCGCGACGACGCTCCGGTGGACGGCCCGCCCCGGCCGGCGCTGGGCCGGCGACCGGTTCATCTGGGCATGGGTGCTGACCCGGCTGCTCATGCTGGCCATCTGCTTTTCGCCCGGCTACCCGCTGCGCAGCACCATAAGCGACGTGGTGCTCTACCACGAGTGGGGCCCCGCCCTCGCCGAAGGGCGGTTCCCCGGCGACGACGCGCGCTGGCAGTACCCGCCGCTGGCGGTTTTGCCGCTCCTACTGCCCAGGGTGCTGGGCGGCCAGTACGGGATCACCTTCATGCTGTGCGCGCTGGCCGCCGACCTGGCGATCCTGTGCCTGCTGCGGAGCAAGGACCGTGCACCGGCGGGGGCGTGGTGCTGGATCACCGGGATCTTCCTGCTCGGCCCGATCTGCCTGTTCCGCTTCGACCTCTTCGTCACCATCCCGGTCGTGGCGGCGCTGCTCTGGCCCGGCCGCCACCGCCTGTTCGGCGTTCTGATGGCGGTGGGCGCGCTGATGAAGGCGTGGCCGGTGGCGCTGGCGTTCGCGCTGCGCCGCGACCGCACGGCGGTCCGCGTGGCCGTCGCGTGCGCCGCGACCGGGGCGCTGGTCGCGGGCGCGGTCACGATCGCGGGCGACGGAGTGTGGAGCTTCCTGCGGGCCCAGCGCGACCGCGGTGCGGAGATCGAGGCCGTGGCCGCCACCCCGATCAACGTGGCGCGCTTGTTCGGCTGGACGGGGGAGGTCCGCTACCAGTACGGGTCCTGGGAGCTCGTCGGGCCGGGGGTGGGCGCCGCCGTCGCGGCGAGCTTGGTGATCACCGTCG
Organism: Actinomadura sp. NBRC 104425; assembly: GCF_030269545.1. Lineage (GTDB taxonomy): Bacteria > Actinomycetota > Actinomycetes > Streptosporangiales > Streptosporangiaceae > Spirillospora > Spirillospora keratinilytica. Next base: position 185,687 of record NZ_BSTN01000001.1, on the reverse strand, counting down.
TCGGCCTGGTGTTGCTCGCGGTGCCGGTGCTGCGCCGCGACCCGCGGGAGTGGACCCCGGCCGCGGGCGCCGACGCCGTCCTGGCCGGTGTCCTGGTCCTGGTGGTGGGCGGCCGGGTGCTGTCGCCGCAGTACCTGATCTGGGTGCTGGGCGTCGCCGCGGCGTGCCTGGCGACTGCGGGTTCCCGGCAGCGGCTCCCGGCAGCGATGGTCCTGGCGGCGGCCGCGCTGACGCACCTTGGATACCCCATCCTGTGGAGGCTGCTCAACGAAGGCAGGTTCCTGCCGAACGCCGTGCTGACCCTTCGCAATGCGCTTCTGGTGGCGGCCGCGGTGCTCGCCGTGCGGGCCGTGTGGCGGCGGCCGCGCAAGGACACGCCCCGTCAGGGCGCGGCGGCCGTGCGCCGGTAGAGCACCACGCCGTCGTCCTCGGCCACCTTGGTGAATCCCTGTGATGGCAGCGCCCGCAGGGCGCCGTGCACCTGTTCGGCCGTCGGCGGCCACAGCCCCGCCCGCGCCGCGCTCTCCTGGTTCACCGACTTGTGCGGGATCGTTTTGACCCGTGTGTCCGTCACCACCCAGTCGACCCGTTCGCCGTGCAAGGGCGGGAAGATCACCACCCGGCACCGGCCGGTGAGGTGCGGCGCCAGGGAGTTCCCGGCCGCCACCGCCGCGCCGTCGGGCACCATCGCCAGCAGGCGCCGCCCCGCCGCGGAGTGCGGGGTGTCGGCGTAGTTTTGCGGATTGGTGATCCCCCACGGGGTCGGATGCATCATGAGCGCGAAAATGCCGGGGAAGACGATGGCGGTCCGCCGCCATAGCCGCATGCGCAGCCGCCCGTCCGCCATCATCGCGGGAAGCACCTCGATCAGCGCCACGAACAGAATCGGCATCAGCACCGCGTTGTAATGGACCCGGCCGACCTCCCAGTGCACCGGATTGGTCGACACCAGCCGGGAAAGCAGTACGGGAACGGCGATGAGCGCCAGCGGGGTGCGCACCGCGGCGCCTCCCGTGAGCAACAGCAGCAATGTCAGCAGGACGAGCTTGCGCGGCTGCTCGACGAGCCCTGCGGGGAACGACAGCGCCAGCGACCACAGGTTTTTGTCCGGATCGAGATAGACCGAATAGCTGAACCGCCCGTCGTTGAAGAACGGCAGGACCACCTTGACCGTCAGCACCACCGCGGCCAGTCCGGCGACGACCAGCGCGGCGCCCGCCCGGCGCCGCCCCCGCCACAGCAGATATCCGCCGATCGCCGCGACGATGAGCCCCATGTCCTCCTTGACCAGCAGCAACGGCAGCGTCCACGCCACCGCCGCGCGCCAGCGCCGCTCCACCAGCGCCACCATTGCAAGCGCCAGCAGCGGAACGGCGAAGGCGATCTCGTGGAAATCGAATCCCAACGCGCCCTGGATTCCCCAGGAAAGCGCGTAGCAGGCCGCCAGCCACAGGCCGACGCCGACGCCGAGCCGGACGATCGCCAGCCGGGCGACGGGCACGATGGAAAGGGCGATGAGCAGGGCCTGCGCCACCAGCAGGGTCTGCGCGCCCGGCCAGATCCGGTAGAAGGGCGCCAGCGTCACCAGAATCGGATGGAAGTGGTCGCCCAGCACATGGACGTCCGGCCCTTTGAGGGGAATGATCGGCGCCTGGAACCGGGAGTAGGCGCGCACCGCCTGCTCGAAGATCCCGAGATCGTACCCGGAGGTCCGCAGCAGGTAATGCCGGCGCAGCGAGTAGCCCGCATAGAGCACGAAGAATGCCAGCGCGATCGCGTACGCCGACCGGCGGGCGAGTTTCTCCCGGGCGCCCCCGGCGGACTCCGCCTCCGCCGAATTCTTCGCGGATTCCTCCGTGGGGACGTCATTTCGCGTCGCCGTGGACGCTTCCCCCCGATTATCTCCGGACATAAAGCCGACCTTATCTGCGTGCGACCGTGCGGGACAAGGCGGCCCTGTCCCGCTGCAGCGCATTCTCCGCGCCATTCCCGCCGAATGCGCGGCGACCGCCCGGCGCCGGGCCTGTGATCGGGGCTTGGGAGGGGGAACGGAAAGATGGGAGGATGCGCGGGTGAGCAGCGACGCGTCAGTTGAATCCCCTACCGGTGAATCCCCTGCCGGGAGCGCCTGGTCCCTGCGCGCGGACTGGACGGAACCGGTCCGGCGGCGGCCGGTTCCGGTGGTCCTCGCCGGGGTCGTCGCCCTGGCGCTGCTGGTCTGGCGGATCGGCCTGCGGCCCGATCTCGTCGCGTTCGCCTACCTGGCCTGCGTCGGCACCGTGCTCGGCACCGTCGACATCGCCCTGCGCCGCCTCCCCGACCCCCTGACGCTGCCGTCCTACCCCATCGGTGCGGCGCTGCTGGGGGCGGCGGCGCCGTTCACCGACGACGGCGGCGACCGGTTCGTGGACGCCCTCATCGGGTGCGGCGTCCTGTGGGGGCTGTTCGCCCTCCAATGGGTGGTGCTGCCCCGCGCGCTCGGCCTCGGGGACGTGAAAATGTCGGGCGTGATCGGCCTGTACCTGGGGTGGCTGGGCTCCGACGCTTGGATGTTCGGCTTCCTGGCCATGTTCGTCTTCGGCGGCCTTTACTCGATCGCCCTCATCGTGCTCCGTCGCGCCGCCCGCGGCGCGACGATCCCGTTCGGCCCGTTCATGCTCCTCGGGACGCTCGCCGGCGTGCTCGTGCACGCCTGACGCCGCCGGAGCCGCCCGCTCCCGTCACGTGCACAGGTTCTTGCCCGCCTCGACCCCGCCGGTGATCTTGTCGATGGCGGGCGGGGCGAGGCGGACGCCGTTCGTGCCGACGACGAGCGTGACCCGGTCGGCGGGGGCGGAGGCGTCGGCGGTCAGCACGCCGTTGGGGACGGCGGCGGCCAGCGCGGACGCCTGGGCCTCGGCGGACGAGTGGTAGACGATGCGGCTGTCCGCCGCCTTCGGGCGCTTGTCGATCTTCTTGTCCACGTCGAACCCGCGGTTCTTCAGCTGCCGCGCGACGCGCTCGACGTTCTTGCCGCCCGCGTCCACCACCGTCACCTTCACGTCCTTGGGCTCGGGCGTCGCGGGCCGCGGCGCCGCCGGCTGCTCGGCGGGCAGCTCGCTGTCGTGCCGTATCGCCTCGAACAGCGGCTTGGCCAGCTCCTCGTTCCACTGGACGCGGTTGGGATCGGGGGCGTAGCGCTCCACCGGCACCGTGACGAACCGCACCTGGCCCGCGCTCATCCCGCGCACGCCCTCGGCCAGCTTCCGCATGGTCGACAGGTCCAGGCCGTCGTCGGTGGTGACCGACTCGGTGACGGCCTTGAGGAACTTGTAGGTCTTGGCCGGGTCGGTCAGCACCTCGCTGCTGGTGGCCTTGTCGACCACCGACGCCATGAACCGCTGCTGCCGTTCGATACGTTCCAGATCCGAACCGTTGCCCAGGCTGTAGCGGGCGCGCACGTAGCCGAGGGCCTCCTCGCCCTTGACGGTCTGCTTCCCGGCCTTCAGCACCAGTTCGGCGCGAGGGTCGTTGACGGGCCGGTCGACGCAGATCTCCACGCCGCCCAGCGCGTCCACCACCCGTTTGAACCCGGCGAAGTCCACCTGCACGAAGTGGTCGATGTGGATGCCGGTCAGCTTCTCCAGCGTCTTCCAGGTGCAGGTCGGCCCGGCGAACGCGAACGCGGAGTTGAGCATGCCGAACCGGCCCGGGACGGTGCCGCCCTTCTCCTTCTTGCATTCGGGGATCTGCACCATCGAGTCGCGGGGGAAGCTGATGCCCACGGCCTGGTCCCGGTTGGGCGACAGGTGCAGCAGGATCGCGGTGTCCGACCGCGCCCCCGTCATGCCCGCGGCCGCCCCGTAGCGGGCGTTGTCCCCTTCGCGGCTGTCGGACCCGAGGAGCAGGATGTTCAGCGACTTGTTCAGCTTCTTGGGACGGTCGGTGCCGAGCTGCTCCTCGGTGATGTCCTTCTTCTCGATGCCGCCCATCAGGTCGGCGTAGAGCCAGCCCGCCCCGATCGCCGCCACCGCCACCAGCGCCGTCGCGCCCACGGCGACCCGCCGCCACACCCGACGCCGCCTTTGACGCCGCCCATCGCCTCCGCCCGGACCGCCGTCTTCCGGACCGTCGGCCGCCTTCTCCGCACCGCCTTCGACGTCACCGGCCGCATCGCCGCCTTCGGGCGCCCGGGTGCCGGAAGCATCCTCGCCGGCCGGTGCCCGGTCACCAGCCGTGCCGCTGCTCTCGGCCGCCTTGTCGTCGGCCGCCTTGCCGTCGGACGTGGTGTTGTCGGTGCCCTGTGGAGCGTCACCCGTGGCGCCGGCCGTTGCCGTGGCCGTCTTCTTTGCATCGCCCTGGGCGTCACCGGCCGCATCGCCGCCTTCGGGCGCCCGGGTGCCGGAAGCATCCTCGCTGGCCGGTGCCCGGTCACCAGCCGTGCCGCTGCTCTCGGCCGCCTTGTCGTCGGCCGCCTTGCCGTCGGACGTGGTGTTGTCGGTGCCCTGTGGAGCGTCACCCGCGGTACCGACCGTTGCGGTGGCCGTCTTCTTCGCATCGCCCTGGGCGTCACCGGCCGCATCGCCGCCCTCGGGCGCCCCGGCGTCGGGGGCCGCCTCACTGGCTGATGCCGGGTCAGTGGCTGTGCCGTCGCTCTCGGCCGCCGTGCTGTCGGCCGGTTTAGTGCCGGGCGTGGTCGTGCCGGTGCCCTGGGGGACGTCGTCCGTGGAGCTTGTGGCGCGGGTGGCGTCCGGGGCTTCGCTGGTGGCGGGGTCCTCCGCAAGGTGGTCGCGTCCGGGGTCGTTGTCGCTCATCGGTCCCGTTTCGGCAGGCCCTGCCTGGGCGTTGGGTTGTCAATGTCTGTCAGTCTAGGCAGGTACCGCGGATCTCAGCGTGTCGCAAACGGCGCGCGTCCCCAAACGGCCGCGCATTCGTGCGCCCGGCGACGGCCGGGGGCGGCGCCCGCCGCAGCGGCTCCGGTATGGCGGCGGGTGAGGGGGCGGTGACGCGATGCTTGTTCGCGCTTGTCTCGATTCCCGTGCGCCATAACTCCTGGTTATGGGTTCCTGAGATTGCGGTCCTCCGAAATGTGTGTCCCAGCTCACATGAAGGGGTGGCTGTTATGTATGTCACAGTGCCAGTGTGGTGGCGTAAGGTCGCCTGACCGGAAAGCGCGCACGAGGCGTCACCGCCTGTCGTGGCGAGGCGCGGCGGTCGCACGGGCGCGCGGCCCGCGGTACGGGGACCCGAAGACCCGAACTCAGGAGCGCGAGCGATGAGCACTGTGGAGGCGCCCGCCAAAGCGCGCGCCAAGATCAAGGAACGGACTCTCCGGCGGGACAACTGGCGCGTCTACCCGATCACCACGCTGGTGGTCTTCACGGCGTGGGTGGTGTACGCGACGATACGCGCGTTCTGGGGCGCGGCGTTCTTCGTGCCCGAGTACCACTACCTGACGCCGTTCTACTCGCCGTGCCTGAACGAGATCTGCAACAACGTCACGCAGAACGGGCACACGGCGGACGCGGCGGAGTTCGGCACCTTCCTGCCCGCCGTGACCAGGGGCTGGATCCCGTTCGCGGCGGTGTCCCTGCCGTTCCTGCTGCTGTTCCGGCTGACCTGCTACTACTACCGCAAGGCGTACTACCGGTCGTACTGGGCCTCGCCGCCCGCGTGCGCGGTGGCCGAGCCGCACACAAGGTACACCGGCGAGCGGCGGTTCCCGCTGATCGGGCAGAACCTGCACCGCTACTTCTGGATGGCCGCCGTGGTCATCTCGCTGATCAACACCTACGACGCGATCCGCGCCTTCCAGGGCTCCGACGGCGGGTTCGGCGTGGGGCTGGGCAGCCTCATCCTGCTCGTCAACGTGATCCTGCTGTGGGGCTACACGCTGTCGTGCCACTCCTGCCGGCACATCGTCGGCGGACGGCTGAAGAACTTCTCCAAGCACCCGGTGCGGTACTGGATGTGGCAGCAGGTCTCCAAGCTGAACCAGCGGCACGGCCAGTACGCGCTGATCACGTTGGGGTCGCTGGTGGTGGCCGACTTCTACGTGATGCTCGTGGCCAGCGGCACCATCTCCGACCTGCGGTTCATCAACTGAGGGTGGGCATGGTGCACAGCACGGGCACGGCCGCGCGGCGCCGCACCGGAGCGCAGCGGACGAGCGGGGAGCGCGCGCGGAGGAAGGGCGGCGCGGCGGCGCGCCGCCGAGGCGACCGGACGGGACCGGGGAGCAGGTCATGAGTGAGATCGAAAGGCACGCCTACGACGTCGTGGTGATCGGCGCGGGCGGGGCCGGGCTGCGCGCCGCGATCGAGGCCCGCATGCAGGGCAAGAAGACCGCGGTCATCTCCAAGTCGCTGTTCGGCAAGGCCCACACGGTGATGGCCGAGGGCGGCGCGGCGGCCGCGATGGGCAACGTCAACCCCAACGACAACTGGCAGGTCCACTTCCGCGACACCATGCGCGGGGGCAAGTTCCTCAACAACTGGCGTATGGCCGAGCTGCACGCCAAGGAGGCCCCCGACCGGGTGTGGGAGCTGGAGGCGTGGGGGGCGCTGTTCGACCGCACCAAGGACGGCAAGATCAGCCAGCGCAACTTCGGCGGGCACGAGTACCCGCGGCTGGCGCATGTCGGCGACCGCACCGGGCTGGAGCTGATCCGCACGCTGCAGCAGAAGGTCGTGGCGCTGCAGCAGGAGGACCACGCCGAGTTCGGCGACTACGAGGCCCGCATCAAGGTGTGGGCGGAGACGACCGTCACCCGGCTGCTGAAGGACGGCGACCGGATCTGCGGCGCGTTCGCCTACGTCCGCGAGACCGGCAGGTTCGTGGTGTTCGAGGCGCCCGCCGTGGTGCTGGCCACCGGCGGGATCGGCAAGGCGTTCAAGGTGACGTCCAACTCCTGGGAGTACACCGGGGACGGGCACGCGCTGGCGCTGCTGGCCGGGGCGACGCTGCTGAACATGGAGTTCGTCCAGTTCCACCCGACCGGGATGGTCTGGCCGCCGTCGGTGAAGGGCATCCTGGTCACCGAGTCGGTGCGCGGCGACCGGGGGATCCTGAAGAACTCCGAGGGCGAGCGGTTCATGTTCCGCTACATCCCCGAGGTCTTCAAGGACAAGTACGCCACCACTCCGGAGGAGGCGGACCGCTGGTACGACGACCCGGACAACAACCGGCGCCCGCCCGAGCTGCTGCCCCGCGACGAGGTGGCCCGCGCGATCAACGCCGAGGTGAAGGAGGGCCGCGGCTCACCGCACGGCGGGGTGTTCCTCACCGTGGTGGACCGCATGCCGGGCGGCGCCGAGGAGATCAAGCGGCGGCTGCCGTCGATGTACCACCAGTTCAAGGAGCTGGCCGACGTCGACATCACCACCGAGCCGATGGAGGTCGGCCCGACCTGCCACTACGTGATGGGCGGGGTGGAGGTCGACCCGGACACCGCCGCGGCGCTGGTGCCCGGCCTGTTCGCGGCGGGCGAGGTGGCCGGCGGCATGCACGGCTCCAACCGGCTGGGCGGCAACTCGCTGACCGACCTGCTGGTGTTCGGCCGCCGCGCCGGGCTCGGCGCCGCCGAGTACGTCGACTCGCTGGACGCCCGGCCGGCGGTCACCGAGGAGGCGGTCGAGGCGGCGGCCGCCGAGGCGCTGGCGCCGCTGGAGCGCAAGGGCGGCGAGAACCCGTACGCGGTGCATGCCGAACTGCAGCAGACGATGAACGACCTGGTCGGCATCATCCGCACCGAGGAGGAGCTCAAGCGGGCCCTGGAGGCGCTGGACAAGCTGCGCGAACGCGTCGGCAACGTCAGCGTCGAGCCGGTCGCGGTGAACGACGGGCGCGGCTACCACCCCGGCTGGCACCTGGCGCTGGACCTGCGCAACATGCTGCTGGTGTCGGAGGCGATCGCCAGGGCCGCGCTGGAGCGGCAGGAGAGCCGCGGCGGGCACACCCGCGACGACTACCCGCAGATGTCGGCCGAGTGGCGCAAGGTCAACCTGGTCGTCCGCCTGGCCGGGGACCCCGGCGATCCCCGCGTCGAGCTCAAGCGGCAGCCCATGGAACCGATGCGCGACGACCTGCTCGGGCTGTTCGAGACCGACGAGCTGAAGAAGTACCTCACCGCCGAGGAGCTGCCGGCCGAGGTCGGGGCCGCCGCCGGTGACGAGAGCGAGGAGGGCGACCGATGAGCTACGAGGCCAAGTTCCGGGTCTGGCGCGGCGACGCGGGCGAGGGCGAGCTGCGCGACTACACCGTCGAGGTCAACGAGGGCGAGGTCGTCCTCGACATCATCCACCGGCTGCAGGCCACCCAGGCGCCCGACCTGGCGGTGCGGTGGAACTGCAAGGCGGGCAAGTGCGGTTCGTGCTCGGCCGAGATCAACGGCATGCCGCGGCTGATGTGCATGACGCGGATGTCGACGTTCGCGCCGGACGAGACCGTCACCGTCACCCCGGTGCGCACCTTCCCGGTGATCCGCGACCTGGTCACCGACGTGTCGTTCAACTACGAGAAGGCGCGGCGGATCCCCTCGTTCGACCCGGGCGACACCAAGCCGGGCGAGTTCCGGATGCAGCAGGAGGACGTCGAGCGCTCGCAGGAGTTCCGAAAGTGCATCGAGTGCTTCCTGTGCAACAACGTCTGCCACGTCATCCGCGACCACGAGGAGAACAAGCCGTCCTTCGCCGGGCCGCGGTATTTGATGCGCATCGCCGAGCTGGAGATGCACCCGGCCGACACCGCCGACCGGCGCGCGATCGCGCAGGAGGACCACGGCCTCGGCTTCTGCAACATCACCAAGTGCTGCACCGAGGTCTGCCCCGAGCACATCAAGATCACTGACAATGCGCTGATCCCGATGAAGGAGCGGGTGGTCGGCCGCCGGTACGACCCGGTGGTCTGGCTCGGCTCCAAGCTCGGCATCGTCAAGAAGGGGCAGGACACCCCCTCGGCCTGACGTGCGGCGGGCCCGGGCGGCTCGGCCCGGCGAGGTCGGCGGGCGGCGTGCCCCCGTCGCCGCCGCCCGCCCGTGCCGCCGTTCACCGTGAACGTTCGCGCAGCGGCAACCTGGCCGCGCACACCGGGTCCGAGTCTGCCCCGCCGGCGGGCGCGGTAATAGGAAGAAGTACACACAACGCGTGACGCATTCGTGATTTGGCGACTGCTCACAAGGTGGGGTCGTTCGCTCTAGCGTGGAGATATGAACGCCCCCCTGGAGCCCGGTTCGTTTCTCGCCGAGCTCACGTCCGCGGAACGCGCCGAACTGGAACGGCGCTCCCGGGTCCGCGTATTCGCCCGCGGCGAGGTGCTGTTCGCCGAGGGGGAGCCGTCCACCTGGGTGGCGGTCCTGCTGGCCGGGCGGGTCAAGGCGTACTCGCACCGCGAGCACGGCGGCGAGGCGCTGCTGGCGGTGCGCGGGCCGGGCGCGCTGCTCGGCGAGGTCGCCGCGATCGACGGCCAGCCGCGTTCGGCCACCGTCGCCACCCTGGAGCCGGCGCGGGCGCTGACCCTCACCGCCCCGCAGTTCATGGCGTTCCTGCAGAACAACGGCCGGGTGTCGCTGCTGATGATGCGGATGCTGTGCCAGCGGTGGCGCGACGCCGACCGCAAGCGCGTCGAGTTCGGCATGTTCGACGCCACCGGCCGGGTCGCCCAGCGCCTGGTGGAGCTGGCCGAGCGGTTCGGCGTCCCGTACGAGCCGAACGGCCGGGGCGCCGCGGCCGGACGCGGCAACGGGAACCAGAGCGTGCGCATCACGCTGAACCTGTCGCAGGAGGAGCTGGCCGGGTGGGTCGGCGCGTCCCGCGAGGCGGTCAGCAAGGCCCTGCGCACGCTGCGCCGCCACGGCTGGATCGAGACGGGACGCCGCCGCGTCATCGTCCACGACCTGCAGGCCCTGCGCCGCCACGCCCGCTGACCCGGGACGGCGCACCCGCTGCCCCTGGGCGCCGCGCCACGGCGGGGGCCGCTCTGCCCGTGACGGCACCCGGGAGCTGCCGACATGGCCGGGCGGCGGTGGTGATCCTGCGGACGCCGGCGCCCGCGTCCCGGGCATGCGGTGCCGCGTCCCGGGCATGCGGTGCCGCGGGCCGAGCTGTGCGGGGCGCCGCCGGGTCGGCCGCGGGTGCCGAGGATGCCGCGCGCCGCAAGGCGGAACAGCGTGACACCGGTCCCGGCGGACGCGGACGGCGCCGGCGCCGGGCCCGCCCGCGGACGGTGCAGGCGGGGCGGCGGCGGGGTGGTCGCCGACCGCGGCTGCGGCGGGCCGTACCCTGTGCAGGGTGCAGTTGCAGCAGCTCGCCTACTTCGTCGCGGTGGCCGAGGTCCGGCACTTCACCCACGCGGCGGAGATCCTGCACGTGGCGCAGCCGTCACTGTCCAAGCAGATCCGCGCGCTGGAGACGGAACTGGGCGCGTCCCTGTTCAGCCGGGCGCGCGGCAACATCACCCTGACCCCGGCGGGCGAGGCGCTGCTGCCGCTGGCCAAGCGGATCCTCGCCGACGTCGACACCGCCCGGCTGGAGGTGCAGGAGCTGGCCGGCCTGCGGCGCGGCCGGGTGCGGCTGGGCGCCACGCCGTCGCTGTGCGCCGGGCTGCTGGCCGACGTGCTGCGCCGCTTCCACGACGCCTACCCCGGCATCCGGCTGATCGTCGAGGAGGGCGGCTCCCGCGACCTGGTCCGGGAGCTCACCCGCGGCTCCCTCGACCTGGCGCTGGTGATCCTTCCGCTGCACGGCGACCCGCCGCTGGACACCGCCCCCATCCTGCGCGAGAACCTGGTCGTCGCGTCCCCCGCGGCCGCCGAGCACGCCGACCGGGCGCACCGGGGGATGCTGCCGCGCCGCCCCTACCTGCGGATCGAGGACCTGCGCAACCGCCCGCTGGTGATGTTCCGCTCCGGCTACGACCTGCGCGAGGCGACGATCGGCGCCTGCCGCGCGGCCGGGTTCGAGCCGAGCTTCGCGGTGGAGGGCGGCGAGATGGACGCGGTGCTGCGGTTCGTCGAGGCCGGGCTGGGCATCGCCGTCGTGCCGAGCATGGTGCTGGCCGGACGCCCCGGTCTGCGCGGCACGCCCCTGGTGCTGGACGACTGCGGCCCCGACGCGTCCCGCCGCGGCCCCCATCCGGGCCTGCAGCGGACGGTCGCGCTGGCGCACCGCAAGGACGTCGATCCCACCCACGCCGCCCGCGCCTTCCGGGAGACCCTGGAGACCTTCCTGGTGGAGGCGGCCAAGGCGGGCAGCCTGCCGTCCGGCGTGGAAGCCCTCGTCACCCGCTGACTGCGAAAAAGCGCAAAGCGCGCGTCCCGAATGCCGGGACGCGCGCTTCGGCGAGAGGGTTACTTCTTCTTCCCGCCCGCGGTGGCCTTGAGGTAGTCGTGGTTGAGGCGGCCGATGACGTCCAGCGGGATGCCCTTGGGGCAGGCGACCGTGCACTCGCCGGTGTTGGTGCAGCCGCCGAAGCCCTCGGCGTCGTGGGCCTCCAGCATGTTGACGACCCGGTCCCACCGCTCGGGCTGGCCCTGGGGGAGCAGACCCAGGTGGGTGATCTTGGCGCCGAGGAACAGGGACGCCGAGCCGTTCGGGCAGGCGGCCACGCAGGCGCCGCAGCCGATGCACTCGGCGGCCTCGAAGGCCTTGTCGGCGTCCGGCTTGGGCACCGGCACCGAGTGGGCCTCGGGGGCGGTGCCGGTCGGGGCGGTGATGTAGCCGCCGGCGGCGATGATGCGGTCGAACGCCGAGCGGTCCACGACCAGGTCCTTGACGACGGGGAACGCCTTGGCGCGCCACGGCTCGACGTCGATGACCTCGCCGTCCTTGAACTTGCGCATGTGCAGCTGGCACGTGGTGGTGTTGCGCTCGGGGCCGTGCGGGGTCCCGTTGATGACCAGCGAGCACATGCCGCAGATGCCCTCGCGGCAGTCGTGGTCGAAGGCGACCGGCTCCTCGCCCTTCTGGATGAGCTGCTCGTTCAGCACGTCCAGCATCTCCAGGAAGGAGGCGTCGGGAGAGATGTCGTCGAGCTGGTACTCGACCATTCCGCCCTTGTCCTCAGGGCCCTTCTGGCGCCAGATGCGCAGTGTGACCTTCATGATTACTTGTACGACCTCTGAGTGGGCTTGACGTATTCGAACTCGAGGGGCTCCTTGTGGAGCACGGGCGGCTTGCCGGCGCCGGCCCACTCCCAGGCGGCGACGTAGGAGAAGTTCTCGTCGTCGCGCTTGGCCTCGCCGTCCTCGTCCTGGCTCTCGGCGCGGAAGTGGCCGCCGCACGACTCGGTGCGGTGCAGCGCGTCGATGCACATCAGCTCGGCCAGTTCCAGGAAGTCGGCGACGCGGCCGGCCTTCTCCAGCTCCTTGTTGAGCTCCTCGCCCTTGCCGGTGACCTTGACGCGGGACCAGAACTCCTCGCGCAGGGCGGGGATGAGCTCCAGCGCCTTGCGCAGCCCCTCGTCGGTGCGCTCCATGCCGCAGTACTCCCACATGATGTGGCCGAGCTCGCGGTGGAAGGAGTCGACGGTGCGGTCGCCGTCGATCGACAGCAGCTTGTCGATCTGCTCGCGGACCCGGGTCTCGGCCTCGCTGATCGCCGCGGGGTCGACCGGCGGCAGGTCGCTGTTGCGGGCGATGTAGTCGCCGATGGTGACCGGCAGGACGAAGTAGCCGTCCGCCAGGCCCTGCATCAGCGCGGAGGCGCCGAGCCGGTTGGCGCCGTGGTCGGAGAAGTTGGCCTCGCCGATCACGAACAGCCCGGGCAGGTTGGACATCAGGTCGTAGTCCACCCACAGCCCGCCCATCGTGTAGTGGACGGCGGGGTAGATGCGCATCGGCGTCTCGTAGGGGTTCTCGCCGGTGATGCGCTCGTACATCTCGAAGAGGTTGCCGTACTTGGCCTCGACGGTCTTGCGGCCGAGGCGCTTGATGGCGTCGGCGAAGTCCAGGTAGACGCCCTGGCCGCCGGGGCCGACGCCGCGTCCCTCGTCGCAGACGTTCTTGGCGGCGCGGGAGGCGATGTCGCGGGGCACCAGGTTGCCGAACGAGGGGTAGATGCGCTCCAGGTAGTAGTCGCGCTCGTCCTCGGGGATGTCGGCCGGCTTGCGCTTGTCGCCGGCCTTCTTGGGCACCCAGACGCGGCCGTCGTTGCGCAGCGACTCCGACATCAGCGTGAGCTTGGACTGGTGCTCGCCGCTGTAGGGGATGCAGGTCGGGTGGATCTGCGTGTAGCAGGGGTTGGCGAAGTACGCGCCGTGCTTGTGCGCCCGCCACGTCGCGGTGACGTTGGAGCCCATCGCATTGGTGGACAGGAAGAACACGTTGCCGTACCCGCCGGTGGCCAGCACGACCGCATCGCCGGTGAAGTGCTTGATCTCCCCGTTGAGCAGGTTGCGGACGACGACGCCGCGGGCCCGCCCGTCCTCCATGATCAGGTCGAGCATCTCGTGCCGCGGGTACAGCTCGATATTGCCCGCGTCGACCTGCCGCATCATCGCCTGGTACGCGCCGAGCAGCAGCTGCTGGCCCGTCTGGCCGCGGGCGTAGAAGGTGCGCGAGACCTGGGTGCCGCCGAAGGAGCGGTTGTCCAGCAGGCCGCCGTACTCGCGGGCGAACGGCACGCCCTGCGCCACGCACTGGTCGATGATCTGCGTGGAGATCTCGGCGAGCCGGTGCACGTTGGACTCGCGGGAGCGGAAGTCGCCGCCCTTGACCGTGTCGTAGAACAGCCGGTACACGCTGTCGCCGTCGTTGCGGTAGTTCTTGGCGGCGTTGATGCCGCCTTGCGCGGCGATGGAGTGGGCGCGGCGCGGGCTGTCCTGGAAGCAGAACTGGACGACGTGGTAGCCGGCCTCGGCCAGGGTGGCGCCGGCCGAGCCGCCGGCCAGCCCGGTGCCCACCACGATGATCGTCTTCTTGCGCTTGTTGGCGGGGTTGACCAGCTTGACCTCGAAGCGGCGCTTGGTCCAGCGCTCCTCGATGGGCCCGGCCGGGGCCTTGGTGTCGGCGATGGGGTCGCCGGTGGTGTAGAAGCCGTCGTCGGTCATGTCAGCTCACCCATCCGAAGGTGATCGAGAGGGGCACGGCCAGAAAGCCCACGGTGACCACCGCGGCCACGGCGGTGGCCAGGGCGCGCAGCGGCCCGTCGCCGCGGGAGGTGCGCAGGCCGAGGGTCTGGAAGGCGCTCCAGATGCCGTGCCGCAGGTGCAACCCGACCATGATCACGGCCAGCACGTACCAGAGCGTGATGTACCAGCGCTCGGGGGCGAAGTCGGCGACCATCCGCTCGTAGGGGGTGGCGCCGGAGTCCTTGGGGTTGACCACCAGGAACGTCAGGTCCAGCAGGTGCCAGATGACGAACAGCAGGATGATGACGCCGCCGTACCGCATGGTGTGGGTGGCGTAACCCTGCGCGTGCGACTTGCGCTTGGCCTGGTACTTGACCGGCCGGGCGGCGGACGCGCGCCTGGCCAGCGACACCGCCGACCACATGTGCAGGACGACCGAGGCTGCCAGCACCACCTCGATGAGCGTCAGCACGGTGCGGTGCGGGACGGCGGGCTCCCCGATGGTGCGCAGCCAGTGCGCGTAGTGGTTGAAGTCCTCCGCCCCGAAGAAGATCTTCAGGTTCCCGATCATGTGCGCGATCAGGTAGAGCACCAGCACGGCGCCGGTGACGGCCATGACGGCCTTCTTGCCGACCGTCGTCCGGTAGATCGCGGGTATCGCAATAGCCACGCAGCGAAGTTATGCCTGCCTGTGGCGAGAGTTCCAAGTCATCACGGGCCTTGTTTCCATAGCCGATGGCTATAGCCCGTGCGGGACCGGGCATTTCGCCCATTTGATGCTGGCCGGAACGTGAGGGACTTCACACGTGGTAAGGGAACTTTGACCCTGGTATTCGGGTCTTTCTGTGTTCCGCCGCTGTGCCCTCGGCCCCGGCGCGGCCGTCAGGTGGACCGCGTGTGCGACAGCAGCAGGACGGCCAGGTCGTCGGTGAGCGCGTCCCCGTTCAGCGCCTCGACCTCGTTGACCAGCTCGTCGATCAGCGCACGGCCGGTGAAGCCGCGGCGGCGGGCGCTGCGCGCCAGGTCGACCAGGCCCTCGGTGCCCAGCCGGGCCGGGCCCGCGCCGACCCGCCCCTCGATCAGCCCGTCGGTGTACAGCATCAGCTCCCACGACTCGCCGAGGTCGATCTCGGTGGTGGGCCACTCCGCGCCCGGCACCAGGCCCAGCGCCGGCCCGTGCGCGTAGTCGGGCAGCGCCGCCACCTCCATACCGGCCTCCCCGCCGGAGCCGCCGGGGACGTGCCGGAACAGCAGCGGCGGCGGATGCCCGGCCAGATGCATGCGCGCGGTGCGGCGCGACGGCGCCACCGTCACCATGCACAGCGTCGTGAACAGCTCCTCGCTGCGCCGCTCGTGGCCGAGGACGGTGTCGAGGATGCCGAGCAGCTGCTGCCCGGTGTGCCCGGCCAGCACCAGCGTCCGCCAGGCCATGCGCAGCTGCACGCCGAGCGCCGCCTCGTCGGGGCCGTGCCCGCACACGTCCCCGATCATCAGGTGCACCGCGCCGCCCTCGGTCTGCACCGTGTCGTAGAAGTCGCCGCCCAGAAGGGCCCGGCGGCGGCCCGGACGGTAGCGGGTGACGTGCCGCATGGACGGGTCGTCGATCAGCGGCACCGGCAGCAGGCCGCGCTCCAGCCGGGCGTTCTCGCGGCCCAGGATGCGCGCCTCGACCAGCCGCCGCTCGCTCTTCTCGGCGCGTTTGCGCTCGATGGCGTAGCGGATGGCGCGCGCCAGCAGCGGCCCGTCCACCTCCTGCTTGACCAGGTAGTCCTCGGCGCCCGCGGCGACCGCCCGCACCCCCAGGTGCGCGTCGGCCAGGCCGGTCAGCACCACCACCGCGGCGTGCTCGGCCATGTCCAGCACCTGCCGCAGCCCCTCCAGATGGTCGATGCCCGGGGTGGACAGGTCCACCAAGACGCACTGGATGCGGCGGGTCAGCCGGCGGCGCGCCGCGTCCAGGCTGTCGGCCACGGCCATGCCGATGTCCAGCCCGGCCTCGGTCAGCATCTTCTCGACCACGCGGACGTTGCCGGGGTCGTCGTCGATGAGGAGCAGGTCGATCCTGTCCTCGGTGCCCGGTGGCGCCGCGGGACGGCTGTGCTGGCTTATCGTGCTCACTGAGGTTCCGGACTGTCGGCGGTCTGACGGCACGGGGCACCTTGCCGCTTGCAGGGACGGTGCTCCCACGGACGGTGCTCCCACGGACGACGACCGTCCCGCGACCACGGGCCGGACCGCGGCGCGCGCATCGCGGTCGTCGATCGCGGCGGTCGGCGGGTCGCGGCTCAGGGGAGCGGTGCGGGGCCGCTCCGTACACACCGACCTTAGCGTCTCCGGTCGACCGCCCGCACCCAGGGAACATCGCAATAGCCCCTGGAACAGGCCATGTGCGCCGCAAAAACCAGTCGAACTCCGGATGGGCGCCGCATACTCTTCGCCCCGTGAAGCGCTTACCGGTCGCCGACCCCGGCACCCCCGACGTGCGCTCGCCAACCCGCTACCTGCTGTGGCTGGCGCGCTGCCAGTGGCGCACCGTGCTGGCCGGGGCGGTCCTCGGCATCGGGTGGATGCTCTGCCAGGCGCTCCTGCCCGCCGTGATCGGCCGGGCGGTCGACGACGGCGTGACGGCCCGCGACGCGTCCGCCCTGGCCCTGTGGTCGGCCGTGCTGCTCGCCCTCGGCGTCGGCGTCGCCGCGACCGCGACGCTGCGGCACCGGATGGCCGTGTACAACTGGCTGGCCGCCGCCTACCGCACCGTCCAGCTCGTCACCCGGCAGGCGACCCGGCTCGGCGGGACGCTGCCGCGCCGGATCGGCGCCGGGGAGGTGGTCAGCGTCGGCGTGTCGGACCTGGACGACATCGGCGACTGCCTGGACATCCTGGCCCGCGGCAGCGGCGCCGTCGCCGCGGTCGTCGTGGTGGCGGCCCTGATGCTGGTCACCTCGCCGCCGCTCGGCCTGGTCGTGCTGGTCGGCGTCCCGGTGCTCCTGGCGGTGGGCGGGCCGATGCTGCGGCCGCTGCGCGAACGCGAGGAGCGCCACCGCGAGCTGGTCGGCGAGCTGAACACCCGGGCCACCGACCTGGTGGCGGGCCTGCGGGTGCTGCGCGGCATCGGCGGCGAGGCGCTGTTCGCCGACCGCTACCGGGACGAGTCGCAGCGGGTGCGCCGGGCGGGCACGGCCGTGGCGTGGGCCGACTCGCGGATCATGGGCGCCCAGACCCTGCTGCTCGGGCTGCTGCTCGCCACGGTCACCTGGGTGGGCGCGCGGCTGGCCGCCTCCGGCGCCATCAGCGTGGGCGACCTGGTCTCGGGCTACGGGTACGCGGTGTTCCTTATCGCGCCGATGAAGACGATCGGGGAGGCGGCGGGCAAGCTCACCCGCGGGCACGTCGCGGCCGGGCGGGTCGTGCGGGTGCTGCGCACCGAACCCGACCTGCCGGACACCGGCGCCGTCGCCCCGGCCGGGCCCGCCGAGCTGGCGGACGCCAAGTCCGGCCTGGTCGTGCGGCCCGGGCGGCTCACCGCGGTCGCCGCGGCCGACCCGCGCGACGCCCAGGCCATCGCCGACCGCCTCGGCCGGCACGCCGACGGCGAGGTCTCCTACGGCGGCGTCCCGCTGCGCGACGTCGCCGGCGTGCGGGAGCGGATCCTCGTCGCCGTCAACGAGGACCTGCTGTTCTCCGGGACGCTGCGCGACGCCCTCACCCCGGGCTTCGGCGGCCCGGTGGACGACGCGGCGCTGCATGCGGCGCTGCGGGCCGCCGCCGCCGAGGACATCGCCGCGGCCGTCGGCCTGGACGCGCACGTCGCCGAGGCCGGGCGCGAGTTCTCCGGCGGGCAGCGGCAGCGGCTGCGGCTGGCCCGCGCGCTGGCGGCCGACCCCGAGGTGCTGGTGCTGGTCGACCCGACCAGCGCCGTCGACGCGCACACCGAGGCGCGCATCGCCGACCGGCTCGGCGCCGCCCGCGCGGGCCGCACCACCGTGGTGTGCACGACGAGCCCGCTCATGCTCGACCGCGCCGACCACGTCGCCTTCGTCGAGAACGGCGCGGTGGTCGCCGAGGGGCGCCACCGCGACCTGCTGGCGTCCGAGCCCCGCTACGCCGCCGCCGTCACCCGCGGCGAGGACATCCCCTGACACGCCTTCCGACGGCGCCCGGCGGGGCGGCCGTCTTCGACAAGCCGGCATGACGACCCAGGAGGACCACCGGCCGTGAGCTCCGAGATCCTGCCCGTGGCGACGTCGGCGCAGGTGCGCGCGCACACCCGGCGCCT
The DNA here is from genome assembly GCF_030269545.1 of Actinomadura sp. NBRC 104425. Taxonomy (GTDB): domain Bacteria; phylum Actinomycetota; class Actinomycetes; order Streptosporangiales; family Streptosporangiaceae; genus Spirillospora; species Spirillospora keratinilytica. The sequence goes on along the minus strand of NZ_BSTN01000001.1, from coordinate 167,368 downwards.
GCTGCTGCGCCGTCCCCGCGCCCTGCTCGGCGCGCTGGGCCTGCACGCGCTGGCCGCGGTGGCCGGGCTGGTCACCCCGCGGCTGCTGGGCGGCCTGGCGGAGGGGGTGGAGCGCGGCGCCGCCGACATCGACACCGTCGCCCTGGCCATCGCGGGGTTCGTGGTCGCGCAGGGCGTCCTGACCCGCTACGCCTACTACGCGTCCGCGCGGCTGGGCGAGCGGATCCTGGCCGACCTGCGGGAGGACTTCGTCGGACGGGTGCTGGCGCTGCCGCTGTCGCGCGTCGAACGCGCCGGGACCGGCGACCTGCTCAGCCGCACGTCCCGGGACGTCGACACCCTGTCCAACGCCGTCCGGCACGCCGCGCCGGAGATCGCGATCTCCCTGCTGTCGATCGCGTTCACGCTGGGCGCGCTGGTGCTGACCGGGCCGCTGGTGGCGCTGCCGTGCCTGGTCGTCGTCCCGCTGCTGTGGGCCGTGATGCGCTGGTACCTGCGCCGCGCCGGCGCCGCCTACCGGCGCGAGATGGCCGCCTGGGCGCAGCTGACCGAGGGGCTCACCGAGACCGTGCAGGGCGCCCGCACCGTCGACGCGCTGGGCCTGGCCGGGCGGCGGGTGCGGCGCTGCGACGACGACATCGACCGGTCCTACCGCGCCGAGCGCTACTCGCTGGGGCTGCGCACCGTGCTGGTCCCGGTGGCCGAGTTCTCCTACGTGCTGCCGGTCGCGGCCACCGTGTTCGCCGGCGGCCTGCTGCACATCCACGGCATGGCGTCGCTGGCCCAGGTGACCGCCGCGACCCTGTACGTGCAGCAGCTCGTCGGCCCGGTGGACGTGCTGCTCACCTGGCTGGACGAGCTGCAGCTGGGCGGCGCGTCGCTGGCCCGGCTGCTGGGCGTCGGCCATGTCGTAGGCAGGGTCCCGCCCGACCGCTCCCCGGGCACCGCGCGGCCCGACGGGGAGCGCCTGGCCGCCCGGGGCGTGCACTACGCCTACCGCGACGGCCATGACGTCCTGCACGGCGTCGACCTGACGCTGCGCCCCGGCGAGCGGCTGGCCGTGGTGGGGCCGAGCGGCGCGGGCAAGTCCACGCTGGGACGCCTGCTGGCCGGGGTGGACGGGCCGCGCGCCGGCACCGTCACCGTGGGCGAGGGCGCGGGCGCCGTCCCGCTGGTGGACCTGCCGCTGGACGACCTGCGCGGCCACGTCGCCCTGGTCACCCAGGACCACCACGTGTTCCACGGCACCGTCCGCGAAAACCTGCTCATGGCGCGGCCGGTCGGCGACGCCGAGGCCGAGGCGGCGCTGCGGGCCGTCGACTGGGACGGCCCCGGCCTGGACGCGCGGGTGGGCGCCGGCGGAGAGGAGCTGTCGCCCGCCCAGGCCCAGCAGCTCGCGCTGGCCCGGCTCGTTCTGGCCGACCCGCACACGCTGGTGCTGGACGAGGCGACGTCCCTGCTCGACCCGCGCGCCGCCCGCCGCCTCGAACGCACCCTGGCCGCCGTGCTGGACGGCCGCACGGTCGTGGCGATCGCGCACCGCCTGCACACCGCGCACGACGCCGACCGCGTGGCCGTCGTGGAGGACGGCCGCATCACCGAGCTCGGCACCCACGACGAGCTGCTCGCCGCGGGCGGCTCCTACGCCGCGCTCTGGGCCTCCTGGCACGGCGAGAGGGAGCCCTCGCGGTGACTCACGCGCTGCGCTCGGCCAGCGCGTTCTTCAAAAAGTCCACCTGCAGGTTCAGCAGGTTCTCCGCGACGACCTCCTGCGGCGTCATGTGGGTGACGCCGGACAGCGGCAGCACGGTGTGCGGCCGCCCGGCCGCCAGCAGCGCGCTGGACAGCCGCAGCGTGTGCGCGGCCACCACGTTGTCGTCGGCCAGGCCGTGGATCAGCAGCAGCGGACGCTCCAGCCGCGGCGCGTCCTCGATCAGCGAGTTGGCGGCGTAGCCGTCCGGCTCCTCGTCCGGGTGGCCGAGGTAGCGCTCGGTGTAGTGGGTGTCGTACAGCCGCCAGTCGGTGGGCGGGGCGCCCGCCACCGCCGCGTGGAACACGTCGGGCCGGCGCAGCACCGCCAGCGCGGCCAGCCAGCCGCCGAACGACCAGCCGCGGATGCCCACCCGGCCCAGGTCCAGCGCGCCGGGGTGGCGGCGGGCGGCCTCCTCCAGCGCGGTGATCTGGTCCTCCAGCACCGGCCCGGCGAAGTCGCGGTCCACCGCGCGCTCCCAGGCCGGGCCGCGCGCCGGGGTGCCGCGGCCGTCGGCGATCACGACGGCGAAGCCCTGGTCGGCCAGCCACTGGGCCTCGTTGTAGGCGCGCCGCACCGCCAGCACCCGCTGGGCGTGCGGGCCGCCGTAGGGGTCCATGAGCACCGGCAGCCGCCCGTCGCCGAGCTTCCAGTCCGCCGGCAGCACCACGGCCGTGCGGATCTCCCGCTCGCCGGCGCGCAGCAGCTCCACCCGCGGCGCCACCACCGGGGTCTCGGCCCGCGACGCGATCGGGTGGACGGCGCCGCCGGGCCCGCGGACCTCGGTGGACACCCCGTGCCGGTCCATCCGCGAACCGGTCAGCACGGTCACCTCGCCGCAGCGGACGCCCGAGAACACCCCCTGGCCGTCGGTGAGCCGCACGACCCCGTCCGGCCCGTAGGACCACACATGCGCCTCGGTCGGCTCCTGCGAGGCGGTGAACAGCACCGTCTCGCCCTCCACGCCCAGCACGGACCGCACCTGCAGCCCCGGCGGGGTGACGGGCTTGCCCGCGACGGTCAGGCGGCGGGTGTCGCTGTCCCGGTCGTCGACGACCCACACGACCTCGCCGCTGCCCAGCCGCGCCGGGACGCCCGGCACGATCTCGGTCCACACCGGGTCGTGCAGAGTGTGCAGCAGCGTCGTCTCGCCGGACGACGGATCGACCTTGAGCAGCCGCTGCACGCGCTGGTCGCGCGTCTGCACGACGATGAGCAGGCCGTGCCCGTCCCACACGGCGGTGACCAGGTAGGGGAACTCGCCGCGGTCCCAGGCGACCGCCGTGCGGCGGCCGTCCAGCTTCAGCAGCACCAGCGAGACGATGGCGTTCGGCGTGCCCGCCGCCGGGTAGGCCACCTCGACCGGGGACCGCTCGGGGTTGGCGGGGTCGGCGATGTGCCAGCGCAGCACGGGCGTCTCGTCCACCCGCGCCGCCAGCAGGGTCTCGCCGTCGGGCGCCCACCAGTGGCCCCGCATGCGGTTCATCTCCTCGGCCGCGATGAACTCCGCCAGTCCGTAGGACACCTGCTCGGACTCGGGCGTCACCAGCGCGGCGTCCTCGCCGCTCGCCACGTCCAGCACGCGCAGGGTGCGGCCGGACACGTACGCCACGCGCCGCCCGGCCGGGTCCAGACGCGGGTCGAACACGGGGGTGGCGGCGGGCAGGCTCCGCACCCGCCCGGTGTCCAGCTCGGCGAGGAACAGCTGCCCGGCCAGCGTGAACACGGCCTGGCGCACGTCGCGGTCCACGGCGTAGCCGACGATGCCGCCCGCCTGCTCGCGGGCCCGCTCGCGGCGGGCGCGCTCCTCGGGCGGCAGGTCCTGCTCGCCGGGCAGGTCGAGCGCCGCCGGGTCGGCGACCAGCCGCTCCTCGCCGGACGCGGGGTCGAGCGTCCACAGGCACGTCACCGGGTCGTCGCCCGCCCGGGTGCGCAGGAACACCACACGCGACCCGTCCGGCGCCACTTGGAAGGCCCGCGGGACGCCGAGGGTGAACCGCCGCGTACGCGCGCTCTGCCGCGGAAAGCTGATGCTCACTTGCCGTGTCTCCCCACCGTTAGCCCTGGTCTGGCCCTGGTCGCCTTGGGCGCCGCTCACGCGTTACGAGTCTGCCAGCCGGAGCGGGCATCGCGCGTGACGGGTGCCCCGCACCGGGGCCGCGCGGCCCGCGGCGCGGCGCGTGACGTGACCGAGACGTGACCGAGACGTGACCAGGAACCGGGGTCGATTCCGGCATGCCGGTTGAACCGGGGCGGGCAGTGCTCTAGACAGGACCGGGGTTGCCGACACGCGTCCGCAGGCGACCGCACCGGCCGACGGCCGGCGATCGCGGCGGGCGGGGAACGGCCCGTGCCCGTCACCGGGCTCGCGTAAGCTCAAAGCTCCCCCATCGCATATGTCGTCGCGGGCTGTAAGGAGTGGTCCATGCCGGAGCTGCAGCCGGGTGATCCCCGGCGGCTGGGTTCGTTCGACGTGGTCGAACGGCTCGGAGAAGGCGGGCAGGGCGTGGTGTACCTCGGTGTCGACCCGTCTTCGGGCACCCAGGCCGCGATCAAGCTGCTGCGCGCCGACCTGGCCGCCGACGCCTCGGCCCGCAACCGGTTCATCCGGGAGGCGCAGGCCGCCAAGCAGGTCGCCCGCTTCTGCACCGCCCAGGTGCTGGAGGCCGACGTCGCGGGCGACCAGCCGTACATCGCCAGCGAGTACGTCCCGGGCAAGTCGCTGCACCGGCAGATCATCGAGGACGGCCCGCTCAACGGGGCGGCGTTGGAGCGGCTGGCGATCGGCACCACGACCGCGCTGGTGGCCATCCACCAGGCCGGCATCGTGCACCGCGACTTCAAGCCGCACAATGTGATCATGGCGCCGGACGGGCCGCGCGTGATCGACTTCGGTATCGCGCGGGCCTTGGACACCGGGCAGACCGCTGCGACCAAGGCGATCGGCACCCCCTCCTACATGGCGCCCGAGCAGGTGGCGGGCGCCACCCTCACCGAGGCGGTGGACATCTGGGCCTGGGCGGCCACCATGGTGTTCGCCGCCACCGGCCACCCGCCGTTCGGCGACGACACGGTGGTCGCGGTGATCAACCGGGTGATGCACGAGCCGCCCACGCTGGACGGCGTGCCCGACGACCTCAAGCCGCTGCTGGCGGCGTGCCTGGCCAAGGAGCCGTCCCGGCGGCCCACCGCGCAGCACCTGATGATGCGGCTGATCGGCAGCGGTCCGGCGGCGCAGACCCGGATGGACGACCCGGCGCAGGCCACCTCGCTGCTGGCCGAGGGGTCGCAGATGGCCGCGGGCCACGGCGCCCCGGACGCCACCCGGGTCATGGGCCGCACCGGCCCGATGCAGCAGCCGGTCAGCGAGACCCAGGCGATCCGCGACGCGCTGCCGCCGGTGCGGCCGATGGGCCCGCCGCCCGGCCGCCCGCCGGGCCGGCACCGCGGCTACCCGGACGACGACCGGTCCTCGCGGTGGCCGGTCGTGGCCGCCGTCGCGGCGATCGCGGTGCTGGCGCTGATCGTCGGCATCGTGATGCTGTCCCGCGGCGATGAGGAGCCCGGCTCGCCGAGCAGCCCGCCCGCGTCGGAGGCGGTCACCGACAGCGCGACCGACGAGCCGGAGGAGAGCGACGAGCCCGAGCCCACGCCCGAGGAGCCGACGCGTGCGCGCGACACCGAGCCGACCCGTCCGAACCCCGAGCCCAGCACGCCGGTCCGGCCCACCCGGCCGACGCTCACACCGTCGCACACCCCGTCCTCGCCCGACACCGGTCTGCCCGGCGGAGACGGCGGCGACACCGGCGACGATGACGACGGCGGCACCGGCAACGGCGGCAACGGCGGTACCGGAGGCAACAACGGCAACGGCGGCACCGGCAGCGGAGGCGACCAGGACACCGGTAACTAGCACCCGGCGCGGCCGCTGAAGGCGGAGCGGTGGCGGGGCGCCCGGCGGTGACGCTGCGCACCCGGGCGTGCCCCGTATCACCCCTGCAGCGATCGCGACCAACGCTTGCGTCGTGAGTAGGCTCGGATCCTATGAAGGAGCCGCGCATCCTGTTCGTCCACGCCCACCCGGACGACGAGTCCATCGGGACCGGGGCGACCATGGCAAAGTACGCGGCCGAGGGCGCCCACGTCTGCCTGGTCACCTGCACACTCGGTGAGGAGGGCGAGGTCATCCCGGGCGAGCTGCGCCATCTGGCCGCCGACAAGGAGGACCGGCTCGGCGAGTACCGCATCGGCGAGCTCGCCGAGGCGTGCGCCGCGCTGGGCGTGCGCGACCAGCGCTACCTGGGCGGACCGGGCCGCTGGCGCGACTCGGGCATGATGGGCACGCCGTCCAACGACGACCCGCGCTGCTTCTGGCGGGCCGATGTGGACGAGGCCGCCGCCGAGATGGTGAAGATCATCCGGGATGTGCGGCCGCAGGTGATCGTCACCTATGACGAGCGGGGCAACTACGGCCACCCCGACCACATCCAGGCGCACCGGGTGACCTGGCGGGCGTTCCACCTGGCCGCCGACCCGCAGTACCAGGACGGCGGCGAGCCCTGGCAGGTGGCCAAGTTCTACGCCTACGCCATGCCCCGGTCGGTGCTGGCGCGCGCCGTCGCGGTGATGCGCGAGGCGCGGCTGCCGTTCCCGCGCGTGGCCAGCCTGGACGACCTCGGCTCCGGTGTCCCCGACCACCTGGTCACCACGCAGGTGGACGCCCGCGCCTACCTGCCCGCCAAGATCGCGGCGCTGCGCGCGCACCACACCCAGATCACGGTGGCGCCCGACGAGGTCGGCCCGTTCTTCGCGCTGTCGAACAATCTGGGGCAGCAGGCCTTCGGCACCGAGTACTTCATCCTGCTGGCGGGCGAGCCGGGCCCCGCCGGCCCCAACGGCCGCGAGACCGACCTGTTCGCCGAACCGGCCGGACGCGCCGGATCCGCCTGACCGCCGCCCGGGCGTCCAGGGACCCTGCCCCCAGGGGGTGGCCGTTTCGCCGCGGCGGTGGCGCGGGGCTACGCTGGCGGGCGTGGACAGGGACGACGACCGGCGGCCGTCCGAGACCGGGACGCCCCCGGTGCGGCACGCGGACGCCGGGCCCACCGCGCCTGCAGGCGAGCCGCCGACCGGGCCGGAGACCGAGTCGTCGGCCGAGTCGTCGGCTGAGGCGGTCGCCGCCGGGGCCGCCTACGCGGCGCTCGGCGTGCTCGGGCTGCTGTTCGGGCTGTTCGGGTCGTTCGCTCAAGGGTGGCTGGTCGGCGCGGTGCCGGTGGCGGCGATCGTGCTGACCGCGGTGAACTTCGCCGCGGTGCGGCTGGCGGCCTGGGCGATGCGGTCGCCGCTGGGCGGCGTGGTGTTCGCCGTGCCCTGGGGGCTCGCGGTGCTGTTGATGTCGATCAAGCGGTCCGAGGGCGACCTGGTGGTCCCGGGCACCGCCGCCGGATACGTCTTCATCCTGGGCGGGGTCGTCGGCGCGGTCATCGCGGCGGCGCTGCAGCCGACCCGCCGCCCGCCGGGGGAGTGGCTCGTCCGGGGCCCGCTCTCCGCGCCGCAGGCCGGCACGAGGCCGGAAAAGGGCCCGGATCCGGACGCCGCGCCGCGTGAGATGGATCACGGGCACGCTCGCGAGCGCCGGTAGCGGCCCTAGAGTATTCGCCTCATGAGCACTGACCCCGGTGGCCCCCGCGCGCCGCGCCCCGATCCCGACGGCGCCGCACCACGCATCGACCCCCTCCGGTTCCGGCAGGTGGTGGGCAGGTTCGCCACCGGCGTCGCCGTCGTCACCACGGTCGCGGACGGCGTCGACCACGGCATGACCGTCAACGCGTTCACCTCGGTGTCCCTGGACCCGCTGCTCGTGCTGATCTGCGTGCAGCGCACGGCGCGGTTCCACGACGCGGTGCTGGACGCCGGGGTGTGGGCGGTGTCGGTGCTGACCGAGGACATGCAGGAAGCCTCGCGCTGGTTCGCCACCCGGGGACGTCCGCTGGACGACCCGCTGCGCGGCTGGGAGCACCGGCGCGGCGCGGCCACCGGCGCCGCGATCTTCGCGGGCGCGGTGGCCGCGGTGGAGTGCCGGACGCACGCCGTGCACGACGGCGGCGACCACAGCATCGTGGTGGGCGAGGTCCTCGCCCTGCACATGCCCGACCCGTCCGGCAAGCCGCTGATCTTCTACGAGGGCGAGTACCGGGGCATCGCCTGACCCCGGCGCCCCGCAGCGCCGGGACGGCCGGCGTGCGGTTCAGCCCGCGAGCGGTGCGGGGGTGGTGTCGGCGTCCACGGTTCGGGCGGGCGCCCGGTAGCCGCGGACGCCCAGGCACGCGGCCGCGCCCAGCAGGACGGCCGCGACGGGCACCGCGATCGTGGGCGCGAGCGCGTGCACGAACCCGTGGCCGAACACCTGGGCTGCCACCTCCTGCACCCGGTGTGCGACGCTCGGCGGCACGTTCGACGGAAGCTGGTGCGCGCCCGTCTGGCCGACCCCGACCTCCAGCCCGCCCTTGGCCGCGTTGGCGAACCCGGCCACGAACCTCTCGCGCAGTTGCGCCGGCACCGCGCCGGACCGCGCCACGGCCTCGTCCCGCAGCGCCGCGGCCAGCCGGTTCTGCATGACGGCGCCGACGACCGCGCTGCCCAGCACCGACCCGATCTGCCGGATGGTGTTGTTGACGCCCGAGGCCGCGCCCGCCAGCCGGGGCGGCACGTTGCGCGAGGCCTCGGTGGTCATGGGCGCGAACACCCCGCCGATGCCCACGCCCGACAACGCCAGCGGGGCCAGGAACACCGGCCAGGGGGTGTCCACGTCCGCGACGGCCACCAGCCACACCGTGCCCGCCGCGTACAGCACCAGCCCGCCCATCAGGATGTACTTGCCGCCGATCCGGTCGGTCAGCCGGCCGGCGACCGGCGCCAGCAGCATCGACATCACCGACGACGGCGCCATGATCAGCCCGGCGGCCAGGGCGCTGCGGCCCTGCACCGACTGCAAGTAGATCGTCATCGGCAGGAACAGGCCGATCATGCCGACCGACACGGTGGCGCCGACGAAGGTCAGCACGGCGAAGTTGCGGTCGCGGAACAGCGTGAACGGCACCAGCGGCTCGCGGTCCTGGCGGGTGCGCTGGTGCGCCAGGAAGACGGCGAACAGCACCGCGGCCGCGCCGATCAGCGCCCAGATCCACCCGGCCCACTCGTACTTCTCGCCCTCGGTGAGCGCGAAGGTCAGGCAGAACAGCGCGGCCGAGGCCAGCAGCACCCCGGCCAGGTCGAAGCGGTGCCGCACGGTGCGGGCGGACGCGGGCAGGATCGGCACCGCCATGGCCAGCACCAGCACGCCGATCGGCAGGTTGACGAAGAAGATCCACCGCCAGTCCAGCGTGGTGACCAGCAGGCCGCCGACGGTGGGCCCGGCGACGGTGGACACCCCGGCCACCGCGCCCCACACGCCGAGCGCGGCGCCGCGCCGCTGCGGCGGGAAGGTGTCGATGATGATCGCCATGGTCTGCGGCATCAGCAGCGCCGCGCCCAGGCCCTGCACCGCCCGGGCGCCGATCAGCCAGACCGGATCCGGGGCCAGCCCGCACGCCAGGCTGGCCGCGGTGAACACGGCGACACCGGCGATGAACAGGGTCTTCTTGCCCATCAGGTCGCCGAGCCGGCCGCCGGTGATCAGCAGCACGGCCAGCACCAGCACATAGGCGTTCAGCACCCACAGCGTCTGGTCCAGCGACGCGCCCAGCTTGTCGATCATGCTGGGGATCGCGATGTTCACGATCGTCAGATCCAGCAGCGTCATGAAGAACCCGAGCGACAGGGTGAGCAGGATCGCCCAGGGGTTCGCGCGCCAGCGCGTCATTGGCAGGTCTCCTCGTCGGCGGTGTCACCGTGCTGGTGACGGGTGGTCGGTCGTTCGTCGTCGGCCCAGGTCATCCGCCCCTCGGCGAGGTCGTCCACGAGCGCTCGCACGTAGTCCAGCTCGGTGCGGACGCGGGCGATGTTCAGCTCCATGTCCAGCAGCTTGTACCGCTCCAAGCCGCGCTTGCGCAGTGCCTCATAGGCGGTCTGGTGCCCGCCCAGCAGGAACTCAAGCGCGGTGATCCGCCGCTGCAGGAGCATGTCGACCTCGTCGGCCGGCAGCAGGTTGATGAACGCCAGCCCGGCGTTGAACAGGGGGTACTCCTCGACGGGTTCGGACAGGATTTCGCCGAGCCGCCGGTGCGCGGCGTCGCGGCCGGCGTCGGTGATGCGGTAGACGGTGCGTTCCGGCCGGCGGCCCTCCCGGCTGGTCTTCACGGGCTCGATCAGCCCCTGTGCGGCCAGCCGCTCGACCGAGTTGTACAGCGCGCCGTGGGTGACCTTGACGGAGTGGTCGTAGCCGTGTTTCCGGATGCGCTGCTGCATCTCGTACGGGTGCATGGGCCCGTCGCACAGCATCCGCAGCACGGTGAGCGCCAGCGGTGTGATGGGTCTCGACATGGTACTCCTCGTGGAATAGTCCACATAGACTATTCCACGAGGACGTCCCCGTGTCACACCGGGCATCGCAGATGCGGCGTACAACGCGCGCACATGACGCGGCGTACAACGCGACGAGGGCTCCCCACACCGTTGCGGGAAGCCCTCGTCGAGCTCGCGACTTACAGGGTCACGTCTGACCGACCGCCTCGCGGACCGAAGCGGACGAGGCGGCGGACAGGGCCTCGGCCACCCGGTCCAGGGCCCAGTCGAGGTCCGCGCGGTCGATCACCAGCGGCGGGGCCAGCCGCAGCGTGGTGTCGTGGGTCTCCTTGGCCAGCACGCCCAGCTCCATCAGCCGCTCGGTGACGGGCCGGGCCTTGCCGCGCAGTTCCACGCCCGCCCACAGGCCGCGCCCGCGCACCTGGCGCACCAGGTCGGACGGCAGCTCGCCGAGCCGCCGGTGCATGTGGGCGCCCAGTTCGCGGGACCGCCGCTGGTACTCGCCGGTCCGCAGCATGGCGATCACCTCCCGGGCGACCGCGCAGGCCAGCGGGTTGCCGCCGAAGGTGGAGCCGTGCTGGCCGGGCCGGAACACCCCGAGCACGTCGGCGTCGGCCACCACCGCCGACACCGGCAGAAGGCCCCCGCCCAGCGCCTTGCCCAGCAGGTACATGTCCGGGACGACGTTCTCGTGCTCGACGGCGAACGTGGTGCCGGTGCGGCCCAGCCCCGACTGGATCTCGTCGGCGATCATCAGCGCGCCGAACTCGGTGCACAGCTCGCGCACCGCGGTCAGGAACCCGCTGGGCGGCACGTTCACCCCGGCCTCGCCCTGGATCGGCTCGACCAGCACGCCCACCGTGGTGTCGTCCATGGCCGCGCGCAGCGCCGCCGCGTCGCCGTACGGGACGGTGCGGAAGCCGGGCGTGTACGGGCCGTAGGAGTTCTTCGCCTCCGGGTCGGTGGAGAAGCTGATGATCGTGGTCGTCCGGCCGTGGAAGTTGCCCTCGAACGTGATGATCGTGGCCCGGTCTGCGGGCACGCCGCGCACCTCGTAGCCCCACTTGCGGGCGGTCTTCAGCGCGCTCTCCACCGCCTCGGCGCCGCTGTTCATCGGCAGCACCATGTCCTTGCCGCACAGATCGGCCAGCTCCGCCACGAACGGCCCGAACTGGTCGTGGTCGAAGGCCCGGCTGACCAGCGTCACCCGCTCCAGCTGCCGGGTGAGCGCGGCCACCAGCCGCGGATTGCGGTGCCCGAAGTTGACCGCGGAGTACGCCGCCAGCATGTCCAGATAGCGGCGGCCCTCCACGTCGGTCACCCACGCCCCCTCGGCCTCGGCGATCACGACCGGGAGCGGGTGGTAGGTGTGCGCGCCGTGCTCCTCGGACAGGGCCCGCAGCCGTTCGGTACGAGACACGCAGCCTCCTCAAACGAAGCGGTGTGGACACGATGCGGCATGCCGGGGCGCCGGACGGTGGCCGGTGCTCCCCTTACAGCGTATGTTCGCAATGAGGGCGCCGACCATTGAAGAAAGTGCACTTCAAGGGAGAGGTTCGTTGCGTCTTGACGAGATCGACCGTCGAATCGTTGCGCAGCTGCTGGAGAACGGCCGCGCCTCGTACGCGCAGATCGGCGACGCGGTGGGCCTGTCCGCCCCGGCGGTGAAGCGGCGGGTCGACCGGCTGCGCGCGGACGGCGTGATCACCGGGTTCTCCGCGGTGGTGGACCCGGCCGCGCTGGGCTGGACCACCGAGGCGTTCATCGAGATCTTCTGCACCGGGGCGACCTCCCCGGAGGAGATCTACGCCAGCATCCGCAACCATCCGGAGGTCGTCGCCGGCTACACCGTCAGCGGCGACGCCAGCGCGCTGGTGCACGTGCGCGCCCGCGACATCCAGCACCTGGAGCAGGCCCTGGAGCGGCTGCGCCGGGAGGACAACATCACCGCCACCAAGACCGCGATCGTGCTGTCCCGGCTGATCGGCCGTCCCACCGACTCCCCCGAGCGACCCGGGCGCCCGGCGTCGCGGTACTGACCGGTAGGCTCCCCGGCATGGAGTTCGCGACCGCCGACCTGATCGACGACTTCGGGGACGAGCTGCGCAGCTGCGAGACGCAGTTCCGCCAGTACGGGGGCCGCACCGCGTTCGCGGGCCCGGTGGCGACGGTGCGCTGCCTGCACGACAACGGCCTGGTCAAGCAGCTGCTGAACGGCCCCGGCGAGGGGCGCGTGCTGGTGGTGGACGGCGCCGGCTCGCTGGCGACGGCCCTGATGGGCGACATGATCGCCGGGGCGGCGGTGCGCAACGGCTGGTCCGGCGTGGTGATCAACGGTGCGGTGCGCGACGTCGCCGCGCTGCGCACGCTGGACCTGGGCATCAAGGCCCTGGGCTCCAACCCGCGCAAGAGCGCCAAGGACGCGGCGGGCGAGGTGGACGTCCCGGTGGCGTTCGGCGGCGTGGAGTTCCGCCCGGGCGACTGGCTCTACAGCGACGAGGACGGCATCGTCCTGGCCACCCGCGACCTGCTGGCCTAGGTCCGGCCGCGGCCGAGGAGGGTTTCGCCGGGGCCGGAACGAAATGGAACGTTCCCTCCTCTAACCGGGCATGACAGTGATCAAGGCGGTGCGTGCCGAGCCCGGCGGGCGCGTGGTGCTCTCGTTCACCGTTGACGGCTACGCGGCCGACGGCGAGTCCTGGAGCGACCGTCTGGAGCGCTGGGGCGCCCGGCTGTTCGGCACCAAGAAGCTGTTCATCGCGCTCGGACTGGCGATCCTGACCTCCCTGCCCGCTTGGGCCGCCATACGCATCCTGGGCGAATCCGACGCCGTCATCCTCGCCACCACCACCGTGCCCCTGCTGCTGCTCCTGTACTTCCTGGTCGGCATGCTGCTGCACGCCGCTGTCGGTGCGGTCGCCTACGTGATGGCCTTCGTGACGCTGCCGTTCCTGCTGATCCCCTCGTACCGGGGGTGGCTGTTGCCGAAGAAGCCGCCGGTACGGGAGCGGCCCGGGTTCGTGCACGCCGGGTGGATCGGGCAGGCGTGGGCCGTCCGCGACGGAACCAGGACGGCGGTGTCGCTGCACTTCACCAACGGGACGCAGATCCGGTACACGGCGGACGGCGCGGCGGGCCGGGACCTGGTCGCCCGGTTCCAGCGCCTGCTCGGCGCCCGGATGATCACACACTGAACGTTTCCGTTCCGGCTCGGCGGAGATGCTGGCGTGAGCTGCCAGGCACACCCGGGCAAGATCGTGCAAGTCGGCCGTTGTTTCAAGATCGGCACGTCTTTACCGTCTCAGCGACCTTTCAGAGACAGGGGAGACATGCTCGTCCGAAACAGACTCCTGGTGTCCGCCGCGGCGGGGCTGGCGCTGGCGACCGTCCTCGCGGCGGCGCCCGCCGCGGCGCAACCGCGGCCGCGCATACCCGAGCCGACCGCCAACCCCTGGCAGATGCGCCACTGGCCGAAGACCCAGCCGTGGCAGGAGAGCCAGCGCACCCGCACCTACGCCGCCGGGCAGCCACGGCCGATCGACCCGCAGGACTACGAGCTTCCCGACACCATGACCTGGGACGACTACAAACCGGTCCCCGGCACGAACTGGGCCGACCCGTCCCGCAAAGGCTCGGTGAAGAACTTCAAGGGCGCCGTCGTGCTGGTCGACTACCCCGACCAGCCGTTCGTGGTGACCCAGCCGAAGAACTCCACGATCTTCGGCAACCCGACACTCGTCGGGAACGTGCCACGCGACCAGGTCGCCCAGTTCTACCAGGACTTCCTCAACAAGCCGCAGGCCCTCAACCGCGGACACACGCTGCACGAGTACTGGATGGAGGACTCCGGCGGACGCTACGGCGTCGACCTGACCGCGTTCGGCGCCTACCGGATGCCCGGCAAGTCCCACGAGTACGGCATCGACTCCTTCCAGGGCGGCACCGGCTGCCCCACCGGCGACACCTGCGGCCGCGACATCCGCCGCGACGCCCGCGCCGCCTGGATCGCCGACGTCGGCGAGGCCAAGGCCGCCGAGTTCGACTTCGTCTTCTACCTGTCAGCGGGTCAGGACGAATCGTCCACTTGGCAAGAGTTCGGGCAGATGAAGTTCAACTCCAAGGAAGAGGTCCCGCCCGAGTGGGGCCCGGGGGATGCGAACCTGCCCAACTGGGTGAAGACCCGCTACGTCGACTGGACCTCCTGGGCCGCCGGCTCCACCATCTGGCCGAACGCGGTCACCGGCAGCTCCACGCAGGCGGAGAGCTCCGGCATGGGCGTGTTCGCCCACGAGTTCAGCCACATCCTCGGCATCGGCGACAACTACAACAACCCGTACGGCAACCCGCCGCGCCGCTCCTACTCGGGCCCGTGGGAGATGCTCAGCCGCGGCTCGTTCAACGGCCCCGGCGGCCCGCACAGCCGGTGGACGATCCCGGCCACCGGCGGCGGTTCCATGGGCGCCCAGCACATGCTGCGCAACAAGCTCAAGCTCGGCCTCGTCGACGAGTCCAAGGTGCTGCAGACCAGCCGCGAGGCCCTGGCCGCGTCCGGCGTCGTCGTCGCCAAGGTGACGGCCCGCGCCGCACAGCCCGGCAAGGGCGGGTTGGCGGGCATCAACCTGGGGCTCGGCGCGGACGGCGACAAGAGCCCCGCCTGCGACACCGCCGCCGACCCGCTGTGCGACGGCGGCGGCTACGACAACTACACCGTCGAGGTCGTCGACCGCATGGGCTTCGACTCGTTCACCCCCGACTCCGGCGTCCTGCTCGCCAAGACCAAGGACCGCGACAGCGCCCCCTTCATCTGGGTGAAGGACGCCAACCCGCAGGACATCGACAAGGTCGACTTCGTCCTGCCCAACGGGCAGCCGCAGAAGATGACGATCGGCGACTACCGCCAGCTGTCGGACGCGCTGTTCCACGCCGGCACCGACTCCGGCAGCGAGTACGAGTACGTCGACGAGGCCAACCGCCTGCACTTCTACGTGCTCGACCGCGAACGCGACGCCAAGGGCGTGCTGTCCTACACCGTCGCGATCCGCTCCCTGGACGGCTCCGGCCCGGCCCGCCGCGGCGTCCGCCTGAACTCCGCCGCGACCCGCTCCGCCGGCTCCGGCTGGGTCAAGTGCACGCTGACGCTGCGCAACACCGGCAAGGGCGGCACCGGTTACAGCGCGGCCGACGTCTACCGCCTGCAGGCCGACGCCAAGGGCTGGCGGACCTGGCTGCCGAACGCCCTGGCCACCGCCAAGGTCGGCGGCGCCACCATCGTGGACGTCTGGGCCAAGCCGTCGAACGGCGCCCGCAAGGGCGACGTGAAGGTGACCGCCACCTCCGAAAGTGACACCACCAAGACCGACACCGCCACCTGCCGGATCCGCTGACCGCTGCGAAGCGCCCGAGGCGCCGGGCCGTTCCCCGCCGCCTCGGGCGCGTCCTTACACTCGGACCGTGAAACTGCGCCTGCCGGTCACCCACGCACGGGACACCTCCCGCCCGGACACAGTCATCTCATGACGCCTTCCGCGCGCATCCCCACGGACCAGGAGATTCGTGCCCTGCACGAGAAGTACGCGCCGACGCCTGAAGCGTTCGAGCTGGTCTACACGCACTGCCGGATCGTGTGCGAACTGGCGGAACAACTCATCGCCCGGCAGCGCCTCGACGTCGACGGGGACCTCGTGCGCGCCGGGTGCCTTCTGCACGACATCGGCGTGTACCTGCTCTACACCCCGTCCGGGGAACTGGACCACGCCGGCTACATCCGGCACGGCGTCCTCGGCCATGAACTTCTGCGCGACCTCGGCTTCCCCGAGTTCCTCTGCCGCTTCTGCTCCTGCCACACCGGCGTCGGCGTGACCCGCGAGGACGTCCGCGCCCAGTCCCTGCCCATCCCGGAAGCCGACTACGTGGCCGAGACCGGTGAGGAACAACTCGTCATGTACGCCGACAAGTTCCACAGCAAGACGACGCCCCCGACGTTCGTCACCCCCGCCACCTTCACCGAGAAGATCCGCCGCTTCGGCGAAGACAAGGTCCAGAGGTTCACCCGGCTACGCACCCACTACGGCGACCCCGACCTGACCGAACTGGCCGCCGCCTACGGCCACACCGTCACCTGACCCCCATCCAGCGGCACGCCGACATCACGAGCGCGACCGAGCGATCCAGGTGGGGAGGCGCAGGCAACCGGTCAAATGCAACGTATACCGGGCGACGTCGCCGATTTATATGCCTGTCAGCCTATTTTCTGCAGCTGCTTGGTCAGGATATCGGTAGCGTATTTGCTGATAGGGTCGCCGGAGTCGCCGGGAGGAAGTCGCTCCCAGTAGAGCGATGCGATCAGTGCGTTTCCTCGGATGCCATAGTCCATGGCAAAACTGAGTGTGTTGGACTTGCCGGCTGCCTTTGCCGTCTTTTTAAAGGAGGATCGCACCAGTCGCCATCCTTCGATGGATTCCTCACGCATCGACCAGGTGTAGCCGTAGCCCAGGCGGATGCGGTTATTGGAAAGCTTCTTGGACTCGACGTTTCCCTTCGCCGGACACTCGCGCGCCGCCGTCCGGATCTTGTCGAATTCCCGCTGGGCGGCTGCGGCATCACCGTACACGGCGGCGAACTGTGCGTAGTGGGTCCCGTAGGGGCTGCTAGTGTCCGCGAGGTGTCGAATGCTCGACCACTGCGGCTCGGCCACTTTCACGGGAGAGTCCGGGCAGGTTGGCACGCTCTGCTCGGAGAGCCCCTGCGGCATGGTGCGCTGGTCGCGTAGCTTCTTGCCGATGTCCTGAGGGGGCAGTAGGGCGGACTTCAACTGCGCCTCAGCATAGGTCGGTGCGGATGGGGACGCTGTCGACGGTGATGGCGTCTTGGACGCCGCCTTGGGCTCGTCGCCACCGCAGCCCGCGGTCACTCCGGCGAGCAAGGCGGATATTACGAGCAGACCTGTCTGCGCGTGTGCCGACACGGTGATGGCGCCTTTCCGGGGTCGTCCCTGCTCTCTCATCCTCGCTACCGCGGGCGGGTGCTGGTCTGGATTTCCTCAACGACGAGCGGGGTGGTGGAAGAGGTGGTCATGTTCGGCAGCGTGCCGGCCTGCTGGCCCGGGTCGCACGCGCCCTGACATGTCCACGCCACGGTCCAGTTGATCGTGGCGGTGATCTGATAGCGGCCGCCGGGCTGGCTCGCCGATGAGCGGTTATAGGTGTAGCCGCATTCCGTCCCGTTCGGCGATCCCGCCGATCCACATGTGATGGTGCGCTCCACCATGTTCCAGGTCACCGACTGGGGAGTGGCCGTGGCCGTGACCACCTGGTCGGGAACTGAGGCCTGGGCCGTTCGGGGGGTGAAGCTCCCCGAGTCGATCCACAGGGAGGTGAAAGCCCGCACGTAGGTCTTCGGGCTGGGGGCCGTGTGGATTGTCGGTGACGGAAGCGCCAGGTCGTCCGTTGCCGACTCGACTACGACCTGTGTTGGGATGTGGGGGACCGGGGCGGCGTTTTCCTCAGGCGTCGGGCAGTCGAAGTCGTCGACTTCCACCGGGCAGGCGATGTCGGGTTGCTCGACGGGGCCGCCGCCGGTGCTGTCGCCTCCGCCGCCTGAGCCGCCGCGGCCGGGGATGGTGCGCTCGCCGTTCGCGGTGCACTTGACCTTCTTGCCGCCGACGCAGGGGGCCGCTTCGGCGGTCGAGGGGAACAGCAGCAGGGTGCCCGCCGACAGCAGCGCGAGGGAGAGGGGCGCGCTCGCCAGTCTCACCGGTGTGTTCAGCATTCTTTTCCCTGGGTCGCCTTGGAAGCCTTCCAGGTCCCCCCTTCGAACTTCATGATGACCTGGTAGAGGAAGGTCCCGCCTTCGTAGCCGCCGAGCCGCTTTCCGGTCTTGGCGGAGTACCGGTAGGCGGCGAGCGTCCGCACGCAGTCCAGCACGGCCACCTGGGAGCCGTCCTTCGTGCGGCCCTGGATCTTCGGGTTGAGGGCGTTGGTGAAGCGCCAGATCTCGCCTTTCGACCTGGTCTCCTCGACATCCTGGGTGATGGAGGTGAGAAGGGGATCGGTGGCGACGGAGGCGAGGGGAGTGGGGTCGTTGGTTGCGTAGACCTGCTTGTAGACGCGCTGGTACTCGCGGTAGCGCTGCAGGACGTCCCGGTCGACCTGGGCGGTGGGAAGGGCCGACGGCGGGGTTGCGGCCGTGGTGGCGGGTGCGGCCGCGGCGCCGCCGAAGGTTCCGCTCGGCTTGAAGGCGCCGCCGGAGGACGAGCCGCCGCAGGAGGCCGTCGCGGCGATCGCGGTGAGGGCGACGGCGAGGCGTGCGCGGCGGGCGGGCCCGGAGCCGGGGCGCAGGCCAATCAACCGGGCGCTCATCGCCATCCCTGATCAACAGCCGACAACGGGATCGAGTACGGCCGCAAGCTTACAGAGGTGCCTGTGGCGAGAAAAGAGCCTCGTGGTGAGAGCCGGGGACGCGCCGGGGCCGCCGAATAGTCGAATGCTGGGGGATTGTCGCGACTGGCACGATGTGTCCGTGATCGAGGTGCAGGAACTGACCAAGACGTTCGGAACGGTCCGGGCCGTGGACGGGGTGAGCTTTACGGCCCGGCCGGGGGAGGTGACGGGTTTTCTCGGACCGAACGGGGCGGGGAAGACGACGACGCTCCGGATGATGCTCGGGCTGGTGGCGCCCACGTCCGGGCGGGCGCTCATCAACGGGCGCAGGTACGTTGACCTGGAACGTCCCGTGGTGGAGGTGGGGGCGGCGCTGGAGGCCACCGGGTTCAACCCGGGACGCAGCGCACGCGACCATCTGAGGGTCGCGTGCACGGCGGCGGGGCTGCCGACGCGGCGGGCGGACGAAGCCCTGGAGACGACCGGGCTCAAGGAAGCGGCTGACCGCAGGGTGCTGGGGTTCTCCCTCGGCATGCGGCAGCGGCTGGCGCTGGCGGAGGCGATCCTGGGCGAGCCGCGCGTGCTGATCCTGGACGAGCCCGCCAACGGCCTGGACCCCGCCGGAATCCGCTGGTTGCGCGACTTCCTCAGGCACCTGGCCGACATCGGCTGCACCGTTCTGGTGTCGAGCCATGTGCTGGCCGAGGTCGAGCAGGTCGCCGACCATGTGGTGATCGTCGCGCGGGGGCGGGTGCTGCGTGACGCGCCGCTGGCCGAGCTGGTCCGCGGAGGCGAGCTGAAGGTGGGCACGCGGCAGCCGGAGCAGCTGCGGCGGGCGCTGGAGGAGGCGGGCGCCACCGTCCGGTTCGAAGACGACCGGCTCTGGGTGAGCGGGGTGGACGCCGAACAGGTCGGGCGCGCGGCGCTGGACGCCGGTGCGGTGCTGACGGAGTTGGTGGAGGAGCGGTCCGGGCTGGAGCACGTCTTCCTGGAGCTGACCCGGGCGGAGATGGGGGAGGCGGGATGATCCGGCTGATCCAGGCGGAGCTGCTGAAGATCCGGTCCACCCGGATGTGGCTGGGCATGCTCGGCCTCAGCGTGGGGTTCGCGCTGATGGGGCTGGTGTTCTACATCGCGCTGGCGGGTGTCGAGATGGACGGGCGCGAGGCGCTGCCGCCGGTCACCGACCCAGACACCGTGCGCGCCTTCTACGCCAACGCCAGCGGCGGCGTGCTGTTCATGATGATCCTCGGCATCGTCGGCATCACCGGCGAGTACCGGCACGGGACGATCACGCAGGCGTTCCTGGTCACGCCGCGGCGGGGCCGGGTGCTGGCGGCCAAGCTGGTGTCTTACTTCCTGTTCGGGCTGGCCTTCGGGCTGGTGACGGTGCTGGCGACGGTGGCGGTGGCGCTGCCCGCGCTGGCGATCCGGGGCGGCTCGACGTCGCTGCTCGACAACGACGTGCCGATGATCCTCGGCGGGACGGTACTGGCCATGGGCCTGTATGCGCTCGTCGGGCTGGGGCTGGGCGCGCTGATCCGCAACCAGATCGCGGCGATCCTGGTGGCGATCGGCTGGGTGCAGCTCGTCGAGGCGATCGTGACGGTCGCGCTGCCGCAGGTGGGGCAGTGGCTCCCCGCCGGGGCGGTGCGCGCGATCACGCGGACGACCGGCGGCTTCGGCGGCATGGGCGAGCTGGACACGCTGCCGCCCTGGGGCGGCACGCTGGTGCTGGTCGGTTACGGGCTGGTGTTCGCGGTGATCGCGATGGTCACCGCGGTCCGTCGCGACATCGGCTGACTTGACCTGCAGTGCGCTTGAGGTTGCAGCCTCGTCGGGACGATGTTCCCGAACTGGGGGGCTGAACCGTGCGAGCGGTGTGGTTGAAGGAGTTCGGCGGGCCCGAGGTGCTCGTCGCAGGTGAAGCCCCGGACCCCGTGGCGGGGCCGGGACAGGCGGTCGTCGACGTGGCGTTCGCCAACATCACGTTCGTGGAGACGCAGTTCCGCGCGACCGGCAACGGGCCGTTCAAGGCGCAGCTGCCGATGATCCTCGGCAACGGCGTCGGCGGTGTCGTGGCGGCGGTGGGCGACGGCGTGGACCCGGGGCTGGTGGGCAAGCGGGTGGTGACCGGCACCGGCGGTTCGGGCGGGTATGCCGAACGGGCCGCCGTGGACGCGGCGGGCCTGTACCTGGTGCCCGACGCGCTGGAGATGGACGCGGCGGTCGCGCTGCTGGCCGACGGGCGCACCGCCACGTTGCAGCTGCGGGCCGCCGCGCCGCGCGCGGGGGAGCGCGTGCTGGTGGAGGCGGCCGCGGGAGGCGTCGGGTCGCTGCTGGTGCAGCTCGCCAAGGCGGCCGGGGCGACGGTCGTCGCGGCGGCGGGCGGTCCGCGCAAGCTGGACGTGGCGCGGGAGCTCGGCGCCGACGAGACCGTCGACTACCTGAAGCCGGACTGGACCGAGGGCGTCGACGGGGTGGACGTCGTCCTCGACGGCGTCGGCGGCGCCGTGGCGCGTGCCGCGTTCCGGCTGCTGCGCCCGGGGGGACGCATGGTCAGCTACGGCTTGGCCAGCGGCGAGTGGGCCGGCGTGTCCGAGGAGGAGGCGGCCGAGCGCGGTGTGACGCTGGTCAAGGCGGAGGTGACGCCCGAGCTGCTGCGCGAGAGCACCGAGAGCGCGCTCGCCGAGGCCGCCGCCGGACGGCTGCGTCCGCTGATCGGCCAGCGGTTCCCGCTGGAACGCGCCGCGGACGCGCACGCGGCCATCGAGGCGCGCGCGACCGTCGGCAAGACCCTGCTGGAGGTGCGGTGATGGAGAAGCTCAAGGTGGGGGTCGGGCTGTCGTCGGGGAGCCCGCAGGCGGCGGTCGTCCCGCAGGCCCGGCTCGCCGAGGAGGCCGGGCTGGAGTCGGTGTGGACGGGGGACCACCTGATCGCGGCCAAGCCGTTCCTCGACAGCACCCTGCGGTTGGCCGCGGCCGCGGCCGCGACCGAACGCGTCAAGCTCGGCTTCGGCGTGATGGTGCTGGCGCTGCGTCCGGTCGCGTGGGCGGCCAAGCAGGTCGCGACCCTGCAGCACCTGTCGGGCGGGCGGGTGCTGCTGGGCATCGGCACGGGCGGGGCCGTGCACGGTGACGCGGCATGGAAGGCCGTGGGCGTCCCCTACGCCGAACGCGGCAAGCGCACCGACGCCGCACTGGAGGTCCTGCCGGACCTGGTCGAGGGCAAGCCCGCGACCGTCAACGGCGAACAGGTCACGCTGGAGCCGGGCGCGCCCATGCCGCCGCTGCTCATCGGCGGCGGGTTCGGCAAGGCGACGATACGCCGCCTGCTGCGGTTCGGGGGCGAGTGGTACGCGGGGTTCCCCACGCCGGGCGCCCTCAAGGACGCGGAGGCGCGGCTGGAGGAACTGGCCGCCGAGCAGGGCCGCCCGGCACCGAAGCTGACCGCCAGCATCAGCATCGGCCTGGGAGACCTGCCCGCGTCCGTGGTCGACGCCCAGGTGCGAGGGCTGATGCAGTACGGCATGCCGGAGGAGGCCGCGCGCAACGCGCTGGCCGTGGGAAGCCCCGCACAGGCCGCCGAACGCCTGGCCGCGCTGGCGGAAGCGGGGGCGCACCGCATCATCGGCCTGCCGTTCGGAGGGGACCCGCTGCGCCAGATCGAACTGCTGGGGGAGACGGCGCGCCTGCTCACGGCTTGAGGCCGGTGAGGAAGGTGTGCAGCGCGCGCTCGTAGGCGGCCGGGTCTATGTTCCACGCCTCGGTGTGGTCGCCCTGGGCCCGGACGTGCGTGACCATGCCCCGGGGCGCGCGCTCGGCGAAGGCCACTGACGGCGCGTTGTCCACGGTGGCGTCGGACTCCGTGGTGAACAGCAGCGTGGGGGTCTTCAGGTCGGGGGCGTACCGGCGTTGGTCGTAGTCCTCCAGATCGATGCCGGTACGCCACTGCAGGATGCGCTTGGCCGCGGCCGTGACGAACCCGGGCAGGTTGCGGGCGGCGCCCTGCTTGTCCAGGGTGGCGTTCCAGTCCAGCACCGGGGAGTCGAGCACCACGCCGCGGACGAACCCCGGGTCGTCGGAGTGGCGCAGGACGGTCGTCACCATCGCCCCGCCCATCGACCACCCGTACAGGACCACCCCCGTGGCGCCCTGCGACCGGGCGTACGCCACGGCGGAGGCCACGTCGCGCCATTCGGTGTCGCCCAGGTGGTTGCGGTGGTCCGGTGAGCGGGGCGCCCCCACGTCGTTGCGGTAGGCGATGGACAGCATGGGCAGGCCCAGGCGGTGCACTGCGGGCATGGCCCGGAACGTCTCGGCCCTGTCGGCGTTGCGTCCGTGCACCGCGATGACCCACGTCGTCCGGTTCGTCGTGCCGGGCAGGAACCACGCGGGCATCGTCCCCACTTGCGTGGGATAGGTGACGTCGCGGAACTCCAGGCCCAGGGCGCGCCGGGGATCCCCCGCGTACACCCAATGGTCGAAGTGGACGGCCAGGCCCTTGGCGAGCGTGCCCTGCACGACCTTCGCCACCTCGCGCGCGACGCTGCGCTTGTCCTGCTTCACCACCGGGCCCAGGAGCGCACGTCCGCCCTTCCACGCCAGCGCCCATGTGCCCGGCCGTACCGTGGCCTCGTCGCGGGGGAGCGTCACGGTGCCGTCCGCCACGTCCAGCACCGTCAGCGGGTACTCCTCCTCGTGCGACACCTCGGTGGCGACACCGGAGAAGTACCAGCCGACCCCGCCCGTCCCCAGGCCCAGCACGACGACGACGGCCAGTAGCACGATCAGCAGCATGCGCCCCCTGCGGCGGCGACGCGGCGGGGGAGGGGTGACGGTGGGCTCGGGGGCGGAGACGGCTTCGCTCGACACGGCACCCGACCGTATTGCCTCAGGCCGGGTATTCCCGCAGCGACTCCCGAACCTCCATCAAAGCGAAACCGAGCAGGTTCGTCCCCCGCCACTGGGACGGCCGCCGCGCCTCGGGCTGCTGCTCGCTCAGCCCGATGCCCCAGACGGTGTCCTCCGGGCTGGCCTCCACCAGCACCTTGCCCGTCGTCCCCAGCAGGAAGTCGCGCAGCCTCTCGTGGGTGCCGAACTTGGCCTTGTTGCCCGTCACGACGATGTCGTACCGGTGCTTGGCCCAGGTGTCCTCGTCGAAGTTCCTGACGCGGCGCCCCAGCGCCTTGGCCCGCCTGGGGTCGGGGTCGGCGAGGATCCGCTGGACCGCCTCGCCGTCGCCGAACAGGCGCGCCTTCTCGGCCATCATGTAGTGCTCGGCCGTGGCGTAGGTGACGCCGTCGAGCGTGAAGGGCGACGGATACCACTGGCTGAGGCACCCCTTGGGCTTCGTGCCGCCCCAGAACAACACGAACTCGGGAAGCTCGCCGCGCTGCTCCAGTTCGATCAACTGCTCGATTCGCATGCCTCCGAGCATCCGGCAGATGACCGAGCCCGGGCAACGCCTTTACCCGGACGTCGCTGTGGGTGCGGCCCGATACCCTGCCCGATGTCGTGCAACGGTAGACGATGAGGGGATATGTCCGTGTCGGGTGACCGGGTGGCCGAGCTGGAAGGCCAGATCGTCGAGCTCGTCCAGCGGACGGCGCCGCCCGGATGGCGCCGCATCGACCTGCGCTGCGCGGCCACGGTGGCGGTGAGCGAGGTCACCGCCACCGTCCTCACCGCCGACGGCGCGGCAGTCCCGTCCGAGGGCCTGCCGTCCCAGCTCACCGACCTGCTGAGGGAGCTGCGCCGCGCGCATTACGAACCCGGACGCGGCACCTGGTTCTCCGCGCTGTTCCTCATCGAGCCCGGCGGCGTCGTGGCACGGCTCTACAACCGCGACTTCGACCCCCTGTGGGACCCGCCGATCCCCGCGGAGTGCTACCAGCGCGACCAGGTCGTCATGCCGCGCGCCCCCGAGCACACGCCCGCCTGGCTGGCGGCGCGCCTGGAGGGACGCGAACCCGAGTACGGCCCCGACCCCGCCCCCGAGCGGCTCGACCCCGTCAAGATGATGAACGACCTGTCCGTGCTGCTGGCCGACCACGCTCCGGCGCTGTGGCGCCGGCTGCACGGCTACTACCAGGCGGTGGGGGACCACGTCGAGTTCCCCCCGGTGACGGTCTTCTTCGACGACGAGACCCTGCGCCCCTGGAGGCCGCCCGCCGCCGCCGGGGCGTTGCTGGACCGGCTGCGCGCGGGCATGTACGCGATCGAAGGCAAAGTCTGGTCGCGTGTCGAGTTCCAGGTGCGGTTGGAGAACGGCGCGGTGCGCGCCAGCGGGGGCTTTCCGCGCGATGAGGAACCTTCCTGGAGCACCGAGCCCAGCGCCGACGACGTCCGCCGGGAACTGCAGCGCTTCCCCATGGAGGAGGTGCCCGACTGGATGAGCCGCCGCCTGGGCGGCGCCCCGACGCGCACGTTCCGCAGGGCCCGCGTCTTCGACCACGCCGGATCGGACGGCGCCCAGCCCTCGGTGTCCCGTCCCCCCGTGGCCCCCGACGAGGCCGAACGCCTCGCCGAGTACCTGCACAACGCACCGCTGGTGCGGGCCGCCGGCTCCTACGCCCCGGACCAGCTCGCCCCCGAACGCGGTGACCGCGTACCGCTGAGCTTCCACACCGACGGCACCTGGATCTGGGCCGGTGCCGTCGGCTACTACCTGCGCGAGCACGGCCTCCCACCCGAACCCGACCTCGTCGCCCACATCCGCGCCCAGGGCTTCCGCGTCCCCGAGGTGGACGAACCCACCCTGCAGGCCGCCACCGCTGCCCTGTCCGGCAAACCCGCCCCCGCGCCCCCCGACCCGGAGCCCGCCACACCGCCGCCGCCCCCTGCTGCGGACCCCGCTTCCCCCGGAGCGGCCCCGGAAGCGGCGCCCGCGAGTGCCCCGGACCCCACTCCTGAGGCCGTGCCCGCCCAGGCGACGGAGGAAGCCGCCGGGGAGGAGACCGACGGAGGCTACCGGTGGCGGACGTTCGAACTCCGGCCTCCCGGTGAAGTGTGGGTCGCGCGAGTGCGGCGGCGGCTTGAGGAACTCGGGGTGGACCCCGGTTCCTACCGGCTGGAGGAGACCGCCGAGGGCGCCTGGTGCCTGGTGCGGGACGGGCTGCGCTGGGCGGTGTTCCGTTTCGAAGACGGCGAGCGCCGCGACGAGGCCGTCTTCGACACCGGTCGGCAGGCGGCCGCGCACCTGCTGGGCACCCTGCTGCTCGTGTCCCCGCAGCAGGACACCCCCGACTCGCGGACGGTCCCCATGCCCCGGCCCGCCAACGCTGCCACCTCGCCCGCCGACACATCTGCCCCGCAGGCTGATGTTTCGGGTCCGTCCGTCGGTGTGCCTGGCTCGCAGGCCGACGCTTCTGCGCCTGCCGATGCCCTGGCCCCGCCTGCCGGTGTGTCTGTCCCGCAGGCTGGTGTTTCGGGTCCGTCCGTCGGTGTGCCTGGCTCGCAGGCCGACGCTTCTGCGCCTGCCGATGCCCTGGCCCCGCCTGCCGGTGTGTCTGTCCCGCAGGCTGGTGTTTCGGGTCCGTCCGTCGGTGTGCCTGGCTCGCAGGCCGACGCTTC
>NZ_BSTN01000001.1:0-141107 GCF_030269545.1 Actinomadura sp. NBRC 104425 | reverse complement strand
CTTCTGCGCCTGCCGATGCCCTGGCCCCGCCTGCCGGTGTGTCTGTCCCGCAGGCCGGTGTTCCGGCCCCGCTTGCCGACGTGTCGGGCCCCCAGGCCGATGCCCCTGCCTCACCCGTCGATATGCCTGCCCCGCAGGGCGACGTCTCGGCCCCGCCCACCGGCGCTTCGGCCCCGCAGGGCGGCGTCTCTGCCCCGCTTGCCGACATGCCCGCTGTGCAAGCCGGCGTCCCGGCCCCGGAGGGCGATGTCCCGGCCTCGCCTGCGGGTGTCCAGACCTCACAGGCTGGTGTTCCGACTCCACCTGCCGACGTGTCCGGCCCGCAGGCCGACGTTCCCGCCCCGCCTGCCGGCGCGTCTGCCCCGCAAGGGGGTGTCCCTGCTGTGGACGTCCCTGCCACGCAGGTCGACGCGCCTGCCTCACCCGTCGATGTGCCTGGGCCGCAGGGCGCGCCGCCGACGGTTGCCGAGGCGCCGCCCACCATGGTGGAGCAGCCATACGAACCGTTGGAGGGGGAGCCGCCGCTGAGCCTGTTCCGCGACATGCTGGAGATCGAGCTGCAGGTGGGCGACACCGTGGACCGGTTCGGGGACGCCGACGGCAACGTCGCCTACACGGCGAGGATTCCGTTCGGGCAGCGGTCGCTGCCGCCGGACTGGGCCAACCGCCCGTACCACCTGTACCGGGTGGAGCGGCCGGTGCGGGCGCTCGCGGGGGTCGCCATTCCCTGGTTCGACCAGCCCGGCGGCGGAAGGGCGTACGTGTTCCGGCGGCCGCTGGGTGAACTGGTCGCGGAGGGCGTTCTGGCGGAAGTGCGGGACGCCCCGCCGCCGCCCGGCTGAGCCGCAGTTCACCCCCAGCCGATCTGGGAGACCAGGTCCAGGCCGAGCAGCAGGTCCAGATGGATGAAGGTCTCCAGCTTGGCGCCGGGGGCCACGTCCGGATCCTCGGCCAGCCGGTCGAGCGTCGCCAGGGCGGTCGGGCTGTCGAGATCGTCGGCGAGGGCCTCCTGCGCCCGCGTGGCGTACGCGCGGTCCAAGGGACGGCCCGGGGAGCGGGCCCATTCGGCCATCAGCGCCCGCCAGCGCGACAGGTCCGCCGCCGCGCGCTCGCTCAGGGCCTCCAATTCGGCCGGCTCGCGGTAGTGGACGCGCAGCACCGCCAGCCGGAGGCTCAGGGCGTCGCTGCCCGCGGGCGCGGCGTCCGGAACGAGCAGGGAGAGCCTCGGCCCGGGCGAAGGCCCGATGAACACCGCCCCGTCCGCGGCCGGGGCGTCGGCCACCGGGAAGTCCGGCAGGTGCAGGTCGGCGAAGGCGTGCGCGGACGGCTCGACGCCCTCGGCGCGGGTCACCACCGCCGGACGGCGGCCGGTGCGCTCGGCGACCCGCCGCAGCAGATCGGCGATGATCAGCGCCCGGTCGGCCCCGGCGGCGACGTGTACCCGCAGCGGGCCGCGCGCCAGTTCCCCGGGCCGCCCGGTGCGATGGTCGTACAGCCGCAGCATGCCCCCAGGCTAGAAGCCGGGCGGCGGGTCGGGCGCGGCGGCCGCCGCGTCAGGCCTTGCGGACGGCGGCGAAGCGCAGCCGCACGTAGTCGGCGACCCAGCCGGACTCGCGGCGCAGCGCCGGCGCGGCCAGTTCGTTGATCCGCGCCAGCAGCGGTTCGACCAGGTCGGGCGGCACGTCGGCCAGGGCTGCCGCGGCGTAGGTGCGGACCCAGTCGGCCGCGCCGTCCGGCCCCTCGGTCATGCGGGTGGGACGGTCGGCGTGCTCCAGCAGCCGCAGCGTGAAGCCGCCCGCCTCCAGGCGGGTGGCGTACTCGGCCGGGCTGGGGAAGTACCAGGGCAGCTCGGGTTCGCCGAGCCCGAACACCCGCCAGGCGGTCTGCATCGCGGCGATCAGCTCGGCGCAGTTGCCCGCACCGCCCAGTTCGCCGACGAACCGGCCGCCGGGTCGCAGCGCCGCATGCACCCGCGCGATCACCGCGTCCGGGTCGCGGTTCATCCAGTGCAGGGCGGCGTTGGACGCGACGGCGTCGTACTGCTCGCTGACGGTGAAGGTGTGGGCGTCGCCGACCACGAAGGACAGCCCCGGGTTCAGCGCCGCGGCCTGGGCGACCATCTCGGGGTTGCCGTCGATGCCCAGCACCTCCGCTCCGCGTTCGGCGATCTCCGCGGTGAACGCGCCCGTGCCGCAGCCCAGGTCGATGATCCGCTCACCGGGCTGCGGGTCGAGCAGATCGACCAGGGGCGCGCCGTGCGCGGAGACGTACCCGAAGACGGAGTCGTACGTCGTGACGGCCCATTGCACCGTCGTAATTTATCCGACAAACCGCCAGTTGCGGGGTGGCGTTCCACCACGTGGACGGCGTACAGTGACCTGCTTCACGGACCGCGACGCATCCGGCCACGGCGCGTGCCGTCCGCCGGGCAGTGTCGCGGGCGGCGTACGGTCGTGGGCATGGACGAACGCGCGGTGACATCGGGCGAGGTGCGCGTCGTGGGCGCCGAGCACCCCGACGGCCTGGAGCTTCGCACCTGCGGCCTGGCCTTGCGCAGGCTGCCCGAGCTGCGCGCCGCCGGCCTGCCGCCCTATCTCGGGCAGGGGTGGGCGCGCATCCTGGCGGCGCTGGCCGCACGCGTCGCCGCGGCCGGCGGCCCGCCTCCCGGCGACGTGCAACTTGCACCGAACGTGGCGTTCCGCCTGACGTCCGACGGCGACCACCTGGTGCCCGGTCCGCCCGGCGGCTTCACCGGCGCGGTGGACCAGTGGCGGCGCGAGGTCGTCTATCGGTTGTTCCCCTCGGCCCGCTCCTGACCCGGCCCGCTCCTGACCCGGCCCGCTCCTGACCCGGCCCGCTCCCGACGCCCGCCGCCCGCGCCGCACCGGCGGCTTTCTAGAATCCTGTTCGGAAACTTCTCCGGAGAGGGGACGCAAGGTGTCGTACAGCGAGATCGACTACCGGGTGCGGGACGGGATCGCCACGCTCACGCTCAACCGGCCGGAACGCCTGAACGCCTACACCCACACCATGCGCAACGAGATGCTCGACGCCTTCGACCGCGTCGACGCCGACGACGAGGTGCGGGCGGTCGTGGTGACCGGGGCGGGCCGGGCCTTCTGCGCCGGGGCCGACCTGGGGGCGGGCGGCGACACCTTCGACCGCGGCAAGACCCAGGAGATGTTCGCGGGCGAGGACGACGTGCTGGAGGACGGCACGCCCCGCGACGGCGGCGGCACGGTCGCGCTGCGCATCGCGCGCTGCCTCAAACCGGTCATCGCCGCGTACAACGGCGCGGCCGTCGGCGTCGGCGTCACCATGACGCTGCCCATGGACGTGCGGCTGGCCGCCGACAACGCCCGGTTCGGGTTCGTGTTCGCCCGGCGCGGCATCGTCACCGAGGCCGCGTCGAGCTGGTTCCTGCCGCGCCTGGTCGGCATCTCCCAGGCCATGGAGTGGGCGGTGACGGGGCGGGTGTTCGGCGCCGACGAGGCCCTGCGCGGCGGCCTGGTGTCGCGGGTGGTCGCCCCCGAGGACCTGCTGCCCGCCGCCTACGAGCTGGCCGCCGAGATCCGCGACAACACCTCCGCCGTCTCGGTCGCCGCGATCCGCCGCCTGATGTGGTCGGGACTGTCGGCCCCGTCCCCCTGGGACGCGCACGCCAACGACTCCCGGCTGATGGCCGCGCTGGGCGGCGCCCCCGACGCCCGCGAGGGCGTCACGGCGTTCCTGGAGAAGCGCGCCGCCGCGTTCCCCATGAAGGTCACGACCGATCTGCCGCCCGAGGTCCCGGACTGGCCGGTTCGGGCCTGAAAGTCGGGGTGTGCCGAGCCCCTCGGGGGGTATGCAGCGCCCAGCGACAGGGCGGGATGATCCGGGGGGCGTGGTGCGAGGCAGGGCCGGTGTCGTCGTTGTGCTGCTCGGGCTCGTGCTCGCGGCGGGATGCGCCCAGTCCGCGGCCAAGCGCGCCGAACCGTCCAGGGCGAGGGGCGCCGGCGGCCGCACCGGCGACCCGACGCCCTCCGCCTCCGCTTCCGCCGAGCCCGACCCGGCCACGACGCCCGCCGCGCACGAGAACCACATCGTGCCGCAGCCGGACGAGCCCGAGCCGCCCCCGGAGGAGGAGCCGCCCGCGCCGCCGCCCGCCCGCGTCGACTGCTCCGTGCGCAAGTGCGTCGCGCTGACCTTCGACGACGGGCCCGGCGCCTACACCGGTCGGCTGCTCGACCAGCTGCGCGCCGCCCGCGTGCACGCCACGTTCTTCCTGCTCGGGCAGAACGTGGCCGGGCACCGCGACCTGGTGCGGCGGATGGTGCAGGAGGGGCACGAGGTGGGCAACCACAGCTGGTCCCACCCCGACCTGACGACGCTGCCGTCCTGGGAGGTGCGGGCGCAGGTGCGGCGCACCCAGCAGGCCGTCCACGACGTCACCGGGGTCGCCCCCGTGCTGTTCCGCCCGCCCTACGGGGCCGTCGACGAGCGGGTGGCCGACGCCGTGGACATGCCCCTGATCCTGTGGAGCGTCGACACCCTGGACTGGCTGCACCGCGACGTCCGGCGCAACATCACCGCCGGGGTCCGCGAGCCCCGCCGGGGCGGCATCGTGCTGTTCCACGACATCCACCGGCCCACGGTCGCCGCCGTGCCGAGCGTCCTGGAGGGGCTCAGAGAACGCGGCTTCACCTTCGTCACCGTCTCCGAGCTGTTCGGCGGCCGCCGCCTTGTGCCCGGCCGCCGGTACGCCGAACGCTGAGTCCGAAAAGCGCTTCACCGAGGTTTTGCCGTGCCCGGGCCCGTCCCGGCGTGTCGCGGCCCGCGCGGCGGGGAAACGATCAGCCGCGGGGACGGCGCGGCGGGGGCGCGGGCGGGACGACCTTGGCGGCCACCACGATGTCCTCGGGCACCTCGACCACCTCGCCGTGCCGCCGGCGGACTCGCAGAAGGCGGCCGGACCACGATTCCAGGACGCCGACCACGTCGCTGTACTCTCCGGTGGGCAGCCGGCGGCGCAGCGAGATCCGCTGCCCCGCGTCGGCCGGTGTGATCGACACCAGCGGCCGAGCGGCGCGACGGTCTGACATGTGAGGACCCCCATGTCGAATCGACTACGCCGTGGTGGCAATACTATTCACAGCGAGCTTGCGGTGAGCCGTGGCGTACGGCGGGGCCGAAGGATCCGAGAGGAGTCACTGACGTGACCTACGTCATCGCGCAGCCCTGCGTGGACGTGCTCGACAAGGCGTGCATCGAGGAGTGCCCTGTCGACTGCATCTACGAGGGGAAGCGAATGCTCTACATTCACCCCGACGAGTGCGTCGACTGCGGTGCGTGCGAGCCGGTCTGCCCGGTGGAGGCCATCTACTACGAGGACGACACCCCCGAGCAGTGGAAGGACTTCTACAAGGCCAACGTGGAGTTCTTCGACGAGCTCGGCTCGCCCGGCGGCGCCTCCAAGGTGGGCAAGATCGACAGGGACCACCCGATCGTGGCCGCCCTGCCTCCGCAGGGCGGGGAGTAACGACCCCTGCCGACGCCGTGCGGCCGACCGGGGCACGGCGCCCTGCACGGCGGCCATCCGTCCGCCGCCGGGGCCCGGAGCACCCGCACGGGGACGAACCCCCGGAAACCTGGATGACAGGGGCCGGGGGCGTGGGACCCGTGCGCGCAGGACCGGCACCGGTCGCGTACGCTCTAAGGCCGTGGCCCCGACATCGGGGCCACGGCCTTCGTGTCGAGCGGGCCCATCGCCCGCCCCTGCGCCGCCGCCCCGGACGCCGGAGCGCGCCGCGCCGACACCCGGCCGACCCGTACACCTGCCATACGCCGGCCATACGCCTGTCGCAGAAACGGAGCCATCTGTGGTGTTCACGCTGCCGGACTTCCCGTGGGATCGGCTGCGGCCCTACCGGGAGCGCGCCGCCGCGCACCCCGGCGGGCTCGTCGACCTGTCGGTCGGCACCCCCGTGGACCCCACGCCCGAACCCGTGCGCGCGGCGCTGGCCGAGGCCGCCGACGCCCCCGGCTACCCGCAGACCTACGGCACGCCCCGGCTGCGCGAGGCCGTCGCGGGCTGGCTGCGGCGGCGGCTCGGCGTGACCGGCGCCGACCCCGACGCGGTGCTGCCGGTCATCGGCACCAAGGAGCTGGTGGCGTGGCTGCCGACCCTGCTCGGCGCGGGCCCCGGCGACCGGATCGTGTTCCCCGAGCTGGCCTACCCCACCTATGACGTGGGCGCCCGCCTGGCCCGGGCCGAACCGGTGCCCGCCGACGGGCTGCTGTCCCTCGGCCCGGTCAACCCCAAGATCGTCTGGGTGAACTCCCCGTCCAACCCGACCGGCCGGGTGCTGCCCGCCGAGCACCTGCGCAAGGTGGTGGCCTGGGCGCGCGGCCGCGGCACGATCGTGGTCAGCGACGAGTGCTACCTGGAGTTCGGCTGGGACGACGACCCGGACCGGCGGCCGATCTCGATCCTGCACCCGGACGTGTGCGAGGGCTCGCACGAGGGGCTTTTGGCGGTCAACTCGCTGTCCAAGCGCTCCAACATGGCCGGCTACCGGGCCGGGATCGTCACCGGCGACCCGGTGCTGGTCAAGCGGCTGCTGGAGGTCCGCAAGCACGCCGGGATGATGGTCCCCGCGCCGGTGCAGGCCGCGATGGCCGTTGCGTTCGATGACGACGCGCACGTGGACGCCCAGCGCGAGCGCTACGCCCGCCGCCGGGCCGCCCTGCGCGAGGCGTTCGAGCGGCACGGCTTCCGCATCGACCACTCCGAGGCGTCGCTGTACCTGTGGGCGACCCGCGACGAGCCCTGCTGGGACACCGTCGGCTACCTGGCCGACCTGGGCATCCTCGTCGGCCCCGGCGACTTCTACGGCCGGGGCGGGGCGCGGCACGTCCGCATCGCCTTCACCGCGACCGACGAACGCGTCGCCGCCGCCGTCTCCCGCCTCTGACCCCCGGCCCGCCGCGGCCTCCCGCCGCGGTCTTCGGCCTTGGTGTTGCCTTGGTGTTCGGCCTTGGTGTTCGGCCTTGCCTCCCGCCGCGGCCTCCCGGCGTGCTCTTGCGCCGCGGTCTTCCGCCGCCGGCGCGTGGGCATGCGCGGCGCCGCATGCCGCGACGCAGCTGTTACATGCGGCTTGAAACCGATGTGACCGCGGTGACGTCTATGCTGCCGATGTTCCTGCGTGACCGGTATCGGTAGGATCCGCAGGTCCATCCCGGCGCTGTCGTCGAATCCGTGGAGGTCCGCATGGGCGGAGCAGCGGTCGCGGTCCTGCTCGTCCTGATTCTCGCCGCCCTGGTCGTCATCGCCGTGCTGCTGGTCATGCTGCTGCGCCGCCGAAGCCCGGGGCCCGCCGCGCCGGGAACCGCCCCCGCCGCGCCGCGCGACCCGTTCGCCGCCGCCGACGCCGCGGGCGGCGACCCGCGCGCCCTCAAGGCCGGTGACATGGTCGAGTACCTGGGCGTCCGGTACTTCGTGCGGGGCTCGCTGCGCATGCGCGAGGGCGGGTTCACCTGGAGCGAGCACCTGCTGGACGCCGACACCGCCGAGGGCGCCAAGATCTGGATCTCCGTCGAGGAGGACCCGGACCTGGAGGTCGTCTGGTGGACCGCCCGCGACCCCGGCGGCCTGCGCCCCGACCGCCGGACGCTCACCGTGGACGGCGTGGAGTACCACCGCGAGGAGCACGGCACCGCCGAGTACGGCAGCGAGGGCACCACGGGCCTCGGCGACCGGGGCCGGGTGGAGTACGTCGACTACACCGCCCCCGGCGGCCGCTACCTGTCGTTCGAGCGGTTCGGCGGCGCCGAGTGGGAGATGGGCACCGGCGAGCGGGTGCCGAACGGCGCGCTGACCATCTACCCGGGAAGCTGAACCTTGCTCGCCGCACTCGACACCCCCTACGCCGACACCCGCGCCGACGCGCTGGCGTTCGCGGTCGGCCTGCCGCCGCGCGACGCCCTGGCCGTCCTGCATCTGGAACGCTCCGGCCTGCGCGTGCAGCTGCGGCTGCTCGGCGCGTCCCACCAGGTGATCGCGGGCCCGCTCAGCGAGACCGTGGCCTGCGACCTGCCGGACGGCGCACGCCCGCTGCCCGCGCGGATGCGCGACGCCCTGCCCGGATGGGACTACGACTTCGCCGCGCGCACCGCCGTCCACGACGACGCCGCGTTCGCCCGCGCCGTGGACGCGCTGCGCGACCGGCTCGCCGGCCGCCCCGACGCGCTGACCGGAACCTATCCGGGATCCGACCACGCGGTCACCGCGCTGGCCCTCGACGACACCGGTGCGCCCGGGGCCGCAATCGGCTGGCGCACCTGGCACGCCTACCCGCAGACCCGGGAGATCGTCATGACGCGCAGTCGGCTGGTGAGGACATCGTGAGACGCAGGCACTGGGTGATCGCCGGCGTGGCGGCGGCCGTCGTCGCGCTCATCGTCCTGATCGCGGTGCTGGCGCGGGACGGCGGGCCGCGCGGCTTCATCGCCGACCGGTACACCCTGGTGGCCGCCGACACCTACCGTTCGCCGAAGCCACCGCAGACCGTCGCCAACGAGATCACCGCCAAGCACAAGGCCATCGACCGGGTGGACGACCTGGCCACGCTGGGCCGCAACGGCGGGATCTTCCTGCGCTACCCCAAGCTCGTCGTCGGCGTCCTGCCGGACGGGACGGGCAGCCGGATCACCGTCGACTCTCCCGGCACCGGCTACAGCCGGTACCACAGCCACGTCAGCGGCCACTGGTCCAGCCCCAGCAGCAACGGCTGGACCAGCAGCGGCGGCGCGTCCTTCCGCGGCGGCGGCCCCGGGTCGGGCAAGTGAGGAGCAACCGTTGAACGACATCCTGCACGAGGGCGGCGCCACGCTCGCCTACGGGGCGCTGGGCATCGCGCTGATGGCGCTGGGCTACCTGGTGGTCGAGGTCACCACCCCCGGGCGGCTCGGCCACCAGATCTGGACCGAGGGCAACCGCGGCGCCGCGCTGCTGCTGTCGGTCAAGCTGCTCGGCGTCGGCATGATCGTCACCACCGCCATCGTCACCAGCGACGACGACCTCGGCCAGGGGCTGCTCGACACCGCCGTCTACGGCCTGCTCGGCATCGTGCTGATGGTCATCGCGTTCTACCTGCTGGACCTGCTCACCCCCGGCAAGCTCGGCGCGAAGCTCGTGGACGGCGCCGGCGTGCACCCGGCGGGCTGGGTGGTGGCCGCCGCCGACCTCGCCGTCGCGGCGATCGTGGCCGGGGCGGTCTCCTGACCGCCGGCCACGCGGACCGGGCCGCCGGCGCCGGCGCGGGCGGGGGGCTGCGGCTGCCCGCCCGGGCCGCGCGCGCCCTGGTGCTGGCGGCCGTGTTCGCCTGCGCCGCGTGCGGGCTGGTGTACGAGCTGGCGCTGGTCGCCCTCGGCAGCTACCTGGTGGGCAACTCGGTCACCCAGGCGTCGATCGTGCTGTCGGTCATGGTGTTCGCGATGGGCGTCGGCTCGCTGGCCGCCAAGCCCCTGCAGCGCCGCCCGGTCACCGCGTTCGCGCTGGTCGAGGCGGCGCTGGCGGTGACGGGCGGACTGTCGGTGCCCGCGCTGTACGCCGCGTTCGCCTGGCTGGACCTGTACGTCCCGGCGCTGGTGGTGGTCGCCTTCATCGTGGGCGCGCTGATCGGCGCGGAGATCCCGCTGCTGATGACGCTGCTGCAGCGGATCCGCCGGCAGGACGCGGGCAGCGCGGTCGCCGACCTGTTCGCCGCCGACTACGTGGGCGCGCTGGTGGGCGGGCTGGCCTTCCCGTTCCTGCTGCTGCCGGTGTTCGGGCACATCAAGGGTGCCCTGGTCGTCGGCGTGGTCAACGCGGTCGCGGGTATCGCCGTGGTGCTGTGGCTGTTCCGGCGGCAGCTGGAACGCGGCGTGCGCGCCGGGCTGTGGGCGGGCATGGCGTGCGTGCTGGCCGTCCTCGGCGCCACCTACGCCCTGGCGGACGGCTTCGAGGTGACCGCGCGGCAGGCCCTGTACCGCGACCCGATCGCGCTGGCCGAGCGCACCCCCTACCAGGAGATCGTGATCACCAGGAAGGTGACGCTGTCGGGCCGTGCCGACGTGCGGCTGTTCCTGAACGGCGACCTGCAGTTCTCGTCCGTCGACGAGTATCGCTACCACGAGTCGCTGGTGCATCCGGCGCTGGCGGGCGCCCGGGGCCGGGTGCTGGTGCTCGGCGGCGGCGACGGGCTGGCGCTGCGCGAGGTGCTGCGCTACCGGGACGTGCGCGAGGTGACGCTCGTCGAGCTGGACCCGGAGATGCTCCGCCTGGCCCGCACCTACCGCGACCTGGCCGACCTCAACGGGCACGCCTTCGCCGACCCGCGCGTGCGCACCGTCGAGGCCGACGCCTTCTCCTGGCTGCGCGGCGCGTCCCGGCGGTACGACGCGGTGATCGTGGACATGCCGGACCCCGACGACGTGTCCACGGCCAAGCTGTACTCGGTGGAGTTCTACGGGCTCGTCGAACGGGTGCTGGCGCCGGGCGGGCGGATGGTGGTGCAGTCCGGCTCGCCGTACTTCGCGCCCCGCTCGTTCTGGTGCATCGAGAAGTCCATCCGCGCCGCCGGGCTGGCCACCGTCCCCTACCACGTGGACGTGCCCAGCTTCGGCGACTGGGGCTTCGTCCTGGCCGCCCCCGGCACGGCCCGCCCGCCGCTGACCCTCGCCTCCGCCGCCCCGCCGCTGCGCTTCCTCGACTCCGACGTGCTGCGTGCCGCCACCGTCTTCGGCAAGGACCTGCGCCACCGCGACGTGGACGTCAACACCCTCGCCCACCCCCGCCTCGTCGACTACGAGGACCAGGAGTGGCGCGACGCGTGATCCCGTGGGGGACGGCCCCGGCCGGCCGGGCGGGTGATCCTCACTCCGCCGCGGTCACCTGCCCCCGGATGGCGTCGTCGACGGCGCGGCGGAAGGCGGTGACCAGCGACTGGATCACCAGGGGCTTGAGCCTGCCCGACAGCTCGATCAGGCGCCGGCGTTCTTCGGGCGGGCGGCCGCGTTCGCGGTAGGGGCGCACGACCGTGTCCTGGAAGACCTGCTGCAGTTCCGCGGCCAGCGCCCGGGTGTGCCGCTCGACGGCCTCGTGGGTGGCCCGCAGCGTCTCCAGGGGCATGGACAGGCCAGCCAGCTCCGCGCCCACGCCCAGCAGCGCCGGGCTGACGACGCGCACCCGGCCGTCCCCCGAAGGCTCGACGATGCCGAGGGCCTGCAGCCGTTCGAGCGCCGCGTCGTCCAGGCGCTGCCCGGTGCGGCGGTCGAGCTCGTGCCGGTCGATCTCCTCGGGCGCCTCCGGGGCCCACGGCGACAGCAGGGCCCGGTGCAGCGCCAGGTCCTCGGGGGAGGCGTTGTCGGGCAGGCGCGCCAGGTGCCGTTCGATCGCCGCCAGCGTCAGCCCCAGCGACTGCAGCTCCCGGATCAGCTCCAGCCGGGCCAGGTGGTCGGGCCCGTACAGGCCGGTGCGCCCGCGCAGCCGCGGCGGCGGCAGCATCCCGCGTCCGGCGTAGAACCGCACGGTCCGGACCGTGAGCCCGGCCCGCGCGGCCAGCTCGTCGACGGTCAGCTCCTCGTCGTGCACCGCCCGGGCCCCCTCCCCCTATGTGACAGTCCTAGTGTTACATTGACGTCGTATCAGCAAGCACTTATCGAGGGAGCCGGGGACACGGATGGCGCGTGACATCTTCACCGAGGAGCACGAGGCGTTCCGCGACATGGTGCGGTCCTTCATCGCCAAGGAGATCACCCCGCACCACGAGCAGTGGGAGCGGGACGGCATCGTCTCCCGCGACGTCTGGCTGGCCGCGGGCCGGCAGGGCCTGCTCGGCATCGAGGTCCCCGAGGAGTACGGGGGCGGCGGCATCGCCGACTACCGCTACTACGTCGTGCTGAACGAGGAGCTGGCCCGCGCCGGCGCGTCCGGCCCCGGGTTCGCCGTGCACAACGACATCAACGGCGCCTACCTGCTGCGCCTGGCCAACGAGGAGCAGAAGCGGCGCTGGCTGCCCGGCTACTGCTCCGGTGAGATCATCACCGCGATCGCGATGACCGAGCCCGCCGCCGGGTCGGACCTGCAGGGCATCCGCACCACCGCGGTCCGCAACGGCGACCACTACGTCCTCAACGGCTCCAAGACCTTCATCTCCAACGGCATCCTGGCCGACCTGGTGATCGTCGTCGCCAAGACCGACCCGCAGGCCGGGCACAAGGGCGTCAGCCTGCTCGTCGTCGAGCGCGGCATGGAGGGCTTCGAACGCGGCCGCAACCTGGAGAAGGTCGGCATGCACGCCCAGGACACCGCCGAGCTGTTCTTCAACGACGTGCGCGTGCCCAAGGAGAACCTCCTCGGCGAGGAGGGCATGGGGTTCATCTACCTCATGCAGAACCTGGCCCGCGAACGGCTGTCCATCGGCGTCAGCGCCCAGGCCGGGGCGGAGACCGCGTTCGAGCAGACCCTCGACTACTGCCGCACCCGCGAGGCGTTCGGCCGGCCCATCGGCAAGTTCCAGCACAACCGCTTCACGCTCGCCGAGATGAAGACCGAGCTGACCGTGACCCGCGCGTTCACCGACGAGTGCATCGCCAAGGAATCGCGCGGCGAGCTGAGCGCCGAAGAGGCCGCGATGCTCAAGTACTGGAACACCGAACTGCTCAAGCGCGTCGTCGACCGGTGCGTCCAGCTGCACGGCGGCTACGGCTACATGACCGAGTACCCGATCGCCAAGGCCTACCAGGACGTCCGCATCCAGACGATCTTCGGCGGGACCACGGAGATCATGAAGGAGATCATCGGCCGCAGCCTGCTGTGATCAGGGCTTGCGCCCGACGGCCCCGTAGACGTCGACGTCCTCCGGCTCGCCCAGCGCGGTGGACTCCGGACGCCACTTCAGGCACGACACCTGGCCCGGCTCGACGAGTTCGAGCCCCTCGTACAGCTCGGCGAGCTGGGCGGGGTGGCGCAGCACGTACGGCACCGCGCCGGTGTCGTCGTACTCCTGCTGGGCCTGCTGGAGCGCCTCCCCCTGGACCACGTAGGTGCTGTCGTAGTGGATGAAGAAGCTGCCGGACGGAAGGGCGTCCAGCAGCCGCCGCGTGATCGCCTTCGCCTCGTCCCAGTCCTCGATGTGCCCGAGGATGCCCATCAGCATGAGCGCGACCGGCTTGCCGAAGTCGAGCGTCCTGCCGGCCTTGGCGATGATCGTGTCCGGCTCGCGCAGGTCGGCCTCGATGTAGGTGGTGACGCCCTCGGGGGTGGTGTTGGTGAGCAGCGCCTCGGCGTGCACCAGCACCAGGGGGTCGTTGTCCACATAGACGATCTTGGCGTCGGGGGCGACGCGCTGGGCCACCTCGTGGGTGTTGTCCATGGTCGGCAGCCCGGTGCCGATGTCGAGGAACTGCCGCACCCCCTCCTCGGCGGCCACGTACCGGACGGCGCGGGTCAAGAACACCCTGGACGCGCGGGCCATGTCGACGATGCCGGGTGCCTTCTCCCGGTACCGGTCGCCGGCCTCCCGGTCCACGGGATAGTTGTCCTTGCCGCCGAGCCAGTAGTTCCAGATCCGCGCCGAATGCGGCACGCTTGTGTCGATCTTCGACGTGGGCGGCAGCTCAGACCCTTGCGCGCGTTCCGTCATGACGCTCCTGACTTCCGCTGTTCGGTGGGCAACAGCGCGATGTTACTTCTCTCGCCATATCCGACATAGCTTCTACGCCCGACAGATTAGGATCACCGCGGAAACGCCGGTGTTTGACCGGATCCGGCCATCCGACTTCGGCGCGATTTCGCCTGGTCACGGGCCCACGTCCCGTTGCCGGACACGCGCTCCGCAGAACCAGACGCGCAGCGGCACCCGAGGACCCCGACCGACGGTCGCCGACCGACGCATCTGCGGGGACGCGGCGAGCGCCGAGCCTTGCGAAAAGCGCGACCGGGCCACGCCTCACACACGAATATCACATGATCTAGATCGTTGCTTATGAAGAGATAGCATCCACCTATCTCACGTCAACGATCCGTGCCCTGCTCTCTTCGGTGAACGTGCAAATTCCGTGCGTACGCACATTCAGGTGAAGACGATGTAGCCGTCCGGTCACACCACGCGCCAGAGTGCGCACCTGCTGCCCCGCAGAGAGTGCGTCCGGCCGTTGTCGAGAACGGCGCAACCTTCCAGGTGGAAGGGCTGAAACGCGAGCACAGAACACCTCAGCGGGACCGCCCCCACTGACAAGCCCTCCGCCGTCGACGCCCCGCCTCCACATCGACCGTGCGGGCGTCCCAGTCAGCCGTCGCATCGCGAGACCAGGAGGCGGCTGGAGGCTTCTGCCGTTCAGGACGCCGCGGTCGAGGTCTGACCGCCACGGCATCTAGTCCCGGGGAGTCCAAGGGGTGGCCTGCGTCCGCGAAGGGGTGGGGGCTGTCAGCCGACCGTCCGGGCGCACCGGGCCGGTTGCCGCTTCGCGAAAGAAAGGGTGCCGCCGATGTTGCTTCAGAGGGTCGGCGTGATGCGGTTGTAAACGAGCAGGACGTCCAGGCGGCGAGAATCCGGGGGCTGCGAGCGAGTGGTTGACGCTCGCACCAGATCGTCCGGGCGCGCCAGGGTGGCTGTCGCGTCGCGCGAGCAGTGAGGCGGCCGGGGCATTGATGCCGTGCCCCACTCTCCGCGAAGGCACACCAAACGGGCCAGCGGGATGGCTCGGGTGCACCCGAACTCCGAGATTCAGTACGGATCGCATTCATTTACTTGCGGATTGTGACATCATCCTGGTTGTCGGGGTGCCGCCGCGTTCGCAACGCCGGTTCCCCTCGTCTCCGCTGTCTTCCTTCGGGAGGTCCCCCATTGCAACTCAGGCGGACAAGATGGACGTCCGTCGCCCTTGTCGTCGCGATCCTGCCCATCACGGGCGCCAAGGAATGCGGTAATGCCAACGGTCGAGGTCCCATGAGCGGCGCGTACTCCTGCCAGATGAAGTGGAAGGAACTGGGCGTCTTCCGATCGCAGGACGCCAAGTGGGTACATGGAATCCTCGAAGTGAGATGCCTGAACGCGAAGCCCAGAAGTCACCACCTGCTCATGGATCTCCAGCGTTGGCCCTATGAGGGACGCCGCCCGCCTCGCCAGAGCCCGTGGGGAGACTGGGAGCAGAAGCAGAGGTCTCGTTCCATGATCGTTCCTGGCAGGACGGGGCGTAAGTTCGTGGTCGCCCATGACAGGTGCGAGAGCGGGACGTGGCGTGCTCTCGCGGTCGTTAC
Source organism: Actinomadura sp. NBRC 104425 (assembly GCF_030269545.1). Lineage (GTDB taxonomy): Bacteria > Actinomycetota > Actinomycetes > Streptosporangiales > Streptosporangiaceae > Spirillospora > Spirillospora keratinilytica. Next base: position 125,827 of record NZ_BSTN01000001.1, on the reverse strand, counting down.
CGGGGTCGCGGCAGACGGCAACGAGTACCGTTCCTCTCCGAAGGGGGAGTACTACGAGGCGAGGGCGAAGATCGAATGCGATTGAGGAGGCGGCGCGGCAACGTCATCGGAGAAGTCGGCCAGTGGTACTGCTATGCGTCGGTCGTGTCCAATGTCCCCCGGCCGCTTGTGCCGTTCCGGAACTTCTGCATGCGGCTGAGCCATGCGGTCGAGACATTCCCGCAACGCCGAAGGATGAAGGGGGGGTACGCGTGGTTCACTCCCGACGAATGGCGCTGGAGCCCCCATCCTCCGCATCCGGAGTTTGATGAGGTCGTCAGGATGGACCACCGGTCGTGGTTGCGGGTGTGGTGGGACGACGACGTGCGCAGGCGTCCCTGGACTCTGTGAGATTGCGGGGTGGGCCGCCTCCGGTGTCATGTTCCGCTGAGGGGTGGGGTGTCGTGTCCTCGGCCGTCCGGTCGTGCCCAGGGCATGGCGTGCTGCTATTCGCGGGCCTGCTTCAGCAAGGCCCCCTTGGCCTGGTCTTTTCGTCCGTGCTCGGCCTCCGCGGCGCCGTGGCCGCGACCCAGCGGGCCGCCTCGGCGACGTCGCGGGGCAGAGTGATCGAGTGTTTCCGGGTGGGCTTGGGCATGCCGTTTTCCTCCCTCGCGTGGGCTTGGACGATCACGCCGACGTCGCCGAGACGGCTCGATCAGGTCCGGCTCGGGGTGGGGGTCGCGCCTTCCACCAGGGCGAGGAACTCGGGCTTCAGCAGGTCGCGGACCTTGGCGTAGGGGGCGGTGAGGCGGTCGCGGGGGCATTCGCTGCCGCCGACGGAGTAGTTGAGCTCGAAACGCTGCGGGGTGGGGAAGGCGGTGAAGGGGATGTACTCGGCGAGCAGGGTTCCCGGGGCCTCTCCGGGGAGCTTCTTGGCGTAGAACTCCTCGGGCTTGGGCGGTTCGTAGCCCCGGCAGCCCCCGGGCTTCCAGTTGGTGGGGTTGCTGCTGGTCAGCCGGGACCACAGGGTCTTCAGGCCGGTCGACGTCAGCGTGCTGGGCATGAAGACGTCCTTGGCGGTGAGGACGCGTCCCGTCCTGAGGTCCACCGTCACGGCTCCGGCGGGCAGGGTTCCGTCGGCCGGCACGCAGTACTCGATCTTGGGCGTGTAGACGACGGAGACCAGTGCGGGGCCGCGCATGCCCGTCTCCACGGTGGTGCTCAGCGACGTCTTCCGCGAGCCGCACATGGACGGGTTGTAGTTGGCGCGCAGGTAGCTGATGAGCAGGTCGAGCGGCTTGCGGAGCTCCTGGTTGATCTTCTGCTGGAGGGCCGCGTCGCCGTGCCCGGAGATCCGGACGTACTGGGCGTTGCGCACCGTCACCGCGGATTCGCTGAACGTCTGGTTCTGGACCGCGACGGTCGCCGCGACGGGACGGGTCGGCGTGGGACGCGGCGCGGGATCGTCGCCCATGCCCGCGTAGACGGCGACGCCGCCCGCGCTCGCCGCGATGGCGGTGCCCGCCACGGCCGCCGCCACCTTCGCGCCCGTGCTCGCCAGAAGGCCGGTGCTTCCGGCTCCCGAAACGCCCGACAAACCCGCGGCCCCCGAGGCTCCTGCCGCGCCGGCGCCCGACGCTCCCGCGGCCCCCGAGGCTCCGGCCGCGCCTGAAGCTCCCACCGCGCCTGCGCCCGACGCGCCGGCGGCCCCCGCTGCGCCCGCCCCGGAGGCGGCGGCCCCCGCTGTGACTGACGCGGCGGGCGTGAGCCCGGCGGCCACCAAGGGGAAGAGGGCGGCCAACGCCACGGCGGTACCGGCCAGGACGCGGATACCGCGCGTCTCCCAAGCGGGGCCGTACGCGGCGACCGCCGCTTCCTCGAGCTCGGTGACGAAGGCCGCCGCGCCCCACGGACGCTGCGTGGGGTCCTTGGCCATCCCGCGGGCGACCAGGTTCCGCAACGGCTCGGGCACGGCCTCCACGGGGACGTCCGCGTTCAGGTGCATCGCCTGCAACGCGGCCTGGTCGCCGGCCTCGAAGGGGCGGCGGCCCGTCACGCACTCGAAGAAGACGCACGTGGCGGCGTACACGTCCGCGGCAGGGGTCGCGGGTTCGCCGAGCCACTGCTCGGGCGGCATGTAGGCGGGGGTCCCCGAGCGGTCGCCCCCGCCCACCGGCGTGGCGATGCCGAAGTCGATCAGCTTGCTCAGCCCGTCGGCCTGCACGACCACGTTGGCGGGCTTGTAGTCGCGGTGCACTACTCCCACGGCGTGGGCGGCGGCCAGGCCCAGCAGCGACCCCTTGAGGACGGTCAAGGACGCCTCCGGCCCGAGGGCGCCGTGCTCGGCCAGCACCTTCTTCAGGGAGACCCCGTTGACGGCCTCCATGACGAGCGCCGCGCCGTGCACGCTCTCCACCAGGCGGTACAGGCGCGCCACGTGCGGGTCGGACACCCGCCCCAGCAGGACGGCCTCCTCGCGCAGCCGCTCCACGTCCGCGCTGCGGGAGAGGTACTTGATCGCCACGGGAGTGCCGCTGCCCGAGTGCCTGGCCAGGACCACGCGCCCCTGGGCGCCGCGCCCCAGCTCCCGTACCTCGTCGAAGCCGTCGATCCGCCAGTCGTCCACCATTGCCACCTCCGAACCCACGACATGAGATCACACGGAGATCGCAAAGGTTCGCACAAAGTGATTCCGGCTGGATATCAGCGGATGATCACCTTCGTGGTGGGGGCGTCGGCGTCCTTGGTCCAGCCGTCGTGGCCCTCCTCGACGGTCCAGTGCCGGCCCGCGTACCGCACCTCCGTCAGCCCGTACACCTGGGCGTGGGTGACCGCCCACGAGGCCACCGACCAGCCGGTGCGCCGGCTGGAGACGCGGACCGCCTCGAAGTCGCGCCCGGCCGCCTGGGCCTTGCCGTTCCCGCCGCCCGCCGTGCGCTGCGCCGCCGTCTCCACCTGCAGGCGGCTGCCGAACGCGCGCCGCATCTCCCGGATCGCCTCCGCGCGCCGCGGCGAGGTGCGCTTGTCGGGGGAGAACCAGCACCGCACCGCCGCCGCCTCACGGCCGGTGAACGCCCGCGCCAGCAGCTTGCCGTCCGGTTCGTGCTGGGCGTAGGCGGTGCCGTCGGCGCTGCGCTGCACCCGCTGGGCCGCGTCGTGCAGGTCGCGGTCCAGGTAGTCCTTCACCTTGACCAGCGCGTCGAAGAACTTGCTGGTGGACTGCACCGGGTCGCGCAGCTTGTCGGGGGTTCCCCAGCCCTGCGACGGGCGCTGCTGGAACATGCCCACCGAGTCGCGGTCGCCGCTCGGCAGGTTGCGGATGCGCGACTCCTGGATCGCGGTGGCGTAGGCGATCACCGCCGCCCGCTCGGGCAGCTCCTTGCGGTACGCCACCGCGGCGATGGTGGCGGCGTTGGCGGCCTGCTCCAGGTCGAGCGGCATCTTGCCCAGCGTCGTGCGCACCTCGCAGTTGGAGCCGTGCAGGTAGGGGCGGGCCCGCAGGTACAGCGCGTACCCGCCCGCGGCCAGCCCCACCACCACGACCAGCGTGACGGCGGCCCAGCGCCACCGGGTGGTCGTCAGCCTCCTCGCCCATGCGGTCACGCGACGACCGTACCGGGGAATGGCCCCCAGTAAGCTCAGGAGCCATGACCCAAACGTTCACCAGCCCGATCTCCGGCGTCATCGACGAGCTGTGGGAGCGGCGAGCCGATCTTTCTCCGGACGACTCCGAGGCCCGCGCGGCCATCGTGGCGGCCGTCGACCAGATCGACACCGGCCAGGCCCGGGTCGCCCAGGTGGACCCCGAGACCGACGAGGTCGTCGTCGACGAGCGCGCCAAGCGGGCGATCCTGCTCAGCTTCAAGGTCCTCGGCATGGTGCGGTCGCAGGTGGGCGACTTCCAGTACCACGACCGCATTCCGCTCAAGAGCCGCCTGGACGGCGTGCGCGTGGTGCCCGGCGCGATCGCCCGGTGGGGCTCCTACCTGGCGCCCGGCGTGGTGCTGATGCCGTCGTTCACCAACATCGGCGCCTACGTCGACTCCGGCACCATGGTCGACACCTGGGCGACCGTGGGGTCGTGCGCGCAGATCGGCAAGAACGTCCACCTGTCGGGCGGGGTGGGCATCGGCGGCGTGCTGGAGCCGCCGAACGCGGTGCCGGTGGTCATCGAGGACGACGCCATGATCGGCAGCCGGTCGATGATCGTGGAGGGGGCCCGGGTCGGCCGCGGCGCGGTGGTCGGCTCCGGGACGAACCTGTCGGCGTCCATGCCGGTCATCGACGTGGAGACGGGCGAGGAGATCAGCCGGGGCCGCATCCCCGACTGGTGCGTGGCGGTCGGCGGCACCCGGATCAAGGAGTTCAAGGGCGGCACGTTCGGCATGCCCGCGGTGCTGGTGCTCAAGCGGCTGGAAGAGGGGCAGCGGCACGACAAGGCCGAACTCAACGACATCCTCCGCGACCACGGCATCAACACCTGAGGACGGCGGCATGCGGCTCGATCTGCACGTGGACGCGGCGGAACTGACCGCGGCGGTCGTCGACATCGAGTCGGTGAGCGGCGCCGAGCGCGCCCTCGCCGACGCGGTCGAGGCGGCCCTGCGGCCCCTGCCGCACCTGACGGTGGAGCGCGACGGCGACACCGTCGTCGCCCGCACCGGCCTGGGGCGCGCCGAGCGCGTCGTGATAGCGGGCCATCTGGACACCGTCCCGCTGAACGGCAACCTGCCGTCCCGGGTGGAGGGCGACCGGCTGTACGGGTGCGGCACCACGGACATGAAGTCCGGGCTGGCCGTGGCGCTGCGGCTGGCCGCCACCGTGCCGGAGCCGAGCCGCGACGTCACCTACGTGTTCTACGAGTGCGAGGAGGTGGAGGCCGAACGCAACGGCCTGCGCCGCCTGGCCTCGGTGCGCCCGGAGCTGCTGGAGGGCGACTTCGCGGTGCTGATGGAGCCCACCGCCGGGCAGATCGAGGGCGGCTGCCAGGGCACGGTGCGGGTCGACGTCACCGCGACGGGCGCGCGGGCGCACAGCGCGCGCGCCTGGATGGGCTCCAACGCCATCCACTCCGCCGGCACGATTCTGGACGTGCTGCGCGCCTACGAGCCCGCGCGCCCGGTCGTGGACGGCCTGGAATACCACGAGGGCCTCAACGCGGTGTTCATCCGGGGCGGCGTCGCGGGCAACGTGATCCCCGACGAGTGCGTCGTGACCGTCAACTACCGCTTCGCCCCCGACAAGTCGCTCGACAATGCCGTGGCGTACCTGCGGGACCTGTTCGCCGGGTTCGACGTGGCGGTCACGGACGGGGCCCCCGCCGCCCGTCCCGGCCTCACCCACCCGGCGGCCGCCGCCTTCGTCGCGGCCACCGGCGCCCCGGTGCGCGCCAAGCTGGGCTGGACCGACGTCGCCCAGTTCGCCGAGCTCGGCGTCCCGGCCGTCAACTACGGCCCCGGCGAGCCCACCCTGGCCCACACCAAGGACGAGTACGTCGAAATCCCGCTGATCCGCGAGTGCGAGCGCCGCATGCGCACCTGGCTCACGTCCTGAGCGCGCCCTTCCCGAGCCGGTCCGCCCGGGGCGTGTCTGCTGCCCTGCCGTGACACCTCGCTTTTAACCGGAAGGCTTCACGCGGGGCCCTTGGCTACGGTGAGGGGCATGACATCAGATGTGACTACCCCGAAGCGGCGGCAGGGGCCCGCGGTGCTGCGGGGCCGCGCCGTGCCGCAGACGACCACCGACCAGCGGCTGCTGGACGGCCGCGGGTCGGCCGACTGGGTCCACGCCGACCCGTGGCGGGTGTTGCGGATCCAGGCGGAGTTCGTGGAGGGCTTCGGGCTGCTGGCCGAGCTGCCGCAGGCGGTCAGCGTGTTCGGCAGCGCCCGCACCAAGCCCGGCTCGGAGGAGTACGAGCTGGCCGTCGAGATCGGCGCCCGGCTGCACGAGGCGGGCTACGCGGTCATCACCGGCGGCGGTCCGGGGATCATGGAGGCGGCCAACAAGGGCTGCGACGACGCCGGCGGCCTGTCGGTGGGGCTGGGCATCGAGCTGCCGTTCGAGCAGAAGCTCAACGACCACCTCGACATCGGCCTGGAGTTCCGCTACTTCTTCGTCCGCAAGACGATGTTCGTCAAGTACGCCCAGGCGTTCGTCGTGCTCCCCGGCGGGTTCGGCACGCTGGACGAGCTGTTCGAGGCGGTCACCCTGGTGCAGACCGGCAAGATCACCCGGTTCCCGATCGTGCTGGTCGGCACCGAGTTCTGGGGCGGCCTGCTGGAGTGGATCAAGACGACCATGCTGCCGTCCGGCAAGATCTCCCCCGAGGACCTCGACCTGGTGCACCTCACCGACGACCCCGACGAGGTCGTGCGCGTCATCGTCGAGGCGCACCGCGAGCAGCAGCGGCAGGCCCGGGAGGAGGCGGCGGCCCGCGCGGCGGCCCAGGCGGGGGCGGACGGAACCTGATGAGTCGGCCCCAGCCCGCGGACTCCGGCAAGGCGGTGTGCGTGTTCTGCGCCTCCAGCAGCCGGATCGACCGCAAGTTCGTCGACCTGGCCGCCGAGGTCGGCGCCGAACTGGCCCGCCGCGGCCACAGCCTGGTCAGCGGCGGCGGCCAGGTGTCGTGCATGGGCGCGGTGGCCCGCGCCGCACGGGCGGGCGGCGCCCGCACCGTCGGGGTGATCCCCGAGGGGCTGGCCGGCCTGGAGTTGGCCGACCACGACAGCGACGAGCTGATCGTCACGCCGGACATGCGCAGCCGCAAGGGCGAGATGGACCGGCGCAGCGACGCGTTCCTGGTGCTGCCCGGCGGCATCGGCACGCTGGAGGAGCTGTTCGAGATCTGGACCTCCCGGGTGCTCGGCATGCACGACAAGCCGCTGGTGCTGCTCGACCCCTACGGCGTGTACGAGCCGCTGCGCGACCTCATGCGCGGCCTGGCCGACCAGGGGTTCGCCCGACCGAAGATCTTCGACGCGATCGGCTGGACGGGGTCGGTCACCGAGGCGTTCGACCTGTTGGAGCGGTCCTGGCCGCGCATCCAGGCGACCCCGGAGGACTACGCCGAGGCCGAACCGTGACCGGTCCGGCGGGCGGCCCCCGCAGCCCCCGCCGGCCGTGAGCCAAATCCGCCCGGCGGGCCCGCCGCGACCCGCCGGGCGGACGGTGTCCAGCGGTTTTTCCAGGCCCGCCCGCGCCGGTTCACCACCGGTTCACCGGCGCCGACCAGGCTCCCGCGTGGCCCGAGCACGACACGAAGGAGAGCCCATGTCCGTGTCCCGACGCGGGGTGGTGAAGGGCGGCGCCGCCGGCGCGCTGTCCATCGCCCTTGCCGGCAGCCTCGACACGATCTTCCAGACCGCCGCGGGAGCCGACACCGGCGAGGCGTACGGCTACGGCCCGCTGGTGCCCGACCCCAAGGGGCAGCTCGACCTGCCCAAGGGCTTCTCGTACACGGCGATCTCCGCCCAGGGTGACACGATCAAGGACGGCGTCCTGGTGCCGGGCAAGCACGACGGCACCGCCACGTTCAAGGGCCCCCGTCCGGGGGTCACCCGCCTGGTGCGCAACCACGAGCAGACCTCGAGCGGCGTCAAGCCCGTCGCCCCCTCCCGCCTGGTGTACGACCCCGCCGCCTACGGCGGCACCACCACCCTGGACGTCGACCGCGACGGCAGGCTGGTCTCGCAGTACATCAGCCTCGCCGGGACGTCCACCAACTGCGCCGGCGGCCGCACCCCCTGGGGCACCTGGCTGAGCTGCGAGGAGACCGAGGGCTTCAGCGGGCAGACCAAGTCCCACGGGTGGGTGTTCGAGGTCGACCCGTCCGGGCGGCTCACCAAGCCCGAGCCGATCAAGGGCATGGGCCGGTTCTCGCACGAGGCGGTCGCGATCGACCCGCGCACCAACGTCGCCTACCTCACCGAGGACGCCGCCAACCCGTTCGGCCTGTTCTACCGGTTCACCCCGAAGGTGCACCGCGGCGGCTACCACAGCTACATGGCGGGCGGGCTGCTGGAGGCGATGTACGTCCCCGACCTGCCGGACCTGTCGGTCGTGCAGGAGCCGGGCGCCACGTTCCGCGTCACGTGGGTGAAGGTGCCCGACCCGTCGGCGGCCGCCACCTCCACCCGCAAGCAGTTCGACAAGATCACCCGCAGCCAGAAGCTGGAGGGCGCCTGGTGGGGCCACGGCAAGGCCTACTTCGTCGCCAGCTACTCGCGCACCGGTGACGGCGCCGCCGCCGACCACGCCGGGCAGGTGTGGAAGTACGACCCGCACCGCCGGACGATCGAGCTGGAGCTGGTGTTCAAGCCGGGCGGCCGGTTCGACGGCCCCGACAACATCACCGTCTCCCCGTACGGCGGCGGCGTGATCCTGGCCGAGGACGGCGACGGCGAGCAGTACCTCGTCGGCACCACCCGCAAGGGCGAGCCGTTCGCCTTCGCCCGCAACGCCTTCAACGGCAGCGAGATGACGGGCGTGACGTTCTCCCCGGACGGCCGGACGCTGTTCGCCAACCGGCAGGAGCCCGGCGTCACCTTCGCCATCACCGGTCCCTGGCACCGCCTGCGGGCCTGAGACCTGAGCCTCCCCGGGCCGCGTCCCGCCGTCCTCCCCGGCGGGGCGCGGCCCGTCGCGTTTGAGCGGGGGCCGCCGCGGTAGGGCGGCGCGGTGGGGCGGCGCGGTGGGGCGGCGCGGTGGGGTGGCGCGGTCGGGCGGCGCGACACGCTGCTGCCGCATGTCCGTGGCCGGATCGTGGCACGATCGTCTTGCGGAGGCGTCGACAGATCGGAGCGAGATCGTGGTTGTGGTGCTCGTCCTGGCCGGCCTGGCCGTGCTGGGCGCCGTCGTGGTCCTCGCCATGGGGCGCGGAGGCGAGCTGGCCCCGGCCCGTCCCGACCATCCGCCGTTCCGGCTGCCGCCGGGGCGCGCCCTCACCGCGCCGGACGTGGCGATGCTGCGGCTGCCGCGCGGCCTGTGGGGCTACCAGGTGGAGGTCGCCGACGAGACGCTGCACCGGCTGGCGTACGCGCTGTCGGAGCGGGACGTGCGCGTGGCCGAACTGGAACATCAGGTGGACGTGCTGCGGCGGCGCCTCGGCGACGCGGGGGTGGACGTCGCGGACGACCTGTATGCCCCGTATGACCGCGAAATCGAACCGAAACTTTACGGTTCGGGCGAGCGGGCCCCGTGGGACGACTCCGAGCAGGCCGACCGGCCCGGCGGCGACCCCGCCGACCCCACTGTCGACGACCCCGTCGACCTGGCCAAACGGCGAGACGAAGACGACCGCCCGTAAACCGCCCCACCGCGCCCACCCCTCACCCGCCCCGACCGAATCCGCCACGGCGGCCGGGCGGCGGCGGGCGGCCGGAACTGTCGGGGGCGTGCGGTAGAACGGGCCGATGAGCACGGCGATTCTCGGCGAAGACGGTCTGGCGCGCTGCCCCTGGGGCGTGTCGGCGCCCGACTACGTCGCCTACCACGATGAGGAATGGGGCCGCCCGGTCCGCGACGACGCGGGGCTGTACGAGCGGCTGTGCCTGGAGGCGTTCCAGTCGGGCCTGTCCTGGCTGACGATCCTGCGCAAACGCGAGGGCTTCCGGGCCGCGTTCGCCGGGTTCGACCCCGAGAAGGTCGCCGCGTTCGACGCCTCCGACGTCGAACGCCTGATGGGCGACCCGGGCATCGTCCGCAACCGGGCGAAGATCGAGGCGGCGATCGCCAACGCCCGGGCCGCGCTGGATTTGCCCGGCGGCCTGGCCGCGACGGTCTGGCGGTACGCCGACCCCGAGGCGCCCGCCCCGGAGTCCACCGCCGACGTCCCCGCGTCCACCCCCGCCTCCAAGGCCCTGGCCAAGGAGCTGAAGAAGCATGGGTTCCGATTCGTCGGCCCGACCACCGTGTACGCCCTCATGCAGGCCTGCGGGCTGGTCGACGACCATCTCACCGGCTGCCACCGCCGCGGCGCCTACCGCTAGCGGATCGATTCCCGACGCTAGCTGACCTGGGCTGACGCTTTCCGGCTAGGTTCGGCCCCGCCCTGCTCGCGCCTGCACTTGCCTGGTCTTTGCCTGGTTTCGGTTCGAGGGGACCGGCAGGCGTGGCCTCTGGTGCGGTGGAGGACCGGGGTAGGGCTGGGTCTACCTCGGGACGGCAACCAGACGTAGTGATCTCCGCTCTCTTTCCCGGTTGCCTGGTCTGCGACGAAAACGCAGCTCAGGCGGCATGTGGAGGGATGCGGTGAAGGTGATGCGCGCGGCCGGTCTCCGGCCGCCGGCGCAGGCCCTGGTGTACGGGGCGTCCGCCGTGTTCGCGGCGGTGACGGCGGCGGTGACCCACCTCGGACCGCACCGGGTCTGGGGAGCGGTCGCGGCCGCCGCGTACGCGCTCGGCGCGGTGCTCGCGGCCAGACGCGGTGGCGGCGGCCCGGCGGTCCCGATGGTGGTGGCGGGCGGTGCGGTGCTGGTGCCGCTGGCCGTTCTGGTGGCCACCGGTCACGCCCAGCCGGAGGTGGGCGTCGTGCACCGGTCGGGCGCGCACCTGCTGGAGCACGGCACGCCGTACCCGTCGCCCGAACCGGCCGCAGCCGGCTACGAGGCCTACAACCCGTACCTGCCGGGGATGGCGCTGTTCGGCGTTCCGCACGTGCTCGCCGGGCTGGACGCGCGGCTGCTGTTCGCGGGCGTGTTCGTCGTGCTGCTGGCCGTGTCCGCCCGCCTGCTGGGCGACATCGGGGCACGGCCGCTGCTGGTGCCGGCCGCCTCGCCGCTGCTGGCGCTGCCGATGACCGTCGGCGGCGACGACCTGCCGGTGATCGGGCTGGTGTGCGCGGGCCTGGCGCTGGCGGCACGGGACCGTCCCGGCATGGCGGGCCTGGCCGTGGGCGCGGCCGCGACGCTCAAGGCGACGGCCTGGCCGGCTGCCGGTGTGCCTGGCGCTGTGTCTCGCGCCTGCGGCGGCACGGGGCGCCGCCCGCTGGTACGCCGCGGCGGCCGCCACCGTCATCGCGGTGGGCGTGCTGCCGCCCGCGCTGGCCGACCCGTCCGGGATGGCGGCCCACGTCCTGTGGTTCCCGCTGGGACTGGCGGACGTGGCGTCCCCCGCCGACAGCCCGCTGCCCGGGCACTTGCTCGCCGGCCTCGGCCCGTTCGGGCACACCCTCGCCCTCACCGCGCTCGCCGCCGCAGCCGTCGCGATGGCCGTATCGCTGATCGTCCGGCCGCCGCGCGGTCCGCGGGCCGCCGCCGACCGGCTCGCCCTCGGTTTGACGCCGGCGACCGCCCTCATGCCCGCCTCCCGGTGGGGCTACCTGGTCTACCCCGCCGTCCTGGCGCTGTGGGCGCGGTTGGCCGCGACGCCCCGCCGCACCGCTCCCCACCCGGCCGCCGCCCCACGGGAGGAGAAGGACCTGTGCCGCGTTGCCTGATCATCACCAACGACTTTCCGCCGCGCCGGGGCGGCATCGAGACGTTCGTGTACGAGCTGGCGCGCCGCTTCCCGCCTGGCGAGGTCGTCGTCTACACCTCCGACGAGGCGCAGGCCCGCGCCTTCGACTCCGGGCTGCCGTTCCCGGTGGTGCGCGACCGCGTCCGCACGCTGCTGCCGACGCCTCGCGTCGCGCGCAACGCACGCGCCGTGGCCAGGGCGTACGGCTGCGACCGCGTGTGGTTCGGTGCCGCCGCCCCCCTCGGGTTGCTGGCGGGACGGCTCGGGCTGCCGTCCCTGGTCCTGTCGCAGTACGTCGAGCAGTCCTACGCCGCCGACCTGCTGCACACCGGCGGCGGCGTCGGCTACCTGCTCAAGGACCGGGTCGGCGAGGTCGCCGAGTTCGTCGACGCGCTGGAGCGGGTCGCGGCGGGCGGCACCGTGATCGACCCGGAGGTGGTGCGGCGGCTGCTGGCGCGCCGCCGCGAGCCCTCCCCGCTGGACCGGCTGACCGAACGCGAACGCCAGGTGCTGGCGCTGATGGCCGAGGGCCGCTCCAACGGCGCGATCGCCCGCGCGCTGGTGGTCAGCGAGGCCGCCGTCGTCAAGCACGTCGGCTCGATCTTCACCAAGCTCGACCTGCACCAGACGCCCGACGACCACCGCCGCGTGCTGGCCGTCCTCACCTACCTGCGCGGCGTGCGCCCCGGCCCCTAGCGTCCCTCGAAGACGGGCCTGTCCTTCTTCAGGAACGCCTCGGTGGCGTTGCGGTGGTCGGCCGTGGCCGCCAGCCGGTCCTGCAGCTCGGCCTCCTTCTCCAGGCTGGACGCCAGGTCGTGGGACGCCGCGTGGTCGAGGGCGGCGCGGATGGCCGCGTACGCGACGGTCGGCCCGGCGGCCAGCCGGCGCGCCAGCTCCACCGACGCGGACGCCAGCTCGTCGGCCGGGACGACCCGGGCGGCCAGCCCCAGCTCCAGGGCCTGCGGCGCCTTCACCGGCTCGCCGAGCAGCAGCAGCTCGGCGGCCTTGGCGCGGCCCACCATCCGCTGCAGCGTCCACGACATGCCGGTGTCGGGGCCCAGCCCGATGCCCGCGAACGCCGTCACGAACGTCGCCTTCTCCGACGCGACGACCAGGTCGCACGCCCACGCCAGCGCGGCCCCGGCCCCGGCCGCCACCCCGTTCACCGCCGCCACCGCCGGCTTGGGCAGCGCGGCCAGCGCGTGCACCACCGGGTTGTAGTGGCGGCGGACGGTGTCGTCCAGGCCCTTGCCCGCCGCGAGGTTGTCGGCGTGCTCGCGCAGGTCCTGACCGGCGCAGAACGCGCGGCCCGCACCGGTCAGCAGCACCGCCCGCACGCCGTCGTCCGCGGCGGCCCGCTCCAGCGCCGCGCGCAGCGCCTCCTTCATCTCGGCGGTCAGCGAGTTCATCGCCTCCGGCCGGTGCAGTGTGATCGTGGCCACCCCGTCGGTGACGTCGTACAGCACGCTCTCAGACACCATCGTCCTCACAATCCTCCCCGGGAGCCTCAGCCAACGATCGGCGAAACCGGAGGCCGCGGGCAAGAGCCGGGCCGCCGCGCGGCGGTCCGCCCGCCCGGCCGTCGCCTCCCCGGTCGCTGATCGTTACCACTTCGCGCCCCGAACACGGGATAATGGACCACTACTGATGACGCGGATGCGACAGGCGGCCACGCGGCCAACGGTGCCCGGAGGCCCCACGCGGCCCTAGGCAGGAAGGGGATGCACGCATGGCGGCGATGAAGCCGCGGACGGGAGACGGTCCGCTCGAAGTGACCAAGGAGGGACGCGGCATCGTCATGCGGGTCCCGCTGGAAGGCGGGGGTCGCCTCGTCGTCGAGCTCTCCGCCGACGAGGCCAAGGAGCTCGGCGAGGCCATCAAGCAGGTCGTCGGCTGACAGGCGACTCCAAGCCTTGGGGGAGGTGCGCCCGCGGAGAGCGCGGACCGTCCGGTCCTCGCTGCTCCGCCCGGGGGGAAGACCGCCCGGGCCCCCGTAGGCGAGTCGTCGTGCCGGCCGGAGGCCTGGGTGTGCCGGTCCCGGCACGTCCGGCACGTGCGGTGACGGTCCCCGGCGCCGCGCCGGGGACCCACACCGCGTCGGCCGCGACCGCGTGACGGTTCGCGCGGCGCCCACACTTCACAACACGCAGGCGGCTCCACGAGCGGCGCGCTCACGAGCAGGCCGAACGGCACGGACAGGGGGAACACCGGCATGCCCATACAGACCCGGGTGCGCGACGCGGGCGGACCGCCGGTCGAGGCGGCGGCGTCGCTCGGCGCGCAGGCGGTGGCCCTGCCGGTCCGCCCCGGCCCGACCGCTCCCTCCGATGCCCCGCCCGGCCTGCCGTGCTCCCTCGACGAGCTGCTCGCCCTGCACGGCGCCAAGGGCGAGCCCGGCGAGGTCGTCGCCGCGCCCGCGCGCCTGGGCGACGGGCTCGGCGAACTGCTGCTGTACGGGGTGGGCGAGGCCGCCCCCGCCGACCTGCGCAAGGCGGGCGCCGCAGTGGCCCGCCGCGGCCGGGGCCGCGACACGCTGGTCGCGGGCCTGCCCGACACCTCCGCCGACGGGCTGTCCGCCTTCGTCGAGGGCGCCCTGCTCGCCGGCTACCAGTTCACGATCCGCTCCGACGACGGCGCCGGCAAGGGCAAGGCCCCCCTCGGCACGCTGGCACTGGCCACCGGGTCCGCCGACGCGCGCGCGGCCGACCGCGGCGCCGCCCTGGCGCGGGCCACCGCCCGCGCCCGCGACCTGGCCAACCAGCCGTCCACCGACAAGGGCCCGTCCTGGCTTGCCGACCGGGCCGCCGACCTCGCCGCCGAAGCCGGCCTTCGGCTGCGCGTGCTCGGCGAGAAAGAGCTGGCCGAGGGCGGCTTCGGCGGGCTGCTCACCGTCGGCTCGGGCTCGCCGCGCCCGCCCCGGCTGATCGAGCTCAGCTACACGCCCGAGGACGCCGACGGACGCCACGCGGTGCTGGTCGGCAAGGGCATCACCTTCGACAGCGGCGGGCTGTCGCTCAAGCCCAACGACAACATGAAGACCATGAAGACCGACATGGCGGGCGGCGCCGCCGTCATGGCGGTCATGGGCGCGCTGCGCGACCTCGGTGTGCGGACCCGGGTCACCGGGCTGGTCGCCGCGGCCGAGAACATGCCGTCCGGGTCGGCCATGCGCCCCGGCGACGTCGTCGCCCACTACGGCGGGCGGACCTGCGAGGTGCTCAACACCGACGCCGAGGGGCGCCTCGTCCTCGCCGACGCGCTGGCCTACGCCGCCGCCGAACTCGACCCCGACGTGATCGTGGACGTCGCCACCCTCACCGGCGCCGCCAAGGTCGCGCTGGGGCTGCGGCACGGTGCCCTGTACGCCACCGACGACGACCTCGCCGCGGCCCTCACCGCCGCCGGGCAGGCCGCGGGCGAGCCGCTGTGGCGGATGCCGTTGGTCGACGACTACCGGCCCGGCATCGACTCCGATGTGGCCGACGTGGCCAACATCGAACGCCGCGGCTTCGGCGGCGGCTCGATCATGGCGGCGCTGTTCCTGCGCGAGTTCGCCGGCGGGCGGCGCTGGGCCCACCTCGACGTGGCCGGGCCCGCGCGATCCACCGGCGACGACGCCGAGATCACCAAGGGCGCCACCGGCTTTGGCGCCCGCCTGCTGCTCACCTGGCTCGCCGCACCGTCCGCCTGAGCCGCGGCCGCCCGAGCCGCGCGCGGCCTCGGGCGCCCGCCCGGCCGTCGGTTCACACCTTGCGGCGGTCGATCACCGGGACCCGGTGGCGGCCGCGCACCGCCGCCACGACCTCCTTCAGGGACGCGTCCCACGCCGGGTCCACGGCGAAGCACCACGCCGCCGCGTCCCGGGCCCCCGGCAGCGCCGCCGCGGACACGTCCGGCAGCGTCAGCGCGACCAGCAGCGACCGCCGGGCGGTGCGGACCGCCTCGGCCAGCTCCGCCGACGGCAGGAACACCAGGTAGTCCTGCTCGCCGCGGCGGGTGCCCGCCATCCCGCGGCGCAGCGCGCACATCGCCGCCACCCGCGGCCACGGCAGCACCCGGTCGGCGCGGCGGGGCAGCGGCCAGCGAGCCGGACGCCGCACACCCGTGTCGTCCAGTTCCAGCACCGGCCGCCGCCCCAGCAGCACGCCCACCGCCCGCAGCAGGCCGACGCCGAACAGCCCCAGCCCCAGCACGCCCACTGTGATGAACATCACTGCCCCGGCCCCGGCGCGGCCCGTCGCCCCGCTGGCGACGAACGCCGCCGAGGCCAGCACCAGCAGCGCCAGCGCCGCCACCTGCCCGGCCGACCGCACCGTCGGCCGCGTCCGGACCTGGAACACCGCCGCCGTGCGCCCGCCGGCCGCGGCGCTCATTCGCGCTTGACGGCGCACAGCAGGCCGTCGCCGACCGGAAGCAGCAGCGGCACCAGCCGCTCGTCCTCGCGGACCATCCGGTTCACCTCGCGGACCGCCAGCGTGTCGGGGTCGCGGCGGGCGGGGTCGGCCACCCGGTGGTGCCACAGCGCGTTGTCGAAGGCCAGCACGCCCCCCGGGCGTAGCAGCCGCAGCGCCGCCGTCAGGTACTCGGGGTACTCGTGCTTGAGCGCGTCGCAGAACACCATGTCGTAGGCGCCGTCGGTGAGCCGCGGCAGCACCTCCAGCGCCCGCCCGACGATCATCCGGGTGCGGGAGGCGCCCAACCCGGCCTCGGCATAGGCGAGCTTGGCCAGCCGCTGGTGCTCCGGCTCGACGTCCACGCTGGTCAGCACCGCGTCCGGGCGCATGCCGCGCAGCAGGCAGATGCCCGACACGCCGCAGCCGGTGCCGATCTCCACGACCGTCCGGGCGCCGATCAGCGCGGCCAGGAACCGCAGGGCCGCCCCGCCGGCCGGGCCGATGGGCGTGGCGCCGACCTCCTCGCCCCGGCGTCGCGCGTTCACCAGCGCCTCGTCTTCGGGGAGGAACTCCTCCACGTAGGCCAGGGTGGCCTGAATGGCGTCGATGGCTGCCTCCTCGCGGGACCCCGCCTGGCTCATGTTGAAAAGACATTATCGCCGACCGGGAACCACCCGGCGTTTCAGCACGTTGTAACAGTCGTCGGTCCACTAACCGCCCCAGCCCAGGCGCGACCGTGTCGTTCCAAAGCGAGAGCGTTGGCCACCAGAGAGGAACAGCCCAGCACCATGGGAGTGGCAGCACTTACATTTAAGGGCGCTGTGGGGGTCGGCCCCCGCAAGGGGTTCGGGACCACGGCGGCCGCGCGCACCCGCGAGAACGCGCCCGAGGCGGAGTGGGCTCCGCCGTCGTGGGACGAGGTCGTGCGCGAACACTCGGCACGCGTGTACCGGCTGGCCTACCGGCTGACCGGCAACCAGCACGACGCCGAGGACCTCACCCAGGAGGTCTTCGTCCGGGTGTTCCGTTCGCTGGCAAACTACACGCCCGGCACGTTCGAGGGCTGGTTGCACCGCATCACCACGAACCTGTTCCTGGACATGGCGCGGCGCCGCCAGCGCATCAGATTCGAGGGGCTGGCCGACGACGCCGCCGAACGCCTGCAGGGCCGCGAGCCCACGCCCGCGCAGGCCTACGACGACCGCAACTTCGACGCCGACGTCCAGGCCGCGCTCGACGCCCTGGCGCCCGAGTACCGGGCCGCCGTGGTGCTGTGCGACATCGAGGGCCTGTCGTATGAGGAGATCTCTGCGACATTGGGTGTCAAACTGGGAACCGTGCGCAGCCGCATCCACCGGGGGAGGGCGCAGCTGCGCGCCGCACTGGAGCACCGCGCGCCGCAACGCCGCGGTGCCGCGGACGCAGGTGATCAGGCGGGTGACCTTGCCGCGGCGCTGCCGGCCGCAGCGGCCGCCGCGGGACGACCGGCCACGGGGGACGCGTCGACCTACACCGGCGGGCCCCCGCGACTGGAAGGCGCATAGGGTTTCGCCACGCGCCGCCGCGCGTGACCGACTTGATCGACGAGGGAGCAGCGTGAGCTGTCTGGGGGAGCGTCTGACCGCGTTGGTCGACGGCGAGCTGGGGCACGACGAGCGCGACCGCGCACTGGCCCATCTCGCGGTGTGCGCGCGGTGCAGGGCCGAGGCCGAGGCCCTGCGGGGGCTCAAGAGCCGGCTGCGGGGGCTGGCGGATCCGCCCGCCCGCGAGGGCGCCGACGACCTCCCGACGGGCGACTTCGTGGCCCGGCTGAAGGAGCTGGGCCGGCAGACGCCGACCGCGCCCGGACCCGACGACCTCCCGCCGCCGGCGCGTCCGTCCGGCGGCATGACGCACGCACCGGCGCGCCGCCGCGGCGGCGACCGGGTCTCCGGCCGCTCGCACCGGCCGCTCGACGGTCCCGCCCGCACCCGCCGGCACGCCGCCGTCACCGCCGCCGCCTTCGCCGCCGAACCGGTCGGCTGGCCGGACCGGTCCGGCCAGGCGCGCTCGCACCGCCGCCGCTACCTGGCCGTCGGAGCGGTCCTGTTCCTCGGCATCGGCACCGCCTCCTACTTCGCGGGCGGCGAGCAGGACGCCCCCGCCGTCAACCCGGCCTTCGACCGGTTCGCCGTGGAGCACGCGCTGACCTCCGGTGACGTCCCGATCACCGATCCGCTGCTGCAGCAGGCCGTCCAGACCTCGCCGGGGCCGTGACCGCGCGGACCTGGGCCGCGCTCGACAAAGCCGTGCTCGCCTGCGGGCTCGCAGGCGTCCTGGTGTTGGCCTGCGCGCTGACCGGGGACGCCGCCGTGGCGCGCCGCGCGGCCAGCGACCCCGAGGCGGTGCGGCTGCTGCGCGACGCCGCCGAAGCGGCCCGCCGCGTCCCGTACGAAGGAGTCCAGGTCGTCACCACCTGGAACCGCCGCGGCGGCCGCCCCGTCACTTCCCGTGTGGACATCGCGCACACCCCCGGGGAAGGCACGTACGTCGGCGCCGGCGCGGGCGCCCGCGCCGCCTACCAGTCCGACGCGGCCGCCGGGCACGGTCCGCTCACCGGGTTCACCGCCGCGATGCTGGAACTGCTCACCCGCAACTACGCCGTCGTGCGCGCGGACGACTCATCGGTCTGCGGCCGCGCCGCCCGGGTCGTGGAGGCCCTCCGCCGCGACGGCACCCCGGCGGGGCGCTTCTGGATCGACGCCGAGACCGGGCTGATGCTGCAGCGCGAACTGCTCGACGGCGCCGGACGCACGATCACCGCGACCGGGTTCGACCAGGTGCGCTTCACGTCCGGCGGACGCCCCGCCGAGAACACGCCCGCACGCGGCACCGCGCTCGGCACGGCGGCGGCCTCGCCCACCTCGAACGTCTCCCCCTGGGCGGACCGCCTCGACCCCGCCGAACTCGGCGAGCTGCGCGACCGCGGCTGGCCGCTGCCGAGCGCCCTGCCCGACCTCATGCTGTCCGACGCCCGCCGCTCCACCACCCGCCCCACCGACGGCACCGTCCACCTGACCTTCTCCGACGGGCTGGAGTCGGTGTCGGTGTTCGTGCAGCGCGGCAGCCTGGACGAAGAACGCCTCACCGGATGGAATCGCACCGTCACCAAGGGCGACACCGTCTTCCGGCGGCAGTCGCTGCGGCACTGGGCCGTGTGGGCCGACGACGGGTACGTCTACACGGTGGTGGCCGACGGACCCGAGGGCACCGCCGAGCGTGCGGTGGACGCGCTGCCCCACGGCGGAGGGGGTTTCAGCACCCGTCTGAGGCGCGGCCTGCACAGGCTCGCATCGTGGGGCGACCCCTTCGGATAAGTCTTATGCTCACCACATGCCCCGATGGGCACGATGAGCCTGGATACGTGAACATGCACGGCGAGAACCATGCTCGGTAGGAGAGATGGGGATGACGGAAGACAGCCGCGGACCCGCCAGGGCGTCGGCGCAGGACGACGAACTGGTCGCCGGCGCCGGGGTTGAGCGGCGGGAGCCCGGCGAGGCGGGGCAGGCCGCGGAGGAGGCCCGGCAGGACGCCCGGGACGACGCGGACGCCGTGGGACACGAGCAGGGTTTCGCGCCCCCCGATCCGCCCGGCGGCGACGCCGCCTCTCCGGGACCCCGGCCGACCCTGCTGGACAAGCCCGTCGACGACGAAATGGCGCCGCAGCGGCCCGGGTTCGTCCCGTACGACCAGCGCGACCCCCAGCCCGACCCGTACGCCTGGCCGGCCCAGGGCCACCGGCAGCCTCCGCCGCCGACCGGCCCGCCGGTGTCCACGACCCCGCCGCCGGGCGCGACGCCGATGGGCCCGCCGCCGGGCTCCGGCGCCGCCCCGGGCGTCGGCCCCGGCACCCTCGGAGCCCCCGCCGGCCCCGGTCGGCCCGGCCCCTACGGGCAGCCGTACGGCACGGCCCCCAACTGGGCCCCGGTCCCCGCGCCGCCGTCGTCCGGCCGCGGCGGCCCCGGCCTGGGCGTCATGGCCGTGATCGCGCTGATCGTGGCGCTGGTGGCGGGCGGTATCGGCGCCGGCATCGGGGTGCTGGCCACCGACGACGACGGCGGCAACGTCAGCCTCGGCACCAGCTCCGACAGCAGCTCCGGGCAGCAGAACCGGCCGCCGGACTCGGTCGCGGGTGTGGCGCAGCGGGTGCTGCCCGGCGTCGTCATGATCAAGGTGTCGTCGGCGACCGGCGAGGAGTCCGGGGGCACCGGCTTCATCGTCAACAACGGCTACATCATCACCAACAACCACGTGGTGTCGTCCGGCGGCCAGATCCAGGTGATCTTCAACGACAAGAAGACGCTGCCCGCCTCGATCAAGGGCCGCGACCCCAGCTCCGACATCGCCGTGCTGCGCCCCGAGGGCAGCCACTCGATGCCCGCGCTGTCGCTGGGCGACTCCAGCAAGCTGGCGGTCGGCGACCCCGTGATCGCCATCGGCTCGCCGCTGGGCCTGCAGGGCTCGGTCACCACCGGCATCGTCAGCGCGCTCAACCGCGCGGTGCCCACCCGCGGCGAGGGCGGCAGCGGCGACAGCTCGGTGCTCAACGCCATCCAGACCGACGCGGCCATCAACCCCGGCAACTCCGGCGGCCCGCTGGTCGACAGCAGCGGCCGCGTGATCGGCATCAACACCGCCATCGTCACGCTGGGCAGCGGCGGCATCACCGGGGAGACGCAGGGCGGCAACATCGGCCTGGGCTTCGCCATCCCCATCAACCAGGGCCGCCGGGTCGCCGAAGAGATCATCAACACCGGTCGGGCGCGCCGCGCCCAGCTCGGCATCGGCATGGACCAGACCTTCCCCGGCCCGGGGGTGCGCATCCCCGAGCAGGCGCAGGGCGGGGTGGAGCCGCTGGTGAAGGGCGGGCCGGCCGAGCGCGCCGGGCTCCGCCCCGGCGATGTGATCACCAAGCTGGACGGCCAGCCGATCGAGAACCCGTCCGAGCTGGCGGCGCAGATCCGCAGCAAGGCGCCGGGCGACAAGGTCAAGGTCACCTACCAGCGCGACGGCAAGGAGACCACCGTCGAGATCACCCTGGCCGAGGCCAACTGAGCCGGCCGGCGACCCCGGGGCCGTCCGCCCGCCTGCCGTGCGGCGGGTGGACGGCCGCGGGGTTGCGGAAACGGGAAATCGCGGTAAGAACACCCGTTCTAGGTGATTTGCCGGGATCGGCGTTGTGTGCGCAGGGGATACGCTGACCGGCGGGATACCCTGTGGTGCATCGGGCTGGGCGATGCCCGCGTACCCGGCAAGGTGTGGAGGACGGGTTGTTCGACGTCGGACTCGGCGAGATGGTCGTGCTCGTCGTGCTGGCCCTGGTCATCTTCGGGGACAGGCTGCCCCAGGTCGCCGGGCAGGCGGGACGCGCGCTGCGACAGCTGCGGCAGATGGCCAACAGCGCCAAGGCCGATCTGCAGGAGGGCCTGGGCCCGGAGTTCAAGGACTTCGACCTGGCCGATCTGCATCCCAAGACGTTCGTCCGCAAGCACCTGCTGGAAGACGACGACAGGTACGAGCCCGCGTACTCCTCGCGCGGCGGCGTCTTCGACGACGAGCTCGGCTACGCCACCGCGGGCGGCGGCGGCCTGGAGTACGGCGAACGGCCGCCCTTCGACAACGAGGCCACCTGAGCCCGTCGCGCACGCCGAAGGCCCCGGGACGCGTCGTCCCCGGGGCCTTCGACGTATTCGCTCCGAGCGGCCGGCCTGCGGTGCCCGCGGTTCAGCCGCCGGCGTCCGCCCGCCCGCCCGGTCACTTGCGCTTGGGGGTGATCCCCAGCGACATGCCGGCCAGGCCGCGGCCCCGGGCGCCGATGGTGTCGGCGATGGTGCGCAGCACCTTGGCGGCCTCGGCGTCGGGGTCGTCCAGCACCAGCGGGCGTCCGGCGTCGCCGCCCTCGCGCAGCCGGGCGTCGATCGGCACCTGGCCCAGCAGCGGCACCCGGGTGCCCAGCGTGCGGGTCAGCGCGTCGGCGACCCGCTGCCCGCCGCCCGAGCCGAAGACGTCCTGGCGCTCGCCGCAGTGCGCGCAGGTCAGATACGACATGTTCTCGATCACGCCGACCACCTGCTGGTGGGTCTGCGCGGCGATCGCCCCGGCCCGCTCGGCGACCTCGGCGGCCGCCTGCTGCGGGGTGGTGACGACCAGGATCTCCGCCGACGGCAGCAGCTGGGCCACCGAGATGGCGATGTCGCCGGTGCCCGGCGGCAGGTCCATCAGCAGCACGTCCAGGTCGCCCCAGTAGACGTCGGCGAGGAACTGCTGCAGCGCCCGGTGCAGCATCGGCCCGCGCCACACCACCGGCTGGTTCCCGGCGGTGAACATGCCCACCGAGATCACCTTCACGTCGTGCGCGCTGGGCGGCATGATCATGTCCTGGACCTTGGTGGGCGGGTGCTGCACGCCGAGCATCCGCGGCACCGAGTGGCCGTAGATGTCGGCGTCGACCACGCCGACCTTGCGGCCCTGCGCGGCCAGCGCCGCCGCCAGGTTCACCGTGACCGAGGACTTGCCGACCCCGCCCTTGCCGCTGGCCACCGCGTACACCTTGGTCAGCGATCCGGGCTTGGCGAACGGGATCTCCTTGACCGGCTCGCCGCCGCGCAGCCGGGTCTGCAGCGCCTTGCGCTGCTCCTCGCTCATCACGTCCAGCTCGACCTGGACCGAGGTGACCCCGTCCAGGCGGGACACGGCCTCGGTGACGTTGCGCGACAGGGTGTCCTTCAGCGGACACCCGGCCACGGTCAGGTAGATGCCGACGCGCACCGCGCCGTCCGGCGCGATGTCGACGTTCTTGACCATGTCGAGCTCGGTGATCGGCTTGCGGATCTCCGGATCCTGCACCGTGGCGAGCGCCGCGGTCACCTGCTCGGTCGTCAGCTGGGAGGCCATGACTCCATGGTATGGACTCGGTCCCGGGCGTTGCGAATCAGCTCCCCCGGAGCCGGGAGTAGCATCGGGACGTGACACCGCCGTCCACCTCGATCTCCGCGGAGCTGACCGTGTGGCGCATGCTGCTGCGCGCCCAGGTGCAGATCTCCCGCCGCCTGCAGGCGGACCTGCTGGCCGACCACGACCTGCCGCTCGGCTCCTACGACGTGCTCACGCACCTCGGTGAGGCGCCCGGCGGGCGGCTGCGGATGAACGACCTGGCCGACCGGGTGCTGCTGTCGCGCAGCGGCCTGACCCGGCTGGTCGACCGGCTGCAGCGCGAGGGCCTGGTGGCCCGCCAGTCGTGCACCAGCGACGCGCGGGGGCTGTACGCGGTGCTCACCCCGGCCGGGCGGCGCCGCCTGGAGGAGGCCACCCCGACATACCGGCGGGGCGTCCGCGAGTACCTGCTGAGCCGCCTGGACGAGGACGACCTGGGCCGTTTCGCCGCGATCCTGCGCAGGCTGCTGGACGAGCCGCCGGCCGCGCCCGCCCGCGCACCGCTGGCACGGCACCACGAGGCCACCGTCACCGCCTGACCGCCGCCCTCGTCGCCGGGCCTGGACCCGCGGGCCCGCCCCGGGAACGGCGACCTGCCGGAAGCGGCCGTCAGCGCCTGGGCGCCCCCTCGCCGTTCGGGCGCCGCGGGGCCGGGGCGCCGCCGCGTTCCCCGTTCAGCTCCCTGAGCATGCGCTCCAGCTCCGAGCGCAGGAAGTCGCGGGTGGCGACCTCGCTGACCGCCAGCCGCAGCCCGGCGATCTCCCGGGTGAGGTACTCGGTGTCGGCGATGGAGCGCTCGTTGCGGGCCCGGTCCTGCTCGTACTGCACGCGGTCGCGGTAGTCCTGCCGGTTCTGCGCCAGCAGGATCAGCGGGGCGGCGAACGACGCCTGCACCGACAGCATCAGCGTCAGGAAGATGAACGGGTACGGGTCGAACCGCAGCTCGGCCGGCCCCAGGCTGTTCCAGGCCAGCCACACCGCGATGAACACCGTCATGTAGACCAGGAAGCGCGCGGTGCCCAGGAACCGCGCGATCCGCTCCGACAGCCGCCCGAACGACTCGGGGTCGTAGTGCGGCCGCGGCAGCAGCGCCCGGGGCGGTACGCGCGGCTCGTCCAGGCGGGCGCCCACACGCCCCGCCCGGCGTCCCAGCGGCGGCTCCCCGCGAAGCTCGATCATCACGTTCTCCCTCAGCCATCCCGCGGTCGGTGCGAGTCGTCGTACCTGTCCGCCGGTCGTCGTGCCTGTCTGCCGGTAACTGCCGACGCCTGCCTGCCGGTAACTGCCGACGCCTGCCTGTCGGTACCTTCCTGTCTCTACCTGCCAAGCAGCGCCCTACGCGCCGGCGCCGGGCCGTCCGGCGCCGCGCAGCGCCTCCTCCTCGGGGTCGGGGCGCTCGGCCGCCGCCACGTCCATCGCGCTCTCCCGCCAGTCCTGCGGCAGCAGGTGGTCGAGCACATCGTCGATGGTGACCGCGCCGAGCAGGTGCCCGTCCTCGTCGGCCACGGGCGCGGCCACCAGGTTGTAGGCGGCCAGGAACATGGCCACCGCCTGCAGCGACATGGTCGGGCGCAGCGGGGCCAGATCGGTGTCGGCGATCCCGCTGACCAGCGTGGACGGCGGCTCGCGCAGCAGCCGCTGGAAGTGCACCGTGCCCAGGTAGCGGCCGGTGGGCGTGGCGGTGGGCGGACGGCACACGTACACCTGCGCGGCCATCGCCGGGTTCAGGTCCGGGTTGCGGATGTGCGCCAGCGCCTCGGCCACGGTGACGTCCGGCGACACGATCACCGGATCGGTGGTCATCAGGCCGCCCGCGCTGTCCTCGGCGTAGGTCAGCAGCCGCCGCACCGGTGCGGCGTCGCGCGGCTCCATCAGCGTCAGCAGCCGCTCGCGCTGCTCGGTGGGCAGCCCGCCCAGCAGGTCGGCGGCGTCGTCGGGGCCCATCGCCTCCAGCACGTCGGCGGCGCGGTCGGCGTCCAGGGCGCCGAGGATCTCGATCTGGTCGTCCTCGGGCAGCTCCTCCAGCACGTCGGCCAGCCGCTCGTCGTCGAGGGCGACGGCGACCTCGGCGCGCCGCTTCACCGACAGCTCGTGCACCACGTTGGCCAGGTCGGCGGGCTTCATCCGCTCGAACGCGGCGATCAGCCCGGCGGCGCCCTGGCCGTGCTCGACGGCCGAGAACCCGGTGACCGCGTTCCAGTCCACCACGAACACCTCGCCGCGGCGGCGGCGCAGCCCCCGGCCGCGGCCGCGGCTGACGGCGACCTTGCCGACCAGCCAGTCCCGGGTGCGGGTCGGCTCCATGCCGACGTCCACGACCTGCACCTGCTCGCCGGTCTCGGTCAGCGTGACGGTGCGGTCCAGCATCTCGGCGATCACCCGCGTCTCCGACTCGCGCTGCTGGAAGCGCCGCATGTTGAGCCGGCCGTCGAAGATGACCGCGTCGGGCTCGATCATCATCACCCGGGTGATGGGCAGGAACACCGGACGGCGCGAGGCGACCTCCACCACCAGCCCCAGCACGCGCGGCGGCCGGTCGCCCAGGCGCAGCGCCACCACCACGTCGCGGACGCGCCCGACCTGGTCGCCCACCGGATCGAACACGGCGATCCCGGCCAGCCGCGCGATGAACACCCGCGTCGGAGTCGCGCTCATGACACGCAGGCTACCCGCGATCTTGACGTTGATCCGGGCGGTGATCCGACATGCGCAGCGGTGTTCACCGGCATGTCACATCCGCGGGGGCCGTCCCGTCTTCAGGGGTGACGCGTTGGGAACGACCGCGAGGGAGGCCGCCATGGCTCGCATCTCACTGGACCCGCCCAGGACCCTGCGCTACCGGGCGCTCGCATGGGTGCTGCGCCGCAAGTACGGCAAGGAGCTCGCCCCGATGCGGGCGATGGGCCACCACATGGGCGTGTTCACCACGTACGGAATCATGGAGATGGGGGTGATGCGCTGGAAGGCGCTCCCGAGCCGGCTCCGGGACCTGGCGGTCATGGCCGCGGCGGTGCACGTGGGCTGCGAGTGGTGCGTGGACTTCGGCACCTGGGAGGCCAACACGCACGGAATTCCGCTGGCCAAGCTGGAGGCGGTGCCGCGCTGGCGCGACAGCGATCTGTTCACCGAGGAGGAGCGCCTGGTCATGGAGTACGCCGAGGCGATGACCGCCGACCCGCCGCAGGTCACCGACGACCTGGTCGAGGCGCTGCGCCGCCATCTGGACGAGCGGCAGCTGGTGGAGCTCACCATGTGCGTGGCCGTGGAGAACATGCGCTCCCGCTTCAACCTGGCCGCCGGGCTCGTCGGCCAGGGCTTCAAGGAGCGCTGCGAGATCCCGGCCCGGCGGGCCGCGAAAGAGGCCGCGGCATGAACGCGGACCCGGCGGACCCGGCGGACCCGGCGGACCCGGCGGACGGGGAGACCGCGCGGCTGTTCGAGGAGCATCGGGGACTGCTGTTCTCGGTGGCGTACCGGATGCTGGGCACCGTCGCCGACGCCGAGGACGCGGTGCAGGACGCCTGGCTGCGGTGGGCTGCGGCCGACCGCTCCGGCATCGCGGACGTCAAGGCGTACCTGGTGCGGGTCGTCAGCAACCTCGCGCTGGACCGGCTGCGGTCGGCGCGGGCGCACCGGGAGGCCTACGTCGGCCCGTGGCTGCCCGAGCCGCTGCTCACCGCGCCGGACGTGGCCGAGGACGCCGAGCTGGCCGAGTCGGTGTCCCTGGCGATGCTGGTGGTGCTGGAGACGCTCAGCCCGCTGGAGCGCGCGGTGTTCGTACTGCGCGAGGTGTTCGGCTTCCCCTACGCCGAGATCGCCAAGGCGCTGGAGCGCAGCGAGGCGTCCGTCCGGCAGCTCGGCACCCGCGCCCGCAAGCACGTGGAGGCGCGGCGGCCCCGGTTCACGGCGGACGGCCGGGAGCGGCGCGCCGCCACCGAGCGGTTCTTCGACGCGGCGCTCGGCGGCGACATCAACCGGCTGATGGAGACGCTGGCGCCGGACGTGACGCTGTGGACCGACGGCGGCGGCAAGGTCCGCGCCGCCCGCCGCGTCATCCACGGCGCCGACAAGGTCGGCCGCTTGCTGCTTGCGGTGGCGAGCTCCCCCTACGGCGGGGTGGATCCGCAGGACTGGACCTTCCGGCGCGTCACCGTCAACGGCGAGCCGGGGCTGCTCGTCGAGGGCCCGGCCGGTCCGTTCACCGTCGTGGTCGCCGAGGTCGGCCCGGACGGCACCGTGACCCAGGTGCTGATGGTCGCCAACCCCGACAAGCTGCGCGCGGTGGCCGAGGGCCGCCACCTGCCGGTGTGACGCCGGCTCCCGCCGGGGTCAGCGGTCGGCCCTGCGGCGCCTGCCGCCCATCAGACGCGGGGGCGGGCCGGCCGTGGCCGCCGGGGTGGGCACCGGGCGGACGCCGGCGTACTCGTCGTCGTATCCCCCCGGTGCCTCCACCACCTCGTCGGTGGGGGAGAGCCGTATGACGTACGACTCCGCCGCCCAGCGCTCCACCTGCCCCTCGTGGGTCGGCGCGTTGAGGCGCTCCTTGGCCAGCAGGGGGGTGACCTCGTCCCACAGGTCCGTGCCCGGCCGCACCTGCTCGCAGGCGGCGACGAACGACACCAGCCGCCCGCCCTTGTCCTTGCTGCGCAGCGTCACCCGCACCCGGTCGGCCTCGGGCAGCCCGGGCAGGGGCTGCTCGCCCTCGCCGCCCGTCAGGACGTAGGCCGCGCCGTCGTGCCATATGTGCCAGGCCGCGCGCGGCTGCGCCAGCCCCGGCAGATGCAGCCACATCAGCCCGGACTTCTTGGCCGCCTCCTCCACCAGCGCCTTCAGCTCGCCCATGCCCTCAGCGTCTCACACGCCCCCGATAGCATCCGGCCATGCGGTCACGACGTACCACTCTGGCGGTCCCCGGCAGCAACCCCCGGTTCATCGAGAAGGCGCAGGGGCTCCCGGCCGACGAGGTGTTCCTGGACCTGGAGGACGCGGTCGCGCCCTCGGCCAAGGAGGACGCCCGCAAGAACGTCGTGGCGGCCCTGAACGAGGGCGACTGGTCGGGAAAGGTGCGCGTCGTCCGCGTCAACGACGTGGAGACCCCCTGGGCGTACCGCGACGTGATCGAGGTGGTGGAGGGCGCCGGCGCCGAGCTGGACTGCGTCATGCTGCCCAAGGTGCGCGACGCCTCCCACGTGCAGTGGCTGGACCGGCTGCTCACCCAGATCGAACTGGCCATGGGGTACGAGCCGGGGCGCATCGGCATCGAGGCGCAGATCGAGGACGCCCGGGGCCTGGCCGGGGTGGACGAGATCGCCGCGTCCTCGCCCCGCCTGGAGACCCTGGTGTTCGGCCCCGGCGACCTGATGGCGTCCCTCAACATGAAGACGCTGGTGGTGGGCGAGCAGCCGCCCGGATACACCGAGGGCGACGCCTACCACTACATCCTCATGCGCATCCTCACCGCCGCCCGCGCCCACGACCTGCAGGCCATCGACGGGCCGTACTTCAACGTCCGCGACGTCGAGGCGTTCACCCGGGTGGCGCGGCGGTCGGCGGCGCTGGGCTTCGACGGCAAGTGGGTGCTGCACCCGGCGCAGATCGACGCGTGCAACGAGGTGTTCTCGCCCACCCAGGAGGACTACGACCACGCCGAGCTGATCCTGGAGGCGTACGAGTACCACACCACGGTGGAGGGGCGCGGCGCGGCGGTGCTCGGCGACGAGATGATCGACGAGGCGTCCCGCAAGATGGCGCAGGTGATCGCGGCGAAGGGACGGGCCGCGGGGCTGACCCGCACCCGGCGCTTCGAGCCGCCGTCCTGATCCCGGCGCGCGGGACATTCCGCGACATCGCGCTCCGTCGGCGCGAAGGGCGCTGACCGGCACGTACGATTCGTCCCAGGTGCTGGTCGTCACGAGGGGGTTGTTCGGTGCCGGATCCCGCGGACGCCAACGGCTGGGCGCGACCTGACAACCCCGGATCGTCACAGGAGCAACCGCAGG
Source organism: Actinomadura sp. NBRC 104425 (assembly GCF_030269545.1). GTDB lineage: Bacteria > Actinomycetota > Actinomycetes > Streptosporangiales > Streptosporangiaceae > Spirillospora > Spirillospora keratinilytica. Next base: position 97,026 of record NZ_BSTN01000001.1, on the reverse strand, counting down.
CGCAGCCTTACCAGCAGCCCTACCAGTGGCCCGCGCCGCCCCCGTACACCGGCCCGTACACCGGCCCCCAGCCGTACGGGGCGCCGCCCCAGCCTTACGGCACGCACACCCAGCCCCAGCCCTACGGCTGGCCCTATCAGCAGCCGTACGGTTACCCGGGGTACGGCCACCCCGGTTACGGGCCGCCGTCGGTCAAACAGCCGTGGATGGTGCCCGTCCCGGGCGGAGTGCCCTACCACCGCGTGGCCCGCAACGCCGTGCACCGCTGGTGGCGGCCCCTGGCCGGAACGCTGGCGCTCCTGGTCGGCACCGTGTGCGCCATGTTCGGGCTGACGATCGCCTGGACGGTCGGCTACGTGCTCGCCACGGGGGAGGCGCCGGAGCCGTTGCCGTCGGGGACTTCGTTCTTCGGCGACCCGACCGCGGACCTGGCCTTCAGCCTGGCCGCCCTCGCGGTGCTGCTGCCGGTGGTGCTGCTGGTGCCGTGGTGGGTGCAGCGGCGCCGCCCCGGCACGCTGTCGTCGGTGGCCGGGCGGCTGCGGTGGCGCTGGCTGCTGGTGTGCGTGGGCGCGGCCGTCGGGTTCTGCCTGGTGTCCTACGGCACCTCGTGGGTGGCGGGCCACTTCGCGGAGGCGCCCAGCGGCGGCGGCGAGGAGCACTGGGTCGGCTGGGGCGACTTCCTGCCGCCCGCCCTGATCATCATCGTGCTGGTGCCGTTCCAGTCGTCGGCCGAGGAGTACATCTTCCGCGGCTGGCTGCTGCAGGCGGTCGGCGCGTGCACGCTGGAGAACGGCACCCGGCGCGCCTCCCGGGCGCTGAGCGCGGTGTTCCGCACCCCGTGGCCGGGCATCGTGGTCGGCTCGGCGCTGTTCACCTCCGGGCACGGCTACACCGGCTGGGGGATCCTGGACATCTTCGTCTTCGGCGCGGTCGCCGGATGGGTGACGGTGCGCACCGGCGGCCTTGAAGCGTCCATCGCCTTGCATGTGTGCAACAACCTCATGGCGTTCCTGCTGCCCGCCGCCGTCGGCGATCTGGACATCGAGCAGGGCTCGGTCCCGTGGCAGTACGTCGTGGCGGACGTCGTGCCGATGCTGCTGTACGCGGCGGTCGTGGTGTGGCTGGCGCGCAGGATGCGCATCCAGACCGTCACCGAGGGCTCGGACCAGCAGGCCGCCCCGGACGCCGCTCCCTACCCGGTGGGAGTCTTCGGCGTGCCGGGCGTCCCAGGTGATCACATTGGTGTGTCCGGTTACGCGGTACCCGGCGGCTACGGCGCACCCGGTGCGACCGGAGGGCTAGGCGTGCCGGACGGGCAGGGGGCACCTGGCGGGCCCGGTGTTCCCGGCGGGCCTTCGGGAGGGCAGGGGCGGCCCGACGCCCCCGGCTTCTAGCCGCGCCCACCCTACGGTGCGTTCTACGGTGCGTCGCGTACGGCGGCGCCGGAACCGGCGAACGGATCCACCGGGTGCGGCGGCGTCCCGGGGGCGGCCACTACGCCCCAGTCGGTCAGGGCCTCCACCAGACCGGGCGACGTGGGCAGCCGCAGCAGTTCTTCGGGCGTGACCCAGCGGACGTCGTCGGCGTCGTCCCCGGCGGCCAGGTCGCCGCCGATCGGCGTGGCCAGATAGTCGAAGATCTCGTAGACGACGTCGCCGGGCCCGGGGCGCTCCACCGTGCCGACCAGGGGGCCGACCGCCACCCGCAGCCCGGTCTCCTCGCGCAGCTCGCGCACCACCGCGCTCACGTCCGTCTCGCCCGGTTCGACGTGTCCGCCGGGCACCGACCACCGTCCGGCCGCGGGCGGCCGGGCCCGCCGCACCAGCAGCAGCCGCCCCTCGTGGTCGCGGACGATCCCGCCTACGCAGCGCACCCGCATGGCCACCCCCTTGCAGAGCTTCTGTCTATTTTGTCCTGGTTTTGTGTTCCCGGCCACCGGGCGGACCTTGACGGCGGCGGGCTCCGGCACGCACTGTGGGTAACCATGAGGGCGGAGCCCACGTGCCCGCGCTGCGGCAAGCGTGTCGGTGCGCCGAACCTCTGGTCGAGCGACTGGAGCTGCCCCGTGCACGGGGCGGTGCTTCCGCGCCAGCCGTCCCGCCGCCCCGGCCCCGAGGGGCTGGCCGCCGCCGTCCACGGCTCCCGCGTCCCGGTGTGGGCGCCGTGGCCGCTGCCGCTGAGCTGGCTGGTCACCGGCTTCGTCACCGTGGGGGACGAGCGCACCGGCACCCGCGCGTCGGCCGTGGCGGTGTCCGGGCCCGGGCTGGTGAGCGGCCTGGCCGACATGCTGCTGGTCGCCGAGGAGCCCGGCATCGGGCTCGGCGCGTACTACGCCGGGCTGTCCGGCCCCGACCCCGGCGCGGGCTTCGACGACGGGCCCCCGCACGTCAAGGTCGAGGTCAGCGGCCCCTTCGCGGTCTGCGACCACTCGGTGCCGATGTGGTCGATCCCGGGCGGCCCCGACCGCGCCGTCTACGTCGGCGAGGCGATGGGCAACTGGCTCTGGGCGATCCTGTGGCCCGCCGACGCCGGAGTCCTCATGGTCGACCGCACGCACCTGGTCGACCTGCGCGACCCCGGCATGGAACTCGACCTCCCCTACGGCGCCTTCTGCCCCCGCTTGGACGCTTGAGTAGCCTCCTGCCGTATGCGCATCGACCTGCACTGCCACAGCGACGCCTCCGACGGCACCCGCCCGCCCGCCGAGGTGGTCCGGCGCGCCCGCGCGGCCGGGGTGGACGTCCTCGCCCTCACCGACCACGACACGGTGGCGGGCTGGGACGAGGCGGCGGCCGCCCTGCCGCCGGGGATGACCCTGGTGCCCGGCGTCGAGCTGTCCTGCCGGCAGGACGGCGCGAGCATGCACCTGCTCGGCTACCTGTTCGACCCGTCCCAGCCCGCCCTGGCCGCCGAGCTGGCCCGCATCCGCGCCGACCGGGTGATCAGGGCGCGGACGATGGTCGAGCGGCTGCGCGGTCTCGGCGTGGACGTCACCTGGGAGCGGGTGCGGGAACTGGCCCGCGGCGAGGCCGTGGGGCGGCCGCATGTGGCCCGCGCGATGGTCGAGGCCGGGGCGGTGCGCACCCTGGACGAGGCGTTCACCCCCGACTGGATCGGGGCGGGCGGCCGCGCGTACGCCGACCGGTACGCGCTCGACCCGGCGCGGGCGGTCCGGCTGATCCGCGCGGCGGGCGGCGCGGCGGTGCTGGCGCATCCGCGGGCGGGCCGCCGCGGGCACGTGTTCGGCGACGCCGTGGTGGAGCGGCTGGCCGAGGCCGGGCTCGCCGGGATCGAGGCCGACCACCCCGACCACGACGCGTCCGAGCGGGCCCGGCTGCGGGACCTGGCGTCCGCGCTGGGCCTGTTCGTCACCGGCTCCAGCGACGACCACGGCGCCTCGACCGGCGACCGGATCGGCTGCGAGACCACCTCGGCGGCCGCCTACGAGGCGCTGCTGGGCGCCGCCTCCGGCCAAGTCCGCACGGGATGAAAAGGCGCGCTGCTCCCCGCGCGGTCGTGCCTGCCGCGCGGACGCGCGCGGTAGGGTGCGGAGCGTGGACGCGCGCATCGATCAGGTGGTGACCACGGGGAAGGTCACCCTGGACGACGAAGAGTACGAAGTCGAGAGCAACACCTACATCGTCGGAGACGACGACGAGGTGATCGTGATCGACCCCGCCAACGACGCCGACGCCGTGCTGAAGGCGGTCGGCGAGCGCGAGGTCATGGCGGTGATCTGCACCGACGGCAACGAGCACAAGCTGTCGACGGTGCTGGAGGTCGCCGCGGCCGGCGAGGAGGACGAGGAGAACTGGGCGCCGATCGCGCTGCACCGCGCCGACCGGCTGCTGTGGCGCGACTACTTCGGGCGGCTGGCCCGCGACGAGGAGGACGAGGAGGACGCCAAGGCGCTGCGCTCCCTGGAGCCCGACATCTGGCTGGAGGACGGCGGCGTCTTCGAGATCGCCGGGACCCAGCTGGAGGTCGTGCACACCCCCGGGCACACCCCCGGCAGCGTGTGCGTGATCAGCGAGCAGCTCGGCGTGCTGTTCTCCGGCGACACCCTGCACCGCGGCCGCCCCGGCTCGATCGGCGGGGTCTACGAGGACCTGCGCAAGCAGCTCAACTCCATCGGGGCGCTGCTGACACCGCTGCCCAAGGACCTGCGGGTGCTGCCCGGCCAGGGCGACGAGACCACGGTCGGTGACGAGGACGCCCGCTGGGAGACCTGGGGCGAGCTGGCCCGCGACGGCGAAGGCGTCTGACCGCGGGTCGCGTCGTGGGCGCCGAGCAGCTGCCGCTGGCGGGCATGCCGCAGCGGCTCTACGCGTGTACGCCGTCGCGGCTGAACTCCTGGCTGGACTGCCCCCGCCGCTACCGGATGACCTACCTGGACCGTCCGTCCCCGCCCAAGGGGCCGCCGTGGGCGCACAACAGCCTGGGCGCCAGCGTGCACAACGCGCTGGCCGCGTGGTGGCGGCTGCCGCGTGCCGAGCGCACCCCCGAGATGGCGGGCACGCTGCTGGTGCGCGGCTGGCTCACCGAGGGGTTCCGGGACGCCGAGCAGTCCGCCCGCTACCGCGAGCGCGCCCGCGAGATGGTGGAGCGCTACACCGCCCGGCTCGACCCCGATGACGAGCCGGTGGGGGTGGAGCGCACCGTGGCGACCCGCACCGACCGCATCGCGGTGTCGGGCCGCATCGACCGGCTGGACGACCGCGGCTGCGAGCTGGTGGTCGTCGACTACAAGACGGGCCGCCACGTCCTCACCGCCGACGACGCGCGCGGCTCCCTGGCGCTGGCGCTGTACGCGCTGGCCGCGTCCCGCGTGCTGCGCCGCCCCTGCCGCCGCGTCGAGCTGCACCACCTGCCCAGCGGCGAGGTCGCGGTGTGGGAGCACACCGACGAGTCGCTGGGGCGCCACCTGCGCCGCGCCGAGCAGATCGCCGCCGAGGCGGCCGCCGCGGACGAGGCGTACCGCACCCGGGTGAAGGACGCGGTGCCCCGGCCGCGTCCCGGTGAGGGCGGTGCCGCCGCCGTCCGCCACGAGCCCTTCGACGAGCACTTCCCGCCGCGTCCCGGGAGCCTGTGCTCGTGGTGCGACTTTTTGAAGCACTGCCCGGAAGGGCAGCAGGCCGCGTCCCCCAAGGAGCCCTGGGCGGCCCTCCCGGACGCCTGAACCGGCAGGGCGCGGGCCGGGGTCAACCGGGCCGGGGTCGTCCGGGGTCAGGCCGCGGCGGCGGGGGCCTTGCGGCGCGCGGGCCAGCGGCGCGGGTCGCGCAGCCCGTACAGGCCGCGGCTGACGTCGTAGCCCTCGGCGGCCAGCCGCCGCCGGGCGCGCTGCAGCATGTCCCGGGTGGGCTTGGCGAAGGCGAAGTCGTGCACCCGCTCGGGCACCGAGTTCATCGCCAGGCGGAACGAGCGCAGCGCCGCGGTCACGGCGGCCTGCGGCACCTCCGGCAGGAGCCCGTACATGGCGCGGGCCCAGTCCGGCAGGCAGTAGTAGCACAGCGCGCCGAACGGGAAGTAGCCGGGCTTGCCGGCGTTCAGGAACCGCAGGTTCTCCGGCAGGTTCGGCCACATCAGGAACCGCACCGTGGCCCGCGCCTCCTCGGTGACGCGCAGCACGGGCCGCATCTCGGCCAGGTACGCCTCCATCTCGGCCACGCTGCCGGGCACCTCGTCGGCGTGCAGGCCCACGTAGACCGCGCTCTGCCGCTGCTCGTCCAGGTACCGGTCGGCCATGGCGTCCGTCAGCGGCAGCCCGGCGCGGCGTGCCACCTCCAGGTAGGAGTACACCTCGGCGCAGTGCACCCACAGCAGCAGCTCGGGCTGGTCGAGCGGTTCCCTCTTACCGGTGTCGTGGTTGAGGATGCGCAGGCTGCGGTGGATGGCGCGGACCCGGGCCGCCAGCTCGTCGATCTCCTCGGGGCTGCCGAAGGTGGCGGTGCCCACGAAGTCGGCGGTGCGCCGCAGCCGCCCGAACGGGTCCTCCTGGAAGTTGGAGTTCTGCCACACCCCCCACATCGCCACCGGGTGCAGGGCCTGGAGCATGAGGCTGCGCACCCCGCCGACCCACATGGACCGGTCGATGTGCACCCGCCAGGTCACGCTTTCGGGGGGTTGGACGGTCGCCGGCATTCGACACCTCGCCAAGAGTCGCCGCGAATGAGACAAACATCAGTAAGTGTGTCATTACGTCCGCGGGGCGGCATCCCCTGTGACGAGCCTCACGATGGGCCAGCGGCCCCGGCGCCGGTGCGCCGCCGAGGCGGGGGCAGGCCGGGGCAGGCCGGGGCAGGGGTGGGCCGAGACGGTGTCGGCGAGGACGGTGTCGGCGAGACGGTGTCAGAAGGACGAACCGCAGCGCCGGCGCCGCTCGGCGGCGTTCCAGAAGTCGGTGAGGGCGCCCGCGGTGGTCTCCGGCGCCTCCACGGCGGGCGAGTGCGCGGCGCCGGGGATGACGACCCTGGCCGCGTCGAGCCGCTCGGCCATGGCGGCCTGCTCGCGCGGGTCCCACACGTCGTCGTCCTCGCCGTACAGCACCAGGATCGGCAACCCGTCCTCCTCGGCCTGCTTGGCCAGCTCGTCCACCCGGTCGGGCGCGCTCAGCAGCTCGGCGGCCATGGTGCGCAGGCCCAGCTCGCAGTTGCCCAGCGTGCGCGCCTTCAGGAAGTCGACGATCTCGGAGGCCAGGCCGCGGGACCGGGCGTCCGGCTCCAGGGTGAGCGACCAGATGCGCTCCATGCCCAGCTGCGGGATCGCCTCCATCAGCGCCCGCGCCTTGGCCGCCGACGGCCCGTCGTGCAGGCCCGCGGGGCCGGAGCTCATCAGCGTGTAGGAGGTCAGCGGCACCCGGCCGGCCAGCACCGTCTCCCGGGTGACCAGGCCGCCGAACGAGTGGCCCACCAGGTGCACCGGGTCGGGGCCGAGGGCCTCGGCCAGCGCCGCGATGTCCTCGCCGAGCGCGGCGCGGCTGTAGAGGGACGGGTCGTCGCAGCCGGGGGACTCGTACTGGCCGCGCATGTCGACGGCCACCACCCGGCGCCGCCCGGCGTTGGCCAGGGTCTGCAGGACGGCGAGGAAGTCCTCCTTGCTGCCGGTGTAGCCCGGGACGAGGAGGGCGGGGCAGTGCTCGGCCACCCCCGAGCCCGGCATGCCCTCAAGGGCGGCGAACCTGCCACGGGAGGTCTCCACGTACGTCCGACGCACGTTCGGGGGCAGGGTCAGGAACCGGGGCGTACTCACAGGGTGCCACCATACTAAATAGGCATTCTGGAACACCGGCGAAAGGCATTCGGTGGTAGCGTCGCCGACGTGACGGCCATCTCCGCCCATCGCCGCGACGCGGCGGGCCTGACCGGTCTGCGGACGGCGATCGCCTCGGGTGCAGAGTACGTCGAACTCGATGTGCGCCGCACCGCCGACGGCGAGCTGATCGTCCACCACGACCGCACCGTGGCCGGGCTGCCGCTGAGCCGCTGCACCTACGAGCGGGTCCGCGCGCTGGCGCCGCGGCCCGTACCCCGGTTCGCCGACGCCCTGCGCATGATGGCGGGCCGCTCCCTCGGCCACCTCGACCTGAAAGAGCGCGGCTGCGAGCACGAGGCGGTCGCGCTGGCCCTGGACGTGCTGGGCCCGGGCCGCTTCGTGGTCACCACCCGCGAGCCCGCCTCCGTCGCCGCGATCAAAACCACGTTCCCCGCCGTGACCACGGCCCTGTCGGTGGGCCGCGGCCTGTGGGAGCGCGGCGCCGTCGGCGACTTCGCACCGGTGCGTCCGCTGCTGGACTCGGGTGCCGACATGGTCGCCCTCAACCACCGGCTGGCTCGCGTCGGCGTGCTGCGCCAGTGCGCCCGCGCCGGGGTGCCCGCCATGGTCTGGACGGTCAACGCCCGCGCGCTGATGCGCCGCTTCCTCGCCGATCCCCGGGTGGCCGTGCTCGTCACCGACCAACCGCACACGGCGCTGCGGCTGCGCGACGCCCACCGGCGCCGCACCACCTGACCGGCTCTCGGCTGAATGTGCCAGATGGCGCAGCGGGCAGGCGGTCAGCTCTCGTCGGCGGTGACAGGCTTGCCGCCACGGGTGCGGCGACGGCGGCGGGTGCGGCGGCGCCCCCCGGCCCGCTCTGTGCCCCGCTCAGCGCCCTGCTCGGCGGTCACGGCCGGCGCCGCGTCCTCGGCGGCGGTCTCGGACGCCTGCTCGGACCGGGCCTGCTGTGACTGGGCCTGCTCGGCCGCGGACCGCTCGCCGGACGCCGCGGCGCCGTCATGCCCGCCCGACGTGCCGACCGGCTTACCGGCGCGGGTGCGGACGCGGTTGCGCTTGCGGCGCCGCGTGCGCGGCCGCTCCCGGTCGCGCACCGCCGAACGGGCGCGGCCGGTCTCGCCGATGTCCTCCAGCTCCTCGGCGGCCAGCCCGGCGCGCTCGCCGCGCTGCTCCTTGGGCAGCGTGCCGGTGGCGGTCTTGGGGATGCCGAGGGCCTCGTAGAGGTGGTCGGAGGTGGAGTAGGTCTCCTCCGGAGCGGCGAACGGCAGGCCGAGCGTGCTGTTGATCAGCTTCCAGCGCGGCAGGTCGGCCCAGTCGACCAGGGTGACGGCCGTGCCGGTGCGGCCCGCGCGGCCGGTGCGGCCGATGCGGTGCACGTAGGTGTCGGCGCTGTCGGGGCACTCGTAGTTGACCACGTGGGTGACGTCGTCGACGTCGAGCCCGCGGGCCGCCACGTCAGTGGCCACCAGCACGTCGATCTTGCCGTTGCGGAACGCGCGCAGCGCCCGCTCCCGCTGGCCCTGGCCGAGGTCGCCGTGCACGGCGGCCGCGGCGAACCCGCGGTGCGACAGGTCGCCGGCGACCCGGTCGCAGGTCCGCTTGGTCTGGCAGAACACCATGGTCAGCCCGCGGCCCTCGGCCTGCAGCACGCGGGCCAGCACCTCGGGGCGGTCGAGCTGGTGGGTCTGCCACACGTGCTGCACCACCTGCGGCGCGGCGTCCGGCTCGGTGTGCGCCTCGGCCCGCACGTTGGTGGGGCGGCGCAGGTAGCGGCGCGACAGGGCGACGATCTCGCCCGGCATGGTGGCCGAGAACAGCATGGTCTGCCGCTCCCGGGGCAGCAGGTCGACGATGCGCTCGATGTCGGGCAGAAAGCCCAGGTCGAGCATGCGGTCGGCCTCGTCCAGCACCAGCACGTCGATCCGCGACAGGTCCAGGTGCCTCTGCTTGACCAGGTCGAGCAGCCGCCCCGGGGTGCCGACGACGACATCGACGCCCTCGCGCAGCGCGGCGATCTGCGGCTCGTAGGCCCGGCCGCCGTACACCGGCAGCACCCGCGAGCCCAGCTTGCCCCCGGCGACCAGCAGGTCGTCGGTGACCTGCATGGCCAGCTCGCGGGTCGGGGTCAGCACCAGCCCGCGCGGGCGGGTGCCGCCGTGCTCGATGCGCTGCAGCAGCGCCACGCCGAACGCCAGCGTCTTGCCGGTGCCGGTGCGGGCCTGCCCGATGATGTCGTGCCCGCCCAGCGCGATCGGCAGGGCGAGCTCCTGGATGGGAAACGCGTCGACGATGCCCTCGGCTGCGAGGGCATCGGCTATCTCGGGTACGACCCCGAGTTCGTGGAACGTAGTCAGGGCTTCCAGCCTCCAAAGTGCGGGGTCGACGCTCGCTCGCGCGGCGCAGCTGCAGAAGCCACCAAACGCACCGGCCGGGCGGCGCCCCGCCGGTCGGGTCGCGTGGCCGCGCGCTCGCGCGGGAGGGACCAGCCGTCAGTCAAAATTTCCCCGGTGACCGCTGCAGGGGTAGCACAGTCACTCGCTGTGGCTGCGTGCGGTCACACTCCGCGACGCAGTGTACCGACCATGGTTTCCCTACACCAATAGCCGATCTGCAGAGACAACACCGCGCACGCTCGGTGATATTCCCGGGTCGTCGGCATCGTCCGAGATCGGACGTGCCGCGGCCCCGGGGTAAACCTCTGCGGATTGGCCGGGAGCGGACAGTTTTCGGGAGCCGGGCGGAAAGGACGAAGCCCCTGCAGGTCAGGTGCGCAGGCTCCGCCGGGACGCCGAAGGCCCCCGGCCGCGAGACGGACGCTCGCGACCGGGGGCCTGCATCCGTCGCGTCGACGGCGCGCCCGGTGCGCTCTCAGGTGTACTGCGAGCCGAACCCGACGGTGCGGTTCTCCTCCTCGCCGATCTCCAGGTAGCCGACCCGGTCGGCGGGGACGACCACCCGGCCGCCGCGCTGGTCGGTCAGCACGAACACCCCGGCTCCGTCGGCCCGGGCGGCGGCCAGCGCGTCGGCCAGCGCCTGCTGCACCTCGTCGGCCGACTGCGCGGTCTCGACCACGAGCTCCTTCGGGACGGACTGGACACCGATGCGTACCTGCACGCGTTTCGCTCCCTCGACGAGGTGGGTGTGGGTCAGCTGGTGCGGGGGAAGCCGGAGATGCCCCGCCAGGCCAGGCGGGCGATGATCTTCTCGGCGGTGTCCTTGGGGATGGCCCGGTGCTGCGACAGCCAGTACCGCGCGCTGACCTCGGCCATGCCGACCAGGCTCATGCCGAGCAGATGCGCCTCGTCCGGCGGCGCGTCGGTGTCCTCGGCGATCACCTGGGCGATCATCTCCGCGCACTGCTGGTTGGTGCGCTCCACGCGCGCCCGCACCGGCGCCACGTTGCGCAGGTCCGACTCGAACACCAGCCGGTACGCCTCGCCCTCCCCGGCCACGAAGTCGTAGAAGGCGGCGATGACCGCCTGCACCCGCTGCTTGTTGTCCGTGGTGGACTCCAGCGCGTCGCGCACCGTGCGCACCAGGGCCTCGGCGTGCTCGTCCAGCAGCGCCAGATACAGCTCCAGCTTGCCGGGGAAGTGCTGGTAGAGCACGGGCTTGCTGACGCCGGCGCGCTCGGCGATCTCGTCCATCGCCGCGGCGTGGTAGCCCTGGGCGACGAACACCTCCTGGGCCGCGCCGAGCAGCTGTCTGCGGCGCGCCAGCCGCGGCAGCCGCGTGCCGCGTGGGCGGGCGTCCGGGGTCGCGGTCACCACACTCTCCGATCACCGATCGATGCGACGGCGGGGCGGTCGGCCCCTCGGTCGTCGCTGAAGGCTGATCCCATCATCGTACGCGCCGGTAACCTCGGGGTCACGGTCGACGCGATGCACGATCGTACGCGCAAGCTCAGCGGTACTCGTCCTCGTCGTACCGGACCTCCAGGCTCTGCTCGGCGGCATCGGCCTCGTCGGCGTCCAGCGGCACCTGCGGCGGCCACTGCGGCCGCTCCTCGTCCTCGTTCAGCGCGGCGCGCTGCTCGGCGGCGTCGGCCTCCGGCTCCTCGTCGCGCAGCACCGGCTCGGGGCCGTTGGTCTCGGTCATGGCCGACTCCTTCCCATCGATCCCCATCCCGTTCGGCGTCCCCCCAGGGCGCGCCCATGAGCGCCCCCATGGGCGTCACAGCAGCCCCGCCAGCTCGCGCAGCGGCGCCTCCAGCGCCTCGCCGAACGTCGGGAAGGCGTGCACGACGTCGGTGAGCAGTCCCAGGGGCGTCTGCGCCCGGATGGCCAGGGCGATCTCGCTCATCCACTCCTCAGCGTAGAGCCCGACGGCGGCCGCGCCGATCAGCGAACCGCGCGACCGGTCGGCGTACAGCTCGACCCGGCCGCGGTCGTCGGCCTCGACCGCCGCGCGGGCGGTGGCCGCGAGGTCGTACCCGGCGGTGAGCAGTTCCATGCCGCGCTCCTCGGCCTGGGCGGGCGACAGGCCGACCGCGTAGACGGCCGGGGTCGTGTGGACGACGCGGGGCACCGCCCGGTAGTCGGCCTCGCGGCGCTTGCCGAGCACGTTGGACACCACCACGCGGGCCTGGTAGCGGGCGGCGTGGGTGGTGCGCGCCACGCCCGTCACGTCGCCCGCGGCCCACAGCCCGCCGGGCAGGTCGGGCGCGTCCGCCTCCCGGTCGCCGTCGCCGCGGACGACCGCGCAGGTCTCGTCCACCGCCAGGGGCCGGCCGGGCGCGACGGCGACGCCCAGATTCTCCAGGCCGAGCCCCTCGACCCGGGGCCGCCGCCCGGACGCCAGCAGGATGCGGTCGGCCGCGAGCACGGCGCCGTCGGCCAGCCACAGCCGCGCCCCGGCGCCGCCGTCGCCGCGCGCGACCCGGACGACCTCGGCCCCCAGCCGCAGGTCCACGCCGATCCGGCGCAGCGCGTCGGCCAGGATCTCGCCGGTGAACGCCGCCTCGGCGGTCAGCAGCCGCCCGGCCGGTTCGATCAGCGTGACCTGGGAGCCGAACGCCGCGTACACCTGCGCCATCTCGCAGCCGACGGGTCCGCCGCCGAGCACCACCAGGCGGCGCGGCAGGTCCGGCACGGTCAGCGCCTCGTCGCTGGTCCAGACGGGCGCGTCGGCCAGGCCCGGCACGGGCGGGACGACCGGTTCGCTGCCGGTGCTGACCACCAGGTCGGTGTAGTCGTGCTCGGCACCGTCCACCTCGATCGTGCCCGGACGCGTCACTCGGCCCCAGCCGCGCAGGACGGTCACGCCGTCCTCGGCCATGCGCGCCACGACGCGGTCGTCGTCGAGGCGGCCGGTGACCTCGTCGCGCCGCGCGACGGCCAGCTCCCAGGTCTCGCCCCGGCGGGCCGACAGCAGCAGCGACTTGGACGGCACGCAGGCGAAGTACGGAGACGCGCCGCCGACCAGGTGGTTCTCCACCAGCGCGACGTCGCGTCCGCTCTGGGCGAGTTCGGTGGCCACGAGCCCGCCCGCGGTGCCCCCGCCCAGCACCACGACGTCGTAGTGATGGTTGCGCTCCACGTGTCATCCCTCCACGCCGGTCACGGTGTCCCCCATCGCATCCATGGTGGCGGAAGCCGGTATCCCTGCGTGCCGGTTCGAACACATACGGCTTACCGGCGGGGTTACCGGCGCCCGGGGAGGGGCGTGCGGCGCTCAGGGGAGGGGCTGGCGGCGCTCCAGGAGGGGTTCGAGCAGGTCGCCGTGCTTGTCGACGCGTTCGAGGACCTCCTCGGGCGTGAACGTCAGGTCGCCGGGGCTGCGGGCGTCTTCCAGCTCGTCCCAGGTGACCGGGGCCGACACCGACGGCGTGTGCGCGGCGCGCAGCGAGTACGGGGCGACGGTGGTCTTGGCCGGGTTGTTCTGGCTCCAGTCGACGAACACCTTGCCCTTGCGCAGCCGCTTGTCCATCTTGCTCACCACCAGGTCGGGGTGGTCGGCGGCCAGGGTCTGCGCGGCGCGCTTGGCGTACTCGGACGTGCGGTCGTCCTCCTTGATCGGCACGTAGAGGTGCAGTCCCTTCTTGCCGCTGGTCTTGGGGTAGGACTCCAGTTCGTCGGCGGCCAGCAGGTCGCGCAGCAGGCACGCCACCCGGCAGGCGTCGACGACGGTGGCGGGCGGGCCGGGGTCCAGGTCGAAGACCATCAGGTCGGGGCTGCGCCGCCTGCCGCGCGGCCCGACCCTCCACTGCGGCACGTGCAGTTCGAGTGCGGCCAGGTTGGCGCACCACACCAGCGTGGGCAGGTCGTCGACCACCACGTAGTCGATGGTGTCGCGGCCGCGGGTGCTGCCCGGCGAGGAGATCGTGGCGGTGCGGATCCAGTCGGGCGTGTAGGACGGGGCGCTCTTCTCGTAGAACGACTCGCCGTCCACGCCGTCGGGGTACCGGATGCGCGTGAGGGGGCGGTCCTTCAGATGCGGCAGCAGCACCGGCGCGACGCGCGCGTAGTAGTCGAGGACCTCGCCCTTGGTGAAATCGGGGTACAGGTTCTTGTCCAGGTTGGACAGCCGCAGGTCGCGGCCCTCCACGTGCACGCCGAGCTTGTTAGGTGGCACGGATCACCTCTTGCGGGTCCTTGTCGTAGCGCAGCCCGCGCCAGGACGGGAAGCGCAGCCTCCCGTCGCGCGTGCGCAGGCTGTAGGCCACCTCCCCGACCAGCCGCGGTTCAACCCACTGGGCGTCGCGTGCGATCTCGCGGGGGATCGGCTCGTCGAGCGGGCTGGTGGGGCGGCGCAGCGGCCACAGCGTCTCGTACAGCTCGTCCAGGGCCCGGTCGGTGAAGCCGGTGCCGACGTGCCCGACGAAGCACAGCCGGCCCTTGGCGTCGTACTCGCCGAGCAGCAGCGACCCCAGGCCGCCCTCGCGGCGCCCCCGGCCCGGCTTCCACCCGCAGACGACGACCTCGCGGGTCTGGAAGTGCTTGACCTTGCGCCAGAAGTCGACCCGGCGGCCCGGCCGGTAGGTGGAGTCGAGCCGCTTGGCCATCAGCCCCTCGAGCCGCTGCTCGCGGGTGAACTCCAGCAGCTCGGCGACCTGCGCGGTGTCGCCGCCGTGCAGGTAGGGCGGCGTCTCGACGGGCCCGGCGGTGGTCAGGTCCAGCTCGGCCAGCAGCGCGCGCCGCTCGGCGTAGGGCCGGTCGAACAGCACCTGCCCGTCCACGTACAGCAGGTCGAAGATGACATACCGGACCGGCACCTCGCGGATCAGCCGGGGGTCGGGGCGGCTGACGTGCATGCGCCGCTGCAGCCGTGCGAAGCTGGGACGGCCGCGGTCGAACGCGACCACCTCGCCGTCCAGCACCACGTCGTGGTGCGGCAGCAGGTCGGCCAGCCCGGTCAGCTCGGGGTAGCGGCGGATGAGCTCGGTGGCGCGCCGTCCGGTGGCCCGCACGCCGCCGGCGGACACGTAGGCGATGACGCGGACGCCGTCCCATTTGATCTCCAGAGCCCACCGCCCGGTGTCGTCGGGCAGGTTCCCGGTCTCGGCCATCATCGGCTGGACCGGCCACGGCATCGTCATACCCGCGTCTTACCCGGGGCCGACCGGCCGGAAAAGGATCAGCGCGCCGGGACGGGGCGGGCGCCGGCCGGGGTGCGGGCGCGGCGGGACTGCGGCGCAATCCGGGGGCCTTGCGGCGCTAGTGGGCAGACCTCGGGGTAAGGACCGGTCATGCGCAGTATCTGGAAGGGCGCCATCTCGTTCGGTCTGGTGACGATCCCGGTCAAGGTGTACTCGGCGACCGAGCAGCGGGACGTCTCCTTCCACCAGGTGCACCGCACCGACGGCGGGCGCATCCGGTACCGCCGCGTGTGCACCGTCGACGGCGAAGAGGTCCCCTACGCCGACATCGCCAAGGGGTACGAGCTGCCCAGCGGCGAGATGGTCGTGCTGACCGACGAGGACTTCGCCGACCTGCCGCTGTCCACCAGCCGCCGCATCGACGTGCTCCAGTTCGTGGCGGAGGAGGAGGTGGACCCCATCTACTTCGCCAAGTCGTACTACCTGGAGCCGGACGCCCAGGGCACCAAGCCGTACGTGCTGCTGCGCGACGCGCTGGAGCAGTCGGGCCGGGTGGCGCTGGTGAAGGTGGCGCTGCGCCAGCGCGAGTCGCTGGCGACGCTGCGCGTGCGCGACGGGGTGTTCGTCATGGAGACCATGCTGTGGCCGGACGAGATCCGCACCCCCGACTTCCCGTTCCTGGACGAGGACATCGAGGTCCGCAAGCAGGAGATGGCGATGGCCGCGTCCCTCATCGAGACCATGGAGGGCGCCTTCGACCCGGCCGAGTACAAGGACGCCTACCGTGAGGCGCTGGAGGCGGTCATCGAGGCCAAGGTGGAGGGCCGGGAGGTGGCGCGGCCGGAGGAGGCCGCCGCGGAGGAGCCCGCCGCCGACCTGCTCAGCGCGCTGCGCGCCAGCGTCGAGGCGGCCAAGAAGAGCCGGGGGGAGAAGAAGGCGGCCGCCGGGGCGGAGAAGAAGGCGGCGTCCGGCAAGGGCACGTCCGGCGGCCGGACGGCCAAGGCCGCGTCCGGCGAGAGCGCGTCCGCCAAGGGCGCGTCGGGCAAGGGCGCGCAGGGCAAGGCGGCGGACAAGAAGACGGCGGCCAAGCCGTCGTCGCGCAGCCGCAAGAGCGCCTAGCCGCGACGGGCCCGGCCGCCGTCCGCGGCGGATCCGATCAAAGATCCGGTCAGAACGGGACGGTGGTGCAGGCGAGCCGGTCGCCCGCGTCGCCGGTCTTCTGGTCGGTCGCCTTGGCGTGGATCACGACCGATCCGGCCTGGCCCTTGCCGACGCGCCACGGCACCTTGGCGACGGAGCGCGCCGTGCGATCGCGCCGCACCTTGATGTCCAGCCAGATCTCCTTGTTGCGCAGCGGGGTGCCGCGCCTGGCCCCCGCACGCTGGTAGTGCGGACCCGCCGCGGAGGGCTTGCGGCCGCACTTGTTCTTGTGGACGTGGACGCCGAGCGTCTTGCCGACGGCCTTCCTCGGCAGCCCGGTCGCCAGGAACCGCACCGTGGTCGAGCGCCTGCCGTAGGACACCTGCACCCAGTTCTTCACCCTGGCGTAGCGGGGATCCTTGTAGACGTACGTCGGGCCCTGGACCCGGATGTCGCGCACCTTCGCGTCGGCGAGGGCCGGGGCCGTCGGCGCGCCCAGCGCGAGCCCCGCCGCGCCGAGCGCGACGGCCGTGCGCCGCACCAGTGTCATGGTCGTCTCCCTGTTCACCCTGTGTTGTCGCGACGTCACGAAGACGTCACGTGGCAGGCCTGATCATGCCCCCGTTCGACAAGATCAATGCATGCTTCCGAGGGGTGGCGGACCGTGTCGTCCACCGGGCTGAACTGGCGAAACGTCCTGTCTGCGGTGCGGCGTCCGGCGTGCCCGGGCAGGGCCCGAGGGGCGGTCAGGCGCCGGCGGGCTCCAGTGGGCGGGCGGGGGAGTCCGGGGCGTCCTCCTCGCGGATGCCGTAGCGGCGGTAGACGCGGGCGAGCGGTCCGGGCGCCCACCAGTTGGCGCGGCCGAGCAGCCGCATGGCGGCCGGGACGAGCAGCCCCCGCACGATCGTGGCGTCGATGAGCACCGCGGTGACCATGCCCACGCCGGTCATCTTGATGAACGAGATGCCCGAGGTGGAGAACGCGCCCATGACCACGATGAACAGCAGGGCCGCGCCGGTGATCACCCCGGCGCTGCGCTGCAGGCCGGTGGCGACGGCCGCGGTGTTGTCCCCGGTGGCGTCGTAGCGCTCGCGGATCCGCGACAGCAGGAACACCTCGTAGTCCATGGTCAGCCCGAACAGCATGGCCAGCATGAGGATCGGCATCGCCGGGGAGAGCGCGCCGGTGGCGGTGAAGCCGAGCGCCCCTGACAGGTTCCCCTCCTGGAAGATCCACACGATGACGCCGAAGGTGGCCGACAGCGACAGCACGTTGGTGGCCATCGCCTTGAGCGGCAGCACCACCGAGCCGAACGCCAGGAACAGCAGCACGAACGTGGCGCCGCCGACCGTCGCCGCCAGCAGCGGCATCCGTGCGCCCAGACCGGACAGCTGGTCGATCAGGTCGGCGGTCTGCCCGCCCACGTACACCTGCGTCCCGGGCGGGGCGGGCACGTCGCGCACCCGCTCGACCAGGTCGCGGGCCTGTGTGGACATCGGGTCGGCGTCGTAGCGCAGCGAGATCTTCGCGGTGGTGCCGGCGGCGCCGGTGACGGCGGCCTGGGTCACGCCGGGCACCCGGGCGAGCCGCTGCGCGTACGCGGCCGGGTCGGTGCGTCCGGTCACGACCACCTCGATGGGGGCGGTGGCGTTGCGCGGGAAGTCGCGTTCGAGCGTCTCGGCGACGACGCGCGCCTCCGTGCCCGCCGGCAGGACCTTGCCGTCGATGCCGCCCCAGCTGATGCCGAGGAACGGGGCGGCCAGCGACAGCAGCACGACCATGGCCCCGGCCAGGTACAGCACAGGGCGCCGCATCACGCTCCGGGCGAGCCGGTACCAGCCGGCGCTTCCGCCGGAGGCCGGTGCCGGGGTCCGGCGGCGGCGCCGGATCGACAGCGCGTTGACCCGGGGGCCGAGGACGGCCAGCAGCGCGGGCAGCACGGTCAGCGCGGCGGCCATGCAGACCACGACGGTGGCGATGCCGCCGAAGCCCATCGAGCGCAGGAAGACCTGCGGGAACAGTGTCAGCCCGGCCAGTGACACCGCGACGGTGACACCCGAGACGGCGACGGTGCGTCCGGCGGTGGCCATCGTCCGCGCCAGCGCGTCCTCGGTGCCGCGGCCCGCGGCGAGCTCCTCGCGGAACCGGCCGACGACGAACAGCCCGTAGTCGATCGCCAGGCCGAGGCCGAGGAACGTGGTGATGTTGATGGCGAAGATCGACACGTCCGTGCCCAGGGTGAGCAGCCGCAGTGCGGCGAACGAGCCCAGGATCGCGATCCCGCCGACGACCAGCGGCAGGCTCGCCGCCACCGCCCCGCCGAAGATCACCAGGAGCAGGACCAGCAGCACCGGCATGGACAGCATCTCGGCGCGGGCGATGTCCTCGCGCACCCGGTCGTTGATGGCGACCTCGGTGGCGACCGTGCCGCCGAGCTGCGCGGTGCCCGCCGCGCCCGCCGGGTGGCGCAGCGCGTCCTCGATGTCAGCGAGGTTCTCGGTGCGCTGCTCGGGGTCGGCGCCGGCCAGCCGCAGCACGGCGTAGGTGGCGGTGCGGTCGCGGCTGACCAGGTCGGGCGAGCCGGTGGACCAATGCGTGACGACGCCCGCGACCTTGTCCCGGGGCAGGGCGGACAGGGAGCCGGTCACCGCGCTCCGGAAGGCCGGATCGTCGACCGTGCGGCCCTGCGGCGCCTTGTACAGGACGACGACGTCGGCCTCGGCGCGGCCGAGGTCGCGTTCGGCGATCTGCGTGGCGCGGACGCTCTCGCTGTCGGGGGTCTCGAAACCCCCCGCGCTGGTGAGGGAGCCGAACACGCCGATGCCCCAGACCGCCGCGGCCACCAGGGCGAGGGCGCCCAGCACGAGCACGGGCCGTCGGCGCCGGTACGCCACCCTGCCCCATCGTTCCAACATGGTGCCTCCTCCGTGACAGCGAATCACTGGAATGAACGGCGTTAACTAGTGAATGGCGTTAATTTCGCATACAGCGTTAACTATCGTCAAGGCTGTTCATGCGACATCATCAAAGGGCAGTGGAGGGAGGCCAGGACAGTGGGTGAGACCCGGCGCGACCGGCTGCGCGCGGCGACTGTGGCGGAGATCACGCAGATCGCGCGGCACATCCTCGTCGAGGAGGGGCCGCGGGCGCTGTCGCTGCGCGCCATCGCCCGCGAGATGGGCATGACCGCGCCGGCGCTCTACCGCTACTTCGGCAGCCGCGACGAGCTCGTCCGGCACGTCGTGGGCGACATGTTCACGGACCTGACCGACGCGCTGCACCACTCCATCGGCGCCGCCGGCGACCTGGACGGCAAGTTCCTGGCCGCGGCCCGCGGGTTCCGCCGCTGGGCGCTGGACCACCGGCGCGAGTACGAGCTGCTGTTCGGCGCCCCCCTGCCCGGCGTGCGGCACAGCGAGGAGGTCGACTTCGCCGAGGAGTGCGCCCGCGCGTTCGGCTGGACGTTCGTCCAGTTGTTCCTGGAGCTGTGGCGCAAGCGGCCGTTCCCCTGCCCGGCCGACGAGGAGGTCCGCCCCGACCTGCGCGAGCAGCTGTACCGCTACCGGCGGGAGGCGCTGGGCGGGGTCGATCTGCCGGTCGGCGTCATCCAGATGTTCCTGCAGTGCTGGGTCCGCCTGCAGGGCAGCGTCAGCCTGGAGGTCTTCGGCCACCTCGACTTCGCCCTGGACGACCCCGAGCCGATGTTCGAGCTGATGCTGGAGGAGCTGGCGCCCGCCCTCGGCCTGAAGTACAGCCCGCCGTCCGGCGGGTGACGCGGCGTTCGGCCGCGTCCGCGCCCGAACATGCGAGGGCCCCGGACCGGGCGGGTCCGGGGCCCTCGCACGTCCCGGCGGGCTCAGGGGTTCACGGGCCGGGCGTCAGTACGACGGCAGGCTCGGGTCGATCTGGTTGATCCAGGCCACGATGCCGCCGCCGACGTGCACCGCGTCGGCGAAGCCGGCCTTCTTGACCACGGCCAGCGCCTCGGCGCTGCGCACGCCCGACTTGCAGTGCAGGACGATCTTCTTGTCCTGCGGCAGCCTCTCCAGGGCGTTGCCGTTGAGGAACTCGCCCTTGGGGATAAGCGTTGCGCCGGGGATCGAGGCGATCTCGTACTCGTTGGGCTCGCGGACGTCCACCAGGAAGATGTCGTCCCCGCGGTCCTGCATGGCCTTCAGCTCGTGCACCGAGATGGTGGAGTCCTTGGCGGCCTCGGCGGCCTCGTCGGACACCGCGCCGCAGAACGCCTCGTAGTCGTCCAGCAGCGCGGTCTGGGTCGGGTTCTTGCCGCACAGCGGGCACTCGGGGTCCTTGCGGACCTTGACCGACCGGTAGGCCATCTCCAGCGCGTCGTAGATCATCAGCCGGCCGACCAGCGGCTCGCCGATGCCGGTGATCAGTTTGATGGCCTCGTTCACCTGGATGGAGCCGATCGAGGCGCACAGCACGCCGAGCACCCCGCCCTCGGCGCAGGACGGCACCATGCCGGGCGGCGGCGGCTCCGGGTACAGGCAGCGGTAGCAGGGGCCGTGCTCGGCCCAGAACACCGCGGCCTGGCCGTCGAACCGGTAGATCGACCCCCACACGTACGGCTTGCCGAGCAGCACCGCCGCGTCGTTGACCATGTAGCGGGTGGCGAAGTTGTCCGTCCCGTCGAGGATCAGGTCGTACTGGGCGAAGATCTCCATGATGTTGTCGCGGTCCAGCGCGGTGTTGTGGACCACGACGTCGATCAGCGGGTTGATCTCGCGCACGGTGGCGGCGGCCGACTCGGCCTTGGGCTGCCCGAGGCTGGACTGCCGGTGGATCACCTGCCGCTGCAGGTTGGACTCGTCGACGACGTCGAAGTCGATGATGCCCAGGGTGCCCACGCCGGCGGCGGCCAGGTACATCAGGGCCGGGGAACCGAGCCCGCCCGCGCCCACGCACAGGACCTTGGCGTTCTTCAGGCGCTTCTGCCCGGCCATCCCGACGTCGGGGATGATCAGGTGTCGCGAGTAACGGTTGACCTCGTCGCGGGTGAGCTCCGCTGCGGGCTCGACCAGAGGTGGCAACGACACGGTGGGTGCTCCTGTGCTGACGCTCGGCTGTACCAGGGGCGGACGTCCCGTCGGCGGAGCCTGCCGCGACCCGGCCGCGCACCGCGCCGGGAACGTCCTCCCACCGCACAACCTTGCCATGTCCGTCCGAATTCCCGCACTGCGCCGCATGTCACAGCCGTCGCCCGCATGGGCGTCCGGCGGACGGGGGCGCCGCCGTCGCGAAGAAGACCCGCGTTCCCGAGGGGTGCCGTGCGTATTCGCGCGGCCCCGCGTCCGCGAAATGATCGTCGCGGGCCCGCACCCGCCGTCGCACTGCCGCGCCGGAGCGTGCATAGATCGCCATAACGCGGGCAAACGAGGCACGTATCGCCTCGTATCGAAGGAGGAACCGTGGGTTTCCTCGCCAAGCTGAAGAACAAGACGCAGCGGGCCAAGGGCCGCGCCAAGGAAGAGGCGGGCCACCGGACCCGTGATCCCTACCTTGAGTCCGAGGGCACGAAGGACCGCGTCTCCGGTGGCGTCAAGCAGGCCGGAGAGCAGGTCAAGGACGCCGCAGGAGAAGTGCGCCGCACCATGGACCGCTGACCACAGCGGCAACACCGTCACCACCGGCCGCATCCGTCCTCGGTGAGGATTGATTCGGCCAGGTAAAAAATGCGCGCCGTTCCCCGCGCGGCGAGTGACCGCGCGGAAGGGGAGCGGGTTGCGCCGAAAAGCCTGCAGGGTGGGGAGAAAGGGCCTCTCGTCCGAGGGGCCCTTTTCCCTGCTCACGACTTGCGTGCGGTAGTGGTCCCCGTCAAGACAGGGCAGAACTTGGCAAACCGCAGTTAATCTGTCCGTTTGTGGCGTTCCTGCCTTCAGTCAACCGGCCGCCCGCCCAGCCCGACCCGCCGGCGGCCCCGCACAGCGAATCACCCCGGCGGCCGACGGTGCTGGGCCTGCACGGCCGCCAGTGGATGGTCGTCGCCGTGGTCGTGGGCTGCTGCTACCTGGCGATGACCTTCGCCGCGCTCGCCGGCGCCTGGACCACCCTGCACCGCGAGCCGACCGCCGCCGAGATGAAGCGCGCGGCCGCCGCCGAGGTCGCCCGCCGCTGGCAGACCTGGCCCGCGCAGCGGATCTTCCCTGAGCGGCTGCCCTACACCACCGGCGGCGGACACAGCGAGTACGCGTCCCTGCAGGGCATCTCCTCGGCGACCGCCTGCGACACGACGGCGGCGGACGCGGAGATCTCCGCGGTGCTGCGCCGGCACGGCTGCCGCGCCGTGCTGCGCGCCACCTACGCCGACCAGCTCCAGGGCGTGGTGGTCACGGTCGGCGTGGTCGCCTTCGCCGACCCGTTCCAGGCAGACCGGGCCCTGCGCGAGCTGCCCGCCGCCACGCTGCCGGACCGTTCCCGCGGCGTCCGGCCCGCGCTGCGCGCCGCCGCCTTCCCCGGCACGGCCGCCGCCCGCTTCACCGACGCCGCCCGCCAGGACCGCAGCAGCGACCGGGGCGGCCCCTACGTCGTGCTCACCACCTCCGGCCAGGCCGACGGACGGCCCGCCGCCGCGATCACCAAGAACCGTCCCGGCAACCCGTTCGCCCTGGCCCCCCAACTCGGCCGCCGCATCGCCAAGACCCTGTCCACCCAGGCGCTGCCCGACTGCTCGTCCCGCGAGTGGCGCTGCTGAGGCGACCCCACCCGGAGTGCTGTGCTGATGACGCTTGCCCGGCGAACCGCCGCGACCCTGCTCGCCCTGGCCCTGGGGGCCGCCCCGGCCCTCGCCCCCCCGACCGCGCACGCCGACACCGTCCGCGACCGGCAGCGGCCGGTGATCCAGACGCTGGAGCTGGAGGAGGCCTGGAAGGTGACGCGCGGCCGCGGCGCGACGGTCGCGGTCGTCGACTCCGGCGTGGACCCCGACCAGCAGGACCTCGCCGGGGCGGTCACCACCGGCCCCAACATGCTGGCCGAGGTGGACCGCGGCACCCGGCCCGCCCGCATGCACGGCACCGGCATGGCCTCGCTGATCGCCGGGCGCGGGCACGGCCCGGGCGGACGGGACGGCGTGATCGGCGTCGCGCCCGAGGCCCGCATCCTGGGCATCCGCGCCATCGGCGAGGAGGAGGACCCCGGCTACGCCCGCTACACCGAGTCGGACGAGGCCGAGGACGCGGTGGCGCGCGGCATCCGCTACGCCGCCGACCACGGCGCCGACGTGATCAACCTGTCGCTCGGCAAGGACGAGGAGAACCCGGCCGAACGGGAGGCCATCGCCTACGCCATCGACAAGGGCGTGGTGGTGGTGTCGGCCGTCGGCAACGACGGGGAGGCCAAGAAGCGCCTGGACCGCGACGGGTTCGCCCCCTACTCCTATCCCGCCGCCTACCCGGGCGTCATCGCGGTCGCCGCGACCGACCCCGACCACGGGCACGCCGCGTACTCCAACCGCAACTACTCGGTGCTGCTGTCCGCGCCGGGCACCGCGGTCCCGGTCGCGGCGCCGGGCGGCGACTACTACATCACCGACGGCACCAGCGACTCCAGCGCGCTGGTGGCGGGCATCGCCGCGCTGATCCGCAGCCGCCACCCCAAGCTCCCCTCGGCGCTGGTCACCCAGGCGCTGCTGAACAGCACCCGGCACGGCCCGTCCGCCACCTACGACCCCAACGTGGGGTTCGGCGAGGTCAGCGCGGCCCGCGCCGTCCGGGCGGCGGACGCGCTGGTGGCGCCGCGGCAGACGGTGGGCCAGGCGCCGTGGCAGCCGTTCGGGGCCGGCGACCCCGGCCCGGTCGAGGTGATCGAGCGGCCCGCCTGGGTGCGCCCGCTCATCGTGTCCGTCACGGTGCTGGGCATCGCGGGAGCGGTGGCGGCGGTCGTGATCGCCGTCACCCTGGCCCGCCGCCACCCCCGGAGCCGGCCGTCTCCCGAAGCGCAGACGGCGCCCTCCGAGGCCTAGCCTGGGCAGACTTCTGGGGTGCACCCGGCCCCCCGACCCGACGGAGTCACCCTTGGCCTCTGAGCAGCCGCCCGACACGCCGGACGACCCCGGCACGCTCGACGACTACGCCGACGCGGTGCTGGGCGTGGTGGAGCGCATCCCGCCCGGCCGCGTCCTGGCCTACGGGGACGTCGCCGAACTGCTCGGCGCGGGCGGGCCGCGCCAGGTCGGCCGCGTCCTGGCCCGGTACGGCGGCGCCGTGCCCTGGTGGCGGGTGCTGCGCGCCGACGGCAGCCCGCCGCCCGGCCACGAGGTGCGGGCGCTCGAGGAGTACCGCGCCGAGGGCACGCCCCTGCGCCCGGACGGCCGCCGCGTCGACATGCGCCGCGCCCGCTGGGACGGCCGCAGCTGACGGAGCTGTAGCACGGCCGTAACAGTCGAGGCGTTTTCCTTGAACATCCCGTTCGTAGCATGAGCGGGGTGAGGGTCGCCGAGCTGCTCGAAGATCCGGAACTGCGGCTGCGCCCGCTGGCCTGCCAGGACCGGCTCAACCGCCCCGTGCGGCAGGTGTTCGTCACCGACCTGCCCGACCCCAGCGGCTACCTGGACGGCGGCGAACTCGTCCTGACCGGGCTGATGTGGCGGCGCGGCCCCTACGACTCGGCGCCCTTCGTCGCCGCGCTGGCCGCCAAGCAGGTCGCCGCCCTCGGCGCCGGCGAGGCCGTGCTGCCCGTGCCGGACGACCTGGTGGCCGCCTGCGACCGCTACGGCCTGCCGCTGGTCGCGGTGCCGCGCGAGACGCCGCTGTCGCGCCTCATGGCGATCGTGGTGCGCCGCCTGGACGCCGAGGCCGGCTCCCTCGGCGACGTCCCGGCCACCCATGCGGCGCTGCTGGAGCGGCTGCCGGCCGACGCCCGCCGCGAGTTCCGCCGCCGCGTCCTCGGCGAGCTGATCAGCTACGACCGCCGCCACCGCGGCGACCTGCTCGCCACGCTCGCCGAGTTCCTGGCCTGCTCGGGCTCCTGGACGGTGTGCGCCCGCCGCCTCAACCTGCACGTCAACACGCTGCGCTACCGCATCGGCCGCATCGAGGAGCTCACCGGCCGCGACCTGTCGTCCCTGGACGACCGGGTCGATCTGCTGTTGGCCCTGCGCGCCGAGTAGCCGGCGGGCGGCAGGCCTCCGCTTCACACTTGTTTCCCACCCGGCACACGCGCGCCACCCGGCGGTTCTGGTCAGAACTGTCCCGATGATCTGCTGAAATCGTCTGTTGTGCCGTCAGCGTCCTACCGCCTCGTACGGCGCGCCGGTCCCGCGCGCGCCGTCCCACCCGTGCTCGACGAACGGCAGCGGCGGGTCGTCGAGCACGCCGGCGGGCCGCTGCTGGTGCTGGCCGGTCCGGGCACCGGCAAGACGACCACCATCGTGGAGGCGGTCGTCGACCGCATCGAGAACCGCGGCACCGACCCCGAGCGGGTGCTGGTGCTCACCTTCAGCCGCAAGGCCGCCGAAGAGCTGCGCGAACGCATCACCGGACGGCTGCACCGCACCACGCGCACACCGCTGGCGCTGACCTTCCACAGCTACGCCTACGCGCTGCTGCGCCGCGAGGCCGTGCTGAACGAGGAGCCCCCGCCGCGCCTGCTGTCGGGGCCCGAGCAGCTGCTGGAGGTGCGCAGGCTGCTGCAGGGCGAGCTGCAGGACGGCGCGCGCGACTGGCCGGAGCGGCTGCGCCCGGCCCTGGCCACCCGCGGATTCGCCGAGGAGCTGCGCGATTTCTGCCTGCGCGCCGTCGAACGCGGCTACGGCCCCGAGGAGCTGGTCGCGCTGGGCCGCACGCGGGGCCGCGACGACTGGACGGCCATCGGCCGGTTCATGGAGCGCTACGCCGACCGGTTCGCCGTCGACCCCGTGCCCACCTACGACTACGCCGAGCTGATCTGGGCCGCGGCGGGGCTGCTGGCGGACGAGGACGTGCGCCTGCGCGAACGCGGCTGCTACGACGTGGTGTTCGTCGACGAGTACCAGGACACCGACCCCGCCCAGGAGCACCTGCTCCGGCAGCTGGCGGGGGACGGCCGCGACCTGGTCGTCGTCGGCGACCCCGACCAGTCGATCTACGGGTTCCGCGGCGCCGACGTCCGCAACATCCTGCACTTCCCCACCCGGTTCCCCACGCTCACCGGCGAGCCGGCCCCGGTCGTGGCGCTGCGCGACTGCCGCCGCATGGGCCCGCAGGTGCTGGCCGCGTCCCGCCGCATCGCGCACCGGCTGCCCGCCGGCCCGCTGGCCGCCGAGCACCGCGACCTGCGTCCCGTGCGCGCCGCCGACGGCGACGACGGCCCGGCCGACGAGGTGCGCGTGGTCATCGCCGACAGCCAGAGCCAGGAGTCCGCGCTGGTCGCCGACGAGCTGCGCCGCGCCCACCTGCTGGACGGGGTGCCGTGGTCGCGGATGGCGGTGCTGGTGCGCAGCGCCACCCGCCAGGTGCCGGTGCTGCGCCGCGCCCTCGCGCAGTCCGGGGTCCCGGTCGTCGTCGCCGGCGACGAGGTGCCGCTGATCGCCGAACCCGCCGTCCGGCCGATCCTGCTGCTGCTGCGCGCCGCCCTCAAACGCGGGTTCCTGGACGAACTGGTCGTCGAGGAGCTGCTCACCGGCCCTCTGGGGCGCGCCGACGCCCTGGCCATGCGCCGCCTCAAGCGCGCGCTGCGCGACCTTGAGGACCTGTCGGGCGGGCAGCGTCCGCTGAGCGAGCTGCTGGTCGCCGCCGTGAACGACCCGCACGAGCTGATCCCCGTCCACGAGAAGGTGCGCGCCCCCGCCGAACGCGTCGCGCACCTGATCGAGGTGGCCCGCGACAGCGCCCGCAAGGGAGGCACCGCCGAGGACGTGCTGTGGGCCGTGTGGCGGGAGAGCGGCCTGGCCGACGAGCTGCTGGAGCAGAGCGCCAAGGGCGGCACCCGGGGCGCGTCCGCCGACCGCGACCTGGACGCCGTCGTCGCGCTGTTCGACCACGCCGCCCGGTTCGTCGACCGCATGCCGCAGGGCGGACCC
This sequence comes from Actinomadura sp. NBRC 104425, assembly GCF_030269545.1. Taxonomy (GTDB): domain Bacteria; phylum Actinomycetota; class Actinomycetes; order Streptosporangiales; family Streptosporangiaceae; genus Spirillospora; species Spirillospora keratinilytica. Next base: position 70,057 of record NZ_BSTN01000001.1, on the reverse strand, counting down.
GAGCTGTTCGTCGACTCCGTCGCCGCCCAGGAGATCGCCGGCGACACGCTCGCCGAGCAGGCCCCGCACGGCGAGGCGGTGCGGGTGCTGACCGCGCACCGCTCCAAGGGCCTGGAGTGGGACGTGGTCGTCGTCGCCGGGGTGCAGGAGGGCCTGTGGCCGGACGTGCGGCTGCGCGGCTCCCTGCTGGGCGTCGAGGAGCTGGTCGAGCATGCGGCGGGCGGCGACCTGCCCGGCGAACTGGCCGCCGGCGCGTCCATGGCCGCCAAGATGCTGGACGAGGAGCGCCGCCTGTTCTACGTCGCCGTCACCCGGGCGCGGCGGCGGCTGGTCGTCACGGCGGTCGGCGGTGACGACACCGAGGAGCGCCCGTCCCGGTTCCTGGGCGAGCTGCTGCCGGGCGCCGCCGAGCAGGCCCAGCTCGACGAGAAGACCCGCTGGCTGTCGCTGCCCGCGCTGGTCGCCGACCTGCGCTCGGTCGTGGCCGACCCGGCCCGCCCCGGGCCGCTGCGCCGCGCCGCGGCCGCGCATCTGGCCCGCCTGGCCCGCGCCGGGGTGCGCGGCGCCCGCCCCGACCAGTGGTACGCCATCACCGCGCTGTCCGACCCCGGGCCCGCGTTCGGCGACGAGGAGCAGATCACCGTCTCGCCGTCGCAGGTGGAGACGTTCACCACCTGCGGCCTGCGCTGGCTGCTGGCCTCGGCGGTGGGCGCCCAGGAGGGCGGCCCCGGCGAGTTCAGCACCATGGGCAAGGTCATCCACGCGGTCGCCGAGATGGCCGGGGCCGACGACGGCGTCACCGAGGTCGACGTGGCCAAGCGGCTCGACGAGATCTGGAACGAGCTGGACTTCCGCAGCGCGTGGTACTCCGACAAGCAGCGCGAGCAGGCCGCCGCGATGGTGGACCGGTTCCTGGCCTGGCACCGCGACAACCCCAACGAGGTCGTCGCGCTGGAGGAGTCGTTCAAGGTGGACCTCGGCCGGGTGGTGATCAAGGGGCGGATCGACCGGGCCGAACGCGACGCCGAGGGCCGCGCCGTGATCATCGACATCAAGACCTCCTCCACCGCCGTCCCCAAGGACGAGCTGGCCCGCCACCCGCAGCTGGGCGTCTACCAGTACGCGGTGATGCTCGGCGCGTTCGAGCGGCACGGCCTGGTGGAACCGGGCGGCGCCAAGCTCGTCCAGGTCGGCAAGGCCGCCTTCGCCGCCCGCGCCCGCGAGCAGACGCAACCGCCGCCCACCGAGGACCCCGAGCCCGACTGGCCGAAGAAGCTCGTCGACCTGGTCGCCGCCGGGATGGCCAGCGACGTGTTCCGGGCCCGCGCCAACGACAAGTGTCGGACCTGCCCGGTACGGTCCTGCTGCCCGGTGCACGAGGAGGGCGGGCAGGTGGGCCCATGAGCACCGGTCGCACGCCCGGCGAGGGGAGGACTTCTTGATCACACCGGGGGAGCTCGCCCGGCTGCTGGGGATCCCGGAGCCGACCGACGAGCAGGCCCGGGTGATCGAGGCGCCGCTGGCGCCGATGGCGGTGATCGCCGGGGCCGGGTCGGGCAAGAGCGAGACGATGGCGGCCCGGGTGGTGTGGCTGGTCGCCAACGGGTTCGTCCGCCCCGAACGGGTGCTCGGGCTGACGTTCACCCGCAAGGCCGCCGCCGAGCTGGGCGCCCGCGTCCGCAAGCGGCTCGACCGGCTGCGCGAGGCGCTGCCCGCCGACGAGCTGGACCGCCTCGGCGGCGAGTCGGTGTTCGACGGCGAGCCGATGGTGTCCACCTACCACGCCTACGCCGCCCGCCTGTTCGGCGACCACGCGCTGCGCGAGGCGCTGGAGCCCACCATGCGGCTGATCTCGCCCGCGGTCGCCTGGCAGATCTGCTCGCGCGTCGTCGACGCCTACGACGGCCCCATGGACAAGATCGAATGGTCGCCGGACACCGTCACCCGGGCCGTCATGGAGCTGTCCGGCGACCTGGCCGAGCACCTGCGCGGCCCAGGCGACGTCCGCAAGGTCGGCGCCTGGCTCGAGGAGCGGTTCGCCGCGGTGCGCAAACCGCTGAAGGCCCAGCGCGACATCCTCGCCAAGCAGGCCGTCCGCGAGCAGCTCATGCCGCTGGTGGAGGCGTACGCGCGGGCCAAGGCCGACCGCGAGGTCATCGACCACGGCGACCAGATGGCGCTGGCCGCCCGCATCGCCCACCGGCATCCCGAGGTCGGGATGATCGAACGGTCGCGCTTTTCGGTCGTGCTGCTGGACGAGTACCAGGACACCAGCCACGCCCAGCTGGTGCTGCTGCGTTCGCTGTTCGGCGGCGGCCACCCCGTCACGTCCGTGGGCGACCCCTGCCAGTCGATCTACGGGTGGCGGGGCGCGTCCGCCGGCAACCTGCTGCGCTTCGCCCACGACTTCCCGCTGCGGCCCGCGCAGCGGGAAGGCGAGCGGGCGGTGCCCGCGCCGGTCGTGCAGCTCAGCCGCAGCTTCCGCAACGGCGAACGCATCCTCGAGGCGGCGGCGCGGGTCCAGGACGAGCTGCGCGCCGACACCTCGGCGGTGCCGCGCCTGGTGCCCGGGGCGGGGCGGGAGAAACGCGGCCGCGTCGAGTGCGCGCTGTTCGAGACCGTGGAGGAGGAGGCCGAGCGGATCGCCGCGCGCGTGGCCCGGCTGCTGGCCGGCGACCCGGCCGTCGCGCCCGACGGCGGGGCCTGGGACGGCGCCGAGCCCCTGACGTACTCCGACATCGCGGTGCTGGCCCGCAAACGCTCCCAGTTCCCGCTGATCCGCAAAGCGCTGGAGAACCGGGGCATCCCGGTCGAGGTCGTGGGGCTGGGGGGCCTGCTGACCGTCCCCGAGGTGCAGGACGTGGTGGCGACGCTGCGGGTCATGCACGACCCGACCGCCGGGGCGTCCCTGGCGCGGCTGCTGACCGGGCCGCGCTGGCGGCTCGGCCCGCGCGACCTGGTCGCGCTCGGACGCCGGGCCCGGGAGCTGGCGCAGGAAGCCGCCCGCGACGTCACCCCGCCCGCCGCGCAAACCGCCCCCGATGCCGAAGCCGGCGCCGGGGCCGAGGCCGGCGCCGGGGCCGAGGCCGCCGCGCCGGAGCCGCCGGACGACCCGCTGCGGCAGCTGGTCAGCGAACTGAACCAGGAGACCGGCGGCCTCGTCGACGCCCTGGACGACCTGGGGCCGCCCGAGCGGTACTCGCCGGAGGGGTACGCCCGGCTGCGGCGCCTGCGCGACGAGCTGCGGGCCCTGCGCCGCCAGGTCGGCCTGCCGCTGCCCGACCTGGTCACCGAGGTCGAACGCGTCCTCGGGCTCGACATCGAGGTCGCCGCCCGCGCCGGCCTCGACCCGGTCACCGCCCGCGCCGACCTGGACGCGTTCATCGACGCCGCCGCCGACTTCGCCGGCGACGCCGAGGACCCCACGCTCGGCGCGTTCCTGGCCTACCTGCAGGCCGCCGAGTCCGAGGAGTTCGGCCTGGAGGCGGGCCGGGTCGGCGAGAGCGACAGCGTCAAGCTGCTCACCGTGCACGCCTCCAAGGGCCTGGAATGGCCGGTGGTGATCGTGCCCGGCCTGTCCTACACGCCGCGCAAGGACGGCGGCCCCGCCAAGGGGTCGGTCTTCCCGTCCCCGCCGCAGAACTCCACCCGCTGGACCGCCAACCCCCGCGTCCTGCCGTTCATGCTGCGCGGCGACCGCGCCGACCTGCCCGACCTGCGCGGCCTGGAGAAGGACGACCTGGCCGACTTCGACCGCGCGTGCGCCGAACGCGACCTGCGCGAGGAGCGGCGGCTCGCCTACGTCGCGGTCACCCGCGCGTCCCACCTGCTGATCGCCACCGGCTACTGGTGGGGGGCGTCCGGCCGGCCCCTCGGCCCGTCCCCGTTCCTGGAGGAGATCCGCGAGGTGTGCATGGCCGGCGCCGGCACGGTCGCCGTCTGGGCCCCGCCGCCGCCCGAGGACGCGGCCAACCCGCTGCTGGAACGCGGCGAGGAGGCGCCCTGGCCGCTGTCGCCCGCCGAGCGGGCCGCCCGGGGCGACGCCTCGGCGCGGGAACGCTACGACGCGATCGTCGCGGGCGCCCGCATGGTCGAGGACGCCATGACCGGCCGCAACCTGCACTGGGCCGGCGACGAGGGGCTCACCCCGGCCGACCGGGCCCGCATGACCGCCTGGGCGCGCGACGTGGAGCTGCTGCTGGCCGAACGCGACCGCGGCCGCGGCGGCGACGGCCTGCAGGTCGAGCTGCCCGCGCACCTGTCGGTGTCGGCGCTGGTGTCCCTGGCCCGCGACCCCGAGGCCCTGGCCCGGCAGATCCGCCGCCCCATGCCGCGCCCGCCCGCCCCCTACGCGCGCCGCGGCACCGCCTTCCACGCCTGGCTGGAGAGCCGGTGGGGCCAGCAGCGCCTCATCGACCCCGACGAGCTGCCCGGCGCCGCCGACGAGGGCGCGGCCGACGACGCCTTCCTCGACCGGCTGCGGGAGCGGTTCGAGCAGTCGCCGTGGGCCGCCCGCCGGCCCGTGGACATCGAGGTCCCGTTCGAGACCGTGATCGCCGACCGGCTGGTGCGGGGCCGCATGGACGCGGTGTTCCGCACCGACGACGGCGGCTACGAGATCGTCGACTGGAAGACCGGCCGACCGCCGACGGGCGCGGACGCCGACGCCGCCGCCGTGCAGCTGGCCGCCTACCGCCTGGCCTGGGCCGAGCTGGCGGGCGTCCCCGTCGAGAAGGTCAGCGCCGCCTTCCACTACGTCACCGAGAACCTGACCGTCCGCCCGGCCGACCTGCTCGACGCCGCCGGACTGGCCGCCCTGCTGGAGAAGATCCCCGTCGCCGCCAGGCCCCTGTGAGAAACCCCTGTGATCCGCCTCTGGTCACGGTGCGTCATTTCAGGGATGATCCGGGCAACGACGTCCAGGACGGGTATGACGTGCCCGACGGGTATGTAGGTATGCACTCACCGTGGCCGCGGCCCCGGCGCGGCATGCCGCGGGGCCGGGCGGTCGCCGGGCGGCGGCTGCGCGGCGGCCCGGTGACGGTTGAGTACGGATTGGCGACGAGCGGAGGCAGGGGCTTGGCGGAGCGGCACGACGAGACGGTGGTACGGGAGTTCTCCAAGCAGGCGGAGACCTTCGGCGACCCGCGGCTCAACACGGCGTACACGCGCCACCTGGCGCGGCTGGTCGAGTACATGGAGCCCGAACTGGACCGGGAGGACGTGGTGCTGGAGGTCGCCGCAGGCACCGGCCTGGTGTCGCGTGCGCTCGCCCACCGGGTCCGCCATGCGACGGCCCTGGACCTCACCCCCGCGATGCTCGAACAGGGCAAGCGCGAGGCCGACCGCGACGGCGTCACCAACGTGACCTTCACCCGCGGCGACGCCGCGGACCTGCCCTATCTGTCCCGCTCGTTCACCCTCGTGGTCTGCCGCTTCGCCCTGCACCAGGTCGCCGACCCCGAGGCCGTGCTGCGCGAGATGGCCCGGGTCAGCCGCCCGGGCGGGGCGCTGTTCATCCAGGACATCATCCGCCCGGAGGGCGTCGCCGCCGACCCGGACCGCATCGAACGGCTGCGCGACCCCTCCCATGGCACCCTGCTCACCCGGGCGCGCGTCACCGAGCTCATCGAGGCGGCGGGCGCCGAGGTCAAGCGCACCGAGACCTTCGACCACGTCCGGCCGCTCGCGCCCTGGCTGGAGCAGGCCCGCACCCCGGACGACGACGCCGCACGCATCCGCAAGGAGCTGGAGGCCGAGCTGTCCGGCGGCCCCGCCACCGGCATGCGGCCCTCCCTGGTCGACGGGGAGCTGTGCTTCACCCACACCAACCTGCTCGTCCACGCCTGCGCGCGGTGACCGGGCACCCCGCCCGTTGCCGGGCGGGGTGCCCGGCTACGGGGCGGTGCTGTGATGACTTCGAGCAAACGTTCGACTTGTGTGACGCGTGTGCTCTATGTTGTCGAACATGAGTTCTAGCGGTGCTCTGGCCTCTTCCCCCGTGCGGCGTCCGGAGCAGCACTCACAGCAGCGGCGCCCGCAGCGGCGGCCCGAGCGCGAGCCCGCCGCGCTGGCCATGCGCATCGGCCTGGCCGCCGCCGAGGCCGCCCTGGCGACGTTCGCGCGCCATATCGACCTGGACGAACTCGCCGACGGCGACGTCGACTTCGAAGGCGCCATCGGCCCCGCCGAATGGCCGGTCTTCTCCCTGGTCATCGACACCCTGGCCGAGACCCACGCCGGCGACGGCCGCACCCTGGACGAACGCCGCGCCGACGCCCTCAACGACCTGGCCCGCATCTGCATGGCGGCCAAGTCCCGCGCAGCGACCGCCTGACCGGGCGCCGGTCAGTCCGGGAGGGCGCGGGCCCGCACCTTTCCGCTGCTGGTGCGCGGCAGCTCGTCCACGAAGTACACCTCACGCGGGACCTTGTAACGCGCCAGGTTCTCCTTGACGTACCGCTTGACGTCCTCTTCGTCGATCGACGCGCCCGGCTCGCGGACCACGTACGCGGCCAGCCGCTGCCCGAAGTCGGCGTCCTCCACCCCGACGACCGCGGCCTCGGCCACGTCGGGGTGGCGGCCGAGCAGGTCCTCCACCTCCCCGGGGAAGACGTTCTCGCCCCCCGAGACGATCATGTCGTCGGCGCGTCCGTCGACGAACAGCCGTCCCGCCGGGTCGAAGTGGCCCAGGTCGCCGCTGCCCGCCAGGTTCCGATGGACGCGTTTGCCGCCGCCCCCGGTGTATCCGGCGAACCGCAGCCCGCCCCCGGTGTAGATCTCCCCGATCTCCCCGGGAGGCAGCTCCCGCCCGTCCTCGTCCAGGATCTTGACGGTGAGGCGGAAGGTCGGCCTGCCCACCGTGCCCGGTGCCTCGCGCAGATCCCGCGGGGTCGCGATGGTCGCCCACCCGGTCTCGGTGGCCCCGTACACGTTGTGCAGGACGTCCCCGAAGACGTCCATGAACGCCTCCGACAGGTGCGGGTGCAGCGCCGACCCGCCGGACACCACCACCCGCAGCGAGTCCGGCAGCGGCCGTCCGCGTGAGGCGTCCAGGATCCGCTGCAGCATGACCGGGACCGCGATGAGCGCCTCCACCCGGTAGGCGTCGACGGCGTCCAGCACCTTGCCCGCATCGAAGCGGCGCAGCAGCACCAGCGGCATGCCCATGCCCAGGGCGACCAGCATGTACGCCATGCCGAGGACGTGGAACAGCGGAGGCGCGACCAGGATCGGCGCCCCCGAACGCACCGGGACCCGCATCAGGTGGCTCAACGCCGCCGGGACCACGGCCGCGAGCGAGACGTCGTGGCGGGCTCCCTTGGGGGTGCCGGTGGTGCCGGACGTCAGGATGACCACGCGGCTGTGCCGGAACGGCTTGAACGCGACGGCCTCCGTCTCCGCCAGCTCCTCCAACGCGGGGAGGGAAGGGCCGCCCGGCTGGTCCGTCCACGCATGGACGCGCTCGCCGTCGAAGGAGGACTGCTCGACCACGTCGTCGAACTCCTGGTCGTGCAGCAGCAGCCGGACGCCTTCGCGCTCGGCCACCTCCCCGAGCTGCGCCGCGGAGAAGTCGGTGTTGAGCAGGACCACGTCGTTGCCCAGCCGCGACGCCGCCAGCAGCGAGATGACGAACCCGCGATGGTTGCGGCACAGCACCCCTATGCGGGCCTTCTCTGCGGCCGCATCGCCCGGCCGGCCGGGAGCAGCGGTGGCGTTGAACAGGCGCCGGTGCAGGGCGGTGGCCACTGCGGCCGCCTGCCGTTCCAGCTCCGCGTACGTCAGGGTGCCGTGTTCGTCGTGCAGTGCCGTCCGAGCGGGGAACCGCAGCGCCGCCATCGCCCCCACGGTCGCGGGCGTCGGACCGAACCGCGCACCCGCGAACACCAGCCGCACCGCCCGGTCCGGCCGGACCGGATGCAGCACGTCCGCGTCCCGCACCGCACGCGCGGCCCGCGCCGCCACACCCGCCGCCGTCCGCACCCGGTCGAGCACCACAGCCGTTCCCTCCTGGCCGCCCCGCCAACAGGTCAATGACATACCCATCCCGGTCCGAGCTCACCTCGCGGACGTGTTCTGCCTGCGGTGTGCTCGGCGGCCCAGCGCGTCCGGTCACCGACGGGCACGGCGTGCGGTACCCGCAGGACCGGGGCGGCGACGCCGCCGGGCGGACCCCGGTGGACAAGCCGGGGAGCGCGTCAACGGTCGAGGTAGTGGAACTCCGGTTTGGGGTGCATGAGGAAGTCGTGGTGCGAGATGTTCCAGGCGTAGGCGCCCGCCATGGCGAACGCCACCACGTCCCCCGGCCGCAGCGGGGGGACGGGGACGTCACGTGCGAACACGTCCTTGGGCGTGCACAGCTGGCCCACGAGCGTCGCCCGCTGCGTCGGCTTCTGGGCGCCGGCGGACGGCAGGGGGACGAACGGCTGGTCGTGGCCCTTGGTGACGGGCGTGCGCAGATGGTGCGTGCCGCCGCGCAGCACGACGTAGGTATGGCCGTGTGTCGTCTTCACGTCCAGCACGTCGGTGACGTACCAGCCGTGGTAGGCGGTGACGGCGCGGCCCGGTTCGATGCGCAGGCGGACGCCGGGGGGAGCAAGGGGGGCGAGCCCCGCGGCGTAGGCCTTCCAGTCGAAGAGCCGGTCGGGGGCGGTGTAGTCCACGCCCATGCCGCCGCCGAGGTTCACCTCGGCGTCGGTGATGCCGCAGACGTCGCGCAGCCAGGGGACGGCCCAGCCCAGAATGCGGGAGGCCAGGTCGAGCATGGCGGGGGCGTCCAGGCCGGAGGCCAGGTGCGCGTGGATACCGCGCAGGTGCAGCTGGGGATGTTCGGCGAGGAGCTTGGCGCACGTTTCCAGGGCGTCCTCGTCCATGCCGAAGGGGCCGCTCATCGACAGGGCGGCGCCGGACGTCGAGACCGGCAGGTTGGCGCGCAGCAGAATCTCGGTCGGGCGGTCCAGGGACGCCAGGCGGCGCAGTTCGCGGGGGCTTTCGACGTGCAGGCGGTGGACGCCCAGGTCGAGAGCCAGACGCAGTTCCTCGTCGGTCTTGCCGGGGCCGCCGAAGGCCAGCCGCGCGTCCGGCAGGACCTCCCGCACGTGGACGAGCTCACCCCCCGAGGAGACCTCGACGCCGTCCACGAACGGCGCCAGGGCGCGCAGGACAGGCGCATCGGGGTTGGCCTTGGCCGCGTAGTAGACCTCCGGGCCGCAGGCCGCCTGCGGCGATATCAGGGCGCCGCGGAGGGCTTCGGCGTGCGAGCGCAGACCGGGCAGGTCGTACACGTAGGCGGGGAACCGTTCGAGTCCGCGAATGTACGACAGCACGTGCGATGGCATGTTCATCGGAAACCTCCGAGAGACCCCCGCCTTCGAGCGGGGGAGGCGAACCCCTGCGGAGCAGGACAGGGGTAGGCGACCCACCACCAAGTGAACCGCCGTATCGAAACTCAACTGATCTTGCGGTACCGTGCCCCGCCTTCAGGCGGGGGAGGAAGTCAAGCGAAGTGCTCTCAGGATGGGGCGGGTCCGGCTCACGTACAGGGTGCCTGAGCGGCAAGAGGGTTGGGGGCCGTCACGTATCCGGCGCCGCGGTCGGCGGTGCGGGCCCAGCGTGCCCGCAGATTCGCCTTCGCCGGGAGCGGTACGCCGGCGAGCAGCGCCTTCAGCTCGGGGCGGCGCGCGCCTTCGTCGGCGGCCAGCAGGCCGCGCGCGGCCGTCCACAGTTGCGGGTCGAGTTCGGGGTGCAGGTCGGCGACGGCCGCGGCGATCTCGGCGAGGTGGTTGACGAACAGGCAGTAGACGACGCGGTTCCAGCCGCGTTCGCCGTCGTAGGTGACGGATCGGCGGATGCGGTCGGGCAGGTCCGCCAGTTCTTCGAGCAGGCCGTGGCCCGGGACGAGCTTGGTGCCCTCCAGGTCGCGGAACACCGCGCGGACGGGCATGCCCTCTCCGTCGACGGTGATGAGGACGTTCTGCAGGTGCGGTTCCAGGACGACGCCGTGGTCCAGGTAGGCGTGCAGGACGGGGAGCGCGACCAGCTTCACGTACGCCCGCCACCAGGTGAGGGCGTCGTCCGGGGAGGCCATCGCGGGGAGCCCGGCCAGAAGCGTCCCGTAGGGGTCGGCCAGGGCGGCCGCCAGGAGCGGGGTGCCGGGCAGGTCGCCGATGCCCTGCCGGAGGATGACGCCCAGGCCCTCGTAAAGGCGGCGGTCGGCGAGCGTCACGGTGCGGTAGGCGGGTTCGGCGAGCAGGACGCAGGAGTCGAAGCGGGCGCCCAGCGCGGCGAAGACGGGGCGCAGCACTCGGTCGAGGGCGGTCGCGCCGGTCAGCTCGTACCAGGCGTTCTTGCGGACGCAGTTGGTGATGCGCACGTCCAGGCTGAACTTGCAGAACAGGTCGGCGGCCGGGACGTACACGGTGCGGACGGAGGACGTCGGCAGCACCTGCGGGCCGGAGGGGCCGAGGTCGCGGACGAGGTCCTCGCGCAGGGCCCGCGGGAGCGCTGGGCGGTCGGCGAGCAGGGCCAGCTGCCAGGGGTGGGCGGGGAGCGCCCGGTAGCCGGGGGGAACGGCGGGGCCCAGGGCCTCCAGGGCGCCGAAGGCGTTCGGTTCTCCTTCTTCCGCCAGGCATTCCTCCCGGACCGCCAGCCAGTGGGGCTGGAAGCGGGCGCGGGTCTCGGGGGCGTAGGGCAGCCACTGCTCCGGGGCGCCCTGGCGTGCCTTGGGGGAGGGGTGGAAGCGGTGTCCGGCGACGAGGGACTGCTCCGACTCCACGTACCGGCGGACCGCCTCGGACGGCAGTTCGGCGGGCGAGGAGCCGCCCCGGGCCTTGAGGATGGCGGTCAGGGCGGTGTGGCTGTTGGCGACCTGGTCGGTGAACTCGGGGTTGGCCTGGCCGGTGGCGAGTTCCAGTTCGCCGGCGACGAGGTTGCTGAGCCGGTCCCAGGGCGCCGCGATCCAATCGTCGCCGCGCCGCTCCTCGTACGGGGGGACGAGCCGGTATGAGGGGCCGACCGGAGGGCGTGCCAGCCCCGCGCGCAGCACGACCCCGACCCGCGGCAGGCGGACGATGAGGTGCTCGCCGTCCGTCCATGTCTGTTGCTCGGGCGCGCAGACCTCCCGCACCAGGCAGTTGAGCAGTGCGGTGGCTGTGGCGTCGTCGGCGGTGAGCTTCGTGGTTCGTGTCAGGAGCACGGTTCGTCGTCCCGGAGGTAGTTGGGCCCGGGCGGGCCGTAGTGCTTGTTGATGTCGGCGGCACCTGTACGGGCCTTGTCCACGAGCGTTCCTGCGGTGACCATCGCCTTGGTGGGCAGCCGCTCGGCGTCGAGCGTGCGCGAGCGCAGGAACGCGTCGTCCGGGCCCAGGGCGGCGTCCAGCCGGTCCCGGATCATCGCCAGGCCCGTCCGCAGCGGCAGCAGCCCCCGTTCGGCCAGTGCGAAGGCGGGGGCGGCGGCGCACAGGTGCAGGGTGATCGTGACGAAGACGCGGGCGAGGGCTTCGGGGTCGCGCGTGGTCATGCGCGGGTCCTTGAAACCGGTGGCCGCGTCGGCGGCGGCGGGGCCGAGGGTGTCCGCCAGCCGGTCGGGGTCGAACAGGGCCCCGTCGTTGTCCTTGATCAGCAGCGACGGTCGCCCGTCGCCGTCGATGACCAAGGACACGTTCTGTTGGTGCGCCTCAAGGGCGATGCCGTAGCGGAAGAGGGTGACGTTCCAGCGCAGCAGCACGTCCAGGTAGGCGCCGAACAGGGTTGGCACGTCCCAGCGTTCGATGACGTGTCCGCCGTCGGGTGTCCTGGCCGGCAGGGCCGCCACGGGCACCACGTGCGCGTCCGCCGTGGCCTCGGGGAAGCGGCGGACCAGGTAGGCGAGCATGGGGGAGCCGGCGTGGCCGAACGTCTGCTCGTCGGCCAGCAGCACCGGCAGGTCGGGTTCGCGGTCGAGCACCCGGCGCAGCAGGCGTTCGGCCAGTGCCCCGTCCGGCAGCGTGCGGGGGACGATGGTGCGCCGGTTGCGCAGGCCGAGCGTGCTCGTCGGCAGCGGCACCTTCACGTGGGTGAGCGGATCGACGGCGACCGTGCGCATCGACAGCGTGGGGGCGGCCTCTATCCGCGGGTGGGGCGCGATGGTGACGTCCTTGTGGTCGGACAGGTGTTCCACCGAGAGGGGGTGCACCGGGAACAGAGCGGTGTCCGCGTGGACACCCACCTCCTCGGGGGTCGGCCACCACGGGGGCAGGGGGCCGGTGGTCGTGGCGAGCTCCCGGGGGACCGCGGCCCAGCGCAGGCAGAAGGACGGGGCGAACTCCGGTGCATACCGGCGCTGGTCGGCCTCGGTCAGGCCCGTCCGGGCCAGGCCGGTCGGGTAGACGGGGTGGTCGTTGTAGGCCGCGAGCGTGTCGTAGTACGTGCCGGGCCCCAGGCGCCGCCCGTCGGGTACACGTGTCAGCCGGGCCATCACTTCGGGGCGTGCGCGCTTGTGCAGGCGCAGGGTGGCGAGTGCCTCGCGGCACTCGCGCTCGAAAGCGGGGATGTCGTCGCGCGGGTCCGCGACGTGGCGGGCGATGCGCAGGACGTCGTCCAGCGTCAGGGACTGCCCCGGTTCCACCGCCAGGTCGTAGAGGAAGCGGTCGCGGTGCAGCCTGATGGCCGGTGCGCCCGGGACCGCCAGGAACCGCCGCCCGGTGTCGATGAAACGGCGCAGGTTGCCGTAGTCCTCGCGCAGCAGGGTGTCCAGGACGCGCGCGGCGAGTGCGTGCTCGGTCACGTGATCGTCCACTTGTGGGCGGCGCGGAAGCGGGCTACGGCGGCTTCGACATCCTCCCGGGCCGGTCCGATGGCCCGGATGGTGCCCAGGTAGTCGCGGTTGGTGCGGGTCAGCTCGAACGTCTCGCCCACGGCGCGCTGGGGCAGGTACGACAGGCGCACCGCGCCGTCGGTCAGTTCGACGGCGTCGGGGGCGGCCGTGAGCGTGCCGCCGCGGTCGGCGATGACGACGTCCGCCACGGCGTGCCCGTCCGCGGCCGCCGGGGTGGCCGGCAGCGGTTCGCCCAGATGCACCCGCAGGATCAGCTCGTGCAGGGGGACGCCCAGCAGGTCCGCCAGCAGGAAGTCGCAGTGGTCGCCGATGAGCCGGTAGTTCACCTCGATCAGGCGCGCCCGGCCCTCGTGCACGACGAACTCGGTATGGCAGACCCCGAAGCCGACGCCCAGGGCCTCCAACAGCGCGAGCACCTGGTCGGTCTCAGGGGGCGGCGGCGCCCATTCCAGCCGTTCCTCGATGAAGTGCGGGGGAGGGGACAGCCGTGTGCGGAACGAGCCCAGCACCCGCAGCTCGCGGCCGTCGCCGAGCGTCTCCAGGGTGTGCAGCGTCCCCGGCAGGAACTCCTCGGCCACCAGGGGGTCGGACCGGCGTGCCCGTATCTGCGCGCGGCGCGCCGCAAGCTCGTCGGGGCCGTCCACGAGGTACACGTCCTCGCTGGCCACGCCTTCGCGCGGCTTGAGGACGAGAGGATAGGGGGCGTCCGGGGGGACGTGGTCGGCGTCGGCGGAGAAGACCGGGTCCAGCCCGGCCAGGTGCCGGCGCATGAGCGCCTTGTTCTTGGCGCGGGTCGCGGCGCGCCAGTCCTTGCCGGGGAGCCCGAAGTAGGCCGCGGCCAGAGCGGTGGGGGCCTGCAGGAAGTCGCTGTTGGAGAAGACCGCACGAGGCGCGCCGCCCAGGGCGGCTATGCACGCGACGATGTGCCGGTAGTCGGTGACGTCGCACTCCACGACCCGGCCCGGGTGCACGTCGGCGTGCTCGGCGGGCCGGTCGGTGAGCAGCACGACGTCCAGATCGTGCGCCTCCGCCAAGCGCAGGGCCGCGGGCAGGAACCCGTGGGTGACCGAATCGGTCGTCTTGCCGGCGACGATGTAGAGCGAGGCGGCCACGGCGCCCCTTCCGTAAGTGAGGTAAGGCTTGCCTAACTCCTTGATCACCATAGCGGCGGGGCCGCACCCCGCGTGCGCGAAACGCCGTCACGGCCCCAAGATGGGCGCATGGATCTCCTGGACCGGTGGGCCGCGCTGGCCGGGCCGCAGACCCGCGTGATCGGGGAGCGGCTGGCCGCCCGCTACGCGGAGGAGCACCGCCGCTACCACACCCGCGACCACCTCAACGCCGTCCTCGACCTGGTCGACGAACTGGCGCCCTACGCGGCCGACCCCGACCTGGTGCGGCTCGCGGCCTGGTTCCACGACGCCGTCTACGACCCCGCCCGCGCCGACAACGAGAAGCGCAGCGCGCGCCTGGCCCGCCGCATGCTGACCGACACCGACCTCGCACCGGACGCCATCGCCGAGGTGGCCCGCCTCGTCGAGCTGACCGAGTCGCACGCCCCCGGCGAGGACGACCGCAACGGCCAGGTCCTATGCGACGCGGACCTGGCCGTGCTGGGCTCCGACCCCGTCCGCTATGCGGCCTACGCCGCCGCCGTACGCGAGGAGTACTCCTTCGTCCCGGAAGAGCTGTTCAAGGCGGGCCGCGCCGAGGTGCTGCGGAACCTGCTCGACCTGCCCGCGCTGTTCCACACGCCGGCGGCGCGCGAACGCTTCGAGGACCGTGCCCGGCACAACATCGGGACGGAGCTGACGCTGCTGAACGGGTGAGGCGGCGCTCTCACGTCCTGCGGACGGTCTTGCGGCGGCGCAGGCCCGCGCGGGTGAGGCGCAGCAGCAGTTCCCGGCAGCCCACCGGACTGGCCCCCAGGGCGATCGCGGCCTCGTAGAGTTCGGACGGGACGTCGTAGTGGTCGCGCTCGAACGCCCTGGGCGGCAGGCCCAGTTCCGCAGCGAACGTGTGCAGTTCCTCGAAGGACACGTCGCTGACCATGTGGGACCACACCCGGCCCCGGGCGGGCCACAACGGCGGGTCGATGAGGATCAAGTCACCTCCACGGTGTGCAGGCGGCGGATCCCCTACAGTGCCAGACGGAACGACGTGCAAGGGGGCATGGTCCATGGACGTGGCCGGGTACATCCAGGCCAACAAGGCGGAATTCTTCGCCGACCTCAAGGAGTGGTTGGCGATCCCTTCCATCTCGGGGCACCCGGGCCACGCGGAGGACGTCCGCCGCTCGGCGCAGTGGCTCGCGACGTACCTGCGCACCATGGGGTTCCCCACCGTGGAGGTGTGGGAGACCGAGGGGCTGCCCGCGGTGTTCGCGGAGTGGCCCGCGGCCGATCCGGACGCTCCCGCCGTCGTCGTCTACGGGCACCACGACGTCCAGCCGGTCGAGCCCCTGGACGAGTGGGAGACCGACCCGTTCACCCCCGTCGAAGACGGCGACCGGCTCATCGCGCGAGGCGCCTCCGACGACAAGGGGCAGGTGTTCTTCCACACCCTGGGCCTGCGCGCGCTGATGGCCGCCGGGGACGCCGCGGCCCCGCCGGTGACGATCAAGCTGCTGGTGGAGGGGGAGGAGGAGTCGGGCTCGGTCCACTTCGCCGAGCTGCTGCGCGAGCACCGCGACCGGCTCGCCTGCGACGCCGTCGTCATCAGCGACACCACCATGTGGTCGGCCGACGTCCCGTCCATCTGCACGGGCATGCGGGGGCTCACCGAGGTGGAGCTGTCGCTGTACGGGCCGGACACCGACCTGCACTCCGGGTCGTTCGGCGGCGCCGTGCCCAACCCCCTGCACGCGTTGGCGGACCTTTTGGCGGCCCTGCACGACGCCGACGGGCGCGTCACCCTGCCGGGGTTCTACGACGACGTCGTGCCCGTCACCGACGAGGAACGCGAGCTGTTCGCCCGGCTGCCGTTCGACGAGGCCGCCTGGCTGCGCACCGCCGGAAACAGCCGCGCCGCCCACGGGGAGAAGGGCCACACCACCCTGGAACGCGTCTGGGCGCGTCCGACGGCCGAGGTCAACGGCATGTGGGGCGGGCACACCGGGCACGGCGGCAAGACCATCGTGCCGCGCGAGGCGCACGCCAAGATCTCGTTCCGCCTGGTCGCGCACCAGGAGCCGCGCAAGGTGCAGGAGGCGTTCCGCGCGTGGGTGGCCGAGCGCACCCCGCCCGGCATCAGAGCCGAGGTGACGATCCCCGGCGGCGGGGTGCGGCCCTGCTTCTCCCCGATCGACTCCCCCGGGGTGCGGGCGGCGCAGCGCGCCATGGAGCGGGCCTTCGGCAAGCCCGTCCTGTTCACCAGGGAGGGCGGCAGCGGCCCCGAGGCGGACCTGGCCGACATCCTGGGGGCGCCGTTGATTTTCCTGGCCGTCGGCCTGGATGAGGACCGCATTCACGCCCCCAATGAGAAAGTGGAGATGCCGCTGCTGCTCAAGGGGGCGGAGGCGGCCGCCTACCTGTGGGAAGAGCTGGCCACCGCCCTGCGTTAGCGGTGCCATCGGGGCCTTCGGCCCCCGCCGACACGTCTGCTGGAAGGACGCACTCGTTGCCGGAGCCGTACGAAACCCTGGAGTGGCTCGCGCTTGCGCGCGGCGACGTCGACCGCATGGCCGAGCGCCGCCGCGACGACGCCTGGCTGCGGGAGGCGTGGGCCGACCCGGGGACGCGCGTCCTCGTCGTGGAACGCGGCAAAACGCTCGTACATGACGACGGGGACCCCCGGCTGCTGCTGCTCACCCCGCAGGCGGCGCCCGAGGGGGACCGCTACCTGCTGGGGGTCGATGACGACGGCGTCGCCTACTTCGCCGTGGCCGCGCCCCTGCCCGTCGTGGAGGGCACCCGGCCGGCGGGCCTGCGGCACGTGGGGGCCGTGCTCGAAGACCGCGACTCCGGGCTGCTCACCCACGCCGTCGCGTTGGAGCACTGGCACGCCACGCACCGGTACTGCCCCGGCTGCGGCGGCCCCACCGAACTGGCCGCCGCCGGTCACGTGCGCGTGTGCCCCGCCGACGGCAGCGAACACTTCCCCAGGGTCGACCCCGCCGTCATCATGCTGGTGCGGGACGAGCGCGACCGCGTGCTGCTGGCCCGCGCCCCCGCATGGCCGAAGGACCGCCGCTCGATCCTCGCCGGGTTCGTCGAACCAGGGGAGTCCCTGGAGCAGGCCGTGGCCCGCGAGGTGCGCGAGGAGGTCGGCCTGCCCGTCTGGGACGTGCGCTACCTGGGCAGCCAGCCGTGGCCGCTGCCGCGCAGCCTCATGCTCGGGTTCTTCGCGCGCACGGACGGAGAGCATCCGCTGCGCCCCGACCCGGAGGAGATCGTGGACGCCGCCTGGTACACGCGCGACGAACTGCGGGAGGCGATCGAGGCGGGCGAGGTGGTGCCGCCCGGCCCGCTGTCCATCGCCGCGCAGCTCATCATGCGCTGGTACGGCGGGCCGCTGCCCAAGATGCCGCAGTTCTGACCCCTATGCCGCCCCCTGGGGGCGGGCGCTCACCGGCCGTTCAGCTCGGCCAGATGGCGCTTGACCTCCTTGGCGCTGGGGTTGGTCAGCACGACGCTGTCGCCGATGGTCACGGTCGGAACGGTCCGGTTGCCGCCGTTGACGCTCATCACGAACTCGGCGGCCGCCGGGTCGCGCTCGATGTCGATCTCGACCATCTCGATGCCGTCCCGGGCGAGCTGGCTCTTCAGCCGCCGACAGAAACCGCACCACGACGTGGTGTACATGGTGAGCTGCCCGGCGGATCGGGGGGCCTGGTCGGCGGTCGGAGTGGCCATCGGTGCTTTCGTCTCCTTCGGTCGGCTTGTCCGGCTCGTCCGGGCGCGCTGCCCGCGCCGGACGCCGATACTGCGAACACCGAGCTCCGGCGCCGCATTCCGGAGGTTATCCACAGGTCGAGCGGAAGGGCCATCCGGTCCGCCGCGGCTGCCACGATGGGAGGCATGTTGGCAGACGGGGTTCTGGAAGGGCTCGATCCGGAGCAGCGCGCCGTGGCCGAGGCGGTGCGCGGCCCGGTGTGCGTGCTGGCGGGCGCGGGCACCGGCAAGACCAGGGCGATCACCCATCGGATCGCCTACGCCGTGCTCACCGGCGTGGTGGCGCCGCAGCGGGTGCTGGCGGTGACGTTCACCAACCGGGCCGCCGGCGAGCTGCGCTCGCGGCTGCGGCGGCTCGGCGCGCCGGGCGTGCAGGCCCGCACCTTCCACGCCGCGGCGCTGCGCCAGCTGGCGTACTTCTGGCCGCGGGTGATCGGCGGCGAACCACCCAAGATCATCGAGTCCAAGATCGCGCTGGTGGCGGACGCGGCGCGCGCCCTGCGGCTGTCCTACAGCCGCACCGAGCTGCGCGACCTGGCCGGCGAGATCGAGTGGGCCAAGGTGACCCAGACCCGCCCGGAGGACTACGCCGCCGCGGTGGCCGCCGCCGCGCGCCGTCCGCCCGCCGACGCGGCCGACATCGCCCGCCTCTACGACATGTACGAGACGCTGCGCCGCGAACGCAACCTGCTCGACTTCGAGGGCATGCTGGAGCTGACCGTCGCGGTGCTCACCGAGCACCCCGAGGTGGCCCGGCAGGTCCGCGACCAGTACCGGTACTTCGTGGTCGACGAGTTCCAGGACGTCAACCCGCTGCAGATGCTGCTGCTGGAGGCGTGGCTGGGCGAGCGCGACGACCTGTGCGTGGTCGGCGACCCCAACCAGACGATCTACTCGTTCACCGGCGCCACCCCCTCCTACCTGCTCGACTTCACCAAGCGCTTCCCGAACGCCAAGGTGGTCGAGCTGGTGCGCGACTACCGGTCCACGCCCCAGGTGGTGCGGCTGGCCAACGGCGTCATCGGGCAGGCGTCCGGCGAGGCGGCCCGGCGGCACCGGCTGGAGCTGGTGGCCCAGCGCCCCGACGGGCCCGACCCGGTCTTCGCGTCCTACGACGACGAGGTCGCCGAGGCCGACGACGTGGCCCGCCGCGCCCGCAAGCTCATCGGCGAGGGCGTGCCCGCCCGCGAAATCGCCGTCCTGTACCGGGCCAACGCCCAGTCGGAGACCTACGAGGCCGCGTTCGCCGCGGCGGGCGTGCCGTACGTGCTGCGCGGCGCCGAGCGGTTCTTCGAACGGCCCGAGGTCCGCGAGGCGGTGGTGCGGCTGCGCGGCGCGGCCCGGGCCGGCGCCGACGCCGAGACCGACGGCATGGGCCTGGTCGCGACCGTCCGGCACGTGCTGGCCGGCGCGGGCTTCACCGAGCGGCCGCCCGAGGGCGCCGGCGCGGCCCGCGAGCGGTGGGAGTCGCTGGCCGCGCTCGCCCAGCTCGCCGAGGACATGGCGGCCGCCGACCCGTCCGCCGGGCTGCCCCAGTTCGTGGCCGAGCTGGAGGAACGCGCCGCGGCCCAGCACGCCCCCACGCTGGAGGGCGTCACGCTGGCCTCCCTGCACGCCGCCAAGGGCCTGGAGTGGGACGCGGTGTTCCTGGTCGGCCTGGTCGAGGGCACCCTGCCGATCGTCTACGCCGAGACCCCCGAGCAGATCGAGGAGGAGCGCCGCCTGCTGTACGTGGGGGTGACCCGCGCCCGCGAGCACCTCACCCTGTCCTGGGCGCTGGCGCGTTCCCCCGGCGGCGCCCGGCGCCGCCGGCCGTCCCGCTTCCTGGACGGCCTGACGCCCGCCGCCCAGACGCCGATCCCGGCCCGCGCCGACCGCGCCAAACGGCGCGGCGGCCGGGGCCCGCAGCCGTGCCGGGTGTGCGGCCGCCCGCTGACCGCCGCGATCGAACGCAAGCTCGGCCGCTGCGAGGACTGCCCCGCCCAGATCAACGAGGAGCTGCTGCTCGCCCTGCGCGAGTGGCGCGCCCGCACCGCCGGCGAGCAGCGGGTCCCGCCGTACGTGGTGTTCACCGACGCCACCCTGCAGGCCATCGCCGAGCACGACCCCGAGTCCCTGGAGGACCTCGCCCGCATCCCCGGCGTCGGCCGGGTGAAGCTCCAGCGCTACGGAAACGACGTGCTGGCCCTCTGCCAGGGCGCCCCGCCGCCGGGGGGCGATTCGGACGGTACGGGGTGAGATCCTTGCCACACCAGGGGGTTTGGGAGACTGTCGGCCGTGAAGGAGTCCCTGAAGGAGCTGCTCGATCTGCTGGACCTCGAGCAGATCGAGAACGACATCTTTCGCGGCCGCAGCCCCGAGGCGCGCCAGCAGCGGGTGTTCGGCGGGCAGGTCGCGGGCCAGGCGCTGGTCGCGGCGGGGCGGACCGTCCCGGTCAACCGGCCGGTGCACTCGCTGCACGCCTACTTCATCCGGCCCGGCGACCCGCTGGTGCCGATCGTCTACACCGTGGACCGGGTCCGGGACGGACGGTCCTTCACCACCCGCAGGGTGCTGGCCATCCAGCACGGCAAGGCCATCTTCAGCCTGTCGGCGTCGTTCCAGGTCGTCGAGGAAGGCCCGACCCACCAGGCGGCCATGCCCGAGGCGCCCGACCCGGAGACGCTGCCGCACGCGCTGGACCGGCTCACCCCGATCTTCGGTGAGCGCGCCGCCGCCGAGTTCGTCGGCAGACGCCCGTTCGACGTCCGGCACGCCACCCCGCTCACCTGGGAGGCGGCCAAGGACCCGGCGCTGGCCACCCCCGAGTCGAAGGTCTGGCTGCGGGTCGACGGTGAGCTGCCCGACGACCCGATGCTGCATGTGTGCCTGATGACCTACGCCTCGGACATGACGCTGCTGGACACCGTCCTGCTCAACCACGGCCTGGCCTGGGGCGACAAGGGCACGATGGGCGCCAGCCTGGACCACGCCATGTGGTTCCACCGCCCCTTCCGGGCCGACGACTGGCTGCTGTACTACCAGGACACCCCGTTCGCCGGCGGCGCGCGCGGCCTGGCCCGCGGGCAGGTCTTCACCCGCTCCGGGGAGCTGGTCGTGTCCGTGATGCAGGAGGGGCTGATCCGGGTCGGCGACTCCTGACCCGGACCCGCTGCCCCGGACGCGCTGACCCCCGGGGCTTCTGACACGGGGGGCCGCGGGCCGCCCGCCGCCCTGCCACCCGCGGCCCCGCCCTCGCTCGCAGATGTGGGGCATGCACCGGCGCGGTGTACTCGGTCATCTTCCGGGCATGAGCTACGCGGCGCGGGCACCGTCCGCCCTTCCCATCGGTACCGTGGCGGGAAGCCCAGGACGCTCTCCGGCACTGATGGCGGCGGCCGAACTCCGCGGCCGCGGGGATCGGGTGGTCTTCAGGCGGACGGCGCCGGATGTGCCGGTGCCGGCCAGTTGCGGTGCCTTCGGCATCCCCTTAGACGTTCGCCGCACCGCGCTGGTTCTGTCCGCAACGGGTGAATTCACCCACAAAACCGCAGGTCAAAAATACCTTGATTGGTTCGAGTCCGTACCCGTACGCTCGAACGCGAGCATTCAGACGGCCCTGCCGACCGGATCGTGTTCCGGGTGGGGGCCCCGAGGAGCCAGAGAGGTGGTGTGCAGTCCGGTGAGCTCAACGACCTTCGGCAACGCGAAGCCGACCACCCGGACCATGCTGCGTCCTGGCGCCCTGCCGGCGTATTCCGGCGTGTCCGCCGGCGCCGCCTCGGGCTCCCTGCCCAGCGGCAAAGCGGCTCTGGTCGATGGCGGCGCGTGGTCCCTGCGACTGCGTGCGTCCGCCGATCAGCGCGATCTGTGCCGCGTGCAGCGCGTCCGGAACGAGCAGGGGTGGAGTGTCTTTGAACGGCTTCTCGAAGGCGATGACCTCATGGTTCCGGCCCCGGCCCACGTGGGCGCCTCCTTCATCGCAATGAAGGGTGGCGTGTCGGGTCCGCATCCCTGGAGGCGACCGGTCTAGCAGCACCGGAGAGCCCCCAGGGCCGTGGATCCGCACACCGGATCCGCGGCCCTTCTCTTTTGCCCAGACAACCCACCGACACGACCGTTGAGATCCAACGAGAGGAAGCAAGGGTGACCGTGATGCAGGGGGCGCTCGCGATGAGCGAGGAGGACCTCACGCTTCCGTGCCGGACCGACCCGGAGCTGTTCTTCGCCGAGGACCCCGCCGACGTCGAGCTGGCCAAGTCGCTCTGCCTGGAGTGCCCGCTCCGCAAGGCGTGCCTGGCCGGAGCCCTGGAGCGCAAGGAGCCCTGGGGCGTGTGGGGCGGCGAGCTGTTCGTCCGCGGTGTCGTCGTGCCGCGCAAGCGGCCGCGGGGGCGTCCGCGCAAGAACCCGCTGCCGGACGGCGCCGGGGTGTGACGCCCGGGGCGGCCTGCATCGGGCCGCCGAAGACAGCAAAGCCGACACTCAGCCGCGTAGGCCGGGGAAGTGCGGCTCCCACCAGGGGCCCGCACCCCCGGCCACCAGGGGGACATCATGACCATGGACGTCCGGGACCGGACACCCGCGCCCGCGGTGCGGGGCCGGGCCCTCACCCTCGACGAGGCGGCGCGCCGCCGGGCCGCCGCCCGCGTGCTGGCCATGCGCCGCGCCCGCCGCGACGCCCGCGTCCGGGCGGCTCGGGTCCGCCGGGCTTTGCTCGGCTGACCGCGTGCACCGGCGTCCACGGCCTACGGGGGCGGCCGTGGACGGACGGGCACGCACAACGCGTTACCGGAGCCCGCCGGTCGCAGGCGCCCGGCAGCCCGTTCTTCGGGATGGTTTGACGGGCGAGGCGCCTCCCGGCGGGCGGGGAGAGCGCCCGGCGGCCCTACGCCTCCGCCGGGCGCTCCGAGAAGCGGGGCCCCGCGCATCTCATCGATGCGCGGGGCCCCGCTGCGTGTTCTGGAAGCCGCCGGTCAGCCCGCGAGTTCGTCGTCGTCCAGCCCGTCTTCGTCCGCCGCGTCCGCCGCGTCCGCCGCGTCGGGCGCATCGGAGTCGTCGGCGAAGCCGGGGATCCACCGCAGCGACTCGGCTCGGGCGGGGATCTCGCACTCCAGCTGGCACAGCACGCCGGTGCCCGCCGACAGCACGCGGTGCACGATCACGTACTCGGGCGGCAGGTTCAGCTGGCGGACCACATTGGTCGGCCGCAGGTCGGTGACGCGGGCGGCCATGTCGCGCAGCCACTCGCGGGTGAACTTGAACGTGTCGGTGATGAACGGCTCGGTGATCGGCGCCAGGAACGCGTGCAGCGCCTCGGCGTCGATGGTGACGCCCTCGCGGATGAAGTCCTCGCGGCGCAGCGCGTCCTCGATCTCGTCGATCCCGGCCGTGGTGCCGATGCGCAGCAGCCGCCCCAGCCGGTACTGGAAGTCCGGCGGGATGCGGTCGACGGCGCCGAAGTCCATCACGCCGAGCCGGCCGTCGTCCAGGATGCGGAAATTGCCCGGGTGCGGGTCGCCGTGCAGCAGGCCGCTGCGGCGCGGGCCGGACAGCAGGAACCGGCAGTACAGCAGGGCCGCGTGGTCGCGCTCCTCCTGGTCGCCGTCCGTGATGATCTTTGAGAGGGGGACTCCCTCCATCCACTCGGTCACCAGCACGTCGTCGGCCTGCGCGACCACGGCGGGGATGTAGAAGTCGGGGTCGTCGGCGTACGCCTCGTGCACGATGCGCTGGGACTCGGCCTCCAGGGCGTAGTCGAGCTCCTCGGCGACGCGTTCGCGCAGCTCGGCCAGCATCGACTTGACGTCCAGGCCCGGCATCAGCACGGCGAACAGCTTGGCCAGCCGCGACAGCTGGTTGAAGTCGCTGAGCAGCGCCTTGCCCGCCCCCGGATACTGCACCTTGACGGCGACCGCGCGGCCGTCCTCCCACACCCCCCGGTGCACCTGCCCGATGGACGCGGCGGCCGCGGGGGTGTCGTCGAACTCCCGGAAGCGGTCGCGCCAGTCCTCGCCGAGGCCGTCCGCCAGCACCCGGTGGACGGTGGCGGCGGGCAGCGGCGGCGCGGCCTCCTGCAGCCGGGTCAGCGTGGCCCGGTAGGGGCCGGCGATCTCCGGCGGCAGCGCCGCCTCGAAGATCGACAGCATCTGGCCGAGCTTCATCGCCCCGCCCTTGAGCTCGCCGAGCACCTTGAACAGCTGCTCGGCGGTGCGCTGCTGGAGCTCGACGGCGACCGCCTCGGCGGGCTTGCCGAAGGTGCGCTTGCCCACCCCGAGCGCGGCGCGTCCGGCGAAGCCGAGGGGCAGGGTCGCGAGTTTTGCGGACCGCGTCACCGCGCGGCGGGGGAGATCGCTCACGGTGACATTGTCGGGGATGGCGGTCGTTCGCGCCACAACGATTGCCGGTACGGGCCGCAACCGGAACCGCTCACCCCCGCGCGAACTGCGCCAACGAAGTAAGTGTGCGCTTTCTCACGTGGCGGCCCGGGCCCGGCGGCCGCCCCGGGACGGGGCGCCGTGACCGCCGAGGCGGACGGGACCGGGCGGTTCGCCGCCGTGCCGCGGCCCGTGCCCCGCTCCGGCGCGGGGCCTGTGGTGGCGGTGGGCCGTCCCGCGCCGCGGCGCCGCGCCTCCGCCGGGGGCATGGCCCGCGTCTCGGCCGCGGCTCCTGCGGACGGCCATGCGCTCGGCCGCCAGGGATGCCACCACCGGCGCCGCCGTCTGCACCAGCCAGGTGACGGCCCTGGGGGGCAGCCCGAGACGCCGGGCCGCCCCGCGTGCCAGCGGAGCGAGCATCCGGCCCGCCACCCTGCCCAGCGCGGCCCCGGCGACGCCGCCCCCGATCCGAGCCACCGTCCACCGCCTGCCCGCCGACCGCCGTTCCGTGTGCCGCGCGCCCTTGCGGACGGCCCCGTGCGCACCGTTGGCCCCGTGCCGCGGCATGCCCGCCGCCCCGGGAACGCCGTGCCCGGACGCCGTCCGTTTTCTTCGCCTGTACCTGATCACTGTGCCCCCCGAAGTCCGGTCCGGTGAAGGGGCCCGCATCCGCGCACCCCACCGTCTGTGACCGATCCGTTACGTACCCAGTCGATCGCGGCGGAACGCCCCGCCCGAGCTCCTGCGGCGGACGTGACGTTCGTCACGGGCCGTGCCGCCCCGCCGACCTCGCGAAAGAAGGCGCGACCCCCTGGGGACATGCGGCCGCGGACCTGTGGACAAGATCGTCTTCTGCTGTGGAAACAGGGCGTGGATCGGTAAAAACATGCGCCCTGACCTGCGGTGTTGCTAAACACCCCCTGTGGAGGACGCAAAAACTTAGGTACCGTTCTGGCGTGCCGCCAAATGTTGAGGTCCGTCGTAGCAGCCGACGCCGGCGGACGGTGTCCGCCTACCGGGACGGGGACAAGGTCGTGGTGATGCTCCCCTCACGGCTCTCCAAGGCGGAGGAGGAACAGTGGATAGCCACGATCCTGGAACGGCTGGCGGAGAAGGAACGCCGCCGACGTCCCACCGACGCCGACCTCCAGGCGCGCGCCTGTGAGCTGTCCCGCCGCTACCTCGGCGGCCGCGTCGAGCCGGTCAGCGTGCGGTGGGTCGGCAACCAGCGCAGCCGCTGGGGCTCCTGCACGCCGGACGACGGCACCATCCGCCTGTCCACCCGGCTGCGCGGCATGCCATCCTGGGTGGTCGACTACGTCCTGGTGCACGAGCTGGCCCATCTGATCGTCCCCGGGCACGGCCCCGGCTTCTGGGAACTGGTGGCCAACTACCCCAAGGCCGAACGGGCCCGCGGCTACCTGGAAGGCGTCGCGGCGGCCGCCAACCTGCCGCTGGAGGCCGAGGACGAGGAGCTGCGCGAGGTCGCCGGGTGACCGAGGCCCCCGTGCCGCGACGCAACCCCTACGTGGCGGTGCTGGCCACGCGGCGGGACGGCGGCGCCGGCGACGCCGCGGCCCCGCCGGGCGTCGACCCCGACGAGTTCCGCCTGGCACTGCTGGAGGACACCTACGAGATCGCCGCCGGGCTCGACCTGGTCACCCCCGCGCTGGTCCTCGACCCGCCCGACCAGCCCGACGCCGAAGCGATCACCTGGCCGGGCACGCCGATCGTCCGCGAACCCACCCTGACCGGCGCGTTCACCGCGCTGCACGCGCTCGGCGCCACCGAGGCGGTGCTGCTGGCCGCCGACGCCCCCGACCTTCCCGGACTGCACATCGGCAAGCTGCTGCGCGCCCTCGGGCACGCCCCGGCCGCCGCCGGCCGGGCCGACGGCGGCGGACTCGTCGCGCTGGCCGCCCGGCTGCCGCTTCCGGACTGGCTCGCCGGCGCCCTGCGCGAGGTCGGCCTCGACACCCCCGACGCACTGGCCCGGCTGCGTGCCGCCGCGCCGCGTCCCGGCCTGGTGCCGCAGGGGCCCGCCTGGCACCGCCTGCGCACCCGAGACGACCTGGGCTACCTCGACCCCGGCCTGGAAGGCTGGGAGAACACCCGCGCCCTGCTCGAAGGCCGCCCGCTCAGCCGCTGAACGCCCGGGCGACCAGGCGGCGGACCACCTCGTCGGCCGTCTCGGGCAGCGCGTCCGGCGCGAACCATCGCAGATCCGCCGACTCCTCGCTGATCCGGTGCCGCGCGCCCGGCGGGGCGACCGCCGCGTACTGCACGTCCAGATGCCACGAACCCTGCGGGTGGCAGCGCACCGCGTGCCGGTCGAGCTGGACGGGCCAGGGCCGCGTCAGCCGCAGCCCGGCGATGCCCGACTCCTCCGTCGCCTCGCGCAGCGCCGCGTCCGCCAGCGTCGCGTCCCCCGGCTCGCAGTGCCCGCCGAGCTGCAGCCACCCGCCGATCTTGCGGTGCAGGGTCAGCAGCACCCGCGTGGCGTCGGCGTCCAGCACGATCGTGCTGGCGGTGAGGTGACCGGCCGCGCATTCCCGCCACATGCCGTCGCGGTGGTTCTCCAGGTGCCGCAGGAACGCGCGGCGCAACCGGTCCTGCTCGGGGTCGGGCGCCCTCCAGGCGTCCAGCATCCGCATCGCGTCGGCGCGCAACGTGCCCGGGGAGACGGAGGTCATGGGGCGCCGATCACGTCCTGCCCACGCGCGGGTACCGGGAGTTGGCCGGATGCCAGCGCCGCTGCTCCTGGTCGAGCGGCCGCTGCCAGCACAGCCCGGCGGTCCGCGCCGCCCGACGCCTGATCATGGCCGTGGACGACCCCGGCGCGTACCCGCATCCGTTGACCCGCTGGCCGCCGCCGAAGCCGTGGCCGAACCCCCACCTCACGAGCGGGACCCGGGGCCGTCGTCGCCGGGGCCGTCGTCGCCGGGGCCTTCGTCGCCGGGGCCTTCGTCGCCGGGGCCTTCGCCGCCCTCGTCCTTCTCGGCGTCCTTCTCGCCTTCGGGGGCGTCCTTGCGCAGGTGCTTGGTGAAGGCCGAGATGTCCAGGTCGGACAGGCCCTCCACCTCGGGACGGCCGTGCACGTACCCCTGCGGGTCGTCAAGGTCTTCGGCGGTCGGCAGCAGGTCGGGGTGCTCCCACACCGCGTCGCGGCCCTGCACCCCGCGCACCTCGGTGAGCAGCCGCCACAGCGCCCCCGCCTCGCGCAGCCGCCGCGGCCGCAGCTCCAGGCCGACCAGCGTGGCGAACGTCCGCTCGGCCGGGCCGCCGGTGGCGCGGCGCCGCCGCACCGCCTCGGCCAGCTTGGCCGCGTTCGGCAGCCGGCCTCCGGCCGCCTCGTTGACCACCGTGTCGACCCAGCCCTCGACCAGCGCCAGCGTCGTCTCCAGCCGGGCCAGCGCCGCCTTCTGCCGCGGCGTCTCCTCCGGCTGCAGCTGGATCTCGCCGCCCAGCGCCCGCTGGATCGCCTCCGGGTCGCTGAGGTCCAGGCCCTGCACGGCCCGCTCGATGCCCGACAGGTCCACGGTGATGCCGCGCGCGTACTCCTCGACCGCGCCCAGCAGATGCGACCGCAGCCACGGGACGTGCACGAACAGCCGCTGGTGCGCGGCCTCGCGCAGCGCCAGGTACAGCCGCACCTCGTCGGGCGACACCTCCAGCCCTTCGCCGAACGCGGCCACCCCGGCCGGCAGCAGCGCGCCCACGCCGTCCGGCGCCAGCGGCAGCCCCACGTCGGACGAGCCGACCACCTCGCGGGCCAGCCCCCCGAGCGCCTGCCCGGTCTGACCGCCCACCATGGCCCCGGCCATCTGCTTGACCATGCCGATCAGCGGCCCCGCCATCGCCTGCACGTCGGCGGGGATGCCGCCCGAGCCCAGCATGCCGCCCATCGACTCGACCATCCGCTCGGCGATCGGGTCGCACACCTGCCCCCACACCGGCAGGGTCTGCTCGATCCACTCCGACCGGCTCCACGCCTGCGGCTTCTGCACGCCCGCGGGCAGCGTGGTGCCCTCGTCCAGCCACAGGTCGGCCAGCCGCAGCGCCTCCTCGACCTGGCGGCGCTCGGCGTCCACAACCGAGGGGTCGCCCTGCTCCACCACGGAGTGCCGGGCTATGTTCTTGGCCAGATCCCAGTTCAGCGGCCCGGCGGCCCCGGCCCCGGGCTGGACGCTGCCGATCATGTCGGCGAAGCGGTGCAGCATGTCGGCGAACTGCCGCATGTCGCCCATGGCCTGGAACGGATCCTGGGGCTTGTCCTTGTCGCCTCTGTCGTCGTCGCCGTCGCCGGGACGGTTGAAGCCGAAGGGAGTGTTGCTCATCGGTTCGCCCCTGGGATGCATGATGGGCTCATATCCGCAACGTTAGCCGGTCCCGGCGACCTGGCGTACACAGGGAAGGGGGCAGCTCCGTGGCAACGGGCAAGGTTCGCCCTCGGCGTAGCACCGGCCCGGTCGTCGCCGTGACCGGGGCGGCCGCCGGGGCGGGGCGGTTGCTGGCCGCCCGCCTGGCCGAGCGCGCCGAGGTCCGCAAGGTGGTCGCGGTGGACGGGCAGCGCGGCGACGTCCAGGGCGCCACCTGGCGCGTCGTGGACGTCCTCGACCCGCTGCTGTCGCACCGGCTGTCGGACGTGGACGTGCTCGTCCACCTGGACGTCGACGCGTCCCCCGACACCGACCCGCGCGAGCGCCGCACCCACAACGTGCGCGGCGCGCAGACCGTGGTGACCGCCGCCGCGGCCGCCCGCGTGCGCCGCGTGGTCCTGGTCACCAGCGCCATGGTGTACGGGGCGTCGCCGGACAACCCGGTGCCGCTGCCCGAGGACGCCCCGCTGGCCGCCGAGGCCAACAGCAGCATCGCCGGCGACTACCTGGAGATGGAGGAGCTGGCCGGCACCGCCGCCGTCAGCCATCCCGGGCTGCGCGTCACCGTGGTGCGGCCCGCCGCGCTGGTCGGCCCGGGCGTGGACACCGTCATCACCCGGCACTTCGAGGCGCCCCGGCTGCTGTCGGTCAAGGGCTGCGCGCCCGGCTGGCAGTTCTGCCACATCGAAGACCTGGCCGCCGCGCTGGAGCTGGTCGTCGTCGAGGATCTGGACGGGCCGCTGGCGGTCGGCTGCGACGGCTGGCTGGGGTCCGACGAGGTCCAGGAGATCACCGGCAAGCGGCGATTCGAGCTGCCCGCCGCCGTCACCTTCGGCATGGCGCAGCGGCTGCACCGCCTCGGCATGACCCCGGCGCCCGCCACCGACCTGCACTACGTCGCCTACCCCTGGGTCGTCGACTGCGCCCGGCTGCGGGCCGCGGGCTGGAAACCCGCCTACGACAACGCCGCGGCGCTGCGCGTCCTGCTGGAAGAGACCGCCGGGCGCCGCGCCGTCGTCGGCCGCCGGGTGGGCGGCCGGGAGGCCACCATGGCCACCGCCGCGGGCGCCACCGTCGCCGCGATCGGCGCCGCGGCCGCCATCCGCCGCGCGCGGCGCCGCCGCCGCTGACCGCTGCGCTCCCGGAGAACACGAGGCCCGGGGCCGCCCCTTCAGGGGCGGGCACCCGGGCCTTTGCACGCGTGGGCCTGCGCGGGATCAGCCTCCGGCCGACGGCGAGGCCGATGCAGACGGGCTCCCCGACGGCGACGGCGACGGGCTGGAACCGGCGGACGCCTGCTGCGACAGCGTCCGCTGCGCGGCCTGGATCCGCTTGTACGCCTCGCCCATCCCGGCGAAGTCGCCCTCGCGCTGCGCCTTGTCGAAGTCGGCCACGGCGTCGCGCAGCTCGTTGATGGCGCGCTGCACCTCCGCGCTGAGCTGCACGTTGCCCTGCTGCTTGGCGTCGTCCTGCTGCTTGCCGCCGCCCTGGTCGGACGGCGGCGCGGTGGACCCGCCGCTGTCGCCGAACAGCTTGTCCAGCGCCTCCTGCAGCGTGTTGGCCGAGGCGATCCGGTCGCCGTAGCGCACCAGCACCAGCTGCAGCAGCGGATACGGCTGCTGCTCCTCGCCGCCCGCGGCCATCGCGTACATCGGCTCGACGTACAGCATGCCGCCCGCGAACGGGATGGTCAGCAGGTTGCCGGCGATCGTCCGGGTGTTGGCCAGCCGCAGCTGGGTCAGCGCCTGCTTGACCTGCTGGTCGGTCTCGAAGGAGTTCTGCACCTGCCCGGGGCCCTGCGACGGCGGGGTCCGCGGAGTCTGCAAGATCGTGATCTTGCCGTAGTCGGGGCCGGGCTCGGAGTTGACCGACATGAACGCCGCCAGGTTCGGCGTGCCGCGCGGGTTGAACACCGTGGTCAGCGCGAACTCCTCGGTGCTGCCGCCCGGCATCCGCAGGCTCTGGTAGTACGGCGGCTGGCGGCGGCCCTTGGCGCCCGGGTCCTCCGGCACCTCCCAGAAGCCCTCGGCGTTGTAGAACGCCGCCGGGTCGGTGACGTGGTACTTGGCCAGCACCTGCCGCTGCACCTTGAACAGGTCCAGCGGGTAGCGGAAGTGGCTCTCCAGCTCCGCCGGGATGCTGCTGCGCGGCTTCACCGTCCCCTTGAACACCTTCATCCAGGTCTTGGCGACCGGGTCCTGGGTGTCCCACTGGTACAGGGTCACCGTGCCGTCGTAGGCGTCCACCGTGGCCTTGATGGAGTTGCGCATGTAGTTGACCTGGTCGTTGGCCTGCCGCGCCACCGCCGAGCGGGTGTCGGTGATGGTGTCGCGGGTGGCGTCGCCCAGGCTCATGCG
This sequence comes from Actinomadura sp. NBRC 104425, assembly GCF_030269545.1. Lineage (GTDB taxonomy): Bacteria > Actinomycetota > Actinomycetes > Streptosporangiales > Streptosporangiaceae > Spirillospora > Spirillospora keratinilytica. Next base: position 39,263 of record NZ_BSTN01000001.1, on the reverse strand, counting down.
CTCGGAGTACGGGTAGTTGTCGGACGTGGTGTAGCCGTCCAGGATCCAGAGGATGCGGCCGTTCACCACCGCCGGGTACGGGTCGCCGTCCACGGTCAGCCACGGCGCGGCGCGCTGCACCATCTCCCGCGGGGTCCGGTCGTAAAGGATCTTCGCGCCGTCCTTGATCGCCCCGGACAGCAGCAGGTTCTTCTCCTGGAACTTCGTCGCGTACAGCAGCTTGTGGAACAGCGAGTCGATCGGCACTCCGCCGCGGCCCGCGTAGGTGGTGTTGGCCTGCCCGTCCTGGCTGTTGTCGGGGTAGTTCAGCTCCTGCTGGCCGCGGCCGCCGACCACCGAGTACAGCGGCGAGTACTCGCCGAAGTAGATCTCCGGACGCTCCACCTTGATCTGCGAACCGGAGCTGACCGGCATGTCCTTGGTGAGGAACTCCGGCATGCCGCCCTGCGCGAACCGGTCGCCGTAGGCCGACACGAGCCCGTAGCCGTGCGTGTAGACCATCCGGTCGTTCACCCAGCTGCGCTGGCCCGCCGGGGCGCTGGACAGCTCCCGCAGCGCCACCACCGCGGCCACCGTCTGGTCGCCGATCTTGTAGCGGTCGACGTCCAGCGAGTCGGGGAATCGGTAGAACGGCCGCACCCGCTGCAGCTGCTGGAACGTCGGGCCGACCACGGCCGGGTCGAGCAGCCGCACGCCCTTCAGCTCGTCCTTGGCCTGCTTCAGCTTGTCCGGATCGCTCTCGGCCTGCCCGCCGTACGAGACGACCTGCGCCTTGTCGACCCCGTACGCCTTGCGCGTGAACTCGATGTTGCGCTGGATGTACTGGCGCTCCTTGGCCAGCTCGTCCGGCCGCACCTGGAACTGCTGGATCAGCAGCGGGTACACCCCGCCGACCAGGATCGCCGACAGCACCAGCAGCGTGAAGCCCACGCCCGGCAGCATCATCCCGCGCCGGACGATGTTCCCCACGAACAGCGCCGCGCAGATCAGCGCGATCACCGCCAGGATCGTCTTGGCCGGCAGCAGCGCGTTGACGTCGGTGAACGACGCGCCGGTCGTCACCCCCCGCTCGGAGTGCACCAGCCCGTACCGGTCGAACCAGTACGCCACCGCCTTCAGCAGGATGAACAGGCCGACCAGCACCGACAGGTGGGCGCGCGCGGGCGGGCTGGCCTTGTCGCCCGGGCCCTGCAGCCGCAGCCCCCCGTACAGGTAATGGACGGCCACCGCCGCCAGCAGCGACAGGATCACGGTGGCGAACACCACGCCCAGCACCAGCCGCACGAACGGATAGGTGAAGACGTAGAACGACACGTCGCGGTGGAACTGCGGGTCCTTCACGCCGAACGACGTGCGGTTGAGGAACGCCAGCACCACCGGCCACTGACCGGCCACCGACGACCCCGCCAGCAGACCCAGCAGCCCCAGCAGACCCCCGGTGATCAGCCGCCGTCGCGGGTCCACCGCCGTGCGGTAGCGCTCCAGGCCCTGCTGCTCCACCGACAGCGGCCGGTACGGCGGGCGCAGCCGGTAGGCGACCACCATGTTGGCGCCCACCACCAGGGCCACCAGCAGGCCCGACCCCACGAACAGCAGGACCCTGGCCCACAGCTGGGTGGTGTAGACCTTCGAGAAGTGGATCGAGCGGTACCACAGCAGGTCGGTGTAGACCGACGTGAAGATCAGATACACGACCAGCAGCACTGCCAGGGTCACCAGGACCGGCAGCACCAGCCGGGTCCGGCCCGTGCCGAGCCGTCGCCCGAACCCGGGTGTCCGGAACGTCAAGGGCGGCCCCTCCGTTCAAGGTGTCGTCCCCACCGGCGGCCTGCCGGTGCTGTCTATGCAACTTATCGAGTCGGCTGGGGGTTCCCGCACGCGTACGCGAGGAGCGTCCGGGAAAACGCGGACCGTGCCCGCACGGCCGCGGCGCGTGAGCGGGGTGTCGACGTGGACGCGGGCACGCCGCGCTCGCGCGAAGATGGACCCGTGAGCAGTCTTCTCGAAGAAGTCGTCCTGGACCTGGAACGTCACTCGGCGCAGGAGGGATGGGACGCCCCGCCCAAGCTGTACGCGCTGGTGCGCAGCTCCGAGCTGCGCCGCGCCGAACCCGACCTGGCCGACCGGCTCGGCCTGGCCCCCGATGTGGAGACCCTGGCCGCCCTGGAACAGGACCGGCTGCCCGACCGCGGCACGGTGGAGGAGTCGCTGGCCGCCATCGCCTGGCCGGACGCGGTCGAAGGCTGCGCACTGGTGATCGAGCGGATGGTGCTGCCGCCCGAGGCCGAGCAGGACATCCCCGAGGACGAGGCCGAGGCCGCCGCCTGGGCCGCCGAGCACCCCGACCGCGAGGACGTCCGCATGGTCGTCGGCGTCCTGCGCGACGGCACCCGGCATGCGGCGCTGCGGCTGCGCCGCCACGACAACGACGACGAGGTCCTGGTCGGCCCCGACCTGGTCCCCGGCCTCGCCGACGCCCTGGTCGCCACGTTCGAACCCGACGAGCCCGACCCGGCCTGACCGGCGGCGGGCCGCCCCGCGCGGGCCGGGGGTGCACTCCGGGCGAACCGGGCGTGTCTCGCGGGCGGTAACCTGCGGAGCGTGAGCGAGGTCATCAGGCTGGCCGCCGTCCGCGACACCCCGCTGTCGGTCACCGAGGTGCTCGACGCCGTCGGCGACCCGGCGGCGGGCGGGACGGCCGTGTTCGTCGGCACCGTCCGCGACCACGACCACGCCCGCGCGGTCAGCCGCCTGTCGTACAGCGCCCACCCCACCGTGGAACGCGAGCTGCGCGCCGTGATGGAGAAGGTCGCCGCCGACTTCCCGGTCAACGCGCTGGCCGCCGTGCACCGGGTCGGCGACCTGGAGATCGGCGACCTCGCCGTGGTGGTGGCCGCGGCCTGCGCGCACCGCGCGGAGGCGTTCGACGCCTGCCGCAGGCTCATCGACGACCTCAAGACCCAGGTGCCGATCTGGAAGCACCAGACGTTCGCCGACGGCGGCGACGAATGGGTCGGGGCCTGCTGACGGGGCGGCGGAGCCGCACGCAGGCGCCCGCGGCCCCGGCGCCGTCACCCGGCCCACGCCCCACCGACGACCCGACCGCCCCTCCGGCGGCCGCTTGACCTAGGAGCCCAGGAGCCGCACATGTCGTCTCGCCGCGCGGTCACCCTCGCCGTCGCCAGCGTCCTGGTCATGGTGCTGGCGCTGGTCGGCTCGCTGATGCCGGTGCCGTACGTCGCGCTGATGCCCGGCCCCACCAGCAACACCCTCGGCGAGAACGACAAGGGTGAGGAGCTGGTCAAGATCGAGGGTCGGCAGGTGTACCCCGACGCCGGGCACCTGAACTTCACCACCGTCACCTACCGCGGCGGCCCCGGCTCGCGCATCGACCTGCTCACCGCCCTGCGCGGCTGGCTGGACGGCGACGTGGCGATCGTCCCCGAGGAGACGATCTTCCCGCGGAACGAGTCGCAGGAGGAGGTGGACGAGGAGAACACCCGGCAGATGCGCGACTCGCAGGAGACCGCCCAGGCCGCCGCGCTGCGCCAGCTCAAGATCCCGCTCTCCACCCGCATCGTCATCGACGCGGTGCAGAAGGGCCGTCCCGCCGACGGCCGGCTGCGCCCCGGCGACGAGCTGGTCGCCGTCGACGGCACCCGGGTCGAGCGCGTCGGCGCCGCCACCGAGCTGATGGGCAAGCGCAAGGCCGGCGACCCGGTCACCGTGACGGTCCGCCGCTCGGGCGCCGAGCAGAAGGTCACGCTGCGGACCGCCGCGGGCGACGGCGGCCGTCCCGTGGTCGGCATCGTGCTGTCCGACCAGTACAAGTTCCCGTTCAAGGTCGACATCAGCGTCGGCGACGTCGGCGGGCCCAGCGCGGGACTGATGTTCTCCCTGGCCATCGTGGACAAGCTCACCCCGGGCTCGCTCACCGGCGGCAAGTTCATCGCGGGCACCGGCACCATCACCGCCGAGGGCGAGGTCGGCCCCATCGGCGGCATCCAGCAGAAGATGATCGCCGCCCGGCGCGCCGGCGCCACCATCTTCCTCACCCCCGCCGACAACTGCTCCGACGCCGTCAAGGCCCGCCCCGACGGCCTGCGCCTCGTCCGCGCCGACACGCTGAACGGCGCCATCCAGGCGCTCAACGCCATCAACACCGGCAAGGGTGAGGTCCCCACCTGCCGCTGACCCGCCCGTACGCGCCGCGGCGGGGGTGGGCGGCCGGCCGATTTGGCCGATCTTCCGGTATGCCCTAGAGTTAGGGCGTCGCCGCGGGGTGGAGCAGTTCGGTAGCTCGCTGGGCTCATAACCCAGAGGTCGCAGGTTCAAATCCTGCCCCCGCTACTAGGTAGGGCCCCTGGTCGCAAGCCTCCGGCTTGCTTCCCAGGGGCCTCTTCGCTTCCTCCCAGGGGGCGCCCCCTGGAACCCCCGTCGGCCGCCCTCGGGGGCTTGCGCGCGCCCAAGGGGCTTTGCGGGCTTTTGGCCAGGGGCCTCGTCGCTTTCCCCTAGGTCGTTTCGCGCAACGCGGCCCGGAGCTCACCGCGGGCCGACTCAAGCAGCTGAAGGCCCTTGAGCTCGACCACGAGGACATCGCGCACGGTGAGCCGTCGGGCGGCAAGATTCCGATCGAGGTCGCCATGAGCCGGGCGCAGGGCGAGGCGCTGCGGGCCAAGGGCGTACCCCTCCGGCTCAAGACGGTCAACGGCCGGACGGCGAGCCAGTGGGCCCGGACGCTCGCGGAGGAGGGCAAGGTCTACCGGCCCGACTCCCGGTGCCCGGAACATCCGCGAAGAGATCGTCAAAGCGGCCGCCGCCCACCCGGACATCGCCAAGGCCGTCGACATCGGCACGTCGCTGAAGGGCAAGCCGATCACCGCCGTCCGGGTGACGAACGGCGCCCGCACCTACCCCACGCGCGGCTCGCGTCCGGCCGCGGTCTACCAGGCGACCCGGCACGCCAGGTAGACCACCTGCACGGCCTGCGGCACGGCGATGGACCACATCGGACTGATGACCGGAGCCGGCATCGGCGACAACGCCGGGGGCGCCCACTACCACTTCCTGCACGCCGCCTGCCGCCGCGCATCCGCCGACTACCAGCAAAGCTGAGCAACAGCACCCTCGCACCAGCCGCATGTCTCACACCGCCACGTGGCCTGGGTGACGCACCGGGACGGCTTGGAGCGCCAGACCGACATCCGCAAATGCGATACGTAGTCACTCGACTGCGTATAGTGTTGGTTCGTGCCCTCCAGTCGTCATGAGGCCCTATCGGAGATGTTCCGGCATCGTCCCGTGCTGGCCGCCGAAATCCTCGGTGACACCCTCGGAGTCCCGCTCCCGGAGTATCGGGAGGCGCGACTGAGGTCGGAGAACGTCACCGACGACCGGCTCGCGGAACTCCGCGCCGACGCCGTGATCGAGTACTGGGAGAAGACCCGGCGGTTCGCTGTGATCGTTGAGGTGCAGCTCGACCATGACCGCGGCAAGCACTTCAGCTGGCCGGCGTACATGATGGGACTGCGCGCGCGCCTGCGGTGCCCGGTCATCCTCCTGGTGCTCTCACCGGACCAGACAGCGGCCAAGTGGTGCGCCCGCACCATCGATCTCGGGCATCCGGGCATGACGTTGACACCGATCGTTCTGGGGCCGCGAGAGATCCCGTACGTGACCGATCCGGAACACGCCGCCCGTGTCCCGGAACTCGCCGTCCTGTCCGCCCTCGCCCACGGCGCCGCACCCGGCGGTGCCGAGGTGCTGTCAGCGCTTCCCGATGCTTACGCCGCGCTCGATGGCGATCACCGTGCGCTCTACCATGACATCGTCGTGGCGGTGCTTCCCGAAACCATGCGACGTCACCTGGAGGCCAGGTTGAAGCTGAAGAACTACGAGTTCCAGAGCGACTTCGCCCGCCGCTACTTCGGCCTCGGCAAGGCCCAGGGCAAGGACGAGGGGAAGACGGAAGGGACGGTCGAAATGATCTTGGTGATCCTCGCCGCCCGGGGAATCGAGGTGCCGGAGGATGTGCGGGCTCGCATTACCGGCTGCGAGGATCCTGAGTTGCTCAAGGAATGGGGGCGTCGTGCCGCCACGGCGGACTCCATCGACGACGTCCTGATCGATTAGCCGTGCGGTGCGCGGTCATCGGCCGCGCCAGACCCGCCTCGAAGCCCACGTCGGCTTTGGCGTCGGTGGACGTCCGCCACGGTCCGCAGCGAATCCGTCACGCGGGCGATGAGGCGTCTTGTGTAGTCCTCGTATGTGAACGCGGCCCGTCCGGAGCCATCCGGGCGGGCCGTTTCGTGTTCGCCGTGCTCTGCCGGGCGCGGTGTCGGCCTGTGCGGGTGGTGGAGGGCGTTGCGGTCAGTCGTCGGTGGTGAGGGCGGGGAGGGGGCGGTGGGCTATGGCGTGGGCGGCCTCGCGGCTCATGCCGAACATGCGCAGGACCTGCTCGGCGAGCTCATCGCAGGCGGCGTCGTCGATGAGGCCGGGATGTTCCAGCCACAGGTGCAGCAGTCCCAGGAGCGAGCCGCCGGCGGCCGCGAGGGCGACGTAGGGCTTGTCGACGTGGAAGCGGCCGGCCTCGGTCGCGCGGCGGATGTCGCGCAGCGCACGGCGCGCGATGCCGTGGTCGGAGTCCAGGTAGGACAGGCCCGTACGGGCGAGGATGCGCGCCATCTGCGGATGGGTGTGGACGAGCCGTGCCGTCAGGCGCCAGGACGCGGCGAACACCTCGGCGGGGTCGTCGAGGCCGGCGGTGCGCTCGTCCATCAGCCGCCCGTGCTCCTCCAGCACATCGGCAATGGCGGCGCTGAACAGCTCGTCCTTGCCGCTGAAGTGGTTGTAGAACGAGCCGAAGCCGACGTCGGCGGCGTCGGTGATCTGCTGGATGCTCACCTCGGCCGTGCCGTGCTCGGCCAGGAAGGCGCGAGCGGCGTTGATCAGCGCCTGCCGGGTGCGCGCCTTGCGCCGGTCCAGCCGTGACGGTCGCGGCGGCCGCCGTGCGCCGCCGTCACCTGTGGTGGACGCATCCGCATTCGCGCCGGTCGCAGCCGAGGTCATGCCGCGATTCTAGGCGATCCCAGTGTTGATGAATTCATCACCATTGATTCTCTCCTACACTCATCTGGCATAGTGTCAGGGCTGATGATTTCATCAGTATCGATGCGGGGAGGGATGACGATGGACGAGACGGCGCCGCGCCCGGCGGGCGCGGCGGAGATCACGCACAGTCCGCAGGGCGGGCTGCGCGGGGAGCATCCCGGGCGGTCCCGCAATCCGGTGATCAAGGTCGCCGACCTGGCGTGGCTGGAGTTCGAGAAGCCGGACCTGCACCGCGCCGAGATGTTCGCCCGCGACTTCGGCTTCGCCGTGGCGACCCGCACGCCCGACGCGCTCTATCTGCGCGGGACGCTGCCGGGCACGTACTGCCTGGTCGTCCGGCGCGGGCCGGTGTCCCGGTTCGTGGGACCGGTGTTCGCCGCGGCCGACGGGTCGGACCTGTCCCGGCTGGCCCGGGCCGCCGGGACGGACGTGCGCGAACTGGACGGGCCGGGCGGCGGACGCGTCGTCGCGCTGCGCGACCCCAGCGGTGTCCCGGTCCGGGTCGTGCACGGGACCGAGCAGCTGAGGGCGCTGCCCGAACAGGCCCCGCTGCCCCTCAACTCCGGCACGACGCTGCGCCGCACCAACGCGCCGCAGCGTCCGCCCCGGGAACCCGCCAGGATCCAGCGGCTGGGGCACGTGGTGCTGGAGACGCCTGTGTTCGGCCGGGCGCTCGACTGGTACCTCGACACCCTCGGCATGATCGTCAGCGACTTCCTGTTCCTGGACGGTCAGCGCGAGCGCGGGCCGACGATGGCGTTCATCCGCTGCGACCGGGGCGCGGACCCGGCCGACCACCACACCCTGGCGATGCACCTGGGGCCCGGGACGGGCTATGTGCACTCTGCGTACCAGGTCGCCGACCTCGACGCGCTCGCGGCGGGCGGGGAGTACCTGGCCGAACGCGGCTACCGGCGGGCGTGGGGGATCGGCCGGCACATCCAGGGCAGCCAGATCTTCGACTACTGGCGCGACCCCGACCGCCTCATGCTGGAGCACTTCACCGACGGCGACCGGTTCGACGCCTCCATCGCGCCCGGATGGGCGCCCATGACGGCCACGGGCCTGGCGCAGTGGGGCCCGCCGGTCACCCGGGACTTCCTGGGCGTCCAGCCCTCGCCCACCCTCGTCCGCACCGTCCTGCGGGCGCTGCGCGACGACAACGAGATCGACACCGCCCGCCTGACGGGCCTGATGAAGGCGATGAACTCATGAGCATCCGCGTGTTGCGCACCGACGGGGCGTGGTGGGGCGAGGCCGGCGGGCGCGCGGTGCCCGTCGCGACCGAGGCCCGCACGACCGCCGAACTGCTCGCCGACCGCGCCGCCGTGGAGAAGGCCGCCGCCCGCGCGGCCGGAGGCGACGCGGACGACGCGGTGGACGTCGCGGAGCTGGCGCCGCTGTCGCCGGTCACCACGCCGTGCCGGGTCGTCGCGCAGATGGTGAACTACCGCTCGCACGCCAGGGAGTCCGGCTTCGACCCCGCCGCCGTGCGGCCGACGTTCTTCCGCAAGTCCTCGGGCTCGGTGAGCGGCCCCGGCGACCCGGTCGTCAAGCCGCCGCATGTCCGGCTGCTGGACTACGAGATCGAACTGGGCCTGGTCATGGGGGCCGAGCTGCCCGTCGGCGCCACCGTCACCGACGACGAGCTCCCCTCCTACGTGGCCGGGCTCGTGGTGACCAACGACGTGTCCGCGCGCGACGTCCAGCTCACCAAGGGCCAGTTCTACGAGAGCAAGTCCTACCCGACGTTCACCCCGACCGGGCCGTTCCTGGTGCTGCCGACGCCGGAGGAATTCGCCCGGCTGGACGACCTGCGCCTGCGGCTGTCGGTGAACGGCGTGCTCCGCCAGGACCGCACCCTCACCGACATGATCGTCCGTCCGGCGGAGGCCCTCACCGCCCTGGCCCGCTTCCAGTCCCTGCAGCCCGGCGACCTGCTGCTCACCGGCACGCCCGGCGGGACGGCGCTGAAGTCGCCGGGCAAGCTCAAGCAGCGGATCGCGGAGCTGCTGCCGCCCGCCGTGAAGTGGAAGATCTTCTTGCCAGGCCAGGCCCGCAATCCGGCGTACCTGCGGGACGGCGACGTCGTCACCGCCCACATCGGCACCGCGGACGGCGCCCTGGACCTCGGCACCCAGCGCACCGCCGTCGTCTTCGCCGGGGACGCCACATGACCGGTGACGGCATGCCGCCCGAGCCCGGAACGGTCGTCCCGGTGCTGATCGCCGGAGCGGGCCCGACCGGGGTGACGGCCGCGACACTGCTGGCCCGGTACGGCGTGCGGAGCCTCACGGTCGATCCGCACCACGATGTCTACCCCCGGCCGCGCGCGGTGCATTTGGACGACGAGGTGGCGCGGATACTGCAGCGACTCGGTGTCGCCGAGGGGTTCGCGGCCATCAGCCGTCCCATGCCTGGCATGCGACTGGTGGACGGGAGGCTGCGCACCATCGCCGAGTTCCGTCGCGACCGGATCGGCGGTGTCAACGGATGGCCCCAGGCCAACCTGTTCGACCAGCCGGACCTGGAACGCCTGCTGCGAGCGAACCTGCATCGCCACGCCCTGGCGGAACTGCGCGGTGGCACCGAGGTGGTGCGGATCGAGCAGACCGCGCACGGCCGTCCCGCACCGGTCCGCGTGCTGTTGCGCGACCTGGCGACCGAACGCACGTACCCGGTCTGGACGCACGCTCTCCTCGGATGCGACGGCGCCAACAGCACCGTCCGCCAGGCCATCGGCGCGCGCATGCACGACCTGCGCTTCGCGGAGCGCTGGCTGGTCGTCGACGTCCGCCACCCCGGCCGGTTGAGCGACTGGGACGGCGTCCAGCAGGTGTGCGACCCGCACCGCGCCGCCACCTACATGCGCGTCGGCGAGGACCGGCACCGCTGGGAGTTCCGGATGCGCCCCGGCGAGACCGAGGCCGACCTCGTCGCCCCCGAGGCCCTGTCCCGGCTGCTGGCGCCGTGGACAGGCGACGTCCCCTGGGAGCGGCTGCACCTGCTGCGGCACGCCGAGTACACCTTCCGGGCCCAGGTCGCCGACCGGTGGAGACACGGACGGGTGTTCATCCTCGGCGACGCCGCGCACCTGACGCCGCCCTTCATCGGCCAGGGCCTGGGGGCGGGACTGCGCGACGCCGCCAACCTCGCCTGGAAGCTCGCCCTGGTGCTCGGTGAAGGCGCCGACGAGCGGCTGCTGGACACCTACCAGGCCGAACGGCGCCACCACGTCACCCGGATGATCCGCCTGGCGGTCACCGTCGGCCTGGCGATGACGGGCGGCCAGGACCGCGCCGCGTCCCTGCGGCGGCTCCTGCTCGCCGGGGCCGCCCGGGTGCCGGGGTTCACCGACGCCGCCCTGCGCACCGCCTCGCTGAGGCTGCCCGCCGGTCCGCTCGTGCGCCGCCCGCGCGCGGGAGGCCACCGCCACCTCGCCGGGACGCTCGTCCCCCAGCCGTGGCTGACGGTGGACGGACGACGGCGCCCCGCGGACGAACTGCTCGGCGAATCGTTCGCCGTCCTCGGCGACGGACCGGTGCATCCCGCCCTGGCGTCCCTGGCACGGCGCCTCGGCGCACCGGTCGTCGACGTGAGCGCCTGGCCGCAGGCCCGGTGGATGCGGCGCGCCGGCGTCGGCGCCGTGCTCGTCCGCCCCGACCGCGTCGTGATGGCGACCGCCCCCATGCCGCCGCGCCGCGGCCGTCCCGGGGCGGAGATCGTCCGGGACGCCGCGGCCTGGCTTCCCCTCCTGCCCGCCGATCGGACCCGTCCGACGCCCTCCCCGACCCAGCCCTCTGCCTGAAGCCCACCCGACCCGGAGGATCACGTATGAACCGCCACACCCAGCCCGGAACGCCGCAGGGCGCCGACCGGCGGCACGTCCCCGCACGCCGAAGGCTCCTGCGCACGGCCGTGGGGGCGGTCGCGGCGCTGCCGCTCGTCGGCGGGGCCGCCGCGTCCCCCGCCCAGGCGGCCCCGCTGCCCACCCGGACGCCCACGTTCCGCAAGGGCGCCACCGAACTCGTCCTCATCGGCACCGCCGCCGGACCGGTGCCCATGCAGGGACGCACCGGGATCGCCTCGGCGCTCGTCGTCAACGGGCGCGTCTACGTCATCGACCTGGGCCACGGCGCGTTCGACCAGTTCGAACGCGCCGGGCTGAAGATCGCGAACCTGGACGCCGTCTTCATCACCCACCTGCACTCCGACCACATCGCCGACCTGTACACGCTGCCGTTCCTGCGGTTCGGCGGCATCAATCCCATGACCCACCCCGTCCACATCTACGGCCCCGGACGCGCCGGAGCCCTGCCCGCAACGGAGGAGGCGCGCCCCGTCATCAACCCGGAGAACCCCACCCCCGGCCTCACCGATCTGATCAACGGGCAGATGGCCGCCACCGCCTACGACCTCAACCTGCGCATGCGCGACGAAGGCTGGCCCGACATCCGCGATCTGGTCCGGCCCCACGACATCGCCGTGCCGCCGGTCGGCGCGGGACCGAACGGCCCGATGGCCCCGCCGATGCAGCCGTTCACCGTGATGTCCGACGACAACGTCAAGGTCACCGCCGTCCTCGTCGAGCACCCGCCGGTGTTCCCGTCCTTGGCGTTCCGGTTCGACACCGAGCACGGATCGGTCGTCTTCAGCGGCGACACCACCATCACCCCCAACATGGTCACCCTGGCGCGCGGCGCCGACGTCCTCGTCCACGAGGTCATCGACCTGCAGATCGTCAAGGCCGCCCGCAACCTCACGCCCGACCAGATCCAGCACCACATGAACAGCCACAGCGACGTGACGCGGGTCGGCGGGGAGGTCGCGCAGAAGGCCGGTGTCGGGCGGCTGGTCCTCAGCCACCTGGCCCCGGGCGACAAGCGGCTCGTCCCGGACGCGGTGTGGAAGCTCAAGGCGAGCAAGGGCTACGACGGCCGCGTCATCGTCGGCAACGACGGCATGACCATCCGCGTCTGACCGCCGCCGGACTGGCGCTGTGCCAGCCGCGAGACCGGGCAGGACCTGGGGCCGCGGGGACCGGAGTCGGAAGCGTCCCTCTCGCATGAGCACGGCACGCGCCGACACGCCGCGGCCCCTCCGCCTCGCGGCACGCACGATATTGGTTTGCGAGCCACCCCCAGGACCCATAGAGTTAAGACCGTCGCCGCGGGGTGGAGCAGTTCGGTAGCTCGCTGGGCTCATAACCCAGAGGTCGCAGGTTCAAATCCTGCCCCCGCTACTAGGCAGAGGCCCCTGGAAGCAAACCTTCGGCTTGCTTTCAGGGGCCTCTTCGCTTATCTCTCAGGGGGGCGCCCCCTGGAACCTGCGTCGGTCGCCCTCGGGGGCTTCGCAAGCCTTCGGCTTCTTCCCGGGGGCCTCTTCGCTTTTCTCCCAGGGGGGCGCCCCCTGGAACCTGCGTCGGTCGCCCTCGGGGGCTTCGCAAGCCTTCGGCTTGCTACCGGGCTTCTTGATGTCCCTGGAACGCCCGCCCGACCGTTCGCCCGTCGTTTCGTGTTGGGTTCGGGGGCTTCGCCTTCGTCAGGTGCTTGTTCATCGGAGACCTCCGAGGAGACCCCCGCCTTCAGGCGGGGGAGGAATCGGACCCCTGCGAAGCAGCACAGGGGTAGGTGATTCACCGCCAGGTGAATCGCCGTATCGAACAACCGAACGAAACTCTTGGGGGCCCTGCCCGTCGGGGTGGGCTTGTGTGCGGTGGTCTTCCCAGGGAGCTTCGGGGGCGACGGGCGTGGGCTTGTGTGTTGGGGCAGGTCAGAGGGGGTGTATGGGGGAGCGGTGGGGGTTCTTATGCTGGGGGCGTGCGGAATGTTGGGGCGGCGGCGCTGGATGCCGCGTGTGTGCTCGTGTTCGTGACGATCGGGCGGGCGTCGCATGAGGAGGCGGCGAGCCTGCCCGGGATCGCGAGCACGGCGTGGCCGTTCCTGGCGGGGCTGGCAGTGGGCTGGCTGGTGACGCGCGCGTGGCGGCGGCCGGAGGCGCTTCTCCCCGCCGGTGTGGGGGTGTGGGTGTCCACCGTGGCGGTGGGCATGGTGCTGCGGGTCGTCGCGGGGCAGGGGACGGCGGTCTCGTTCATCGTGGTGGCGTCGCTGTTCACCGCGTTGTTCCTGCTGGGGTGGCGGGGCGTCGCCACAGTGGTGCGCGGGCCCGCACGGGCCTGACGCCGAAGCCCGGACGGGCCCGGCTGCTGATCGTTTCAGTTGACGCAGATGCCGCGGCGCTGGTGAAGTTACCTCCGAGTTTTTACTCGGCGGGAAGGGACGTCAATGGCATCTGCCCTGCGGGACTGGCTGGACAAGCCGAACGCCGAACGCGGCGTCCACCTGGCGACCGACGACGGCGGCTGGGTGTTCCGCGACTACGGGGAGTTGGCCGCGGCGGCTCGGCGCACGGCCGGGGCGCTGCTGGAGACGGGCGTCGCCCCCGGCGACGTGGTGTGCGTCGTCCTGCCGACCGACTTCACCTGCGTGGAGACCTACTTCGCGGTGTGGGCGGCCGGTGCCACGGTGTGCCTGCTGACGCCGCCGCTGTTCCAGAACGGCGACGAGTACGTCGCTCATGTGGCGGCGATCCTGCGGCAGGCCCGACCCAAGGTGACGATCGCATCGCAGGATCTGGCCCCGCTGATCGGGCGGGCCATGGCGGACGCGGGGTTGCCCGGCGAGCCGTGGATTCCCCGGCAGGCGGAGCGGGAGGCCGAGCTCCGGGAGCCGGGGGAGCTGGCGCTGCTGCAGTTCACCTCCGGGTCCAGCGGTGCGCCGCGCGGCGTCATGGTCACCTGGGAGAACCTGGAGGCCAACGTCGAGCTGATCACCCGGACGGCCGGCTTCCGGGACGACGACGCCGTGGCGTCCTGGCTGCCGCTGTACCACGACATGGGCCTGATCGGCTGCTTCATCACGCCCATCTCCCGGCAGGCCGAGCTGCGGCTGATGCGGCCCGACCAGTTCATCCGGGACCCTGCGCGGTGGCTGCGGTGCTTCGCCGAGGCCAGGCACACCGCGGCGCCGCCGTTCGCGTACGCCTACTGCGCGCGGCGCGTCAAGCCCGAGCAGCTGGAGGGCGTCGACCTGTCCGGCTGGCGCACCGCGATCATCGGGGCCGAGCCGATCGACCCGCACGCGCTGGAGGTCTTCGCGCAGCTGGTGGAGCCGTTCGGGTTCTCGCGGCACACGTTCACGCCCGCGTACGGGATGGCGGAGACCACGCTGCTGGTCACCGCGGACGCCCGGCGCGCGGACCCGCTGGCGGTGCGGCCCGATCCCGAGTCGCTGGAGTTCGGGCGGAAGGTGCGCGTCCTGGACTCCCACACGCTGGGTCCCGCGTCGGTGGGCGCCCGGGCGGGCTGGGTGGTCGGCTGCGGCACGCCCCGGCCGGACGTGCCGGTGACGATCGTGGACGACGACGGCCGGGAACTGCCCGAGGGGCATCTCGGGGAGATCGTCGTCGGCGGCGCGTCCGCCTGCCCCGGCTACTACGCGGGCGCGGAGGGCAAGTCGACGCGGTTCGGCGACGGGCTCGTGTACACGGGCGACGCGGGCTTCTTCCACGAGGGGCAGCTGTTCGTGCTCGGCAGGATGGGCGACAGCATCAAGGTGCGCGGCCGGTCGGTCTACGTGGAAGACCTGGAAGCCAAGATCGCCGAGCTGACGGGGCTGGGCAAGGGCCGGATCGTGGTCGTCGGCGTGCCCGGCGCCGGCACCAAGGGGCTGGCGCTGTTCGCCGAGACGAACGACGCGCCGTGGGCCGGCGACGTGCGGGAGACGCTGCGCCGCAGGCTCGGCGCCGACGTCGAGCTGACGATCGTGGTGGGCGGCGGGCTGATCCAGCGGACCTCCAGCGGCAAGCCGCGCCGCCGCTACATGTGGGAACTGCTGCAGGCGGGGAAGATGCCCGGGGCGCGAGTCCTCCCGCCGACGTAGATCGTTGACCGGCGGCGTCGGTTGCGGACACGATGTCCATGACGTTGTGAAAGGCCGACGATGCCCGCTGTGACGACATCTCTGCTGCGCCTCGGCGCCCGCCTCGGGGCGACCGCGCAGAACGCGCTGGAGGTGGTCCGGTTCGGCGGGCTGGACACCGGCGAGGACGCCGCTCCGTACGAGGTGGTCGGTGCCCGGCGGGTCTACCGGCTGCGGCACTACTACCCCGGCGACGGCGCAGGCCGGCCCGTGGTGCTGCTCGTTCCGCCGCTGATGATCACCGCGGAGGTGTACGACATCTCCTCGCGGGTCAGCGCGGTGCGGGTGCTGCGGGAGCTGGGCGCCGACCCGTGGGTGGTCGACTTCGGCGCGCCCGAGCGGGAGCCGGGCGGGTTGGAACGCACCATCACCGACCACGTGCTGGCCGTCAGCGACGCGGTCGACCGGGTCCGGAAGGCCACCGGGCGGGACGTGCACGTCGCGGGCTACTCGCAGGGCGGCATGTTCGCCTACCAGGCGGCGGCGTACCGGCGCAGCGAGGGCGTCGCGTCGCTGGTGACGTTCGGCAGCCCGGCCGACACCAGCGTGGGGCTGCCGTTCGGGGTGCCCGCGTGGCTGGCGGCCGAGGGCGCGGGCCGCATCCCCGAGGGCCTGATCCGCGGCTTGGCCGTGCCCGGCTGGGTGCTGCGCACCGGCTTCCAACTGCTCAGCCCGGTCAAGTCGGTGCGCAGCCGGGTCGGCTTCGTGCTGGCGCTGCACGACCGGGAGCGGCTGGCGCCGCGCGAGCGGCAGCGCCGGTTCATCGAGCGCGAGGGCTGGGTGGCCTGGCCCGGCCCGGCGCTGGCGGAGTTCATCCGCCAGTTCATCGCGCACAACCGCATGCTGACCGGCGGGTTCGTCATCGGCGACCGGGTGGTGACGCTGGCCGACATCACCTGCCCGGTGCTGGCGTTCGCCGGCGAGGTCGATGAGATCGCGCCGCCCGCCATGGTGCGGGCCATCGGCCGCGCCGCGCCTCGCGCCCGCGTGTACGAGGCGACCCTGCGGTCGGGGCACTTCGGGCTGGTCGTGGGGAGTCTGGCCGTCGCCCAGACCTGGCCCGCCGTCGCCGGGTGGGTCAGGTGGCGCGACGAGGACGGCGACCTGCCCGAACTCGTGCGCCCGCTGGAAAGCGAGGAGCGGGCGGCCGCGTCCCCGCCCGGCGGTGCGGCCGCGTACGGGCTGCAGCTGGCGGCCGGCATAGGGGTGAACGCCGCCCGGTCGGCCGCGGTGACGGCGGCGCGGGCCGTCCAGGGCATCGGCCAGATCGCGCGGGAGGCCGGGCAGAACCTGCCTCGGCTGGCGCGGCTGGAGCGCATTCACGCCGACACCCGCATGTCCATGGGGCTGCTGCTGGACGAGCAGGCCGACCGCGCCCCCGACGACGTGTTCTTCCTGTACCAGGGACGCGCGTACACGCAGGCCGCCGCCAAGAGGCGCATCGACGCGGTGGTCCGCGGGCTGATCCATATCGGGGTGCGGCAGGGCGACCCGGTGGGTGTGCTCATGGAGACGCGGCCCACCGCGCTGGCGCTGGTGGCGGCGCTCAACCGGCTGGGCGCCGTGGCCGTGCTGCTGCGCCCCGACGGCGACCCGGCGCGCGAGGCGGCGCTCGGCGAGGTGGACCGGATCATCGCCGACCCGCAGAACGCCGAACGCGCCGCCGCGCTGCCCGGCGTCCGGGCGTACCTGCTGGGCGGCGGCCGGGCCCGCGACGACCGGACGCGCGGCCTTCCCCTGACCGACGCGCTGACCGACGCGCTGACCGACATGGAGCGCATCGACCCCGACCGGGTCGCGGTGCCCGGCTGGTACCGGCCCAACCCGGGACGCGCGGGCGACCTGGCGTTCGTGTGCTTCACCGGCGACGGCGAGCACCTGCGGGCCCACCGGATCACCAACCGGCGCTGGGCGCTGTCGGCGTTCGGCACCGCGTCGTCGGCGTCGCTGTCGGCCGCCGACACCGTGTTCAGCATCACCCCGCTGCAGCATCCGTCGGCGCTGCTGATGAGCCTGGGCGGCGCGGTGGCGGGCGGGTCCCGGCTGGCGCTGGCCACCGCCTACGACCCCGAGACGTTCTGGGACGAGGCCCGCCGCTACGGCGTGACGGTCGCGTCCTACACCTGGACGCTGCTGCGCGACCTGGTGAACGCACCGCCGCACCCGGGCGAGCGGCACCACGCCGTGCGGCTGTTCATCGGGTCGGGGATGCCGCGCGGGCTGTGGCGGCGGGTGGAGGAGCGGTTCGCGCCCGCGCGCGTCCTGGAGTTCTACGCCACCACCGAGGCCGAGGCGATCCTGGTCAACCTGACCGGCAGGAAGCCCGGCTCGCTGGGGCGCCCGCTGCCCGGCAGCGCGCGGGTGCGGCTGGCCCGCTACGACCTGGAGGAGGGGCGGCCGGAGCAGGGCCCTGACGGGCTCGCCGTCGAGTGCGCGCCGGACGAGATCGGGGTGCTGCTGGTGCGGGTCACGCCCGGGGCGGCCGCGTCCACCCGCCGTCCGCTGCGCGGCGTGTTCGCGCCGGGGGACGCGTGGCTGTCCACCGGCGACCTGTTCCGCCGCGACGCCGACGGCGACTACTGGCTGGTGGGGCGGGAGACCGAGCTGATCCGCACGGCCGAGGGCATCGTCCCGCCCGGCCCGATCCGCGACGCGCTCGGCGACCTGCCGTACGTGGACGCGGTCGCGGTGTACGGGGTTCCGGCCGGCGACGGCGCCGAGATCGCCGCGGCCGCGATCAGCCTGCGCGACCCGGACGCCGAGGTCAAGCCGGTCGATCTGGCCGAGGCGCTGCTGCGGGTGCCGCCGGAGATGCGGCCGGCGCTGGTCCGCGTGGTCGACGAGATCCCGGTGACCGGCGGGCGGCGGCTGCGAACCGACTCGCTGCGCGCGGAGGGCATGCCGCGTCCGGGCGAGGGGCGGGCCTATGTCCGCGACTCCGCGGGCGGGTACCGGCTGCTCGCCTGACCGGCCGCCGGGCCCGGGGCATGGTTCCTCCCGCAACATCCCTGGACGCGCACTCGTCCAGTGCGTTACAACAAAGCTACATAAATCGCGTTTTTGTAGCTTTCCCCTTCGGGGGCCTGGGAGGGTCCATGGCCGCCAGCATCCTCGCCCCGCCGCCGCCCGGGAGCGGGCTCAAACCCGTGCCCGGCGTGCCGGGCCTGCCGTTCATCGGCAACACCCTGCAGGTGATGCGCGACCCGTTCGGGCAGGCGCGCAAGCGCTACGAGCAGTACGGCCCCGTCTCGTGGGGCTGGCTGCTCGGCCAGCGCACCGTGACCGTCCAGGGGCCCGAGGCCGCCGAGACCGTCCTGGTCAACCGGGACAAGGCGTTCGCCAACGGCCCGGCGTGGAGCTACTTCATCGGGCCGTTCTTCCACCGCGGCATCATGCTGCTCGACTTCGACGAGCACCTGCACCACCGGCGCATCATGCAGCAGGCCTTCACCCGGGACCGGCTGCGCGCCTACATGGAGCGCATGGCGCCGAGCATCGCCGCGGGCCTGGACGCCTGGGAGCCCGGCCGTGGCTTCACCGTCTACGACCACGTCAAGCAGCTCACCCTCGACCTGGCCACCGACGTGTTCATGGGCGTGGAGCTCGACCGCGCCGAGGCCGACCGGATCAACGGCGCGTTCATCGACGCGGTCCGCGCCGGCACCGCCTACGTGCGCTTCTCGGTGCCCGGCCTGCGCTGGCACAAGGGCATGCGCGCCCGCAAGGCGCTGGAGGAGTTCTTCTACCGGCACCTGCCGGCCAAGCGGCGCGACGGCGGCGACGACCTGTTCGCCGCGCTGTGCCAGGCCGAGACCGACGACGGCCACCGCTTCACCGACGAGGACGTCGTCAACCACATGATCTTCGCGTTGATGGCGGCGCACGACACCACCACCATCACGCTCACCACCATGGCCTACTACATGGCCAAGTACCCCGAGTGGCAGGACCGGGCGCGCGAGCAGTCGCGCGCGCTCGGCAAGCCGGTGCCGGGCTTCGCCGACCTGGACGCGATGACCACCATCGACATGGTGATGAAGGAGTCGCTGCGGATGGTCGCGCCCGTGCCCGCGCTGCCGCGCCGCGCTGTCAAGGACACCTCGGTGCTCGGCCACCACATCCCCGCCGGCAGCCTCGTCGTCGTGCCGCTGCTCACCAACCACCACATGGCCGAGTGGTGGCCGGAGCCGGAGAGGTTCGACCCCGAGCGGTTCTCCCCCGAGCGACGCGAGGACCGGGTGCACCGGTTCGCCTGGGCCCCGTTCGGCGGCGGCGCCCACAAGTGCATCGGCCTGCACTTCGCAGGCATGCAGGTCAAGAGCATCATGCACCAGCTGCTGCTCCGCTACGGCTGGAGCGTGCCAGGCCGCTACGAATGGCCGCTGGACACCACGTCACTGCCGTCGCCCAAGGACGGCCTGCCCGTGCACCTGTACCGGTTGGAGGGAACCCTATGAGCAAGGTCGTACTGATCACCGGAGGTGCCCGCGGCATCGGCCTGGCCACCGCGCGGGCCGTCCGCGCCAAGGGCGCCGACGTCGTCATCGGCGACATCGACGAGGCCGCGGCCAAGGAGGCCGCCGACCGCATCGGCGCGCGCGGGCTGGCCCTCGACGTGACCTCGCGCGAGTCGTTCACCGCGTTCCTGGACGCGGCGCAGGAGGCGTTCGGCCCGGTGGACGTGCTGGTCAACAACGCGGGCATCATGCCGATCGGGCCCGTCACCGAAGAGAGCGACGCCGACGCCCGCCGCTGCATGGACGTCAACGTCCACGGCGTCATGCTCGGCACCAAGCTCGCGCTGGAGCGCATGCTGCCGCGCGGACGGGGCCACATCGTCAACATCGCCTCGCTGGCGGGCGTGCTGCCGACCCCCGGCCTGGCCCTCTACAACGCCAGCAAGGCCGCCGTCGTCGCGTTCACCGACGCGACCCGGCTGGAGGTGCGCGACCGGGGCGTGCACGTCAGCGCGGTCCTGCCGACGTTCACCAACACCGAGCTGGTCGCGGGGACGCGCAGCCCCAAGGGGCAGCGCAACTGCGAGCCCGAAGAGGTGGCCGCCGCCGTCGTCGACCTCATCGGCCGCCCGCGCCCGCAGGTGGTGGTCCCGCGCCGGCTGGGCGCGCAGGTGCGGCTCGGCGCCCTGTTCCCCGACGCCCTCAAGCGCGCCATCTCCCGCCGCTACGGCCTGGACCGCATCTTCCTGGACTACGACCCCGAGGCGCGCCGGGCCTACGACGCCCGCATCCGCGCCTAGCCTCCGGCGGCCGGCCCGCCGCGGCCGCCCCGGGTCAGCGCACCCGCGGGCGGCCGTCGCGGGCGAAGGCGCGGCGGGCGTGCGGGAAGTAGCGGACGGCCTCCGGCAGCAGCGGCCACAGCGGGCCCGCGCGGCGGACGGCGGCGGTGAAGCGGCGGTAGCGGCGCTCGTCGGCGGCGCTCCACGGCAGGCCGAGCAGCTCCCGTGCGCGGGGCGGCAGCCCGCCGACGGTGAGGAAGCGGGCGACCGCGTTCAGCGGCGGGCTGACGCGGTGCCACAGGCCGCGGGCGACCCGGCGCGGCGCGGGCAGGCCCTTGGTGACGTACCCCACGCCGTAGCGGGCCGTGCGGTGCGGCACGACCACCTCGTCCATCATGCGCTTCCAGTACGCCTGGAACGCCTCCCAGTCCTCGGGCATGGCCCGGGTGCTCACCCCGTACATGCGGAACCACGTCTTGGACTCGGCGTAGATGCGGCGCCGGTCGGCGTCGGTCAGCGGGCGCACGAACGTGTCGATGCCGTACATCAGGTGGTCGACGAACGTGGCGTGCGCCCAGTAGTAGGTCTCCGGGTCCAGCGCGTGGTAGCGGGAGCCGTCCGGCATCGTGCCTTTGACGTCGCGGTGGTAGTCGCGGACGCGGCGCCCGGTCTCGGCGGCGCGCGGCCCGCCGTAGACCGTGTCCATGATCGGGCCGACGGAGCGGCGCAGCCGGGCGAACGTCTCGGCGAAGAACACCGAGTGGTCCTGCACGCCCTGGCCGAGCGCCGGGAGCATGTTCTGCAGCACGGCCGCGCGCGGCCCCACCAGCATCAGCCGGGTGTCGCCGAAGTACCGCCAGGTGAGCGAGTCGGGGCCGAGCGGCGGGTCGGCCGGGGCGTGGTCGTCCGTCATGCGCACCCCAGAGAGGGAAAAGGAACAGAACAACATGAATTGTAGCTTCGTGTTTCCCGGGTAGGGTGCGGCTATGACCACCGATGCGTCCGCGCAGGCAGGGCTGCTGACCAGGCTTCGCACCGGCGGCCCCGACACCGACGACCTGGACGCCCGGATCCTGGACGCCGCGCTGGCGGAGTTCGAGACCTACGGGCTGCGCCGCGTCAGCGTCGAGGACGTCGCCAAGCGGGCCCGGGTCGCGCGCACCACGATCTACCGGCGGTTCACCAACAAGGAGCAACTGCTGCAGGCCGTGATCCTGCGCGAGGTGCGCCGCTTCCTGACCGCGATCTCCGAGGCCACCGAGGGCCTGCCGACGCCGGAGGAGGCGGTGGTGGAGGGGTTCGTCGTGGGGCTGCGCGGCGCCCGCACCCATCCGCTGATCACCCGGGTGCTGCAGAGCGAGCCGGACGTGTTCGTCGACCAGCTCGGCATGAACGGCGGCGCGGTGCTGCTGGCCGCCCGCGACATCCTGGCCGACCGGCTGCGCCGGGCCAGTCCCGGCTCCGCCGAGGACTACGAGACGGTCGCCGAGGTGCTGCTGCGGGTGGCGCTGTCGCTGCTGCTCGTCCCGGGCGGCGGGCTCAGGCTGGACGACGAGGACGACATCCGCGCCTTCGCCCGCGACCACCTCACCCGCATGCTCCGCCCCGTGGACGGCTGCGAGCCGCACGCCACGGCGCCGTGACACGCCCGGGCCCCGCGTTCTGCCCCGGACGCCGGTCGCGTACGCTCAGAAATATTCGAACTTCGTTCTAGTTCGTAGGGGAGAGCGTATGCGGGCGATCGTCGAGACGCGGTACGGCAAGGTGCGGGGACGCGCCGACAACGGGGTGGCGGCCTTCCTCGGCATCCCCTACGCGGCGCCGCCGTTCGGCCCCCGGCGCTTCCAGGCGCCGCAGCCGCCCGAGCCGTGGGACGGCGTACGCGACGCCACCGCCTACGGCCCGACCGCGCCCAAGCCCGGCTACCCGCGCCCGTACGACATGCTGCTGCCCGACCCGGACATCCCCGGCGAGGACTGCCTCAACCTCAACGTCTGGACCCCCGACCCCGGCGGCTCCGGCATGCCGGTCATGGTGTGGATCCACGGCGGCGCGTTCCGCAACGGGTCGGGTGCGGTGTCGGTCTACAACGGCGCCGCCTTCGCCCGCGACGGCGTGGTCTGCGTGACGATCAACTACCGGCTGGGCGTCGAGGGCTTCGCCCACCTGCCCGGCGCACCGGCCAACCGGGGGCTGCTCGACCAGATCGCCGCGCTGGAGTGGGTGCGCGACAACATCGCGGCGTTCGGCGGCGACCCGGACCGCGTCACCGTGTTCGGCGAGTCGGCGGGCGGGATGAGCGTGTCCACGCTGCTGTCGCTCGATCTGGGCCTGTTCCGGCGGGCCGTCGCGCAGAGCGGCGCCGGCTCCGTCGCCCAGGCCGCCGACGACGCCCTGCTGGTCACCAAGGAGATGGCCGCCCGCCTCGGCGTCGAGCCGACCGCCGAAGAGTTCGCCCGGCTCGCCCCCGCCGAGATCATCCCGGTGCAGGCGGCGGTCGCGGCCGAGGTCGCCGCGTTCCCCGACCCGAACCGGTGGGGCGCCAGCACCGCCGCCGGGGGCATGTCGCTCACCCCGGTGATCGACGGCGACCTGCTGGAGCGCCGCCCCGAAGAGGCGGTCGCGGCCGGCGCCGGACGCGACGTCGATCTGCTCACCGGCTACACGACCGAGGAGTTCCGGCTGTTCCTCATGCCGACCGGGCTGGCCGACGCGCTCACCCCCGACACGGTGGACCTGGTCGCCACCGGCATGGGCGTCCCGCCGCACGTCGTGGCCGGCTACCGCGAGCGGCACGCCGACCGGACCCCCGGCGAACTGCTCGCCACGATCATCACCGACAGCATGTTCCGCATCCCGGCCAACCGGCTCGCCGAAGGCCACGCCGCGCACGCGCCGACCTGGATGTACGAGTTCGCCTGGCGGTCGCCCCGGCCGGACCTCGGCGCCTGCCACGCGCTGGAACTCGGCTTCGTGTTCGACAACCTGGACTCCGCCGACACCGAGGGGATGGCGGGCCCCAACCCGCCGCAGCGGCTGGCCGACGCCATGCACCGCGCCTGGGTGGACTTCGCCGCCCACGGCGACCCCGGCTGGCCGCGGTTCGACGCCGACGCCCGCCGCGTCAAGGTCTTCGACGCCGTCGCCGACGAGGTCGTCTGCGACCCGCACGGCGACGACCGCAAGCTGTGGGGCTAGCCGAGCAGCCGGTCGACGACGTGCTCGGCGATCGCCAGTGACGACGTGGCGGCCGGGGACGGGGCGTTGCGGACCGTGACCACGGGCCCGAGGCGGCCGATGCGGAAGTCGTCGACGAGGGAGCCGTCCGGGTCCACCGCCTGCGCCCGCACCCCGGCCGGGGCCGCCACCACGTCGGCGGCGGTCAGCTCGGGGACGAACGCGCGCGCCTGCGCCACGAACGCCCGCTTGGACGCCGACCCGTACATCTCCTTCAGGCCGGTGCGCCAGTGCCGCCGCGCCAGCCGGCGGAAACCGGGCCAGCGCAGCGTGTCCCACACGTCGGCCGGGCGCACGTCCCGCCACCGGTAGCCCTCGCGCGCCAGCGCCGGCACGGCGTTGGGGCCGATGTCGACGCCGCCGTCCACCCGCCGGGTGAAGTGCACGCCGAGGAAGGGGTAGCGGGGGTCGGGCACCGGGTAGATCAGGCCGCGCACCAGATCGGTGCGGCCGGGCCGCAGCCGGTAGTACTCCCCGCGGAACGGCACGATCGCCGGGGCCGGGAAGTCGCCCGCCAAGCGCGCCACCCGGTCGGACTGCAGCCCCGCGCACACCACCAGCAGGTCGAACGTCAGCTCCTCGGCGGGGGACGACACCGCGACCCGCTCGCCCGCCCGGCGCAGCCCGACCACCTCGAAGCCGAGCCGCACCCGGCCGCCCGCCGCCGCCACGTCGTCGGCGAACGCCCGCGCCACCGCCGGGAAGTCGACGATCGCGGTGCTGGGGGAGTGCAGGGCCGCCACCCCGGCGGCGTGCGGCTCCACCTCGCGCAGCTCCGCGGGCGACAGGCGGCGCAGCCCCGGCACGCCGTTGGCGGTCGCGCGGCGCTCGATCTCCGCCAGCGGCGCCAGCTCGGACTCGTCCCGCGCCACGACGACCTTGCCGCACTCCACGTACGGCAGGCCGCGCTCGGCGCAGTACTCCTTCAGCAACCCGATGCCGCGCCTGCACAGCGTCGCCTTCAGCGAGCCCGGCGCGTAGTACAGGCCCGCGTGCGCGACGCCGCTGTTGTGGCCGGTCTGGTGGGCGGCGATGCGGTCCTCCTTGTCCAGCACCGTCACCTGGGCCCCGGGCCGCACGAGCGTCAGCCGCCGCGCCACCGCCAGCCCGAGGATCCCGGCCCCGACCACCCCGATGCGCATCTCCGTCACGCCGACGAAGATACGCCCGACCGCCCGCGCCGCTCCGGCCCGCCCGGTAGGGTGATCACGGTTTCTGAGGGTTTGGACGGGTATGACGACTCCGCTGCAGGAACACGACCCGCGCCGCATCGGCCGGTACACGCTGGAGGCGCGGTCGGGCTCGGGCGGTCAGGGCGTGGTCTTCCTCGGGCGGGACCCGTCGGGCGGGCCGGTCGCGGTGAAGATGCTCCAGATCGACGGGGCCGCGGCGCGGTCGCGGTTCGTGCGGGAGCTGGAGACCGCCAAGCGGGTGTCGCCGTTCTGCACCGCCCAGATCCTGGACGCCGACGTGTCCGGCGACCGGCTCTACATCGTCAGCGAGTTCGTGGCCGGGCCGACGCTGGCCGATCTGGTCCGCGACGGCGGCCCGCTGCGCGGCGCCGACCTGGACCGGCTGGCCATCGGCACGGCGACCGCGCTGGCCGCCGTGCACGCGGCCGGGATCGTGCACCGCGACTTCAAACCCGCCAACGTGATCATGAGCCCGTCCGGCCCGCGGGTGATCGACTTCGGGGTGGCGCGGGTGCTGGACGCGGCGGCCGAGACCGTCAGCCAGGTCGTGGGCACCCCCGCCTACATGGCGCCCGAGCAGGTGTCCGGCGGGCGCATCTCCCAGGCCGCCGACGTGTTCGCCTGGGGCGCCACGATGCTGTACGCCGCGACGGGCCGCGCGCCCTTCGCCGCCGACACGATCCCGGCGGTCCTCCACCGGGTCCTCCACCACGAGCCCGACCTGGGCGCCCTGGGCGGGGTGCTGCGCGAGATGGTGGCCGCGGCGCTGGCCAAGGACCCGGCGCCGCGCCCCGCCGCCGAGGAGATCCTGCTGCGGCTGATGCGCGACGGAGCGTCCGGCGCGGCGCATGCTCCGGCGGGGGTGCCGGACGAACCCGTCCGCGACACCGCCGCCCTGCTCGCCGAGGGGACCACCCGCGCGTCGATCGCGCCCCCGCATGGACCGCGGCCCGCCCCGCCGCCGCAGCCCGCCGATTCACTGCGAACCGGTGCGCCGCCACCGCAGCTCAACCCGGTGCCGCAGCCTGTCGCGCCGCCGCGGTCCGGCGTACCGCCGCAGTTTGTCGCGCTGCCGCGGTCCGGCGTACCTCCGCAGACCGTTGCACCGCCGCGGGCGGGCCCAGCGCCGCAGTCCGCCGGGCCGCCGGGAACTATCGCGCCGCCCCAGCAGACCGGTGCGCCGCCCCACCGGTCAGGTGCGGCGCGTCCCCGTCGCCGCCTGCGGCGGCTGCTGTTGATACCGCTTGCGGGCGCGTTGGCCGCCGTCGTCCTGGCGGCGGCGCTGATCGCCTACTACCTGTACGAGCAGAACACCAGCGAGCCCCCGCCCCCGTTCGACTCCGGCGCGGACGCCCGCGTCGCGGCGCCCGCCCGGATCCGCACCGCCGGGACGCTGACGATCGCGACCGACCCCACCTACCTGCCCATGTCGTTCACCGGGACGGGCGGCCTCACCGGCTTCGACGTCGAACTGGCGCGGGAGATCGCCAACAGGTTCGGCGTCCGGGCCAAGCCGGTGAACACCACGTTCGAGAACATCCTCACGCACGTGCGGGACGGCAGGGCCGACGTGGGGATCTCCGGCATCACCGACTCGAAGGACCGGGAGCGGGTCAGCGACTTCGTCACCTACCTGCGCATCGGCACCAGCCTGCTCGTCCGGGCCGGGAACCCCGGCAAGCTGAACCCGGGCGACCGGTCGCTGTGCGGGCATACGGTCGCCGTCGTGGCCGGAAGCTCCCAGACCGCAAGTCTTACGGGCTCGGGCCCCTACCGCACCCGGTGCAGGAAGGCGGACCTGTCCGGCCCCAAGGTCCAGGAGCGCAGCAGCATCGCCGACGTCCAACAGGCCCTCAAGACCGGGGCGGCGGACGCCGCGCTGGTGGACTCGGCGACGGCCGGCTACCTGGTCAAGGAGCAGCCCCGGGCGTTCGCCGTCTCCGGACCGGTCGCCGACCCCCGGCCGCAGGGCATCGCGGTGCGCAAGGGCGACGGCGAGCTGGCCGCGGCCGTCCGCGAGGCGCTCCGGCGCCTGATCGCCGACGGTACGTACGCCCGGCTCGCCAACCGCTGGGGCCTGACCGCGGGCAAAATCACCGACCCGCAGATCAACGGCGCGACCGCCTGACCCGAGGCCGCGACCCGCCGACGGGTCAGCCGCCGCCCAGGCGTTTGCGGCCCTGGGCGCGCAGCCGGCGGCGCTGCGACGGGTCCAGCATCAGGTAACCGACCACGGGCAGGACGACCACGCCCAGCACGATCAGCAACGCGATGAGGGGGCCGAGGATCTTCAGGGCGACGAGTCCGACGGCCACACCGCCGATAACGAGGACCACCTTGGGCATTGCCACACCTCCGAGGCTCTTATCCGGCGAACGGCCGCGGCGTGCCGCTGGTTCCGGATCCGGGCCCTTTCCACGATATATCGCGTGCCGGGCCCGCCCCAGCCCCCGAGGCGCAGCCCCGGAAGCCCCGGTCGGCGGCCCCTAGCCCTTCGGGGACGGCTGCCCGCCGCCCAGGATGCGCAGGACGTCGGCGTGCAGGCGGCCGTTGGTGCACACCACGCTGCCGCCGTCCGGGCCGGGCACCCCCGCCAGGTTGGTGAACATGCCCCCGGCCTCCTCGACGATCACATGGAGGGCGGCCAGATCCCACAGCGACACCTCCGGCTCGGTGGAGATGTCCACCGAGCCCTCGGCGACCATCATGTGCGACCAGAAGTCGCCGAACGCCCGGGTGCGCCAGACCGAGCGGGTCAGGTCCAGGAAGCCGCCCAGCCGGCCCTGCTCCTCCCAGCCGCTCAGGCTGGAGAACGACAGCGACGCGTCGGCCAGGTCGGACACCGCCGAAACCTGCAGTCGGCCGGCGCGGGTGAGGCTGCGGCCGGTCCAGGCGCCGCCGCCGCGCGCCGCCCACCACCGGCGGTTCAGCGCGGGCGCCGAGACCACCCCGACCACCACCTCGTCCTCCTCCATCAGCGCGATCAGCGTGGCCCACACCGGCACGCCGCGCACGAAGTTCTTGGTGCCGTCGATCGGGTCGATGATCCAGCAGCGCGCGCCGTGCCCGGTGCGGCCGAACTCCTCGCCGAGCACCGCGTCCCGCGGCCGGGCCCGCTTGAGGGTGCCGCGGATCTGCTCCTCGACCCCGCGGTCGGCGTCGCTCACCGGCGTCATGTCCGGTTTCGTCTCGACGGCCAGGTCGAGCGCGCGGAAGCGCTTGGTCGTGATGTCGTCGGCTGCGTCCGCCAGCACGTGCGCCAGACGCAGGTCGTCGGAATAGTCCGCCACGGCGAGCAACGCTACCGCCATCACGCGGTGCGCCGACACACTTACCGGGTGCGCGACCGCCGTCCGCCGGGACGCTCCGCTAGACGGCCTGGGGGAAGCGGAACAGCCGGCCGGGGTCGTAGGCCGCCTTGACCTTGGTGAGGCGGTCGAGGTTGGCGCCGTAGTAGGCGCGGCGCCAGTCCGCCAGGTCGGGGTCGATGTAGTTGACGTACGCGGCGCCGCGCAGGTGGGCGTCCATGATCCGGTGGGTGCCGCGCAGCCACGCCAGGTCGTCGCCGTCGGCCAGGTACTGCAGGACGAACAGCCCGCCGCGGTGCGGGAACGCGGTGTCGCCCGGCCGGATCCGGCCGATCGCGCCGCCCATCGCGTCCATCAGCACCGAGCGCCCCGACCGGCCGTTGCCGCGGGAGAACCGCGCGACCAGGCCGCCGACGGCGTCGTCCGGCAGCGGGCGCAGCGCGACGTGCGACTTGCCCGAGTAGTCGGCGCGGGGGAACCGCCCCTCCGGCCGCTGCCCCGGCAGGTCGCCCCGGGCGTGGCAGGCCCCGACGGACTGGCCGGAGCATCCGCCCAGCGCCTTCATCGCCTCCAGGTACGGGCGGCGCCGCGAGGCCTGCGAGCTCGGGTCGCGGCCCACGGCCGCCACCAGCCGGTCGATGTGCGGGGCGGGGTCGGCGAGGGCGGCGCCGGACACCTCCACCGTGGGCGCCCCCGCCGACGGCGCGGTGTTGATCTGCAGGCTCGTCCACACCTCGCCGGGTGCGGACGGCGCCCACCGCTGCCACCCGCGGATCACGTCCGCCGCCCGCGGCCACGGCCAGCCGACCGAGAACGTCGTGACGTCCTCGACGTCGTGCGTGCGGTAGGTGAAGGCGACCGCGACGCCGAAGTTGCCGCCACCGCCGCCCCGGCACGCCCAGAACAGGTCGGGGTCGCGGCGGGCGTCGCACTCCCGCACCCGCCCGTCGGCGGTGACGACGCGCACCGACTCCAGGACGTCGCACGTCAGCCCGTACGCGCGCGACAGCACCCCCAGCCCGCCGCCCAGCGTCAGCCCGGCCACACTCACGGTCGGGCAGGTGCCGCCGGGCACGCCCGCACCCCGCTCGGCGGCCTCGGCGTACAGGTCGATCAGCCGGGTCCCGGCGCCCACCACGGCGCGGCCGCCGCCGATCCGCACCTCGTCCATCGGGGACACGTCGACGACCAGGCCCGTCCCGGTGGACCAGCCCGCGTAGCCGTGCCCGCCGCTGCGCACCGCGACGGGCAGCTTCCGGAGCGCCGCGAACGCCACGCACTCGGCGACGTCCTCGGGCGTGGCGCAGTAGGCGATGCCGGCGGGGCGGACCGAGTCGTAGCGCGGGATGTACAGGCGGCGCGCCCTGTCGTAGTCGGCGTCGCCGGGGCGCACAAGCCGCCCTTCCAGCCCGCGTTCCAGGGCGTTCCAGTCGGCCGGGCCGGTGGGGCGGGCGCTCGCCGACCGCGACGACGTCGCCCGGCGGCCCGGGCGGGGCGCGGCCTCGTCCGAGCAGCCCGCCGCCGCCAGCGTGGTCAGCCCCGACGCCTTGAGGGTCGCCTTGAGGAACGCGCGCCGCTCCATGGGACCGAGTCTGGCATCGGCGGCATCATCCGTCCCGTCGGTCGCGTGCGGGGACGCCGTCCGGGACCGGCCCGCCGGCCCCCAGGTTGCCCAGCAGGCGGCGCAGCGAGTCCAGGCGAGCCTGCCCGGCGCGGCCGTCGGCGACCCAGCCGTCCAGCCCGCAGCCCTCGTTCAGGTGGCCGCAGTGCGGCGGGCAGCGCTCCGCGGCGCCCTCGGCCAGGTCGTCGAACGCCTCGATCACCCGTTCCGTACGCACGTGCGCCAGGCCGAAGCTGCGCACGCCCGGAGTGTCGATGATCCAGCCGTCGCCGCCGGGCAGCTCCAACGCGATCGCCGAGGACGAGGTGTGCCGGCCGCGGCCGGTGACCGCGTTGACCTGGCTCACCGCCCGCTCGGCGTCCGGGACCAGCGCGTTCACCAGCGTGGACTTGCCGACGCCGGAGTGCCCGACCAGCACGCTGACCCGTCCGGCCAGGTGCCCGCGCAGCTCGTCCAGGTCGCCGCCGCGGCGCGTCACCACGTACGGCACCCCGAGCGGCGCATAGATCTCCAGCAGCGGGCCGGGATCGGCCAGGTCCGACTTGGTCAGGCACAGCAGCGGGTCCATGCCCGCGTCGTACGCGGCGACCAGGCACCGGTCGATCAGCCGGGGCCGCGGCTCGGGGTCGGCCAGCGCCGCCACGATCGCCATCTGGTCGGCGTTGGCCACGATGATCCGCTCGAACGGGTCGGTGTCGTCGGCGGTGCGGCGCAGCGCCGACGCGCGCGGCTCGACCCGCACGATCCGCGCCAGCGTGTCGGGGTCGCCGGAGGTGTCGCCGACCAGCGCGACCCGGTCGCCCACCACGACGCCCTTGCGGCCCAGCTCCCGCGCCCGCATGGCCGTCACGGCGCGCTCGTCCGGGGTGCCCGGCTCGACCAGGCAGCGGTAGCGGCCCCGGTCGACCGCGGTCACCATGCCGGGGACGGCGTCCGCGTGGGCGGGACGGCGCCGGGTGCGCGGCCGCGAGCCGCGGCGCCCGGGCCGCACTCGAACGTCGTCCTCGTCGTAGTCGCGTACTCGGCGTGCCAGTGCCTCCGCCTCCCCTTCACAAGTCCTTACGCAGGCCGCACCATCGCCGTCCACAGGTCGGTGAATTGCGGCAGTGTCTTGCCCACCGTCGCCGGGTTCTCCACCTGCACCCCCGGGACCGCCAGGCCCAGCACCGCCGCGGCCATGACCATCCGGTGGTCGTCGTAGGTGTGGAACACCCCGCCGTGCAGCGGGCGCGGCCGAATCTCCAGGCCGTCGGGCAGCTCGCGGGCGTCGCCGCCCAGCGCGTTCAGCTCGCCGACCAGCGCGGCCAGCCGGTCGGTCTCGTGCCCGCGCAGGTGGGCGATGCCGGTGAGGCGGGACGGCGACGACGCCAGCGCCGCCAGCGCCGCCAGCACGGGGGTGAGCTCGCCGACGTCGTGCAGGTCGGCCTCCAGGCCCTGGAACGTGCCGGTGCCGCGCACGGTCAGGCCGTCCGGGCCGGACGACACCCGCGCGCCCATCCGCGCCAGCAGCCCGCGCAGCGCGTCGCCCGGCTGGGTGGTCTCGGCGGGCCAGTCCGGCACGGTGACGCGCCCGCCGGTCACCAGCGCCGCGCCCAGGAACTGGGCGGCGTTGGACAGGTCGGGCTCGATGTCCCAGTCCCGGCCGCGGATCGGGCCGGGCGCCACGCGCCACTCGTCGGCGCCGGTCTCGACCCGGGCGCCCGCCTCCTGCAGCATCCGCACCGTCATCGCAAGGTGCGGCGCGGACGGGACGGGCGGCCCCTCGTGCCGCACATGCACGCCCTCGTCGAACCGCGGCGCGGCCAGCAGCAGCCCCGACACCAGTTGCGACGAGCCGGACGCGTCGATCGTCACCGGGCCGCCCTTGACCGCCCCGCCGCCGCGCACCGTGAACGGCAGCGCGCCGCGCCCGCCGTCGTCGATCTCCGCGCCGAGCGCCCGCAGCGCCGTGATCATCGGGCCCATGGGGCGTTCCCGGGCGCGCGGGTCGCCGTCGATCGCCACGTCGCCGTCGGCCAGCGCCGCCACCGGAGGCAGGAACCGCATCACCGTGCCCGCCAGCCCCACGTCCACCCGGGCCGGCCCGGCAAGCGCGCCCGGCGTGACCCGCCAGTCGGCGCCGTCCTCGTCGACTGCCACGCCCAGCGCGCGCAGCGCCTGCGCCATGAGCAGCGTGTCGCGGCTGCGCAGCGGACGCCGGACCAGCGCGGGGCCGTCGGCCAGCGCGGCCAGGATCAGCGCCCGGTTGGTCATGGACTTGGAGCCGGGCAGCCGGACGGTGGCGTCCACCGGGGCGTCGGCGACAGGCGCGGACCAGTGCGAAGAGGGCATGGCCCAAGGTTATCGGCACGGGCCGCACCCCACCGGCGGCAGGAAGATCACATGGCGGTCACCGCGCGGCGGCCGGTGCCGCCGTCACGCCCGCCGCCGTTGCGCGGTGCAGGGCGAAGGCTCAGGTGCGGGCGCGGGCTCAGGTGCGGGGTCGGGTGCGGGCGCAAAGCCCCCGTCGCGGAGGTCGGACAGGACGTCCGCCACGCCCCGCATCTGCCGCAGTTCGGCCCGGCACCGCGCGCAGCCGCGCAGATGCGCCTCGAACGCCCGGCGGTCCTCCTCCTCCAGCAGGCCCAGGGCGTACGCACCGACGTCGGTGTGCTCGACCGGCGAGCCGCTCACGCCGTCACCCCCCTCTCCTCCAGTGCGACGCGCAACGCGCGCAGTGCGTAGTACACGCGGGACTTCACCGTCCCCACCGGCACGCCCAGCACCTCGGCGGCCTGGGCGACCGTGCGGTCGCGCAGGACCGTCTCGGTCAGCGCCTCGCGGTGGGAGTCCGACAGCGACCACAGCGCCTCGGCCACGACCACCTTGCGCAGCACCCGGTCCAGCCCGTCCGCCGCGGGCAGGGCCTCCAGCGGCCCCTCCCCGACCTCGGGCGGCCGGGCCCGGCGTCGCCGCCTGCCGTCGATCACGATACGGCGCGCGATCGTGGCCAGCCAGGGCATGGGCGACACGCCGGGGTCCAGCCGGTCCGCGCCCCGCCAGGCCCGGATCATGGTCTCCTGCACCACGTCCTCGGCCCACTGCCGGTCTCCGCCGGTCAGCTTGAGCGTGAACGCCGTCAGGGCCGCACCGTGCTCGCGGTAGAGCCGGGTGACGATCCGTTCGGCGTCCGTCGCGGCTCCGGGTGCTGCCATGGCCGGGCCTCTCCGGTCGGGAGGGAACGGGCGGTCGCACGGCAGTACGGCCAGGGATGCACGCCGGGTTCAACAGATTTGAGATGTCCTTAAGGTTCTCTTCGGGAAAGGAAGCTCGCCGGAAACGGGTCAGCGCTTCAGCGCGCGGGCGGCGCGCCGGGTCGGCCGGGCGCCCCTGCGGCGCGCCTGGCGCACCCGCCGGGCGGCCTCGCGCCGCGCGTTCCTGATCTCCGCCGCGGTCTGCTTGCGCAGCGCCTTGGCCTCGGCGGCGGCCTGGATCCTGGCCTCGTGCGCCTGCCGGCGCAGCTGCGCCGCCCGCGGGCCGCGGCGCGGCTCGGTGGCCACCATCAGCAGCGCGCCGAACAGGCCGGCGTTCTTCAGCAGGTGCGAGCGCTCGCTGGCGCGGCGTTCCGGGTCGTCCTCGGTCCAGTACCGGTGCTCGGTCAGCAGGGACGGCACCAGCTGGGCGGCCAGCAGGAAGGTGGTCAGCCGCCGGAACCGGCCGGTCAGCAGCAGCGCGCCGGTGCCCAGGCTCAACGCGCCCTGGAAGCGCACCAGGGCCTCGGGGTCCTTGGTGGGCAGCCAGTCGAGCCGGTCGGCGATCGGCTTCACCGTGGGCGCCACCTGCTCGGCGCGCGGACCGGGATCGCGGAGCGTCTCCAGGCCGATGATGATGTACGGCGCCGCCACGAACGGGCGGGCCAGGGTCGTGATGGGTCGCATGGTCGCCTACATGCCCACGGCGCCGACGGTCAAGCACGGCTCCGCGGCCGTGCGGGTTGTCACAGGCGCGGGGCAGGATGGGACGCATGTGCGGTCGATATGCCACGGCACGGGCGCGTCAGGAACTGCTCGACCAGTTCCAGGTGCAGTTCGACGCCACCGAGCAGAACCTGCAGCCCGACTACAACGTCGCCCCCACCAAACAGGTGCCCGCCGTCCTGACCCGGGCGGCCGAAGACGCGGCCAAGGAGGCGGGCGAGGGCGCGGCCGGGCCCGTGCGCCAGCTCCGGACGCTGCGCTGGGGCCTGGTGCCGTCCTGGGCCAAGGACCCGTCCATCGGCAACCGCATGATCAACGCGCGGGCCGAGACGGTGCACGAGAAGCCGTCCTTCCGCCGCGCCTTCGCCCGGCGCCGCTGCCTGCTGCCCGCCGACGGCTACTACGAGTGGTACACGCTGGAGTCCGAGGCGGCCGAGGGCGGCAAGCGCAAGCGCCCCAAGAAGCAGCCGTTCTACATCCGCCCCAAGGACGGCTCGATCCTGGCCATGGCCGGTCTGTACGAGCTGTGGAAGTCGCCCGAGGGCGAGTGGGTATGGACGTGCACCGTGATCACCACGGACGCGCCCGACGAGCTCGGCCGCATCCACGACCGCATGCCCATGATCGTCCAGCCGGACCGCTGGGACGCCTGGCTGGATCCCGGCCTCACCGACCCCGACCGGGTGCGCGGCCTGCTGGTGCCCGCGATGGCCGGGACGATGGAGGCCTACCCCGTCTCCACCGCCGTCAACAACGTCAGAAACAACGGGCCAGAACTCATAAAGCCAACGGCAAACGGGGATATACCCACCGACCCGTCCGACGCCCTGTTCTGAGGCCGCCCGCGAGCGCGGCGCTCAGCGCGGGGCTTGTGTTCCCCGGGGGAGTACCGGGAGGAGTTCTAAGCACCGTGGACATCGCCGCCGCCCGCGCCCGCCTGCAGAAGGCGCTCGCCGATGCGGACCGATCCATCGCGATCCTCAAGGGCGAGCACCCCGAACGGGAGAACTCGGCCTCCGACGCCGGCGCCATCCTGACCGACAGCGACCGCGTCGAGGCGGCCCTGGAGTCGCTGGGGCGGCACCGCGCCGCGGTCGTCCAGGCGCTCGAACGCATCGCCGCGGGCACCTACGGCCGCTGCGTGGACTGCGGCGAGCCCGTCCCCGAAGGCCGCCTGGAGGTGCGCCCCGAGGCCGCCCGCTGCCTGACCTGCCAGGCCAGGCACGACAGGGTGATGCGCTGACCCGCGTTCACACCCGCCGGGCGCTGGCGAGCAGGTGCACCCCCAGGGAGTCGTCGCGCACCGGGGCGCTCAGCTCGGTGCGCACCAGGCGGGCCAGAGCGCGCGGGGTGCGGGCCAGCACATGCTCGACGGTGGACGGGGACAGCGCCGTGCGCGGCCTGATCCACTCCACCTCCAGGCCGGCGTCGGTGAGCAGCTCGCGCAGCTGCTCGGCCCAGAAGCAGCGGGTGATCGTGCCGTCCGGCCACGGGACCAGCAGCACCTCGGCGCTCGGCACGTCCGACAGGTGCGCCCAGCGGCTCTGCTCGGCCAGCAGCGCCATCCCCAGCGTCAGCGAGTCGACCGACAGCAGCACCCGGCCGCCGGGACGCAGCACCCGGGCGATCTCGGCGACCGTCGACTCGGTCACCAGGTGCCGCGACAGCGCGCGGTCCTCGGCGACGACCGCGTCCACGCTGGCGTCCCGCAGGCAGGCCAGCGACCCGGAGTCGGCGATCACCCGGCGCGTCGCGCCCGCCTCCGGACGGCGTCGGCCGCGGCGGGTTCCGGTGGCGGGCTCGGCGGGCGGCGGGCCCGCCAGGTCGGGCGCCGGGGGCGGGCGCAGCCGCGGCGCCGCCGTGCCGTTCACCCGGCCGTCGGCGCCGTCTCTGCCGATCCCGGCGTCCCCGCCCGGCGGGGTGACCAGCGGGTCGAGCATCTCCAGGACGGTGTGGCCGGCGGCGGCCGCCTGCGCCGCGCTGCCCGTGCGGCCCCCGGAGATGTCCAGGATCAGCGACGGCCGGCGCGGCAGCCAGCGGGCCAGCTGCGCCGCCGCGACCGCCCAGTAGAACGTCCAGTACAGCGTCAGGGACCGGCCGTCGCCCGGCGCGGCACGCAGATCCGCGACGCTGGGTTCGGGAGGTTGCGCCGGCAGCGGTAGCAACGGTTTGCTCCTGTTCTCGCCCTCTATGGGGACTTCTTCCCCGCGGGTGGCGCGCGTCACCCTCCGTGGTCCCCGGATTCGTCCCGCCCGGGAATCGACGCGCCGGTCCATGCGTTGCACCGTCTCACAACCGTCCGCGTACGGGCGTCCAACGACCCGCGAGACGACCGAAACCGTCGCGAAAAGGGCCACCGGGCGTGCCGTACGGGACCAACGACGATCCGTACAGCGGAGGTGCTGCTCGATGTCCACGGCCGTTGTCGAGCATCCGGGGGACGCCGCGGTGCAGCCGCCGCGCAGCGCCCCCTATGGTCAGGTCCGGCTGCGCGGCCCTATATCGTCTGTGGCGTACGGCGCCACCAAGGGCGCCACCACGGACGAAGGGGGTGGTCAGGTGGCCGCAGCGGAGCGATGGCAAGGCGAGGAGCACCTGGACCGCCCGGCAGAGCCGAACGGGGTGCAGGAGGAGCAGGCCCCGGCGCGGGCGAACGCCACCGAGACTGTGGAGCAGCGGCGGCAGCGCTTCCAACGCGACGTGCTTCCGTTCCTGGACCAGCTGTACTCGGCCGCGTTGCGCATGACGCGCAACCCCGCCGACGCGGAGGACCTCGTCCAGGAGACCTTCGCCAAGGCGTTCGCGTCCTTCCACCAGTTCCGGGAGGGCACCAACCTCAAGGCGTGGCTGTACCGGATCCTCACCAACACCTTCATCAACTCCTACCGCAAGCGGCAGCGGCAGCCGCAGCAGTCGGCCGCCGAGGAGATCGAGGACTGGCAGCTCGCGCGGGCGGAGTCGCACACCTCCAGCGGCCTGAAGTCGGCCGAGGCCGAGGCGCTGGAGCACCTGCCCGACACCGACGTCAAGCGGGCCCTGCAGGAGCTGCCGGAGGAGTTCCGCATCGCGGTGTACCTCGCCGACGTCGAGGGTTTCGCCTACAAGGAGATCGCCGAGATCATGGGCACGCCCATCGGCACGGTGATGTCCCGGTTGCACCGCGGGCGGCGGCAGCTGCGCGGCATGCTGGAGGACTACGCCCGGGAACGCGGGCTGACCCGGGCGGGGAGGGGATCGTCATGAGCTGTGGCGACCACCACGACACGCCGTGCAGCGAGGTGCTGGCCAGGGTCTACACCTATCTGGACGGCGAGCTCGACCAGCAGGGCTGCGGCGAGGTGCGGCAGCATCTGGACGAGTGCGGGCCGTGCCTGCGCGAGTTCGGCCTGGAGGAGGCCGTCAAGAAGCTGGTCGGCAAGTCGTGCGGCTGCGAACCGGTGCCCGCCGACCTGCGCGCCAAGGTGCTGGGACGCATCGAGCAGCTGTGCGGCGAGCTGAAAGAGGCCGAGGCCGGCGAGGCCGGTGGGGAGAGCGGCGAGGCCCAGGTCGCCGGAGCCGCGGGCAAACAGGCGGCCGGCGGAGCCGAGAAACGCGCCGCCGACTGATCTAGGGTTTCCGGCGTGCTCGTACTCGTCACCGGCGCTGCCGGATTCATCGGATCCCACCTGGTCGACCGGCTGCTGGCCGACGGACACCGGGTCGTCGGCGTCGACGACTTCTCCTCGGGCCGCAACGCCCGCACGGACGTGGAGATCTGGCGCATGGACGTGGCCGATCCGGCGCTGCCCGGCCGGGTCGCCGCCCTGCGGCCCGAGGTGGTCTGCCACCTGGCGGCACAGGTCAGCGTGCGCGCCAGCGTCGCCGACCCGCTGCACGACGCGCGCGTCAACGCGCTGGGCACCGCCAACGTGCTGGAGGCCGCGCGCGCGGGCGGCGCCCGCAAGGTGGTGTTCGCCTCCAGCTGCGCGGTGTACGGGGTGCCGGACGCACTGCCCGTCCCGCCCGACGCCGAGCTTCGGCCCGCCTCGCCGTACGCCGCGTCCAAGGTCACCGGCGAGGTCTACCTGCGCACCTACCGGGCACTGCACGGCCTCGACTACACCATCCTGACGCTGGCCAACGTCTACGGACCGCGGCAGACCCCCGACGGCGAGGCCGGCGTGGTCTCGATCTTCACCGACGCGCTGCTGGCGGGCCGGCCGACCCGGGTGTTCGGCGACGGCACCCAGACCCGCGACTACGTGTACGTGCTCGACGTGGTCGACGCGTTCGCCCGCGCCACCGGGGAGGTGGGCGGCGGCGGCCGGTTCAACGTCGGCACCGGGGTGCAGACCACCGACCGCGAGCTGCACACCCTGGTCGCCGAGGCGGCGGGCGCGCCCGACGACCCCGCGTTCGCGCCGCCGCGTCCGGGCGACCTGCCCGCGATGGCCGTCGACCCGGCGGCGACCGAGCGGGTCCTCGGCTGGCGGGCCCGCGTGCCGCTGCGCGAGGGGCTCGCCGCGACCGCCGCGTGGGCGCGCGAGCGGGCGGCGGCGCAGACGCCCAGGGCGCGGATCACCTAAGGTGACGATTAGTTCACGCTTTGCTCACGATTCGCCGCATGCCTGTGTGGCCTACGTCTCCCACGTTAGGCTTGTGCCGGAATCAGCGACGGGAGCACTCGCATGCCCCGGCGGCCGGGTCCTCGCGCTCGCCCGGGCGCTCGGGGCCGGTTCACGGGGGGGAGGCGAACGCCATGCTCAAGCGTGTCAGGACGGCCGGGCTCCAACGGGACCGGGGCGCCCCGGCGCCGTCGCTGAGGATGCCCGAGGGCGTGTCCTGGGTCTAGGTGGGCACACCGGCACCACCGGCCCCGGCGGCGGCCCACGTTCCGTTTCCCGAAGGTGCGGCAATGCGTGGACTACCACTGGCTGCCTGGGCGTACGTCTGCGGCGTGGTCGCTCTGGCGGCCGGGCTCATCGCGACGTCGCCGTTCCGCGAGCTGGACTGGTCGAAGCTGGCGGTGCTGGCCGCCCTGTTCCTCATCTGCGACTCGGCGCCGGCGCTGCTCAACGTCGAACGCGCGCGGGTGTCGCTGAGCTTCGCCGCCAGCCTGGCGTCGGTGGTGCTCCTGGGCCCCGCCGGGGCCGCGCTGCTGGGCGTGTCGGCCGTGGTCACCGGGCAGCGGCTGTTCGCGCCGGTGAAGCGGCTGTTCAACGGCGCCCAGTTCGCGCTGTGCGGGTACGCCGCGGGCACCGTGTTCGAGGCGCTCGGCGGCCATCCGCCCCGGTTCGGCCAGGCCGGCTGGGTCGAGCAGGTCATCGTCCCGTTCCTCGGCGCCCTGGTCACCTTCGTCGGCGTCAACCTGCTGCTGATGGCGGGCATCCTGCTGCTGTCCAAGCAGGCGGCGCCGCGCGAGCTGCTGCGCGAGAGCGGC
The DNA here is from genome assembly GCF_030269545.1 of Actinomadura sp. NBRC 104425. Classification (GTDB taxonomy): domain Bacteria; phylum Actinomycetota; class Actinomycetes; order Streptosporangiales; family Streptosporangiaceae; genus Spirillospora; species Spirillospora keratinilytica. Next base: position 204 of record NZ_BSTN01000001.1, on the reverse strand, counting down.
CAGCTGTCGGTGGGCTGCCTGGGCTACGGCATGTTCGGGCTGCTCATCGCGGGCCTGTGGCAGCACGTCGGCACGTTCGCGGCGGTGCTGGTGCTGCTGCCGCTGTTCATCGCCCGGTGGGCGCTGGAGCAGACCCACGCCCAGCAGCAGGCGCACGCCGCGACGCTGGCCGCGCTGTGCCAGGCGGTGGAGACCAAGGACTAC